>CAVYCT010000017.1:0-137301 GCA_963766945.1 uncultured Actinomycetota bacterium
CCGCGGTCGTCCGTACACCTCGCCACCTGAGAGGGCTGCCGGGCTGGTGCTGACCCGTCCGGGGTCGGGTGATCGGACGACTTCTCCGGCGTCGAGCCCCTCCAGGACCGTGCCGGCCCTAGCGTCCGGACTGCCGCGACGTCGCGGCCCGAACCAGGAGCCGCGCGATGAGCCGAGTGCCGACCCCGCCACGCCCGCTGCGGCGTCCGCACCGCACCGGCGTCGCCACCACGGCCGCACTGGCCCTCGCGGTGGCCGGCCTCGGCGCCGTCGCCACGACCGCGACCGCCGCCACCGGCACCACCACGCTGGTCTCCACGGCGTCCGACGGCTCTCCCGCCGGTGGCATCTCGTACACCCCGACCATCAGCGACGACGGGCGGTGGATCGCCTTCGGCACCACGTCGTCGTCCCTGCTGCCGCCGGAGGCGGAGGGCAAGAGGCAGCTGGTGGTGGCCGACGTCGAGACGGGCGAGATTCGCCTCGCCAGCGCAGCGGCGGACGGCTCGCCCGCGAACAGCGGCATCGGTGACATCACCGCCATCAGCGGGGACGGCGGGACCGTCGTCTTCAACTCGGCCGCCACCAACCTCGTGGCCGGCGTCACGACCTACGGGACCTACGTGGTCGACCTGGACGACCCGCAGCCGCAGTACATCGGAGTCGGCGGCGACCCGACGATCAGCGACGACGGGCAGCGGATCGCGTTCTCCACCGGGTCCCCCAGGATGGGCTACGTCCACGACCGCTCGACGGGTGAGACCACGCGGGTGGGCGTCAGCTCGAGCGGCGCGCTCGCGGACGACCACGTCGACGGCGCGCAGATCAGCGGCGGCGGTCGATACGTCTTCTTCAGCAGCCGCGCCTCGAACCTCGTCCCCCACGACGACCCGACGGCGCTGCACGTCTACCGGCACGACCTCGTCACGGGGCAGACGGTGCTGGCGGACCCGGCCCTCGAGGGCAGCGACGCGCCGGGGGCGCCGGTGAACAACGGCGTCCAGTTCAGCGCCAGCGACGACGGCCGCTACCTCGCGTACACCAGCTGGGCCGCGGACCGGGTCGTCGGTGACACCAACGGCACCGCCGACGTGTTCGTCCACGACCTCGACACCGGCACCACGGTCCTCGCCAGCGCGGGACGCAACGGCGCCGTGGCCGACGGTCTCTCCACGGCGGCGAGCATCAGCGACGACGGGTCCGGCGTCTTCTTCGTGTCGACGGCCACGAACCTCGCCCCGGTGCCCGGCGACCCTGGGCAGCGCCGGCTCTACCACCACGACCTCGTCCGCGGGTGGACGACGTGGCAGGACGTCGCGGTCGCTCCCGGCGCCCGCGACGGGTTCTCGTTCCTGCGGAGCTCGGGTGACGGGTCTGCGGTGACCTACCAGCAGATCGACCAGGCCCCCAGCGCTCCCGGCTACCACATCTACCGGTACCGCCCGGACGCCCCCGACCGGGTCGCGCCCACGGCGACCCTCACGACGACGCCGCCGTCGAGCACCAGCGACCCCACACCGACCTTCGAGTTCACCTCCGACGACGCCGCGGCGGTGTTCGACTGCTCCGCCACGGGCCCGGCCGGGCCGTGGGCCGCGTGCACCTCCCCACACACCACCGCGCCGCTCGTCGACGGTCCGCAGGTGTTCGCCGTCCGCGCCGTCGACGTCCACGGCAACCGCAGCGAGCCCGACACCATCACGTTCACGGTCGACACGGCCGGCCCGGCCACCACGATCACCGGCACGCCGCCGGCCAGCGGGGAGGTCCCCGACGTCACGTTCGCGTTCGGCTCCGAGCCGGGCGCCACGTTCTCGTGCGCGTTGACGCCCGGTACCGGCGCCGTCGCCGCGCCGTGCACCTCACCGACCACGTACACCGGCCTGCCCGCCGGGGAGCACCAGTTCTCCGTGCACGCCACCGACGCCGCCGGCAACGACGGCCCGGTGTCCACGTACACCTTCACGGTCACCGAGCCGGAGGAGCCACCGACCCTGCCCGCGCCGTCCCGACCCGACCTGGTCGCGACGTCCGACACCGGGTTGTCGAGCACCGACGACTCCACCGCCGACACCACACCGACCCTCACCGGGACGGCGCAGCCCGGCACCACCGTCACCGTCCTGGTCGACGGCACCGCGCGCGGGTCCGCCGTCGTGCCGGCGACCGGTGCGAACGCCGGCCGGTACACGGTCACGACGACGGCCCTGGCCGTCGGCACGCGGGTCGTGACCGCCGTCGCGTCCGACCCGGGTACCGGTGCGACCAGCCCGGCCGGCGAGGCCCTCGCGGTCCAGGTCGTCGCGGCCACCGCCTGCCACACGGCCACCAACACGATCACCGGCACGGCCGCGTCCAACACCCTGGACGGCGGGCGCCTGGCGGACCGGATCCTCGGCCTGGGCGGCAACGACACCGTGAACGGGCGTGCCGCCAACGACTGCGTCGTCGGTGGTACCGGGAACGACACCCTCGCCGGAGCCGTCGGCAACGACGAGCTCCACGGCGACGACGGGGACGACCGGCTGACCCTGGGCGGCGGCGCCGACACCGCCTACGCCGGCGCGGGAACCGACCGGGTCTTCGCCCGGGACGGCGTCCGCGACGTCGTCGACTGCGGGACCGGTACCGACACCGCGACCGTCGACGCCGTCGACGTCGTGACCGGTTGCGAGCGCGTCATCGTCCGCTAGCCGGTCCCCCGAGGCTTCGCAGCACCCGCTTCGTGCGGCCTGCCCGCACAGCTGGGGCGCGCACGGCGGGCGGCGACCCTCACCTCGGTGCATCCGGGACCGGCCGACGTCCGGAAGGGACGGGTGACGGGGGCCGCCACCGGGAACCGGTGGCGCGTCGGACGCACCGAGAGGAACAGGATCGATGAAGCTCGTGGCACGCACGCTGGGCACCGTGGCCGTCGCGGCCGTCGTGGTGGCGGCAGGGACGGTTCCTGCCACCGCCACCGGGAAGACGCCGGGCACCAACAGCCTCGCGGCCGTCCTGGCCGCCGACGGTGACACCTTCGACGGGAAGTGGGGCGACTACGACGTCACCACCGAGGCCGTCAACGCCGTCCTGGCCGCCAAGCCGGACAGCCCGGTCGGCGTCCTGGCCGACGGGACGGTGGCGCTCACGGCCTTCGTGCCGGACGACAGGTCCTTCCGGATCCTGGTCAACCAGATCTCCGGCCAGTGGGTCGCCAGCGACGAGGCCGCCTTCGAGGCCGTCGCGGCCTCGGCATCGACACCGTCGAGGCCGTCCTGCTCTACCACGTGGTCCCCGGCGCGACGATCGACAGCCGCGCTGCGGCCGGTAGCGACGGCGTGGCCCTGACCACGGCACAGGGTGGCGCGGTCACGGTCGACGTCGCGGAGCAAGAAGGAGATCCGGCTCGTCGACGCCGACGTCGACGACCTCAACGCCAGGCTCGACCGCAAGGCGCTCGACCTGAACAAGGGCAACCTGCAGATCGCGCACGGGATCACCCTCGTGCTGCGACCCGTCGACCTGCCCTGACCGCTGGACGCCACCCCGCCCGTGGGCCCGCGACCCGCGGGCGGGGTAGCGTGCGCCCGTGACCACCGGCGACCTCGCGGCAGCGGGACCGGAGGAGGTCGCCCGACGCCTGCGGGACGGCGACCAGGCCGCCCTCGGCGAGGCCTTCCGGCGCTGGTCCCCGCTGGTCTTCACGATCGCCCTGCGAGCCCTGCGTGACCGCACGGACGCCGAGGACGTCACCCAGCAGGTCTTCGTCGGCGCCTGGCGCAGCCGGAGCACCTGCGTCCGTCCGACGCGGCGCTGCCGGGCTGGCTGGTCGGCATCACCCGGCACCGGATCGCGGACCGGATGGCGCTGCGGGTCGCGACGCCCGCAACCAGCGGGCCGTCGAGGCGCTGCCGGCCCCGACGTCCCGGACCCGCAGGACCGCCTGGTCGAGCGGCTCGTGCTCGCCGACGAGATCGACCGGTTCGACGACCCGCGTCGGACCATCCTGCGGCTCGCCTTCTACGAAGACCAGACGCACCAGCAGATCGCGGCCGTGCTGGGGCTGCCGCTCGGTACCGTGAAGAGCCACGTCCGCAGGGGACTTCTCCACCTGCGCTCGCGCCTGGGGGAGGTGACGGACGGTGCATCCTGAGAGGGCAGCCCGGCACGCACCCTGAAGCGACGACCTCGCGCGCCTCGCCCTCGGGCCGGGACCCGCGGACGCCGATCTGGTCACCCACGTCGAGGGGTGCCCGAGCTGCCGGACGGAGGTGGACGACCTGCGTGAGCTCGCCGATCTCGCCCGGTCGGTCCGCACCGAGCGCCTCGAACCGCCGCCGCCGCACGTGTGGCAGGGCGTCGTCGACGAGCTCGGGTTCGGTCCGCGCCGACGGCCGCGCCTGGCGCCGTGGACCTGGGCGGTCGCCGCCGCCGTCGCCGGGGTCGTGGCCGGCTCCCTGGTCACCTGGGCCGTCGTCGACGACGACGCTCCCGCGGTCGCAGCGCCCGAGGTCGTCCGCACCGCCGCGCTCGAGCGGCTCGCCGGCACCGGCGGCGGCGGTACCGCACGGCTGCTCGAGGACGCCGACGGCCGTCAGACGGTCGAGGTCGACGCACCCGACCTCGGTGCGGCGGACGGCCACTTCGAGGTCTGGCTGATCCGCCCGGACAGCACGCAGATGGTGTCCCTCGGCGTGCTCGGTGCCGGTGACACCGGCGCGTTCGTCGTCCCCGAGGCGGCCCTCGCGGACGGCTACACCCTCGTCGACGTCTCGGACGAGCCCGACGACGGCGAGCCGACCCACTCCGGCGACTCCGTGCTGCGCGGCGACCTGACGGGCTGACCCGCGGTCCCGTCCGGCGCCCTACTCCCACTCGATCGTGCCCGGCGGCTTGCTCGTGACGTCGAGCACGACGCGGTTGACGCCCTCGACCTCGTTGGTGATCCGGGTCGAGACCCTCGCCAGCAGGTCGTACGGCAGCCGGCTCCAGTCGGCCGTCATCGCGTCGTCGGACGACACGGGCCGCAGCACCACCGGGTGGCCGTAGGTGCGGCCGTCGCCCTGCACGCCGACCGAGCGGACGTCGGCGAGCAGCACCACGGGGCACTGCCAGATGTCGCGGTCCAGGCCGGCGGCGGTGAGCTCGTCGCGGACGATCTGGTCGGCCTCGCGCAGGGTGTCGAGCCGCTCGGCGGTCACCTCGCCGATGATCCGGATGCCCAGGCCGGGACCGGGGAACGGCTGGCGCCAGACCATCGCCTCGGGCAGGCCGAGCTCGGCGCCGACCGCGCGGACCTCGTCCTTGAACAGCGTGCGCAGCGGCTCGACCAGCTCGTCATTTCGACCGTACTCGTCGCTTCAGCGATCGGTCTTGCTGCGTGCGGTGGCGAGACCAAGCGCCAGGACGCGAACGAGCCGACCGGTGATTACCCCGTCGAGGTAACGGTCGAGAAGTTCAAGCCCAAGCAGCGGCTTGCCGAGACCTCCAACCTGACGCTCGGCGTCGAGAACACAGGCGACGAGCCGCTGCCCGAGCTCGTCTTCACGATCTCGACTACGCCCGATGGCGACGCCTCCGAGGCCGCCGGGGCCGACGGCTTCAACATCCGCTCCGAGCAACCCGGACTCGCAAACCCGAACCGGCCGGTCTGGGTGCTCCGAGAACAAGTACCCGCGCCTGGCCGACGAGCCGCCGCCCGCGGGCCTGTCGGGCGCCTTCCGCGCCCAGACCAACACTTATGGCTTCGGCCCGCTCGAGCCCGGCGAGGAGAAGGAAGCCGTCTGGCCACCTCCGTACAGGCCGGTTCCTACACTGTGAGCTACATCGTCGCGGCCGGTCTCGACGGCAACGCCGTGGCGGTAACGGACTCTGGCGAGCCGGTCGAGGGCGAGCTCGAGATCAACATCACCGATGTTCCACCGAAGGCAAGGGTCAACGACGCAGGCAAGGTCGTCACTGAGTGACACCCGGGCAGCCTCTGCTGCCCAGTCGATGCGAACACCCATCCTGCTCGCCGCCCTGACGGCGGCTGGCGGGGGCAAAGTAATAATTACCGCCAGGCATGCACCGGCAATCGCTGCGGAGAGCGTCCATTGTGTCCGCATCACCACACCTCCCGTCTTTCGTCGGCTCAATGATCCCCTAGATGGATCGCCCGCGAAAGCCGAATTGTTTCCGACGGGAAGGGATCGCTACCGCTCGGCGCGCTGGTAGGCAGTCACCACGGCGGCTCCGCCGAGCCCGATGTTGTGTTGCAGCGCAGCGGTGACGTTGTCGACCTGACGCTTGTCGGCGGTGCCGCGCAGTTGCCAGGTCAGCTCGGCGCACTGGGCCAGACCCGTGGCGCCGAGCGGGTGGCCCTTGGAGATCAGCCCGCCGGACGGGTTGACCACCCAGCGACCGCCGTAGGTGGTGTCGTTGTTGTCGATCAGCTTCGGGGCCTCACCCTCGCCGCACAGGCCCAGGGCCTCATAGAGCAGCAGCTCGTTGGCGGAGAAGCAGTCATGCAGCTCGATCACCTGGAAGTCGGCAGGGCCGAGCCCGGACTGGTGGTAAACCTGCTGCGCGGCTTGAACATTCATGTCGTAGCCGATGAGGTTCTTGGCACTGCCGTCGAAGTCGACTGTGAAGTCGGTGGTCATCGCCTGGCCGACGATCTCGACGGCCTGTGCGGCCAGCCCGTGCTTGTCCACGAACGCCTCGCTGGCCAGAATCGCCGCGCCCGACCCGTCGGAGGTGGGGGAGCACTGCAGCTTGGTCAGCGGGTCGGAGATCATCTTCGCCGCCAGGATGTCGTCGAGGGTGTACTCCTCCTGGAACTGCGCGTACGGATTATTGACCGAGTGCTTGTGGTTCTTGTAGCCGATCTTGGCGAAATGCTCTGCGGTGCTGCCGTATTGGCGCATGTGCTCGCGGCCGGCCGCGGCGAACATCCACGGCGCCACCGGGAACGCGAACTCGTCGATCTCGGCCATCGCCTTGACGTGCTTGCCCATCGGCGATTCTCGGTCCTCGGCGCCGCCCTGGAGCGGTCCGGGCTGCATCTTCTCGAAGCCCAGCGCGATGGTGCAGTCGGCCAGTCCGCCGCGGATCGTCTGTGCCGCAAGGAACAGCGCCGTCGAGCCTGTCGAACAGTTGTTGTTGACGTTGACGATCGGGATGCCCGTCATGCCCAGTTCGTAGAGGGCTCGGTTGCCCGACGTCGAGTCGCCTGAGCAGTACCCGACAAAGCCCTGCGCAACATCGGAGAAGTCGATGCCTGCGTCGTTGAGCGCGTTGGTGCCCGATTCGCGCGCCATGTCCGGGTAGTCCCAGCCTTCGCGGCGGCCCGGCTTCTCGAACTTCGTCATCCCGACTCCGACGACGAAAACTCGGTTCTTTCCTGCGGTTGACATGCCCTGTCCTTTCGCTGCGCTGCGATTGACAGAAACATACCGCGGGCGAAACTGTCTAGCTTTCCTATGGATTGGTGGTGCGGGGGCCCCGCCGCCGCAGCGAGGCCCGCGCTTGAGGTTCTCTGCCGCGCTACTGCGGACGCTGCTCTATCTCGAACGTGAACTCGTGGTCGCAGATGCGGATCTGGTCACCGTCGCCTAGTGTCGCCGTTCCCCGAATCCGCTCGCCCCGCACGTCGACTCCGTTGGCCGACCGCAAATCGGTGATCACGAAGCTCGTTCCGGTGTCGATGATCACGGCGTGATGGCGGCTCACGTTGCCGCCGTCGAGCACGATGTCGTTGTCGGGTAGCCGCCCGATCCTGGTGGCCGTCGCCGACAGCGGATAGGCCCGCCCGGACGCCGCACGCAGGGCGCCCACGGCCGACGAGGCGTTGGCGGAGGTGCGTATGTCGACGGCCTCGATGGTGTGCACGGCGGTCGTCCTGGCGGCCTTCTTCAGGTCCATCGACTCCTGCCGAAGGACCCGCTCGTGCAGCGCGCGCACGGTCGGACCCGGGTCGATGCCCAGGTCGTCGGCGAGCGTGGTCTTGAGGCGTTGGTAGGCGTCGAGCGCATCGGACTGACGTTCGCTCGCGTAATAGGCGGTGATCAGCTGCGCCCACAGCGGCTCGCGGTACGGGTGTTCGACGGTCAGGGATTCCAGTTCGCCGATGATGGCATAGCCACGACCACAAGCGATTTCGGCTTCCGCCCTCGCGGTGTGCGCCACCACCTTGTCCTCGGTCAGCGCCGTGGCGAACGCGTCCACGAATTCGAAATCGCGAAGGTCCTCGAGTACCGCGCCGCGCCATTCGGCCAGCGCGGCGGCCAGGTGAGTGCTGGCCTGTTCGAACTGCCCGCCCGCAGCGGCCTGCACGCCCGCGGCCTTCTCGATGACGAATCGGCCGATGTCGCAGTCGGAATCGGCGGCGTTGAGCCGATAGCCCGGCGGCGCGTTGACCAACACCGACTTCGGGTCGGCACCGGCGACGCTGACCAGTTTCCGAAGATTCGAGATGTATGAGTGCAGGCTGGCGCGCGCCTCCGCAGGCGGCCATTGCTCCCAGGCGGCCGTGATCAGTGAATCGGTGGACACCGGCCGGTTCCGGTTCATCACCAGCATCGCCAGCACGGCACGCTGCTTCGGCGTGCCCAGCGAGACCGGTGCGCCGTCAGCCGTCATCTGCAGCGGCCCCAGCACACCGAACCCGAGCTTCGTCATCGGTCATCACGGACGTTCTATCGCGAACTCGGGTGAAGCGCCCACACATGGCCCGAATTCGGGCAATTTTGGCCTACGGCCGCGGCCTAACGCGGTGGTGGCGCGAGTATCGCCGTGGGCACTGGGTCCCAGATCGCGTCGGCGGCGCCCCCGGACGACACCCGTCCGAAGGGCTGATCACCGAAATGGAAGCCGAACCCGAGGGTGTCCGGCTCGGCCAGCTCGGCAAGCAGACGTCGCCGCGCGCACTCGACGGCCGGGGCGTCGGAGTCGGCGGCCGACAACCAGTCGGGGTGGGCCAGCTGAACCGGGCTGTGAAAGGCGTCGCCGAGCACGACGAGGCGCCGGCCCGTGCGCGAGGTGATCACGTACGACGTATGGCCCGGAGTATGGCCGCCCGTGACAAGGGCGCGCACCCCGGGCGCGATTTCGTCGCCGTCGCCGATCAGCTCGACAGCGCCGCCCTCACATGCCAACTGCACGACGACATGCCACGGCGTCGTGATGTCTGCACCGTGCTCACCCCGTTCGTACGGCGCCCACTCACGCGCTGCCAGCACATAGCGGGCGTTCGGAAAGGTCTTGGCGCGGTTGGCGTAAGCCCAGCCCGCGTGGTCGAAATGCAAGTGGGTGAAGGCCACCACATCGATGTCCTCTGGGCGGACTCCGAGTGCGCCGAGTGCGTCGATCATGGACCCGCAGTCGACCCTGCCGAACGGGTAATCCCTTGTCAGAGTGCCCACTCCGGCATCGATCAGCAGCCTCGAGCCGCTCTCGCTCGATCAGCAGTCCGCCTGCGCTCATCAACAGGTCGCCGGATGGGGTGCACAGCTCCGGTCGTGCAGACCAGTAGTCGTTCGGGATGTCGGGAAAGAACACCGCGGGGTACATGGTGAGCACGCCGTCGACGACGTAGGTGGCGACCACATCGTCAAACGTCAAGGACCGCACCGCCGCCGGATCACCCGGTCGGCCGATGGTGGGCGACGGCACGGTACTCATGCGGCGATGCTTCCGCCACCGTCGGCGCGGACGATCTGACCCGTGATGTAGCCGGCGTCCTCGTCGAGCAGCGCGCAGATCGCATGCGCGATCTCCCGCGGTGTGCCGACCCGACGCATGGGGATCTTCTCCAGCAGGCGGGCTTCCCGCTCCGATCCGATCGGGCTGCGCTCCCGGTACAGCTCGGTTTCGACGGGCCCAGGCGCCACCGCGTTGACAGTGATGCCCGTCGAGGCCAATTCGTTGGCCCAGATCCGGGTGCAGGTTTCCAGTGCCGCCTTGGATGCGGCATACGGCGTACGTTCCTGAGTGCCGAGGGTGGTCAGGCTGGTGACGTTCACGATGCGGCCCCATCCCGCCGCCAGCATTCCCGGCAGCGCTGCCTGTACGACCTGAACGGCGGTGCGCACGTTCAGATCGTAAGTCTGCGACAGATGGTCCAGGTCAATCGAGCCGATGCGGCCGAACTGCGCGAAGCCCATGTTGTTGACCAACGCATCGATCGGCCCGCTCGCGACAATCCGCTCGAGCACTTCGGCGGTTGCCGCCCGGTCGGCGAGGTCGACCTCGTAGAACTCGCCCGGGAAGTCCACGGGCGTGGTGCGCGCGATACCGACGGGGATGTCTCCCTTTGCGGCCACCCGGTCGGCGACGGCCCGGCCGATGCCTTTCGACGCTCCGGTGATCAGTACTCGTCGTGGTGCCATGGTCCCTCCTAGTGGGTCGTTGGTTATCACAACAACGATCTGGCGGGACTAAATCGCATATCGATGTCGATATACAGGTATCTCGATGACCGCATGGAGGTCCGATGTCGACGTTGTTGCAGCTGAAGTCGTTCGTAACCGTGGTCGAGGAGGGCGGATTCACCGCCGCGAGCCGACGGTTGGGCCTGTCGCAACCCGCGGTCAGTCGTTCCGTCGCCGCGCTCGAGAAGGAGCTGGGTCTGCCGCTGATGGTCCGCGGCCGAGACCGGGTCTCGCTGACCGCTGCCGGCTCTCTCGTGTTGACACACGCGCAGGAGGCGGTGCGGCACTTGACGTTGATGAGAACGGAGGTCGCCGCCCTGACCGGGGAGATCACCGGGACACTGATCCTGGCGAGCCTGCCAAGTGTCACAGGAACTCTCATCGCTCCCCAACTGCGAGACCTTCGCCGAGCGCCATCCGGCCGTCACGATCCGCCTGCTCGAAGGCAGCGAGCAGGAGGTGCGGGACTGGCTGGATCAGGGCGCCGCCGAGGCCGGCGTGGTCAGCCTGCCCATCAAGGGCCTCGACTCGGCGGTCATCGGCGACCAGGACATGGTCGCGGTCGTGCCTGAGGGTCACCGGCTGGCGCGGATTGGACGAGATCGGCTACGCGGAGTTGGCCAAAGAGCCGTTCATCCGCTCGACCGGCGGGTGCGCCGAAGTGTTCATGCCCGCCGCGCGGCGCATCGGCGTCGAGTTCGACGTGGCCTTCGAAGCACGCGAGATGTCGGCGGTGCTCGAGATCGTCCGAGCAGGCCTCGGCGTCAGCATCCTGCCGAGCGCGGGATTGCCGGACCTGCCCGACGGCGTCGTCGTGCGTCCGCTGGTGCCCAAGACCGTGCGCCAGTTGGGCATCGCGGTCTCCGCGAGCGCGTCTGCACCCGCCCGCGCGTTTCTCGAACAGGTCGCCGCGCTCGATCTGCACTGAGTTGTGCCCGTGCGCTTCTCGGGTGGTGTAGACCTAGGTAGAACGTGTTCTAGTTCTGCGCCTCCTGGAAGGGGAAGAGATGGGTCTGCGGGTTGTGCAGTGGGCGACGGGAGGCGTCGGTGTAGCCGCCATCAAGGGCGTGCTGGAACACCCCGACCTCGAGCTCGTCGGCTGCTGGGTGCACTCGCCGGACAAGGCGGGCCGCGACGTCGGCGAGATCATCGGTATCGACCACCTCGGCGTCACCGCGACCAACAGCATCGACGACATCGTCGCGCTGGACGCCGACGCGGTCATCTACTCGCCGTTGATGGCCAACCCCGACGAGGTGGCGGCGCTGCTGCGGTCCGGCAAGAACGTCGTGACCCCGGTCGGCTGGTTGTATCCCAGCGAGCGAAGCGCCGCGCCGATGCGTGAGGCGGCGCTGCAGGGCAACGCGACGCTGCACGGTACCGGCATGGCGCCCGGTGGCATAAGCGAGAAGTTCCCGCTGCTGTTCTCGTCGTTCTCGACCGGCGTGACTTTCGTTCGCGCCGAAGAGTTCTCCGATCTGCGCAGCTACGATGCGCCCGACGTGCTTCGGCATGTGATGGGGTTCGGCGAGGTCCCCGAGAAGGCGATGACCGGGCCGATGCAGAAGATGATGGACAGCGGCTTCATCCAGGCGGTGAAGATGGTGGTCGATCAAATGGGGTTCAATGCCGACCCGAAAATCCGTGCGACGCAGGAGGTGGCGGTGGCGTCAGCGCCGATCGACTCACCCCTTGGCGTCATCGAGCCCGGTCAGGTTGCGGGCCGGAAGTTCCATTGGGAGGCCCTTGTCGACGGCGAGCCGGTCGTACGCGTCACCGTCAACTGGCTGATGGGCGAGGAGAACCTCGATCCCGCATGGACTTTGGGAATCGGGCAGCGCTACGAGATGGAGGTCCGCGGCAATCCGGACATCACGATCGTCGTCAAGGGATTTCACTCCGAGATCGGCGGTGAGGGTCCTGAATACGGCATCGTCGGCACCGCGGCCCACTGCGTGAACTCCGTGCCCGCGGTGTGCGCAGCCGAGCCGGGCATCCTGACGATGCTCGACCTTCCGCTGATCAGCGGGAAGGCCGCGCCCGGACTGGGCTAGTCGCGAGGCAGGATGCCGCCGTCGACGGTGATGACCTTGTTGGTCAGATAACCGTTGCGCAGCATGGCCATTGCCATGTCGGCCATCTCGTCGGGCCGACCGACGCGGCCAACAGGGATCGGTATCGGTGGGGTTCCGGTCTCCAGATCTGCGGGAAACATCTTCGTCTCCCCGACAAGCGCGGGCGCGAGGCTGTTCACCGTCACTCCGTCCGCGGCCACGCGCGGCGCGAGGTGATGCATCAGGCCGTGCAGGCCCGCCTTGCTCGTCGCGTAGTGCGCGCCCACCACGCCGCCCGTGAACGCTGCGACCGACGAGATGAACAGGATGCGGCCGAACTTGCGCTCGACCATGCCGGGCAGAACCTGCTGGGCCAGAAGCCAGGGCGCTGTCAGGTTGACCGCCAGGGTCGCGTCCCACGATTCGAGATCGATGTCCTGCCACCGCTTGAAGTCGGCCCTGCCCGCGTTCGGGATGAGCAGGTCGACCTGGCCGAGTTCATTGTTGGCGTGCGTGACGAGGTCGGCGGGCGCCCGGGGGTCGGACAGATCGGCGCCGACGACCGTCACCCGGCGTCCCCTCTCGCGGGCGTAGGCCGCGGACTCCTCTGCGTCGTCGGCGTGGCTGCCGTAGGACAGGCAAAGGTCTGCGCCCTCGTCCGCGAGGCGGCGCGCGATGGCCTTGCCGATGCCGCCGGACGACCCGGTGAGCAATGCGACGCGTCCCTTGAGCTCGTCCGTCACGGCTTCACCAGGATTCTGATGGGGTTGCCTTCGTGGCGCTCCAGACGTTCGATGCCGAGCTTCACGTCCTCGAGCGAGACGATGCCGGAGATCGAGCGCGAAAGGTCCAGTCGCCCTCGCGATACCAGTGTGGCCAGGGTTTCGATGTCGACGTTCCGATAGCCGAGATGGCCCAGAACGTGCTTCTGAGTGAGTGCGAACATTCCGGTAGGACCAACGCTCGGCGCCTCGGCACTCATCCCTACGCCGACCAGACGGCCACCGACGGTGATGCAATCGAGCGCCTGCTCGAACGTCGACTTCAGGCCGACCACGTCAAACGCCACGTCGAGCATTCGGCCGCCCGTGATCTCGGCGATCTTGTCCCGCAGCGCCGGGTCGCGCGGCGTCCAATGCGTGGTCGGCGCCCAGTTCGAGGGCGCGCTCGAGGACTTCGGGCTTGATGTCGACCGCGATCACCGGAACGGCGCCGACCAGTCGCGAGAGTTGCACGATGTGGGTGCCGACGCCGCCGACACCCCAGACGCCGACCGACTCGCCGATGCCGACCTTGCCTGTGCGCACCACAGCGCCGATACGGCGTGGACACCGCGTCGGCCAAGATGGCCGCCTGCTCCAGCGGCACGTTGTCGGGGACCCGCGTCAGCCCGAAGGCCTGCGCGACGGTGTACTCGGCCCACGCGCCGTCGTAGGCGAACGCCATCAATTGGATCCGTTGGCAATTCGAGATGTCGCCGCGGCGACAGTTCGGACAGGCCGTGCACGGCCTGCCCGCGGGCACGACCACTCGGTCGCCTTCGGCCCAGCCCGTGACGCCCGGGCCGAGCTTGGCAATGGTGCCCGACGCCTCGTGCCCTTGTGTGATCACCGGTAGCTGCGCGGGGAATGTGCCGTTGATCAGACTGAGGTCGGAATGGCAGATGCCGCAGAACGCAACCTTGACGAGGACTTCGCCCGGGCCGGGTTCCGGTATCGGAACATCCTCCACCGCAATGGTTTTTGACTCCGCATAGAAACGCTCAGCCCGCATCGTTTCGACCATTTCGCTCCTTATTGCACTCAGGGCTGCGCTTATCAACATTCAACGACCGTCAACGCGATATTCATCGCGTTGTCAGGGGATCCGGTAGAACGGATTCGGCAGCAGATAGGTCTGCTGCGAGAAGCCGCCGGCCAGGTCGGAGGGCTGGTCGCCGATGTTCGCGATGATGGTGTAGCCCTGCTCCTCGATGTGCGCGCGCTGCGGCGCCTTGAAATCGGCAGCCGAAACATAGTGCGCGCCCGAAGGTTCCATGATCAGCTGCGCATACCCGGTGTAGCCGACGTCGGCGAGGTTGCGTTCGGTGGCGGCGCGTTGGGTGTCGATACGCCCGGTGATGAAGAAGATCGCCGCCCCGCGGTCCTTGGCGGTGTTGAAGATGTCCATCGTCGGCGGGATCACGGTTGACTGTGCCCGTTGGTCCCACGCCTGCAATCCGCACGGCCCCTTCGGCAGCGCCGTGCACGGGCCGCCGTTGACGCGGCCGAAGTCGTTGGCCTTGAGAGCTTCCCAGTTCGACAGCGCCGTCTCGTCGATGTCGAGCACAATCGCGGGCCGATCCACTCGAGGGGCCTGGTCGTTGATCCACGCGATCGCGGGCGCCGCCGCCTGCTGCAGGTTCGTCAGGTAGGCGCCGCTTTCGTAGTAGCCGACGGCGTCGTGCTTGAGGTCGCCGATGTTGGCCGGCTCGACCGGCGGCGGGATGATCGGCGCAGGTGGTGCGGGCGGTTGGGCGTGGGCCACCGGGACCGCGAGAAACAGCGCTGCGACGGCGGTGGCGATGGATCCCCTGACCATGGGCCGACCTTAGCGGCCGGCCGTGCCGTCAGCCTCGCCTGGCACACTCGCTGCCGTGACAACGAAACGGGCGCTTGGTGCTCGCGGGCGGCGGGCTGGCCGGAATCGCATGGGAAACGGGCATCCTGCGTGGCATCGCCGACGAATCGCCCGCGACTGCCGAAGCGTTGCTGGGCTCCGACGTGCTGGTCGGCACGTCGGCCGGATCAGCGGTCGCCGCCCAGCTCGGCAGCGGGCTCGGGCTTGACGCGTTGTTCGACCGCCAGACGACACCCTCGTCGGCCGAGCTCGACCCGAGCGCCGGCATCGACGAGATCACCGAGTTGTTCCTCGCCGCGATGGCGGGCCCGGCTCGAGGTCCGACAAGCTGCAGAAGATCGGCGCGATCGCGCTGTCGACCGACACCGTCGACGAGTCCGTGCGGCGCGACGTCATCGCGGACCGGCTGCCCTCCCACGATTGGCCCGACCGAGATATGCGCATCACCGCGATCGACACCGCCACCGGTGAGCTGGTGGCGTTCGACAGCACATCGGGCGTCTGACCTGATCGACGCGGTCGCAGCGAGCTGCGCCGTGCCCGCGGTCTGGCCGCCGGTGACGATCGGCGGCAGCCGCTACATGGACGGCGGTGTCGGCAGCTCCGTCAACATGGCGCTCGCAGAAGACTGTGACGTCGCGGTTGCTCTTGTGCCGCAGGGCGAGTCGACGCCGTCGCCGTTCGGTGGCGCGCGCCGAAGAGATCGCGGCGTTCCGCGCGAAAGTGTTCGGGGTGTTCGCCGACGACGAGTCGCTGGCCGCCTTCGGCGACAATCCGCTCGACCCGGCGTGCCGGACGCCGTCGGCGTTGGCGGGGCGCGAGCAGGGTCGGCGGGTGGCCGCGCGGTGGCCGAATTCCTTGCGACGTGAATCAGCTTACAGGCGTTCGGCTTTTCGAGATCGTCGAGCAGGTCTGCGGCCAATTCTCGCCCGACATCGATGACCTCCGCCGCGCGGTAGAACTCCAGGCTGCGGCAGGCGGTGCGGGGTACCTCGATCAACACGTCCGGTGGATATGCCGCCAGGGTGTGGCGGGCAAGCGCGGCCTGGGCGATGTCGATGGTGCGGTTCATCACCTCGAAGCTGCCGAGCTTGGGCACCGTCTCCCCCTTCGAGGCGTCGACGAGCTGCTCGTCGCTGTCGTCGGGACGTGCGGCGCCGGCATCGAACAGCGACGTGGTGCTGCGCCACATCCGGCTCAGCCATTCGGTCGTCGCCCTCGGCTCGGTGTCGGTCGGCTCGTAGCGGCCGCCGGCCTCGCTTCCGCTCAGGCTCACCGCGATGGTCAGGTCGGCGTTGACGGCCGCGATCGGCGCCATCGGTAACGGGTCGAGGATTCCGCCGTCCGCCAGCAGCCGGCCATCGAGCACATGCGGCGCGATCACCCCGGAATGGCGATCGACGCCCGGATCGCCGCGTCGACCGGGCCGCGCTGCAGCCACACGGACCGCCCGGACAACAGATCGGTGGCGACGGCGGTGTAGGGGATCGGCAACTCTTCGATCGTGGCGTCACCGAGTATGTCGCGGACCGCGTCGAGGATCTTGTCGGCGCGCAGCGCACCCGCCGCGGTGATGGCGGGATCGAGCAGCCGCAACACCGCCCGCTGCGTCAGCGCACGAGCCCAGTCGGCGAAGTCGTCGAGCTTGCCTGCCGCCTGAAGGCCACCGACAAGTGCACCCATCGACGAACCCGCGATCCCGACGATCTCGTAGCCGCGGTGGTGCAGTTCGTCGATCACGCCGATGTGGGCGTAGCCGCGCGCGCCTCCGCTGCCGAGTGCGAGGGCAACACGCTTTCCTGCCATACCGCCATCTTGGCCCGTCGCGTGAGCGGCGGGAGCCGGAGAGCGGATTTAGTCGCAGCCGTGATTCAAATGTCGGTCCGGCTAGCCGCAGAGGGCGTCGGATGCGGCCTGGACCGCGACGATCACCGCCGCCTGCCGGGCGGGCGCCAGCTTCGACCACGGCGTGCCGAAGGTGCCCGGCCCGGCCGAATCCGAGGACTGCAGGCTCGCCAGATACGGCTCGATCTGTGACTTCGGGTCGCCGCCCTGCTGGTCCATCCACACCTTCGCGGCCTTGCAGGCCTCGAAGTATTCGTCCTCCGTGGACTCCGCGGGGGTGCCGACGCCGGTGGTGACACCGCCGGGGGAGACCTCCACCGCACCGGGTGCCGGCGTGTGGGTTTCCGGGGCGCTTGATGTAGTTGACGACGGCGTTGGTGACGCCGAGGGCGCGCTGTCGGTCCCCGATGAGCACGCGGCGAGCGATGCGAGGGCAACCAGTGCGGCGGTCGCGGCGGTGAGTCGGGGGTATCTACCCATGCCGCCAATCTATGCAACACTGGCGGCCGTGACGGAGCACCCCGGATTTCTCGAGTGTTGTCGGGCCTAGCGCCCACCCCTCTGATCCGTCCGTCATCTCTGGAGTTCTTCCATGGTTTCCACTGTCTCTGCGCCAACTCGGCTGCGCCCGCCCGACCTGCTGCACACCACCGACCGCTACGCCGACGACGTCCTGTCCGGCCGCTACGACCGCCTCCTGCCGGTCGGCGGGCCGCCGACACACGATCGCTGGTACACGCAACTGCACGGCGACGACGAACTCGACGTCTGGCTGATCAGCTGGGTGCCGGACCGGTCGACCGAACTGCACGACCACGGCGGCTCGCTCGGTGCGCTGACGGTGGTGTCCGGTGCCCTTCAGGAAACGCGATGGGACGGCCAGGCGCTGCGACGCCGGCGGCCTGGTGGCCGGCGATCAGGCCGCCTTCCCGCTCGGATGGGTGCACGACGTGGTGTGGGCGCCCGACCGCGACACATCGGCGCCGATCGCGCCGATCGCGCCTACGCTGAGTGTGCACGCCTACTCGCCGCCACTGACCGCGATGTCCTACTACGAAGTGACTGATCGAAACACGCTGCGCCGTAAGCGCACCGAGCTCACCGACGGACCAGAAGGGTGACTGACGTTCATGGCGAACAGCCGTATCGACCGCGTCCTCGACAGTGCCCGCGCGCGGCTGCAGTCGGCTGTCCGCCCAGGAGGTGCCAACCGCACTGGCGCGCGGCGCGATCCTCGTCGACATCCGTCCGCAGGCCCAGCGTGAGCGGGAGGGCGACGTGCCTGCCGCGCTCGTGGTCGAACGCAATGTGCTGGAGTGGCGGTGCGATCCGACCAGCGACGCACGGCTGCCGCAGGCCGTCGGCGACGACGTGGAGTGGGTCGTGCTGTGCTCGGAGGGCTACACCTCCAGCCTTGCCGCGGCGTCGCTGGTCGACCTCGGCTTGCACCGCTCCACCGATGTCGTCGGTGGCTACCACGCGTTGAAGGCCGAAGGCGTTCTGGTCTAAGCGAACTGACGGTCAGCTCGAGTAGCCCCGCAGCAGTAGCGGCCGCAGCCTCTCGGTCTTCTCCGGCGTCCAGCCGGGCGGCTCCAGGATCGCCGCCCACGCATTGGCGACGTCCCTGACGTAGACGTGGCCGTGCCCGTCGGGCACGTCGATGGCGACCGCCATATCCGCCGACACCTGTAGGAACGTCACGATCGGGATCCACTGCATGCGTCCGGACACGTCGTAGCCCTTGGGCTCCTTGAGCCAATCCGGTTCGGCGAAAAGCAGATCCGGGTTGAACCATGCGATCGGGTCCGATGCGTGCTGCAGATAGACCACCCGCGGATGGCCCCACGGATCGGCAGGGCGGCCCAGGTTGTCTGGGCGCGCGGCGAACCGGACGTTCTCGCCCTTGTCGTAGATGGGCAGCCACTCCGGCGAGCCCTCGTCGCGGTCGAGGGTGAGCTGGGTCCAGATGGTGTTGTTGAACGTCGGCCCGCTGAACAGTGCGCCGTCGGTGCGTGCGACGAGGTTGTTCAGTGCCAGGAACGGCGCCTCGCCGCCGAAGGAGCCGAGGCTCTCGCCGAACACGACCAGCCGCGGCCGCTGCGCCTCGGGCATTTCGCGGATCAATGCGTCGACGGCCTCGAACAGCGCCTGGCCGGCCTGGCGCGCGTTCTCCTTGTCCACCAGGAACGACAGCCAGCTGGGCAGGAACGAGTACTGCATGCGACACGATCGCGGTGTCGCCGTTGTACATGTACTCCAGCGCCCCGGCCTCGGCCTCGTTGATCCAGCCGGTGCCGGTGGTGGTGGCGACCGCGACGACCGCGCGGTCGAGGCCGCCCTTGCGCTGCAATTCCCGCGCGGCAAGCGCGGCGGTCGCCTTGATGCCGTCCGCGGAGTGCAGTCCGGCGTAGGCGCGGATCGGTTCGATGGCGGGCCTGCCGTTGAACTTCGAGAGCTCCTCGACCGACGGCCCGTTCGAGACGAACACCCGGCCTTGATGGCCCAGCGACTCCCACGTGACGAGTGAGTTCGGGCCGCCCGACCGCAGCGGCGATTCCGGCGCGGGGTAGTCCGGATCGGTTTCGTCATTGACCGCCGAGAACGTGGAGTTGATCGTGCTCATCGCGAACCGAACCACGATGCCGTTGAGCAGCGCGATGGTCAGCGCGAGCAGCAGGACCACCACGACGACGGCCGAAACCCGGGGCGGCGCAACGCGTTCCAGCTGTCGGACCAGGAAGCGCACCAGCATGCCGATCAGCTGGCCGATCTCGACGAAGATGAACAGCACGACGATCGACAGGACAGCGGTCAGCGGGTGGTCCCAGAACCCCAGCCGCGGAACGCCATTGAGGTCGCGTACCTCGTCCTGCCAGACGTGGAAGTAGACGATCATCAGGAACTGGCCGATGACTCCGACCACCAACAGGATCGTCCAGGCCCTCTGCGGCGCCGGCGGGCTGCTCTCCTTCGAGCGCATGAAGCGCGAAAGCCACACGGCGAACACGCCGATGCCATAGCCGATCGCCCCGGCCGCATCCGCTGACGAGGCCTGGAACAGCGGTCCGCGCGGCAGCAGCGACGGCGTCATGCGAGAACCACAGGAACACCAGCCCGACCGCGGTCCCGAAGAACGTGTAGTGGCGTTCCCACCACGGCGTTCTTCGCGGGCTTTTTCGCGGGCGCCTCCTGGGGAGGGGCTCTCTTCGGTCGTCTCCTCTGCGGCCTCGGGCGCGTCGGTCACGAAGGCAGATTAGCGGTGCGTGAAGTTCGGGGGGCGTTTCTCGGTGAACGCGTTCATGCCTTCTGTCTGGTCATCGGTGGCGAACGCGGAGTGGAAGAGCCTGCGCTCGTACAGGAGTCCTTCAGCGAGCGTGCTCTCGAACGCGCGGTTGACGGCCTCCTTGGCCATCCGCGATGCCGACAGCGACATGCCCGCGATGGTCTTGGCGACCGCGTTCGCCTCGTCGAGAAGCTTGTCGGCGGGCACCACGCGGGACACCAGCCCGGCGCGGTCGGCTTCCTCGGCGTCCATGTTGCGGCCGGTCAGGATCAGGTCCATCGCCTTGGCCTTGCCGACGGCGCGCGTCAGCCGTTGTGAACCACCCATGCCGGGCAGCACTCCGAGCTTGATCTCGGGCTGGCCGAACTTCGCGGTGTCCGCGGCGATCAGCAGGTCACACATCATCGCCAGTTCGCAGCCGCCGCCGAGCGCGTAGCCCGCGACCGCGGCGATCGTCGGTGTGCGCGTGGCGGCGAACTTGCCCCACGCCGCGAAGAAGTCAGAGGAGAACACGTCGGCGAACGACAGCTCGGCCATCTCCTTGATGTCCGCGCCTGCGGCGAACGCCTTCTCGTTTCCGGTGACGATGATCGCGCCGATGCCCGGATCGTTGTCCAGTTCCGCTGCGGCCGTGGTGACTTCGTTCATCACCTGGCTGTTGAGCGCGTTGAGCGCCTTCGGCCGGTTCAGCGTGATGGTGGCGACGCGGTCGTCGCGGGTGACCAAAATGGTCTCGTAGCTCATTCCTCGACTCCCTCCTCGCTCCGGTACCTCGCTCGTTCCTCGCTGCGATCCTCACTCGTTGTCGTCTTCGGGCGCTCATGTGAACTCCAGTTCGCGATCGGCCGGCGCGAAGTACGCCTCGACGTCGGCGGTGGTGACGGCCGCCAGCGATGCGGGCGACCATTTCGGATTGCGGTCCTTGTCGATGACCAGGGCGCGGGTACCTTCGACGAAGTCGTGACTGCGCGAACATGCGCACGACGTCCGATACTCCTGGCGCAGTACGTCTTCCAGTGTCTGCGAGTTTGGCGGCCCGCCGGATGGCTTCCAGTGCGACACAGAGAGACACAGGGGAGCGGGTGGCGATCAGGTTGGCCGCGTCGTTGGCCGGCCCCGCGTCGTGGCCGCGCAATGCCGCGATGATGTCGATGACGGTCTCGCCCGCGTAGCAGTCATCGATCCAGTCTCGCTGGGCCAGTAGCGGACTCGGCGGCGGCTCAACGGCGTGTGCGGCCAGTGCGGCGTCGATACCGTCGGCGATGACAGCCAGTTTGAAGTCCACGATCGCGTCGTGGGGCACGAAATGGTCGGCGAAGCCCATCGCGATGGCGTCGGCGGCGCCGAAAGGGTCGCCCGTCAGCGCGGCGTGCAGGCCGAGCAAGCCCGGCGCACGCGACAGGATGAGCGTGCCGCCCACGTCGGGAATCAAGCCGATACCCACTTCGGGCATGGCCATCTTCGTCGTGTCGGTGACAACTCGCACGCTGCCGTGGACGGCCGACCCCGACGCCGCCACCCATCACGATGCCGTCCATCAGTGCGACATACGGCTTGCTGAAGCGGCCGATCTGCGCGTTCAGCACGTACTCGTCGTACCAGAACTGTCGCGCCTCGGAACCGTCGCCGCTTGCGCTGTGATGGAGCGCGACGAGGTCGCCGCCCGCGCACAGACCGCGCTCACCTGCGCCGTCGACGATGACGGTGTGGATGTCGTCGTTGTGGTCCCAGTCGGCCAGAACCGGCGATATCGCGTTCACCATGGGATGGGTCAGCGAATTGATGGCCTTCGGCCGGTTGAGGGTGATCAGGCCGACTCCGCGGTCGACGTTTACTAGGACATCCTCGTTTTCGTCCACGGATTGCAATGTAGAACGTCGACCTGGGTGCGGAATCGCCGGGTAGGGTTTCCTGTGAAGACCCTGGGAGGTTTTTCGGGAACCGACACGGGGTCGTCGCTCGTTGAGGTCTTGTTCGTCAAGTCGAACCAATGCACAAGAGAGGAACCGACGGTGCGGGAGTCCAGCAACCCGGTATTTCGTTCCCTGCCCAAGGGTCAGGGTGGTTATGCGCAGTTTGGTACCGGAGCCGCCGGCTACGGTGCGCAGGCGGTACAGGCAGAGCCTTACGTCACGCAGTACCCCGACCAGCAGCAGACGGGCGTTTCCCGGCCGCTGACCATCGACGACGTCGTCATGAAGACCGGCATCACGCTGGCCGTGCTGACGGCAGTCGCGGTCGTTTCCTACTTCCTCGTCGACCAGAACCTGGCGTTGGCCGGTCCGTTCACCTTCATCGGTGCGATCGGCGGCCTGGTGCTGGTGCTGATCGCGATGTTCGGGCGGAAGCAGGACAACCCCGCGATCGTGCTGAGCTACGCGGCGCTCGAGGGCCTGTTCCTTGGCGCGATCTCGTTCATCATCGCCAATTTCCAGGTCCAGGGCATCAGCGCGGGCGCCTTGATCAGTCAGGCCGTCGTAGGCACCTTCGGCGTGTTCTTCGGCATGCTCGTCGTCTACAAGACCGGCGCGATCCGGGTGACGCCGAAGTTCACCCGCTTGATCGTCGGCGCGATGTTCGGCGCGGTCGCGCTGATGATCGTCAACCTGATCGTCGGCCTGTTCACCCACAGCGCGGGGCCACTGCGTGACGGTGGTCCGATGGCGATCGTGTTCTCGCTTGTGATGATCGGCATCGCGGCGTTCAGCTTCCTGATCGACTTCGATCAGGCCGACCAGGCGATCCGCGCAGGCGCGCCGGAGAAGGCCGCGTGGGGCATCGCCCTCGGCCTGACCGTCACGCTGGTCTGGCTGTACCTGGAGATCCTGCGGCTGCTCAGTTACTTCAACAGCGACTAGCAGCCATCGCGAGAAAGCCCGGCACGAAATGTGCCGGGCTTTTTCGTGCACAGATCCCCGATGCTCCACAGATTGCGATCGTGACGGTGCAGGCCGCCTGCCGCAGCGGTCATCGTTTCCAACGTGGATGAACCGTTCATCGGGAGCGAGGCCCTACGCGACGGCTTCGTTGCCAACAAACATCAGTTGCGTACGCGCTTCCGAGCGCTTTACCCGAATGTGTACCTGACTGACGGGGTCTCGCCGACGTTGGCACAGCGCACTGTCGCAGCATGGCTGTGGACGCGCAGAGGTGGTGTCGTCGCTGGTCTAGCGGCGTCGGCGCTGCACGGCGCGCGTTGGATCGACGACGACGTTCCGGTCGAACTCATCTGGTCGAACGCGCGCCCGCCAACGGGCATCGTGACGCGCGAGACTGCTGACCGCGAACAGCATCGCGGCGGGCTCCCCGTGACGACACCGACGCGAACGGCTTTCGACATCGGCCGGCTGATCACCGGTGACGAGGCCGTGGCTCGCCTCGACGCCCTTGGCCGCGCGACTCACTTCGATCGCTGCGCGGTCGTCGACCTGGCGCGGCGGCACAGTGGATCGCCTGGCTTGCCTCGTCTGCGTCGAGCCCTCGAGCTCCACGATCCCGGGATCGGAGTCGCCCCACGAGACCTGGCTGCGAATGGTCCTCATGCGGGCCGGCTTTCCAAGGCCGCGAACGCAGATACCGATTTTCGACGACTTTGGCGAACCGCGCTACTACCTCGACATGGGTTGGGAGGAAGAGTTGATCGCCGTCGAGTACGACGGAGACCACCACCGCGACCGATTGCACTTCGGAAAAGACATCGTCCGTTCGGAATTCATCGCGTACCGCGGCTGGACTCAGATCCGTGTCGTCGCCGGAAACCGCGCCACCGACATCGTCAACCGCGTACGCCGCGCGTGGTCGTCTAGTGTGCGCTCAGATCGCGGAATCGCCTAGAAACGGCTGCTTTTGCGATCTGATTGACACAGTCAACCGAGGACAGCTACGAGAGCCGCTCGATCACCATCGCCATGCCCTGGCCGCCGCCGACGCACATGGTCTCCAGGCCGAACGTCTTGTCGTGTGTCGTCAGGTTATTCAGCAGCGTGGCGGTGATCCGTGCGCCCGTCATGCCGAACGGATGGCCCAGCGCGATCGCACCGCCGGAGACGTTGAGCTTGTCGTGATCCATGCCCAGCTCGCGGGCCGACCCGAGTACCTGGACGGCGAACGCCTCGTTGATCTCGTACAGGTCGATGTCGTCGATCGTCATGCCCGCGTTGGCCAGTGCCTTGCGCGTCGCCTCGATCGGGCCGAGTCCCATGATCTCCGGCGACAACCCGGACACACCCGTCGCCACGATGCGGGCCAGCGGCGTCAGACCCAGCTCCTTGGCCTTGGTGTCGCTCATGATCACCACCGCGGCGGCGCCGTCGTTCAGCGGGCAGGCGTTGCCCGCAGTGATCGTGCCGTTCGGCCGGAACACCGGCTTGAGCTGGCTGATCTTCTCGTAGGTGGTGCCGGCGCGCGGCCCGTCGTCCTTGGACACCGTCGAGCCGTCGGGCAGCGTCACCGGCACGATCTCGCGCTCGAAGAAGCCGCTGTTGATGGCCTCCTCGGCCCGGTTCTGGCTGCGCACGCCCCAGTGGTCCTGGTCCTCGCGGCTGATGCCGGTGAAGATCGCGACGTTCTCGGCGGTCTGGCCCATCGCGATGTAGACGTCGGGCAGCACGCCGTCCTGGCGCGGGTCGTGCCACTCCTCGGCTCCCGCTGCGGCCTGCGCGCTGCGCTGCTCGGCATCGCCGAACAACGCGTTGTGCGAGTCCGGCCAGCCGTCCGAAGTGCCCTTCGGGAAACGCGAAACCGTCTCCACCCCAGCGGAAATGAACGCGGTGCCCTCGCCGGCCTTGATCGCGTGGAACGCCATCCGCGTGGTCTGCAGCGACGACGAGCAGTAGCGGTTCACCGTGGTGCCGGGCAGGAAGTCATAACCCAGCTCGACGGCAACGGCGCGGCCGATGTTGAAGCCGGCCTCGCCGCCGGGCTGCCCGCAGCCCATCATCAGGTCGTCGATGTCGCGTGGATCCAGCGCGGGCACCTTGTCCAGCGCCGCGCGCACCATCTGCGTGGCGAGGTCGTCGGGCCGCATATCGACCAGCGAACCCTTGCCGGCGCGGCCGATCGGCGAACGCGCGGTCGAGACGATGACGGCTTCAGTCATGACGGCTCCTCTATCGACGGATAGACAGAACCTAACTGGCGGGCACCACGATCGCGGGCACCTCGCTGGCGCGGGCGCCCGACTACACGATGGGCGCGGGGACCCCAGTCGAGCGGCGCCACAGCCGGCTGATGTTGCCGACTCGCGCAAGCAGCGAGCCGAAGTCTCCCGACCGTGATTCCCATGGCAACTCGGGCACCTCGCCACCGAGCCACTCGCCCAACGCTTTACACACCGCGGGCAACAGCTGATGGGCGGCAAGCGCGTATCCGGCCGCCGACGGGTGGAACATGTCGGGGGAGAACAGCACCTCCGGCGTCTTGCGGAAATCGCGGCGCCAGCAGGTCGGCCAGCGGAACCGGAACACCGCCGCCCGCGCGCACCGCCGACGCCTGGGCGCGAGCCAGGCGCAACCCGCGGCTGCGCGCCACCCATCGCAGCGGCTGCGGGATCGCTGTGATGACCCCGAAATCCGGGCAGGTGCCGACGACGACGACCGCGCCGCTGGCGCGCAGCCGCCGGACGGCCCTGCCGAGCCGGCGCGCCGAAGGCCCGATGCCGTTGGGGCGCGTGATGTCGTTGGCGCCGATCATGATCACCGCGGCATCCGGCGGCGGGCCTGCGACGAACATGGCGTCGATCTGGCCCGACAATCCCTTCGACGTCGCCCCGACGATCGCCTTCGTGCTCAGCCGGATCCGCTTACCCGACACCTCGGCCAGCCCCCGCGCGATCAGCACCCCGGGCACTTCTTCGGCGCTACTGCAGCCATAGCCGGTGGCAGTGGAGTCGCCGAAGACCATCAGGTGCAGGTCGAACGGCACTCCGCGGGGCCACCGCTCGACGGGTCCGCCGCCCGGCGTGTAGACGCCGTCGGCGCGCGGCGGGACGTCCCACGACTGGGGTATGACGCGGCGGGCCTTGTCGGCCTGCCCGCTCAGCAGGTTGCGGGCCCCGACATAAGCGGAGCCTGTCGATGCGAGCGTGGCCGCCGCCGCCAGGGCGATGGTCGTCCGACGCGGTGCACGTATGCCCACGAGGACAAGTTTAGGTGGGATTTTCTGGCATGCCCGCGTGGCGACGAGCTAATCGCGGATCACATTGCGGTATCAAGTCCGGTATCGAATGCGACTCATTGATTGTTGAAGTGGACGTAGGGTGTCAAGCTAAGATACGGGCTACGCTGAAGCAAACTAGGCGCACCCCGCACTACATTGGCGTAGGAGATGGTGGCGATGACGGCACCAAGCAAGGTTGCCAGGGCTTCGCATGCTGGCATAAGTCCTGCTAAGGCGCGTAAGCCGCGCAAGTTTCCGGTCAGTGACGGAGCCCCTGTCGAGGTCGTCGAAGACGGCCCGAGCATGGCGGGCAGGCTCACTGCACTGGCCGCTCTGCTAACTATCCGGCCAACTCTAGCTATCGGTAGTCTACGCTCCGCGACTGCCGTGGCCGTTCGGGATTGGTCGATTTCGTCGCGCGGGTCATGCGGCCCGCCCCCGGCACCGTGCGCGCCACGATTTCTTTGCCGAACTGCACGGCGCAGCTGGTCCGGGCCTCCGGCGTGCTTCCCGCCGACGGCAAGCGCGGCGTCATCGTCTACATGCACGGTGGGGCATTTCTCACATGCGGCGCGAACTCGCACGGCCGGCTCGTGACCGCGCTGTCGCGGTTCGCCGACTGCCCGGTGCTGGTCGTCAACTACCGCATGATTCCCAAGCATTCGGTCGGCCAGGCGCTCGACGACTGTTACGACGCCTACAAATGGCTGCGACTGAAGGGCTACGAGCCCGACCAGATCGTGCTGGCCGGCGACTCGGCCGGCGGGTATCTGGCGCTGGCGCTGGCCGAGCGACTGCAGCGTGAAGGCTTGAAGGGTGAAGTGCCTGCGGCGATGGTGACGATGTCGCCGCTGTTCGAGATCGACAACGAAACCCGCGCGAACCATCCGAACATCCGCACCGACGCGATGTTCCCGCCGAAGGCGTTCAACGCTCTCGTCGACCTGATCGAGGCTGCCGCCGCACACCACGTCGTCGACGGCAAGGCCGAAGAGGTCTACGAGCCGCTCGACCACATCGAGCCCGGCCTTCCGCGCACGCTGATCCATGTCTCGGGGTCCGAGGTGCTGGTGAGCGACGCCCGCAAGGCGGCCCGCCGATTGGCGGCCGCGGGTGTGCCCGTCGAGGTCCGCGTCTGGCCCGGCCAGATGCACGTCTTCCAACTCGCCGCACCCGCGGTTCCCGAGGCCACCCGGTCGCTGCGCCAGATCGGCGACTACATCCGAGAGGCCACCTGGTAAGCCCTGCGGACGCGTGGGGGCAATTAGGCACTCGTCTGGCAAGCGCTTTGCGCGCCTGACACGATGGACACATGCGCATCGCCCGGCACGTCAGTGAGCTCATCGGCAATACCCCTCTGGTGCAGCTGAACTCGGTTGTGCCCGACGGCGCAGGAACGGTTGCGGCCAAGATCGAGTACCTCAACCCCGGCGGCAGCGCCAAGGACCGCATCGCGGTCAAGATGATCGACGCCGCCGAGGCCAGCGGTGAACTCAAACCCGGCGGCACCATCGTCGAGCCGACGTCGGGCAACACCGGTGTGGGCTTGGCGCTGGTGGCCCAGCAGCGCGGCTACAAATGCATCTTCGTCTGCCCCGACAAGGTCAGCGAGGACAAGCAGAACGTGTTGCGCGCGTACGGCGCCGACGTCGTGGTCTGCCCGACGGCCGTGGCGCCCGACAACCCCGACAGCTACTACAGCGTCTCCAATCGACTGGTCGAGGAGATCGACGGCGCGTGGAAGCCCGACCAGTACTCCAATCCGATGGGGCCCGCCAGCCACTACGAGACCACCGGCCCGGAGGTGTGGGCCGACACCGACGGCAAGGTCACCCATTTCGTCGCAGGCGTCGGCACCGGCGGGACCATCACCGGCGCTGGGCGCTACCTCAAGGAGGTGTCGGACGGCCGGGTGAAGATCATCGGCGCCGACCCCGAGGGCTCGGTGTACTCCGGCGGCACCGGCAGGCCGTACCTCGTCGAGGGCGTCGGCGAGGACTTCTGGCCGTCGGCCTACGACCCGACGGTGCCAGACGAGATCATCGCGGTGTCCGACGCCGATTCGTTCGAGATGACGCGTCGGCTGGCGCGTGAAGAGGCGCTGCTCGTCGGCGGGTCGTGCGGCATGGCCGTCGTCGCCGCGCTCAAGGTCGCCGAGCAGGCCGGCCCGGATTCATTGGTCGTCGTCCTGCTGCCCGACGGCGGAAGAGGTTATCTCTCAAAGGTTTTCAACGACGCCTGGATGTCGTCCTACGGATTCCTGCGCACCCGGCTCGACGGCTCTGTCGAGGAGACGACGGTCGGCGACGTGCTTCGTGGCAAGTCCGGTGCACTTCCGGACCTGGTGCACACCCATCCGTCGGAAACCGTGCGCGACGCGATCGGCATCCTGCGGGAGTACGGCGTCTCGCAGATGCCGGTCGTCGGCGCCGAACCGCCGGTGATGGCAGGCGAAGTGGCGGGCAGCGTGTCGGAGCGCGAACTGCTGTCCGCGGTGTTCGAGGGCCGCGCCAAGCTGGCCGACGCGGTCTCGGCGCACATGAGCCCGCCGCTGCCGCTGATCGGGGCAGGCGAACTAGTCAGCACCGCGGCCAAGACGCTGCGCGAATGCGACGCGGTGATGGTGGTCGAGGAGGGCAAGCCCGTCGGCGTGCTGACCCGCCACGACCTACTCGGCTTCCTGTCGGACGGCATTACCCGCCGCTAACAGCCAATTCACGGTCTGCGGGCCATGGCAACGCATGATCAACATCCGTTGGAAAGTCCCGACATTAGCTACCTCTCAGGTAGGGTAAGCACGCTCATTGCCAGCTAAGACTCACTGGAAGGCGCCATGACCGATCACCGCCACCGCCACCCGGGAATCTCCCACCTCCTCCGCCGCCGCCTGGCGGCTACCCACCCCCGCCTCCACCGCAGGGCGGCGGCTATCCGCCCCCTCCTCCGCAGGGCGGTTTGGGTTACGCCCACGCGCCGCAGGGGCTGGGCACGGCACTGCCGCAAGAGGCTTTCACCCCGTGGCTCACGCGCGTGTGGCATGGCTCATCGATTACATCCCGGTGCTGATTCTGTCCGCGATCAGTGGCGTCGTTCTGGGCACGATGCAGAAAGTGGAGACGGTTTGCGTCACAGACGATTCCGAGTTCCAGCTCGGAGACTTTTGTGCGACCGGGAACAACGGTCCGTCGACGGTCGCCTGGATCGTTGCCGCTGTGTGTTGGCTCGCGGCGCTGGCCTACGGCATCTGGAATTACGGGTACCGCCAGGGCACGACCGGTTCGACATCGGCAAGTCGATCATGAAGTTCAAGGTCGTCGGTGAAAACACCGGGCAACCAATTGGTTTCGGTATGTCAGTGGTACGTGAAATCTGCTATGGGGTGGCGTCAGCCATCTGCGGCGTTGTGTGGCTTGTCGCGGTCCTGTTTCCGCTGTGGGATCCGAAGCGGCAGTCGCTCGCCGATAAAATTGTCAAATCCGTCTGCGTGCCGATCTAGATCCGTACACCGAGGGGAGATGTCAAATGACCGATCAACCGCCCCCGCCTCCGGGGGGCTACCCACCGCCTCCGGGTGGCGGGTATCCGCCACCACCCCAGCAGGGTGGCTATCCGCCGCCACCGCAGCAGGGTGGCTATCCGCCGCCACCAGCAGGGTGGGTATCCGCCGCCACCGCAACAGGGTGGGTATCCGCCGCCACCGCAGCACGGCGGTTATCCGCCGCCACCGGTGGCACCGGGACCGACTCTGGCGAAAGAGGCCTACACGCCGTGGTTTACGCGTGTTCTGGCATACCTCATCGACAACGTCCCGGTGTTCATCCTCGGAGGCATCGCCTGGGGAATCGCGATCGCCACGGGTGACACCGTCTGCGCCGATTACGACTACGGCTACGGCGGGTACTGCTCGTCGTCGCCGTCCGCGCATCGGCGTGATAATCGCTGGTGCTGGCATGGTTGGTGTCGCTGGCGTACGTCGTGTGGAACTACGGCTACCGGCAGGGCACGACGGGTTCGACCATCGGCAAGTCGGTGATGAAGTTCAAGGTTGTCAGCGAGAAGACCTGGCAGCCAATCGGGTTCGGAATGTCGATCGTGCGTCAGCTCGCCCACATCGTGGACGGTATCGTCTGCTACATCGGCTACTTGTGGCCGCTGTGGGATGAGAAGCGACAGACGTTCGCCGACAAAATCATGACGACGGTATGCGTGCCGCTGAACCCGCAGCAGTTGAATCCGCAACCGCTGCCACCACAGCAGTAATGATGTTCGTCGGGCTGGCGTTGCCATCCGTTCAGCGCCCGCTCGGCGGCCAAGTGATCCATTGACTATTCCACCGCCACAGGAAATTCCGGGTCAGCACCCAGCATCAGTCTGGGCGCTGCCGAAGGATGCCTATACCCCGTGGTCCACTCGCGTGGTCGCCTTCCTGATCGATTGGTCGCCGATCTGGCTGGTGGTGCTTGTCCCGATGATCGGCCTGCTCGCCGCCGGCGACTTGGATTGTCTCAACAGCATTTACGGCAGTGGCAGCACCTATTGCTCCAGGGCGGCCGCCGGATTCTGGGAGTCGGTCCAGTTCGTTGCCATCCTGCCGGCCAGTGCCTACTTCCTATGGAACTTCTGCTATCGGCAGGGCCGGACGGGCCAGAGCATTGGCAAGTCGGTGATGAAGTTCACGGTCGTCAGCGAAAAGACCTGGCAGCCCATTGGTTTCTGGATGTCACTGGTCCGCCATATCGCCAACTACGTCAACCGATTCACGTGCTACGTCGGCTACTTCTGGCCGCTCTGGGACAACAAGCGCCAGACGCTCGCCGACAAGATCATGGGCACTGTGTGCGTTCCGGTTCAGCGGAACGCGCTGACGCCCGTCAACGCCTCGCCGATGACCAACTGATGTACCTCGGAGGTACCCTCGTAGGTCAGCACGGACTCAAGATTGTTGGCGTGCCGGATCACCGGGTACTCGAGCGTGATTCCGTTGGCGCCCAGTAGGGTTCGGCACTGGCGGGCGATCTTGATCGCCTCCCTGACGTTGTTGAGCTTGCCGATGCTGATCTGTTCTGGCTTGATCTTGCCATCGTCCTTGAGTCGGCCCAGATGCAGTGCGAGAAGTTGGGCCTTGGTCAGCTCGACGGCCATATCGGCGATCTTGGCTTGCGTGAGCTGATATCCCGCGAGCGGCTTGTCGAACACCTCGCGCGTGCCGACGTAATCCAGTGTGGTCTGCAGGCAGTCCCGCGCGGCTCCGACGCTGCCGAACACGATGCCGAACCGGGCCTCCGACAGGCAGGCCAGCGGACCCGACAGGCCACGAGCTCCAGGGAGTTTGGCCTCCTCGGGAAGCCGGACGTCGTCCAGGGTGAACTCCGAGCTGACGGAAGCCCGCAGCGACATCTTGTGCGTCATCTCCCGGGCGCTGAAGCCCGGCGTCGACGTGGGAACCGCAAACCCGACGATGCCTTCTTCCGCGCGGGCCCACACGATCGCGATGTCGGCGACCGACGCGTTGGTGATCCACATCTTGGAACCGTTCAGTACCCAGTCCGACCCGTCGCGTTTGGCCGTCGTCCGCATGCCGCCGGGGTTCGACCCGAAGTCGGGTTCGGTCAACCCGAAGCAACCGATCAGTTCGCCCGCCGCCATTCCGGGCAGCCACTGCTCACGCTGCTCCTCGCTGCCCCAATGGTGAATCGCGAACATCGCCAGCGATCCCTGCACCGAAACCAGGCTGCGCAGTCCGCTGTCGACGGCCTCCAACTCCTGGCACACCAGCCCGTACGCGGTGGCGGTCGAGCCGCCGCAGCCGTAGCCCGTCAGATGCATGCCGAGCAGGCCCAACTTGCCGATCTCGGCTGCCAGGTCGCGGACTGGAACTTCGCCTGATTCGAACCAGTCGGCGATGTGCGGCCGAAGCCGCTGCTCGCCGAACTGCCTGACCATGGCACGCAGTTCGAGGTCCTCGGGTGTCAGCAGTGAGTCGAGGTCGAGCAGGCTTTCGATCGTGGCGCTCATGGTGATGTTCTACACCGTCTACCCTGATCGACGATGAGTGAGCAGCGTTCCAAGCAAGATGCGTTCCGCGCGTACGGGCTGGCCACCAAGAGCCATCCACGCGGGTTTCCGGCCCGATCCGGCCACCGGCGCCGTCAACGCGCCGATCTACGCCAGCTCGACGTTCGCCCAGGACGGCGTCGGCGGGCTGCGCGGCGGCTACGAGTACGCCCGCACCGGCAATCCGACGCGCTCGGCGCTGGAGGCGGCGCTGGCCGCGGTCGAGGAGGCCTCATACGGTCGGGCGTTCAGCTCCGGGATGGCCGCCACCGACTGCGTGCTGCGCGCGGTGCTGCGGCCCGGCGATCACGTGGTCATGCCCGACGACGCCTACGGCGGGACGTTCCGGCTGATCGACAAGGTGTTCACCCAGTGGGGAATCAGCTACACGGCCGTCTCACTGGCCGACCTCGACGCCGTCCGCGCGGCGATCACCCCGAAGACCCGGTTGATCTGGGTGGAGACGCCCACCAACCCGTTGCTGTCGATCGCCGACATCGGCGCGATATCGCAGCTGGCCGCGGCGTCGCACATAAAGGTGTTGGTGGACAACACCTTTGCCTCGCCCGCACTACAGCAGCCGCTGCTGCTCGGCGCCGACATCGTGCTGCACTCCACGACCAAGTACATCGGCGGCCATTCCGACGTGGTGGGCGGCGCGCTGCTGACCAACGACGAAGAACTCGACGACGCATTCGGTTTCCTGCAGAACGGCGCGGGCGCGGTGCCGGGTCCGTTCGACGCCTACCTGACCATGCGCGGACTCAAGACGCTGGTGCTGCGGATGCAGCGGCACAGCGAGAACGCCGCGCTTGTCGCCGAGTTCCTCGACGGACATCCGGCGATCGCGACGGTGCTGTATCCCGGACTGCCCGGCCATCCCGGTCACGACGTCGCGGCCAAGCAGATGAGCGCATTCGGTGGCATGGTGTCGGTGCGGTTGCGCGGCGGCCCGCAGGCCGCACGCGAGTTCTGCTCGCGCACAGAGGTCTTCATCCTCGCCGAGTCACTGGGTGGGGTGGAGTCGCTGATCGAGTACCCGGGCGCGATGACGCACGCCTCGACGGCGGGCTCTCAGCTGGAGGTGCCCGACGATCTGGTGCGCCTGTCCGTCGGCATCGAGGATTCGGCGGATCTGCTCGCCGACCTGGAGCAGGCGCTAGCGCTAGCGCCGGCCGCACCGCCGATGCGGTGACCGCCAGATTCACTTCCGGCAGCGCGGTCGGATACTCGTCAACCCAACTGCCGCTGGCGATTTCGCCGGCCCGGGCATGCACCCATCGCCAGCCGCGATCGTTGAGGCTGAGCAGCGCTCCGAGTCCGTCGACGGCGTGCAGCAGCGAGATGATCGCGGCCGTCGAGGGGGTGGGTGGCCTGCGGTCGAACAGGGCCGCCAACAGCGCCGCCCGGGCGTTGCCCACCCGGTCGCGGTTCGTCAATGGCCAGGCGTATGGATGAGTGAATCGCTTGGACTGCAATCGGATACGCCGAATCTGACCGGTTTGCTCCAGGTAGTGGATCACATCGTTCTCGGTGTGCCTGGACAGCCTCTTGACGGCGGTCGCCGGCCGCAGCGGCCGTCGTTGCAACAGCTGGAATGCCGGCTCGGCGACGGGATCGATCGCTCCGGGAACGGTCAGCGCGACGAGCTTGCCGGGCTCGACCGGCTCGCCGGCCATCGCGGGCCGGATTCGGCAGGCGTGCGCCAGGTCCAGCAGTACGGCGGCCGACAGCACGCGCTCGCGGCGCGTGGCGTTCCAGTGCGGGCTGAGCGGACGCATTGTCCAGCAGCAGCAGGAACAGGTCCTCGGCGATCTGCGCCATAGGCGGACTGTAATGCGACTGGACTAGCCGCGGCGCATCGCCCGCGACCGGCCGATCGTGTCAGGAGTGGTAGGGCTCGGCGCTGACCAGCGTGACCTTGACGGTCTTGCCGTTGGGCACGGTGTAGGTATGCGTTTCGCCGACCTTGGCGTCGATCAGGGCCTCACCCAGCGGTGACTTCGGCGAGTACACCTCGAGCTTGCCGTCGCTGACGCCCTCCTGGCGGGTGGCGATCAGGAAGGTCTCGGTGTCGTTCTTGTCGCCGTCGTAATAGACCTTCACCACCGAACCGGGCAGCGCGACGCCGGACTGCTTGGGCGCCTCGCCGACCTTGGCCTGGTTCAGCAGCTCCTGCAGCTGGCGGATGCGGGCCTCCTGCTGGCCCTGCTCGTCGCGGGCGGCGTGATAGCCGCCGTTCTCGCGCAGGTCGCCCTCTTCGCGGCGGTCGTTGATCTCGGCGGCGATGACCGGTCGATTGGCGATCAGCTGATCGAGCTCGGCATTCAGGCGGTCATATGCCTCTTGAGTCAGCCAGGTGACCTGCGTGTCGGTCATGTCGTCGCGCCTCCTGTCGTCGTTGCTCTCGCGCTCTTCGCGTAAGAAGTCTCGTTGGTGCGGTACGCCGGGAGCTTTAGCGTGTATTGCCGCAATCGGGAGTGCGTAATCTGCGCACTAAAAGCAGCAATACACGGTCCCAGCGGGAACCGTGTATCGCAACATTCTAGCACCGCCGAGACAGCCGATTTTCATCGTATTCGCTGTGCGGCGTTTGTTGCTTTGGCCTCTGGACGTGGCTCTAAGGAGCCACCAGGTAGGGCGGGACGTCGGTCCCGCAGCCGTAGACGTCGCCGACCACGGGCGTCCGGCTGGCCTTCACGACGCTGGTCACCTGCACGGTTGCCTGCCGTCGACGGCGGTACCAGCACCTCGCGGCGGCCGGTCTCGCTGCCGTCGAGCGACCGGGCCCGCACGATGCACACCACGGGCTGGGACGGGTCGTCGCGGGTGACGCTGATCGTCACCTCGACGGTCTCGTCGTCGATCAGCCGATATCCGCCCAGCTCGCCCTTGACGTCGCCGCTGCCGAGCCGCTGCGACGCGATCACCGCGATCGCAATTCCGGCGGCCAGCGTCAGCACGCGCCAGTCCGATGGCGATCCAGCGGCGGTTGCGGCGCAGTCAGCCGCTGGCGCCCATAGCGGGCGGCGGGACGCTCGATCATGTCGTTTTGCACGCCCGTCGGTCGGATAGTTCTACAGAACTGGAACTATAGGGCTACCCAGATGGTTGATACGTCTCGACGAGCACCGGCCGTGGGCCGGCACCGACGAGCAGGTAAGAGGAACCAGGTTGAGTGAACTGCGGTTGATGGCGGTGCACGCCCACCCGGACGACGAGTCCAGCAAGGGTGCGGCCACGACGGCCCGCTACGCCGACGAGGGTGTCCGGGTGATGGTGGTGACGCTGACCGGCGGCGAGCGCGGCGACATCCTCAACCCGGCGATGGACCTGCCCGAGGTGCACGGCCGGATGGCCGAGATCCGCCGCGACGAGATGGCCAAGGCCGCCGAGATCCTCGGGGTCGAGCATCACTGGCTCGGCTTCGTCGACTCCGGCCTGCCCGAGGGCGACCCGCTGCCGCCGCTGCCCGACGGCTGCTTCGGCCTGGTGCCGCTGGAGGAGCCCACCGAGGCGCTGGTGCGGGTGATCCGCAAGTTCCGGCCGCACGTGCTGACCACCTACGACGAGAACGGCGGCTATCCGCATCCGGACCACATCCGCTCCCATGAGGTGTCGGTGGCCGCCTACGAAGCCGCCGGCGACTATCTGCTGTTTCCCGATGCGGGCGAGCCGTGGGATGTGCTCAAGCTGTACTACAACCACGGCTTCCTGCGCAGGCGCATGCAGCTGTTGCAGGAGGAGTTCGCCAAGCACGGCGAGGTCGGTCCGTTCGAAAAGTGGCTGCAGCACTGGGATCGCCGACACACGATCCGTTCGCGCAAGCGGGTGACCACCCGCATCGAGTGCTCGAAGTATTTCGCGCAGCGTGACGACGCGCTGCGCGCCCACGCCACGCAGATCGACCCCAACGGCGACTTCTTCCGTGCGCCGATCGAGTGGCAGCAACGGCTGTGGCCGACCGAGGAATACGAACTGGCGCGCTCGCGGGTGCCGGTGATCTCTGCCCGAGACCGACCTGTTCGCCGGGATCGAGACGACGAGTGACCGGCACTCCTCGCCGTCGCCGTCGGCTTGCTGGCCCAGGAGCCCCGCGCGACACGGGTCCGGACTTCGGCAAGGCCAGCCCGTTCGGGCTGCTGATCGTCGTGCTGTTGTTGATCGGCACCGTTCGTGCTGGTCTGGTCGATGAACCGGCACCTGCGCAAGCTGCCGGAGTCGTTCGACCACGAGAGTCCCGACGCAGACCACGACGCCGGACGAGCGGCGGCGCCGTCGACCCCGGCCTGCCTGCCGATGGGACGAAGCATGAGCCCGACGGCTAACACGCTGTCGGCGAGCCACCAGCCCGTACCTGCGCCAGCACGCCGACAACCCGGTGCACTGGCGGCAGTGGACACCCGAGGCGCTGGCCGAGGCGGCATCGCGGGACGTGCCGATCCTGCTGTCGATCGGCTACGCGGCCTGCCACTGGTGTCACGTGATGGCCCACGAGTCGTTCGAGGACGACCAGGTCGCCGCGGTGATGAACGACGGGTTCGTCTGCATCAAGGTCGACCGCGAGGAGCGGCCCGACCTCGACGCGGTCTACATGAACGCCACCGTGGCGCTGACCGGGCAGGGCGGCTGGCCGATGACCTGCTTCCTCACTCCGGACGGCCGGCCGTTCTTCTGCGGCACCTACTACCCGAAGCCCAACTTCCTGCAGCTGCTGGCCGCGGTCTCCGAGACGTGGCGGACCCGGCGCGGCGAGGTGGAGGAGGCCTCCGACCGAATCGCCGGCGAACTGCGGTCGATGGCGTCCGGCCTGCCCGGCGGCGGGCCGCCGATTCAGCCCGCGCTGTGCGACCACGCCGTCGCCGCTGTGCTCGGCGACGAGGACGTCGAGCGCGGCGGATTCTTCACAATCGGCTGGCGCGCCGAAGTTCCCGCCGTCGGCCTTGCTGGAAGCGCTGCTGCGCAGCCACGAACGCACCGGCGACATCGCTGCCCGTCGAGGCGGTCGAGCGCACCTGCACGGCGATGGCCCGCGGCGGCATCTACGACCAGCTCGGCCGGCGGCTTCGCCCGCTACAGCGTCGACGCGTCGTGGGTGGTGCCGCACTTCGAGAAGATGCTCTACGACAACGCCCTGCTGCTGCGCGTGTACGCACATTGGGCGCGGCGTACGGGAAACCCGTTGGCGCGCAAGGTGGCCGACGAGACGGCGCGGTTCATGATCGACGAGCTGGGTGCCGACGGCATGTTCACGTCCTCGCTGGACGCCGACGCCGACGGCCACGAGGGGCTGACCTACGTCTGGACACCCGCCGAGCTGCGCGACGGTGCTGGGTGACGACGACGGACGTTGGGCGGCAGACGCTTTTCGATGTCACCGAGGCGGGCACATTCGAGCACGGCAGCTCGGTGCTGCAGCTCCCGGCGGATCCCGACGATCTCGGCGCGGTTCGACCGGGTGCGCACCGCGCTGCTGGCCGCCCGGCGTCACCCGCCCGCAGCCCGGACGCGACGACAAGGTGGTCACGGCGTGGAACGGGCTGGCGATCACGGCGCTCGCCGAGGCCAGCGTGGCCCTGGGCCGCCCCGAATTTCTCGACGCCGCAACGCAATGCGCGCGCGCGATCGTTGACCTGCATGTCGTCGACGGCCGGTTGCGGCGGGCCAGCCTCGGCGGTCGGGTCGGCGACAGCGCGGCCATCCTGGAGGACTACGCCGCGCTGGCGACCGGGCTGCTGACGCTGCATCAGATGACCGGCGAGGCGTCCTGGCTGGATGCCGCGACGTCGCTGCTGGACGTCGCGCTGCGATCATTTCGCCGACCCGGAGCGTGAGGGCCGCTGGTTCGACACCGCCGACGACGCCGAGGCGCTGATGGTCCGGCCCGCCGATCCGCTCGACGGCGCGACGCCGTCGGGTGCGTCGCTGATCGCCGAGGCACTGCTGGCCGCGGGCACCTGGTTCCGGCCGACCGTGCCGGTCGATACGCCGCGGCCGCCGACGCCACGCTGGCAAGCTCGACTCCCGTCCTGGCGCGTCTTCCGCGCTCGGGCGGGCACTGGCTGGCGGTCGCGGAAGCCGCGGTGCGCGGACCGATCCAGATCGCCGTGGCCTGCGATCCGGCGCAGATTCGGAGCTGCTCAGTGCGGCGCGCACGCTGGCGCCGGGCGGGGCGGTCGTGGTGGGCGGGCCAGTCAACTCGTCGGAACTGCTGATCGATCGCGACCGGGTGAACGGTGCCGACGCGGCCTACGTCTGCCGCGGCAGGGTGTGCGACCTGCCGGTCACCACCGCCGGGGAACTCGCCGCCGCCCTCGGTGTGTCCGTGTAGCGTTCGGCGCATGTCCACCCCGGAAGACAACGCCACGACCGTCAACCGCTACCTCGAACTGGCCGCGCAGGGCAAGGCCGACGACGTCGCCGCGCTCTACGCCGACGACGCCACCGTCGAGGATCCGGTCGGTGGTGAGGTGCACATCGGCCGCGAGGCGATCCGCGGCTTCTACAGCAGCCTCCCGACCACGGGGCCGAGGCCGAACTCGTCACGCTGCGGGCGCTCGGCCACGAGGTGGCGTTCTTCTGGGCGCTCATCATCGATCTCGGCGAGGGCCGCATGCGCATCGAGATCATCAGCGTCATGACATTCAACGACGAGGGCAAGATCGCGTCGATGAAGGCCTACTGGGGCCCGGAGAACGTCACGCCAGCTCTAGAAGACGGCGAACCACATCGCGATGTAGTGGCAGATCGCGGCCACCGCCGTGCAGGCGTGGAAGAACTCGTGGTGGCCGAACGTCGTCGGCCACGGATTCGGCCACTTGAGGCCGTAGAGCACGCCGCCGATGCTGTACAGCGCGCCGCCGACGATCAGCAGCACCAGCGCCGCGACGCCCGCGCCCTCCATGATCGGGCCGACGAACCACGCCGCGACCCAGCCCAGCAGCAGATAGAGCGGCACGCCGACCCAGCGCGGCGCCGACGGCCAGAACATCTTGAGAAAAACGCCTGCGATCGCCCCGGCCCAGACGATCCAGAACAGCATCCATCCGCTGCGCTCCGGGAGAGCCAGCAGGGCGAACGGCGTGTAGCTGCCCGCGATGAAGATGAAGATCATCGAGTGGTCGGCCCGCTTCATCCACTTGCGAGCGGTCGCGCGACTTCCAGTTCACCCGGTGGTAGGTGCCGCTGACCGCGAACATCGCGACGATCGTGAAGGTGTAGAGCAGCGTGGCCAGCCCGGCGCGGGTGGACTCCAGCGACCACGACACCGATACCAATGCGGCGCCCGCGATGAACGCGATGACGGCGGCGTAGACATGGATCCAGCCGCGCAGCCTCGGCTTGCCGAGGAACTTCTCGACGCCGTCGACGACGGCTTCGGGGAAGTCTTCGGCGTATGCGAGCGGCTGCTGCTGTTGGGCTTCGTCGGCCGTGTCGGTTTGTGCCATTTCACCTCCGCCAATGGCATGGGGCTTCTCGACGGCCACAGTAGTCTGAATCCTTGTGGCGATCATTCCCGCGCGGCTCAAGGAACCGATCTACCGGGTCTACGAGATGCGCCTGCGCCAGGGGCTTGCGGCGTCGAAATCCGACCTGCCCCGCCACATCGCGGTGCTGTGCGACGGTAACCGGCGGTGGGCACGTGAGGTCGGTCACGACGACGTCAGTTACGGCTACCGGATGGGCGCCCGCAAGATCGCCGAGATGCTGCGCTGGTGCCAGGAGGCCGGCATCGAGATGGCGACGGTCTATCTGCTGTCCACCGAGAACCTGCAGCGCGACCACGAGGAACTGTCGTCGCTCATCGAGATCATCACCGACGTCGTCGAGGAGATCTGCGCGCCGGCCAACCGCTGGAGCGTGCGCACCGTCGGCGATCTCGAGCTGATCGGCGAGGAGCCGGCCCGGCGGCTGCGCGACGCCGTCGAGTCGACGCAGTCGGAAGCGGCTGCCGGGGTGTTCCACGTCAACCTCGCCGTCGGCTACGGCGGGCGCCAGGAGATCGTCGACGCCGTGCGCGGGCTGCTGGGCAAGGAACTGGCCAACGGCGCGAGCGGCGACCAGCTGATCGAGGCCGTCACCGCCGAGGCGATCTCGGAGAACCTCTACACCTCGGGTCAGCCGGACCCCGATCTGGTCATCCGCACGTCGGGGGAGCAGCGGCTATCCGGCTTCCTGCTGTGGCAGAGCGCCTACTCGGAGATGTGGTTCACGGAGGCCTACTGGCCGGAGTTCCGGCGGGTCGATTTCCTGCGCGCGCTGCGTGATTACACCGCGCGTCACCGCCGCTACGGCCGCTGAGGATTCCGGTCATGCCACACTTGAACCATGGCGGCGCTGTCGGCGTTGGTCTTCTCGCTCAGCTGGTGGTTGGGCCTGTATCTGCTGGCCCGTGATCCGCGTAAACCGGTCCTGGTGCTGGCCGCGATCGGCCTGACGAGCTTCGCGGCGGTGGTGGCGCTCGACGCCGTGCGGGTCGTCAGCGGTCTGCATGCGCTCAGCAGCATCGAGATCTATCTGGTCGCGGTGCCCGGCATCGCCTGGTTCGCGGTCCTGCTCGAGCTGTCTCGCCCACACGACACGTTGCGCAGTAGGGCAGGCGAGATCTGCCTCATCGCCGGGGTGGCCGCGCTGGCGTTCATCGGCGCGGCGATGGCGGGCAACGTCGACGGCCCGTTGCGGATGGGCCACTGGGTGATGTTCGCCGTGATCTCGCTCTCGTCGACTCGGCGCGATGCTGTGGGCGGTGTTCGGTCCGTGGCAGCCGCGGCCGGTGGTGGGCTACGTCGTCGTCGCCACACTGTTCTTCGCGCTCGGCAACGCCATCCTGGTCATCCCGCTCGGACTGGTGCCCAGCTGGCTGGCGCTTGGCGGGCACCGGGATTCGACGTCGTACTGCTCGGCGTCGCGGTCGCGATGTGGGATGCGTTCGACGAGGGCCAGGCGTTGCGTGCCGACATGCTGCGATCATTCGTCGCGACCGGCGTCGTGGTGGTGCTGTTCGGCGGGCAGGCGTTGATCGGCATGGCGATGACGGGGCAGCAGACCGCGCTGACCGTGCTGCTGTTCACCAGCATCGCGATCGCGATTTCGATCAACGTGCTGGCCGATCCGCTTGCCGGCGTTCTCGACCGTCTCGCGTTCTCCCGCTCGCCGGCACTGCGCGCCGACCGCGCGACACTGCGCCGTACCGAGGCTGCGCTGCCGCTGCGGTCGGCCAACCCGCTCGGCCATGTCGACGACGAGACCTTCGCGCGCCTCACCCGTCGCGCGCTCGGCCACTACGCGGATCTGTCCAAGCTCGTCGCCAGCCCGCTGACCGCGCTGCCGATGATCGACGAACGGCTGGCCGCTCGCGGGGCGCCCGACCAGCCGCTGGAACGCGCCAACGAGCTCAAGGCGCTGCTGGCCGATCGCATCGCCCGCCTCAAGCCCCGCGACGGCGGCGAGTTCGGCACCACCGAGCAGTGGCGCTACTACAACTCGTTGTACTTCCCATACGTCGTCGGCGTGCGGGCCTACGCCCAGAACGCGACCGCGGCAGGGCTGGACCCCGTCGCCCGCCAGGCCTGGCAGTGGTTCGTCACGGAGGTGCCGCAGCGGTCGCTGCACAACTGGCAGAACGCCGCCGCACGGCTGATCGCCGCCGATCTGCGCGGCAATCTGGTCGGCCGCGACAAGGACTACGTTTCAGCCCCGCTGACCTGCGGTTGGCAGTAGCTGGCAGCGTCCGGCGTCGATCTGGCAGTGGCTCCTGCGCAACATCGGTGCCATGACCGCAATCACCACCCGGCCCGTCCGGGACACTCCATCCGATGTCGCCGCCGGTGCGGCTACGGGCGGTTCACTGTTGCGCTTTGCGCTCCGCGCCGACGCCACGCTGTGCGCCGGTCTCGGTCTGCTCATCGCCATGGCCGCCGACCCGCTGTCAGCAGCTGTCCGGCCTGTCGGCCACTTCCGAATGGATCGCGGGCGCGGCGCTCGTCGCTTACGGCGCGGCGCTGTACGTCGGCCGCGGGACTGCCCGACGTGCGCCGCGTCGGTGTCGGCGTGCTGGCCGGCAACATCGCGTTCGCGGTCCTCGTCGCCGTGGTGCTCGTCGCGGGGTGGCTGCCGCTGACCGAACTCGGCGTCGTCGCCACGATCGCGTTCACGACCCTCACGTTGGCCTTCGCCTACGCCCAGTACCTCGGGGTGCGCCGTCTGGTGTGACCCCCTCATGGCTGGTCCGGGGTCGCCGTCGTAAGAGGTTGCGGCGTCGGCCCCGGAACGGTCCATCACCCCAACAAGAGAGGAAGATTGATGACCGCCATCACCACACGATTGAACGAGTCGACGGACTCGTTGCTGCGTTTCGCCATGCGCGCCGACGCGACCTGCAGTGGACTCATGGGCATCGCCGGTATTGCGCTTGCCGGCTGGGTGGCCGAGATATCCGGCACGCCGGTTGCTTTCGAATACACCGTCGGGTGCGCTGTTCGTCGTCTTCGCGGTCGGTGTCTTCTGGCTCGCCGCCCAGCCGTCCGTGCGCCGCCCAGGCATGGCGCTGGCCATCGGCAATGCGGTCTACACGGTCGCGAGCGTGGTCTTCGTGCTCGCGGGTGTCTTCCCGCTGACCACCGTCGGTGTGGTGTCGACGCTGGCCGTCGGCGTCTACACCCTGGTCATGGCCGAGCTTCAGTACCAAGGCGTGCGCCGCATCAAGCGCTGAGCCCAGCGCTACAGCTTGCGCAGCCGCAGCCGGTTGATGGAGTGGTCGGCGTCCTTGCGCAGCACCAGCGTCGCCCGTCGGCCTGGTCGGCAGGATGTTCTCGATCAGGTTGGGGCGGTTGATCGAATGCCAGATGTCGCGGGCGGCGAACACCGCCTGGTCGTCGGTCAGCGTCGAGTAGTGGTGGAAGTGCGAAGCCGGATCGGCGAACGCGCCTTCGCGCATGGACAGGAACCGGGAGATGTACCAGTACTCGATGTCCTCGATCCGGGCGTCGACGTAGACCGAGAAGTCGAACAGGTCGGAGACCATCAGCGCCGGACCGGTCTGCAGCACGTTGAGTCCCTCGAGGATGAGGATGTCCGGATGGCGGACCATCTGCTTCTCGCCGGCGACGATGTCGTAGAGCAGGTGCGAATAGACCGGTGCGCACGTCACTTCGGTGCCGGATTTGACCGCAGTGACGAACCGCATCAACGCGCGACGGTCGTAGCTCTCAGGAAAACCCTTGCGATGCATCAGGTTTCGTCGCGAAAGCTCGGCGTTGGGATAGAGGAACCCGTCGGTGGTGACCAGGTCGACGCGGGGGTGATGTTCCCAGCGGGCCAAAAGCGCTTGCAGCACACGGGCTGTGGTCGACTTGCCGACGGCGACGCTGCCCGCCACTCCGATGATGAACGGCACCGGCCGGTCGGGATTCTGCTGCGGCTCGCCGAGGAACTGCGCGGTGGTCGCGAACAGCGCTTGCCGCGCCGCGACCTGCAGATGGATCAACCGGGCCAGCGGAAGGTAGACCTCTTCGACCTCGAGCAGGTCGAGCTTCTCGCCGAGACCCCGCAGCCGCAGCACCTCGTCCTCGCTCAGCTTCAGCGGGGTCGACATGCGCAGCCCGCGCCACTCGGTTCGGTCGAACTCCACGTAGGGGCTCGGCTCGCTCAGCCGCGGCATGGGCTAAGTCTTGCAGTTAGCGTTGAGGGCATGAACGCCGCCACCTTGATCCGTGAATATCTGCTACTCGGCTTGCGCTTCGACCGGGTCGAGGAGGGCTACGTCGACTCCTTCACCGGTGACCCCGAACTGCGTCGCGCTCGTCGACAACGAGCCGCCGCCGGAGCCGGCCGACCTGGCCCGCCAGGCCGAGCGCCTGCTGGCCGAGCTGCCGCGCCAGCGATCTGGAGCCCGCTCGCGCCGACTTCATCGGCGCTCACCTGCGCGCCCTCGCGTGTGCCGGCCGCAAGTTCGCGGGCCAGGATGTCGGCTTCGTCGACGAGGTCGAGGCCTATTTCGACGTGCACATCACCAAGGGCGACCCCGAGCAGTACCGGCAGGCGCACGCCAAGCTCGACGAGGCGCTCGGCGGCAGCGGCCCGCTGGCCGAGCGGATGATCAGCCTACCGGGCGGGCGAGGAGGTTCCGCCCGAACCGCCTGGAGGAGTGCATTCACGCGTTCTCCAGCGCGCTGCGCGACCGGGTGCGCGCCGACTACCCGCTGCCCGACACCGAGACCATCACCTACGAGGTGGTCACCGACAAGCCGTGGTCGGGGTTCAACTACTACCTCGGCAACTACACCTCGACCGTCGCCGTCAACGCCGACCTCAAACAGCAGATGTCCAGCCTGCCCCGGCTGGTGGCACACGAGTCCTACCCCGGCCACCACACCGAGCACTGCCGCAAGGAGGCCGGGCTGGTCGAGGGCAAGGGCCAGGCCGAGCAGACGCTGTTCCTGGTGAACACCCCGCAGTGCCTGATGGCCGAGGGCCTGGCCGACCTGGCCCTGTACGCCGCGATCGGCCCGAACTGGGGCGGCTGGGCGGCCGAGATCTACGCCGATCTGGGCCTGGCCTTCGACGGCGACCGCGCGCGAGGCGGTGTCGGAGGCGTCGGCGGCCCTGGCCGACGTCCGCCAGGACGCCGCGCTGATGCTGCACGACGAGCACCGCGACGTCGACGAGGTCGTCGAGTTCCTCAAGCGCTGGCTTCTGGTCAACGACGAGCGCGCCCGGCAGATGCTGCGGTTTCTGTCGTCGCCGCTGTGGCGGGCCTACACCAGCACCTACGTCGAGGGTTACCGGCTGCTGCGGGGCTGGCTGGACGCCCGGCCCGACGGGGTCTCCCTCACCGAGCGGTTCGGCCGCCTGCTCGACGAGCCGCTGATCCCGTCGTCGTTGCGGGCGGCCTGACCGCCTTTGCCAGGGGCTGTTGAGCACAATGAGAATCCTGTTGCCGATGAGGTTTGGCTCGCCGGGATGCCTGCGCCTTAGCCGTCAGCGGGTCCGATTAGGCTGATACACATGACTGCAGACTCGACCGTCGACCGCCGTCAGCCCCTGGAGCCGAGTACGCCGACACCGCCAGCGCCGCCTACCGCGACGATCCTGCAGATCATCGAGTCGGTAGAGCCCCGTATCGCCGCCGCCACGCGCAAAGAGCTTGCCGACCAACGGGATTCGCTCAAGTTGATCGCCAGCGAGAACTACGCCTCGCCTGCCGTGCTGCTGACCATGGGCACCTGGCTGTCAGACAAGTACGCCGAAGGCACGATCGGGCACCGCTTCTATGCCGGTTGCCAGAACGTCGACACCGTCGAGACCGTCGCCGCCGAGCACGCCCGTGAGCTGTTCGGCGCGCCGTACGCCTACGCCCAGCCGCATTCGGGCATCGACGCCAACCTCGTTGCGTACTGGGCCATCCTGGCCACCCGGGTCGAGGCGCCCGGGCTTGGCCGAGGCGGGTGTCAAGAACGTCAACGACCTGTCCGAGGCGGACTGGGAGACGCTGCGCGGCAAGCTGGGCAACCAGCGGCTGATGGGCATGTCGCTGGACGCGGGCGGCCACCTCACCCACGGCTTCCGGCCCAACATCTCCGGCAAGATGTTTTACCAGCGCAGCTACGGCACCGACCCGGAAACCGGGCTTCTCGACTACGACGCGCTGGCCGCGGCGGCGCGCGAATTCAAGCCGCTGGTCCTGGTCGGCGGCTACTCGGCCTACCCGCGCCGGGTCAATTTCGCCAAGATGCGCGAGATCGCCGACGAGGTGGGCGCCACCCTGATGGTCGACATGGCCCACTTCGCCGGGCTGGTCGCGGGCAAGGTGTTCACCGGCGACGAGGACCCGGTGCCGCACGCTCACGTCACCACGACCACGACGCACAAGTCGCTGCGCGGCCCGCGCGGCGGGCTGGTGCTGGCAACCGCCGAGTACTCCGACGCCGTCGACAAGGGCTGCCCAATGGTGTTGGGCGGGCCGCTGTCTCACGTCATGGCCGCCAAAGCGGTCGCGCTCGCCGAGGCGCGCCAGCCGTCGTTCCAGGCGTACGCACAGCGGGTCGCCGACAACGCCAAGGCACTCGCCGAGGGCTTCCTCAAGCGGGGCGCGCGCCTGGTCACCGGCGGCACCGACAACCACATCGTGCTGCTCGACGTCCAGTCGTTCGGTCTGACCGGACGCCAGGCCGAGTCGGCGCTGCTGGATTCCGGCGTCGTCACCAACCGCAACTCGATCCCGGCCGACCCGAACGGCGCCTGGTACTCCAGCGGCATCCGGTTCGGCACGCCGGCGCTGACCACCCGCGGGTTCGGCGCCGCCGAGTTCGACCGCGTCGCGGAACTCGTCGTCGACGTGCTGCACCAACACGTCGCAGCCGAGGGCACGTCGAAGGCCAAGTACACGCTGGCCGACGGCACCGCCGATCGCGTGCACGCGGCCGCCGCCGAGCTGCTGGCCGCCAACCCGCTCTACCCGGGCCTGACGCTGTAGACCACGCGTCGGCCCATTTTAAAAACATGTGAACTCGGGTTACAGTTACTTTTATGGCACAGAAACCTGTACCGAATGCGCTGATCCGCGAGCTCGAGCCGGTCGTGCAGCAGGAGCTGCGTCGACACTCGACTCCGAAGACCTCTGGTACGCGCACGACTACGTGCCGTTCGAGCAGGGCGAGAACTTCGCCTTCCTCGGCGGTCGCGACTGGGAGCCGTCTGAGGTGACGCTGCCCAAGACCGTCACCGATGCGCTCGAGATCCTGCTGATCACCAAGGACAACCTCGCCGGCTATCACCGCGAGTTCGTCTTCAGCTTCATCCTCGAGGAGAAGTGGGGCCGCTGGATCGGCCGGTGGACCGCCGAGGAGCACCTGCACGCGATCGCGTTGCGCAACTACCTCGTCGTCACCCGCGAGATCGATCCGGCGGCCAACGAGGATGTGCGCGTCGAGCACGTGATGAAGGGCTACCGCGCCGACACCTACAGCCAGATCGAGCGGCTGGTGTTCATGGCCTTCTTCGAGCGCGAGCATGCCGTGTTCTGCCGCAATCTCGAAGCGCAGATCACCGAGCCGGTGCTCAAGGGCCTGATCGGCCGCATCGCCAAGGACGAGGAGCGGCACGAGGAGTTCTTCGCCAACCTCGTCGCGCACTTGCTGTCCTCCAACCGCGACGAGACCATCGCCGCCATCGCCCGCCGCGCCGCCGAACTCGACGTGGTGGGCGGCGACATCGACGCGTACGCGGACAAGGTGCCAGCACGTGGCCGACGCCGGCATCTTCGGACCCGAGCAGCTGCGCCAGGTCATCGCCGACCGCATCACCGCGTGGGGTCTGGCCGACGAGCCCGAACTCAAGCAGTTCACTCAGCGCTAACCAGTTAGCTCACGGCGCGCCTGCACGGCGCTTATGCGCGCGGCGAGAGTAGCGTCGTTTTCGATGGCTAGCGACATGCTCTGCTATCCGGGCGGTACCGATCGTTTCGATCACGAGAGGACCGGCCCCGGTCCTAGTGCCGCAGCGTCCGCCGAAATGTTCGTGCGGGGCCGCGCGGGCTCGAGGAGCGCTACGTGACTGATTCGCCCTTGCGGACCTATGTGCTCGACACCTCCGTGCTGCTGTCCGATCCCTGGGCGTGCACGCGGTTTGCCGAGCACGAAGTCGTGGTCCCGCTGGTGGTCATCAGCGAACTGGAAGCCAAGCGGCATCACCATGAGCTTGGCTGGTTCGCACGGCAGGCACTGCGGATGTTCGACGATCTGCGCCTCGAACACGGGCGGCTCGATCAGCCGATTCCCGTTGGGACGCAAGGCGGCACGCTGCACGTCGAGCTCAACCACAGCGATCCGACGGTGCTGCCCGCGGGGTTCCGCACCGATAGCAACGATGCCCGCATCCTGACCTGCGCGGCCAACCTCGCCGCGGAGGGCAAGCAACGTCACGTTGGTCAGCAAGGACATTCCGCTGCGCGTGAAGGCCGGCGCGGTCGGTTTGTCCGCCGACGAGTATCACGCCCAGGACGTCGTCACGTCCGGCTGGACGGGCATGGACGAGATCGAGGTGGCCGCCGACGAGATCGACTCGCTGTTCGCCGACGGCGAGATCGACCTGGAGGCGGCCCGTAATCTGCCGTGCCACACCGGAATTCGGCTGCTCGGCGGCAGCTCGCATGCGCTGGGCCGGGTCAACCCGGAGAAGAGGGTGCAACTGGTTCGCGGCGACCGCGAGGTGTTCGGGCTGCGCGGACGCTCCGCCGAACAGCGCGTCGCGCTGGACCTGCTGCTCGACGAGTCCGTCGGCATCGTCTCGCTCGGCGGCAAGGCGGGCACCGGCAAGTCCGCGCTGGCGCTGTGCGCAGGCCTGGAAGCCGTGCTGGAGCGCCGCACCCACCGCAAGGTCGTGGTGTTCCGGCCGCTGTACGCGGTCGGCGGGCAGGACCTCGGCTACCTGCCCGGCAGCGAGAGCGAGAAGATGGGCCCCTGGGCGCAGGCGGTCTTCGACACGCTCGAGGGGCTGGCCAGCCCCGCGGTGCTCGAGGAGGTGCTGTCGCGCGGCATGCTCGAGGTGTTGCCGCTGACCCACATTCGCGGCCGCTCGCTGCACGACTCGTTCGTCATCGTCGACGAGGCGCAGTCGCTGGAACGCAACGTGCTGCTGACGGTGCTGTCGCGGCTCGGGGCCGGGATCGCGGGTGGTGCTCACCCACGACGTCGCCCAGCGCGACAACCTGCGGGTGGGTCGCCACGACGGCGTGGCCGCGGTCATCGAGAAGCTCAAGGGCCACCCGCTGTTCGCCCACATCACGCTGCTGCGCAGCGAGCGGTCGCCGATCGCGGCGCTGGTCACCGAAATGCTGGAGGAGTTCAGCCCCGGCGCCCTGCCCTGATAAGGCCTATGCTGCACGAATGCGACTGTCGATTCGAAACCAGCTCACGCGGGACCATCACCGGCGTGGACATCGGCGCCGTCACCGCGATCATCAAGGTGCGGCTCGACGGCGGCGACCAGATCGTCACCGCGTCGATCACCAAGGACGCCGCAGAGGACCTGGGGCTGGAGGTCGGCAAGCCCGCGACGGTGTTCATCAAGTCGTCTGAGGTCGGCGATCGGCGTCGAGTAGCGGCCTCGCGCAAATCGCCGGTCGGTAGGCTGCCAGGGTGCGCGAAGCGACCCGACAGCCAGGCCTGGCAGTACGGCCTGACGGTCTTCGGCGTCGTCGCCGCCGTCATCGTGGTCGATCGTCGGCGCTGCTCACCGGCCACATCCGGCGGGCCGAGGCCGACGCCGTCGACTGCGCACAGGTCAAGTGTGTGGCGCTGACGTTCGACGACGGGCCGAGCCCGTACACCGACCGGCTGCTGCAGATCCTCGACGACAACGACGCGAAGGCGACGTTCTTCTTGATCGGCAACAAGGTCGCGGCCAACCCCGCAGGCGCCAAGCGCATCGCCGACGCGGGCATGGAGATCGGCAGCCACACGTGGGAACACCCCAACATGACGACCATCCCGCCGGAGGACATCGCGGCGCAGTTCAGCAAGGCCGAGCGACGCCATCGAGGCGGCGACGGGTCAGCGCCCGAATCTGGTTCGTACGGCGGGCGGGCTGATCAACGACCAGGTGCTGGCGGAGGCCAAACGGCAGGGCCTGGCCGACATCAATTGGGACGTCATACCTTTCGACTGGATCAACGACTCCAACACCGCGGCGACCACCTACATGCTCAAGACGCAGATCAAGCCGGGCTCGGTGGTGCTGTTCCACGACACCTACTCCAGCACAGTCGATCTGGTGTACCAGTTCCTTCCGGTGCTGAAGGCCAACGGCTACCACCTGGTGACGGTGAGCCAGCTACTCGGTCCGCGGGCGCCGGGCAGTAGCTACGGCGGCCGCGATAACGGCCCGCCCGCCAACGACATTCAGGACATTCCGGCCGGCGAGATCCCCGCGCTGCCTGCCACGCCGTCGCCCGCACCGATGCCGAACCTGCCGATCACCGACATCCCGGACCAGAACTCGGGCGGCCCGAACAACGGCGCCTAGCGGCGGCGGCGCCCGGACCAGGAACCAGCCAGCGGCCGCCGCGCCACCCAGTGCAACCATCCGGTCGGCCCGCTCCGCCTTGGGCAGGTCGAGCAGCGACACCAATCCCAGCACCGCGAATCCGGTGCGCAGGGCGGGCTGGCTGGTGGCCGTCGTGACCAGAGCGGGGCTGTGGACGGTCTGGGAGATTCCTGTCGCGGGGGCTTGCTCGACGAGCACCTGATCCTCCTGTGGACGGCGTGATTCAATCCGGGCGACTCGACGCTAATTCGTGAAAACCGCGGAGAGGAATCGGGTGTTTCCCTACATACTGACCCGTCTAGGTCCGTCCGATGTGGCGGCCGAGCTCGGCCCTCGACTTGATGCCGAGCTTGCGGTAGATCCGGGCCAGGTTCGCCTCGACCGTCTTGGGGCTGATGAACAGCGCGGTCGCGACGTCGCGGTTCTTCATACCCGACGCGGCGAGTTCGGCGACCCGCTGCTCGGACGGCGTGAGCTGTCCGCTTTGCCGTGGCCCGACGTTCGCGCGGACCAGTTCGGCGCGGGCCCGGTCGGCCCACAGCGGGATGTTGCAGCCGCTCGAAGATGCCGAGCGCCTCCTGCAGGCTGGCCGATGCCGACTCCTTCTTGCGTTGTCGACGCTCGAGCTGGCCCAACAGCAGCAGCGTGCGCGCCCGCTCGAACGGCATCGGCAGGCCCTCGTGCGCGGTCATCGCCGCCCGTGCGGCTTCGAGGGCGCCATCGAGGTCTCCCTGGGCCGCCAGCAGCATGGCTCGGCAACGCGCGCCGACCGCACACATCCAGGCGCGGCCGAGCTTGCGGCCGTTGCGCTCGAGCGCGGTCGATCAGCGGCTCGGCCTCCGCGTGGCGGCCCAGCTGCACAAGGGCCTCGATGGCGTCGGGAAGAAAGCCCGCGCTCGGCAACTCGGTCGGCGTCGACTCAGGATCGAAGCTGGACAGCACGGGGCGCAACGTCGTGACCGCCGCCTCGTAGTTGCCCAGCGACACCTCCAGGAATGCGAGTGCCGCAAGCACCCGTTCAGCAAGCCGGAAAGTCCCTGTGCGCCTGCCGATCTCGAGTGCGTCCGCTACCGCGCGGCGTGCCTCGGCCTCCTGCCCGGCGTACACGGCGACCAGTGCACGCAGGCTGTTCGCCAGAAACAGTGGCGTGTTGCCCCCGAGTTGGCGGGCTCGTTCCATGGCGTCCTCGGCGACCAGCTCCGCCTTCACGAAGTCGCCCCGCCAGACCGAACTCATCACCACGTGCTGCGCGAGGAACACGTATTCGCCCTCTTCGCCGTTCTCTATGCAGCGCAGCCGGATCGCGTCGAGGGTCTCACGCGCACGATCCAGCTCGCCGGTCCACTCCATCAGCAGGGCGTGCTGCACGCTGGGCCGGAACACCAACGGTGTGAAAGCCTTCGGATCCTCCAATTCGACGGCGCGAGAAAGGCTTACGTCGTCGAGACCTCCTCCGGACAGGAATTGCAACGTGACGCGCATGCCGAGCGCCATGCTCAGCAGATGCGGCTGGCCCAGCCGCTCGGCGTCGGACACGGCCAGCTCGGCTGTCCGCAGGCTCTCCTCGACCGCGTTCGAGTGAAGGAGGCAGTACGCCAGCGTGATCGATATCTGGACCCGCAGCGGGTCGTCGGCTTCCGCATCGCGCAGCGCCTGCTGCAGCACACGCGTCGTCTGAAGGAAGCCCTCTCCGTAGAGTCGCACGACCGCCAGCCGGCTCAACGCCTCTGCTCGCAGATTGCCCGGCGGTAGCCCGTCGATCGGCCTCCTCGAGCACGGCCTCCGCCCGTTCCTGATCACCCGCGTCGAAGTGATGCAACGCGGAGATCATCCGACGCTGGGGCGTGTCGCCACCGAGGCCGATCGCCAGGTCCATCAGTTCGGCCGCGGCCGCGGGCGCCCCGCGCATCCGCGCCGAGTCCGCCGCGGTGTCGAGCGCCCGAAGCGTGACATGGTCGCCGCTGGTCGCCGCCAATGCGAGATGTCTGGCCCGCAGCTCTGGCTCGTCGACGAATTCGGCGAGCCGGCGGTGCATCGCCCGTCGCCGGCTCGGGGTGGCTTGGGAGTAGACGCCCCGCGCCAGCAGGGGATGCGCGAAGTAGATCCGGTTGCCGTCGATCGCGATGATGCCCTTGCTCTCGGCGATTTCGAGAAGCTCGACCAGCCGGTCGTCGTCGCTGATCGTCGCGCTCGACACCAGCTCGACGGTCGGTGCACCCATGCAGGACGCTGCGAGCAGTGCTTCGTGCACGTCGGGGTCGAGACTGCCGATCCTGTTGCGGACGACGTCGGTCAGCGTGCGCGGAAGCGACGTCTCGCCGCCCGGTGCACGTTCGTCGATGGCCCGGGCCAATTCGATCGCGTAGAACGGGTTTCCGCCGGACACCGCGTGGATCCGACCCATCGTCGGGCGGGAGAACGATCGCCGCAGCCGACTGGTGATCGCCGCGTGCAGATCGTGAACACTCAACGGACTCAATCGGATTCGGTTGACCGCCTCGGGCCGTGGCAACTGTAGCCAGGCCACACCGGAGCCGTCATCGACCTCGGTGCGGACGCTGCCCAGTATCCCGACCGGCCCGGTCAGCCGCCGAGCCGCGAATGCGAGAACGTGACTGCTCGACGGGTCGAGCCATTGCAGATCATCGATCGCCAGCAGCACCGGCCCGTCGTCGGCCAGTCGTTCGACCACCGACAGGAATGCCGCCGCCACGGCGCGCTGATCGGTCGTGGCGTCGTTGTCCGCCCGCAACAGCACCTGGTCAACGGCGAGCAGCTGGGGTGCGGGCAGGTCGGTCCATGCGACGGCATCGACGCCGTCGAAGCAGGTCGGCCAGCGCCGTGTACGCGAGGACCGATTCTGCGACCGCGGTGCGTGCGATGAGTACGCGGAATCCCCGGGCCTTGGCCTGCTCGACCGCGGCTAACCACAGTGTGGTCTTGCCGATGCCCGGCTCGCCTTCGATCAGCAACGCCGATGGTTCGATGGCTGCCGCGGCCAGGAAGTCATCGACCGCCCGACGCTCCATTGGACGGCTCTTTGGGCCGGTCTCCGAAATTGCAGCCCCCGACATATAAGAGAGAATCCCAGCTAACCGTGGCTCTCACCAAATTATCGCGGTTTTACCCGCCATGGCCAGCCAGCGGCAACGGGGTTATACCCACTACCTGGCAGGTCTACCCATCGTGTGCGCCAGCTCCGCCCGCGAACGGATCCCGAGCTTGCGATAGACCCGCGCAAGCGTGGCCTCCACCGTCTTGGCGCTGACGAAGAGGATGTCGGCCACGTCGCGGTTCGTCATCCCAGAAGCCACCAGTTCCGCGACCCGTAGCTCGGTGTCCGTCAGCCCGCTTGCTGCGCCTGGCGTGACGTCGGCACCGGCCAGTTGGGCCTGCGCACGGTCGGCCCACAGCGGGATGCCGAGTTCCTCGAACACCGACAACGCGTCGCGCAACGACGCCAACGCAGCCCGGTCCCGCTGACGACGCTGAAATTGACTCAGCCGTAAAAGAGTTCGCGCCCGCTCGAACGGCATGGGCAGTCGATCGTGGTGGACCATCGCGCGCAGCGCGGCGGCGACCGCCGCGTCCAGATCACCCTGGGCGGCGAACACCATGGCGCGGCAGCGGGCGCCGACCGCCGACATCCAGGCGCGGTTCATCCGCTGCCCGTTTCGCTCGAGCGCATCGGCGAGCGGTTCGGCTTCGGTCACCCGGCCCAGCGCGACCAGTGCCTCCACAGCATCGGGCACAAACGACGCCGCGAAGATCTCGGCTGTGTCGGGCATCGCGGCAAACCTGGAGATCAGCGGTTGGAGGGTGTTCAGGGCGGCGTCATAGTTCCCGAGCGACGTCTCCAGGAAACCCAGCGCCGTCAGGGACCATTCTTCGTGCCACGCCGTTCCGCAACGTTTGCTCGCGTCGATCGCGCGGCGCCTCGTCGGGGCGTGTCGCGTTACCTAGCGCGGCGCGATGCTCTTCGCGCAAGCGCTCATCGCCGGTCCTCCTTGACCTTGGCCATCGCCAGGACGTCAAGGCGCTTGTCCAACTCCTCGAGCGAGAGCTTGTCGCCGATCAGGCCCCGGTCGATGACGGTCTGACGGATCGTCTTCTTCTCCTTGAGCGCCTGTTTGGCGACCGCGGCGGCCTCCTCGTAGCCGATCGCGGAGTTCAGCGGGGTCACGATCGACGGCGAGGACTCGGCCAGCTCGCGCAGCCGGTCCTCGTTGGCGACCAGGCCGTCGATGCAGCGCTCGGCGAACAGCGTGGAGACGTTCGTCAGGATCTTGAACGACTCGAGCACGTTGCGGGCCATCATCGGGATGTAGACGTTGAGCTCGAACGCGCCGTTGCCGCCGCCCCACGTCACCGCCGCGTCGTTGCCGATCACCTGCGCGGCGACCTGCGTGACCGCCTCGGGGATCACCGGGTTGACCTTGCCCGGCATGATCGAGCTGCCCGGCTGCAGGTCCGGCAGCTGGAGTTCGCCGAGACCCGTCAGCGGGCCGGAACCCATCCACCGGATGTCGTTGGCGATCTTGGTCAGTGAGACCGCGATGGTGCGCAGCGCCCCGGACGCTTCGACCAGGCCGTCGCGCGCGGCCTGCGCCTCGAAATGGTTTGCCGCGACACGCAATTCGGCCAGGCCGGTCTGGTCGGCCAGCACACCGACCACGCGCACGTCGAAATCGTCGGGTGCGTTCAGTCCGGTGCCGACCGCGGTGCCGCCGATGGCCAGCTCGCCGAGCCGGGGCAGGGTGGCCTTCACCCGCTCGATGCCGGCCTCGACCTGGCGGGCGTAGCCGCCGAACTCCTGGCCCAGCGTCACCGGCACGGCGTCCATCAGGTGGGTGCGGCCGGACTTGACCACGGTGCGCCACTGGTGCGCCTTGGAATCCAGCGCCTCGTGCAGCACCTCGAGCGCCGGGATCAGGTGCCGCACAGCGGCTTCGGTGGCCGCGATGTGCGTCGCGGTGGGGAAGGTGTCGTTGGACGACTGCGACATGTTGACGTCGTCGTTGGGGTGCACCGTTACGCCGTTCTGCGCGGCGATGCCCGCGATCACCTCGTTGGTGTTCATGTTCGAGCTTGTGCCCGAACCGGTTTGGAACACGTCGATGGGGAACTGGTCGTCGTGCAGGCCGTCGGCGATCTCGCCGGCCGCGGCGATGATCGCGTCGGCCTTGTCTGCGGCGAGCAGGCCGAGATCCTTGTTCACCTGGGCGCAGGCGCCTTTCAGCAGGCCCAGCGCGCGGATCTGCGTGCGCTCCAGCCCCCGGCCGGAGATCGGGAAGTTCTCCACCGCGCGCTGCGTCTGCGCCCGCCACAGGGCGTCGATCGGCACCCGGACCTCGCCCATGGTGTCGTGCTCGATGCGGTACTCGACGTCTTCTCGAACGAGCTGAGTCGACGCTCACAGATGTGTCCTTTCTTCGTGTCGAGTGAGTTACGGCAGCGGGTAGACGGCGTTGCTGTCGCCGGTGAAATCGATCGCGGAGTATTCGTTGAGCTTGGACAGCCGGTGGTAGGCCTCGATCATCCGCACGGTGCCGGACTTGCTGCGCATCACGATCGACTGCGTGGTGCAGCCGCCGCCGTAGTAGTGGACGCCCTTGAGCAGGTCGCCGTCGGTGACGCCGGTGGCGCAGAAGAAGACGTTCTCCCCGGACACCAGGTCCTCGGTGGACAGGATCCGGTCGAGGTCGTGGCCGCGCGTCGATCGCCTTCTGGCGTTCGTCGTCGTCCTTGGGCGCCAGCTGGCCCTGGATCGCGCCGCCCATGCAGCGGATGGCGGCCGCGGCGATGATGCCCTCGGGCGTGCCGCCGATGCCGGCGAGCAGGTCGGTGCCGGAGTTCGGCCGGCATGCCGAGATCGCGCCCGCGACGTCGCCGTCGGTGATCAGCCGGATCCGCGCGCCCGCGTCGCGGACGTCGTCGATCAGCTGCTCGTGGCGCGGCCGGTCCAGCACGCACACCGTCAGGTCGGCGACCGAAACGCTCTTGGCCTTGGCGACCTGGCGGATGTTCTCGCCGATCGGGGCGGTGATGTCGATGGCGTCGACGGCGTCGGGCCCGACGGCGATCTTGTTCATGTAGAACACCGCCGACGGGTCGAACATCGCGCCGCGCTCGGCCACCGCGAGCACCGAGATGGCGTTGGGCAGGCCCTTGCTCATCAGCGTGGTGCCGTCGACCGGGTCGACGGCGAAGTCGCAGTCCGGGCCGTCGCCGTTGCCGACCTCTTCGCCGTTGTAGAGCATCGGCGCGTTGTCCTTCTCGCCCTCGCCGATCACCACGACGCCGCGCATCGACACCGAGTTGACCAGCTCACGCATGGCGTCGACGGCCGCGCCGTCGCCGCCTTCCTTGTCGCCGCGGCCCACCCAGCGGCCCGCCGCCATCGCGCCGGCTTCGGTGACCCTGACGAGCTCGAGGGCGAGGTTGCGGTCGGGGGCTTCCCCGCGGACAGGGGTCATGGCCAGATTGTCCCATTAGCGGGTCGGCGTTTGGGAGCTGGGATACTGGCGGCTGTGACCACCGAGCCGCAACCGCGCCCGAATGTCGCCGGCCATGCGGCTCCGGCGCCCAGGCCGGCGAAGTCGCGGCTGCTCCAGGACGGCCGGGACATGTTCTGGTCGATGGCGCCGCTGGTGCTGGCCTGCATCGTGCTGGCCGGGATGCTGGGCATGTGCTCGTTTCAGGCCAGCGGCCCGGGCAGGGCCCGGCGCCGTCCTACGACGCTCCGGCCGCGCTGCAGGCCGACGCCGACGCTCTCAAGATCCCGATCCGGCTGCCGCGAGCTGCCCGAGGGCTGGCAGTCCAATTCCGGCAGCCGAAACGGGATCGACGGGGGTCGCACCGACCCGGCGTCGGGCCAGCAGGTCCGCGCGGTCAGCTCCACAGTCGGTTATCTGGCGCCGACTGGCATGTATGTGAGCCTGACGCAGAGCAATGCCGACGAGGACAAGCTGGTCGGCGTCGATCAACGCGGACGCGTACCCGACCGGTGTCGCAGGACGTCGACGGCGTGACGTGGGTGGTCTACGAGGGCGACGAGCAGGACGGCGAGCCGGCCGAGCCGGTGTGGACGACGCGGCTGGACGGGCCGACCGGGCCGGCGCAGATCGCGATAACCGGCGCCGCGGGTACGGATGAGTACCGTACGCTGGCGGCGGCGACGCAGACCGCACTCGCCGCTGCCCGTCACGTAGGAGACGCCATGACCGCGCCCGATCCGAAGTCGCCGGCCAGGCGGCTCCGGAAGCCGATCTGACCGGATGGACCGCCGCGCCGTTCTCCGCGGCCGGCTTCACCCACGACGTCTACCGCAAGGGCGAGGGGCCCGGCGTGGTGCTGATCCCCGAGATGCCCGGCATGCATCCCGGCGTGCTGGCGCTCGGTAATCATTTGGTGGACAACGGTTTCACCGTCGCCTGCGCCGTCGCTGTTCGGCACACCGGGCGCGCCCGGCGTCAGGCCGGGCGCGGTGCCCGTCATGCTGCGCGGTTGTGTGGCAAAGGAATTCGCGGCTTTCGCCACCAACGCCGACCGGCCGGTCGCCCACTATCTGCGCGCGCTGGCCCGCGATCTCAACGAGAGGACGCCCGGCAAGGGTGTCGGCGTGATCGGGCGAGTGCTTGACCGGCGGCTTCGCGCTGGCGGCCGCGGTCGACGACAGCGTGCTGGCGCCGGTGCTGAGCCAGCCGTCGCTGCCGATCGGGCTGACGCCCAAGCAGAAACGCGATCCCGGGCTGTCCGAGGGCGAGCTGCAGATCGTCGAGCGGCGGGCCGCCAACGAGGGACTGTGCGCGCTGGGCCTGCGGTTCAGCGAGGACCCGCTGTCGCCGGGCGAACGGTTCAAGACCCTCAAGGACCGGCTCGGCGACGCGTTCGAGGTGATCGAGATCAGCTCGAAGAAGGGCAACGAGCACGGTTTCGGCAAGATGGCGCACTCGGTGCTGACGCTGGAGGTGCGTGAGCAGGACGGCCACCCGGCCTATGAGGCGCGCAAGCGCGTCGTCGAGTTCCTGACTGAGCGGCTGACTTAGTCGCCGGTGCGCGTCAACGTGTTGTCGTACTCGCTGGTGCCCGCGCACGGACCGTCGAGTGCGTCTGCGCTCACATGACCGCGCACCACGGCGAGCGGATCGGCGGGCGCTGCTGGCAGAGGGAACTCGCCGCGCCTGACCTTCGTGGTGTTGCCGCTCGGTTGACATGTTCCCGGGAACGGGGCACTGGTTTCGGTCCACTTGTCACCGGCGAAGGTGAGCGCCCTGGAATAGCCCTCCTTGGTGAGTAAGTAGGTCAGGCAACGGTCCCCGGTGCGCAGACATACCGGTGCGCGCGGAGTAGATCACCGTCGGGCTGCCGGGCGTGCCGGGCGCAACGCCGGGGGTGACGTTGACAGAGGTGAATTCGTAGGTGCCGTGGAACCCGGTGGCGGGTGTGCTCTTGAGCGGTTCCTGTGCCGCGGGGTCGGGCAAAAGCGACCTTCGGGTCGGCGTCGCCGGTGCGGGTCATGCGGACTTGTTGACGGGTCGAGCCGGAGCAGGTCTCGAGCGCGCCGCGGCCCGTGTATTCGCCGGAGAGCGTTCCGTCCGGTTTGGACTCCAGCACAAAGCTGTCCCAGTTGGGCGTGTCCAGCTCGATCGCCGCCCTCCGCGGGCCTGCACTTGCCGGTCCACGTCTCAACGGCGACCCAGCGGCCGTCGATGTAGTCGAAGATCAGCTCACCCGCGACCACCTCGGCCTGAAGTGCGTTGGGCTCGTTGGCATTCGGGGCCGCGGCGGTTGCCACGCAGGCACCGTCCCTGCACGCTGATCGGATCACCACATCGAATGTGCCCGCGCCTTGGCGTAGGTCCGCGCCGTTGTCCGTGACGAAGTTGCCGATCTCGACGCTGTAGGTGCCATCGAGCCTCGGCCCGGACTCGGCGGCCGTGTTCGACTCGGATGGTGACGACTCCCGCGCGCCGTCAGAGGAACAACCGGACACCACCACCAGCGCGCTCACCATCGCGACTACGCTGCCGAACCTGCGCATCGGCCCCACCCCATTGGGTTTTCAATTTTCCCGATCAGACTAGGCGATTCCGCATCCGTCTAGGGTGAAATCGCTAGGACTTCTGACGTGCTCGCTTGACGCGGCGGCCCAACCACCAGAACGGGTTTCGCCGCTTGGGCTTTTCGTCCTTCTCGTCGGGTTCGTCCATCGGGACGCCCTTGTACACCGCCAGGTACACGCTGATCGTGGTGACGATGACGATCATCAGCACCGGGCCGATCACGATGCCCCATGCGCCGAACATCGCGAGGCCGGCGAACACCGCCAGCAACATCAGCGCAGAGTCGAGGCGCGCGGCACGAGGCACCAGGATCGGGCGTAGGAAGTTGTCGATGTTGGTCACCACTATCAGGTGGAAGAGCGATCACGAACACACCGCCGAAAACGTTGCCGAACAGGATCATTCCGACTCCGAATGGGATCGTCACGATCCCGCTGCCGAGTGGTATCACCGACAACGCCGACAGCAGGACCGCGAAAAGGAAGAAGCCCTGGTGGAATCCGGCGATGTAGATCGACGACTGCGCCCGCGACGCCCTGGCACACCGCGATGACGAACTGCCCCATGACGGTGCCCTTGACCATCGCGCCCATCTTCGACATGTAGAGGTCGGTGATCTCCTCGCCGAGCGGGTTGAGCCTGCCGGATGAGCAGAAGCACCTTGTCGCGGTTGGTCAGCAGCGAAATGAACACGTACAGGAACAGGATCGCCGCCGTGATCGCCGCCGAACACGCCGCCCGCCGCGCCCTGCAGGAGCCCGAGCAGCCATTTGCCGGCTTCCTGGGCGACTTTCGTCATCGAGTTCTGCAGCGAATCCTGGGTGACCGTCACATCGATGTACGGCACCCTGTGCAGCGCGTTGTTGACGAAGTCCAGCGACTGGTGGCCGAGGGTCGAAAGGTCGGTCCGCTGGACCCATTCGGCGACTCGTTCCACCATGGTGCTGATCTGCACGACGGCGAGGAACACGAACAGCCCCAACGGCACGATCACCGCACGCGAACGCCGCCAGCAGCGTCAGGGTCGGCCGACAAGCCGGTGCCGAACCGCTTGTTGATCCGGTTGAAGACGGGCGTGAACAGATACGCCGCGACCGCGGCGACCACGATGAGAATGAAGTAGCCGCGCAGGAAGTAGGCGCCGAAAAGGATGGCGATGGCGGTCGCCACCGCTAGCGCGCGCTTCTGCGTCAGCGTGAATTCGGTGTCCATCGCGGCTATGTCTAGCGAACTTTCGAGCGCGCCTCGGCCTGTTTGGCGCGCTGGCCCTCGATGAAGCGCATCGACATGCGGTTCATCAGGGTCGGCGCAAGCCTGGCGAACAGCCATTGACCGCGCGCGATCCGCGGTTTCACCAGCACTGCCTTGTTCTTCTCGACGGCCCGCAGGATGTCGCGTGCCAACCGGTCGGCGTCGTACGGCTTGCCGCCCTGGGCCTGCAGGAAGTAGTCGCGGCCGACGAATCCGCCGACCGCGCCCTTGTCGAGGATCGGTGTTTCGACGGCGGCGGGGCAGACCACCAGCACGCCGACGCCGCGGGGGACGCGCTTCGGATCGCAGGGCCAGTGACAGGCCCACGACCGCATGCTTGGTCGTCACATAGCTGGTGATCTGGCCGGCCGCGGTCAGCCCGGCCATCGATGCGGTGTTGACGATGTGCCCGTTTCCCTGGCGCAGCATCAGCGGATAGGCGGCCGCGACGCCGTGCACCACGCCGCGGATGTTGACGTCGATGATCGCGTTCCACTGGTCCAGCGTCAGTAGTTCGGTGTCTCCGCCCCAGCAGATGCCCGCGTTGTTGAATATCAGGTCGAGCCGGCCCGCCCGGTTCACCACCTCATCGACGGCGGACTGGACGGCCGCCGCGTCGGTGACGTCCAGACGCGCCGCGCGCGCACCGATCGCTGCCGCCGTCCTGCTCGGCTGCATCCCCGTCGACGTCGGTGCACACCACGTCCGCGCCCGCGCTCGCCAGTGCGCGGCACAACGCCGCGCCGATGCCCGATCCGGCGCCGGTGACGATGGCTTGCTTGCCTGCGAAACTCATCACTGCGCCTCCGCCAGTTTCATCACGTGACCGAGGATGTCGGGGTAGCGCTTCAGGTGCGCACCGCCGTTGAGGTCGAGCACCTCGCCGGTCAGCCAGGACGACTTCGCCGAGCACAGGAACACCACCGCGTCGGCGATGTCCTCCGGCGTGCCGCCACGGCCCAGCGCGGTGTTCTCCACGTAATCCTCGACGAGGCCCGGCACGGCCGACGACCCCGCGGTCAGCGGGGTGTCGACGAATCCGGGCGCCACCGCGTTGACCCGGATTCCGCGCGGCCCCCATTCCAGCGCCGCGACCTGCGTCAGCATCGACAGGCCGGCCTTCGCCGCGCAGTACGCACTCATCCCGATGGCGGGCTGCCTGCCGTTGAGCGAGCTGATCGAGACCAGCGATCCGCCTTCGCGCAGTTTCTGTCCGGCGTGCTTGGCGACGATGAACGACCCGTTGAGGCAGACATCCACGACGGAGCGGAATTCGTCGACCGACAAGTCGGTGATCAGTCCGAGGCTTCCGAATCCCGCGCAGTTGACGACGACATCGAGCGGGCCGATCTGGTCGAAGAGCCGCGACACCGCGGCCTCGTCGGTGACGTCGACCTCGGCGGCGGTGTGGGGATCACCCAGTTCGGCCGCCCGGCTGCGTGCGCCCTCGGCGTTGCGATCGGCCACGGTGACCCGACAGCCGTCGGCGACCAGTGCCTGCGCGGTCGCCCAGCCGATCCCCGAGGCCCCGCCGATCACGACGGCGACCCGCTCGCCACTGTTGCTCATCCGGTTGGCCCTTCGACGACGCGGCTAGAACGCGTTCCAACCTAGCCGTCCTGGCAGAATCCGAGGTGTGACCGAGTTGACGATGTCCGAGTCGATATTCGTGGCAGTGCCGCCAGACGAGCTGTACGGGCTGGTGTCAGACGTGACCAGAACGGGGGAGTGGAGCCCGATCTGCCGGGCCTGCTGGTGGGACGACGACGCGGGTCCGCGTGTCGGCGCCTGGTTCACCGGCCACAACGAGATCCCCGAGCGCACATGGGAGACACGTTGTCAGGTGGTGGCCGCCGATCCCGGTCGCGAGTTCGCGTGGGAAGTCAACAACGGTTGGGTGCGCTGGGGGTACACCTTCGAGCCCGAGGACGACGGCACCCGGCTCACCGAGCACTGGGAGTTCCTGCCCGCCGGAATCGATGGCTTTCGCGAGCGATGGGGCGCCGCAGGCCGACGCCCAGATCGAGATGCGGCGAGGCGCAGGCGAAGAGCGGCATCCCCGCCACACTCGCGGCGATCAAGAAGGCCGCCGAAAGCGACCGTGTGATCACGCCTCCCAGTTGCCGCGAAACTGTATTCCGCAACGCATTTCCCGAGTAGACCCCGACGATGATAACAGTCTCGCGGTCTAGCGGAAGTGCGTCCGCGCGCCCGCAAGGCCTCCGCCGACCCGGTCGATGAGGACTCTGCGGACGGTTGGCGCAGCAGGTCGTGGCTTATCGCGGACGATCAGCCAGCCCAATCGGGTCAAGCTCGGCAGCGCGGTCGATGTCGTGAGTGCGCTGCTGCGGGTCGGTCCAGTGCTGCGAGCCGTCGAACTCCACACGCGACGAGCCATTGTGCGCCATCCCATGTCGATGCGCGCGACGATCACGCCCCACTCGTCGATGACGACGATCTGTGTTTGTGGTGGCGGTAGCCCGCCGTCGAGGAGAACGAGGCGGGTTGCAGTCTCTTGTGGCGACTCGGCGCCGGCGTCCATCAACGGCAGCAGCTCACGCAACTGCTTCATCCCGCGCGCCCCGCGGTGGGTGTCCACGAGCGGCGCGACGTCTCGCGGCGGTGACGCCAGTGGCGCGGTGCCAGCGCGTCCAGGCGTTGGAGGGCGGCGAGTCGTGTGTCGCGACGTCCGAGGTCGAATAGCGGTGCGCGCGGGTGTCGTGACTGGATATGTCGTTCACGGCGGTGAACTCGTCGGGCAGCCAAGATGTCGTTGCGGGTGATGAGGAACGGCGGCGGACGAGTCCGATTGGTGATGAGTTCTGCGGGCACTTCGGCGTCGATCCACTTGGCGCCGAAAAGCGCTGCAGCGGAGTTGCCTGCTAGACACGCCTTTCTTGCCTGACCACAGCCAGGCGGCCATCGCTCTGTCGCGCGCAGTGAACGGGCGAACCGCCGGGACGTGTATACGTTGCGATAGATGCGGTCGCAACGGCGACGTAGGTCACGCTGTGTGAGAGCGCCCGCTGCAACGGCATCGGTACCGATGAAGACTTCTTCCCTCCCCATGGCCGCGAGAGTCCCATCGCGCCTCCGACAAGGCCCGCGAGACTGTTGCTAGTGACGGGCCTACTCGAGAAATGCGTTGTGGAATACAGTTTCGCGGGAGCTAAGGTTGACGTTTGATGCAGCGGAAGCCGATGTGGCTCATGCCGGTGTCGACCGGTTGTGGTCGGCGGGCGGCCGGGCGGTAGCGCAGGCAGTAGCTGTCGGCGCACAGGAACGAGCCGCCCTTGACGACCTTGCGGCGGCACTTGGAACTGCGGCTGTCGCGGGTCGTAGCTGTCGGCCTCGCAGCAGCGAATCGCCTGCGCGGGTGTCGGCGTACCAGTCGGTGGTCCACTCCCAGACGTTGCCCGCCATGTCGAACAGGCCGTAGCCGTTGGGCGGGAAACTGCCGACCGGGGTGGTGCGGCCGTAGCCCTTCTCCGGGCGCCACGGGAAGTCGCCGTGCCAGTAGTTGGCCAGCCGTTGGTCGGGCCGTTCGGGCTCGTCGCCCCAGGTGTACTCGCGCCTGTTCCAGACCGCCGCGGGCCGCGGCCTCCCATTCGGCCTCGGTCGGCAGCGACATGCCCGCCCACGCGGCGATAGGCCTCGGCGTCTTCGTAGGCGACGTGGACGACCGGGTGGTCGGCGCGCTTGTCGACGAGGACAGCGGGCCGACGGGGTGGCGCCACGACGCCCCGGGCGTCCATGTCCACCACAGGTTGAGGTGCCGCAGGTCCACCGGGCCCTGGGTGCGGGTGAACACCATCGACCCGGGCTGCAGGTTCTCCGCGGGCGCGTCTGGGTAGTCGGCAGGATTGACGGGCCGCTCGGCGACCGTGACATAGCCTGTGGCGTCGACGAATTCGGCAAATCGGCGTTGGTCACCTGGTGCGGCCATGCATCCAGAACCCGTCGACGCTCGAGCGGCGCGGGCAGGCGCCTCCTCCGGGTAATGGCGGTCGGATCCCAGCACGGTGGTCTGCGCCGGAATCCGGACGAGTTCGTCAGTCACTGAAGACGCGTCGTCCAGTCGTTCTTCATGCTGACGACGGTCCAGCCGTACGTCTGCGGCGTGCTCCAGCGCCCGTTCCGCCCCTGCGGTGTAGTCGAATTCGCGCTCGGCGTCGTCGTGCAGCACCAGTAGTCGCAGCGCGACGGCTCGCCGGGCTTCCCGAGTACATCAGCATCTCGTCATCGCCGTTGGAGTTGCCCGCCGAGAGGATGGGCCGCCGCCCGATTCGATTCCAGATGCGCACCGGCTTCTCGGGGCCGTCGTCGAAGACAGTCCAGCGCCGGCTGAATCAGCAGGTCGCCGTGTCCGTCGGCGCCCTCGAACTTCAGGCCCTGCGAACTGCCGACCACACGTTCCGGCGGAATGCCGTAGATCGCGCTGGTGATCGGCCGCATGAAGTCACGGCCGCCACCGGAAACGATGTAGCAGGTGAAACCGTTGGCTTCCAGATATCGCAGCAGTTCGACCATCGGCGGGTAGGTGCACTTCTGGTACGGACGCTTCAGCGTGGGGTGCGTCGCTTCCGCGAAGAACTGCGTATCAGCGCGGCGTGCTCCTCGACGGTCATCGACTCGTGCAGTGACATCACCGCGCCGGCAAGGACTTTCAGGTCGGAGTCGTCACCCTGGTAGTGCTTGGTGATGGCGCCGCCGAACCAGCTCAGGTCGCCGGCTGACCGCCGCCTTGTACGGCTGCTGGTCGGCCAACGACGGGTCGGCGGCGGCCTTCTCGGCCAGCCTGCGCACGATGAAGTCGAGCTGGATGTACATCGGCTTCTCGCACCACAGCGTGCCGTCGTTGTCGAAGACGGCGACACGCGCCTCGGGCGCAACGTAATCCGGGCCGCCCTCGGTGGTGACCCGAGCCACGAAGTCGACGATCGCCGACTTCGTCGGCCCGTCGTTCCATGCTGCGAGTTCTGCCACGCTCATCCGCCGCGAGTGGCGAGGAACTTCTCGAGTTCCTCGACCGCGTGGTTGATCGTGAACGACGCCGGCTCCTGCCGTGGCGGGAACTCCTTGAACGTCTCCAGGAACTGGTGTCACGATCGCGGAGCCGTAGAACATGAGGTAGAGGCGATCGATCAACCAGTCCCAGTAGCGTGTTCGACGTGACGTCGGCCCGTTCGTACGGGTCGGTGCGCAGGTTGAACAGCTTCGGCGCCCGCAGTTTGGTGAACGGCTCGAACCACACCTGCAGCGTGCCCTGGCAGCGCTGCTCCATGAACACGATCTTCCAGTTGTCCGCCCGGATGCCGAGCACGTCGCCGTCGTCGGAGAAGTAGATCATCCCGCGTCGTGGGCTCTTGTCCACTTCGCCGGTCAGGTACGGCAGCAGGTTGTAGCCGTCGATGTGCACCTTGTATTTCATGTCGCCGGCCTTGTGGCCCTTCTTCAGCTTCTCGACGATGTCCGGATCACCGGCCGCCGCCAGGAACGTCGGCAGCCAATCATGATGCTGCACAATCTCATTGGAGACCGAGCGCGGCTTGATCTTTCCGGTCCAGCGGATCATCTCCGGAATCCGGAACGCGCCTTCCCAGTTGGTGGCCTTCTCGCTGCGGAACGGGGTCGTCGCGCCGTCGGGCCAGCTGTTGGCATGCGGGCCGTTGTCGGTGGAGTAGATGACGATGGTGTCCTCGGCGATGCCCGAGTTCGTCGACCAGGTCGAGCAGCTGACCGACATTGCGGTCGTGGTCGATCATCGTGTCGTGGTACGGCGACTGCCAGCGCCCGGCCTGGCCCTTGCTCTCCGGCTTGGTGTGGGTCCGGAAGTGCATGTGGGTCATGTTCATCCACACGAAGAACGGCGTGTCCGCCTCGTGCTGGCGCCTGATGAAATCGACACATGCCGAGGTGGTCTCGTCGTCGACGGTCTCCATCCGCTTCTTGGTCAGCGGTCCGGTGTCCTCGATGCGCTGCTTGCCGACCGGCCCGTACCGCTCGTCGACCTCGTCGGAGTCCTCGTCGGTGGCCCAGGAATGGATGACGCCGCGCGGGAGCAGCGCCTTGCGCAGCAGCGGCGCCTCTTCTGCGGTGGGGTAGTCCTCGTGCTCGGGTTCCTCCTCGGCGTTGAGGTGGTAGAGGTTGCCGAAGAACTCGTCGAACCCGTGCGCGGTCGGCAGGAACTTGTTCAGGTCGCCGAGGTGGTTCTTGCCGAACTGGCCGGTGGCGTAACCCATCGGTTTGAGCAGTTCGGCGATCGTCGGGTCTTCCTTCTGCAGGCCGATGTCGACGCCGGGCATGCCCGACCTTGCTCATGCCGGTGCGGTACACACTCTGCCCGGTGATGAACGACGACCGGCCCGCGGTGCAGCTCTGCTCGCCGTAGGAATCGGTGAAAAGCATTCCCTCGTCGGCGATCCGGTCGATGTTGGGGGTGGAGTAGCCCATCATTCCGCGGCTGTAGCAGCTCAGGTTGGAGATGCCGATGTCGTCACCCCAGATGACCAGGATGTTCGGCTTGGCTTTCAGGCATACTGGTCTCAGTCCTTCGCTAGGAATTTGTGGAGCTTCTCGACGGCCTGGTCGACGCTGAAACTGGCCGGTGCGTGTCGCGGCGGGAACTCCTTGAACGTGTCGAGGAACGCCGTCGCCATCGCGGTCATGTAGAAGACGAAGAAGTCGTGCCGCATCAACCAGTCGTAGTACGTGTTCGACGTGATGTTGGCGTACTCGTAGGGGTCGGTGCGCAGGTTGAACAGCATGGGCACCCGCAGCGGTGGTGAACGGCTCCGCCCAGATCCGCAGCGTGCCCTGGCAGCGCTGCTCCATGAACACGGTCTTCCAGTTCTCGAAGCGCATCGCGACCAGGTCGCCGTCGTCGTAGAAGTAGAAGAAGCCGCGCCGCGGGCTGTGTTCGACCTCGCCCATCAGGTAGGGCAGCAGGTTGAACCCGTCGATGTGGACCTTGTACTCGGTCTTGCCGTCGGCCCCGGCCTTGATAGCCCTTCTTCAGCTTGTCGCTGACGTCGGGGTCGCCCGCGGCAGCCAGCAGCGTGGGCAGCCAGTCGTGGTGCTGGATGATGTCGTTGGATACGACTGCCCGCCTCGATCTTTCCGGGCCAGCGGATCATCTCCGGGACCCGGAAGGCGCCCTCCCAGTTGGTGTCCTTCTCGCTGCGGAACGGCGTGGTGCCGGCATCGGGCCAGCTGTTGCGATGCGGTCCGTTGTCGGTGGAGTAGATGACGATGGTGTCGTCGGCGATGCCGAGTTCGTCGAGCACGTCGAGCACGGTGCCCACGTTCTTGTCGTGATCGATCATCGTGTCGTGGTACTCGGACTGCCACAGCCCTGCCTGCCCGAGGCTCTCGGGCTTGGTGTGGGTGTAGGCGTGCATGTGGGTGAAGTTGCACCACACGAAGAACGGGTTGCCCGCCGTCGTGCTGGCGCTTGATGTAGTCGACGGTCGCGTCGGCGATGTCGTCGTCGATGGTCTCCATCCGCTTGGTGTTCAGCGGCCCGGTGTCCTCGATGGTCTGCTTGCCGACCGGGCCGAACTTCGGGTCGTCGGGTTCGTTGGATACCTCGTCGGTGGCCTTGCACTTCAGCACCCCGCGCGGTAACGCCTGTCGTACAGCCTCGGGAACTGGTCGTTGTGCGGGTAGTCGAACTGCTCGGGCTCCTCCTCGGCGTTGAGGTGATACAGGTTGCCGTAGAACTCGTCGAAGCCGTGCACCGTCGGCAGGTACTTGTTCAGGTCGCCGAAGTGGTTCTTGCCGAATTGCCCGGTGGCGTAGCCGAGCGGCTTGAGCAGTTCGGCGATCGTCGGGTCCTCGGCGGCCCAGCCGATGGTGCACCCCGGGGACGCCGACCTTGCTCATTCCGGTGCGGTACACGCTTTGGCCACTGATGAATGCGGCGCGGCCCGCGGTGCAGCTTTGCTCTCCGTAGGAGTCGGTGAAGCGCATGCCCTCGTTGGCGATGCGGTCGATGTTGGGCGTGCGGTAGCCCATCATGCCGTCGCTGTAGCAACTGAGGTTGCTGATCCCGATGTCATCGCCCCAGATCACCAGGATGTTGGGTTTGCCATTGGGCATGTCGGCCCCTCTCGGTCTTTGATGTCCGAGGCGAACGCTATGCGGCATCAAGGCAATTCGCGGCCGATCGAGCGGCTTCTCAGCAGATATTTACGCCTAGGAGAGCCTCTGCCACCTCGTCGGGGTGGGACAGCATCAGCATGTGCGCGCCCGGAAGTCGAACCACATGATCGGCGTTCGCCGACCACGCCTCCTGCGCTGCCACCGAGCCGTCGATCTCTCGTTCGGCGATCATGTACGTCGTCGGATGCGCCCGATCGGGTGCCGTGCTCTTGGCGCTGCCATGACGCAGCCGACTGCAGCACGAGGCGCGGCAGCATCCGCTCCGCGGCATCGCGCGTGAAGCCACGGCCGAACGAGTTGCATGCCACATCGATATCATCAGTGACCGCAATGCAGTCGTCGCGCAACGTCAGCGCGTTAGGCAGCGTGCCGCCGAACAGGTCCGACACCGACTGCCCACGCTGCGGCCAGACCGCGGTGAGATAGACGCTGTGGCGCACCTTCGGATGGTCGGCGAGTTCGGTGATGACCATCCCGCCGTACGAATGCCCCACCAGCACAACGGGTTCGTCCATCGCGTCGAGCATCCCGCGCACATGGTCCGCGTCGTCGCTCAGGTCGCCGAGCAGTGCCGGATCGGTGCCACCGCTCGGCAGTTGATCGACGACGTATGCGCTGATGGCCGGCCTTCGCCAACCGTTCGACGACGTCGTCCCACACCCAGCCGCCGCAAATCCCGCCGTGTACCAGGAGGTAGTCGCTCACCTGTGGATTCTGTGTCGCTCACAGCGAATTTACAAGAGCCGTGCAGCGATCAGCCCGCGGGAGTTGCGGCGGTGACCGCGACCGCCGGCTCCGCGCCCGCCGCCTTCATCTGCCCGTACAGATCGACGTAATACGGAAGGCATTCGGCCATCGCCTGCTCGGTGGTGAACAGCGGCTCGTATCCGAGGTCGCGCTTGGCCTTGGCGATGGAGAAGTAGTTGTCGAGGTAAAGCCGTTCCACCCCAAGCGGTTCGATCATCGGCTTGGGAATCCCGAAGCGGAAGTGGAACCACTGCCACACCGTCATCGCGAACCACACCAGCCGGCCAGGTACCCGGATCCTCGGGTAGGGCTGTCCGCACGCCTCCACCACCGGCCGGGAGAACTCGAACATGTTGATCGGTTCGCCGTCATTGATGAAGTACGCCTGACCGGGGGCCGTCCCGCCGGGCACCAGGTGCTGGGCGGCGAGAATGAAGCCGTGAATCAGGTTGTGCACGTAGGAGTTATCGAGTTTGACGTTCTTACTGCCGACCAGCACCTTGACGTGACCGGCGAGCACGCTCTCGAACACCTTGCGGAACATGGTCTGATCGCCGCGGCCCCAGATTCCGCTGGGCCGGATCGAGCAGGTGAGCAGTCCGCCGGCGCCGTTCTGGGACAGCACGAACTTCTCGGCAACGACCTTGGTCTCCGTGTACAGATCGTTGAATCGTTCTGTGTACGGCAGGGTTTCGTTGCCTCCAGAGATGCGCTTGCCGCCCATCACGACACTGTTGGACGCGGTGTAGACGAATCGCTTGGTGCCGGCTGCCTGCGCGGCCCGCACCAGGTTCTCGGTGCCGGTGACATTGACCCCGAAACTGCGCTGCCGGTACTCCTCGGTGACCGACGCGCCGCCCATCAGGTCGATGATCGCGGCGGTGTGGAACACCGTGTCGATGCCGTCGACAGCGGCGGCCACCGTGTCCTGATCGCAGATGTCGCCCTCGATGACGTGAAGCCGCGGATGCGCGGGGAGCGGGGACGGGGAGCGGTCGAAGGAGCGGACCTCGTGTCCGCGGTCGAGGAGCTCGGTCACCAGGTTGGCGCCCACGAACCCGGAGCCGCCGGTGACGAGCACCCTGCCCAATTCGGTGGTCAACGTTGAATCACCCATGCCGGGCAGCATAACTGAAACGTGTTACAGTTTCGACCCCTTAGGCCGAAAATCGTTTCAGACTCAACTTTCTTCCGACTCCTTGGCTGCCAGCGCATCCTCTACTCGCTTGCGGGCGCCCGCCAAGTGCTGTTCGCAACGTTTGGCCAGCTCCTCGCCCCTTTCCCACAGTTTCAGCGATGCCTCGAGGTCGAGCCCGCCCTGCTCCAATTGCTGCACGACGTCGATCAGCTCATCGCGCGCTTCCTCGTATCCCAATCCACTAATGGGCTTCATGTCAGTGTCCCTCCTGGGTCCCTTCGGGGCCTTCGCTGACGGCGGTGACGGCCCCGTCGGACACCCGGACCCGCAGCCGCGCGCCCGCCGGGGCATCGGCCGTCGTGCGTAGTACGGCGGCGTCGCCGACCGTCTGCACCACGGCATAGCCGCGGGCCAGCGTGGCCGCGGGCCCCAGCGTGCTCAGGCGCGCCGACAGGTGACCGAGCCGATCGGTTTCGCCGGCCACCAGCCGGGTGATATCGCGCCGCGCGGTGGCGATGGCGCGGTGCACCTCGTCGGATCGGGCGGTGAGGGAGCTCAGCGGTGCGGCCAGCACCGGGCGGCTGCGCAACTGGTCGAGCGTGCGTTGCTCGCGGTGCACCCAGTTGCGAAGGGCCTGCGCGCTGCGCCTGCGCAGGTCGGCGACGAGTGCCTGCTCGGCAGCGGCATCCGGGACGATCCGCTTGGCCGCGTCGGTCGGGGTGGCCGCGCGCAGATCGGCGACCAGGTCGCAGAGCGGGTTGTCGGGTTCGTGTCCGATGGCGCTGACCACAGGCGTCGTGCACTTGGCGATCTCGCGGCACAGCGTCTCGTCGGAGAACGGCAGCAGGTCCTCGACGCTGCCACCGCCACGGGCGATGACGATCACGTCGACGTCGGGATCGGCGTCGAGCTCGCGCAGCGCCTCGACCACCTGCGGCACGGTGCTGGTGCCCTGCACGGCGGTGTTGCGCACGGCGAACTGCACGGCGGGCCAGCGGTCGGTGGCGACCGAGATCACGTCGCGTTCGGCGGCCGAAGCGCGGCCGGTGATGAGGCCGATGGTCCGCGGCAGGAAGGGGATCGGCTCGCTTCAGCCGCGGGTCGAACAGGCCCTCGGCGTCGAGCAGGCGGCGCAGCCGCTCGATGCGGGCCAGCAGCTCGCCGATTCCGACCGCGCGAATCTCGCTGATGCGCAAGCTGAATGAGCCGTTGCGGGTGTAGAACTGCGGCTTGCCGCACATGATCACCTGGGTGCCTTCGGACAGCGGCACCGGGGCGTTCGTCACGAGGTCGCGCGGGCAGCTGACGGTCAGCGACATGTCCGCGGCGGGGTCACGCAGCACCATCCATGCGGTCGACTGGCGCACCTTCAGTTCGGTGAGTTGGCCCTCGATCCACACCGTGCCGAGCCGGTCGATGTACTTGGCGACGCGAGTGGCGACGGCCCGCACCGGCCAGGGGTTGTCGGCAGACTTGCCCGGCTGGCGGTCATACCAGTGCTGGGTCATATTTCCAGCTCCGCTGGAGTGCTCACTTCGCGGTCGCGCGGGTGATCCTGTTGGCCAGCAGAGTCTGGAACGGCGCGCGCGCCTTCGTAGCGTCTTCGTAGGCCAGCAGGGCCTCGAGATCGGGGACCCGCAGCGACGTCAGCCGGGCCCGCAGCTGGGCCAGGGTGAGCGACTCGTAGTCCAGTTCCTCGACGATCTCGGGTGCGCCCGCGGGCGCCGACGAGCTGGCGGTCGTGATGTCGCGGACCTCGCCGTTCTCGGGCTCGCCGCCGGTGAACAGCGCGAAGCGGCCCTCGGTGAGGCGTTCGCCGTCGATCACTGTCACTGAGGCCCCATCGTCGTCGAGGTCCTCGTCGAACGTCGCCCATTCGGGCTGCTCATCCTTCGGCGGGAAGATCGCCTCGAGCGTCTCGTCACCCTTGTTGACCAGGTCGGCCACGTCTTGCTGCATCTTCATCACGAGATGCGCGACCTGGCTCACAACGGTCATCGGGTACATGAGGATGGTCTGCGGAAGCTTGCGGGTTTCCTCGAGGGCGGTCACCGCCGCGCCAACCAGCAGACGGACCCCATACGGTGCGGTTGCCATGGCCCACAGCCTACGGCTGGCTTGTGGTCGCTGTTGATAAGTACCCTTGGAGCCATGCCACCGACTATCAACATGGGGATTCCGGGCGCGTCCAGCTCGGTCGGCGGTGGCAGCCGCTATGCCGCAGACGGCAAGCGGGTGCTGCTTGCCGAGCCGCGCGGTTACTGCGCCGGGGTCGACAGGGCGGTGGAAACCGTCGAGCGCGCGCTGGAGAAGCACGGCGCCCCGGTCTACGTCCGCCACGAGATCGTGCACAACGTGCACGTCGTCGAGACGCTCGCCAAGGCGGGCGCCGTCTTCGTCGACGAGACCGACGAGGTGCCCGAGGGGTCCATCGTGGTGTTCTCCGCGCACGGCGTCGCCCCGACGGTGCACGTCAACGCCGAACAACGCGACCTCAAGGTCATCGACGCGACGTGCCCGCTGGTGACCAAGGTGCACAACGAGGCCAAGCGGTTCGCGCGCGACGACTACGACATCCTGCTCATCGGCCACGAGGGCCACGAAGAAGTCGTCGGCACCGCGGGTGAGGCGCCCGATCACGTGCAGCTGGTCGATGGTCCGGACTCTGTCGACAACGTCACCGTCCGCGACGAGAACAAGGTCATCTGGCTGTCCCAGACCACGCTGTCGGTCGACGAGACCATGGAGACCGTGCGGCGGCTGCGGGAGCGCTTCCCGACGCTGCAGGATCCACCCAGCGACGACATCTGCTACGCGACCCAGAACCGCCAGGTGGCGGTGAAGGCGATGGCGCCGGAGTGCCAGCTGGTGATCGTCGTGGGGTCGCGCAACTCGTCGAACTCCGTGCGGCTGGTCGAGGTCGCGCTGGGCGCGGGTTCCGACGCCGCCTACCTGGTCGACTACGCCGACGACATCGACGCGGCCTGGCTCGAAGGGGTCACGACCGTCGGCGTCACCTCCGGCGCGTCGGTGCCCGAAGTGCTGGTGCGCGGAGTGCTCGAGCGACTCGCCGAGTACGGCTACGACGTGGTTCAGCCGGTCACGACGGCCAACGAGACACTGGTGTTCGCGCTGCCAAGGGAGATCCGCCCCGCCCGCGCGTAGCGCGTTAGATGTCGTATTCCCACTTTTCGACGTCCCGATCGCGCGGCGTCCGCCGCCTAGGACGGTATTCCGGGTCGTTGTCGGTGCCATCCGCGCCGCGGTAACGGACGCGCGATATCGGGTGATGGGTTCCATTTCCGTTGGTGCCCTGTGGTTCTCGCGGCTGATAATCGTCGGGGCGGCGATGACGCTCAGGCCGCTCATAGCCGGCGCGGCGCTCGGCGGCCGGCGGCACCGACCGGCGTGGCGTGGATGACGTGCGGGGCCTGCGACGTGGTTCGGGAGGCGGTTCGTCGGCCTTGTGGACGGCGCTGGTGCGGGGTCGGCGCGGACGGTCGGCCACCGGCTGGATGATCTCCGTCTCCGGAGGGCGGGCGTGGCGCGACCGCGACGGGAGACGTGCGTTTGGCCGGCTTGCGTGATGACGACTCGGCGTTGCGCTTGCGGCGTGGCGGAGCGTCGACCTCGGCGTCGGCATCCTCGTGATGCTCCCGAGTCAGCAGTGAGGACAGCTTCGACGTCACTGACGACGCCAAACTGCTGCTCGACTTCTCGTCGGAGGTGGACAGCGGCGCGGCCTTGCGCGTCGACATCCCGATGTACCAGCGGCCCATGCCGATGAGCAGGGTCGCCGCCGACGCGAAGAACATCAGCGGGAAACGCTCGATGAGCGGGTAGGCGCAGTTGATCAGCACGTCCTTGATGCCTGTGATCTCACCGCCAGTGAACAGGAAGTATGCCGCTGGGACACTGGCGAAAAGGAGCAGTGGCGGCTGAATCACCGCGGTGAAGATCCCGGCCTGACGCACCGCCAGCACCGCGACGACGCAGCCGATGAAATACGACGCAGCGAACACGAAGCCGAGCTCCTTGTTGCCTGAGCCTGCGTCGAAGGCGAAGCCGATCGCGGTAAAAGTCGCCGCGAGCAGCACAGCACCCCACCACGGAAGACCCGGAATGCTGGGATGTGCAGAGCGATGGTCGGCCGTCACCGCCGACCTCGCGCGCTGTGCTGACACAGGTTGACCGTACCGGCTCATACTTAATGTGGCTGTGAGCGCGCTGCTGGCGTGCCCGTCATAGTCTCCTAGACTCTGGACCCTGTGAGCCTGAACCTCGGAATCGTCGGACTGCCGAACGTCGGTAAGTCGACGCTGTTCAACGCGTTGACGCACAACAACGTGCTGGCGGCCAACTATCCGTTCGCGACGATCGAGCCCAACGAGGGTGTCGTGCCCTTGCCCGACCCGCGATTGGCCCAGCTCGCGGGCATGTTCGACTCGGAAAAGGTCGTCCATGCGCCGGTCACGTTCGTCGATATCGCAGGCATCGTCAAGGGCGCGTCCGAGGGAGCCGGGCTGGGTAACAAGTTCTTGGCCAACATTCGCGAAAGTGACGCCATTTGCCAGGTCGTACGCGTGTTCACCGATGACGACGTGGCCCACGTCGACGGCCGCATCGACCCGAAGTCCGATATCGAGGTGATCGAGACCGAGCTGATCCTCGCCGATATGCAGACACTGGAACGTGCGCTGCCACGGCTGGAGAAGGAGGCGCGCACGCACAAGGAGCGCCGTCCCATCCACGAGTCGGCCGTGGCCGCGCAGGAGATGCTCAACGGAGGCACGACCCTGTTCGCCGCCGGCGTGGATACCTCACTGCTGCGCGAGCTGAACCTGCTGACGACCAAGCCGTTCCTCTACGTGTTCAACGCCGACGAGGCGGTGCTGACCGACGATGCGCGCACTGCCGCGCTGCGGGAACTGGTGGCGCCCGCGGACGCGGTGTTCCTCGACGCCAAGATCGAGGAGGAGTTGCAGGAGCTCGATGACGAGTCGGCGGCCGAGCTGCTGGAGTCGATCGGCCAGACCGAGCGCGGACTGGATGCGTTGGCGCGGGCGGGTTTTCACACTCTGCGGCTGCAGACGTTCCTGACCGCAGGCCCAAAAGAGTCTCGCGCGTGGACAATTCACCAAGGGGACACCGCGCCGAAGGCGGCCGGGGTCATCCACACCGACTTCGAGAAGGGCTTCATCAAGGCCGAGATCGTGTCGTATGACGACTTGGTCGAGGCGGGATCGATGGCCGCCGCCAAGGCCGCGGGGAAGGTGCGGATGGAGGGCAAGGACTACGTGATGGCCGACGGCGACGTGGTCGAGTTCCGCTTCAACGTTTAAACATGCAGTTCAGAAGCCTTTTTTGCATCTCCGGTACGCACTGGGTACGCACTACATAGTGCGTAGACGTCGCGCGCGGCTTGCCGGGTGCGGTCGTTCGCGTCGGGCCATAGATGTGCATAGGTGTTGAGCGTGACCGAAGGGTTGGAATGGCCGAGCGCAGACCGGCGGACGCGCAGATGCTCACTAAGGTAGAAACTAGATCAGCGAACGCGTAGAGGCTCACGAACGCGGCGACCGGTGAGCAAGGCTGCTATTAGGCCCTCTATCCGCGCGGCGTGACGCCGACCGTCGCGGTCACGACCTGCTCCAGAACCGATCATCAACACCTCACCTTTTCGGACGCCGCCTGCTTGTGTACTTTTGCCGCTGAGTTGTTATCGTGCCAGATATCCCTCGTCAAGAAGGCGGTGCGAGACATGGGCCGATTTGCTGGTCTGATTATCACGCTGGGTGTCGGGGTGGCTGTGCTTTCCGGGCATGGGCTCGCGCGAGCTGAACCGTCTGATTCCTCGTCGGGAACCTCGTCTAACTCGCCGAAAGCAGCCTCGACAAACTCCCCGTCGGAATCCTCGACATCCACCGGCGCCCAGACAACGTCGGACGCTTCGAGTACTGCCCTGAGTCCCGGCGATTCCCCTAACTCGCCGACGGCAGCCTCGACAAACTCCCCGTCGGAGTCCTCGACATCCACCGGCGCCCAGACAACGTCGGACGCTTCGAGTACTGCCGTGAGTCCCGGCGATTTCCCTAGCAGCACCACGCCGTCGACCGCGCCGTTGACCGCGCCCGCCAATTCGGAGCCAATGCCTTCGAAGGACCCGACGTCGCTGACCTCTCCTGAGACGGCGCCCCTGCTTCAGCGCACCAAGAAATCGCTTTCCGACACCAACGTTACGACGCATCTGACGTGGAACTCGACAATGACTTCGCCCGCTACGGCGAGCGAGTCGACGGCTGTGCGGAAAGTTGATTCCGCTGAACTCGCCGCGCCGACGGCACAAATGCCCAGCGTTGCGACGTCACCGATGACGGCGACGATCAGTGATGTTTCCCTCGCAAGCGTTTCGGCGGCGGAAACTACCGTGCAGAGGACGGATTCGTCGCAGGCCCCTGCTGTGGCCGTTCCCGCCGAGCCTGTCGAGGTGATAGCCGGTCTGGTGTCGAATTTGCTCGGCGGCTTGCTCCATCCCTTGGCTACTGGCAACGCGCCCGAAACGCCTCCCGGCGCGCCGGCTGTGTGGTCGCTGTTGGCGTTCGCGCGACGCGAGTTCGAGACTGCACTGACCCCGGCGTCGATGGCAGATGTTCCAGCTGCCGTGCAGACGACGACCCAGACATTGGTTACCGACACCCCAGTCGCAGGACTTCAGGCGCAGGCGGTCGAGAATTCGCTGACCTCCACGCCGCCACCGACGCTCATCGACCAGTTGACGGTCGCGGGCCTGCGCCTGGTGCGCGACATCACCGGCTTCTTCGGGATCCCCTACACCGCCATCCTCGGGCAGCTGATCACCAGCGAAGATCCTCCGTTCTTCCTGACACTGGGATTGAACGCACGTCAGACCGAGTTCGAGGTATCGCCGGGAAACGTCTGGAAGGTGTGGGAATTCGAACCGCCCAATCCGACCGGCGCCACCGTGGTCGCGATCCACGGTGGCGGGGCGATCTTCCAACCGAATTTGTTGCACTGGGCCGACTACACGCAGATGGCACGTGAAACTGGGGCGACGGTGCTCGTGCCGTTGTACCCGCTGGCGACGACCGAGGCGGGTTCCTTGCTCAACGTCACGCCCGGGATGGCGGATTACATCTCGCATGTGATCGACGATCGTGGTGCCCAGAATGTCAGCGTCTACGCCGACTCGGAGGGAGCCACCTACGCGTTTGCCGCTGTCCGAGAGCTGATTTTGCGGGGTGAAGAAGTGCCGGCGAGCATGGTCGTGATCTCGGGCCAAGCCGACTATTCGGAGGAGAATGACGGCGCGGGCATCGACGACCCGTTCTTCAACACGGTCACCGTCGAATACTTCTACTCGGCTTCCACACCTTCGACGGCGTCATCGACAAGGATCCGAGGATAAGCCCGTTGCGCATGGAGACCGAGGTCCTGCAGGCACTGCCACCGACCACGATGTATGTCGGGACAGAGGAGATTTTGCTGCCCGCCAACCTGCGGCTTTATCAGCGCGCGGTGGACATCGGGGCGCCGATCTCGATGGTGGTGGGCCGGGGGCAGTTTCACGACTGGCCTCTCGCGGGCCTGCCGATCAACTCCGCCGCGCCGCTGGTGCGCCGCGACATCTATCGCCAGCTCGGCCTACTGCCGACGCCGTCAATGCCATCAACGAGATAGAGGCTAGTGCACTCGCGGAGGTGAGTTCGGTACCCATTGGGTACGCAATGGTGCCGCGACTGACCCACATCTGCCCTACATCGCCAACGGATGTACTTGCAGATAGAGCGGAATGTTTTCGAGCTTGTCCAACTGTGCCAACACTTACCCGTTGTCAAACAAGAAGTTCCGCTTCAACGTCTAGGAACTAAGAAGTCGCAGGGACAGACAGGAAGGAGTTCCGCTTCAACGTCTAGGTCGACGGCAATCGCGTCTACCTTCTGAGGATGGACAGTGCCCGGAAGGTAAAGCGGCTCCGCCGCGTTTGCGACCATGACATCAACAGCGCCGCTTACGCCGACGGCGTCCAGCGGACGGGGCGTCCGCGCCCGACATCGTGATACGAGTGCGTGCGCTAACGGCATTGCTGCTCCTGGTGATTTCCACCGGCGCCTGCACCTCCGATGGCGGTGGGCCCGGCGACGCGACCGAAGACTTCGCTCGCTCGGTGGACATCGGTGGACGGAACGTCTATCTGACGTGCCGTGGTCATAGTGCGTCCGGTGCGCCGACCGTCATCCTGGTCTCCGGCTATCACGACTCGTCGGACGTGTGGACGCAGAGCAGCGCGCTCGACCTGTTGAAGCCGGCAGTCGGGCCGTCGGTATTTCCCGCGCTCGCCGTCTCGCACCGGGTATGTGCATACGATCGGCCCGGCACACTTCGGTACGAAGACGGCGCACCACTGACCGATCGCAGCACGCCCGTCCAGCAGCCGCGGACCGTCGGCGAACTCGTCGCCGAGCTTCATGACGTGCTGGCCGCCGCGGGGATTGCGGCGCCCTATGTGGTGGTCGGCCATTCGTTGGGCGGCTTGATCGCCCGGGCCTACGCGCAGACCCATGCCGATCAGGTCAGTGGTGTCGTATTCGTCGATGCGTTCAGCGCCACGATTCCCGCGGTTTTCGGCGCACGGTGGCCGATCTATCGCGACAAGGGCCTGAATCGCCCCGTCGATGAGATGCCCATTGGCTCGATGCGGGACCCGGACTCGGAACGGGTCGATTTCGATGCCAGTGTCGCGGACGTGCTTGCCGGACCGCCCTTTCCGGAAGTTCCGGTAGCGGTGTTGACCAAGACGGAGTCGTTCGCCGGGCTGACGTCGTTTCCAGGACTGTCCGGCGACGATCTGAACCGACTGTACGAGCAGGCTCAGGATGCCATCGTCGCACTGGCGCCCAATACCCCACATGTCATCGCCACCGGCAGCGAGCACTGCATTCAGTGCTCGCAGCCGGACTTGGTGGTGCGGGCCGCTGAACTGGTCGCGGGGCGAGCCGCCGAGCAGTCTTACGAGTAGGGGCTGACTGGCTTCAGGGCCGCGACGGCGGGAGCATCAGGCCGTTCGCAGCGATCACGATGAGAAAGATCGCCGCACCGACCAAGAGCACGATCATCACGCCGCCCCAAATCCAATCCCGTGGCGTCATCATCTGCGGCCCCTTCCGCTGCCGGTCATGGTCACCATAGGTCGGGTCGAGGGCGACGTGGTCGAGTTCCGCTTGAACTAAACATCTACAAGTAAGGGCTGGCCAGCTCCAGCCAGACGAGGGCAGCGGCGGCAGGTCCTGGTGATCGTCGAATGAGGTCGGACGGCGGCGACGCCGATCTAGGATGTGAAACGTGAGCGTTATGCCATTCGTCCAGGCCATTCACGGGAATGGTTCATTACCGGGTGTTCCGAATTTAAGTAGCACCGCGGACAATCCAGTCCCGGCGGGAAAGCTCTGGGTTGTCGAACGACTGCTCGTCGAGTTCCTCGGTGACGTGTACCGAGGAAAGCCTGTCTCGTGATCCTGCGCCCGCCGGCGTGACGGATTGTGAAGTCCAGGTCGGTGTCGCGTCCGCCCCTCGGATCGCGTGCGAGTTCGGTGTCCTGCCTAGGAGCGATTTCTTCGATGAGCACTGGCGCGGCAGCTGACCGTACTTCTGCCGCCGGGCTTCGACGTCGTCGTCTTGCTCATGGCTCATTGCGCCCTCCCGGACAGTGTGACTGACAGCGCGCACCGAGATGCATGATTCGTAGTCAGTCAAACTCAGTGCCGTAACCTCCGCGCAGATCCTTGTGCGCGGCTTTGAGCATGCGGTCGCACAGAGCGAACAGTGCATCGATGTCGAGGTCCGATTCGTTGCCGAGTTGGTCGAGCCACGCGGTCTCTTCCTTTTTCAGCTCGGACCACTTTTGGTGTCCGCCGAAATACACCAACTCATCGTCCGGTGGCGGTGCGTCGACGACAGACTTGGCGAGTTGCCTTTTGCAGGAATCCAACTGTGTCAAGGAGTAACCATGCTCACGAAACTGATCGATCCCATTCGTCAAGCATCAAGTCGGTCAGCTCGCGAACCGGTTGCTGCGGCGTAGACCATCAACTCGGCGATCCCGTCGTCAAGACCCAGGCGCATGCGAAACTCGTACAATTCCCTCACCGCCTCGGCGCGCCTGCGGTTAGCGGTCGCTTCATCCTTTTCCTGGCGCATCTGCCTGGGCTCCGCGCTTAACGTAAAGAGTTGCGGATATAAGTGACTTCAGAACGGCTTTCTTGTCGTCTGCAGCCCGCGTCTCGAAGTCGAGGACTCTCTCATGTTCTCGATCTTCTCGCCTGGTTCGGGCATCGATGCGCTTCGTCCAAACCGCAACGGTTGCCGTCGATAAAACCGAAGCTATCGGCACGAGACCGGTGGATATGACAGTCAACCAATTCACAAACTTCGAGATTACGCGGAGAGAGGGCGAATAAACCGAAGATCGCCGGGCAACGACGAGCGGTCGCGCCCGTTAGCTGCAGCAGTTGGGGTCGAGGACCGAGCACAGCGCTATTAGGGCGTCGCGCCGCGGTTGGTGATACATATTCATTCCGCGCCGCTCTGACTCGACCAATCCGGCGCGGCGAAGCTGGGTCAGATGGTGGCTGACCGTCGATTCGGTAAGTCCGACGGCCGCTGCAAGGTCGCAACTGCACACCTCGCCCGCGTCCGAACTGAACAGCAGCGAAACCAATTTCACCCGGACCGGGTCGGCCAGCGCCTTGAGCCGGAGAGCGATTTCCAACGCCTCGTCGTCATCCAGGGGACCGGCAGCCACCGGCGAGCAGCAGACCGGCGCGGACATGTCGACTACGGGCAGCGTCTTCGGCATGCGAATCATTCTGCCACAAGACATTGACATATGTCGAAGAGGTGCCGCATCATCGGTGTAGTCAGAAGTTAGACATAAGTCACATAGGTTGGAGTCGTATGTCGCGCGCTCAACTCGCACTCAACGTCGATGACCTCGATGAAGCCGTCGCGTTCTACTCCAGGTTGTTCAACACCGCGCCCGCGAAGGTGAAGCCGGGGTACGCCAACTTCGCGGTCGCCGAGCCACCGTTGAAACTGATACTCATCGAAAACCCCGGCCACGGCGGGACACTCAACCACCTCGGCGTGGAAGTCGAGTCCAGCGACGCAGTCCGCGCCGAAATTGCGCGACTCACTGACGAGGGGATGTTCACCGAAGAAGAGATCGGGACGACCTGTTGCTTCGCCACGCAGGACAAGGTGTGGGTGACCGGACCGGCCGGTGAGAGGTGGGAGGTTTACACCGTTCTCGCAGACTCAGAAACCTTCGGCAACGATTCCGCCGAGAACGGCATCTGTTGTCGCGGCACCGCAGCAGGCGCCTAGAAGTCACCCGCCACCAACGATTGCTGCTGAGCCGGTGAACCCGCCTATCGCAACCGACGCTGATTTCGCAGTCGTGGGAAAGCTTTCGCTGTTGGACCGATTTCTGCCGGTATGGATCGGGATTGCGATGGCGGCCGGCCTGCTGCTGGGTCGTCTCGTACCAGGGCTGAACACCGCGCTGGACAAGGTGCAGGTCGATGGCATCTCGCTGCCCATCGCACTGGGTCTGCTGATCATGATGTATCCGGTCCTAGCCAAAGTCCGGTATGACCGACTCGACACCGTCACCGGGGACCGCAAGTTGCTCGTCAGTTCCCTGCTGTTGAACTGGGTGCTCGGTCCCGCGCTGATGTTCGCGCTGGCCTGGCTGCTGCTGCCAGACCTACCCGAATACCGCACCGGCCTCATCATCGTCGGCCTCGCCCGCTGCATCGCGATGGTCATCATCTGGAACGACCTCGCCTGCGGTGACCGCGAAGCCGCCGCCGTCCTGGTCGCCCTGAACTCTGTGTTCCAGATCGTCATGTTCGCCGTGCTCGGCTGGTTCTACCTGTCTGTTCTGCCCGGCTGGCTCGGACTAGATCAGACCGCCATCAGCACTTCGCCATGGCAGATCGCCAAATCAGTGCTCATTTTCCTGGGCATCCCGCTTGCTGGCCGGCTATCTGTCGAGACGACTGGGCGAGAAGAGCAAGGGACGACAGTGGTACGAAGCGACATTCTTGCCCAAGATCGGTCCGTGGGCGCTCTACGGACTGCTATTCACCATCGTCATTCTCTTTGCGTTGCAAGGTGATCAGATCACCAGCCGCCCGCTGGACGTCATCCGTATCGCACTCCCGCTACTCGCATACTTCGCCATCATGTGGGGCGGCGGCTATCTCTTGGGCGCTGTGGTCGGGCTGGGGTACGAGCGGACCACCACACTGGCGTTCACCGCCGCGGGCAACAACTTCGAACTCGCCATCGCCGTAGCAATAGCCACCTACGGCGCAACCTCGGGGCAAGCGCTCGCCGGAGTCGTCGGCCCCCTCATCGAAGTCCCCGTGCTCGTCGCCCTGGTCTACGTCTCCCTCGCCTTGCGACGCCGCTTTAACAACGGCGCCCATGCTCGCGCCGAAGGCAAGGTCGCTGACACCAAGCCCACCGTGCTGTTCCTCTGCACCCACAACGCAGGCCGCTCCCAAATGGCACTCGGATACTTCCACTACCTGGCCGGAGACCAAGGCGTCGCCTGGTCGGGTGGATCGGAACCGGGCAACGAGATCAACCCGGCCGCCGTGGCCGCCATGGCCGAGGTCGGCATCGACATCACCCGCGAGTTCCCCAAACCCTGGACCGACGAGATCGTCCAGGCGGCCGCCGTCGTGGTCACCATGGGGTGCGGGGACGCTTGCCCGTTCTTCCCCGGAAAGCGTTACGAGAACTGGGAACTGCCCGACCCGGCTGGCCAAGGCATCGACGCCGTCCGCCAGATCCGCGACGACGTCGAAGCGCGGGTGCGCCAACTCCTCGTTGAACTCGGCATCAACCCCATCGCCTAGTGGCTACACACGAGCGCATCCCGCTGGCACGTCATGAGGCAGAATCGCGCACGTGACCCCGCCGCGACGCCCCGGGCCTCCTGATTGGCGCGGCAGGGGTGCGCCACCACCCGGCCCACCGGGGCGACGCGCCGCAGCCTCCCCAGACGACCGGAGCCGCCGACCGACAAACTCCGGCCGCCGCGCCCGCCCGCCGAGGGTGGACCGACCCAGAGGATCCCGCGGCCTCAGTCACCTGCGGATGCCGCGCCGACTCGAACAGATTCGGCGCACACCGCCACCACCTCCGCCGCCGCCGGCGTTCGCCGAGGAACAGCCCGCCCCCCGCCGCCGTCGCAGCCGGACATCGATACATCCTGGTCGTCATCATCGTGGTCGCGCTGCTGGCGGGCGGACTGGCCGGTGGCGAGCTGTACGCCCGTTATCGCGCCGACAGCATCCTGACGGAGGTCGCTCAATGCGTCGTCCAGGACGGCGCCTCCATCTCGTTCGGAGTCAATCCGCCGTTCCTGTGGCAGCACATCACGGGCCACTACACCAACATCACCGTCACCACCGCGGGGGATCGGGTCCAGGGCGCCAACGGAATGACGGCCGAAGTGACCCTCGAGGACGTGCGGCTGCAGGATTCCGCGGACTCCAAGGGCACCATCGGATCGCTCAACGCGACACTGAGCTGGAAGTCCGACGGCATCAAGGACACCCTGGCCGCCAACCTTCCGGCTGTCGGGAACCTGATCACCGGCGTGCGCACAGACGCCTCCGCGGGCACGATCATCGTCGACGCCGGCGACAACACCGTCACGGCCAAGCCCGTGGTGACCGACGGTGACCTCAATCTGCAGGTGCTCGACGTCACCGGCGTGCTGCCGAAGGACGCGGTGCAGACGGCACTGAACGAACTCACCAAGAAACTGAACGACAACTATCCGCTCGGCATCCACGCCGACAGCGTGGAAGTGACCGGGGCCGGCGTCGTCGGCAAGTTCTCCAGCCAGGACGCGTCGATCCCGAAAGAGGACGCGAACCCCTGCTTCGCGCGGCTGTAAGCCCACCGCGGAGGCATCGATCAGTCGACGACGACTGAAATCTCTTCGCCGAGCTGGTATCCGGACGACAACGGCAGCTCGTCGCCGCTCCAGAACTTGCCCGGGTCGAACCAGTTGGAGTGCTTTCTCCGTCGTCAGCAGTCCCATCTCCTCGTAGGTGATGGCGACGATCTCGGCGCAGTAGGCCGTTTCCAGGCCGACTTGGAGCTTCTCCTTCTTCCTGCGCTGCGTGGCTTCACGAACCTTGCTGTGCACGAACGGGATTCCGCGGGTGAAGTCGGCGACGGCCAGCCGGCCGCGAAACCAGCGGCCGGTGAGCCGGGCCGTGCTGGGGAACGGCGTGCCGTCCATCCGGGCGACCACCTTCAGCGCGCGGTCCTCCTGCTCGCGGTTGGCATAGGGCGTCAGCTGGCGCAGCCAGCACCGCTGGTGGTAGTTGTGCACCCACCGCTCCACGGCCTGCCGCGCGTCGTTGAGCTGCACGCCGCGGTGGTTGCCGCCCGTCCACACGTCGGTCAGCTTGTCGCCCAGTTCGGCATGCCAGATCAGCGGCGGCAGGTCCTCGACCGCGATCGTCATACCGACGTGGTTGACCGGGGCGTTGCTCATCGTCTGGATCGCCCGATCGGGCCCGGAGCTGCCGCGGAACAGCCAGATGTCCCCGGTGCGGGTCTCGTCCAGTGCCCGCTGTAGCGACACCGTGCTTTCTTTCACCCCCGCAGCTTAGGCAGACTCTTGCCCATGCGTGGCATATGGAAGTTGGTCGGACTGGCCGGGGTCGCCGGCGTGGTGGCGGGCGGAGTGCTGGTCGCGCGCGACCAACGCCGTCGCAACGCGTACACACCCGAGGACATCCGGGCGCGGCTGCATCAACGGGTGGCCGAGGCCGAGAGAAGCCAAGGATTAGGCCGCGACCGCATAGAGCCGGTGCGATGCCGCTGAATCCCTTGAGTTCGCGTCGCGGCCGTCGTCGAACGCGATGTCGTCGGTGTCGCTGACGGCGTCGCGCACCACTTCGCTGACCAGGATCTCGCCGCCGTCGGCCTCGCTCGGCCACCCGCGCCGCCATCGCGACGTTGCGGCCGAACAGGTCGTCACCGCGTCGCACCGACTTGCCCACGTGGATGCCGATGCGGACGCGAATGCCGTTGGGCTGCCTGCGAAGTGACCGTTGGACGTCAATGCCGCACCGCACCGCCTGCTCGGGTTGCGCGAAGGCCACCATGAACCCGTCGCCCTGGCTCTTCACCACATGCCCCGAGTGGTTCTTGACGTGCCGGCGCACCATCTTGTCGTGCCTGCCGAGGAGCCTGACCCACGCCCGGTCGCCGATGCGTTCGTTGAGCGCCGTCGACTCCTCGATGTCGGAGAACAGGATCGCCACCCGGCCGCTCGGCGCGAGGCGGGCCAGGTCCGGCCGCTCCACCTCGGCCCAGTCGGCGAGGTCCTCGATCGAGGACCGCACGGCCGCTTCCAGTCCGTCCTTGCGCAGGATGTTGGCCGTCTGCCAGACCGTCTTGACGGCCTCCCGGCCACCGGTGAACAGCATGTTCTTGGTATCGACCTTGCGGCGCGCCTCCTGCAGTTCGCTTCGGCTGCGCTCGAAGCGATGATCCACAGCACGACCAGCGCGACGGCCTCCGCCGCCGCGATCCCCGCGAGTGCGTAAGCCGCGATCTGCGCTCCCATCACCGCTCAAGTATTGGATGCTGAACCCCGTGATGTCCGCGAAGGCCCCCTATTACGAGAGTCGCTACATCCGCGCCAACCACCCCGACCGGCCGCAGGCGCTGTGGCTGCGCGAAACACTGCTGCTGCCGACGGCCGGCGAAGCTGTCGCCGACGTGTGGGTGATGGTGTTCGATCCCGACGGCGCGGGCAACCGGGCGCTCAAGGAGCCGCACCCGATCGACGCGGCCGAATACGACTACGACGACCTGGACCGCCCGCATCGGTGACACCACCATCGACGACCGGTCGGCGCAGGGCGCGATCGCCGGCGGCGACCGGTCGGCGCGCTGGGATCTGCGGATCACTCCGGGCTCCGAGCAGCCCGTCAAGCTCCTCACCGAGCGCGCGTACAAAGCGCGGATCCCGACGGCCAAGACGACGGTGCGCCATCCGCTGGCACAGTTCGACGGCCGGCTGGAGCTCGACGACATCCGCCTCGCGGTGGACGGCTGGACCGGCAGCGTCAACCACAACTGGGGCACCAAACACACCCCGGCCTATGCGTTCGGCCAGGTGTGCGGATTCGACGACGCCCCCGAATCCAGCCTGGAGATCGTGACGGCGCGGGCCGCGATCGGGCCGGTCCTGACGCCGGCGGCCACGCTGTTCGTGTTCCGCCATGCCGGCGAGGAGTTCGCGGTGCGCTCGGTCCTGGGCAGCCTGCAGACCCACGGCCAGTATCGGCCGTTCTCGTGGTCGTTCGGCGGCCGTGTCGGGGAGCAGATGATCGAGGGCGAGATCACCGTCGAGCCCGCCGACGTCATCGGCCTGACCTACACCGACACCGACGGCGAGCTCGAAGTACTGCTACAACTCCGCCATCGCCACTTGCCGAATCCAGGTGGCGGGCAAGGCGTTTGAGCGTGCGGAGCTGGTCGCCACCCGGCGGGCGATGTTCGAGATCCTCACCGACACCCGCCACGACGCGGTGCCGCTGCTGGCCTAGTCCTGCGATCAGCCGAACGCCTTGGTGACCGTCGCCATGTCGAAGTAGTCACGCCACGCGGCGATCTTGCCGTCGACGACCTCGAAGTGCCCATCACCGGCAGCGGTATCTCGCCGCCTTCCTTGCGCCGCATCACGTCGGTGCGCTCGTTCATCACGAGGTTGCCGTCGCTGACTGGCGGTGGACCTGGAAGTCGATACCGTCGAAGGCGGCGGTGAACCCCGCGATGAACTCCTTGATGGCCTCACGACCCTGCACCGCCGCCATCGGAATGTTGTGGTAGACGGCGTCTTCGGTGAAGTAGCCGGCCAGCTGCTCCGGGTCGGGCGAGGCCCACAGCTTGCAGAACTCGGTCACCAGTTCGTCGGGGGATTGCGTCATCGCTTGATCGAACCGAGCGACACAGCGTAAATCAAGCCCGCCAGCACGGCGGATCCGATGGTGCTCAGGTCGACACCGCCTGCGATGTCGGCCAGCGGCCCGACATACAGCGTCGTGTTGACCGCCAGCACGCCGAACGTCGCGCCGACGGCCCACGCCACCACCGCGGGCACATTCCAGCCGCCGGTGAACCAGTAGCGACCGCCACGGCGCCCGTGCGCGAACGCCTGCAGGTCGGTCGGGTCGTAGGACTTGGTGCGCAGTGCGCCGATCGCCAGGATCGCCACCCACGGGGTGATGACGGCGTTGAGTGCGACGGTCATCGCGGTCACCGACTCGACCGCGTCGAACACGAACACGCCGACGTACAGCAGCACGATCGCGACGCCGCGGTGATGGTGGTGGTCTGGGTCCGCTTCAGCCGCGGCGCAAGGCCTTCCAGGTCGAGGCCGCTCGCGTAGATGCACAGCACGCCCTGGCTCAGCCCGCCCAGCAGCGAGATGACGACGATCGGCAGCACGTACCAGCCGGGGGAGGCGGCGACCAGATCGTCGAGGTAGGAATCGGTCGGGTTGGCGAACGTCACCGCGGTGAACGCGCCGAACAGGCTGGGCAGCAGCACGCCGACGAACATGCCGATCCCCAGCGCCGCGCAGATCCGCCGGTCGCTGTAGCGGCGCGGCGGAGATTCGCCGGGTGTAGTCGCCGATCGTCGGCCCGTAGGAGATCGGTGCGGCCGCGAACAGCACCGCCGACAGCGCCCACGTCTGCCAGAACCCGCCCAGCGCGTACTCGCCGCCCGAGGCGCGCTGGGGTCGAATCCGCCCGCGAACGCGAACGACGCCGAGGATCATCAGCGTGCCGACGACGGGCACGACGATCTTCTGCATGGCGACGATCGTCGCGTGGCCGTAGAGCGCGACGGTCACCATCAGCGCCGCCACCGCGGCGTACGCGATCGCGTGCACGACGTCGTTCTCCGGCGTGCCGAGCAGTCGGTGGCCGGCCGCGACGAGGGCGTCACCGCTCGTCCACACCGTCACCGCGGCGAAGGCGAGCGCGATCGCCAGCGCGATGCCCGATCCGATGAACCGGCCGCGGATGCCGAAGAAGGCTCCGCTGGAGACTGTCATGTTGGTGCCGGTGCGCGGGCCGATGATCGCGGTCGGCATGACGGCCAGGGTGCCGATGGCGGTGCCGACGACCATCGAGGCGACGGTCTGCCAGAAGCTCAGCCCGAACAGGATCGCGAACGCGCCGAACACGACGTTCGTCCAGGTGAGGTTGGCGCCGAGGAAGACCGCACCGAGGTTGCGCGGCCGCGAGTCGCGGGCGTCTTCCGGCAGGTACTCGACGCCGGCGGCTTCGATGGCGCCGACGCGGTCGGTGGTCACGGCGGATGTCCGGGGGAGTCAAGGGTCGCGGTCATGGGCTGCTCGCTTGTTGATGGTAGGATCAATAGTGTTGATGTAGTGTTCAATAAGAATCGGCATTAGTCAAGAGGAAGGGACCGAAGGTTGACCGTCGAGGTCGTTGCGTCGGGATGCCAAGCGCAAGATGCCTGCTGAACGCCGTGGTGAGCTGCTGGCCAAGGCCGTCGAGATCGCGACCGCGGAGGGGTTGTCCGCGGTGACCCTGCGTGGCGTCGCCGCGGATCTCGGCGTGACGCCCGGCCTGGTCAGTCACTACTTCTCGTCGGCCGAGCAGCTGATCACCGCCGCGTTCCGGGCCGCGGCGATCGCCGATCTGGCCGAGGCGCGGTCGCGCGTCGACGCCGCGGCCGAGGCCGCGCTCGACAAGATGGACGCGCTGATGGACTACGTCCTCGACGACTCCAGCGACGATGCCGAGCGCGCTGTGGCTGGAGGCGTGGAGCCTGGGCCGGCGCAACGCGGCGCTCGCCGCCGAGGCCAAGGAGCTGACCGGTGAGTGGCTGGCGTGCATCGCCGACATCGTGCGCGCCGGCGCCGACCGAGGGCGAGTTCGACGTCGCCGATGTCGAGGTGGCCGCGCGGCGGTTGTTGACGATGATCGACGGGCTGGGCGCGCAGAAGGTCGTGCGGGCGGTGCCCGCCGACGAGGCCAAGCACATCGCGCGGGCGTACTTCGCGTCCGAACTGGGTGTGGCCGGTTAGGGCAGATGCCGACCGTGGGCTCTATGTACGAGATGCAGCCTGATCCTGTACCTAGGGCCCACGCTCGCGGCCTACCAGCCTTCGGTCAGCACCCGGTCCAGCGTGTCGACGTAGAAGTCGGCGCCCTCGACATCGATGCACAGCGGCGGCTTGGTCTTCAGGATGTTCATGTGATCGCCGGTGGGCTGGATGATCACGCCGAGCTCGAGCATGCGATCGCAGATCGCGGCGGTTTCCTCGGGCGCGGGCTCGAGAGTCTCTGCGTCACGGACCATTTCGACGCCCAGGTACAGGCCGATGCCGTGCACGGTGCCGATGATCGGATGCTTCTCCCGCAGCGCCTGCAGCCTGGACTTGAGGTGCGCGCCGACGCGCGAGGCGTTCTGCTGCAGCCCCTCGTCGCGCAGCACATCCAGGACGGTGATGCCGATCGCGCACGACAGCGGGACTGCCGCCGGTCGACGAGAAGAAGTAGCCCTGCGACCGGAATCTTTCGGCGACCGCGCGGCTGGTGATCACCGCGCCAAGGGGATAGCCGTTGCCCGTCGACTTGGCGATCGACACGATGTCGGGCACCGCGTCCTGCTGCTGAAAGCCCCAGAACCATTCGCCGAGGCGCCCGTACCCGACCTGAACCTCATCCGAGATCGCCAGGCCGCCGCCCTCGCGCACCGCCGCGTACACCTGTTGCAGGTAGCCGTCGGGCAGCGCCATGCCGCCCGCGTTGCCGTACACGCTTTCGCAGATGAACGCGGCGGGCGACCGGCCGTCCGCGACCAGCTGCTCGGATCCGGCGCACGGCGTCGCCGGCGTACTTCACCGCCTCAGCGCCGCGATACTTGCCGCGGAAGCTGTTCGGCGAGTCCACGGTGTGCACCCAATCCGGCCGGGTCGCAAGCGCATTCGGGTTGTCGGCGGTCGAGGTGGATACGGCGTCGGTGCCATACGTCCACCCGTGATAGGCCTCGCGGACCGCGACCACATCGCGGCGACCCGTCGCCGCCGTCGCCAGCCGGATCGCCAGATCGCTTGCCTCCGAGCCGGAGTTGACCAGGAACACGGTGTCCAGCGGGTCGGGCAGGGTGGCCGCCAGCCGCTCACTGAACTCGACCACCGCCTCGTAGTTGAACCGCGAGTTGGTGTTGAGCTTGCGCAGCTGGCGTGCGGCGGTGTCGGCCACCCGCGGATGGGCGTGACCGAGCACGGTGACGTTGTTGACCATGTCGAGGTAGCAGCGACCCCGTCGTCGACATCAGATAGTTTCGCCATCCGCGTTCGATCTGCGGTGGGGTGCGGTAGTAGTGCTCCTGCACCGCGGCGAAACTCGCGTCGCGGCGCGACAGCAGATCGCCGGTGGCAGCGGGCTCGAGCGCGGGCAGTCCGAGCAGCGGTCGCGGATCCCGGGTCAGCGCAAGCCATCCGGGCGCCAGCTCCGCGGTCGTGAACAGCGGCGCCGACAGGCGCGCCGACCGGCCGCATGCCCAGCTCGACCCATCGCTCGCCGCGGGCGCATCGCGAGCGGCTCGCCCGCTCGGAGACTGCCCGCCGCCGCGGCGCGCACACCTGTCAGCGTCAGCTCGTAGCCGCCGCCGCGGAACGTCGACGCCATCGGCTGGACACCGTCCACCACCTCGCCGTCCCACGGTGCCGACAGCCGGGCCTCAGACGCCGACCACATGCTGATGCCGGTCGGGACGACGGCGGGGCTGTCCTGGCTGAGCTTCGGCGCCCGGTTCAGCCTCGGCTGGCCATACTGCGTCACCACCAGGGCTGCGCCGTCTCGCACTGCGGCGCGGGCCAATTCATCCTCGACGCCGGGTTCGAGCCAACGGCCGAAGTCGTATGCATCCGAGGTGGTCGACAGGTCGAGCGTCACCACCGATGCGGATTCGACCATCACCGATCGAGCGGGCGACCGGCTCACGGCGCGGGTACGGCGACGATGCCCAGATCCGCCCGGATCACCGCGGTCATCACGTCCATCGGCACGGAGGTCGCCATCGTCGAACATCCGCTCTTCGCCACCGGATTGGTCGGTGAGGTAGTCGTTGTCCGGGTCCAGCACGACCTGCTGCGCGCCGCTGACGATCAGCACCGCGGTACGCAGCACCAGCAGCGGCCACAGCACATCGACTTCCGCGTCGCTGAGCGGGCGGATGGCGTGAAACGCCCGCACCGCGGGCAGCACCGAGGTCGGGTCCGCGCCTGCGTGTCCCAGCACCGACGACACCGTGATGGCCAGCTCGGACACCGCCCAGCTGTCCGTCAGGTCGCCGAAGTCGATGACGCCGTCGGGATGAGCGGCACCCGAATTCGAGCGCGACACCACGACATTCGCGTCGGTCAGGTCCAGGTGCACCGCCTGCCGGGGCAACGCGTCGGCGAGCGGTTCGATACGCGACCAGGCGTCGCTTGCCGCGGCCTCGAGCCGATCGCGCAGTGACCGATCCTCGACATGTGAAATCAGCTGCCGCACAACGTCTGCGCCGTAGCGAAGATCCCATTGCAGGACCCGGTCGAGGCCGGGATGGCTGAAGGCGGCCAGCGCGCGGCTCACCCGGCCTGCCACCTCGCCGAGGCCCGCGACCGCCGACGGCGACAGGTACGCCGACTCCAGCAGCGTTCCGCCGGGCAGGAAGCGCAGCAGCCGGACATAGGCCGTTCGGTCGATCAAACCCGTTGTGGTCGTGCACTTCTCGCCCGCGGCATTCGGCATCGGCGTGGCGATACCCGCAGCGTCGGCTCGGCTCGCCGCGATCAGCTCAGCGGCCAGGTCCTGGGCCTCCAGTTCGGCTGCGGTGAAGGCGGGGTTGGCGATCTTGAGGACCGCCGACGATTTCGCCGCCGGCGTCGGTGACCACGAAGTTCTTGTCCTGGTTGCTGCCCAGCGACGTCGCCTGCGCGCGCATGCCGTAGTGGACCCGCAGGATTTCCTCGGCCTGCTGCGTCGCTCACCCGAGGTGCCGGGAGTTCCGGCGCCTCAAGAAAGTTGAAGCCCACGGTCACCGGCTGACGAACTGCACCACGACTTCGGAGAACGCGTCGTTGTCGTCGCCCGCGGCCGTGTGTCCGGCCTCCGAGAGTTCGACGAACTCGGCGCGCGGGACCTTCTCCAGAAAGTCCTTCACACCCTCGGCGCTGACCACGTCGGAGAGCTTGCCGCGGATCAGCAGGATCGGGATGGTCAGGTCCATCACGGCCTGTTCGAGCCGGTCCATCCGCATGGACGGATCATCCATCGGCGCAGTCAGAAACGCCGGATCCCAGTGCCAGTACCACCGGCCGTCACGCAGCCGCAGGTTCTTCTTCAGTCCCTCCGGGCTGCGTGGCCGTTTCCGGTACGGCAGATATGCCGCGACGGCGTCCGCGGCCTCGTCCAGCGATCTCGAAACCGTCGGCCCCGCTCGCCATGAAATCGCGGATGCGGGCACTGCCGTCCTTCTCATACCGCGGCACCACATCGACGAGCACCAACTTCGTCACCTTCTCGGGGCCCGCGGCGTCGGCCACCAGCATGCCGGTCATGCCGCCCATGCTCGCGCCGATCAAGGCCACCGGCCGGCCGATCTGGTCGAGCACCGCCAGCGTGTCGGCGCACAGCGCATCCACCGAGTAGTTCGCGTCGGGCGCCCGGTCGCTGTCGCCGTGCCCGCGGCTGTCCAGCGCGACCACGTGCAGGCCCTGATCGGCCAGGATCTGGCCGGTGTTCTTCCAGGAGAACCGGTTCTGACCGCCGCCGTGCAGCAGCAGCATCGGATCGGCCGGTCGGCATGGCCGATGACGCGCCGCGGTTCCACTCGTCGGCGACCAGCGTGATGTCCTCCGCTACCTCGAAACTTCACGGTTTGCGGTTCGCTGCGTGCAGTGCTCACGGACGTCCTCTCCGGCTGACCCCGGAAACTCACGTTACCCACGAGAAAATTTGCGCCGAACTTCGGCCCGGCTGGCGGGCGGCGTCCCTAGAATTTGCGATCGTGCAGCCCGATACCGCTGATGGCGATGACCGCGGATGCCATCATCGACGCTGCCTATACCTGCCTGTCCGAGCCGCACAGCGGGGCGATTCCCGTCGCCGCGATCCTGCAGCGCGCCGGGGTGTCGACGCGGGCGTTCTACCGTCACTTCGAGTCCAAGGACGAACTGTTCCTGGCGATGCTGCGCCAGGAGACCGACGCGCTGGCCGAACGGCTGGACCGCATCACTGCCGATGTCTCCCAGGGCGCCCGCCGATCAGCTCAAGGCCTGGATCGACGAGCATGTTCGGGTCTGATCTACAGACGCCCAGATGCGAATGCATTTCACCGTGATCGACTCCGATGAAGTCCGCGCGGCGAAGGGATACCGCGAGACGCGCGAGCAGGCCCACGCCGACCGGGAGCGCTCGCTGGTCGAGATTCTGCGCCGTGGCCGCGACGACGGCTCCTTTCCGCTGACCGACCCCGACCAGGATGCGTTCGCCATCAACGCGTTGATCAGCAGGGTGATGATCAGCCAGTCCTACGACGACGCACAAGGGATGCGACGGAGCGCAGGCGGGGTCCTGGATTTCGCGCTGCGCGCCCTTGGCGCAGAGCAGGGCCGGCGGCGACCGGGCGATGAGTTTCCGCGCGCCGCGACGGTCAATAAGGTATGCCATCGATAACGCCGTCCCTCTGGTTCGACAACAACCTCGAGGAAGCCGCGCAGTTCTACACGTCGGTCTTCCCCAACTCGTCGATCGAGAAGTTCTAGCGCTACACCGAAGCCGGCCCGGGCACGCCCGGCGACGTGGCGTGGGGCACCTTCGTGCTCGACGGCCAGCGCTTCCTCGGGCATCAACGGCGGCCCGCAGTTTCCGTTCTCCGAGGCGGTGTCCTTCAGATCCAGTGCAAGGACCAGGACGAGGTCGACTACTACTGGGACCGCCTGGTCGACGGCGGCGAGGAGTCGCAGTGCGGCTGGCTCAAGGACCGGTTCGGACTGAGCTGGCAGGTCGTGCCCGACCGGCTCTACGAGCTGCTCGATGACCCCGACCCCGCCCGCGCGACCGCCGCGACCAAGGCGATGCACGGGATGCGCAAGATCGTGATCGCCGAGCTGGAGGACGCCGTCCGCGGATTGTGATCTTGTATTTGACGGTTATGACATCTAAATAGCGCCCCGGAAGTAGCCTTTCGTATGCCTTCCGGGGGGAACGTCGCCTCTGGCTCCGGTCCTGTTGCTGGCCCGGAAATCGGTGATGTACGGTCATCGGCGTCGTTGGATGGTGCCTCGATTCACAGCATTTTCGGAGGCAGCGGCTCTGTATGGCGTCGAGGAGAGCAGTAGGCCGCTAGTGGTCGCTTCCAACATCGTCACCAAGCCCGTTCGCGCCGTCGGCGGCTTCTACGCCATGGCGCTGGACACATTCGTTGCGATGTTCAGGCCGCCGTTCGCGTGGCGCGAGTTCATCCTGCAGTCCTGGTTTGTCGCGCGGGTCTCGATTGTGCCGACACTGATGTTGACGATCCCCTACACCGTGTTGTTGACCTTCACCTTCAACATCCTGCTGAGGGAGTTCGGCGCCGCGGACTTCTCCGGCACCGGCGCCGCCCTGGGCACGGTGCGCCAGATCGGGCCGATCGTCACGGTTCTCGTCGTCGCGGGCGCCGGCGCGACCGCCATGTGCGCCGATCTGGGCGCCCGGACGATTCGCGAGGAACTCGATGCGCTTCGGGTGATGGGCGTCGATCCGATCCAGGCGCTTGTGGTGCCCCGCGTACTGGCCGCCACGTTGGTGTCGCTGGCGCTGTCGGCGACGGTGATCCTCGTCGGACTCGCGGGTGCCTACTTCTTCTGCGTCTACATCCAGAACGTCTCGCCGGGCGCGTTCGCGGCCGGGCTGACGCTGATCATCGGGGCGCTCGATGTGACGATCGCCTTGGTAAAGGCGGCGCTGTTCGGACTGTCCGCCGGCCTGATCGCCTGCTACAAGGGCATTTCCGTGGGCGGCGGTCCGGCGGGTGTGGGCAACGCGGTGAACGAGACGGTGGTGTTCACCTTCATGGCGTTGTTCGCGATCAACGTCGTCGCGACCGCCGTTGCCGTGAGGGTGACGCATGAGCGACCAGCAGATCGAGAGGACTCGACGGCCGATCGACAGGCGCTTCCCGCGCTTGGCGAAGAGGCTCGACGGTTGGGTCGCCGGCTGGAATCAGGTCGGGGTGCAGGCGAAGTTCTACGGCAACACGTTGCGCAGCGTGGCTATCGTCTTCGCCCACTACCGGATCGAGCTGATGCGGCATCATCGCGCAGATGGGCCTGGGCACAGGCGCTCTCGTGGTGATCGGTGGAACCGTCGCGATCGTGGGCTTCCTGACGGTGACCACCGGCGCGTTGGTGGCGGTGCAGGGCTACACCGACTTCTCGGAAATCGGTGTGGAGGCGCTGACGGGATTCGCATCGGCCTTCTTCAACGTCCGGCTGATCGCGCCGGCGACCACCGCCATCGCGCTTGCCGCCACCATCGGTGCCGGTGCCACAGCGCAACTCGGCGCCATGCGGATCAACGAGGAGATCGACGCACTCGAGGTGATGGGCATCCGCAGTGTCGCCTACCTCGCCTCGAGCCGGGTGATTGCGGGTCTCGTCGTGGTGATCCCGCTGTACTGCGTCGGCGTGCTGGCGTCGTTCTGGGCAGCGAGATTCGGCACCACCACGCTGTACGGCCAGTCGACGGGCGTGTACGACCACTACTTCAGAACGTTCCTGAATCCGACGGATCTCGTCTGGTCCTTCGTTCAGAGCATCGCCATGGCGGTGGTGATCATGCTGATACATACCTATTACGGGTTCAGCGCCAGCGGTGGGCCCGCAGGAGTGGGGGAGGCTGTCGGACGCGCGGTGCGCACCTCGCTGATCGTGGCGGCGTTCGTAGTGATGATGATCTCGCTGGCCGTGTACGGGCAGTCCGGCAACTTCAACCTGGCGGGATAGCGCCGTGGCTGAAATGAGAGACGAGAAGGGCCTGCATCCGGGGTGGTGGACGCTTTTCCTGCTGCTGTTCGTCATCGCAGCGATATGGCTGACGTATGCGTTGTTCACCGGCAAGCTGGAGAGGAATCGTGCCGGTCACGCTGACTGCCGACCGTTCCGGCCTCGTGATGGACGACGGAGCCAAGGTCAAGCTGCGCGGCGTACCGGTCGGACGGGTCGCGTCGATCGTCGGCGGCAGCGAGCCGGTGCAACTCAAACTGGAGATCGACCGGGACCAGATCGAGCACATCCCGGCCAATGTCGAGGCGCAGATCCGCGCCACCACGGTGTTCGGCGCCAAGTTCGTCGACCTGGTCTACCCCAAAGATCCTAGCCCGCAGCGCCTTTCGGAGAACCAGGTCTTGCACTCCCGCAATACGAGTGTCGAGGTCAACACGGTCTTCGAGAACGTCGTCGGAGTGCTCGATCAGATCGACCCGGCCAAGCTCAACAGCGTGCTGTCGGCGCTCGCCGACGGTGTCCGCGGGCAGGGTGACCGCATCGGCCAAGCCACCACTGACGCCAACCAGGTGCTGCTCGCGCTCAATCCGCGCAGCGAGACCGTGCGCGCCGACTGGCAGGCACTCAAGGAGTTCAGCGACACCTATGGCGTTGCGGCACAAGACATTCTCACGACGCTGAGCGCGGCCAGCACCACCAGCGTCACCGTCACCAGCCACGCAGATGCGTTGGATGCGTTGCTGCTGGGCACAATCGGGCTGTCCAACAGCGGTATCAGCCTGCTCGCACCCAGTCAGGCCAACCTGATCAAAGCGATCAACGTGCTCGAGCCGACGACCGACCTGTTGTACAAGTACAACCCGTCCTACACCTGCCTGCTGCTGGGCGCCAAGTACCTGCTGGACCACGGGGGCTACGAAGCGCCAGGCGGCAACGGGCGATCGATCGTGCTTGACGCGGGTCTGACGCTCGGGGACGACCCGTACCACTATCCGGAGAACCTGCCCGTCGTCGGCGCAAAGGGTGGGCCAGGGGGCAAGCCGGGCTGTGGCTCGCTGCCCGCCGTGAAGGAGAACTGGCCGGTGCGTCAGCTCATCACGAACACCGGCTTCGGGACCGGAGTGGACTGGCGGCCGAACCCGGGTATCGGCTTCCCCGGCTACATCAACTACCTGCCGTCCACGCGCGCGGTTCCCGAACCACCGAGCATTCGCAATCTCTTGGGCGGGCCGGCGCCAGGACCGATTCCGTATCCGGGTGCGCCGGCTTACGGCGCGCAGCTGTACGCCCCCGACGGCACGCCGCTGTGGCCGGGACTGCCGCCCGCGCCGCCGCCGGGAGCACCGCGGGATCCGGGTCCGAGGCCCGGATCGGAGCCGTTCGTCGTGCAGGCGCCCGCGCGGCAGCAACCCACGCCGTTGCCGCCGGTCCCGCTTCCGCAGGAAGCGGCGCCCGCGCCGTGACATCCCCCGACACTTCGACCAAGAAAGGTAGGCAGCCATGACCAAGGCCTGGCGCAGCGCTCTCGTGCGTCTCAGCATCTTCCTGGCTGTCTGCCTGCTCGGCGTCTTCGGGTTGTACGCGGTGTTCGGGCAGCTGCGTTTCGGCGAGAAAGCCAACACCTACAACGCGGACTTCGTGAACGTGACGGGGCTGGAGAACGGCGACTTCGTTCGCATCGCCGGTGTGGAGGTCGGCCAGATCAAAAACATCTCCATCCAGAGCGATACCACTGCCCGGGTGGAGTTCACCGCCAACGACTCGGTGGTCCTGACCGAGGGCAACAGGGCCGTCATCCGCTACGACGACCTCATCGGCGGGCGGTATCTGGCACTGGTGGAGGGCACCGGCGGCACGAAGAAGGTCAACCCGGGTGACACGATTCCGATGGCCCGCACGTCGCCCGCGCTGGACCTGGACGCGTTGATCGGCGGGTTCCGGCCGTTGTTCTCCGCGCTGGATCCAGATCAGGTAAATGCGTTGTCCGGACAGTTGATTGCGGCTTTTGAGGGCCAGGGCGCGACGATCGGCTCATTTCTGACCCAGACCGCGGCTCTGACGAACACGCTGGCCGACCGGGATCAGTTGATCGGGGAGGTCATCGTCAACCTCAACACGGTGCTGGGGTCGCTCGGCGACCAGAGCGACCAGTTCTCAAAGGCGGTCGACTCGCTGTCCGAATTGGTCAAGGGCCTCGCCGCCCGCAAGACGGACATCAGCAACGGCCTGGCGTACACGAATGCGGCCGCACGGCAGCATCGCCGACCTGCTGGCGCAGGCACAGGCCGCCGTTCGCAAAGACCATCCAGGAGACAGACCGGGCGGCGGGCATCGTGGTGGCCGACCACGACTACTTCGACAATCTGCTCAACACGCTTCCGGACGCCTATCAAGCGCTGAGCAGACAGGGGATCTACGGCGATTTCTTCTCCTTCTATCTGTGTGACATCGTCCTCAAGCTCAACGGCAAGGGCGGCCAGCCGGTGTACGTGAAGGTGGCCGGACAGGTTACGGGGAGGTGCGCGCCACGATGAAGCCATTCTCCGAACGCAGTCCGCTCGTCCTTGGCGCCATCGGGCTTGGCCTGACAGCGGCCATCGTGGTGGTGGCCCTGGAATACGACAAGATCCCCTTCATCAACCAGACGAAGGAGTACTCGGCGTACTTCGCGGAGGCCGGCGGGCTGACGACCGGTGCGGGCGTTCAGGTTTCGGGCTTCAAGGTGGGGCAGGTGTCGTCGATCGAACTCGACGGGCCGCAGGTATTGGTCAAGTTCACCGTCGACGACGACATCCGGCTCGGCGATCGCACCGAGGCGGCGATCAAGACCAAAGGACTGCTGGGCAACAAGATTCTGGAGGTCACGTCGCGGGGCGACGGTCAGCAGGCCGGCACGATTCCCCGCGACCGGACCACCTCGCCCTATCAGCTGCCGGACGCGCTTGGCGAACTGGCGACGACGATCAGCGGCCTGAACACCAACCAGCTGTCCGACTCGCTGAGGGTGCTGTCCGACACGTTCTCCGAGACCCCGCCCGAACTCAAGGTCGCGGTCGAGGGCGTGGCCCGGTTCTCGGAGACCCTCAACCAGCGCGACGCGCAGCTGCGCGATCTGCTGACCAACGCCAACAAGTCGACGGCCGTTCTGGCCGAGCGCAGCGACCAGATCGTCAGCCTGGTCGCAAACACCAACGCGCTGCTGGCGGAGCTGCAAAACCAAAGCGCCGCACTGGATCAGATCTCGGGCAGCATCTCCGCTGCTCAGCCAACAGTTGCATGGATTCATCATCCGAGAACCGCGCGACGATGAGGCCCGCACTCGACAAGCTCAACGGCGTGTTGACGATCATCGACAACCGCAAGGAACGTCTGCAGAAGGGGCTGAAACTCCTCAGCTCCTATGCGATGTCGTTGGGTGAATCGGTTTCGTCCGGCCCGTTCTTCAAGAACTACATCGCCAACCTGCTGCCGGGCCAGTTCATGCAGCCGTTCATCGATGTCGGCGTTCTCCGACCTCGGTCTGGACCCCAACGTGTTGCTGCCGTCGGAGCGCACCGACGCACCGGTCGGCACGCCGGGTCTGCCTGCCTTGCCGGTGCCGTATCCGCGTACCGGCCAGGGCGGCGAACCGAATCTGACGCTGCCCGACGCCATCACCGGCAACCCCGGCGATCAGGGGTGCGGTCCGCGCGGTTGGGCGGCTGCCCGGCGGCCCGACCGGCTGCTACCCCTACCGTGAGCCGCTGCCCGCTCCGCCGCCCGGCGGCCCACCGCCGGGACCGCCTGCTGTGCCGCCGCCCGGGCTGGGGTCCGTACCCATACCGACGCCGAGCCCCGTCATGGTGCCCGCGCCGGGTGAGGTGCCGCCCCGCACCGGCAGGGGAGGCCGGACGATGAACCGCATCCGCAGGAGCTGGCTCGCCGTCGGCCTTGTCGTGCTGCTCGTCGCCGGAGTCGTCGTGCTGCTGCGGAACAGCGACACCATCAACCGCACGAATGTCGTTGCGTACTTCGAGAACAGCAACGGCATCTACGTCGGTGACGACGTCCGCATTCTCGGTGTGAACGTCGGCAGGATCGACAAGATCGAGCCGCAGCCCGACCGGGTGAAGATCTCGTTCTGGTACGACAACAAGTACAAGGTGCCTGCCGGGGCCAACGCGGCGATTCTGTCGCCGACCCTGGTGACCTCCCGCGCCCTGCAGCTGACACCGGTGTACACCGGCGGTCCGACGATGGCCGACGACGCGGTGATTCCGCGCGAACGCACGGCGGTTCCGGTGGAGTGGGACACCCTGCGCACGCAGCTGGAGAGGCTTGCCCAGCGAGCTTCAGCCGACCGAGCCGGGCGGCGTGAGCCCGCTGGGCTCGGTCATCAACACCGCCGCCGACAATCTTCGCGGCCAGGGCGCCAACATCCGCGACACCGTCATCAAGCTGTCGCAAGCGTTTTCGGCTCTCGGCGACAAGAGCACCGACATCTTCTCGACCGTCAAGAACCTGTCGATCCTGGTATCGGCGCTGCAGGACAGCACCACACTGATGCGGCAGCTCAACCAGAACCTGGCATCGGTGACCGGCCTGCTCGCCGACGATCCCGGACGAGGTCGCCAATGCGGTCAGGGACCTCAACGGCGTCGTCGGAGAGGTACAGAGCTTCGTGGCCGACAACCGCGAAGCGCTGGGCACGACGTCGGACAAGCTGGCGGGGGTGACGCAGGCGCTGACCGAAAGTCTCGACGACGTAAAGCAATTCCTGCACGTGGCGCCCAACACGTTCCAGAACTACGTCAACGTCTATCAACCCGCACAGGGCGGGGCCAGTGCCATCCTGGCGGTGAACAACTTCGCCAATCCGATCAGCTTCCTCTGCGGTGCGGTGCAGGCGGCGTCGCGACTTGGACGCCGAGCAGTCGGCGAAGCTGTGCGTGCAGTACTTGGCGCCGATCATCAAGAACCGCCAGTACAACTTCCCGCCGATCGGCCAGAACCTCTTCATCGGCGCCACGGCGCGGCCGAACGAGATCACCTTCAGCGAGGATTGGATGCGGCCCGATTACATTCCGCCGCAACCGCCCGCCGCGGCACCGTCACCCGCACCGGCCGAGGACGGGGCGCCGCCCGCCGTCGCGCTGAAGGCCCGCCGCTGCCTGCGGAGGCGCCGGTCACGCCGAATCCCGCCGACGGCCTACAGGGCATGATGGTGCCGCCTGGGATGGGACCATGATGCGCGGGCAACGAATTCGATTGCGCGCCAGCGCCGTTCTGCTGGCGGCGGCCGCCGTGCTGTCCGGATGCGGTGACTGGCAAGGGCTGAACTCGTTGCCCCTGCCCGGCGTCCAGGGCCGTGGCCCCGGCGCGTTCACCATCCAGGCGCAGATGCCGGACGTGGACAACATCGAGCCGAATTCCCGCGTCCGGGTCGCCGATGTCACGGTCGGCAACGTCACCAAGATCGAGCGGCAGGGCTGGAACGCACTGGTCACGATGGAGCTCAACGGCAACGTCCAGCTTCCCGCCAACGCGACCGCCAAGCTCGGTCAGACCAGCCTGTTGGGTTCACTGCACATCGAACTCGCGCCTCCGGCAGATGCGCCGCCGCAGGGCAGACTCCACGAAGGTTCACTGATCCCGTTGGCGTCGGCAGGCAAGTATCCGAGCACCGAGCAGACACTGGCCGCGGTCGCGCTGCTGCTCAACGGCGGTGGGATCGGTCACGTTCAGGACATCACCGAGGCGTTCAGTACCGCCTGGGCCGGCCGCGAAGCCGACTTGCGCAGCCTGATCGAGCAACTCGACGTGTTCATCGGCTACGTGAACGACCAAAAGGGCGACATCATCGCCGCCAATGAGAGCCTGAACAACCTGGTCGGCCAGTTCGCCGCGCAGAAACCGGTGGTGGACAAGGCATTACGCACCATCCCCGATGCGCTGGCGGTGCTGAAGGATCAGCGCAACAACCTCGCCGAGGCGCTCTCGCAGCTGGGCAAGTTCAGTGCGCTGGCCGCCGATTCGGTGGACCAGACCAAGGACGCCTTCGTCCAAGAGCTCAAAGACCTTGGGCCGGTGCTGGAATCACTGGCCAATGCGGGGCCGGCGCTCACCCGCGCGCTGAGCTTCCTGCCGACCTTCCCGTTCCCCAAGGAGACACTCACCAACTGGATGCGCGGCGACTACGCCAACCTGTCGTTGATCGTCGACATGACATTGAGCCGGATCGACGCAGGGGTTCTTCACCGGCACGCGGTTCGAGTGCAATCTGACGTGGCTGGAGCTGCAGTGGGGCCGCACCATCGGCCAGATGCCCAGCCCGTGCAACCATAACGTCCCGCCGCCTGGCGGCAACCCGTTGCTCGTGCCGTACCACTGGGATCAGGGGCCATGACATGCGAATGACAAGGCAGATCGTCATCCAGCTGCTGATCTTCAGCCTGCTGGCCGTGGTGGCGCTCGGGATCATGGTCTTCTCCTACATGCGCCTGCCCGCGCTCGCCGGCATCGGGCAGTATCGGGTGACGCTGGAGCTACCGCGAGGCCGGCGGGCTGTACCCGCGGGGAAATGTCACCTATCGCGGCACCCACGTCGGCATCGTCAAAAGCGTCAACCTCACGGACAACGGCGTCGCGGCCGACCTGTCGCTCGACTCGGACATCAAGATTCCCGCCGACGTCGAGGCCGAGGTGCACAGCCAGTCGGCTGTCGGCGAGTTGTACGTCCAGCTTCTTCCGCGCAGCGGGAACGGCCCGACACTCAAAGACGGCGATGTGATCCCGCAGGACCGCGCCAGGGTTCCGATCGACGTCAACACGGTGCTGGAAGCCACCAACCGCGGCCTGGCCGCGATTCCGCGTGACAACCTCAAGACGGCCGTCGACGAGGCCTATCTCGCGGTCGGCGGACTCGGGCCCGAATTGTCCCGGCTGGTGCAGGGAAGCACCGCGCTCGCCATCGATGCCCGCGCGAACCTCGATCCGCTGACCACGCTGGTCGATCAGTCGAAACCGATCCTCGATTCCCAGACCGACAGCGGCGGTTCGATACGGGCATGGGCATCGCACCTGGCGACCATCACCGGCGAGCTGCAAAGCCAGGACGCCGCCGTGGCCGGGATTCTGGAGAAAGGTCCCGGCGCCGCCGACGAGGTCCGGTCCCTTTTCGACCGGTTGCAGCCCACATTGCCGATCGTGTTGGCCAATCTGGTGAGCATCGGCGAAGTGGCGCTCGCCTACCAGCCGAGCCTCGAGCAGCTGCTGGTGTTGTTGCCGCAGGGCACCGCCACCACCCAGGCAATCGGCGTCGCCAAAGCGGACACCAAACAGGACTACATGGGCGACTACCTGACGCTGAACCTCAACCTCAACCTTCCGCCGCCGTGCACCACCGGATTCATGCCTCCCCAGCAGCAGCGGGTGCCCACCCTCGAGGACTATCCCGATCGGCCGGCAGGCGATGTCTACTGCCGGGTGCCCCAGGATGCGGCGTTCAATGTCCGCGGCGCGCGCAATCTGCCGTGCGTCACCGTGCCGGGCAAGCGCGCCCCGACGGCGAAGATGTGCGAGAGCAACGAGTACTACGTTCCGCTCAACGATGGTTACAACTGGAAGGGTGACCCCAGCGCCACCCTGTCTGGCCAGCCGATTCCGCAGCTGCCGCCGGGTTCACCGCCCGCAGAAGCGGCTCCTCCGCCGGGTCCGGCGCCGCCGCCGATAGCGGCCGCCGAATACGATCCGGCTACTGGCACGTACGTTGGTCCGGACGGGCGTGTATATACACAGTCCAACCTGGCCCACAGCGCCGCAGAGGAGCGAACATGGCAGACGATGCTGCTGCCCCCGACGGGGAATTGACCGAGCCGTCTTCGACGGCCGACGACGCCGGGCGACAGTCGGGGCGCCGAGCCCGAATCCGCCGGCACCGAGCCCGAGTCGACGGCCACACTCGAGGACGCCAACGAAGACGCTGCCGAGCCAGACGTCGATCGACTGGTCAGTCGAGGACGACGAGGCGCTGGACAGCGAGGCAGAGCGGCCGGCGACGGCGAGGATGTCGCATGTGCGGGTGGCGACGATCATCGGGTTGGTGGCGGTGCTGGCACTGGCCGGTTTGACCGGCTGGCTGGGTTTCGGCGCCTATCACGCGCACAAGGCCGACGAGCAACGCAAGTTGTTCCTTCAGGTCGGCAGGCAGGGCGCGATCAACCTCACGACGATCGACTGGCAGCATGCCGAGGCCGACGTGCAGCGCGTTCTGGACTCAGCGACCGGATCGTTCTACGACGAGTTCCAGGGCCGCGCGGAGCCATTCGTCGCGGTCGTCAAGCAGGCGCAGTCGAAATCGGTCGGCACCGTCACCGAGGCGGGGGTGGAGGAGGTATCCGGCGATCAAGGCACCGTGCTCGTCGCGGTGACCGTTCAGACGTCGAATCTTGGTGCGCCCGAACAACAGCCACGCGCGTGGAGGATGAGGATCACTGTGCAGAAAGACGGTGACGACAACGCCAAAGTGTCCAACGTGAAGTTCGTGTCGTGAGCAGGCATCGAATGCCGCCCGGCGGCGGCGCGGAGAGCCCGCAGGACACCGCCGGATGCCGCGGATGCCACCGGTGCGGAAGAAGCGCAGACCACGCCGACGCCCGATGAGGCGGTGGAAATCACTGTGCCGTGGAGGACCGAGCTGTAAAGAGCCGACGACACCGTGCGGCGACGCATCTGCCGACGAGCTCGACGAGGTCGACGCGATCTGACGACGAGGTCGAGGAAGCGCCGGCCCCGGCGGCGACCCGGCGCACCGACTGGGCGCGCGTCGTCGCCTACGGTGTGTTGCCCGGCATTGCACTGGTGCTGGCGATGGCCGCGGGATACTCGAAGTGGCAAGACAACTCGGTTCACGATGCCGACAAGGTCCGCGAGGAAACCATGCAGACCGCCAAGGACAGCACGATCAAGATGCTGTCCTACAAGCCGGACACCGTCGCACAGGATCTCAATGGTGCGAAGGGTCTGCTGACAGGTGACTTCCGGGATCGAGTACACCTCGTTGATCAACGACGTGGTGATTCCCGGCGCCAAGCAGAAGAAGATCACGGCAGTGGCGTCGGTTCCTGCAGCCGCCGCGGTTTCGGCCGATCCGAAGACGGCCGTGGTGCTGCTTTTCGTCAACCAGACCGTAACGGTCGGCGGGGACGCGCCGACCGACACGGCATCCAGCGTTCGGGTGACGCTGGACAAGGTTGGCGACCACTGGCTGATCTCGAAGTTCGACCCCGTGTAGTGCTCGAACCCGAGACGATCGACGTCGCGACACCGGCGGTACAACTGCGCGTCCTGAGCTGGGGGCCGGAAGATGCGCCGATCGCGTTGTGCCTGCACGGTTTTCCCGACACCGCCTATGGGTGGCGGAAGGTCGCGCCGCTGTTGGTCGATGCGGGGTGGCGAGTCGTCGCACCGTTCATGCGCGGCTACGCGCCGTCGTCGATTCCCTCGGACGGCGAATATCACATGGGCGCAGTGATGGACGACGCCCTTGCAGTGCTCGAGGCTGTCGGGCCAGACCGGCCGCGACGTGATCATCGGCCACGATTGGGGCTCGTATCGCGGCGACAGGGTTGGCGGCGATGCCCGACAGCCCGTTCGTCAAGTCGGTGCTCATGGCGCTCCCGCCGACCTGTGCATTCCGGCCGCAGACGCGGAATGCGCGCGGGCCGAACCCTGGCTGCAGTGCTTCCGGGCCAGGCGTTGAGGAGTTGGTACATCGGATATTTCCAATTGCCGCTGCTGCCGGAGCGTTCCGCGGCATGGATTCTTCCGCTGCTATGGCGCCGCTGGTCGCCCGGATACGATGCCGCGGACGATCTCGGTGTGGTCCGGGCCGCCATCGGCGCATCCGAGAATTGGCGCGCAGCCCTTGGCACTTACCGTGCCGTGTTCAGACCGACCGTGCGGCCCGAATACACGACACTGCATCGTTTCGCCGACCAGCACCGCGGATCCCGACTTTGTACCTGCACGGTCGCGAGGACGGTTGCATGACAGTGAAACTCGTTGATCGGGTAACAGGTGTGCTGCCGGATGGCGGCGATACGGCCGTCGTCGAACGTGCCGGTCATTTCCTGCAGCTCGAACAGCCCGAGGTCGTCGCGCGCCACATCGTCGACTTCGTTGGCGAGGCGCGCTAGGTCTTCTTCATCCCTGGATGATTGCGGGCAACCATCGGCAGCAACAGCCGCCGCGGCAGGTGGTGGTTGATCACGGACGCGATGCGGTTGGGTGCACCGGGAACGATGATGCGCTTGCCCGAAGCCAGGCCGTCGACGGCGATCTTGGCGACGTCGGCCGCCTCCTTCCACATGAACTTCGGCAGCGACTTCTCGGCTTCTTCGTCGGGTATGCCCATTCCCTCGCCGAATCCGGTGCGCACCGGGCCCGGGCATAGCGTGGCCGCGGTGACGCCGGTGCCGCGAAGCTCCTCCGACATCGCTTCGGTGTAGGAGAGCACGAAAGCCTTTGGCGGCGCCGTAGGTCGCCTGCCCTGGCACCGGCCCGAACGCGCCGACCGATGCGACGTTGAGCACCGCGCCCCGTCCGCGGTCGACCATGCCCGGCACGAACCGGCTGCACAGGTCGACCACCGAACTGACGTCGACCTCGACCAGTTTGAGCTCGGCCTCGGGATCGGAGGCGGCGACCGGGCCCAGGTTCGACATGCCCGCATTGTTGACCAGGACTTCCGCGATCAGCCCCATCGCCGCCACCTGGTCGGGGAGGGCGGCGCGCTCGGCGGGCACCGACAGGTCGGTGGGCAGCACATGCGCCACTCCCCCAAGGGAATCGGCGAGCGCGCGCAGCCGATCCGCGCGCCGTGCGATCAACACCAATCGATAACCGCGGCGGGCGAATTCGCGTGCGATCTCCTCCCCGATCCCGGACGACGCACCGGTGACGACGACGGCGCCGTTCTTACTTGGAGGCGGAAGCATGCGCGAGAGCCTAGCCTGAGACCATGACGGTCCGTCGACTGTCCGCTGTGGATGCGCAGACGTATTGGATGTCGGCGAAGATTCCCAACGACACCGTCCTGCTCTACGGCTTCGCGGGCGTACCTGCCGACCTGGATCAGGCACTGGGGGAAATCGCCGCGCGGGCCGGCGGCTGCGCCGACCTGACGATGCGCGTCGACGACGGCGGCCGGTTGACATATCCCGCGTGGGTGCACCGCGACGTCGACCGCTCGCAGTTCGTCGTGCACGACCTCGAAGACCGAACGTGGCAGGCGTGTCTGGCCCAGGTCAGTGCGGACGCCGCCGACCGGCTGGATGTGCGGTCGGCGGCATGGCGGCTGCACGTGTTCACCGGATCGAGGGTGTACCGGGAGCGCCGGGCCGGCACCGTCGCGGTCTTGCAGATCTCGCACGCGCTCGGCGGTGGGGGCGAACGTCGACGCCCGCGGCGATCATGTTCGGCCGCCCGGTGCCGTGGTGCCAGGAATCGATGAGCCCTCGGCCGGGCTCTCTGGCATTGCCGATACCGGGGATTCGCGCCGCCCGAGCCCATCGCCAGATGGTCGAGGACACCGAAGCGGGAAAGGTTCCGCCACCGGCCGATCTGCGTCCGGTCACTGCGGACCAACGCGCGGCCGGCGGGCCCGAGACGCATGCGGACGGTGGTGCGAACGCGCTCCGACCTCTCCGGCGGCCGACTGTGACGGTCGCCGTGCTCTCGGCGGTTTCGGCCGCGCTGGCCGGCCACCTGCGCGCGCTCGGCGACGACCCGTCGATGCTCGGCGCCGAGGTGCCGATGGCCAAGCCGCCGCCACGTTGGGCGTACAACCACTTCGGCAATGTCGGCGTCGGTCTGTATCCGGACCTCGCCGGGCAGGATCGGGTCCTCCGGATCGCTGCCGACATCGACGCGCGCCGCCGTCGCGCCGCGCACCCCGCGATGCGGATGGCGGACCTGGCGTTCGCGGCCACGCCCGCACCGTTGTTGCGTTGGGGCATGAAGCAATTCGACCCGAGGTGCGCGTCGCCGAAGGTGACCGGCAACGCCGTCGTCTCCAGCGTCAACTTCGGCGCTGCAGACTTCAGCTTCGGTGGCATACCCGTGACGATCGCCTCGGCCTTTGCCGGACTCTCGCCGATGATGGGCCTGACGCACGTGGTGGGCGGCATCGGCGACACCATCACGATCAGCGTGCACGCGGCGGAGTCGGCGATCGGCGACATCGACGCGTACGTCGAGCGATTGGAGGCCGCCCTGCCTGCTCGACTTTGACCCAAGCGATCGCTTAAAAGGGTGGGGGTTTGTTGCGTTCGGCGATGTAGTCGTCGTTGAGTTTGCGCAACTGGGCGATGCGGTCTTCGCGGGATTGTTGGCGGGTCTTGGTGCGGCGCGGCATCTTCAGCGTGCGTGCGGGTCGCCTCGGCCGGCATGTCGCGCGGCACGGTGACCGGTGCGGTGGGCTTGCACAGCGTGGGGAACCATAGTCGGCTGCCCGGATCTGTGGTGAACGTTCGTCCCCGTGGGGAGGTCCATATCACGGTGCCATCAGGGTGTTGCTCGTCGCGCCAGCCCCAAAAAGTCTTGAGTAAGTGGTGTTTTCGGCACAGACATTTCAGGTTCGACGCCTGCGTTGCACCATGCGGGTAGGCGATGGTGTGGTCGATATCGCACCCCCACGCCGGGACGTCACAGCCGGGGAACCGGCACGTCATATCGCGGCACCGGACGAACGTGGCCAACACGTTCGAGGGGATATAGCGCCGCTCAGCGGCCGCATGCCCGGGGTGGACGATGGGTTCGATGCGGGCCGTTTTTGCGAGGGTGGCCGCCAGCAGCGGTGCGGGCAGCATCCCCGCCCCGAACACCCACGCCGGGTTCGTGGCAGCCGGGCCGGTGCCCGGCTCTGGGGCTAATGCTTCAGCGATCGTCATCTCGCGCAGCTGGTCGCCGGTGGGTGCGGGGTCGGGATCCCCGTCCAAGGTCGCCGGGGTGTCGTCGGTGAGCGATGCCTGTTCGGCGATCACATGCACGACGGTCGCGGAGGGAACCCCCGCGGCGGCGTCACAGTCCTCAGACCCGCAGCCGCATTGCAGGCGTTGGGCGCCATCACCCAGCGCAGTCAGCGCGTCGGAGCGGCGTTGATCCAGGGTGCGCGGATCGGCGTCGCACACCGCGCGGGCCATCGCCTCCAGGCGCGCATCGAGGGCGGCGCCGCCGTGGATCAACAGCGTGGCCTGCATCGAGGACACCCCTGTTGCGTCGTCGTGGTGGATGTCGACATAGCGGCCCCGGGCTTTGTGTTCGGTGCGCACCACCGCGTGCGGGTCATAGCGATCCACCCAGTAGTCGATGGCGGCCTCGGTCTTGGCCACCGACCAGCCCGCCCACCCGTCGACGTGGGCGGCGATCTCGGCGTCGATCTTGGCCCGCACCTCGGGGTCTTGGGCCAGGTGGGTGCGCGCCACGATCGCCTTGACCAACTGCAGTCCGATGCGCCCGACGGCGAACACCTGCGCCACGGCGGGTAGGCGTTCGCGCAACGCCAGCGCCAGCACCAACTGATGCGACGCCACCCCCAACGACACACTCTGCGCGGCGGCGATCTCCGCGCAGACGGCATCCCAGTTGTCCATCACCCACTGCTCACGATCGGCCGACCCGTCCGCGGCTAGTTGGCGCTCCAGCTCGTCGGCCATCGCCGAGAGCCGCCGCGCGCTGGCGGCGTTTTCCACCCGCGCCCACGCCCCCACGGTCGAGACCCCACGCGCTGAGGTGGCGGTGCGCACCAACTGATCGAACATGACTCGAACATACGTGCGAACTCCGGCGAGAAAGGCGGGCGATCGGTCGGCACACCCCCAACCTGTGGATGAATTGCCGGTTGGGGATAACTTGCAAACGAACCGGGTATCGCGGCGGGTTACAGATGCCCTAGGTTCTGTTGCATGAGTGCATACGACGTCGGCCTACTGATCCTGCGTGTCGTGCTCGGTCTGACCTTGGCCGCGCACGGCTACAACAAGTTCTTCGGGCCCGGCGGGCTCACGGGCACCGCGGGCTGGTTCGACAGCATGGGCATGAAGCCGGGCATGTTCCACGCCCGGATCGCCGCCACGACCGAGATGTCCGCGGGCATCGGGTTGGCCGTCGGGCTGCTGACGCCGATCCCTGCGGCGGGCTTCGTCGCGCTGATGTTCGTCGCGGCATGGACCGTGCACCGGCCGAACGGCTTCTTCATCGTCAAGGAGGGCTGGGAGTACAACCTGGTGCTCGCGACGGCCGCGGTCGGCGGTTGCGACCATCGGCGCGGGCCAGTTCAGCCTGGACTACGCCCTCTTCCGCACCACGGGCTGTCTACGACTATCTCCACGGCTGGTGGGGTCTGGTCATCGCGCTGGTCCTGGGTCTGGCCGGCGGCATCGGCCAGCTGGTGATCTTCTACCGGCCGCCGGCGAAGGCCGACGCCTAGACCGCGAGCCGGAGCAGCACGTCGGCCAGAACTCGCGGGCCGCGAGTAGAACGGCGAGTGGCCGCCGGGAAGCTCGATGAGCTCGGCGGTGAGCCGCTCGCGCACGGCGTGTCGCGACCATTCGGGCCGCAGCATCTTGTCGTCACTGCACACGATGTATGTCGTTGGCACCCTTGGGTGTTCGGCCAGTGAGAACGGTGGAGCGCCGGATGTGACCGACTGCGGGTCGAAGACGGCTGAAGGCGGCCTGCGCGACCTGTTCGTGCAGTCGCTGTAGAACACGTCGCGCGCGATGTCGAGGTCGATCCACTCGCTGCCGCAGCTGCTCGTCGAGCTCGCTCAAGCCCTTCTTGTAGGCCGGGTTGAGCATCTCCGGTCTGTCGGTCAGTTGCTCGGCGAGGCTGCGGCCGATGTCGGGGATCATGGCGCACAGATAGACCAGATGTCGTAGCGGTCGGCGGGCGGCGACCAGCGGGAATCGTGTTTCCGGCATAGGAGTGGCCGACCAGCACAACGTCGTCGTCGCAGTCGTCAAGCGCCGCACACACGACGTCGGCGTAGGTGTCGAAGGTGGCCGTGCTGTCCTCGAGCGGCAGAGTCCATCGTCACCACGTCATGGCCGGCTTGCTCCAGGAGCGGCGTCAACTGCTCCCAGCACCACGCGCCGTGGTAGCCGCCGTGCACCAGGGCGAAAGTCGTCATGGCGATGTAAGGCGTAATCCGAATCCGCGCGGCTAGAACACGTTCTAGTCTTGCGGCCATGGGTTTTCTCAAGCAGGACGCGCCCGTCGTCGACTACGAGGAGTGGAGCAAGGGCACCCGCGCCGAGAAGATCGTGCCGATGGCCCGGCACTGGGCCGAGGTCGGCTTCGGGACGCCCGTCGTCCTGCACCTGTTCTACGTCGTCAAGATCCTGCTCTACATCCTGGTGGCCTGGCTGATCGTCCTGACCACCAAGGGCATCGACGGCTTCACCAACGTCGGCGCAGTGGTACGCCGAGCCGATCGTGTTCGAGAAGGTCGTGCTCTACACCATGCTGTTCGAGGTCGTCGGGCTCGGATGCGGCTTCGGTCCGCTGAACAACCGGTTCTTCCCGCCGATGGGGTCGATCCTGTACTGGTTGCGGCCCAACACGATTCGGCTGCCACCGTGGCCCAACCGGATACCGCTGACCAAGGGCACGACGCGCACACCGTTCGACGCGCTGCTGTACGGGGCGCTGCTGGTGGTGCTGGTCGTCGCGTTGTTCTCCGACGGCACCGGGCCGATTCCGGCGCTGGACACCACCGTCGGTGTGCTGCCGCATGTGGCAGATCTGGACGATCCTCGGCCTGCTCGCGGTGCTGGGCCTGCGCGACAAGGTGATCTTCCTGGCCGCCCGCGGCGAGGTGTACGCGTCGTTCACGGTGGCGTTCCTGTTCGCCGGGCGCGCGACATGATCATCGCCGCCAAGCTCGTCTGCCTGGTGATCTGGCTCGGCGCGGCGACGTCGAAGCTCAACAAGCACTTCCCGTTCGTCATCTCGACGATGATGAGCAACAACCCGGTGTTCCGGCCGCGATGGATCAAACGCAGGTTCTTCGAACACTTTCCCGACGACCTGCGGCCGGGCCGGCTGTCGCGATGGCTCGCTCACTTCAGCACCGCGATCGAGGGGCTCGTGCCGTTGGTGTTGTTCTTCTCCCACGGCGGCTGGCCGACGGCGATCGCCGCGTTCGTCATGCTGTGCTTCCACTTCGGCATCCTGTCGTCGATACCGATGGGCGTGCCGCTGGAGTGGAACGTCTTCATGATGTTCTCCGTGCTGGCGCTGTTCGTCGGGCACGCCGAGGTTGGGCTTGGCGACATGCCGAGCCCGCTGCCGATCGCGTTGTTCGTCGTCGTCGCGGGCACCGTCGTGATGTGGAAACCTGTTCCCGCGCAAGGTGTCGTTCCTGCCCGGCATGCGCTACTACGCGGGCAACTGGGACACCGGCGCTGTGGTGCATGAAGCCGTCGGCCGCAGCGAAGATCGAGAGCGGCATCGTCTCGATCGCCAGCATGCCGCAGGCGCAGATGGAGAAGTTCTACGGCAGCCCGGAGACCGCGGAGATGTACCTCTATATGGGGTACGCGTTCCGCTCCTTCAACAGCCACGGCCGTGCGATGTTCGCGCTCGCCCATCGCGCCATGGCCGGCCTCAACGAAGACGACTACGTGCTGACCGACGGCGAGCGCATCTGCAGCACCGCGATCGGGTGGAACTTCGGTGACGGGCACATGCACAACGAGCAGCTGATCGAGGCGCTGCAGCGAGCGCTGCCACTTCGAACCCGGGGAGGTGCGCGTCGTGCTGATCGACGGGCAGCCGATCCACCGGCAGCGCCAGGAGTACCGGCTGGTCGACGCCGCGACCGGCGAGTTCGAACGCGGCTACGTCAACGTGGCCGACTTGGTGACCCGCCAACCCTGGGACGACACCGCACCGGTGCACGTGACGTGGCAGAAGGACAGCGCCGACGCCGCATGAGCCGGTGATCACAACTAGCCCATGACGTCGCGGACCTTGACGTCCTCGAGCCCCTGCAACGACAGTTCGCGCGCCACATCGAGATGCTTGCGCCAGTGCGCCTCGGCCGCTGCGCCGTCGCCCGAGCGCAGAATCTGCATCAACGCCGGTAGGACCGCATCAGTTTGTCGTAGTCCGCCTTCGACACCGGGCGGCCTTCCTTGAAGACGAATGCGGTGTGGCGCACCGTGATTTCGTGCAGCATGCCCGCGATGATCGCCAGCGTCGCGTTGCCCGACAGCTCGACGAGCCGGCGGTGGAAGGCACCCGTTGTCTCGGCGAGCCGATCCGACTGCCAGCCGGCGGGGATGTCGTCGGCGAGCATCTCGTCCAGCTCGTCGAAAGTCTCGGGGGTACCCGACTCGGCGAGCAGTCGTGCCGCGATCGGTTCGATGCCCGACCGCGCCGACACTGACGTCGGCGATGGTCGCGCCCGACACCTCGAGCAGCAGACCGGCGGGACGGGCCACGATCTCCGGCCCGGGCACCCGAACGCGGGCGCCGGTGCGCGAGCCGCGGCGGACCTCGACGAGGCGTTCGGACTCCAGCACCCGCACCGCCTCGCGCAGGGTGGGCCTGCTGACCCGAAGTGCGCCATCAACTCGGCCTCGTTGGGCAGGAAGTCACCGTCCTTGAGTTGCCCGTCGACCACCATGCGGCGCAGCGTTCCCGCGACGAGCTCGGCCGTCTTCGGTGACCGGACCGCCGTGCCCGTGCCGACGCCGCCCGGGCCGATCATCGGCGCCAGCGGTGTACTTCGAGCCACTCCCACTCCCATGACGTTGCTGCCGGCCGAGTGGCCAGCTATGCAACTCAGTAAACCATGTGAGTTACCTGGTGGGACGATGGCGCGCATATCCGCGTATCGCATGGCCGCGGAGAAGTGTGATCTACCAACCAGTAGGTTGACCTAGTAAACCTTGTTCCTCTACGTTCGATAGTGGACCTCTGTGGGAGAACCCACCAAATCTTCGAAGGAGAAGTGTCATGGCTGAAGCCGTCATCGTCGAGGCCGTACGGTCGCCGGTCGGCAAGCGCAACGGCGGGCTGTCGGGTGTGCATCCCGGCGAGCTGTCGGCGCAGGTGCTCAACGGTCTGGCCGAGCGCGCAGGCATCGACCCCGGGATCGTCGACGACGTCATCTGGGGCTGTGTCATGCAGGCCGGCGAGCAGGCGCTCGACATCGCCCGCACCGCCGTGCTGGCGGCGGGCTGGCCCGAGAGCGTGCCCGGCGTGACCGTCGACCGGCAGTGCGGGTCGAGCCAGCAGTCGATTCACTTCGCCGCGGCGGGCGTGGTCGCCGGGCACTACGACGTGGTCGTCGCGGGCGGCGTCGAGTCGATGTCGCGCACCCCGATGGGCGCCTCGCTGGCCAACGGCGGACATCCGTACCCGGAGGCCTTCCGCAGCCGCTACACCCAGACCCCGAACCAGGGCATCGGCGCCGAGATGATCGCCGAGCAGTGGGGCTTCGACCGCACGACGGTCGACGAGTTCTCGCTCGGATCGCACGAGAAGGCTGCGGCCGCACAGGATTCCGGCGCGTTCGACGACCAGATCGTCGCCATCAAGGATCAGGACGGCAATGCCGTGCTCAAGGACGAGGGCATCCGCCGCGGCACCACCGATCGAGAAGATGGGTCAGCTCAAGCCGGCGTTCAAGGAGGACGGCGTGATCCACGCCGGCAACTCCAGCCAGATCTCCGACGGGTCGGCCGCGATTCTGTTCATGTCGGCCGAGAAGGCGAAGTCGTTGGGGCTCAAGCCGCTCGCCAAGGTGCACACCGCGACGCTGGCCGGCGCGGACCCGGTGATCATGCTGACCGCACCGATCCCGGCCACCCAGAAGGCGCTGAAGAAGTCGGGCCTGACGCTCGAGGACATCGGCGTGTTCGAGGTCAACGAGGCGTTCGCCCCGGTGCCGCTGGCGTGGCTCAAGGACATCGGCGCCGACGAGAAGAAGCTCAACCCCAACGGCGGCGCGATCGCGCTCGGCCACCCGCTCGGCGGTTCCGGTGCCCGCATCATGACGACGATGCTGTACCACATGCGGGACAAGGGAATTCAGTACGGCCTGCAGACGATGTGCGAGGGCGGCGGCCAGGCCAACGCCACCATCATCGAGCTGCTGTGACCGCTGACGTGACCGCCCCCGCCGCTCTCACCGAGCGGCGGGGCAACGTCCTCGTCATCACGATCAACCGGCCCGAGGCGCGCAACGCCGTCAACAGCGCGGTCAGCATCGCGCGTCGGAGACGCGCTGCAGCAGGCGCAGGACGATCCGGACGTGCGCGCGGTGGTGATCACCGGTGCGGGTGAATCCTTCTGCGCCGGAGCCGATCTCAAGGCGATCTCGCGACGGGAGAACCTGTTCCACCCCGACCACGGCGAGTGGGGCTTCGCGGGCTACGTCCACCACTACATCGACAAGCCGACCATCGCCGCGGTCAACGGCACCGCGCTGGGCGGCGGCACCGAGCTGGCGCTCGCCAGCGACCTCGTCGTGGCCGAGGAACGCGCGAAGTTCGGTCTGCCCGAGGTGAAGCGAGGGCTGATCGCCGCCGCGGGCGGCGTGTTCCGCATCGTCGACCATCTGCCGCGCAAGGTCGCGATGGAGCTGATGTTCACCGGCGAGCCGATGACGCTCGGCCGACGCGCTGAAGTGGGGCCTGATCAACCAGGTGGTGCCCGACGGCACCGCGGTCGACGCGGCGCTGGCGCTCGCCGAACGGATCACCTGCAACGCGCCGCTGGCGGTGTGGGCCAGCAAGCGGGTGGCCATCGGCGTCGACGACGGCGTCATCGTCGGCGACGAAGCCGGCTGGACGCAGGACCATGCGCGAAATCGGGACGCGTCATCCGCTCCGAGGACGCCAAGGAAGGACCGCTGGCCTTCGCGGAGAAGCGTCAGCCGGTCTGGAAAGCCAAGTAAGAGAGCTGGGAGAAGACAGTGAAACGCACGATCTACGAAGCCGAGCACGAGGCGTTCCGCGACACCGTCCGCGGCTACATCGAAAGCGAGCTCGTCCCCAACGCCGAGAAGTGGGAGGAGGAGCGCATCGTCGACCGGTCGGCCTACGTGGCCGCCGGCAAGCACGGGCTCATCGGGTTCAACATGCCCGAGGAGTTCGGCGGCGGCGGCAGCGACGACTTCCGGTTCAACGCGATCATCGACGAGGAGATCGCCAAGGCAGGCGTGCCCGCACCGGCGCTGAGCCTGCACAACGACGTCGTCGGCCCGTACTTCAAGGACCTGACGAACGACGAGCAGAAGCAGCGCTGGCTGCCCGGCATCACCAGCGGCGAGACCATCATCGCGGTCGCGATGACCGAACCCGGCGCCGGCAGCGACCTCGCCGGGCATCCGCACGTCCGCGGTGCGCGACGGCGACGACTGGATCGTCAACGGCTCCAAGACCTTCATCTCGTCGGGTATCAACTGCGACCTGGTCGTGGTGGTGTGCCGCACCGATCCGGAGGCCGGACACAAGGGCTTCACGCTGCTGGTCGTCGAGCGCGGCATGGAGGGCTTCACCCGCGGCCGCAAGCTGGACAAGATGGGCCTGCACGCGCAGGACACCGCCGAACTGCACTTCGAGAACGTCCGGGTGCCGACCGCCAACGTGCTCGGCAAGGAGGGCCGCGGCTTCTACCACCTGATGCAGAACCTGCCCTCGGAGCGGCTCTCGATCGCGATCTCGGCGATCGCCGGCGCGCGCGAAACCTGGCGTCAGACACTGCAATACGCCAAGGACCGCAAGGCGTTCGGTCAGCCGATCGGCAGCTTCCAGCACAACCGGTTCCTGCTGGCCGAGATGGACACCGAACTCGACGTCACCGAGCAGTACATCGACCGCTGCCTGCAGGGTGTCGTCGACGGTGAGCTGACCGCGGTCGAGGCGGCCAAGGCGAAGTGGTGGTGCACCGAGACCGCCAAGAAGGTCGTCGACCGATGCGTGCAGCTGCACGGCGGCTACGGCTACATGATGGAGTACCGCGTCGCGCGCGACTACGTCGACGGGCGCATCCAGACGATCTTCGGCGGCACGACCGAGATCATGAAGGAGATCATCGGCCGCGACCTCGGCCTCTAGCCGATCGGCGCGTCGCCGATCGGCCGGCGAGCCGCGGCCGGCTCGGGCGCGGCAGCCGGTGTCGCGCTCGGTGGCCGGCGTGGTCGTGGTGGTCGTCGTCGCTGTGGTGGACGACGTCGCCGACGGCGTGACCGCCTCCGGTGCGGCAGCCGGGTCCAGCACCGTGTCGATCAGGTAGATCCGCGCGTTGCTGGCCTGGATCGCGCCGCAGAGCACCTTGGCGGTGTCGTTGACCTTGATGTCGCCGCCCTTGCCGTCGACCTTGATCTCCGCGCCCTGCTGGGTGGGCCGCTGGCCGTGCACGTCGTCGACGCCGAGCAGGCCGAGGAACGCGTGGTAGTAGTCGAAGTCGAACAGCGCCGTCGGGTCGGCCTTGAGGGCGTCGAGCTGCGCGGGCGGCCAACGCCGCGAAGGCCTCGTCGGTCGGGGCGAACACCACATACGGGCCGTTCTCGAGGACCGGGACGATGTTGACGGCGGGGTTGAACCCGCCCGAGATCGCGGCGTTGAAGGTGCTGACGTCGGGGATGCCGGCCAGCACCTGGCCGACCGGCACGTTGGCCAGCGCCTTGTAGTTGGGCACCGCCGCCTTGAAGGCGTCGCAGCCCGGGCCCTGCAGATCGGGGTACGGATTCTCGATCTCCGTCGGCTGTGCGGGCGGATCGGCATACGCGTTGACGGCCAGCGGTACCGACAAGGCGATCGCGGCGATTCCGGCAACGGCTCCGACGGCCTTGCTGGTGCGAGTCTTCACTTACGGCTCCTCAGCTTGTTCAGGTCGCATCGCATGTTAAGGGCAGCGAGCGCCCAACACCAAAGTCGCTTCGGGGGGTGGGCTACGTTACAGGGGCGCTGACCTGCGTATTGCCGATCTTGACACACATCGCCGCAGCAACGAAGCAGAGGCCGCCTGCGAGATAGAACGCCATGTCGTAATTGCCCTGCGGATCCCGCAGGTGGCCCGCCCCGAATGCGGCGATGGCCGCGCCGAGTTGATGCGATGCGAACACCCAGCCGAAGACGACGGGCGAGCGGGTGCCGAAGTAGTTACGGCACAGCACGATCGTCGGCGGCACGGTGGCCACCCAGTCGAGGCCGTAGAAGATGACGAACACCCACGTGCTCGGTTCGGCCTGCGGCGAAAGCAGCGACGGCAACAACAGCAGCGAGAGCCCGCGGCCCGCGTAGTACACGACGAGCAGCAGCCGCGGATCGACGCGGTCGGTCAGCCATCCGGAGAACACCGTGCCCGCGACGTCGAGGATGCCGATGGTGGCGAGCAGTCCGGCGGCGACCGTGGTCGGCATGCCGTGGTCGTTGGCCGCGGGAATGAAGTGCGTGCCGATCAGCCCGTTGGTCGTCATCCCGCAGATCGCGAAGCTCCCGGCCAACAGCCAGAACGCCGGAACCCGCGCGCCGAGCAGCAGCCCGTCGAACGCCGCGCGGAAGCTGCGACGCGGGCACCGCGGCGGGCTCGGCGCTCGCGCCGTCGCGCCGTAGGCCGTAAGTCCCTTGTCCTGCGGGTGGTTTCGCATGAACACGAGCACCAGTGGCACGACGCTCAGCGCTGCTGCCGCGACGATCAGCGAGGCCCAGCGCCAGCCGTGCCGTTCGGTCACCGCGGCGACGACGGGCAGGAAGATCAGCTGCCCGGTCGCGCTCGCTGCGGTCAGCACCCCGGTGACCAGGCCGCGGCGCGCCTCGAACCAGCGCGTCGCGACGGTGGCGACGAAGCCCATCGAAATCGAGCCGGTACCGACGCCGACGAGCACGCCCCACAACAGCACCAGTTGCCAACTCGTCGTCATCGTCACGCTCAGCGCCGCACCCGACGAGATCAACACCAGCGCCACCGACAACACGGGTCGCACGCCGAAGCGGTCCATCAGCGCCGCCGCGAACGGCGCCGTCAGCCCGAACAGCGTCATGTTGACCGACATCGCCAGCCCCACTACGCCGTGCGACCAGCCGAACTCGTGGTGCAGCGGGTTCATCATCACGCCGGGCACCGACCGGAAACCCGCCGCTCCGAGGATCGCGACGAAGCTCACGGCGGCCACCACCCAGGCCCAATGGATCCGGGTCCAGGGCGCGCTTCTGCGTGCGGCGGTCAGCGTCACCCGATCACTCTGACCGACCGGGCATGCCGAGACCAGTGGCATGAATGACACCAGTCGTCAAAAACATGCCAAAATGGCCCACATGCATCGCCTCGCCGTTCTGCTGCTGCCGCCGGTTGTCGGTTTCGACGCCGCCATCGCGCCGTTGCTGTTCTCCAACGCCACCGACGCCGACGGGAGCCCGCTGTACGACGTGGTGACCTGTGCGCTGACCTCAGAGCCCGTCGTCGCGACGACGGGCTTCTCGATGCTGGCGCAGGCCGGCCCGGAGGCGCTGGCATCCGCCGACACCGTGGTGATCCCTGGGACGCGCTACCCGCCTGCCCGCGTCGACGGCGTGCTGCCACCCGAGGTGGCGGCGGCACTGGCCCTGATCCGGCCGGGCACGCGGCTGGTGTCGATATGCACGGGCGCGTTCGTACTCGCCGCGGCCGGCCTGCTCGACGGGCGGCCCGCGACCACGCATTGGAAGTTCGCCGACGAGTTGCAGCGGCTACATCCACAGGTGCGCGTCGATGAGAACGTGTTGTTCGTCGACGACGGCGATGTGCTCACTTCGGCAGGCCTCGCGGCGGGAATCGACTTGTGCCTGCACATCATTCGGTCCGATCACGGTGCCCACGTCGCCAACGCCGTCGCACGGTATTGCGTGGTGCCCCCGTGGCGGGAAGGCGGCCAGGCGCAGTTCATCGACCGGCAGGTTCCCGCGCCCGACCAATTCTCGACCGCCGCGACCCGCGACTGGGCGCTGCAGAATCTCGATGAGGAGCTGACGGTGCAGCGGCTGGCCCGGCACGCGAAGATGAGCGCGCGCACGTTCAACCGGCGGTTCCGCGAGGAAACCGGTCAGGCCCCTGGCGCCTGGATACGCAATCGGCGCGTCGACCGCGCCCGCGAACTTCTCGAGTCGCGGGACCTGCCCGTCGACGAGGTCGCTCGGCTCTCGGGCCTCGGGTCGGGCGGCAACCTGCGTCATCATCTGCGCCGCGGGGTCGGGATGTCGCCGTCGAGCTATCGGAAGGTGTATCAGGGCGCCTAGCCGGCGGGTGCATACGATGACGCGCATGCCTGAGCCGTTGATCGTGTCCATTCGTGGACGCGCCCCCTCGATCCACGCCGAGAGTTGGGTTGCGCCCAATGCGAGCCTGATCGGTCAGGTGACCCTCGCCGCCAGGTCAAGCGTCTGGTACGGCGCGACCTTGCGGGCCGAGGCGGAGGAGATCGAGATCGGGCCTGGCACCAACATTCAGGACGGTGCGACGATCCACGTCGACCCTGGGTTTCCGGTCACCATCGGCGCCAATGTCAGCGTCGGGCACAACGTCGTCCTGCACGGGTGCGAGATCGAGGACGGCTGCCTCATCGGAATGGGTGCGGTGATCCTCAACGGCGCCAAGATCGGCGCAGGGGCGCTGATCGCCGCCAGCGCACTGGTCCCGCAGGGCGCCGTGGTGCCGCCGCGGTCACTGGTAGCAGGCGTGCCGGGCAAGGTGCGTCGCGATCTCAGTGACGCAGAGGTCGCGCACAACCGGAACAACGCCCAGGTGTACCAGGCTCTGGTCGAGCTGCACCGCGACGCGAACGGCTCCTGACAGAGATTCAGTTCCGTGCGTATGGGTACAGCCGTACCGTGAATCCCGTACGAATACTGGTAACCGGCGCCACCGGCTATGTCGGCTCGCGTCTCGTCAGCGCCCTGCTCGACGAGGGTCACGACGTCGTTGCAGCCTCGCGAAACCCCGGTCGGCTGTCCGATTTCGGCTGGTACGACGACGTCAGCGCGGTCGCCCTGGATGCGCACAACGCGGAATCCGCGCGTATCGCGTTCGCCGAGGTGGGCCCCATCGACGTCGTGTACTACCTCGTGCACGGCATCGGCGAGCCGGGATTCCGGGAGGCCGACAACCGCGCCGCCGCGATCGTGGCCAACGCGGCCAAGGACGCCGGCGTCCGCCGAATCGTGTACCTGGGCGGTTTCGTCCCCGACGAAGACGAGCTCTCCGAGCACCTGACCAGCCGCGCCGAGGTCGCCGACGCACTGAGCGTGGGCGGAGGGCCGGATGTGGTCTGGCTAGGGGCGGCGATGATCATCGGATCGGGGTCGACGTCGTTCGAGATGTTGCGCTACGTCGCCGACCGATTCCTGTTGCTGCCGATGCCGGCGTGGTCGGCGAACCCGATCGACCCGATCTCCATCCGCGATGTGCTGTATTACCTTGTCGCCGCCGCGGATTCCGAGCGGGTGCCCGCGGGTGCATACGACATCACCGGACCCGAGACCACGTCCTACGGAGATCTGTTGCGCGGCTATGCGCGGATCTCGGGGCGGTGGCGCGCCGAGCTACCGGTCAACGGGATGGTCGACACCGGCCTGGTGGGGTGGATGACCGGAGCGGTGCTGCCCGTGCCCGGTGGGCTGGCCTCGGACCTGGTGGAGTCACTGGATTTTCCGATGATGGCCTCGCAGAGCGGGCTGCGCGAATTGGTGCCCGATCCGCCAGGGGGGCTCGTCGAGATCGACGATGCGATCTCCCGCGCACTGGCGAGTCGTCGACCCATGCCCGTTAACAAGCTGGCCGACCCACACCATCTGGCCGACACCGACCCGACCTGGGCCGGTGGGGACACGTTGCGCATCCGGCGACTCGCGAGGTCGGTCACCCCGGCGTTCGCGCGGCCGATCTGGGATCTGCTCGGGATGGTGCCCGGCCCCGTCGCCGGCGCGGTACGGACCGGACTCGACGCACTGATCGGACTCGTGCCGAAGGGCAATGTGGCGTGACCCAGGCCGCTGAAACGCGCCCGAGCTTCGTGCACGAGGTACGCACCATCGCGACGACCGTTGCTGTCCCACACCACGAACCGCCCAGGCTGATCCTGCGGCGCCGGATCGTCGTCGCGGTAGTCCTTCTAATCGGGGCTGTGCTGCTTGGCTATTCGTTGACCCGCCCTCCTGGCGACCAATCGTTCTATTGGTTGACGCTCGGTTTGGCGGGAGTGTGGGCCTTCGGCGCTTGGCTTTCCGGCCCCCTTCATCTGGGCTGCGTCAGGTTCCGCGGCCGCAACCAACGTCCCGTGATCACCGGGACACTCGTCGGTTTGGCGCTCGGCGCAGTATTCGTCGTCGGCGGTTTGATCGCCCGCGAGATTCCCGGTGTACGCGAATACATCACGCGGGTGCTCGAATTCGCGAACTACGGACCGCTCGCGTTGGTCACCTTCATCACGGTCGTCAACGGGGTGGCCGAGGAGATGTTCTTCCGTGGCGCGGTGTACACGGCGATGGGCCGGTTCCATCCAGTGGTGATCTCGACCGTGCTCTATGTGATCGCGACGTCGGCCACCACGGGCAATCCGATGCTGGGCTTCGCCGCCATCATCCTCGGCGTGGTGTGCGCGTTGGAACGCCGGGCGACCGGGGGAGTGCTCGCATCCTCGCTGACCCACTTCTTCTGGGGTCTCGTCTTGGTGCTCGCACTGCCCCCGATCTTCGGCGTCTAACGCAGGGGATTGGCCAGCTCGTCCGTGCGCATCTTGGCCGCATACATTGCGACCGCTGCCAGCAGGACGGGCGCGATACCGGCCACCAGGAAGATCGTCTGCATTGAAACGACTTTCGACAGCGGACCGACGATCGCGAACGACACCGGCATGAAGGCCAACGAGACGAAGAAGTCCAGGCTCGAGACCCTGCCGAGCATCTCCGTCGGGACACGCCGCTGCAGAAGCGTGCCCCAGATGACCATCCCGGCACCGTCGGTGAAGCCGATGACAAACGTCGCGACGGCCATCACCGTGAACGACGACGTGAACCCGACGACGACCAGCGGGACGGAGCCGACGCTCCACATCGCCATCATCACCGACAGGTACCGGCGCGGCAGCCGTCCCGACGACACCGCGATCGCGCCCAACGCGCTGCCCATCCCGAAGAACGCCAGGATGAAGCCGTACATCCTCTCGCCATCGGCGAACCTGTCCGTGGCGATGAACGGCAGCAGCACTTCGATCGGGCCCAGCACGACGAGTACGAACGCGCTCGCGAACAGCAGCGTCCACAGCAGCCAGCGTGTGCGCAGCATGAACACGAAGCCCTCTTTGAGGTCGCGCAGCATCCGCGGTCGTTCGTGATCCGGATCCTGGGCGGGCGCTTTCGCCATCGGCCCGCTGGCCACCAGTAGCAGCAGGCCGACGACCAGCAACACGGCCACCACGACGGCACCGAGGGCCGGGAACGTCGCACCCACCACCATGCCGGCGACGGCAGGGCCGACCGCGCGTTGGAACACCGGCCGTACTACGCCTTCGACACCGTTGGCGGCCAACAGTTGTTCGGCAGGCAGGATCCTCGGCAGGATGGCGCTGTAGGCCGGGAAGAAGAACGCGGCCGCGATTCCGAGCGTCGCCGAGGCGACTGCCATGTGCCAAATCTGCAGCGCGCCAGTCAATCCCAGCACCGCGACGGCCGAGACGGCGACCGCATTCACCGCCTGCGAGGCGATGATGATTGCGCGCTGGTTGATCCGGTCCGCGGCGATTCCGCCGACCAGCAGGAAGGCCACCAACCCGACGCCAAGACACGTCGCGACCAGCGACAGCGACGCGGGATCGTTGTCGAGCTCGATGACCTGCAGCGCCATCACGACGGCCCACATGCCCTCGGCGAAGATCGCCAGCGACACCGCCGTGATCAGCAGGCGGTACTCGCGGAACCGGAATGGTGCGAGCACGCGCCAACGGCCGGCGTCGACCACCGGCTGTTGAATGTCGAGTTGCGTGCTCATGGGTTCGATGGTCCACGACCAACGGTCGCCGAGTCCAACGATTTTCGGTGCACTACGAGTCGGTGAACTCAGCCCGTCGACGCTGCTGGAAAGCGCGGGTGCCTTCGCGGAAGTCGTGCGAGCCCAGCAGGACCAGCTGGCCCTGCCTCTCGCGTTCGAGCGCCCCCTCGAGTTCGGTGAGCGTCGCTGTGTTGATGGCGTGTTTGGTCTTGCGCAGCGAGACGGCCGGACCGGACAACAGCGTGGAGATCACCTTGTTCACCTCCGCGTCGAACTCGTCGACGCCATAGACCGCGGTCACCAAGCCCCACTCATAGGCCTCGGCGGCCGCGATCCGCTCGGCCATCAACGCCATCCGCATAGCGCGGATGCGGCCCACCGCGGCGGCGATCAGCGCCGATGCGCCGCCGTCTGGCATCAACCCGATCTTGGTGAAGGCCAGCATGAAAAATGCCTTCTCCGAAGCCAATACGACGTCACACGCCAGTGCCAGCGAGGCCCCGACCCCGGCCGCCGGTCCCTGGACGACGGCGACGACCGGCTGCGGCAGACTCACGATAGAGCGGATGGCGCGGTTGGCCGCATCGAGAACCGAGGCCGGTCCGTCGACCCCCTTCTTGGCCTGATCCTCCTCGCTGATACCCGCTCCCGACGAGAAACCGCGGCCGGCGCCGCCGAGGCGCACCACCCTGACGCGCGTATCGGAGGCTGCCCGATCGAAGGTCTCGGCGATGGTGGCGAGCATCGCCGCCGTCAGCGAATTCAGGCTGTCCGGCCGGTTCATCGTGACCGACAGCACGCCGTCAGTCAGCTCGACGGATAGGTCGTCGATGCCCGTGTACGGCTGCGCACTGGAGTCGGTGGTCGTCATGGCTGCACCCTAGATCCGGCCGACATGGTTATACAAGTAAGCTATGTCGGCGGTCGACAGTGTTTGTCGAAGTTTGTCGAAGTTTGTCGAAGTTTGTCGGATGATAGGGCGGCTGAAGCATGGCGGGACCACTGCACGGACTGCGCGTCATCGAACTGGCCAGCATCGGCCCGGGCCCACACGCTGCGATGATCCTCGGCGATCTCGGCGCCGACGTGGTCCGCATCGAGCGGCCCAGGAAAGCTCGGCGGTGTCCAGCCAAAGGGCCGCGAGGCCACGCTGCGCAACCGCCGGTCCGTCGCCGCCGACCTCAAGACCGACGAGGGCCGCGATCTGGTGATGAAGCTGGTGGCCAAGGCCGACGTGCTCATCGAGGGTCTGCGGCCGGGTGTGACCGAGCGTCTCGGGCTCGGCCCAGACGATTGCGCGAAGGTCAACGACCGTCTCGTCTACGCGCGGATGACGGGCTGGGGCCAGAGCGGGCCGCGGCGCCTGCAGGCCGGCCATGACATCAACTACATCTCGCTCAACGGCGTCCTGCATTCGATCGGGCGGGCCGGCGAGCGACCCGTCCCGCCGCTCAACCTGACCGGCGACTTCGGCGGCGGTTCGATGTTCCTGCTCGTCGGTGTCCTTGCCGCGCTGTGGGAACGGCAGTCATCGGGCAAGGGCCAGGTGGTGGATGCCGCGATGATCGACGGCTCCAGCGTGCTGGCACAGATGATCTGGGGATTCCGCCAGGACGGCATGTGGTCCGACGAACGCGGCGTCAACATGCTCGACGGCGGCGCCCCGTACTACGACACCTACACGTGCGCCGACGGCCGCCACATCGCGATCGGCGCGATCGAACCGCAGTTCTACGCCGAGATGCTCAAGGGGCTCGGCCTCGATGGTGAGGACCTGCCCGCCCAGCTCGACGTGAGCCGCTGGCCCGAGTTGCGCGCCCGGATCACCGAAGTCGTCGCCTCCAAGGACCGCGACCACTGGGCCAAGGTGTTCGCCGACACCGACGCGTGCGTGACGCCGGTGCTGTCGTTCGGCGAGGTGGAAACCGAGCCGCACGTCACCGAGCGCGACACGTTCTATCGCGACGGCGATTACCTGCAGCCGATGCCCGCGCCGCGATTCTCGCGCAGCGTGCCGCCGAAGCCGTCACCGCCCGGAGAAGCCGGCGCGGACACCGAAGCCGTACTCCGAGACTGGGTCTAGGCCGGGTCTTCTTCAAACGAGAGGAACACAATCAGTGGAGATCAAAGACGCCGTAGCCGTCGTCACCGGAGGTGCCTCCGGGCTCGGCCTGGCGACCACGAAGCGACTGCTCGACGCCGGCGCCCAGGTCGTGGTGATCGACCTCAGGGGTGAGGAGGCGGTGGCAGAACTCGGCGATCGCGCCAAGTTCGTCGAGACCAACGTCACCGACGAAGCCGCGGTCGGCAAGGCACTCGACGTCGCCGAATCACTTGGAGCGCTGCGGATCAACGTCAACTGCGCCGGTATCGGAAACGCGGCCAAGACGTTGAGCAAGGACGGTCCCTTCCCGCTGGATGCGTTCAAAAAGGTCATCGAGGTCAACCTCATCGGCACCTTCAACGTGCTTCGGCTGTCCGCGCAGCGGATCGCCAAGAACGAGCCGCTCGGTGAGGAGCGCGGCGTCATCGTCAACACCGCCTCGGTCGCTGCCTTCGAGGGCCAGATCGGCCAGGCCGCGTACTCGGCATCCAAGGGCGGCGTCGTCGGCATGACACTGCCGATCGCCCGCGACCTCTCGCGCGAGCTGATCCGCGTCGTCACCATCGCACCCGGCCTGTTCAAGACCCCGCTGCTGGGTTCGCTGCCCGAGGAGGCGCAGCAGTCGCTCGGCAAGCAGGTGCCGCACCCGGCTCGCCTCGGCGACCCCGACGAGTACGGCGCGCTGGCCGTGCACATCATCGAGAACCCGATGCTCAATGGCGAGGTGATTCGCCTCGACGGCGCGATCCGGATGGCCCCGCGATGACGCATTACGACGAAGTTCACCGAGACTTTCGGGGTCGAGCACCCCGTCGTGCAGGGCGGCATGCAATGGGTCGGCCGCGCCGAACTCGTTGCCGCCGTGGCAAATTCGGGTGCGCTGGGATTCATCACCGCGCTGACCCAACCGACACCGGCGGATCTGGCCAACGAGATCGCCAAGTGTCGCGACCTGACCGACAAGCCGTTCGGGGTGAACCTGACGATCCTGCCGACCATCAACCCGCCGCCATACGACGAGTACCGGCAGGTCATCGTCGACGCGGGCATCAAGATCGTGGAGACGGCGGGGTCCAACCCCGCCCCTCACCTGCCGATGTTCCACGACAACGGGATCAAGGTCCTGCACAAGTGCACCTCGGTGCGGCACGGCGTCAAGGCCCAGAGCCTCGGCGTGGACGGCATCAGCATCGACGGCTTCGAATGCGCCGGCCATCCCGGTGAGGACGACATTCCCGGCCTGGTGTTGATCCCGGCCGCGGCGGCCAAGATCGACATCCCGATGATCGCCTCCGGAGGATTCGCCGACGCCCGCGGCCTGGTCGCCGCGCTGGCGCTCGGTGCCGACGGGATCAACATGGGCACCCGCTTCATGTGCACCGCCGAGTCGGCGATCCATCAGAACGTCAAGGAAGCGATCGTGGCGGGCAGCGAGCTCGACACCGAGCTGATCTTCCGGCCGCTGCGAAACACCGCCCGGGTGGCGAGCAATACGGTGTCGCGCGAGGTGGTGGAGATTCTCAACCGTGGCGGCGAGTTCGCCGACGTCAAGGATCTGGTCGCCGGATCACGCGGGGTCAAGGTCTATGAGGTGGGCGATCTGGACGCCGGGATCTGGTCCGTCGGCACCGCGATGGGCCTGATCAACGACATCCCGACCTGCGCCGACCTGGTGGGCCGCATCGTCGACGAAGCCGAGGAGATCATCACAGGTCGGCTGGCAGGCATGCTCGAGGCCGACGAAGAAGAGAACGTGGCGTAAGGAAGAAAGGAATCAACGAAAAGGCGCCCGCACTGGGGCAAACTGTCCGGGGCGAACCGGCGCCCGAGGGCGCGAGTTGGTTCAGACCGCGGTGGCCAGGGGGTGCTCGTCGTCGAGCTGCTCCGAGGTATCGCCCTCTACCAGGAAATCCCCGTGGTAGAGCGCCTCGAAGTCAACCTTGATGACATCAGCACTGGTGTCGTCGATCCACATGTACTGAACAGTAAGTATCTCTATTAAGGAGTTCATTGAGTCACGTTTCGGAAAATGGTGGCAATTCTTACTGCCGGGTAGGGTCCGTTTCTACCGGCGAGTAGGTATTAGCTGGTCGGAGCGGTGAGGTGGATCGGGTTGGTCCCGTTCAGCACAACCCAGGTGAGAATCGCGGCCGCGACCGCCAGCGACAAGCAATCCGACGGCGATCCGGGCGGACCAGCGGATCCGGCTGAACACCCGGGCGTCCACCGAGTACGCGCCCGCGCCTGCGAACAGCAGCGTCGCGGCGCCGACAGCCAGCAGGAACGGCTCGTTGAACGGCATGGACCAGAACGCCCCGCCCGAGACGTTGACCGCCCAGGCGTCGAGCATCGCCGCGATCACCGCGCACGCCGCCAGTGGGGTCAGCACGCCCAGCAAGAGCGCGATTCCGCCGAGCGTTTCGGCCGCCGTCACCATCAGCGCACCAAGAGTGGGCAATCGCCAACCGCCCGATTCCATGAACCCGACGGTCGTGGAAAAGTCGGTCAGCTTCAGCAGGCCGGCCTGAAGTACGGCCGCACCGACACCGACACGCAGGACAAGCAGGCCGACATCGGTACGTGAAGCGGTCCGGGCCGGTGCCTCGATAGTGGTCATGCCGGTTACGACTATCAGGCAACTCACAACTAATCGTCAGAAATCGCAATGAACGTTCCTGGCGTCCTCATCGTGTCAGGTGGAGATAGGTTGACGACGTTCACTTATCGTAGTTAAGTTATCGACGATATCCGAGTTGGGAGGACGCGAGTGCTGCCACGAATCGCACACTTGGCCATCGCTGCACCACGACGAATCGTCGTCATCGCGGCACTGGTCATGGCGGCCTGCGGCATCTTCGGAATCCCCGTTGCCAAGTCCCTGTCCGCCGGAGGGTTTCAGGATCCGACATCACAGTCGGCTCAGGCGACCAAGCTGCTGGTGGACAAGTTCGGCCAGGGCGACATGCAGCTGGTGATCAGCGTCACCGACGACACCGCCCAGGGCGTGAACAGCCCGCAGGCCCGGTCGGTGGGCACCGACATCGCGTCGCGGCTGAAGGCGTCGCCGCACGTGGCGCAGGTGACCGCCGTCTGGACGGCGCCGGCGCCCGCCGTCCCGGGCCTGACCAGCAAGGACGGCAAAACCGGTCTGATCGTCGCCGGCATCACCGGCGGCGAGAGCAACGCCCAGAAGTACGCCAAAGACCTCACCGATGAGCTGGTTCACGACCGGGACGGTCTCACCGTGCGCGCGGGTGGAGAGGCGATGACCTACGTCCAGGTCAACGGCCAGAGTGAAAAAGACCTGTTGACGATGGAATCCATCGCCATCCCGCTGAGCTTCGTCGTGCTGATCTGGGTGTTCGGCGGACTACTGGCGGCGGCACTGCCGCTGGCCGTCGGCGCGTTCGCGATCCTCGGGTCGATGGCGGTGCTGCGGGCCGTCACCTACTTCACCGACGTGTCGATATTCGCGATGAACCTGACCGTCGCGCTGGGTCTGGCGCTTGCGATCGATTACACGCTGTTGATCATCAGCAGGTACCGCGATGAACTCGCCGACGGAGCCGACCGCGACCGCGCGTTGGTGCGCACCATGGCGACCGCGGGCCGCACCGTGCTGTTCTCGGCGTTGACCGTCGCATTGTCGATGGTGGCGATGGTGATCTTCCCGATGTACTTCCTGAAGTCCTTCGCATACGCGGGCATCGCGGTGGTCGCGTTCGCCGCCATTGCCGCCGTCGTGGTGGCCCCCGCGGCGATCGTGTTGCTCGGTGATCGGCTGGACGCACTCGACGTACGCAAACTCGGCCGTCGGATCCTCGGCAGGCCCGAGCCGGTGCGCCAGCCGGTCGAGCAGACCTTCTGGTATCGGTCCACGAAATTCGTTATGCGCCGGGCGGTTCCGATCGGCCTGGCGATCATCACGCTGCTGCTGGTGCTGGGCAGTCCGTTCCTCGGCATCAAGTGGGGTTTCCCCGACGACCGCGTGCTGCCTCAGTCTCTGTCAGCGCGTCAGGTCGGCGACGACCTCCGCACCAATTTCGCGGTCGACTCGGCGAAGAACGTCACAGTCGTCATCCCCAACACCTCCGGAATCACGCCGCCGGAGATCGACCAATACGCCGTGGCGCTGTCGCGGGTGCCCGACGTGACTTCGGTGTCGGCGCCTGGCGGAACATTCGCCGCAGGCAAACCGGTTGGGCCACCCTCTGCGGCAACCGGATTCAAGGACAACAGCGCGTTCCTGACCGTGGCGAGCGCGGCACCGCTGTTCTCCGACGCCTCCGAGACTCAGCTGGACCGGCTGTCCGCCGTGAGCACGCCAGCCGGGCAACCCGTTCAGCTGACCGGCGTGGCACAGGTCAACCGCGACAGTGCCGATGCCATCACATCGCGGCTGCCGCTGGTTCTCTCGGTGATCGCCGCAATCACGTTCGTGCTGCTGTTCCTGCTGACCGGCAGCGTGATTCTGCCGCTGAAGGCGTTGGTGCTCAACGTCCTGTCGCTGACGGCTGCGTTCGGTGCGCTGGTATGGATCTTCCAGGACGGCCATCTCGGCGCACTGGGCACCACGTCGACGGGAACGTTGGTGGCCAATCTGCCGGTGTTGTTGTTCTGCATCGCGTTCGGGCTGTCGATGGACTACGAGGTTTTCCTGGTGTCCCGGATCCGCGAGTACTGGCTGAAGTCGGACAAGACGCGGCAGGCCAACGACGAAAGCGTCGCGCTCGGCCTGGCCAAGACCGGCCGCGTCGTCACCGCGGCGGCACTGCTGATGTCGATCTCGTTCGCCGCGCTGATCGCGGCCCAGGTGGCGTTCATGCGGATGTTCGGCGTCGGTCTCACGATCGCGGTGCTCGCGGACGCGACATTGGTGCGGATGGCCTTGGTGCCCGCGTTCATGCACCTGCTCGGGCGGTGGAACTGGTGGGCGCCCAAGCCGTTGGCCCGGCTGCATGAACGAATCGGTATCAGCGAGTCCGCCGACGATCAGGCGGTCGACTCGACCACGTCGTCCGAGCCCGTCACATCCCGATGAAGCGGCGGCGCGCGGCCCGCGGATTCGGAGAACAACTGCGAGACGAGATTCTCGACGCCACCACGGACCTGTTGCTGGAAACCGGGCACGCCAAGGATGTGTCCATCCGATCGGTGGCACAGCGGGTCGGAGTCACCCCGCCGTCGATCTATCTGCACTTCACCGACAAGGACGCGCTGCTCGACGCGGTGTGCGCGCGGTACTTCGAGAAGCTGGACGAGGAGATGCAGCGGATGGCCAGCCAATTGGCCGAAGATGAGTCGTCCTCGATCGAGGTGCTGCGCGCCCAGGGACTGGCCTACGTCCGGTTCGCGATGAAAACCCCTGAGCTGTACCGGATTGCCACCATGGGCGATGCGCGGCCGGGCAGTGATGTCGACGTGACCCTGAACTATGCCGCATTCCGCCATATGCAGCATTCGGTCGAGACACTGATGGCCGAGGGCATCTTTCCTTCGGGTGATTCGACGGGCGTCGCACTGCAGCTGTGGGCGGCGGCGCACGGCGTGGCCGCGATGCTGATATCCAAGCCGTATCTGCCGTGGGGAGACGCGGAGGAATTCGCGGACCGGTCGCTGCGGGCAGTATGCATAGGAGAGATCGTCTCCGCCGTGATCGGGCCGAAGACGTCGCCCCAGGAGACCGTCACACGGCTGAAGGGACTGCTGAATGAGCAACTCCATCGATAACCCGTTCTTCGCGCGGCTGTGGACCGTGATGTCGGCCCACGAGCCCGAATCGATCAAGCGGCTGCGGCGCGAGAACCTCGCCGACCTGTCCGGCCGCGTCCTCGAGGTGGGGGCGGGGACGGGAACGAACTTCGAGCTCTATCCCGACGCGGTGACCGAGGTGGTCGCCGTCGAGCCCGAGCGCAGGCTGGCCGAGCGTGGCGCAGCAGGCCGCCGCTGCCGCATCGGTGCCCGTGACCGTCAGCACCAACACCGTCGAGCAATACGTCGCGTCCGGGGGCGAGCCCTTCGACGCGGTGGTGTGCTCGTTGGTGCTGTGCTCGGTCGACGAGCCGGGAGGTGTACTGCGCCAACTGCTTTCGCTGCTGCGTCCCGGCGGGCAGTTGCGGTACCTGGAACACGTCGCGGGTACCGGCGGGCGCGCGCAACTGCAGAAGGTCGCCGACGCCACGCTGTGGCCGCGGATCGCGGGCAACTGCCACACCCATCGGCACACCGAAGAGACGATCGTCGGCGCGGGCTTCCAGGTGGCAGGAGCCCGGCGCGAATGGACGATGCCGCGCTGGGTGCCCCTGCCCGTGGCCGAGTTCGCGATCGGCCGCGCCGTCAGGCCCTAGCCGAGCAGCGCGGGCAGCCGCTGCAGCAACCCGGGCAGCGCAGTGGTCGCTGTTTCGCGCAATGAAACCGTGGCGGCATCGGACAGCGGGGTGCGTTCCGGGTTGACCTCGACGACGACTGTGCCGTTGGCCACGGCCAGTTCGGGCAGGCCTGCCGCCGGATACACGATGGACGAGGTGCCGACCACGACCACGATGTCGGCGTTGACCACGGCGTCGAGCGAACGCTGCCACGCGTCGTCGGGCAGCGCCTCGCCGAACCAGACCACGCTCGGCCGGATCAGCCCGCCGCAAAAGCACCGGGGCGGGTCGACGGTCTCGACGGGTTCGGGCATGGCGGGCAGCTCGCCCGTGTACGCGGTTTGACAACGATCGCAACGGAATTCGAACAGGCTGCCGTGCAGGTGGTAGACGTTTTTACTGCCGGCGCGCTCGTGTAGGTTGTCGACGTTTTGGGTGACGACATGCACGTTGGCGTGGTCCTCCCAGGCCGCGACGGCGAGATGGCCGTTGTTGGGTTGCACCGCGCCCATCATGTAGTGGCGCCAGAGGTACCACGCCCAGACCTTCTCCGGGTGCGCCTGCCACCCCTCGGAGCTGGATATCTCATAGGGGTCGACCTTGGCCCACAGCCCGGTCTCCGCGTCGCGGAACGTCGGCACCCCGCTTTCGGCCGAGATGCCCGCACCGCTGACGACCGCTATTTGCACATGACCAAACTTACGGGTTTGCGCGATACTAGGCACGTGACGGGGTTGGGGGATTGGGTTCGGATCGACGAGCGTGCATCGGGTCCACTGTTCGACCAGCTCAGAACGCAGATCATCGATGGTGTCCGCGACGGCCGGCTGCCGCCGGGCACCCGGTTGCCCACGGTCCGCGAACTGGCCGGCCAGCTCGGCTTGGCGGTCAACACGGTGGCCCGCGCATATCGGGAGCTCGAATCGGCGAGCATCGTCGAAACTCGCGGTCGCTTCGGCACTTTCATCGCCAGAGCCGATCCTGCGGATGCCGCGATGGCCACCGCCGCGCATGCGTTCGTGTCCGCGGCGAAGGCATTGGGAGTCGGCAAGGGCGAGGCGCTGCGCTACGTCGAGAGCGAGTTCGGCTAACCGAATTCCAGCAGGGTGAACAGCGGGCGCACGGTGTCGAACAACGGGACCCGTTGGGCGGTCCACATCAGAGCGTTGAAGGCTTTGCCCCGCCCGGGTGCCGGCGCAACATCGTGCACGGCGCGGATGCCGGGTACGTCGTTGACGAGGTTTGCCGCTCCGGAAACCGACAGCGTGAACGGCATCGGAGGGACTCGGTAGCGCAATGTGGTCCGCACACCCCTGCGCGACAACCAGGCGAACCCCGACGGCGGCAGGTCGAACATCATCCGGCCACCCGGGAACCGCTTGGCGCATTCGGCGATCAGGCTCATCGACTCCTCGGGCTGTAGATACATCAACAGCCCCTCGGTGGTGATGAAGACGCCGTTCTCGGCGTCGACGGCGTCCATCCAGCTGAAGTCGAGCGCCGACTGTGCCAGCATCCGGACCCGGTCCGACGCGGGTAGCAGCTTACGGCGCAGCTCGATCATCGGCGGGAGATCAACTGTGAGCCAATTGAATTCATGCCCTAAGCCGGCCGCGTCGAGGCGATAGAAGCTCGTCTGCAAACCCTCCGCCACCGCCACCACGGTGGCCTTTGGATGGTCGGCGAGATAACGGCCGACCTCCCTGTCGAAGGCCAGCGCGCGGACCGCCATGTCCTGGCGACGGCTGAAGCCGAACTTGGCGAAGTCATAGTCGATCGAGTCGGCGAGCTGGATGGCCATCGGGTCGTCGATGATCGAATCCGGGCGCCGGGCCTCGTGCGCCCGCACCACCAAGGTCAACAACGCCGTCTCGGAGACACCCGACAACACGGTGCCGTCGACCTTCGCGGTCGGTGCCGAACTCATGCCCCGAATCTACCTACTTCAACACCTTCTCGATGGTGCGCAGGTTGCGGGTGGTGGTCGACGACTTGTAGCGCTTCTTGCCCATCGTCTTGCCAATGGTGGTGTCCAGCGTGCCCTTGTTGGGGACCTGCCAATAGATGACGCCCTTGCCGCGCTTGATCTGCTCGTCGGGCCCGGCGTCCTTGGCCAGCTCGGCGAGTTCGTCGAGCACCTCCTTGTCGGTCACGAACGTGACGTAGGAGTGGCGCCCGTCGACCTCGCGCTCATACGGGAACGCCTTGGAGATCGCCGCGACGGTATCCAGGTCGTAGGCCAACACCCAGGCGTCGTATCCGAATGCGTCCCGCAACGCCTTCTCGGCCTTCTTCCTCACCGCGTCCACCCCTGCCCGGCTGTCGAGCAGCACATTGCCGGTGGCCAAAATTGTTCGCACGTTGGTGAATCCGGCGTCCTCGAGCGCTTTGGCCACCTCGGCCATCTTGAGGTTGACACCGCCGACGTTCACACCGCGCAGAAATGCCGCGTAGTGAGTCATATTCACCAAGCGTAGGGCCGCCGCAGCCGACCGATTGGGAAAACGCGACAAAATCAGCCGAGGACCCAGAAAGCCCAGTCCTCGGCACGACGATAGAGACGTAGGCTCATCTCAGTGTGAGGGTGAGGTGCCGCTGTTCGCGGTAGTGGGATCCTGATCACCTGGTGTCTGGCTCATAGGCTCGGTGCTGCCTTCGGGTTGGCGTTCATGCGTTTTGTCGGCATCAGGTGTGAAGGACCGGCCGGCGTGACTTGATAGGAGCGTGGCACCGCCCCCAACTGAGATGTGTCCGCCGACCGGCCCAACCGTCACCTCTAGTGAATGGAGGCAACCACCATGGTTGTTGTTGGAGCCGATGTACACAAGCGCACCCACACCTTCGTCGCCGTCGACGAGGTCGGCCGCAAGCTCGGCGAGAAGGTCGTGGCCGCCACCAGCGCGGGCCATCACCAAGCGCTGCGCTGGGGACGTACCCACTTCGGGTCGGAACTGGTGTGGGGTATCGAGGACTGTCGGCATCTGTCTGCGCGGTTAGAGCGCGATTTGTTGTCCGGGGGTCAGCAGGTGGTGCGGGTGCCGCCGAAGCTGATGGCCCAGGTGCGGGCCTCGGCGCGCACCCGCGGCAAGTCCGATCCCATCGATGCGTTGGCCGTCGCGCGGGCGGTGCTGCGTGAGCCGGACCTGCCGGTGGCCTCTCACGACGAGGTGTCGCGGGAGCTGAAGTTGTTGGTGGACCGTCGCGAAGACCTTGTCGCGCAACGGACGTCGACGATCAACCGGTTGCTGTGGCGGGTTCACGAGCTCGACCCCGCCCATGCTCCGCAGCCGCGTTCGCTCGATCTGGCCAAGCACCGGGCGCTCCTCGCGGCCTGGCTGGACACCGTACCCGGTCTGGTCGCCGAGTTGGCCCGTGACGAGTTGGCCGACATCACTCGGCTCACCGAGCAGATCACCGCGTTGGCCAAGCGCATCGGTGACCGGGTTCGCGCCGTGGCCCCGGTGTTGTTGGCGATGCCGGGCTGCGGGGAACTCACTGCGGCCAAGATCGTCGGTGAAGCCGCCGGGGTCACCCGGTTCAAGAGTGAGGCTGCATTCGCCCGCCACAGCGGTGTGGCACCCATTCCGGTGTGGTCGGGAAACACCGTCGGCCGGGTCAGGATGACCCGGTCGGGCAACCGTCAACTCAACGCTGCGCTACATCGGATCGCGATAACCCAGATCCGCCTCGACGGTCTCGGCCAGACCTACTACCAAACCCGGCTCAGCGCCGGCGACTCCAGCACCGAAGCGCTGCGCTGCCTTAAACGCCGCCTGGCCCGCGTCGTCTTCCACCACCTCCACGCCGACCACAACAACCGACAACAGCCATGCCAACCGGCAGCGGCTTGACATAGGAGAAACG
>CAVYCT010000018.1:0-31132 GCA_963766945.1 uncultured Actinomycetota bacterium
CCTGGTAGCAGACGGGCCGCAGGAAGCGCTCGATCGCGCGCGCTCCTACCGAGGTGCTGCGCGAGTCGGACGTCGCGGGATACGGACCGCCGTGGACCATGGCGTGGCCGACCTCGACGCCGGTGGGCCAGCCGTCGAACAGGATGCGGCCGGCCTTGAGCTCGAGGGTCGGCAGCAGCTCGCGTGCGGCGTCGTAGTCGGCCTCGTCGGCGTGCAGCGTCGCGGTCAGCTGGCCCTCGATGTTCTCGGCCACGGTGCGCATCTCGGCGGTGTCGGCGCATCGCACGATGAGGCTGGACGACCCGAAGACCTCGGCCTGCAGCTGCTCGGACTTGAGGAAGCTGGTGGCGTCGGTGGCGAACAGGGCAGCGCGGCAAGAGGTTTCGTTGTCGCTGGACTCGCCCCGGCCGATGAGGTCGGCCTCCCCGCCGAGCGCGTTGACGCCGTCTGCGTAGCTGTTGGCGATGTTCGGGGTGAGCATCGGCGTGGCGGGGGCCTCGGCGAGGCTGTCGCGGGCGGCGGCGATGAAGGCGTCGAGACCGGCGCCGTCGGCGGCGATGACCAAGCCGGGGTTGGTGCAGAACTGGCCGGATCCCATGGTGAGCGAGCCGACGAACGCCTTGCCGAGATCGGCGGCGCGTGTCGAAAGGGCGCCGTCGAATAGGAAGACCGGATTGATCGAGCTCATCTCGGCGTACACCGGAATCGGCTCGGGACGGCCCGCCGCGGCGGCGACGAGTGCTGTTCCGCCGGAACGGGATCCGGTGAAGCCGACGGCCTTGATGCGCGGGTCGGTGACGAGGGCGATGCCGAGCTCGGGCCCGGATCCGAAGAGCAGGGAGAAGACCCCGGCGGGCAGATCGGACGCGGCGACGGCGTCGGTGATCGCGCGGCCCACGAGTTCGGAGGTGCCGGGATGGGCGTCGTGGCCCTTGACGATGACCGGGCATCCTGCGGCGAGGGCCGACGCGGTGTCGCCGCCGGCGACGGAGAAGGCGAGCGGGAAGTTGGAGGCACCGAAGACCGCGACGGGGCCGAGCGGAACGGCGCGCTGACGAATGTCGGGCCGGGGCGCGGGTGCGCGGTCGGGGAGGGCCGGGTCGATGCGGGCGCCGTTCCAGGAGCCTTCGCGCAGCACCGAGGCGAAGAGGCGGAGCTGGCCGGTGGTACGGCCGACCTCGCCGGTGATGCGGGCGGTCGGCAGGCCGGACTCGGCGGTGGCGCGGGCGATGATCGCGTCCTTGGCGGCCTCGATGTTGGAGGCGATGGCCTCGAGGAATTGGGCGCGCTGCTCGGAGGTCGTCGAGCGGTAGTCATGGAACGCGGCTGCGGCGGCCGAGCAGGCGGCGTCGACGTGAGACTGGTCGCCGTACGGGTAGGCGGGTTCGAGGGTCTCGCCTGCGGTGGGGTCGAAGGCGTGGATGGGCTTGCCGGATCCGCGGACGGGCGAACCGGCGATCAGCATCTGTCCGGTCAGGCCGGTGGTCTCGGGAATGGTCGCAGTCATGTTGTCCTAGGCCGTCGAGGTCGGTGGTCTAGAAGCAACGGTAGGAGCTAGATCCATGCATGTCCAAGTCCAATTAGGCCTTGTTTAATGCAGATCGTGAATCAGTCCCGTGCCGGGTCAGGGCAGAACCGTCTTCATCAGCATGACGTTGTACGCCGACCACTCCGACAGGTTGAAGTACAGCTCTCGACCCGTCGACCAGGGATGCAGGAACGGCGCGTAGATACCACCGGGGAACTGCATCGACGGCACCAGCAGCTGCTCCGGGCCCCACGGCCCCTGCGGCGCGAGCGCAGTCCGTGCCACGACGTCGTTGGCGCCGTTGCAGTACAGCGCGAGGTACTGCTTGAGATACGTGTTGTACTGCGCCGACATCTCGCCCACCGGGCCTGGGATCACCGGCGTGGCCGCACCCGGATCGCCGGGCACCCAGGCGTTCGCGTCGGAACTCCAGTACTCGTACCTGCGGAGGTCCGGCACCCCGCCAGGGGCGACCCGCGCGATGTAGGCCGAACCGCCGCGACCGGGAGGTGTCCCGAACGAGTAAAGGTACGGATCGCCGGGCCCGGGCTTCAGGAAGGCGCCCATCTGGAAATTCTCGTTGCCCGGAGCGAAGGCGATCTTGTCGACGCTGCCCGGCCCTGCGGGGCGAATCGAGCTGGGATAGACGCCCCAGTGCTCGCCGTTATCGGGCGACACCGCCATCCCCGAGAAGTTCGTCGTCCACGCACCGTTGGCGTCCCAGCTCTTGATGGACATGAAGTTGACGTATTGGTTTCCCCCGACCGATACGCCGGCGGTCGGAATGATGCCCTTCTCGGTCGGCGCCCACTTGATGCTGTTGATGATCTGCTTGGACAGACCGGGTGCCCACAGCGGTGAGCCAGAGTTCTGGTTGTTCACCGCTCCGTCCGGCACGGAGACGGTGTTGGACAGAGCGCCGTCCTGGCTGCGGAACAGCGCGTTGTACCGCCACTGCTGGCCGCGGACACCGCAGTAGCCGTAGGTGTCGCCGAAGGCCATCAGCACCTGACGGCCGCCGTTGTCCCACATGATTCCGAGGTCGGTGCCGGTGATGGCGAAACGCTTGATGGTGTCGTTCGGGCTGTCGGGTCCGGTCACCCAGCCGACGAGCGAGGTGCCCGGCGGTGATGGAGGCGGAGGGGGTGCCGGGGGCGGTGCGGGCGCCGGGGCCGGCTGAGCGATGGTGGCCGCATCCGGAGTCGCAGGCGACGGCGGAGCGGGCAGCACCTCCGCTTGCTGTTGGACCTGTGCGGAGCGGGGCGCAACCCCGAACGCATTGAGGAGGGTCTTGGGGATCAGACCCAGTTTGGGCAGCGGCGCGCCCTCATTGGCGCCGGAGGGTCGGTGGCCGACGGGCGGGCGGCTGGGGCCGAGATCCGGGGTCTCCCCGCCGGCCGGAGTCGGTGGAGGCTGGGCTGCCGCGGCGGCACCCGTACAGGGCTCGGCGCTCGCGAGTGGCGCGAAGGCGATCGGAAGGATTAGTCCGATGACGGCCGCCGACGCCACGGATATCGAGGCGATTCGGGGACGCGGCGACATGGCACACCTTTCACGGGGGGCGAACGTTGCATTGACGTCGGCAGCTGGCTGATGTGACGATAGTGATCACTGGGACTTCTGAGGCCAGCGCTGCACGATTAGGTATGCATCCGTGACCGTGTCGCAACACGGAAATCGATCGGCTACGCGGTCCGCACTGATAGCTGTCGCCCAGCGCACCCGCCTACGATCCGCATTGTGGACGGAACGATCGGGGTGCCGACGGAGCGTCTGAGGTGACCGCCCAGGTGCGCTGGCGGTCCGATCAGGGTGGGTGGTCCACCCAGACTGTCCGCGCTTAGACGTCCGCTCAGCAGCGAAAGTTACGGCGCCACCAGGATTTTCGCGTCGGATGCCGCCTTGAGGAACTCGGGAATGGTCATCTCGCCGAACCCGGTGTGGATCGGTCCGTCGGGCGTCCCCAGCCACGGTACGACGCCCGGGGACTGATCGACGTCGAGGTTGTACGCCTGAACGCCGGGCAGGTGGTAGGCAAGGAAATTGCCCAGCAGATCGACTGCCGCGATGAGGCTTCCGATAATGCTCTTCCCAAACAGCGCCGCCGCGTTGGTCATCGGCGTATTCGCGGCGGGATCGCCAAGCAGCACGATCGGACCGTAGTGCGGTTTGAGCCCGCCGCCGGGCACGTAGGGAGGCGAAAACGGCTGAAATCCCGGCAAATCGCTCGCGAGGTGGCCGGCCAGATCGCCGTAGGTGGCCGTGTTCACGAACAGCGAGTTCGCTCCGTTGCCCGGAACCGTGGACGGCAGGCCGGGACTTTCAAACCCTATGCCGTTCAAGCCGATTTGTTGGGCGACGTATTGCGCCTCCCATGCACCGAGCGAGTGTCCCGTCACGAAGATGTCGTCCGGGGCATAACCCTGCTTCGCTGCCTCCGCTTGCACCTGCTTCGCGAAGTCCAGGGCTTGCTCGAACGCCTTCGGCGTCGTGTTCGTAAAGCCGGCCTGCAGATCCGTCAGAATCTGACTGATGGCGATCAGCGGGTTGAAGAGAAGATTGGTGCCGCCCGTCGTTCCCGAGTAGGCGATGATGATCTGATTCTGCGGCGTCACCCACACCTTGGCGGTTTCACCGGTCTCCTGGTGCAGGGATGTCATCGGCCAGCCATCGACGGCGAACGGTGTCATACCCCCGGGAACTCCGCCCAGAACGTATTCGGTGGTCGCCGCGTTCAGGAACTGAGCCACCGTCGGAGTGTCGAGGTCCAGCGGCCCGGTGTAGGTCAGGCTCGGCGGGACCGGTTGTCCCGAGAGGGGCGAGTCCAGTCCTACGGCCTCTTCCAGGCGACGGAACACTGCGAAAACCAGATCGGCGATCGGTGCAGGAGAGATCGGGCTGGGGCCTACGCCCGCGGCGGTGGTGATTCCGAAGAGCTGCAGAAAGGCGTTGACAATCCGCCCAGGCAGTGCGATCACCTCGGCGATCGGCGACACCGGGCTGGGCGTGATGACGGTCGTTTCGACGGCGGCCGTCTTCAGTGCCGCGGGCGCGGCCAGGGCCAACGCACCGAACGACTCGGCGGCGGGTCCGCCTTCGGTGCGCGCGGAAACCGTCGGGTCTGCGAGCCGGAAGGCTTTCAGGCTCTCACTCGCCGGCGACGAAGCCGGGGCTTTCGCCAGGCCGACCATCGCCGTCGGAGTGGACTCGGTTTCGACCGTTGCCTCTGCCTTGGGGTGGGTGGCTTTGGTCAGGATCGACGGCTCAGCAGGGGCTGGGGCCGCGGTGGACGGTGACTCCGGTTCAGGCGACGACGAATCGATCGCCGAATCGGGTTCAGCCGACGTCGTCGCATCCTCGCCCGCAAGCGGTGAGCTGTCCGTGAGATCGGTGGAGCCCTCCTCGACGGCCGTGGCGGTCGTCGAGGTCGTGTCGAGAGTTCCTGCGGCCGTCTCCTTTTCGGTGGCCGACTCCTTCGCCGCTTCCGCAGCGCTCGGCGACGATGGAGCGCTCGCCTTGGCGTCGATACCCGTCGACGTCGAAGATTCGTTGTGTTGGGCCGCCGTGCCGGTACCAGTTGTCGATTCGGACTGGGTGACCGTTTTGTCAGGCGTCTTCGCGCCGCTGGTGTCGGCCCACGCTGTGCCGTGGCCGGCCACCGCCACCGTCAGGGCGAACACCACAGCGAGTGCGCCACCGTAGCGAGCCGAACGACTTCTGGTCTTGCGACGACCGTCACGGCTCAACGGCTTCATGGGCAAGTTCCTCCTACGCGGCGTTGCGAGAGTTTCCAGAACCGAAATTTTCAGGATCGTAGCCCGTTTGCTGGACATCCCAAGGACGAATCCGCGGACCGGCATCTTGCGCAGACCGACGGCACCGTCGTGGTCGGATCGCCAGGGCGCTCGGCATGGGCACGCGGACAGAGGCATTCGATGACGACAAGTCCGGTGGCGTGACGTCCGTTGCTGAGGGTGTAAAGTTAGAGCGTTGGGAACCCAGCCAGTCCGGGATGTGTCAGCCGTTTCCCGCTGACCGCGCCGAGCAATCGCTCACGCCGGGCACGCAGGTGACAACCACGAGTTGGGATCACCTTGACCATAGTGTCTCCATTCGGATCTTCATCGTCTCCGGTTGTAGCTCAGCGCCTTTCGGCCCCGTTGCGGGTTCGCATTCTGAGTACATATCCGCCGACACTGTGCGGGCTGGCGATGTTCAGCACGGCGCTCGCCGACGGTTTGATGGCCGCCGGCGCCGACGTCTCCGTCGTCCGGGTGTCCGACGGCTCCCCGTCGGACAGTGACCGTGTGGTCGGAGAGCTGGTCAACGGCTCACGGGCATCCATAGCGGCGTGCGCTGAGCTGCTGAATCAAGCCGACGTGGCGGTCGTCCAACATGCGGAGGACATCTACGGAGGTAACTACGGCGACGAAGTCGTGGACATCCTCGGCGCACTGCGGGTGCCGTCCATCGTGATCGTTCACACGATCCCCAAAAACCCGACCCACCAACAGCGTTCGGTGCTCGAGGCTGTCGTGGTGTTGGCGGATCAGGTCGTCGTGCTGTCGCAGGCGGCCGCCGAACGGCTGTGCGGTGGCTACGCCGTCGACCGCCACAAGGTCGTCACGATCCCGCACGGCGCGACCGTCCCCATCGATATCGGCAGGGCGCGGTGTGGTCGCCCGACGCTGGTGACCTGGGGTTTCTTGGGTCCGGGAAAGGGCATCGAGCGGGTGATCGACGCGATGCCATCGCTTCGTGGGCTGCCAGGTCGGCCGCGGTACATGATTGCTGGCCGAACGCATCCGAAGGTGCTGGCCCGAGACGGCGAGGCGTACCGCGAAGCCCTGATGGAACAGGTTCAGCGCCTCGATGTGGCGGATTCGGTGGTCTTCGATCCCGGCTATCGCAATACCGCGATGCTGACCGCTCTTGCGCAGTCTGCGGCGGTCATCGTCGTGCCCTACGACTCCACGGATCAGGTCACCTCGGGTGTTCTGGTCGACGCCATCGCGGCCGGGCGGCCCGTGGTGGCAACCGCGTTCCCGCATGCCATCGAGCTCCTCGGCAAGGGAGCCGGGCTTATCGTCGCCCAGGACGATCCGGATGCGCTGGTGTCAGCGTTGCGCCGGGTGCTGACCCAGCCGTGTTTAGCCGGCGATATGGCCGCCGAGGCGCGCCGAATGGCGCCGGAGATGGCATGGTCTGTCGTAGCCGATGCATATCTCGAACTGGCGCATCGAACGATCGGCACCCGTCGGCGGGCGCCGGTGTAACCACGACGGCTGGGGGACGCGAATGAAGCGAGAGGTCGGCGCTCAACTCGACATCGAGATCACCGCACCGACGACGATGGAATTCCAGATCGCGGTCGCCCCGCATCCCGGTGCCGAGGTTTCCGAGTCGTTGTCCTTTGATCTCAATGGCACGAGCGTTCAACCGCTCGAGATCAGCGGTACGCACGGCAACCGCATTCACCAGCTCGAAGTCGGTGTGGGGCATCTGAAGGTGGACTACGCCGCGACGATCGTCGGCCGGACGGGCCCTGCGCCGGTCACCGACTACGACCAGTCGATGTATCTGCGTCCGAGCCGCTACGCCGAGGCGGACAAGTTCTTCGGTTTCGCCGCAACGGAATTCGGCGAGTACGAGGAATCGGCGGTGTTACTGGAACAGGTGTCCTCGTGGGTGGGCACCCGACTCAACTATGTGCCGGGCTCCAGCGACCCGATCGATGGCGCGGCCGACACCCTTCTCTCCGGAGCGGGCGTATGCCGCGACTTCGCGCACCTGGTGGTCGCGCTGCTGCGGGCGGTCAACGTGCCTGCGCGGGTGGTCTCGGTGTACGCGCCGGGGCTCTACCCGATGGACTTCCACGCGGTGGCCGAGGCCTTGGTCGGCGGGCAGTGGCGCGTCGCGGACGCGACGTTGTTGGCGCCGCGCCAGACATTGGTGCGAATCGCCACCGGGCGCGACGCCGCGGACATCGCATTCCTCGACAACCACAAGGGTTCGATAAACCTGAACAAGCTCGAGGTGATGGCGGTCTCCGATGGGGATCTGCCCAGGGATTCGATCGACCAACTGGTGTCAATCGGCTGAGTCAGTCCGGTATTGAGCTGTGCGGCAGCCACTTCGGCCGGCGCGGATCGAGTCAGTCTTCGAGCGCACGCCCGACGATCTGCGGATCCGGCTCACCCACGGCCTCTTCGTCTTTGTCGTCATAGTCGAACTTCGATAGAAGGTGGCGCATCGCGTTGAGGCGTCCGCGCTTCTTGTCGTTGCTCTTCACCACGATCCACGGCGCGATGTCCGTATCGGTCGCCCGGAACATCTCCTCCTTGGCCGCGGTGTAGTCCTGCCACCTCTGGACCGACGCCATGTCCATTTGAGAGAACTTCCACTGCCGGACCGGGTCGACCAGGCGGATGGCGAACCGGGTGCGCTGCTCGGCCGGTGACACCGAGAACCAGAACTTGGTCAGATTGATCCCGTCGCTGACGAGCATGTCCTCGAACATCGGTGCCTGCCTCATGAATTCGGCGTGCTGCTCGGGGGTGCAGAACCCCATCACCTTCTCCACACCCGCGCGGTTGTACCAGGACCGGTCGAACAGCACCATCTCGCCCGCGGTCGGCAGATGCGCGACGTAGCGCTGGAAGTACCACTGCGCCTTCTCCAGATCCGTGGGCTTCTCCAACGCCACTACACGCGCGCCGCGAGGATTGAGATGCTCGGTGAATCGTTGAATGGTGCCGCCCTTGCCTGCGGCGTCGCGGCCCTCGAAGACGATGACATGCCGCGTGCCCGTGCTCTTGCTCCAGTTCTGCAGCTTCAGCAGTTCGATCTGCAGCCGCCGCTTCGTCCGCTCGTAATCGCTGCGGGACAGCCGTTCGCCATACGGGTACCGCTCACGCCAGGTCTGGACCGGATTGCCGTGGCGATCGAGCAGCACGGGATCGTCGTCGTCTTCATCGTCGACGGTGTATCCGTGTTCGGCCGTCGACAGGGCGTCCAGATCGACCTCGATGTCGTTCATAGAACGGGGTATGTCCAGCTGAAGCGGGACAAAACACTTAGGTTGACGCTGTGAAGGATCCGCGGGTCGATGCGCTCGTGAAGGGCGTCGCCAGCGCGCCGCTCACGTTCGCGTGGCTGCTCGTGCTGTTCGTGACGACGCGGATCCAGCGGTCGGCGGGGCGACGCGGATCGCGCCGGATTCAGCGCAGCCATTCCACCAACCTGCGGCGTCTGGGCGACGAGCCGTCACGGGTTCTGGCCACCAGCCTGTTCTGGCTCGACGACCGCAGGTGGTGGCCGTACGTGCCGATGTTCGTCGCTCTCGTCGCGCCTGCCGAACGCCGGTTGGGTTGGCGTCGTTGGCTTCTCGTCGGCACCTCGGCCCACACCATCGGCACCTACGCGGGCCAGACGTATCTGCGGCTGCAGATCCGCTCGGGCAGAGCGCCGCGACGGCTGGTGAACGCCCGCGACGTCGGAGTCAGCTATTTCGTCCTCGGCACCGCGGGCGCGGTCTCCGGCGACATCCCGCGACCGTGGCGTTTGCGATGCCAGGTGGCGACGGTTATCGCGTTGACGGCCAACGTGGCAATCCGGCCGACCTTCACCGAAGTGGGGCACCTGACGGCCTTCCTCGTGGGGCTGGCCGCGATCCCAAGAACGCCTGATGCGCACGACGAGGCTGCGGGAACCGACCAGCTAGTCGCCAGCGCATTTCCAGATCGACTCCATACCATCGCGGCATCGGGGCTGGTGAGAGCCGCCAGCGCTGCGACGACAAAGGTTGAGCTGTGCGCATAATGTTTCGCTCCGCCGTCGTCGCCGCGAGTTTGTTGCTCGTGGTCGGCGACGGTCTGGCCAGGGCGGCGCCCCTCCCGATAGGGGACGTCACACAGTCGGCCGTCACCGACGACGGCTGGCACGTGAGCGCGTCGCTGTCGAAGATGACGGTCAACTCCGTGCCCAACATGGCCGCGACCGCGCTGACGCGTGAGGGCTTCGTCACAGGGGAGGCCTCCGTCACGATCGACGGCAACGGCAAGTTGCCCGTCACGTCGGGTCAACTGATTCTCGGCGTGCAACTGGGATGTCAGGTCGACCTGAGCCAGGGCGGCAACTTCACCCTCGGCGGCGACGCAGGCATCGGGCTCGATCCCGGGCCGAATGCCTACGCCGACATCTACCCGAGCATCTCGATCAACATCCTGCCCGGCAACATCACCACGATGGGGCTCGGCAAGAAGGCGCTCAAGGGGCGCACCGGCGAGATCACCGTGCACGACGCCCATGTCAAGGTCGACGGCTGCGGCGGCCCCGTGGTGATCCGGTTCTTCGCCTATGCCGAAGTCAGCACCGACAACGGGGACGACAGTGTGAACACCTACGGAGACATCCTGCCGCTATGACCATGACACGAAAGATCGCCGCGACAGTGGTGGCGACAGCGCTTGCACTGTTGTCGGCCGGGATCGCGGACGCCGACAACAGCAATGACAACAGCAACACCAACGACGTCACCGACGTGGGCGGCCCGTCGAGCAGCGGCGGCGGCTCGTCGGGCGGCGCGGCGAATTGGCCGTCGACGAAGTTCGATTGGCCGCCGTCGGGCATCTCGGCGGGCGGCGTCAGCAGCGAGTCGGACACCAAGGGCAAGTCCGGTTCGGACAAGGACACCCCGATCGTGACGCCCTACGGCCAGCCGAAGCCTGCGACGAGCAACACGAAGCCCATCGTGCCGGTTACGGGGCGCTAGCGGCACCCGGCGTTCGCGGGTTCGGCTGCGAGGTTTGCGGCGTGCCGATTGTGGCAAATCCGTAGCCGACTCAGAGTCCGCCCACAGCGAGGGGGCCTCTAACCGTAGGGATTCGGGCGCGCAACGATGGAACAGGCCGAAGTTCTGATCGCCGCGATGCTCGTGGCCGTCGTGGGTCTGAGCGTGTTGGCCTCGCGGCTGTCGGTGCCGTATCCGATCGTGCTCGTCATCGGTGGCGCGTTGTTCGGGCTCATCCCCGGCCTGCCGCCGGTGGAGATCGACCCGGAGCTGGTGCTCGTTCTGTTCTTGCCGCCGCTGCTCTACAAGTCGGCGTTCTTCAGCAATTTCAACGACTTTCGGGACAATTTCCGTTCGCTCACGATGAGCACCGTCCCCTTGGTGCTGGCGACGATGGGCGCGGTCGCATGCGCGGCCCACCTACTCATTCCGGACATGTCCTGGCAGGCGGCGTTCGTGTTGGGCGCGATCGTCTCGCCCACCGACCCCGTGGCCGCGTCGACGATTCTGCGACGCCTCGGGGCTCCCCGTCGTCTCGTCAGCACCATCGAAGGCGAAGGCCTGTTCAACGACGCGACCGCGCTTGTGGCGTATCGCGTTGCGGTTGCCGCGGTGGTGTCCGGAACATTCTCGTTCGTCGACGCCGGCCTCAAATTCGTCTTGGGTATCGCGGGCGGCGTGGCTATCGGGCTGGCCGTCGGCTGGCTGTCGGCGCGGATTCGCGCGCGGACCGACGACGCCCAGGTGAGCATCGCGATATCTCTGCTCACGGGGTACGCGGCATTCGTGCCCGCCAACGCGATTGGCGCCTCGGGGGTGGTGGCCACGGTGTCGGCGGGACTCTATATGGGGATTCGCGGGTCGCGGGTCCTGACGGTGCAGCCGCGACTGCAGGGCCTCATGGTCTGGGACACCGTCGATTTCCTGGTCAATGCGATCTTGTTCGTCCTGATCGGGCTGCAACTGCGCGCCGTGGTGGACGGTCTCGCGAATTATTCGGCGGCCGCGGTGGCCGGCTACGCGGCAGGCGTCGTGGGGGTGGTAGTCGGCAGCAGGTTTGTCTGGTTCTTCACGGTGCCGTATTTGATCCGGGCGATCGACCGTCGGCCGTCGCAGCGGGCGCGCCGCGCCAGTGTGGGCGCGCGGCTGGTGCTGGCATGGAGCGGGATGCGCGGGGCGGTGTCGCTCGCGGTCGCCCTCGCCGTGCCGTTGTCCACGGCCGGCGGCGAGCCGTTCCCGCACCGGGACCTCATCATCTTTCTCACGTTCGTGGTAATTCTGATAACCCTTGTTGTACAGGGTCTTTCGTTGCCTGCACTGATCCGCCGTGCCAATGTGGACGACGGCGGTGAGGAGGCCGACGAGGAAATGCGCGCCCGGTTGGTGGCGACGAAGGCCGCACTCGAGCAGATCGAAGCGCTGGCCGACGAGGAGTGGACGCGCGACGACACGATCGAGCGGATGCGCGGTCAGTATCAGTTCCGCAAACAGCGGTTGGCGGCTCGAGCCGGCAAGATCGAAGACGACGGAATCGAGGACCGGTCACAGGCCTATCAGCACATGGTTCGTAGCGTGCTCGCTGCGCAGCGCGATGCGCTGTTGCAGATGCGCAGCGACGGGAAGGTGTCCAACGAGGCCATGAACCGGCTGCAGCGCGAGCTGGACCTGGAAGAGTCCCGGCTGGAGAACTAGGCGCTAGTGCAAAGGATCAGCAGGGCGCTTCGATCTTGAAGGGCATGGTCTTCGTCTGACCCGGACTGGCCACATCGGAAACGACTGCGGTGCCGGTGATCACGTAGTTGCTGCTGCCTTTGGTGGATGCCTCGGCCTGGCCGACATCGCCGCCGGCGATGCCGCTGAGGCCGTCGATGTTTTCGATGTTGACTGTCCTGACATCCGGGGTTTGGCCGCCCAGCTGCAGGAACACCTGGGCACGTCCGGGGTCGGCGCTCGCGTCGATCGTCAGATCCCACTGATTCTGGGTGCATGCGACCGATTGCGTGTCCTGGGTTCGATCGCCAACGGTGATTCGGCCCGACTTCATGGACGGTTCGCTCGCAGGCGTTCCCGTCAAACCGCACCCCGACGTCATGGCCCCTGCCGCCAGCACAGCTGCCACGCCGAACAACCGGTTCTGCATTGAACCCTCCCTTTTCCGTGGGGTTACCCAGAACGAGACGTCGCTACGCAAGGTCGTCCAGCACTTGATAGCCGGCGTTGTAGCCGGGGATGAACGTGATGCCCGGGCCGCCGTGACACCCCGCACCGCCGAGGTATAGCCCTTCGATGCCGATCGGTAGGTCGCGGAAACCCTTGGGCCCCGGTCGGTTCGGCCCCATCAGGTCGGGGTGCAGCAGCCCGTGGCAGAAGTCGCCATCGGGGGCGCCGAACATGGTGTTCATGTGATACGGCGCGAACGTGATGTGGCGAATCTGGATGTCCTTGAAGTTGGGGGCGTACCTGCTGATCTTCTCGACCACCCGGTCCGCCATCTCGTTCTTCAGATGGCCGTGCTGATCGCGGGGGGTTTCCACCGGGAACGCGTACGCGTAGGCGCTGGCGGCGTGCATGCCGGGCGGCGCCATGGCCGGGTCGTGCACCGAGGGGATCTGCATGCCCAGCGACGGGTTGTCGGGGACGATGCCGCGGCAGGCGTTCTCCCACTGTCGTTGCTGCTCTTCGGGAGAGCCGAAGATGCCGACCGACGGTTGCATGCCGGGCTCGTTGAGGAAGTCGTATGGCGGCGCGAATTCGGGCAGCCCGTCGAGTGCGAAGTGCATCTGGATGAAGGACGCGCGGTGGTCGCGCCCGGCCAGCCGCGCCGCGAGTTCGCCCGAGAAGTGGTCGGGGCCAACGAGTTCGGTGAGTGTGGTGTCGGGCGACAGGTTCGAGACGACGACGGGGGCGGTGATGACCTCGCCGTCGCGGCACCGTACTCCGGTGACGCGTCCGCCGTCGACGAGTATCTGCGAGACCTTGGTGCGGTAGCGGATCTCGCCGCCGCGGCTCTCGTACATCTCGCGCAGGTGTTCGGTGAGCGCGCCGATGCCGCCCTCGAGTTTGGTCATCATCGCGGTGCCCTCGTCGGGGACGGCCAGGGCGAAGGCGAGACACGTCGCGCTGCCGGGGGTGTAGGGCCCACGATAGGTGGAGTTGATCGCGAGGAAGGCGAGCATGCCGCGCATGACGGCGTGTTTGGTCTTGTCCGGTAGGTAGCGGTCGATGACGTCCATCGCCGAGCCGAACAGCGTCTCGTGGATGGCGCGGCGCTCGGCCTCGTTGGCGGCGCAGGCATACATCTCGTCCAGAGTCTTCGGCGGCTGTCGAACATCGAAGCGCCCCAACGCCTTTGCGGCCCTTGGCTCCACGCGATCAGCTCGGCCATGCCCATGACAGCTTCGTTGCCGTGCTTCTCGGACAGATGGGTCATCAGTTCCATCGGGTCGCGATAGAAGATCATCGCCTCCTCGCCACCCTCGCCGATGTTCACGCTCATCACGTCGGCGTCGACGGTGGGCAGCGTGTCCAGCCCGAGGTCCTTGGTGATCTCGCTGGGGGTGGGGAACTGCACGGACCCGGCGATCTCGTAGCGGAAGCCGTCGATCAACTCGACGGTCGCGGCCATGCCGCCGACGTAGGTGTTGGCCTCCAGACAGACGGTGCGCAGTCCGGCGCGTTGCAGCACGGCAGCGGCGGTCAGGCCGTTGTGTCCGGCGCCGACGACGATCGCGTCATAGTCACTCATGCGCCGCACTTTATGTCAGTACTGACATAATTGTGTCGGTACTGACTGAATCCGTGGGAAGCTCGACCGCATGGCGATGCCCCTGAACCTGCATCAGCAGCGCCGTCACGCCACCCACGAGGCGTTGCGGCGGGTGGCGCTCGCGCGGTTCGCCCAGGGCGGGTTCGCGAACGTGACGGTGACCCAGCTCGCCGCGCAGGCCGGCGTCACCGAACGCACCTTCTACCGGCACTTTCCTACCAAGGAAGCGGTGCTGTTCGGCGACTACGAGACCCACCTGGAGTGGCTGGCCGAGGCGCTGGCCAAGCGGCCGCAGGCAGAGTCGCTGTTCGAGGCCGTGCTGGCCAGTGTCGTCAGCTTCCCGCACGATCTGGAGGTCGTGCGGCAGGCGGCGCTGCTGCGGGCGACGCTGATCGACGGCGAGCGGGCCGCCGGTCACCTGCGGGTCGTGCAGTCCTCGTTCGCCGCTGTGCTCACCGAGTTCATCCGGTCGCGTCACCCCGATGTCCCCGGCATCGACCTGAAATCCGACGTCGCGGGTGCGGCGCTGGCCGCGGCACTCGTTGTGGCCGTGGAGAACTGGGGCCGCGGCGGCTGTACGGGCGATCTCGGCCAGATCGTCGCCGACAGCGTGAATCTGGTCCGCGACGGGCTGGCACCGCTGCACTGAGACGGGCTCCAGACGACCACGCCCGGGTGTCAACGAGATGAATTCAAGGTCGCCACATTGGATGCGGGCGACGGCATAACGCGTTTTACTGGTCATGGAACTAGTCACAACGGCGCATAGTTGGGCGACAATAGGGGAACCTCGCCTACGTCAGTTGGCAAATAAAGGACTCAAATAGCCATGGCAGCATTGAGTACCGGGGACGGATTTCCCGATGTGGTCGTCACAGCCATCACATCGAGCACTGCCCTTGCGCCCGACGCCGAGGACACCTGGCAGCAGCTGCTGGAGGGCCAGAGCGGGATCCGCCGGCTCGACAAGCCGTTCCTCGACGAGTTCGACTCCCCGGTGCGCATCGGCGGCGAACTGCGCGAAGACTTCGACCAGCATCTCAACCGCGTCGAACTGCGCCGGCTGTCCTACATGCAGAAGATGTCCCGGGTGCTGGGCCGTCGGCTGTGGGAGGCCGCGGGCACACCAGAGGTCGATACCAGGCGGCTGCTCGTCTCGATCGGGCACGCACTGGCATCCACGCAGATCACACGTCGCCTACTACGACGATTTTCAGGAACGCGGCATGCGTGCGGCCGGGCCACTGGCCGTGCAGATGCTCATGCCGAACTCGCCCGCCGCCTCGGTGGGACTGGATCGTGAGGCGAAGGCGGGGGTCATCTCCCCGATGATGGGCGATGCGTCGGGTGCGGCGGCCATCGGCCAGGCGTGGCAAGCCATCGTGCTCGGAGAAGCCGACATCGCTATCTGCGGAGGAGTGGAGACCAAGCTCGAGGTCATACCCATCGCGTCCTTCTCCAACCTGGGATGGCTGTCGACCAACAACGACGATCCGGCCGGGGCGTGCCGTCCGTTCGATGTCGGACGCGACGGCATGGTGTTCGGCGAGGGCGGCGCACTGTTGCTCATCGAGACGGAGGAACACGCCAAGGCTCGCGGTGCCCCGATCCTCGCGCGGCTGATGGGCGCGTCCACCACGTCCGACAGCCACGCCGTCATGGAGCCGGATCCGAGCGGCGAGCGGGCCGCCGACGCCATCGCCCATGCGATCCAGCTCGCCGGTCTGGCACCGGCCGACATCGGCCACATCAACGCCCACGCGACCGGGACGACGGTCGGCGACCTGGCCGAGGCCCGCGCGATCCGCCGGGCACTCGATGGCCACACGCCGGCGGTGTATGCGCCGAAGGCGGCGCTGGGTCACTCGCTGGGCGCTGCGGGGGCGGTGGAGTCCGTGCTGACGGTGCAGGCGCTGCGCGACGGCGTCATTCCGGCCACGCGCAACCTGAAGACCGTGGATCCGGAGATCGATCTCGACGTGGTGGCCGATCGTCCCCGTCGCGGCGACTACCGCTACGCGGTCACGAACTCATTCGCCTTCGGCGGCCACAACGTCGCGGTGGTGTTCGGCGCGGCCTGACCCGGCTAGCCCTTCAGCAGGGTGAACTGCCCGAGCTCGCTGATGCCGCGGTTGAAGAAGTCGGCGCAGCCGGTCAGGTACTTCATATAGCGCTCGTAGACCTCTTCGGACGTCGCGGCGATCGCCTCGTCGCGGGCGGCTTCGAGGTTCGTCGCCCAGATTGTCAGGGTGCGCACGTAGTGCTCGTTCAGCTTCTCGAACTGCTGCACCGAAAAGCCTGCGGCACCGGACAATCCGATGATGTCCTCGTCGCACGGTATCGAGCCGCCGGGGAAGATCTCCTTGGCGATGAACCGCATGAACTTCAGGTCACTCATGACGATCGGGATGCCCATCTCGGGCCAGCGCTTCAGCGGGTGACCCATGATCGTCTGCAGCACCATGCGGCCGTCGTCGGGCAGGATGCGGTGGCACGTCTCGAAGAACAGGCCGTAGCGCTCCTTCGGGAAGGCCTCGAACGCCTCGATGCTGATGATGCGGTCGACGGGCTGGTCGAACTCCTCCCAGCCGTGCAGCAGCACCTCGCGGGAGCGCTCGGTGTCGAGGTCGGCCAGAAGCTTCTGGCCGTAGACGTGCTGGTTCTTGCTGAGCGTCAGGCCGATGACGTTGACGTCGTATGTCTCGACTGCGCGCTTCATGACCGAGCCCCAGCCGCAGCCGACATCCAGCAGCGTCATGCCGGGTTGCAGGTCGAGCTTGCCGAGGGCCCGGTCGATCTTGGCGAGCTGGGCCTCTTCGAGGGTCGTGTCGTCGCGCTCGAAGTATGCGCAGCTGTATGTCCGCGACGGATCCTGGAAGAGCCCGAAGAATTCGTCCGACAGGTCGTAGTGCATCTGGACCTCCTCGAAGGGAGGTCGCAAGTCGGTCGGGCGAGTTTTCATGTTTGTCATTAACTGTCGATTTTACTCGGGCTATCAGCTTTTCTCGCACGTAAATTGCGCGACATCGGTATATCCGTTGCGGAACAGGTCGGCGCATCCTGTGAGGTACTTCAAAAAACGCTCGTAGATCTGTTCGGATGTGATTGCTACGGCCTCGTCCTTCTTGGACTCCAGGTTTGCCGCCCACGTGTCCAGGGTCCGGACGTAATGCGGCTGCAGGTGCTGCTCGCGGGTGACGTTGAAGCCGGCCTTCTTGGCGTGGTCGGTGACCATCGCGGCCAGCGGCAGGCGTCCGCCGGGGTAGATCTCGTCCATGATGAACTTGATGAAGCGCACCCTCGACATGGTCAGCGGCAGATTCTTGGCTTTGATCTCTTCGTCGCTCGGAATGATGATCGTGTGTAGCAGCATCACGCCGTCGTCGGGCATCAGGTTGAAGGTCTTCTTGAAGTAGTCGTCGTACTTGCCGAAGCCGAAGTGCTCGAAGGCGCCGATGGACACGACCCGGTCGACGGGCTCGTCGAACTCCTCCCACGGCTGCAGGCGGACCTCCATGTTGCGCGTGCTCTTCGCGTTCGCGAACCGGTTGTCCTCGATGTGCTGCTTCTGGTTCTCGGACAGGGTCAGGCCGATGACGTTGACGTCGTACTTCTCGACGGCGCGCATGATCGTCGAGCCCCAACCGCAGCCGATGTCGAGCAGCGTCATGCCGGGCTGCAGGCCCAGCTTGCCGAGGGACAGGTCGACCTTGGCCATCTGGGCCTGCTCGAGTGTCATGTCGTCACGCTCGAAGTAGGCGCAGCTGTAGGTCTGGCTCGGGTCCTGCCACAGCTTGAAGAAGTCGTTGGAGATGTCGTAGTGGAACTGGACCTCTTCCTTGTCCGACCCGGCGATTTTGCCTGCCGATGACGACAGCCACTTCGATTGGGCTTGAGGCGTCGTGGCCTGGGTTTTACCGGCTGAATCTGCCACTGGCTGTCCTCTCGGTGCATGTCGTGCGATGCCATTATTGACGTGGGGGGTGGACATATTGGGGATGCCCCGCGAGAGGGCACTCTACTCATGTCACTTTTCGCCGCAATTCGCGAAGGTGTGAACCTCTCCGCTGGGTACAACGCCGTGTACCGCAGTCGGTTATCCGGCGGCGGTTATCCGGCGGCGGTGATGGACTGGTGACAGCAGGCTTGCCGGTCCAGCCGCGCTAGCCCCGAGGAGAGGTCGTCGACCAGCGGCAATTCGCCCTCGGGGTCGCAGATGGTGAGCAGGCGTCGCACCGGATGGCTGCCGACGACGATCCAGTCCACATCGCTGCGGGCGCAGTGCACGCTGATGTAGTACAGCGCCGTGAACGCCGGGGTGCCGACGAAGTCGACGGCCCGCAGGTCGAGTACGAGTTGTTTGGAGATGCCGGTGTGGCGCTCAACGTAGCGGCCGAGGTCTCGGCTGTTGAGGGCGTCGATCTCGCCGACGACGGCGACGGCCAGTCGGGTCGACGACGGGCGTCTGACGGTGAATGTTGCTCTCCCGCACCTTTTTAGCTGGTCTGTGGAGGCAGGCTCCGGACGGTAGGTCCGGACTGTGCCGACGGCAGTCATCGCTCATCCCCTGAGTCGTATCGCAAGGTTCGTTTTATTGGGGTGCGCCGGATGGTCTTCGCTGACGAGGCCCGAGATCAGGCGGCGCCGCTGAGGCGCCTCCGGCGGGGCTGGGAGCTCAACCGCCTTTGAGAGTAGTACGGATTTCGTTGTCGGTGGTGAAGTTCACAGAACTTTCATTCATGGCTGCCAGCTGGCTCTTTAGTTGATTTGGGTGGCATGTGGGGTTACGTGCGCGTCAACAGGAGGGGCGCTTGACGACGGATTTCGTTGCGACCGTTGCTGTGCTGTCATCGGACCGCCAGCGTGCGTCGCATTCACAGGGTTCGGGAAGGTTTGCCAGGCGTTGGGCGTGTCGCGGCCGATGCTTGTCAAGAGGTTTCCCGGCGAGGGCGACGAGGTATCCCCGGGGTTCCACGATTGAAATCGAACAGGAGACCGACATGAGCGCGACGGACAAGGCAAAGAACAAGATCGAGGATCTGGGCGGCAAGGCCAAGGAAGCCGTCGGCAATGTCACCGGCGACCGCGAAACTCGCAATGAGGGCAAGGTCGACCAGTCGAAGGCGAGCCTGAAGGACGCAGGCGAGAAGGTCAAGGACGCCTTCAAGAAGTAGGTTTTCGGCTGGCCCGGCTCTACGCGACAACGATTTTCGTGGCGCGAAAGAGCCGGGCTTTGTCGAATGTATTGAAAGTTTTTGACATAACGCGCTTTTAGAGATGGTGACGAACACCTGAGGATCGGCGGTCGAATTCACCTGGCTGCGTTGTGTAGCCTTGTCTAGGAGTAATTAGCGTAATTAGCTTGTGCTGCTTGGATTTAGGTGTCGACGCAGGTCGGCCTGCTGCGGGGCGCAGGTCAAGAATGAGCGCGATGCCGCAATGCCTTCAACGCTGTGGGCTACCTGAAAATCGCTATGCCGCGCGCTGGCAAACACGGAGGGATGACATATGGGCTCCCCGAACGGTGGCTCTCGTCTGGGCACGCAATTCGGGCCCTATGAGCTGAAGTCGCTGATCGGTGTCGGTGGCATGGGCGAGGTGTATCGCGCCTATGACACCGTGAGAGAACGGTCGGTGGCGATCAAGCTGCTGCGGCCGGACGTGGCGGCCGACGTGAGTTTTCAGGAGCGTTTCCGGCGCGAGTCGCGGGTGGCGGCACGCCTGCAGGAACCGCACGTCATCCCGGTGCACGACTTCGGCGATATCGACGGTGTCCTCTATATCGACATGCGTCTGGTCGAGGGGCCCAGCCTGAAGGAGGAACTGCGGGTCAACGGCGCGCTGCCGCCGGGGCGCGCGGCGTCGATCATCGGCCAGGTCGCGGCGGCGCTGGACGCCGCACACGCCAACGGGCTGGTGCACCGCGACATCAAGCCGGAGAACGTGCTGCTGACGCCGGACGACTTCGCGTATCTGGTGGACTTCGGCATCGCACACGGCGGCGGCGAGGCCAGCGTGACGAAGACGGGCCTGGTCATCGGCTCGTGCGCGTACATGGCGCCGGAACGGATCAGCGGCGCGCGCGGCGGGCCGGCCGCCGACATCTATTCGTTGACGTGCCTGCTGTACGAGTGCCTCAGTGGCCGAGCGCCGTTCGAGGCGGCCGACCTGCGCGAGATGATGGGCGCGCACATGTTCTCCGCACCGCCGCGGCCCAGCATCATGCGGCGGGGGATCGGCCGCGGGTTCGACGATGTCGTCGCGAAGGGCATGGCGAAGAAGCCGGCCGACAGGTACGCCACGGCGGGCGAGCTGGCGAAGGCGGCCAGGGATGTCGCGTCCTCGGACGGGGCCGCGCGTGGCGGCGCCGTCCGAGCCGAGCGCACCGCCGACCACGCGGCAGTTCGCGGCGGCTCCGCCGAACCCGAACGGGACGGGCTACCTGCCGTATGCGCCGCTGCCTGCGCCGGGACCGCCGGCGCGGAAGTCGCGGTTCGGTCCGACGCAGGTGGCGTTGGTGGCGGCGATCATCGTGATGTTCGCGGTGGCGGTGGTGCTGGCCGCGGTGTTGATGTTCGGCGATCGAAGTGGCGGCTCGGCGCCGCAGAGCACGCTGGCCGTGCCGCCGCCGTCGACGGAAACGGAAACAGTGACGCCGTCACCGTCGACGTCGGCAGAGGCGCCGTCGACCACCTCGAGCACGCCGACGACGACGTCGCCGTCCACGAGTGCGACGCCGATTCCCGGGGTGTCGGGAACGGACGCGCAGGGCTTCGTCGGCCATACGGCGCGCTGCGATGAGGGAGGCTCGCCTGCGGCACTGATCAGAACCGCGAATTCTCTTGCGGCGATCTGTCAGACGGCGCCAGGGAGCTACTACTACCGCGGCGAGCGGTTACGCGATGGCGCCAACCTGCAGCTCTCCAACGCCGTGCCTGCCGGTGGCGGATTCGACGTCACCAACCCCGCTGACGGCGCCCGCTACCAGGTGCGGCCGAACATGCTGACCATCCTGAGCAACGGGCGGAGTGGATTCCGCCGAGCCCGCGCTGGAGTACGGCTCGCGCTGACCCGCAGCCGCCGCCTTCATCTACGCGTGCGAAAGTTTCGAGGTGGCACAACGCGGTGATATCGCCAGGATGATGACGGGCGTGCTGTCATGCCGTTAGCCGAAGGCGATGTCTTCGCCGGGTACACCGTGGTGCGCCAGCTGGGGGCGGGCGGCATGGGCGAGGTGTACCTCGTGCAGCATCCGCGGCTGCCGCGGTATGACGCGCTCAAGATTCTGCCGGTCTCACTCACCCTCGACCACGAGTACCGCGAACGGTTCATCCGCGAGGCCGACACGGTGGCGCGGCTGTTTCATCCGCACATCGTGGGCGTGCATGACCGCGGTGAGTACGACGGTCAGCTGTGGATCACGATGGACTTCGTCGACGGCACCGATGCCGGCAACTTGCTCCGGGACAATTTCGGCGGCGGCCTTCCTCCGGAGGAAGTCGTGCAGATCGTGGCAGGTGTGGCCGAGGCGCTGGACTATGCGCACGAGCAGGACCTGCTACACCGCGACGTCAAGCCGTCGAATATTCTTCTGGCCCAATCCAATTCCAAGTTCATCCGGGCGCTGCTGGCCGACTTCGGGATCGCGCGCATGGTGAAGGATTCGGCGGGTCTGACGGCAACCGACATGACCGTCGGCACGGTGGCCTACGCCGCGCCGGAGCAGCTGATGGGCGACACGCTTGACGGTCGCGCCGACCAGTACGCGCTGGCCGCCACGGCCTTCCACCTCATCACGGGCCAGCAGTTGTTCCAGCACCACAATCCCGCCGTGGTGATCAGCCAGCACCTCACCGCGACGCCGCCTGCCATCGCCGACCGGATGCCGGAGCTCTCGGGGTTGGGGCCGGCGTTCGACCGGGCGCTGGAGAAGGCGCCCGCGGCCCGCTACAACACATGCGCGGATTTCGCAGACGCGATGGCGCAGGGCCTGTCCGCGACGGCGGAGGGGCTGGGCGTCACCGACGAGACGATGGCCGCTCATGCCGCGGCGCGGCACAGGAAGCCGGAGAAGAGCCGGGGATCGCGCAGGCTGTGGCTTGGGGTGCTGGCCGCCGCGATCGGTGTGGTGCTCATCGGTGCGGCGGTCGTGATCGGGTTCGACGTCGGGCATTGGCGGGAGTCCAGTGCGAAGCCGGCGCCAAGCGCGCCGACGGCGGGCGCTCCGGCAGTGCCGGTCGTGCTGATCGGTGCCGACTGCGAGACGCTCGGCGGCGCGGGGGTTTCGACGACGGGCAAGCAGGCGTACTGCTCGCGGTTGCAGACCACCGGTGACCAGGTGTGGTCGGTATACCAAGGCTCCGTACCGCGAGCCGACGGCCACGCCCGGCCCGACCGATGAGGTGTATCCGCAAGGCATCGAGCAGCAAGTGCAGGTGTGTGTGAGTCAGACGGGACAGACCCGGGCCCAATGCCGTGAAGACGTCCGGAGTGGCAACTGTCACCGGCCCGTCCTAGCCTTCCGGCGGTGTGACGCGAGTCTCGTGGGCCCATCTGGTTTCAACCCCATCTGATGTGGAATTCCGTCAGCGAAGGGAGATGAAATGAGCAATCGCGACAAGTCGGGGCAAGCACGCGAGGCCCTGGTCGATTCCGTCAAGGGCAAGGCCAAGGAGATCGCGGGCGCCGTGACGGGCAACGACTCGCTGACCGCCGAGGGACAGCTTCAGCAGACAGAGGCAAAGGAGCGCAGAGCGGCAGGCAGCGCCCAAGCCGAGGCCGAGGCCGAAGCTGCGCGGGCCGAATCGCTGGCCAACGAGGCCAGGATCGAAGGCGCCGAGCAGCGCATTGCGGTGGACGCCCAGACCGCGGCGGCGGAGAACACCGCCCGAAGCGAGCAGGCGAATCAGAAACTCACCGCCGAGGCGGCCGGCAAGCGCGACGCCGCACGCGGGCAGACAGCAGCCGAGGCGGAGGCGCAACGCGAGGTCATGAAGGCAAAAGCCGAAGAACGGGCTGAAATCGATTCGGCCGCTGACGAATACGCAGAGGCCGTCGATGAGCATCGGCACGCCGCCAACGAAGCGGTGCAAACGCAGGCCGAAGCCAACCGCAAGCGACTTCGCGCCGAGATCATCGACGCGGACTTGCCGTGACCGTCGCACAACACAGGAGTTTGGCAATGAAGATCACCGATATCCCGTTCGCGGCACTGCGGCTGCAGTACCGAATCGCCCGGGCGCCACTGCAGCTGATCGAGCAACGGGTCATCACCCGGATGGATTCCGAAGCGCCGGGACGACTGCTCTACGAGCGCTCAGTGGGCTCGATAGATGCAATAGTCGGCGCGCTGCTTCGCGATCACGATGTGGCGTCGCGAGGGACTGCGCAGGTACAGCGCAGTGAGGCGTTGGGTGAAGCCGCGCGGCTCGACGAGGTCGCTGCCCAGCAGAGGAAAGAAGCCGACGACGAACTGCGCCGCAAGCGTGAGGAAGCATCTGCGGCGCCGGGCAAGGCACGCGCGAACACTCAAAAAAAGGTGCAAACGGCGAAAACGACCGCCGCGCAGCGCAAACAGCAGAAGACCGAGGAAGCGGCGAAGCATACGGCTGCGGTCAAGGAGCAGATCGACAAGTCGGCCGCCGCGAAGGTCGGCGCGGCCGAGTCCGCCAAACAGGCAGAAGAACAGCGGATTACCGCAAAAGAGAAGTCGGCAACCGCGGTGGCCGAGGCCCGACTCGACCATGCTGCCGACAAGCGCAAGGAAGCGGTTGGTAAGCAGGCGCATGCCGACCGCGTGGAGATGCTCGCTGACGCGGAGAAGCAGCAGCGGCGCACGGCGCGAGCTGTCGATAAGAAGGTCTGATTGGGCCTAGCGCACGCGTCGGGTAGTGGAGTCGAATGCTGGACACGGCCGCATGAGTGTGGAGGCGAGCGTTAAGGGTGCGGTCAACGAGGCCACCGAAAACCGCATCGTGCAGTTCGTCGCACGCGCCGGCTATCCGATCAGCGGAATCCTGCATCTGCTCATTGCGTACACGATCGTGCGGATCGCCCTCGGTTTCGGCGGCAACGCCGATCAGACGGGTGCGCTGGCGACGCTCGCCGGTAGTGGCGGCGGCGCGCTGCCGCTATGGATCGTCGCCGCCGGGCTGATCGCACTGGCGTTGTGGCGGATCGCCGAAACTCTATTGGGCCTGCATCCCGGGGAGCGCTCCGATGCCGACCAGCGCTCGTCTCCAATCGGCAACAGGCTGAAGGCTTTCGGATTGGCGCTCGTGTACTGTGCCGTCGCGTTCACGGCCATCCAGTTCGCGCTGGATGTCACTTGGAGGGGCAGTGGGCTGACTGCAGGTTTGAGCGCGAGGCTCATGCAGTCCGGCGGCGGTAAGGCCGTTCTGGTGATCGTCGGATTCGTGATCGCTGCGATCGGTGTCTACTACGTCCATAAGGGTGCGACGAGGAAGTTCCTCAACGACCTGACGGTACGAGGCGGTCGGTTGATCACCTTGCTGGGTATCTGCGGCTTTGTCGGAGAAGGATCGGTGCTATTCGCTGCCGGTATCTCGGTCATCGTGGCGACATACGTCAGCGATCCGGCGAAAGCAACGGGCCTCGACGCAGCGGTGAAGTCCCTCGGCCACGCCCGCTTCGGTGGGGTGATCTTGTTCGTGGCGGCAGCAGGTTTCGCGGCATACGGTCTGTATAGCTTTGCGCTGGCGCGTTACTCGCGCATGTGAACTCGTTCGCCGATCGGCGCGACCTAGCCGGCATACGTCTTCTCCTTATCGGCCGGCTTAGCAACAATTGGCTACCCGGAGCCCGCCGCCTTATGCGGACTGTGCACACGTTGTTTGGCGGCCCAAGGGCGGGGAATCCGAGCGGCATGGCAGTCACAGTCCAGCCCGGCATCGTGGTCGTCTACGCCGACGTCGTGTGGGGTTGGGCGACCGTGGCGTTGCACCGCTTCTATCGGGCCCGCGAGCGCGGGGCCGGATTCCCAGTCGTCGACGAGGACGACCCGTCGGCGATGAAGCAATTGGTTCAGCGCGCGGCCGGGGCCACCGGCGGGTAGACCGATGACCGCGCTGCCCCCGGATCCGGATCCAAATGCCACCCCCAATGTGGAGCACGATGTTCCGCCGGGTGAGACGCCGCCGGACTCGGCTCAGACATCGGCCACCTCGAACCCGGACCCGCCCGCCCGCGGCAGGTTCACGGCTACGGGTGTCGCGACGATCATCGGCATCGCGCTTTTCCTCGCGCTGTTCGTGGCGACGGCCATCTTCCTGATCCTGAAGATCTGGGGCGTCTCCGGCTGACCATTTCGGCGCGATGCCGAGGGTTCGGTACATTTCATTAGGCTCTCTATCGATCCGAAACCGAGAGGTTTGGCCCGGCTGGTGTGCTGGCCGAGGGATACCAATTCCGGATAGTGGCTATACGGCACCGACCTCACGCGACATCGACCAAGGACGAAGGTATGACGGCAACGATGACCGGTCCGCCGCGGACCGCCGGAGCCACCGCAGCCGAGTGCCGCCGAGGTGGCGGCGCCGAAGCGCAACCTGATCTTCACGGCCGTGCTGCTGGGGATGCTGCTGGCCGCCCTGGATCAGACGATCGTGGCGACAGCGTTGCCGACGGTCGTGGCCGATCTGGGTGGTGCGGGCCACCAGTCGTGGGTGGTGACCAGTTATCTGCTGGCGTCGACGGTCGTGACGGCGATCGTCGGCAAGCTCGGTGATCTGATCGGCCGCAAGACCGTCTTCATCGCCGCGGTGCTGTTCTTCATGGCCGGTTCGGTGCTGTGCGGGCTGGCCGGCTCGCTGTCGATGCTGGTGGCGGCGCGCGCCCTGCAGGGCATCGGCGGCGGAGCCATCATGGTCACCGCGACGGCGGTGATCGGCGAGGTCATTCCGCTGCGCGAACGCGGCCGCTACCAGGGCGCCCTCGGGGCGGTGTTCGGTGTCACCACGGTGATCGGTCCGCTGCTCGGCGGATTCTTCACCGACCATCTGAGCTGGCGTTGGGCGTTCTGGATCAACGTGCCCGTGGCCGTCGTCGTGATCGTGGTCGCGGTCATCGCGATACCGAACCTCGGGCGGATGGCGCGGCCGGTCATCGACTATGCGGGCATCGTCCTGGTCGGGCTCGGCGCCACCGGGCTCACCCTGGCCACCAGTTGGGGCGGCAACACCTACGCGTGGGGTTCGCCGATGATCATCGGGCTCTTCGTCGGTTCGCGTTGTGGCGTTGGGTGCGTTCGTCGCGGTCGAACTGCGGGCTGCCGAACCGATTCTGCCGATGCGACTGTTCCGTGAACCGGTCTTCGCCGTGTGCTGCGCGCTGTCGTTCGTCGTCGGCTTCGCAATGCTCGGTGCGTTGACGTTCCTGCCGACCTTCATGCAGTTCGTCGACGGGGTGTCGGCCACCACGTCGGGCCTGCACACCCTGCCGATGGTGGTCGGGCTGCTGGCGATGTCGATGAGCAGCGGTGTGATCGTCGGCCGCACCGGACGCTACAAGCTCTTCCCGGTGGCCGGAACCGCGGTCATGGCAATCGGATTCGTGCTGCTGTCGCGGATGGGTCCGGACACGTCGACGACGCTGCAGTCGCTGTACCTGGTGGTGCTCGGCGCCGGGATCGGCATGTGCATGCAGGTGCTGGTGCTGATCGTGCAGAACACCGTCGACTTTGCCGACCTCGGCGTGGCGACGGGCGGTGTCACGTTCTTCCGCACCATCGGCAGCTCGTTCGGTGCCGCGGTGTTCGGCTCGCTGTTCAATAACTTCTTGGAGTCTCGGCTCGCGACCGCCCTCGCGAGCAGCGGCGCTCCGCCCGAAGCGGCGCAGTCGCCCGATGCGCTGCACAAGCTGTCGCCGGAAATGGCCGCGCCGATCGCGGCGGCCTACGCCGATGCCCTCGATCTCGTGTTCCTGTATGCGGCGCCGGTTGCGGTGGTCGGCTTCGTGTTGGCCTTGACGCTCAAGCAGGTTCCGCTGCGCAACTACGCCGTCGGTACGGCGGCGGATATGGGCGAGGGCTTCGCGATGCCGACGACCGACTCGCCCGACCAGCTGGTCGAGAACGCGGTCGGGCGGCTGATTCGCAAAGGCTCCGGTGTGCAACTGCGCGCCATCGCGGAACGGCCGGGAAGCAAACTCGACATCGGCCGGTTGTGGGCGCTGCTGCAGGTCTTCCGCTTCGGGCAGGCGGCAGGACAGGCCCGGCTGGGCGACATCGCCGAGCACGTCCGGGTGCCACGCGAGATCCTCGAGCCGGCGTTCGACCGCCTCGCTTCCACCGGCTATGCGCAGCGCAGCGGAGATGTCTTCTGGCTGACCTCGGCCGGCGCGCATCAGGTCGAAGTCGTTCGCGCGGAGACGATGGAGTGGCTCACTCAAAGCCTCAACCAATCGTCCGGCCTTCAGGTCCAACCGGATCGCGGACAGGTCAGAGAGGCGTTGGATCGGATCACGCAAAACGTTCTGGTCCAACGGGATTGGACTGACGACGAGACGCAGGCGATGCAGATGCGGCCGCCGCGGCGGGCGCCCCATCCGCCGAGATCGGGTCCGGCGCCACTGCCGCCTGCGCCCGTGCCTCCGCGACCCGCTGTCCGTGATCCGCGGGCGCGTGCACCTCGACCCACTGAGCCGCCGACGACACGGTTGCGGCCTCCGGGTCCACCGCCCAGGGGGCCTCGGCCACCGCAGCGTTAATCACTCCCACAGGACGGCACGACATGATGGGAGCCGTGGATGGAACAAGGGTGAACCGGACAACTCGTGCCCTCGGGGCGATCGTGGGCGTGATCGTGGCACTACTGATGTGCGGACCGACCGCAGGGGTTGCCCATGCGGCCGTTGCGACGCCGGCCGGCGATGCCATCTCCATAGGCGACCCGCACGCACTCGGGCAGGTCGATCTCTACGTGGATCCCATGTGCCCGTACAGCGGGAAAATGGTCCGCGCCCAGGGCGACGAAATCGGTAAGCGCATCGAGGCCGGCACGCTTCGCGTCAACCTTCGGTTCGTGGACTTCCTCGACAAATACTCGGCCAGCGGCGCATACGACAGTCGAGCGATCTACGCGACCTACGTCGTGGCCGACCAGTCGCGATCGAGCGACATCACGTGGCGCTTCGTCCAGCAGATCTTTTCGGCCGAGCAACAGCCGAAAGAGCAAGGGCCCACGGATCTCGACAACAATCAGCTCGCCGAGCTGGCCAACCGCGTCGGCGCACCCCAACCGGCCCAAGATCTCATCAGAATCGGCCTGCCGATCGGTCACGACCCCCACGCCATCGCAGCCGGCAACCTCGCACTCCTGCACCAGTTTCCAGAGCCCGGTGTCCCGCTCGTCGTGATCAATGACCGGCCCGTCGACGGAGAATCGGACTGGCTCAACCAACTGCCGGGCTGAGAGCAGGGAACCTCCCAGCCAGCGCGGCCGGCGTCGCTTCCCCCGAAGCACTAGGTCGACTGCCGCTTCGATGACTTCGTCGTCCGGTACGGAACCGAACATCAGCGTCGGGCAGGCCACCACTCCGGCGAGCATGGATATCGCCGCTTCCAACTCCGGTCCGTCGAAGGCGCCGGCGAGCATGCCGCGGATCGGTCGCTGACCGTCGGTGTTGATTCGGTCCCGACCTGGGCCATCTCCTCGACCGATGCCCACTGAGCCATCACGGCCAGGATCTGGTCGAGTCGGTATTCCAGCACCACTTGGCGAAAGACGCGAAGTTCACCGATGAGGTCGGCGCGCAGATCGCCGGTCGGCTCCTGATGCGGCATGTCGCCGATCGCATCGAGCGCCAGCATAATCAGGTCCACGCGCAACGGCCAGTGCGTGTAGAGCGTGGTCTTGGAGTAGCCGGCGATCTCCGCGACGTGGGCGTGACTGAACGCGTCGGCACCCTCGGACGTCAACACCTGAAGTGCCACGCGCGAGACGTCAGCACTGGTGCGCGTCACCCGCGAGTCCTGCGCGGCATCCGCGGAGTCGGAGCGATCGGCAGGTGTCACGCGGTCACCCTTCTGTACGTCGCCCCACTTAGTGACCTAGAAGTTATCTAATGAACAGTGTGTCCAATACTGGCAGAATTAATCAGAACTGGACGTTTAGACCATTAATGGACGGGGGATTCAGCGCGTGAGACGCAGGTCGGGCACGGTCCGCGTCGTTCACGAGTCAGAACCGCTGAAAGCCAACGGAAGGCCTCCTCCATGTCCGCAATCCTCTTCGGATCCATCAGCACCCTCGCCGACACGTCCGAACTGCAGCGCCGCGCGTTCAACGAAGCATTCGACGCCCACGGGCTCGACTGGGACTGGTCGCGCGACGACTACAAATCGATGCTCGGGTCCAACGGTGGTGCGCAGCGCGTCGCCGATTACGCCGCCGAGCGTGGTGAAGACGTCGACTCCGCAGCCGTACACGCCACCAAGTCGGAGATCTTCCGGAAGCTGATCACCGAAGAGGATGTGACGCCACGGCCGGGTGTCGCAGACGCGATCGAGCGCGCCAAGGCGCAGGGCCACAAGGTCGGACTCGTCACCACCACGTCGAGCGAGAACGTCGCCGCGCTGCTCGCAGCCCTACAGAGCCACCTCGACATCGGCGCATTCGACGTCGTCGTCGACAAGTCGTCGGTCGACGAACCCAAACCCTCCCCGGCGTCCTATCTCTACGCACTGGACCAGCTCGGTGTCGACGCGGCCGACGCCGTCGCCATCGAGGACAACGTCGGAGGCGTGCAAGCCGCAAGCGCGGCGGGGATCACGTGCGTTGCGTTCCCCAATCAGAACACCGCCGACGGTGACTTCAGCGGCGCAACCGAGACGGTCGACGCCGTCGACGCCGACCGCCTCGCCGAGCTGGCCGCGGCCTGACCGCTCCGGGCACCGAAGGAGAACACGGTGAGCAATATGCAGGCACGAGTCACCATCGAGGACAACGCCTTTCACGTCGAGGGCGACGAGAAGATCGATACGACCTGCTCTATGTGGACGGCATCTTCGATCCGAGCAAGACCGCCCTCGCCGACTGCTACCGGCCGTACGGACGCGTGCTGATGGTCATCGACGAGACGGTTTACGACATCTACCGTCAGCGCATCCACACCTACTTCGGCCGCCACGGCATCGACCTGACGGTTGTGCCCGTTCAGATTCGGGAGACGGCCAAGTCGCTGGAGACGTTTGAACGGATCGTCGGCGTGTTCGATGCGAACGGGCTGGTGCGCACCGAACCCGTGCTCATCGTGGGCGGCGGACTCACCACCGACGTCGCGGGGTTCGCGTGTGCGAGTTACCGGCGCAAGACGCCCTATATCCGCATTCCGACCACCCTCATCGGGCTCATCGACGCCAGCGCGTCGATCAAGGTCGCGGTCAACCTCGGCAAGAACAAGAACCGCCTGGGCGCCTATCACGCATCGCAGAAGGTGTTCCTGGATTTCTCTTTTCTGCGTCGCTGCCCACCGACCAGGTGCGAAACGGCATGGCCGAACTGATCAAAATCGCGGTTGTCGGCAATGAAATATTTTCAACCTCCTCGAGAACCTACGGGCCAGACCTTTTACGCACGCACTTCGGCTATCTGGACGGCTCGGAGGAACTGCAGCGGGCCGGTCACCGCCTGACATACGAGGCCATCGCCACCATGCTCGAACTCGAGCGCCGAACTTGCACGAGATCGATCTGGACCGAGTCATCGCGTTCGGCCACACCTGGAGTCCCGACACTGGAACTCACTCCGCCGACACCGTTCTTCCACGGCCATGCGATCAACATCGACATGGCGCTGTCGGTCACGCTGGCCGAGCAGCGGGGGCTACTTTCGGTCACCGACCGGGACCGGATCCTCGGGTGTGATGAGCGCGCTGGGGCTGGCGCTCGACAGCGACCACCTGACGGCGGAAGTCCTGGCCGCTGCCACGTCGTCCATTCTCAAGACCCGAGACGGCCAGTTGCGCGCCGCCGTGCCCAGCCCCATCGGGCAGTGCCTCTTCCTCAACGATGCCACCGTCGAGGAACTCG
>CAVYCT010000019.1:0-229649 GCA_963766945.1 uncultured Actinomycetota bacterium
GCCTCGCCCTCCACCAGCCCGACCAGGCCGGCAATGTCGGCACCATCCTGCGCCTCGCCGCCTGCCTCGGCGTGCCGTCGACGTGATCGAGCCCTGCGGCTTTCCGTGGGGCGACCGGGCGCTGAAGCGGGCCGGGATGGACTATGCCGAGATCGCCAATGTGACGCGGCATGGGGATTGGGCGACGTTCGAGGCGCGGCTGGCGGGGCGGCTGGTGCTGTTCACCACCGCCGGCGGCGGTCCGGCTGCCGGAGGCGCGATTCGAGCCGGGCGACACCTTGCTCTTCGGCTCCGAAAGCCGCGGCGCGCCGGAGGCGGTGCATGAGCGGGCGAGTGCGGGTGCGCATCCCGCAGGTCGGAGGGACGCGGTCGCTTGAACTCGCGGTGGCGGCGGGGATCGGGGTGGCGGAAGCGCTGCGGCAACAGCGCCTTCTGGGTATCCGCTCCCGATCAGACCGTGTAGCTGATCGAGGCGTAATATCGCCGCGCATAGGATGCGACGTTATCCGGGTGTGCTCGATGCCGTCGATGATCCGGCGCGCGTTGCGCCAGTCCTCCTTGCCCGGCGCGAAATAGTCGCCGAGCTTCTTGCCGGTGAAGCCACCCCGCGTCATGCCGACGAACATGATCTTCAGCGCGGTGCCGAGATCCATCGTCCGGGTCGGATCGGCGGTCAGATTGACGCCGATCATGGTCCCCTAGCTTCTAATTCGCCTTGTGGGTGATCTGCACGAAACCGCGGCCGAGCCAGGATTTCCCCTCCGCATCGGGGTTCCAATAAGCCGACCTGACCCAGCTCAGCCGGCCGGCCCGGAAGCGGCGTTGAGGCGGGAAATCGCCTGGGCGTCACTCGACGCGAAGGTCTCGCGGACCGGCTGACATCGTCCGGCCCGTCTCGTGATGCGCCGTGCCAAGCATATAGGCGAGCCAGCGATCGTCGGACTGCGGGCTTTCCGCCTCCCACTTGTCGAGAATAGCCGTGAGGCCCTCGACCTGCGAGTGCCTTCAACGCCCCGTCGAATAAAGACAGCCTGACATTATCAAAGAAGAACCTCCTGTTGATTGCCATGTTCTTACCTCCCCCGACTCGTCCGTCCAACGATTACATTAACTTTATTGGGACGCAGATGTAATCGCGCGTGCGTTTGTCGGCGACCGGTAGGATATGGCGGCGGGGGCATTGACCTGCCGACGCCAGGGCAATAAGCAAGCGCCATGCTCGCGCTTGACGACCAACAAGCCGCCGCCCGGACTGGTTCGAAAGCCTGCGCGACCGGATCTGCGCGGCGTTCGAGGCGATCGAGCGCGAGGCCGGGAAGCGACGCCGCCTTCGACGTACATCGAATGGAACCGCGAGGACCCGGCGGCGCGCCCGGCGGCGGCGGCGTGCGCGGGGTGATGAAGGGCGAGGTGTTCGAGAAGGTCGGGGTCAACGTCTCGACCGTCGGCGGCAGTTCAGCCCCGAATTCGCGGCGACGATCCACGGCGCGGCCGAAGATCCGGGGTTCTCCGCCACCGGCATCAGCCTGGTCGCGCACATGGCCAATCCGCACGTGCCGGCGGTGCACATGAACACCCGCTTCCTGTGACCACCCGGCCTGGTTCGGCGGCGGCGCCGACCTGAATCCGCCGCTTCCCTACCAGGATGACACGGCCGACTTCCACGCGCGCCTGCGCGCCGCGTGCTCGGCCCACAACCCGACTTTCTATCCGCGCTTCTCGCAGAACCACGGCGCACCGCCATCCGCATAGGGAACCAAGTGCTGGGCTCCCCAGATCTCCGCGATGTCGACGGCCTCGTCAGCAGTCGTCATGATCCGTTGCCGCACGCCCCACGACTCTGGCGGCACAAACGGAAGGTAGCGGCCAACGGAGGAGGACAGCAGCTGAACCGGATACATCAACCAACCGCGGTACCCGACGAACAGATAGTCAGGGCTACCGAGGTCACGACGGGCGCGAGCCGCCACCTGACGGACATCGCCGGCACCGTCACGGCCTGAGTCGGCAAGAAACGCTGCCGAGCACCTCGGCGTACGGATGAAGTAGGTGTTACCCGCGTTTCGGATGTCGGGGTGCAGCCAGCTGCCGTCGGTGGGCTGCTCCCCATAGAACGGAAGGGCCGTCACCTCGATGTCCTTCACCTGGACGCTGTCCCACCAATCGAGCTCGGTGACGTCGTCAAAGCCAAGCTCGTGGAGGCGCTCGTACATCCGAACGGACAGGAACGTCTCGCGCTCCAGCTTCGGAATGACGATCCTGGTGTCGCACGGCAGCTGTAGCAGCGTGCCGGGATCGAAATGATCGGGATGGGAGTGGGTCAGTACTACAGCATCGATCCGACCGACGTCGCGGAGCTGCAACGGCTGGTAATCCGCCGGGTACCGGCCGTCAGCGGGACGGACCCACGGATCGACGATGACCGCCGCGGCGCCCGAGCGAACCACCACCGCGTTATGGCCGAGGAATGTCACGTGCGCATGGTCAAGGTCAACCACTGGGTCACACACCGGCTCGAGCAGGCCCTCGCTCTCCATCGCGGCCAACAAACGCGCAACCGCGCCCACCGATCGGTCAACGTCGACGCCGGTACTCGTCAGCTGGGTGATCAGGCGATGCACGCCTGGCCAAGTCGGCATCGGGACAGGCTGGCTGACCGTGCGCATCTGGTCAACGTTCGCCAGCCGAAGACGATTTGGGAAGCAGTCCGACACCGCGGGAAACAAGACTTCGTCACGGATCGTCCAAGAACCATCAGCCGTGGGCTCCGCGATCTCCCGAAATCGTTGCCCGGCAACCACATCCGCCAGCATTGCAGGACCGGCGCCGATGAGGTTCCCATCACCATGCTGCTCGACGTAGGACATGATCGGTTCATAGATCCGGCGCATGCTCCGCTCCGGCTGTGTCGTCACCGGGCTCCCGAACGCGGTCCGATCGCTGTAGTCGACACTGATTTGGACGTGACGACCCAATCGCTGCAACATCAGATACGCCCCCTCGCCCTTGGACGTTACCGGTTTGTCACCGGTCCGCTGAGGCCGATTGTAGGCATTGTCAAAGACGACGGGCTCTTGGTCAGCTGAAGAGTTGGAGGGGCCGTGCTCCCTCGTGACGAGCGAAGGCCTGCAACGTCACGCGGGTGCCTTCCGTGAATCCTCGGACTGCGTGTGGTCGGCCTGTGTTCAGCACGATGAGGTCGCCGGCACTCGGAGTGAGCGTGACGGGGGGAGGAAGAAGGGCGTGGAGCTGCCGCTGGACGCGTTCGCGGTGAACGGGGTCGAACGAGTACTGGAGGAGATAAGCGATGACGCGGACGAGTTTCTGAAGATGCTCGGGCTGCTGCATCGCGACCGGGAAGATGTTGAGCTCGCCCCCGCTCGTCGGCACGTCTAGATAAACGTTCGCGCTGAACAAGCCGCGCTCGGAGTCGAGGAACATGCTCGAGTCGGTGTGGATTATCCCCTCGATGTGCGTGATGCCGTCGAGCAGTGTTTCAGGCCGCATCACGCGGGCCAGACCAACGAGCATCTTTCGGCGATATGGGTTGTCCCGACTCACGGTCGCCCCCGAGGGCCAGAGCTCGTCGAGCTCGAGTCGGAGCTTGTCGAGCGGAGAGAGACCCTTCGCGGCGCCTCGGATCGCACGCATCGCCGGCAGTGCTTCCTTGAAGTAGGCGATCGCTTCGTCGACTGACCAGGAGAGGGCGTTGAGTGGGATGCCGGCACTGTAGGCCGTATCGGCGTTACCCCAGGTTTGGGCGGGACGATCGGCGAGCCAACGCGCAAGCTCCTTGCATGTGTTGGTGTCGGTGAACCCAGGCACGCGGAGGGCGCACGTCCGATTGGCGAAGAGGTCCTCGAGCGCGCTCGGCGTCAGCTCGCTGCATGTCGCGACTCCGGCGCCGTCGGACTCGAGGCGAACGTCATCCACCGCCTCCAGTTGCGCCAACACGTCGGTAACCCTTTTGGTCGGCGTCTTCGCGGGGGGCTTCGCGTCCCTCTGCCGCTCGAACTCGGCGCGCAGCTCCTCGTCGCACATCGGATCAAGAGTGGCGGCGAGCGGTCGCTTCGACTCTTCCCCGGGTGTGGGGGCTGCTTTCGCCATGGTGCTCTCTTCTCGGTTCAGTCGAGGTCGCGCGCCTATGTCGGCTACTTCTCAACGATCTCAACGACGCGGTCCTGACCGTTTCAACGACCGAGTCCTAGCCAAGCCGCCCTCAATCGTCTCAGGCGGTGGTGTCTCTTAACTAAAGAATTGAGACACTGCCACCGAGACAGCTTGTGTATCAGGAACCGCCAGTTGACGTGTCTCAAAAGATTCCTCAAAACGCTAGTTTCATGTTATCTCTATAAGACCTATGAGGCTTAGTCCAGTCACTATGCGGCCCGGGGTTGGTGGGTTGACCGGACCGCGTGAACTGGTCAGTTGGAGTCATTCACCGGGAACACCCCAAATCAAGACACGGGTCAAGTGCCACGCACGAGCAGGGGCACAACCAGGGCTGGCGCGCATACCATTGCGGCGTGGTTTATCTTGTAACTGCATTTATGCATGATCGAGTTTCGTACGGTCACAAGAGACTCCGTTTCAATGCCCGCTCGGGTAAGCAAGTCTTGTGAACGAAACGCCGTCGGCTGCCACGCGTTCTCAACTCGGGCGCGATCGGGATGGAACGGCTTCGCGCGATGACCTGGCTTCCTAGAGCGGAGGGTCGCGTCGGTGCAGCGCGTTTGGCCTCTAGTCGCAATGTGCTTAGGGTATGCACGCGGATAGCGCGCGCATGCGCCGACCTCCATGCAGTGGGCGTGCTCCACAGGCAAGTGGATCCCCGCCATGTACTCGTCGATGCCAACGGCGGTGTTAGCCTTCTCGACTTCTCATGCGCGGCAATGCTTTCACTGTCTGATATCGTCGCCCAGCCCCTTCGGTTCCTCCGCGCCGGCCCCAGACCGCCGTGAGCGAACAACAACGGCGGTTCATCCCAGGAAGTCCATGGCTTTACGTGAAGCTGTACGGACCTCAGGGAGCTGCCGATCGTGCGCTCGTCGAACACGTTGGACCCGAGATCCGCGTACTTCACGAAAAAGGGCTCATCGACGGCTGGTTCTTCATCCGGTACGCCGACCCGGATGACCATCTGCGTTTGCGATGCCATGGCACGCCTCGCGATCTCCTCGGCAAAGTGCTCCCTGCCCTACATGAAGCGATGACGCACCCACTCAACGAAGGTCTGCTCTACCGGATCGCCGTCGACACGTACGAACGCGAGGTCGAACGCTACGGCGGTCTGGACGGCGTCAAGCTGATGGAGCAATTCTCCGAGGCCGATTCCAATGCCGCCGTCGCACTCCTCGCCGAACGGCCATCGAGAGTTGAGCGACAGTTACTCGCCATCGCTAGCCTCGCGAGCCTCTATGCGGATGCCGACCTGTCGCTGAACGCGCGGCATGCGTGTTCTGAGCACCTCCGATCGACATGGATGCCCCCAGACGACCACGTCGGCGAGGTACTGGGGGCCAAGGAGCGGACGGTGCGCAGCCGCGTAGCCGAGAAAATTGCCGCGCTTGACGCAGATGAGACGACGGAGCCGTGGATCCTCGCACTACGCGAAAGGTCCCGCATCACCCGGCCGCTACTGCATCATTGGCGCAGCCTGGATGAGGAGAATGCGCTCGAGCGACCGTACTTGGATGTCATATGTTCTCTCGCGCATATGAGCGTGAATCGCCTTCTCAAGCGTGGAGGAAACCTCGATGAGGTCGCGATTCACCATGCGTTGGCCCGCGTCTACAAACGGCAAATTGCGCACGAGCCGTCGCGATTTTCTCCCGGAAGCCAAACACCGCGCTAAACGTGTTCCCCCCGATTCCGGGTACGCGCGCTTCGGCAAACATCACGTCATATCGCGCCGGGTGACCGTATTGGATGGAAGCATGGGTTGACTGAAGCACGAAATCAAGCGATTGCAGAGCCCTAACCGGCGTTTGCCCAGCCGCGCAAATACCGGATCCACCTGCCGCCAGCCAAGATTCGCGCTACACTCCAGCTAATCTGCATCCTCAGTGCCGCGTGGCTGGTGCGGTCCCTGGATGTGTCCGATCGCGTGTTGGCAAGGGGGACCAGGCGGATGGGGCAAGATCACCTGGCGGCTTTGCGGGCGATCAGTTCACGCGAGATCGCCGCACTGCCAAAGCTTTATCGCGACGGAACGCATCGCGCACGGAGCCCGCGGGAGACGTTCGCGACGCTCGAGCCGCTGCTGCCGATGTTCGGGATCACCCGCATCGGTGATATCACGGGGCTGGACTGTATCGGTATTCCGGTCGTCGTCGTGACGCGGCCGAACTCCCGATCGCTGTCGGTGTCGCAGGGAAAAGGGTGCACCAAAGACTGCGCGGTCGTGTCCGGGGTGATGGAATCCGTGGAGGCCTGGCACGCCGAGCAGATCGATCTGCCGTTGCGGCTGGCCAACTACGAGGAGATGCGATGGGGCAGCACGACGGTCGATGTGGCCGGGTTGCCCCGGGACGGCACGTCCAACTTCCGCTCCGAGATGGACATCCTGTGGGCGCTGGGCTGGGATCTGCTGTCCGGCAACGACACCTGGGTCCCCTACGAAGTAATCCACACCCGGTTCACGGTGCCCAGGCCAACCGGCAGCGGGTGTTTTGTGGCCTCCTCCAACGGCTTGGCATCGGGCAACAGCTTGGTCGAGGCACTGTGTCACGGCGTGTGCGAGGTCATCGAGCGCGATGCGGTCACGCTGTGGCAGATCTGTCCGCCCGAGGTGCGAGACGGCCGGCAGATCGATCTGGCCACGATTGACGAGCCCGGCTCGGCGGAGCTGATCGACCGGTGCCGCGCGGCGGGCGTCGAGGTGTCTGTGTGGGATGTGACCTCCGATGTGGGGGTACCCACGTTCTACTGCATGCTGTCCGAAGCCGCCGATGTTCAGTTCCGCCTGATGCACGCCGCCGCCGGGATGGGCTGCCATGCCAGCCCGGCGGTGGCATTGTCGCGCGCCATCACCGAGGCCGCGCAGAGTCGGCTGACGGTCATCGCCGGTTCCCGCGATGACGTAGTGCGCGACGAGTATTCGCGGATCCGTGATCCCGCGGTGCTGGCAGGCGCACGCCGAGCGGTGACTGCGACACCCCGCCGCGCGTTCGGCGACGTTCTCGGCTTCGAGTCCGCAGACCTTCTCGCCGACCTGGACTGGCTGCTGGGCCGGGTGCGCGCCGCCGGGTTCGGCCAGGTGGTGGCGTTCAATCTGGGTAAGCCGGGGCTAGACGTGGCGGTTGCCCGGGTAGTGATCCCCGGCATGGAGACGGCGGGACTGCTGGGCAACGACCTTGGCACCCGGGGGTTACGACATCGGGCGGCGTACCTGGCCGACGCGCGATCGGAGGCCTGACGGTGGCCGCCGGCAGCACACCGGTCTGCGTATTCCTGGGCCCGACCGTTGATCTCGATACCGCGCGCGAGCGTCTGCCCGGCGCCGTCTTCCTGCCTCCGGCCGCGCAGGGCGACGTCTACCGAAGGGCGCAGCTGCGCCCCACCGCGATCGCCATCGTCGACGGCTACTTCGAACGGATACCGGCGGTGTGGCACAAGGAAATTCTCTGGGCGCTCAGCGAAGGCATCCCGGTATACGGCATCATCCAGCATGGGTGCGCTGCGGGCCGCCGAACTGGCGACCTTCGGCATGGTCGGGGTGGGATGGATCTTCGAACAGTTCGACGGTGGAGTCCTGACCGACGACGACGAAGTCGCCATCGTGCACGCCAGCGCCGAGGACGACTACCGGCCCGGGTCGGAGGCGATGGTCAACATCCGCCGCACCCTCGATGCGGCGCAGTCCGACGGGATCGTCGGCGCCGCCGACGCGGTGGAGCTGACCGCGAGGGCGAAGGCGAAGTTCTATCCGGACCGGTGCTGGCCCCAGGTGATTGCCGATGCCGCCGACGTGTGCGGCCCACCGGTGGCGACCGCGCTCAAGGAGTGGCTGCGCACCGGCCGGGTCGATCAGAAGCGGCGGGATGCACTGGAACTGCTCGAGCTACTCGGGAATTCGTCTCCCGAACCGGTGTCGGTGTCGTGGCGGTTCAATCACACCGTCTACTGGAACGAGTTGATCGGCTCCTCGATCCTCGACGTCCGTTCCGCCCCGGTCGAGCCCGACGCGCGTGACCACGGCGTGGAGGTGTCGGCCGAGGCGATCCTGGACGAGCTGCGCCTCGACCACGGCGCGTTCACATCGGCGTACCGATCGGCGATGATCCGCGCGATGGCGAAGCTGCTTGCCGCCAGCCTGGGGTTGCACCCCGACGATCAGACTGTCGCGAGCGTGGCGCAGCGGCACTTCGCGGCCCAAGGCATCGGTTCTGCGCAGGATCTGCAGGCCTGGCAGGTGGCCAATCACCTCAGTCCGCACGACACTGACCGGATCGCCGCCGCCGAGGCGAGATTCGAACAGGTAACGCTACGGCTGTCGGCGCTGACGATGGAGACCCTGGTCGATTATCTGCGGTGGAACGGTCAGTCCGCGGGACTCATCGCGCGGGCCCGGCGCAAGCAGGACATGTTGTGCGCGTTCGGAATCGAGACGCCGACGTTCGAGGATGCGCAGACCGACGCCGCGTCGGTGTACACCCGCTGGTTTGAGGCCAATGGCGTGCCTGAGCCGGCGGATGTCGATGCCTGGGCCCGGGAATCGGGCTACGGGGACATCCATCGTTTCCGCCGTATGCTGCTGCGCGAGGAGACCATACGACGCATGGAGACACGGTAACGTGCCGGTTGCGCGGCGATGCCTCGTTGCACGTGGGCTACGACGATCGCACAGAGGTCGGTAGCCCGATGTCGCGGCGCTCCAAGCACATTGCGCGTGAGGTGTTCGCCCCGGTGGTCGAGCGCGTCCGGACGCTGGGTTCCCCGGCCTGACCGCCAAAGACATGTCGTGCGCAATGTCGCTGATCTGATCTGATCGATCGGATCCCGGCGGACCCTAAGCCACCGGACACCCTTCACGCCCCCACGGCCGCCCACCGTCGGAGTCGTAGACAGTCACCCACCAGCATTGGCGGCATACCCTACGTGGAACTCTTCGTGTTTAGCTGCCGCCTTCGGTGCTTCGCCAACCGCTTGGAGTGCGTGCGATTTGAAGGCGCGCGCTGCGAGAGACAGTGTGTAGATTTCCGTCCTCAGTGATAGATCGAGCCGCGGCCCGACGTCCGCACCCCAGACCAGCAATTCGCATCCATCGCGCGCGGCCGTTCGCACAAGTTGGCGAACGTCGGGTCGCGCGTTGATCAATTGGGCAGCGACTGCAATCGCGCCCACAAATGCGTGCTCCTCGGTCAACACTGCGACGTTTTCGTGTCGTGCACCTAGAACTTGGATGGGCCGCATATCCGACGGTAGTAGCACCGAAGCAGTGACGTCCCATCCCTGTCGCGCGCGGTCGGCCATAAAACCGGCCACGTTGCGTACTGTGTCCGCCACGTCAGCACCGATGACGTACAGCTGGTAGTGCAGCCGCGCACACTGCGTGCCTCCGTGCAAGCTATGGCCGAGCGGAATCGAGTCATCTCCGCAGGCGCCACTCGGGGCAGGTTCATGATTCATGTGTACCTCCGACTACGACTTCTACCTGACGACTGAGCCGATGGCGCTCACCCGATGATCAGTTCCGGCGGCATCCGGACTGCCCCGTCGAGTCGGATGACTTCGCCGTTGAGCATGGCGTTTTCGACGATGTGGACGACCAGCGCTGCGAACTCGCAGGGATTCCCCATCCGCGCTGGGTGAGGTATCTGCGTGCCGAGCGCTTTCTTGGCCGCATCGGGCAACAGGGCCATGATCGGCGTTTCGAAGAGACCCGGCGCGATGGTTGCCACCCGGATCTGGTGCCTGGCGAGATCTCGGGCGATGGGTAGGGTCATGGCGACCACGCCGCCTTTCGACGCGGCGTAAGCCGCCTGCCCGATCTGGCCATCGAAAGCTGCTACCGAGGCGGTGTTGACGATGACTCCGCGTTCGCCGCCCAACAATTCGTGCGCGGCGATGCGTTCCGCGGCAAGGCGCAGCACGTTGAAAGTTCCGAGCAAGTTGATGTTGAGGACACGGCCGAAGTTCTCAATCGGATAGACGCCGCTGTCGCCCAGAACGGGGATGAAATCTCCGATTCCCGCGCTGTTGACCACTATTCGCAGCGTGCCGAGTGAATCCGCGATGTCTAGGGCCTGTGATACAGCGTCGGCATCGGTGACATCGGCCGGTGTAAATCGGACTCGTTCGCCAAGTGTTTCGGCGATCGTTTCACCCTCAGAATTCGGTAGATCCAGGATTACTACCTTGGCGCCGCGTTCGAGAAGCGCTCTGGTGCTTGCCAACCCGAGGCCGGAGGCGCCACCGGTAACTACCGCTACCGCGTCCTTGATCTTCACGTCTCGCTTCTTTCGTGAGTGTCATTGCCGATGAGTTGGTTGCAAATCAAGTGTGCGGGGTGCGCCTGCAGCGCACCCCGCACACAGGTGGTGGGTAGCGGAGCCGGAACTGACTGTGCAGTCCTCTCGGCGGCGCTACGCGCCGGTCTTTGCGTCCTCCACCTTCGCCGGATCCGGGATCGTTTGCGTATCGCCATCGAGGGTCGAGGTGATGTAACCCGTTACCGATTGGGTGGGCAACAGCGTGTACAAAGCGTTGGCGTCCAGGCTGCCCCTGTTGGCTCCGGTCAAATCAGTGACATCGATGTCGGCGAGATAGGTGACGCTGGTTTGGCTCGGCCCGTAGATTCCCGTCTCGGTGCCATTGAGGATCAATCCGTCCTCGTTGACGTAGTTGGTGTACTGCACCGTCCGTGTCGTTTGGAACGTCGTCGGGTTGATGACCTCGCTGACTACCGCGGTGCCACCGCCGACTCCGTTGTAGGTTCCGGTCGCCGGCAGCGGTGTCGTCTTGGCGACGTAGGTGCTCAGCTCCGGGAACGCCGACGGGTTGAACACTGTTGCCGTATCGCCGACCGGCCCGACACTGGTCGTGTACTTCAGGTTTGCGATGACCAGGCGTGATTGCGTCGGCGCTATTCCGTGCTCGTCGCCGTTACCCGACTCCCAGAAGGCGACCGCGGTGCCGTCAGGATTCCAGCTGGGCATGCTTCGGGAAATCCACCCGTCGCCTTCGTCCACCCCGGGGGTGGTGGGGTCATCCTGAACGAAGAGCGGGATGCCGTTCTCGCGGTTGAGGTCGTCTTCGAGGGCGACCGCCCAGTTCTGGTTCGAGACGTTGCGCACCTGCCCGTCCGCGTACTGGTCGTAGATCGCGGCACCGACGTAGAACGGCAGGAAGTTCTGCCGAACGATCCTGGTCATCGGGGTGAGCGCTTCGAATCCGCGCGTGCTTCCGACCGTGATCCACTGCATGTTGGGCGAGAAGTCCATGTCCTCGTCGTAGTCGAGGTTGCCGGTGACCCGGGTGCCGCGGAAGGGGCTGCCGGGGTACAAGTTGGTCCCGGTTTCGCCCGACAGGTCGACCATGATGTCGTCGACGTTGCCGGCTTCGAATGCTCCGCCCTGGATAACTACGCCCTTGCCGTCCGGGGTCCATTGCTTGCCTTCGCCGGTGGGCCAGACCACCCGCGCGTTCGCGACCTCGTAGTGGTCGCCGCTTTGGACAAACTCGCCGACGATCGGAAGGGCCTGGAAGTTACCGGTTTGACCGAGGACGATGCGGGTGAACAGCACATGTGTGCCATCGGGTGACGGCCTCATTTCCCGCTCCCGGTTTATGATCCCGCCGGGGAAAGGCACGCCGGGCAGGGTGGCCCCCCCACCATCGGGTGTGATGACGTTCACGATCCGCGCCGGTGAACCTAGGCCGTTGTAGCCGGCCGGCTCAAAGATCGCGTAACGAGGTTCCGGATTGTTAAGGAGCACCACAATTCGCCCGGTGCCGTCGTAGAAGGGAACCGGTTTCTGAATATTGATCGGCAACGCCGGGTTTGTCGCCGCAATTGCTGGAGCGGCAAGGCCACAGGTAAGACACTTCGCGTCTGTCCCGTCGATGTCGATCTCGTAGATCTCCATGCGACCACCGGCAGCGGGTGTGCCGGCGAACACGATGGACTGGCCACCTTCCGCGTAGCGGGGGTTCACCGGCTTCGTAATGCCGGGGGGCATATTAAGGATCACGCGCTCGACGGTGGGAGGTTGCACCGCGATGTTGATTGTGTCGGTGTCTGCGTGTGGTACCCCAAACAAGCTCAGCAGGTTGGTCTTACCGTCGGTCACGGAGACGGTGATCGAATCCGTCTGCACGCTGTCGTAGTCGATGTCGTTGGGCGTGTAGGTGAAGACGCCCGTCGCCTGGTTGATCGTGAGCTTGCCCGTGTCCGTGACCCATGTCGACTGATCGATCTGCGTCGCACCGGTGACGGTGTAGGTCAAGGCGTCACCCTCCGGGTCGGTGGCAAGGGTGCCGGCCACGGTTTGCCCTGTCTGGGTGGGGTTGTACGTGATGGTCGGTGCCTCGTTGAAGAAATTGCGCCGCACAAAGGCGAACACCGCCCACACCACCGGCGTAAGGGGGTCAGGTGTATTCGGCGGCGGGGACAGGAAGGGGGTCAGCAAGTTTGCGACAACACTATTCAGGAATCCCACGACTCCGACCACGGGCGATACAGCCGGCACGACCGGTGTGACATCCTCCGAGGTGCTGACGTTGTTTTCGCTGCGCGCGGCACTTGCGAAAACAGTCTGTGCCGCAGGCGCGGCGATCGTTGCAACCGTTCCGAGCGTTCTCGCCGCTGACGCCTCGATCTCGACTGCTCCGATAGAGGCCGCTGTCACCGACGAGTCAGCTACCACAGATTGGGCCACACTGCCAGCGCCCGAGTCCGCGGGCACCGAATCCGACTTGTTAGCCGCCGCGGTCGGTTGAATGGAGACCGGCGCCTCGGCGTCCGGAATGATCACGTCGGGGTTGGGCGTCGCATCAGCTGGCGGCGCCGTGACTACTGCCTCCCTGTTTGGGATCGACTCCAAAGTTGTTGGTACGTCGGCAGAACTGAGCTGCGCGCCACCACTGTTGCTGACGGTGACGCCAGGCGCGACCTGTGTAGTCGAGGAGGTCGCACCCGCGGTCGCCGAGGCAGCATTCGTCGCCGCAGTGGATGCTGAATCTGAAGACCCGGAGGAGTCAGTCCCCACGGCGCGTCGGCGCGCGGCTTCGGCGCGCCGCGGCGTGCGGTCCGATGCGCAGACGAGCAGCCGCTGCGTCTGCTGAGGAACTCGACGTGTCGCCATTGGAACTGGACGGGTCTGCCGTGGCCACACCAGGCGCGGTGACAACCATCACCCCGATTCCAAGAGCTGCAGCCAGTGCGCCCACCCGGCCGATGTACCGGCCATAAATGCTGGCGTGTGAAGTCGGAGTGTTCATGGTGCCTTCCCGGAGATCGATACGACGCGCTTGGCCCGAGCTGACTTGCCGAGCGTAAAGCTAGAACTTGCCGATCGTAAAGCTGCCGCTTTCCAACTGTCAAGCCCCGAACTTGTCGATCGTAAAGTTGCAAACTTGCCGCTTGGCTAGCGTGTGCTTCACTATTGATACGGAGGTGACAGATGACAACATTGCGCTCAGACGACGCGGGCTTACCGATTGATACGCGGCAACGGCTACTCGATATCGCGATCAAGTTGATCAGCCAGCACGGCTTCGCCGGCACATCACTACAGATGATCGCCGACGAACTGGGCTTTACTAAGGCTGCTATCTACTACCACTTCCGCACCCGCGATGACCTGCTCGCGGCACTGATGGAACCAATTCTTGAGCAGAGTCGTCACATCCTCGTGACGGCCGAGAGCCAGCGCACGCCGCGCGCCCAGATGGAAGCCATGATTCGTGGCTATGCCGAGATCGTCACGAAGAATCGGTCGCTAGCAGCCGTCCTGGTCTTCGATTCAAGCGTCCGCCACATACTTCAGACGCATGACGAATGGGGAGAAATCATCGGGCGTCAGCTGGCATTGCTCATGCAGCTTGAGTCCGATGCCGCCGGTTTCATAAAAGCTACTGCGCTTTTCAGTGGCCTAGCGGGAGCGGCCACAGCTGCACCAGTCGACATCGACGAGCGTGTATTCATCGAGGAGCTATCTACTATCGGCCGCCGCATTATGGGGCTTCGTCAGCCTCGACGCCCACGCGACACTGAGCTCAGCGGTGACGAGATCACTCGAACACAAATCGAAGCGGTGCCGTGGCGCTGGAGGGATCTCCTTACCGAGGTGTAGCCGCTGTACGGGTGAGTTCGGCAGGGACGCGCAACATTCCGCGCACCGACTGTTGTTGGCTCTCGGGCAACACCGTTGTTGACGTCGACAGCACCTTCTTGTCAGCGCTGAGGGCGCGCCTGAACTGCAGCGGCGCTGCTACTTCAGCATGCTCCCAGCATCAATCGTCATGGTCAGTCCGGTAACGAAACGCGATTCGTCGGACGCCAGGAACAGCACCGCGTTGCTGATGTCGACAGGTTCCACCCAGCCGGTGGGCAGCACGTGCATGAATCGCGCCGCGACTGCGAGATCATCAGGTCCAGGGGACTCGAGGTCGGGCCGGAATAGCTTCATGGTGCCTTCGTTCATGAACAGCGGGGTGTTCACGTTCGTGGGATGAACGGAGTTGACGCGAATTGAGTGCTGCCCGAGTTCGACGGCGAAGGTGCGCATCAGGCCGACGACGCCGTGCTTGGCGGCGATGTAGTGACCTGTGTGCGCATAGGCTTTCAGTCCGCCGACCGAACTGGTGAGGATGATCGAGCCGCCGTCACCCTGCGAGATCAGATGCGGAACAGCGGCTTTGACGGTTTTCCAGACCCCGGACAGGTTCACGTCAATCATGTCTGTCCAGTCTGTTTCGCTGGTGCGGTCGAGTGTCTGCCCGCCGTTGCCGATTCCGGCGTTCGCGCAGACGATGTCCAATCGACCCAGCTGCTCAACACCCCTGTCGACGGCGGCCTTGACGGCGTCGTAGTCGCGGACGTCGACCTCGGTGGTCACGATGCGACGATTCAGCTGCTTGACCAGATCCGCAGTCTCCGCGAGGTCATCCGAGGTGGCCGGCTCGACCTGGGTATTTTTACTGACCGGACCGCAGATGTCGATCGCGATGATGTCCGCGCCTTCTTGAGCTAACCGGACCGCGTGACTGCGTCCTTGCCCGCGAGCCGCGCCAGTAATGAATGCGACCTTGCCCTCGACCCGTCCCGCCACGATTCCCTCGCTCTCGCGCTTCGCCGGCGGCGACCTGTATCACCCGCAGCAGAAGCGCTCCAACCCTGATCGATCGATCAGGAACGATGACATGAAACAGTCTTGAGTGTCAACAAGTTCGATCGGAATTTCGGTAACCGCGTGCGAATGCTCCCGGCGACGCGCTTGCACCTGGGGGTTGGCGCGGGGAGACCAGTTACGTACGGACCGTGGTAGCCGGTTTCATAAGCGAGTCCATTTGACGCTCGACGAGGGCGCGCAGTTCACTGTGACCTTGGGTTACACCCACGGCGACTTCGTTTGCCAAACTTCGCGCCGTCTGTGCAATAAGTATCGCGATGGCCGCTGGCGGAAAGTCAGTGACGTCGACTCCATTAGCACGTAGCACCATCGCGACAGCCGCGGTTTCGATATCGCGCACACGCTCGGCATACGCCTTGAGTTCAGCTCCAATTGCCTTGCGATGGTTGGCTAACGCCACGAACTCAGTATTAAGAACCGTGCTGCGGGCATCGCTGTTGATCCGCCATAGGGCGCGCAGCGGATCCTCGGCCATCAAGGCGGCCCGCATCTGCTCGAGGACCTGGTCTGCGCCGACCTTCAACACCTCGAGGAATAGGTCGTCCATGGTCGGAAAGTAGTAATAGACCAGGGCTTGCTTCACGCCGGCGCTCGCGGCGACGCGCCGCGAGGTCGCCGCCGCGTACCCCTCGTCGTGCATGAGCTGAATCGTTGCCTGGATCAGCCGCAGCCGTGCTCCGCCGTCATCAGACTTCGGCTTACGTGTCGCGGCCATTTAGTAACCCTGCCGCGAGGTGCTTGACGGTCGGCGACGATGCGTGATAGGCATGCAAACACCCTAACATCCTGATCAAGTGATCAGTTTTGAGAAGCGTAGATCTGGCATTCGAGGAGAACGATGACTGACCTGGTGGGGATCGACTACTTCTCCGACGCCGACATTGCGCAGGATCCGTACGCCTACTGGGAGGCCCTGCGCAGCGAAGGTCCTGTTGTGCGCGAATCTCATCACGGTGTTGTCGCTGTGACCGGCTACGCCGAGGTCATGGCGGCGTTCAAGGATGTTGATTCGTTTTCCGCAGTGAACGCGATCGGCGGGCCATTTCCGCCACTGCCATTCGAACCGGCAGGCGACGACATCGCGGAGCAGATAGAGGCACATCGCCACCTATTCCCAATATTCGAGCACCTGGTGGTCATGGATCCACCGGCGCATGAACGAGCCCGCTCACTACTGAGCAAGCTGTTAACGCCGCGTCGGCTCAAAGAAAACGAAGACTTCATGTGGCAGCTCGTGGATCGTCAGCTCGACGAATTCATCGACAACGGCGCCTGCGAATTTCTATCCGAGTTTGCCAAACCCTTTGCCACATTGGCGATTACCGATCTGTTGGGCGTGCCAGAGCAAGACCGCGATACGATACGGCACGCACTCGGCGCCGGTAGGGCCCCCGGCAGCACCGCGGGCGGCCTCAACGGTGCTCCCGTGGGCCGCAATCCCCTGAAGTATCTAGACGACTTGTTCAGCGACTATATCTCCGAGCGCCGACGTGAACCACGCGACGACGTTCTCTCCGGCATGGCGACAGCGACATATCCCGACGGCTCGACCCCAACACTGCTGGAGGTAGTCCGACCCGCCACGTTTCTATTCGCTGCCGGGCAGGAGACGGTCACGAAACTGCTCAGCGCCGCTGTTCAAACTCTGGGCGATCATCCGGAGGTACAGGACCGGCTTCGGGCAGATCGAGACCTGATCCCCGCCTTCATCGAGGAAGCACTGCGAATACAGAGCCCTACGAAGGTCGACTTCCGGCTGGCCCGTAAGACGACCACACTGGGCGGTGTCCACATCAAGGCAGGCACGGTGCTCATGCTGTGCCTCGGTGCCGCCAACCGCGACCCCGCCAAGTTCGAGAATCCGCACAAGTTCCAGCTCGACCGCAAGAACGTCCGCGAGCACATTGCTTTCGGCCGCGGCATCCATACATGCGCTGGTGCACCCCTCGCCCGAGTGGAGGGACAGGTCACCGTGAACCGGCTCCTCGATCGCATGCGCGACATCACGATCAGCATGGATTCCCACGGCCCGAGCGACGATCGCACGTATTCCTACGAGCCCACCTTTTTACTGCGCGGGCTGACGGAATTGCACATCGAGTTCAGCACGGCGAACTGACACCTGATGACGATCGATGCGACCGAGGCGAGGCCCCCCGCAATGCTGAAGACGGTGTTGGAAGAGCTCCGACAACGACCCGGTACCGGTGAGACGATCTCGATCGTCAACCCGGCGACCGAAGAGCAGATCGCCGAGTTCACCGACTGCGGCGCGGAAGCCGTCAACGAGGCCGTCGCCCGCGCTAAGGCAGCATTCGAAGCCGGCGTGTGGTCCGAACTGCCGGGCCGTGAGCGCGCAAAGGTCATGTGGCGCATCGCCGACCTCATCGACGAGCACGCCGACGAATTCGCCCAACTCGACTCGCTCAACACCGGCATGCCGCTGATGCAGGCGCGCTTGGGCCTACCCAACTGCGCCGAATTTTTCCGCTACCACGCAGGCTGGTGTTCCAAGATCAGCGGCAACGCCTACGACGTGAAGACCGCAGGCATCGCCTCCGACACGTGGGTCGATATGCACACCTACACCCTGAAGGAGCCGTATAGCGTCGTCGGCCTGATCTTTCCGTGGAACGGACCGATCTTCAACGCCTGCGCCAAGCTCGCGCCCGCGCTCGCCGCGGGTTGCAGCATGATCGTCAAACCCGCCGAGGAGACACCCCTTTCGGCTCTACTGCTTACCCGACTCATCGCCAAAGCCGGAGTCCCTGACGGCGTCGTCAACCTCATCACAGGTTACGGACACACCGCAGGTGCGGCCATCACCGCGCACCCCGACGTCGAGAAGGTCGCCTTCACTGGATCGACCGAGATCGGCAAGGAGATCGTGCGGGCGTCGGCGGGCAACCTCAAGAAGGTCGCGCTCGAACTCGGCGGCAAGTCGCCTGTGCTGATTTACGACGACGCCGACCTCAAGAAGGCCATCTTCATGGCGGCGATGGGCATCTTCATCCACTCCGGGCAGGGCTGCGTCTGCGGCTCGCGGATCTTCGTCCAGCGCGGCGTGTACGACCAAGTGGTCGAGGGCATCACAGGGGTCGCCAACGGCATGAAGCTGGGCGGCCCAGACGAGAAGGGCTGCATGAGCGGTCCGCTGATCAGCCAGAAGCAACTCACGCGCGTCATGGGGTTCATCGACGAGGGCAAGTCCGAAGGCGTCGAAGTGGTCACCGGCGGACACCGGCTGGACCGCAAGGGCTACTTCGTGCACCCGACCGTGCTGACCAACGTGGATCCCGGCATGCGGCTCTACCAGGAGGAGATCTTCGGCCCCGTGGTCTCGATCTCGCCATTCGACGACGACGACGAAGCCGTCGCGATGGCCAACGACACGACCTACGGACTCGCTGCGACCGCCTGGACCAACAACCTCAGCCGCGCACATCGTCTCGGCAAGCGGCTGCAGGCCGGCACCGTTAGCATCAACTGCCAGTTGGTGTTCGACCACGCGGTGCCCTTCGGTGGCTACAAGCAGTCCGGCTGGGGCTACGAGCATGGCCGTGAAGGCATCGAGGCCTACCTGAAGACGAAGTCGGTCTGGGCCCAGCTCTAGGTGGCAATGCGGGTTAAACCTGCCTCAGGGGTCGAGCGTCAATCGTCCGCAAAGGCCATCCGCAGCATCCTGAGTTGACTTGCGAAGAAGGCTTGCGCAGCAGAGCTTCTCGGCGCGACGGCATCAAAGCCATGAAAGGCCCCGTCAACGACGCGGAGCTGGCAACGAACGTGCGCGGCGCGCAGCCGCTGGGCATAGGACACCGCCTCGTCGTGCAGAACGTCCAACGTGCCCACACCGATCCAGGTGGGAGGCAGGCCGCTGAGGTCTTGTCTGCGGGCCGGCACGGCGATGTTCGGGTCGGTGGTGGCCAAGTACGCTCCCCAACCGAGCCGGTTGCTGGTGTTGTTCCACATCCGCCGGTTTCGTCGGCCAGGATCGGGCCCATGTCCGGTGCGGTCGTCCAGCATCGGATACACCAGTACTTGTGCGGCCAAGTCTATTTCAGCGCGGTCATGCGCCAACTGCGCAACCGCTGCCGCCAGTCCGCCACCGGCACTGGCCCCAGCGACAGCGACGCGTCTCGCGTCTACCGAAGGTGCCTCGGTCAGCCACCTTAGCGCGTCGTAGCAGTCGTGGAGCGGAGTCGGGTAGGGATGCTCAGGCGCCAGGCGATAGTCCACCGCCGCGACGGTCGCTCCGAGTTCGTGCGCTAGCCGTCGGCAGTGTTTGTCGTCCATGGCGGCGTCACCAAGGACGTAGCCGCCGCCGTGTATCCACAGCAACGCTGGACCCAATGCGGTGTGCCTTGGACGGTGGATTCGGAGGCCGACACCGGAGTCTAGAGTCACGACGTCAACATCGCCCCGTGCGCCTCGAGAGCGGCGTTTCGGCAACATCCGAAATGCCTTCACCGTAAGCGGCGTGACAAGCGTCCGAGGAAGAAGCATTGCAACGCGGCGCAATTCGGGATGAAAGGGATCTGTGGCGCGCTGCCATCTCATGGCAACTGAAGTACCGGCCGCGCGCAGCGCATCTCAGTCGACGTCGAACCGAACGACGTGCGCGACAAGCCGGACCTACCCATCAGGTCGCTTAACTCATCCCGATGCGGATGTTTTTGACTTGCGTGAACTCATGCAGACCGTCGAGGCCGCCAGTGCGGCCGAACCCGCTCTGCTTGTAACCGCCGTACGGTCCCTGCGGAGAGATCAGGCTGATCTGATTGATCCATACCGATCCCGCTTCCAGTTGACGAGCGACGCGGTGGGCCCGGGCGAGGTCGCGGGTCTGGACGAAAGCGTTCAACCCGTATGGGGTGTCGTTGGCGATTCGCAGAGCCTCAGCTTCATCGCGGAACTTTATAAGTGACACGACAGGGCCAAAAGTTTCGATCTGTGCAAGTTCGGACGAATTGTCGACGCCACCGAAGACAGTGGGCTCGATAAAGAATCCGTGAGCCAGTTCGCCCCCAATTCGGTTGCCGCCGAGCAATAGATCGCCCGATCGTTGCGCAACGGCGCCGTCGATTACGCCGAGGATCCGGTCGGCGGCCACCTGGCTGATCACGGGACCAAAGAAAGTGGTGGGGTCGAGCGGATCGCCAACCTTGGCCGATTCGATCGCGGAAAGGAACCTCTCCAGAAACGCGTCGTAGACCGATTCCTGCACCAGGACGCGGCTCGCACACGCACAGCTCTGGCCCGACTGCATTATTGGGCCTTGATGGGCTGACATCGCAGCAGCGGTGTCGAGATCGGCGTCCTCGAACACCACGTTTGCAGACTTGCCGCCCAATTCGGCCACTACCGGCGTGAGATTGGCAGCCGCGGCCGCGAGCACCCGACGCGCAGTCCCATCACCGCCGGTGAAATGAATCTTGCGGACTCCGGGATGGCGGACGAGCGCCTCCCCTCCTTCGGAACCCGCAGGAACGACGTTGACAAGCCCCGGTGGCAGGCCTGCCTCCAGGCACAGTTCGCCAAACCGCAATGCGGCCAGCGGAGCCAGTTCTGACGGTTTTAGGACCACGGCATTTCCCGCAGCCAGTGCGGGTGCAACCGAGGATGCCGCCACCGCGAGCGCCCCGTTCCACGGAGCAATAACGCCGACGACGCCGTAGGGTTCTCGTTCGATGAGATTGACGTCGAATGACCCGTTCACCGGGGAACTGACCCCGTGCGGCATATCGACGTAGCCGGCGAAGTGGCGCAGAAACCACTCCAGCATGTGCGCGGTACCGGCCAGCGAGATTGGCACCGCGTAGTCATGCACATTGAGCACGGCGAGTTCATCAAGATGCTCGTGAACCACGTCAGCAAGACCGATCAGCAGGTCTCGACGGCGGTCGACTGTCAAGGTCATCCACACTCGATGCGCTTGCCACGCGGAGGAGACGGCGCGGTCAATCTCGGCCGCCCCTGCGAGTGGAACGGTGACATTCGGTTCACCGGTGGCCGGGTAGATGTGTTGGTGAGTTCCACCCGAGGACTCAGTGATGAGCGTCTCGTCGATCAACAGGCCCGCAGTCAACGCCGTCGCAGTCACCTGGACACCTCCGACTCGGTGCGCCATTCGTCCAGCACGCGCTCTTTCTGCCGTTCGATCTCGTCGCTGAGAGTGGTCGCTTTCGCCCAGCCGTAGTAGGCGGCGAAATGCAGTGCCAATTCATCCATCTCGCCGAACGAGATGTCGCGGCTCTTCAATGCGGCATAAACATGGCTCATGATTGGGTAAGGCGCGTCCTGAAAAGCTACGCACGCAACGGTGATGAGTCGTCGTTCCTTCATGCCTAAGCCTGGCCGCAGCCACATCTCGCCGAAGACGAAGTTGAGGATTCCTGCACCGGAGTACGGGTTATCCCGAGTGGGTACGTACGGAACGCAGTTGACATCCCGGAAGGCCTGCTCACCGCCGTCAAGGCGGTCTTCGGGGTCACTCGAGGTCGCCAGTGGCAGTAGAGGCTCGGGAGGCGGCACCGTCTCCCCGCGCTCTGCGTGTATCCGTTCCCATTGCTCGTCGACAAGCATGTTGAACCGAGATGCTTTGGGCCAGCCGCTGTATACCGCGAAATGCAGCACTGCTTCGCGCATTTCCGTGATTGTGAGATCGCCGCTGTTCAACGCCGCGTACACGTGGTCGCGTAGCGGCCCCTCCGCATCGGCTGCAGCGACACACGGCAGAGTGATGAACCGGCGGTCGCGCCGATTGAGCCCTGGACGCTGCCATACTTCGGCGAAAACGAAGTCGAGCATGCTCGTGGTCGCCGGCGCAGAGTCCTTCGGCGGGGTGAAGGTCATCACGTCGGCGAATACGCGCCGTCCGCGTTCTGCCCGGTCAGTGTCTACAGTCGTCATCGCACGTAATTCCTTCGGATCGGTTTCATCGCAACGTGACGCCGGCGTCGACCTTGAATTCCAGCCCGGTCACCGATCGTGATTCGTCTGACACGAGAAACAGCACGGCATTGCTGATATCGGAGGCTTCGGCCATCACCATGGGCAGGGCATTGAGAAATATCGGGATGAGGTCTGGTCGCGCCTCGGCAAGCAGGCCTTGCAGGGACTCCGGGCGCATACCCGTTTCAACACCAGTGGGATGAACCGTGTTTACGCGAATGTTCTGAGCAGCAAGCTCATTGGCCAGTGCTCGACTCAAACCGACGACGCCGTGCTTTGACGCCGTGTAGGGGAGGTGCAGCGGTGTGCCCTTAAGTCCGGCGGACGAACTGATGATGACGAGGCTGCCTCCGGAGTCGACGAGATGCGGAATCGCGGCCGCACAGGTGTTCCAGCTACCGATGAGGTTGATATCAACCACTGTCCGCCACTGCTCGGATGTCGTTGTGTCCCAGGTGCCGACGGTGAGAACGCCGGCGTTGGCGACCGCAGCATCTAGGCCGCCAAGTTCGGCTACACCGTCCGCAACGGCGGCCGACAGCGCCGCAGCGGCCCGGACGTCGACGACACGTGTGATGGCGAGGCCGTCCGTGCTTCCGCACGAGACGAGCGGTTTCCTCGAGATCGTCGACCGACGCCAGCGGATACTCAATTTCTGGCAGCGACTCGCAAATATCAACGAGGATAAGATCTGCCCCCTCCTGGGCGAGTCGAACAGCGTGGCTTCGGCCCATACCGCGAGCGGCACCGGTCACCAGAACACGTTTACCGAACACGCGTCCGGATTCCCTTGCATCACGGACGATCTCGTCGGTGCTCATAACTTGTTGCAGAAGCCTGCATCAACAGGGAAGGTCACGCCGGTGACGTACTTCGCCTCGTCGGAGACCAGGTAGGCGATCGCCGCGCTGATGTCTTCGGGTTCGAGGAGACGCGATAGGCATCGGATTCTGCAGATGCGGACCGTCGCCGGGATAGTTTTCGAGGAACTCTGTCATCGCCGGATTTACTGCCATCATCGTGTTGACTGCTGTGGGGTGCACAGTGTTGACGCGAATGTTCATAGGTGCCAGCGCGTTAGCGAGAGTGCGCATGAGGCCGACGATCCCATGTTTGGAAGCTGCGTACCCAAGCCCGCCGCCTTGTAGACCGCCAAAGCCTTTGAGGCCTGCCGTCGAGCTCGTGAAGACGATCGCTCCCCCACGGTTACCTGCGAGCAGGTGTGGGATCGCTGCCCACGCGGTGTGATAGGCGCCGTCAAGGTTGACGCCAATGGCAGCCTTCCACTGGTCGAGTTCCTCCTCGATACTGAGTTCGCGGAACGCGACCGGCGCGATGCCAGCATTGGCCAGCACGATGTCGAGACGCCCGAACTGCTCGACGCCAGCATCCACGGCAGATTTGACCTGGTGGAAATCGCGGACATCAGCGACAGTGCAGAGCATCTTGCCCCCGGCCGATTCCACCAGCGCAATCGTCTCGTCGAGCTCATCACGGCCCGCCATCGGATAGTGGTTCGCCGGGATGTCGGCACAGATGTCTATCCCGATGATGTTGGCGCCTTCGCGCGCGAGTCGAACCGCGTGGCTTCGGCCCTGACCGCGCGCAACCCCGGTGATAAAGGCGACCTTGCCGTCTAGCGATCCCATGGATCCTCGTTTCAGTTCGGCACCTCTGCGCCGGTGGACGGTAACCGTGTTACATCGGGTACAGTAACCGTGTTACCAGACAACGGCAAGGGTGTCTATTGATGATCAGCTCGGACAACTCCAGGCACACCGTCGGGCCAAATTCGAGGATTCTGGGCATCGTCGTGAGCATTCTTGAAAACGAGGGGTATGACGCTGTCCAGCTTCGAGAAGTTGCCAGCCGAGCTCGGACCTCGCTGGCGACGATTTACAAGCACTACGCAAACCGGGACGAACTCATCCTTGCGGCACTACAGAATTGGATGGAAGACAACCGATACTCTGCCCTGACGCTGCAGACACCCCATCCCAGCGATTCGCTGTACATGGGCATGATGCGTGTCCTCCGCACCATCTTCGAACCGTGGGAGCAGCACCCGGGCATGCTGACGGCATACTTTCGCGCCAGGGGAGCACCCGGCGGGCAGGAGTTGGTCAGCCGCGGATTCGGCATCGTTGCGCCTAGCGGTTTTCGAAATTCTCGGCGACGTGGACAACAGCTTCATCGCCGACCTCGACGCCATCATCTCTAGCCTCGTGTACGGACTCCTAGGTCGGTTCGCCGCCGGCGAGATTGCTATCACGGAAATTCTGCCGATCTTGGATCGAACGGTCTTTTGGCTAACAAACGGATACGAAGTCCAAGGCATGCGGGACGGCGGTCATGATCCGTTGAGCGCGAGCGAGCAAGTCGAACCTCTAGGAGAGAGTCGCCATGCAACTGGGTGACGGCCCCTCAGAGTCGCACGCCTTATCGGCAAAGGACGCTTCCATGTTGCGCATCGCGATCGCCGCGACGCTTAACAGCATGGGGAGCTTGTTCTCGCGGTGGAGCAGGGTCGGCACACTGGAATCAGTGACGCCGAGATCCGCGACATTCTCGGCGAGGTGTTGCGTCGCGCTGATGTGAGCGTCGCCGAGTCCATCCGCGCTGTGTTGCACGACCTCCCCCAGCAGGACTGACCGCCGCGCCGCGCGTACGCACCGAGGCAGTTCTCTCGATGGGCGTTCACCGGTAGTCGGCGCATGGGTGGCTCTTTCAGAAAAATCCGCTCCACTGTCGTTCTTCCAGTAACCGTGTTACCGTATCATGGGTAACCGTGTTACCAACTTTCGTACCTCGGCATCGCGATCGACAGCTTCGATGAGAGCGAATACGCCTTTCTCGGCCGCTGGGAGTCAGCCGAGAGCCAAGAATTAGGGGGAGATATGTCTGGCAAAATGATCGGCGATCACGCCTTTGGCGGCCAAGTCGCAAAGTGGGATCCGCACGCCACAAAGCGCGTCGTTGACATGATTAGACCCGTCCTGAGGCGGTACTTCAGAGCTGAAACCAGGGGTATGGGGAACATTCCGGCCACGGGGGGCGCGCTCTTGGTGTCCAACCATTCGGGAGGTCAGTTTTCGCTAGACGTCCCGGTACTGGCCGTCGAGTTCTATGAGGCGTTCGGTTACGACCGTCCGATGAATGCACTTGCACATGACCTTCTCTTCACAGGGAAGCTCGAGGACATGATGCCGCGGCTCGGCGTCGTCCGAGCCGATCCACGCAACGCTGCTGAGGCACTTCATGCTTCACGCATCGTCGTGGTTTTCCCGGGTGGCGATCATGACGCATGCCGACCCACCGTTCGCCAGAACGTTATCGACTTCAACGGCCGGAAGGGCTACGTCAGGACTGCCCTCGAAGCGGATGTCCCGATCATCCCGGTAGTCTCGATCGGCGGTCAGGAAAACCACCTGTATCTGAGCCGAGGCACTGAGCTCGCGAAGCGGCTCGGCAGAATCATTCCATCCGCGCGGCTGAATACCCTGCCGATCTCGCTTGGAATTCCCTTTGGGTTCAGTCTGGGTGGAGTGCTTCCGCTGAACATTCCACTACCCACCAAGATCGTCACGCAGGTGCTCGAACCGATCGACATCGTCGCAGAGTTCGGCCCCGATCCAGATGTGGCTGCGGTGGATTCGCACGTTCGCAGTCGAATGCAACAGGCGCTGAGCAAGCTAGGCGGCGAACGGCGATTTCCGATCTTGGGTTGACCGATCCGCCTGACCGCAGCCGCGGACGTCTTCTCCTTAAGTGGTAGGACGGATTTGGGACACAAGCCGTCCGCGGTCGATCCGGCGAGCAAGTAATATCCGCTCCGACGCTGTTCGGAGCGGGTTTCTTGTTGTGGAGCTAATAGGAAGAAACTCGAATCTTGCACATCTGCCAAGAAAATGGTCTGACCTGCGGGAACGGATCGGCGAGTCTGTACCTCGTCCCCCTCAATTGCATCAAGACAAGCCGACAATCCGTTCGAAACGCTTTTTGAAGCCCGAAGACACCGCCGACATCGTGGCTCGCTACCAAGCCGGCGAGACCACCCAACAGGTTGGCACTCACTACGGCATCTCGAAGACTCGCATTGCCGCCGTCCTCCGCGGGCAAGGTGTCACCATCCGTCGCCAGGGTCTGACCGACGAGCATGCAAGGGAAGCGGTCGAGCTCTACACAGCAGGCAAGTCACTTGCGTGGATCGGCACTCGGTTCGGTGTCTCCCACACGACCATCGCCGCCAAACTTCGTCAGCAAGGCATACAGCTCCGGCCGCGTCCGGGCAAGTAGGCATGACGCTATCGCTGATGACGAGATCCATTGCAGGAGAAGGGAAGCGGGACGGCTCGTTGGATTCGGATTCGTTGTTCGCTATTTCTGTTGCGTGCCCGCGGTTACGACGTGGATATGTGCCGCCGCCGATCGGCGCGGCCTGATGACAACCCGCCGCGGTGGCTTGTCATCAGCGCTCGCGTCACCGCATTGGTCACGGACTTCTTGTCGTATGACCCAAGCCCGAACCGTCAGCTGACTGTCCATGCAGGCTTGCTCGACCCGCGCACCACCAGTACCGGGTCTTGCCAGTAGGGCTTGGTTTCGGAGAACTGCACCGGTGGGGCAAGTCGGACCAGTTCGCCGTACGGGGTCTGAGCGGTGATGGTGTCCGGCGCCAGGAGTTGGTGCTGCTCCCCGGCAGGCACCGGGGCGTCCTTGTCGAATGTGCCTAGGGACATGAACCACATGGCGCACCGGGCCAGGTTGACCCGGACGTGGTAGCTGCCGCCCTCCTTGGCCCGACGGATCAGCGCGGCCTGGATGCCCGCCGCGCCGATGTAACCGGCTATGAAGTCGTTCATGACGTGGGTCGGCGGGAACTTCGGCTGTTCCGGGGTTCCCTCCTCGGTGGCGAACCCGGTGACGGCGAGGGCTTCCATGTCGAACCCGGCCCGGTTGGCCCAGGGCCCCTCGTGGCTGAAGGCCTTGTCCGAGGCGTAGATGATGCCGGGGCGGCGGGCGGCCAGTTCCTCGGGCGACAGACCCAGGTCCGCAATCTTGCGGCCGCGATAGTTCTCGACGAACACATCCGCGCCGGCAGCCAGTTCGTAGGCCCTTTGGCGGGCCTCAGGCTGATTGAGGTCCAGCCACGCTGAGGACGTGAACCCGGCGGTGGGATCTTGTGCAAAGGCCTCGTGCTCAAACTCTTCGGGGTGGGCGATCTGCAGCACCTCGGCCCCGTGCTCGGCCAACGTGCGGGCCATCACGTTGCCGGCGATGACGTGCGTCGCTGCCAGCACCCGCAACCCCGACAGCGGGCGCGCCGCCGGTGTGAACGGCTCGGGGTCGCTCTCGCCGATCTTGATGATTTCCACCAACGGCTTGTCGGCCAAATACTTGCCCTGAGGGTGGGCCGCCCACTCTTCGGCCGTACGGACCAGAGCGAAGACGAGCCCGTTATCGGCGGCCGCCTTATCGAGTTCCTCGCTATCCCACTTGGACACGGCCTCGGCGATGCTGTCCTTGTCTGGCGAGCACCCCAGGAATGTGCACATGCTGTGCAGCAGGCCCGGGTAGGCCCCCGTTGGCAGGAAGAACCGACCGTCTTTGGTCCGGTACAGGTCGAAAGTCATCGGGTTATCGAGCCCAAAGGGCACCTGATACGGGTAGCCGTTGACCGTGGGCGTGAATTTGTACCCGGGGTTGATGCCGTGGATTGCCTTGCGTAGGTCAAGGGTCAGGTCCTGGCCGCGGCCCGTGCGCTGGCGCCAGATATCGGCAACCCCGGCCGCCGCGGCCATGATCGGGATACTGATGGATGCCCCGAGCCGGTGCGCACTCGGGAAGATCGGGTCTTCGCCAACGAAGGTGATGGCGCCTCCTGTGTCTTCGGGTGACAGTCCAAGCTCCTTCATCACGGAGCCGAACTCCGCGTTGATGTCGAAACCGGTAGAAACCTGGCGCGTGCCTGATGCCGTGATCGTCATGATGATGGTTCTCCTTCGTGGTATGTCGACCGAATATCGCTGTTGATGTGCGGCCGTCTGTGGCGTGTCGCCGAAAGTTTCCTTTCGACAAGGGATTTCACTGGTTGTGTCCTGCTGATTGGTTAGCCGCATTAGCTATCCGCCCGGCATCTACGATCTGCAGGAGCGCACTTTCACGTCTTGGCATTCCTCCGTACGGACGGCAGGCTGACCGAAGTGATCGTGATATTGGCAGGGACAGTCTTACGATCAGGTGGTGGCGGCCAGTGCTAACGCGTTGGGCGACTACCTACGAGCGCGGCGTGAGCAGCTTCGTCCTGGCGACGTCGGGCTAGTGCCCGGCGCGCGACGCCGCGTCCCGGGTTTGCGTCGCGAGGAAGTGGCGACCCTGGCCGGCATTAGCTCGGCCTACTACCTGCGCCTCGAACAGGGCCACGACGCCCATCCCTCCGCGCAGGTCGTGGAGGCACTCGCCCAGGCATTGCGGCTTGACCGAAAAGCGACCGAATACCTGCAGCAGCTGGCAAGCTCGACCGGCAGCCGCCCCCGTCAGTCCACCGTGCAGACAGTCACGCAACGCCTTCGCCAACTGATTGATCAGATTCCCTTTCCGGCGATGGTGTGCAACAGATACTTGGATGTGCTGGCCGCTAATGCATACGCCCGCGCGTTAACGCCGGGAGCCACACCCGGACACAACCGCATGTGCACGGTCTTCCTCGACCCCGCCGCGCGGGAGCGGTTTGTCAACTGGGACGAGCTAACCGACATCGCGGTGTGCGAGTTTCGCGAAACCGCCGGCGGTTTGGACGATCCTCGGATTCGTGCCCTGCTCGACGAGCTCTCAGCCGGGAGTGAACGCTTTCGTGAGCTGTGGGCGCGCGGGGACGTCGGCCACTCAACAGGCATCGTCCACTCGCGTCACCCGGAGGTGGGTGACCTTTTCCTCAATCGAACCCGGCTCGTCGTCCCTCACTCGGGCGGGCAGCTGCTGATCGTGTATCACGCCGAACCTGGCAGTGACTCAGCCAAAGCGCTACAGAAACTTCGATCTCTAGGCAACAAATCCCCGAGTACGGATGGACTGGGAGCGAATTGAGATTCCCCCCATCTAAACCCTCACTTTGAGGCAGCTTCTGAGACTGTGCGACCTGGCAAATAACCGAGTGGAACCAACTAAGCCCCATCGCGGCCCCGCCGCTGATCGCTCAGCACCAAGGGTTCGCGTAAGGACGCCGGAGTGGAGCTAAGGGGACTCGAACCCCTGACCCCCACACTGCCAGTGTGGTGCGCTACCAGCTGCGCCATAGCCCCGTGAAGTTGTGCTGTTCGAAGTTACACCACCTGCGCAGGGCCATCAAAACCGCTGGTCACGGCACTTCGCCACCGGCCTCCGGACCCAGCGCGCGGGCCGGTGTGTGGTCAGCGGGATGGCTGCCCCGTGTCTCCGGGGCGAAGACCCAGCCCACGGCGGCGAGTGCCAGGACCACACCACTGACGCCGAACGCCCAACCGAACGACGCACGCTGCGCGACGACGCCGACGACGAGCGACCCGACGATCGAGCCCACATCGACCATCATCTGGAACACCGCGACGGGAGTGCCGCCGCGTGACTTGTTTCCGACGATGTCGGCTACCGCGGCCTGCTGCGGCGAGATGAAGATGCCACTCGCCGCACCGGTCACATATGCCGTCACCAGGAACAGCGTCAGCGACGACGTGGCACCGAGCAGGCTCGTCGTGACGGCCGAGACGGTCAGCCCGACGATGAGCAGTTTTCGCCGCCCGATGCGGTCCGACAGGTAGCCGCTGGGTATGACCACCGAGACGTTGCCGATGGCGAACGTCGCCAGCGCCAGTCCGGCAACGCCGGTGCTACGTCCCAGTGCGTCGACGATGAACAGCGGCACGAGCGCAATCCGCAAACCGAAGGCCGCCCAGCCCGTCGCGAAATTGGAGAGCAACGCTGCGCGGTAGGCCCGGTTGCGCAGCACCTCGCGCATCGTGACGGCGGACTCGGTGGCGTCGGCGGGTGCGGCGTACGTGCTGCCGCGCAGGCTGACGAATACGACTCCGGCCGCAACGAGCAGCGCGGCGCCGTAAATCGCGAACGGCGCGGACAGGCCGAGTCCGGCCGTGAGGCTGCCCAGCACCGGGCCGCCAACCGACCCGACGAGAAACCCCGACGAGAACAGCCCCGCGACGCGGCCGCGCGCATCCGGTGGCGAGATGCGGATCATCAACGCCAGCGAGGACACCGAGAACATGGCCGAGCCGAGGCCGCCCAGCGACCGGAACAGCAGCAGCTGCCAGTACGTCTGCGCGAACGCGCACACCGCGGTGGAAACCGCGACGATCAGCAGGCCGTTGATGTAGACGCGCCGCTCCCCCAGCCGCGACACCAGCCATCCCGCAGGCGGCGCGGACGCCAACCGCATGATCGCGAACGCAGTGATGACGAACGTCGCGGCGCTGATGCTGACGCCGAAATGGCGGGCATATTGCGGGAGGACCGGCGAGACGACGCCGTAGCCGAGCGCCACCACGACATTTGCCGCGACGAGCAGCCAGACTTCACGCGGGAGCTTCGGCTTGTCGACGACTGCCTTACAGTCATCCTCCGCGTGCAGAGCTCACGCAATGACTTTATTCACCACTTCCTTGGCCGCCGCCTGCACCTCCGCCAAATGCTCGGGACCCCGGAACGACTCGGCATAGATCTTGTAGACGTCCTCGGTGCCCGACGGGCGGGCCGCGAACCACGCGTTCTCGGTCGTCACCTTCAGTCCGCCCAGGGCCGCGCCGTTGCCGGGCGCGGTCGTCAGCTTGGCGGTGATCGGCTCGCCGGCAAGCTCGGTGGCCGTCACCTGTTCGGGCGACAGCTTGGCCAGCCGCGCCTTCTGTTCACGATCGGCGGGCGCATCGATGCGCGCATACGTTGGCGCACCGTACTTTTCGGTGATCGCCGCGTACCGCTGTGATGGTGTCGAGCCCGTCACCGCAAGGATCTCCGACGCGAGCAGGGCCAAAATGATGCCGTCCTTGTCGGTGGTCCACACCGACCCGTCGCGCCGCAGGAACGATGCGCCTGCACTCTCCTCCCCGCCGAAACCGATGGTGCCGCTGAGCAATCCGTCGACGAACCACTTGAAGCCGACGGGCACCTCGAGCAGTTTGCGGCCCAGGCCCCCGACCACCCGGTCGATGATCGAAGAGCTGACGGCGGTCTTGCCCACCGCGGTCGAGCCCGGCCACTCCGGCCGGTTCGTGTACAGGTACTCGATCGCCACCGCCAGATAGTGGTTCGGGTTCAGCAACCCGCCGTCCGGCGTGACGATGCCGTGCCGGTCGGAGTCCGCGTCGTTGCCCGTCGCGATCTGGTAGCTCTCCCGGTTGGCGATCAGAGAGGCCATCGCGTTGGGCGAGCTGCAGTCCATCCGGATCTTGCCGTCGGTGTCGAGTGTCATGAACCGCCACGTCGCGTCGACCAACGGATTGACCACCGTCAGGTTCAGCTTGTGGCGCTCGGCGATCGCGCCCCAGTAGTCGACGCTGGCCCCGCCCAGCGGGTCGGCGCCGATGCGGATCTCCTCGGCCCTGATCGCGTGCAGGTCGACGACATTGGGGAGGTCATCGATGTAGGCATCCATGTAGTCGTGGCGCTGCGCGCTCTTCCGCGCCTGCGCCAGCGGCACCCGTTTCACCTCGTCGAGGCCGCTGCGCAGGATCTCGTTGGCCCGTTTGGCGATCACGCCCGTGGCGTCGGTGTCGGCGGGTCCGCCGTTGGGTGGGTTGTACTTGAAGCCGCCGTCACGCGGCGGGTTGTGCGACGGCGTGACCACGATCCCGTCGGCGAGGTCGCGCTCCCGGCCGCGGTTGAACGTCAGGATCGCATGGCTGACCGCAGGCGTCGGGGTGTAGCGGTCGGCCGAATCGATCATCGCCACAACGTCATTGGCGGCCAGCACCTCCAACGCCGACACCCACGCCGGCTCGGACAGCGCATGGGTGTCTCGGCCGATGAACAGCGGCCCCGTGGTGCCCTGCGCCGCCCGGTACTCGACGATGGCCTGGGTGGTGGCCAGGATGTGCGCCTCGTTGAACGCCGCGTCCAGACTCGACCCCCGATGGCCGGAGGTGCCGAACGCCACCTGCTGGTCCACGTTGTCCGGGTCGGGTTCGACGGTGTAGTACGCAGTGACCACCTGTGCCACATCGATGAGATCGTCGGGTTGAGCCGGCTTACCGGCTCGGGGGTTGGCCGCCATGCCCTCAGTCTGCTACTTACCGGGACGTGGCGTACGGCGGTACAGCCATACTTTGCCTTGTGTTTGGTTACGACCGCCGCGAGTTGGCGGCGGTGTTCATCGGCGGCGCGCTGGGAACCGTCGCCCGCGCCGCGCTGGAGTCGTTAGCCGCGCCCGACCCCGGGCGGTGGCCGTGGCCGACGTTCGCCGTCAACATCGTGGGCGCATTCCTGCTGGGCTACTTCACCACCCGGCTGCTGGAACGTTTGCCCGTGTCGAGCTATCGGCGCCCGCTGCTGGGTACCGGTCTGTGCGGCGGCCTGACGACGTTCTCCACGATGCAGGTGGAGATCCTCAAGATGGTCGAGCACGGCCACTTCGGCCTGGCCGTCGGCTACACCGCCACCAGCATCGTCGCCGGGCTACTCGCCCTGTACGCGGCCACCGCCCTGGTGCGGCGGGTCAGGGTGCGGCGATGACCGTCGCGGTCTGGGCGGGTGTCGTCGTCATGGGCGGGCTCGGCGCCGTGATGCGCTTCCTCGTCGACCGCACCGTGTCGGGCCGCGTCTCCGGCGCGTTCCCGTACGGCACGTTTGTGGTCAACATCAGCGGCGCCCTGTTGCTCGGTTTCCTGTCCGGCCTGGCGCTCAGCCCGCACCTCGCGCTGCTGATCGGCACTGCGTTCGTCGGTTCCTACACGACGTTCTCGACATGGATGCTGGAGACCCAGCGACTCGGCGAGGAGCGTCAAATGCGGCCCGCGGTCGCCAACATCGTCGTCAGCCTGGTGGTCGGCCTCGCCGCGGCCGGCGGCGGCATGTGGATCGGAATGCACCTATGACCGGCGAATACCTGAAGTTGACCACCTACTTCGGTGAGCGAGAGCGCGCGCGGTCCGATGTCGCCGGCCGAGCGGCTCCCCACAACCGCCTCCTGGCCGACGCGCTGCTCGACCTCTACGGCAGCACCGAAGTGGCGACCAGCATCGTGCTGCGTGGCATCGCCAGCTTCGGACCGCGTCATCAGATGCGCAGCGACCGATCGCTGAGCCTGTCCCTGGACTCGCCGATCGCGGTCGCGGCGATCGACACCGCCGACAAGATCGCGGGCCTCGCCGACGAGGCGGTCGCGATGACCACGCGCGGACTCGTCACGGTGGAGCGTGCCGCACTGGTCGGAGCGTCCGACTCGACAATGCCCGATACCGCGAAGCTCACCGTGTACGTCGGCCGCCAGGACCGAGTCGCCGGACGCCCGGCATCCCACACGATCTGCGATCTGCTGCACCACCATGGATTCAGCGGCGCCTCAGCGTTTCTCGGGGTCGACGGCACCGACCACGGACAGCGGCGACGCGCGCGCTTCTTCAGCCGCAACGTCGACGTGCCCGTGATGATCATCGCGGTGGGCACCGGGCCGCAGGTCGACGACGCCATCGCCGACCTCAAGGGGATGCCGGGCAATCCGCTGTGCACCGTCGAGCGGGTACAGCTGTGCAAGCGCGACGGTCATCTCCTGGCGCGGCCCGCCGCGCTGCCACCGACCGACGGTGACGGGCGGCCACTGTGGCAGAAGCTGACGATCTACACGTCGGAGGCCACACTGCATGACGGCGTGCCGATCCACCGCGCCTTGATGCGCCGACTGTACGAGGCCGACGCGATGAGCGGCGCCACGGCGCTGCGGGGAATCTGGGGATTTCACGGCGACCATGCACCGCACGGCGACAAGCTGATTCAGCTGAGTCGCCGAGTACCGGTGATGACGACCGTCATCGACACGCCGGCACGGATCGCGGCCGGGTTCGACATCGTCGACGAACTCACCACCGAGCACGGGCTGGTCACCAGCGAGATGGTCCCAGCGCTGGTCGCAGTGGACGGCGACGAGCGGACCGGAGACACGACACTGGCGCGGTTCGCCGACTAACCGTTCTGCGGCGAGCGTCGGTCGTCGACATACGGTTCGGCCATCTCTTTGCTGGCCGCCGGGTGTTTTCCGGCGCCGATTTGTGGGGAGCCTATCTGGATGGAGGAACTGCTGGAACGCGAACTGAAGTGGGATGTCGAGGAGGACTACCCGTTGCCCCGCCTCGACGACATCGTGGCGGGCGCCGAGGTCGAGCACAGCACCGTCCAGCTCAGCAGCGCCTACTACGACACGCCCGATGGTGACCTTCAGGCACATGGCGTGCTGCTGCGACGGCGCGACGGTGACGACGACACCGGCTGGCAATTGAAGGTGCCCAGTGACGATGGCCGGGTCGAGATCCGCACACCGCTGTCCGATACGCCGCCAGCAGAACTCATCGAGTTGCTGACCGGCATGCGGCTGGGCAAGCCGTTGGTCAACGTGGCGACCATTCGTACGGTGCGCGAGCGGTATCGGATCGCCGAGCCGAAGCATCGCCGGGTCGTTGCCGAGCTCGCCGACGACCAGGTGCGCGCCTCGGTCGACCATCGGCTGCTGGCGTGGCGCGAGATCGAGGTGGAGCTGGGTCCCTCGACGAAGTCGGTGCCGCGCCGGCTTGCGGCTCGCCTCGTCGAGGCCGGAGCCCGACCGTCCAGGTACCCGTCGAAACTCGCGCGTGCCTCGCGCAGGGAACAACCGAAGCCTGCCGTCGGCACACTCGCGGGCGACGCCATGTCGGAGTACCTCAACACCCAGATCGACGACATCTTCGCGGGCGACGTCGGCCTGCGTCGCGGCAGCGACCCGATCCACGACACCCGGGTCGCGATCCGGCGGCTGCGCAGCACGCTGCGGGTGTTCGCGAAGGTGTTGGACACCACGGCGATCGCGGGTGTCGAGGACGAACTGAAATGGTTCGCCGGGCTGCTCGGCGAGGTCCGCGACTGCCAGGTCCAACGGCGTCGCTTCAAGGAGGCACTCGAGGAGCTTCCACCCGAGCTCGTGCTCGGCCCCGTCGCGAACCGGATCAACACCGATCTGCAATCGGATCAGCTGCGGTACCGCGGGGATGTCACCGAGGCGATGAACTCGCAGCGCTACCTGGACCTGCTCGCAACCCTGCAACGGTGGCGCACCGACCCACCGTTCGCGACGCCGCCGGCCCTCGGCAAGGTGGACAAGCGGGCCCGCCGCGCCGGACGCAAGGCCGACAGCCGGCTCGCCGCCGCGATCGAGACGGACGACGACACGCTGCTGCACCGGGCGCGTAAAGCGGCCAAGCGCGCCCGATACGCCGCCGAACTCCGCGCGCCGCTCGACAAGGGCGCCAAGCGAACGGTGAAGCACTACAAGAAGATTCAGCGCGTTCTCGGCGATCACCAGGACGGCGTCGTCGCCCTGGACACGGTGCGCCGCCTGGGTATCATCGCGGGCACCACCGTCGGCGAGAATGGCTTCACCTACGGCCTGTTGTACGCACGGGAGCAACGCGCGGCCGAGGACGCACGCCGCCGCGCCAGAAAACTCGTCGGTTAACCCAACGCAGGCATCCAGCGCTCGGCGAGCCCCGACACCCAGTCAGCTCCGAGCGCCGGGTCTCGTGGCGGGCCGTCGACGAGCACCAGTTCATCGACGCCGAGCTGCGCCAGTTCGGGTACGTCGCGGAGGTGGAGTTCGCGCAACGCCACGGTCACTCGAAGCTCGCTTCTGTCGCGCCCGCGTTCGTCGCACAGCCGCCCGATGAACGCCATGCGCTCGGCGACGGCTTCCACACCGTCGAGGTTGAACCCGTACCACCCGTCGGCCCATGCGACCACGACGACGCATCGCGTTGTCACTGTTTCCTCCCACGACTATCGGAATACGCCTGCGCCCAGCGGGTTTCGGGTTCATCCGCACCGAGTCGAACTTCACGAACTCGCCGTCGAACGATGCCACGTCGTCACGCCACAGCGTGCGCATCGCCTCGACGTACTCGGCGGTGCGCGTCCCACGTCGCTCAAACGGCACGCCGAGTGCGTTGAACTCCTCGCGCGACCACCCGATGCCCACGCCCAGTGTGAACCGGCCGCCGCTCAGCGTGTCCAGCGTCGCCGCCTGCTTGGCGACCACGACGGGATTGTGTTCGGGAAGCAACAGCACTCCGGTCGCGATGCCGATCGTCGACGTGGCAGCGGCTGCGAAGCTGAGCCCGATCATCGGGTCGATCCAGTCGGAGGTGGATGGGATCGCAATCTGCCCGTCGTCGGCGTAGGGATAACGGGAGTCGGACCGGTCGACCCTGATGACGTGCTCACCGAACCACACGGTGGCGAACCCACATTGGTCAGCGGCCGCGGCGACCGCATCGATCACTGCGCGATCGGCGCCGGCACCGATACCCAGGGCGTGTAGTCCCAGCCGCATCGGGCGATCGTCTCACGACGGCAGAGCCCGCTACCGGAAAAGGTCGTCGAGCGCCCTGTGTTCCAAGTCCACCCACCGGTTGACGAGCTCGCGGACGTGCGCGATCGCATCCTCGTCGAGATGGCGGGCCGCATCGGGTGTGATTCGGCAGATGTCCATCGGACCGCCAACGCTGGGCGACGAGGTGTCCAGGGCGTCGAGTACCCGTAGTGCGGCAACGACGCCGTAATCCACGCCACGTTGGGCCATCCGGAAATGCGCCAGCAGCGCGTAGGCCTGCTGCGCCATCGGTGAGCCGCTGCCAACCGCCTGGAATCCGGTCTCCTCGTGGTGTCCGATCAGGCCGTGCGGATCGATATCGATGATGAACGGCTTCCCATCCGCGTAGCCCGCGGCCAACATGTAGGTGGAGGGTGTAGCGCCCGGCTTGCCGCCAGGAACGTCGGCAATGAAGTTCTTGTAATGATGCTCGAGCACTGGCAGCACTCGTTGCTGCAGGGCGTGCCCGATGTCGGACGCCTCCACGATCGCGTCCGCCTCGGCGTCGAAGATCTGCTCGAGATCATGTAGCACGGCGCGAGAGCCGCTACCGCCCCACGCTGCGTGGTTGCCCATCGCGTGCAGCTTTTGAGCCGGGTAGCTCACACCGCGGACGGGGTCGGTGATCTGCGAATCGGACGCCATCACCAGGCCGTCGGCACACCGCAACGCCAAAACGACGGTCAAGGCGCAAGTCCAAACGGCATTCGCCGATCGTCTCACGACCCGAGGAGCAAGACACCCGCGATGAGTAGCGCGATAATTTTGACGACTTCCAACCCGACGTAGGCCCAGTGCGCATGTGATCGCGGGCCGTCGGATCCTGCGAGCGCCGCGTCGGATCGCCTGCTCAGGGACGGGCGCACCCCCAGCACCTGCACGAGCAGCGCGACGACCGCAACACCGGCGGCTATGCCGAGCACCGCGGTCGGTGGCCGAACCACGAAAGCGACTACAAATACCGCGGCGAGCACAAGCTCGCAGAGGTTGAGCGCGCGAAAGACCAAGCGGCCGATGCCAAGCCCGATCGCAAGCGTGACGCCCGGGGCTCGGAACTTCAGCGGGGTCTCGACGAACGAGATCGCCAGCACCATGCCCAGCCACACGAACGCCGCGGCAGCCGATACGGCCGATGCTGCATTCACGACGGCCAGCCTAGGACAGCAATTCGGCGAGGACAGCGACGTGGCTACCGTCCAGGTCGCGCGTGGCGGTCACCAGCGTGACACGCCGCTCGCGCACGAGCGCACGCAGATCCTCCAGCGCCGTAGCCTCCTCCCCCGTCTCGAGCTCAGCGGCATAGCGGGCGGCGAACTCGTCGAACCGCGAGGGCTCATGGGAATACCAGCGCCGCAGTTCGGTCGACGGGGCAACCTTTGGCATCCAGCGGCCGACTCTGGCGTCGCCTTTGCGAAAGCCTCGTGGCCACAACCGGTCGACGAGCACCCGCTCGCCCATCCTCGGGATCGGGGTCCTCATACACGCGTGCGACCCGCACGTTTGGATGGCCGCTCATGCAGTGAAATCGTAGAAGGGTGAACGTCGATCGGGTCGCAGAACTCCAGCGTTGGCAGGACTCGGGCGCCGTCTGGCAGGTCATCTCGCGCAAAGCCGATGCGGTGACGGTCGCGCTGATGCGCTGTGACGGTGGTGAGGAGATGGAGCGGTTCACGTCCGCCGATCCGCTCCTGATGGAGTTCATCGGCGACCGGCGCAGCAGTGAGGAGTGAGGTAATGCAGGTCGGCAGGCTCTCCTTTACGCCGGTAGCCGATGCCCCAGAGCTTGTCGGCGAACCGGTCCGTCGACATCTGCAGGACGGTTTGTGGGTCAGCGAAATCGACCCAGAATTGGCTGACACCGCGGCGTTCTGCGAGTACTACGGCGTTGGGATGGACATGTCGGCGAACTGCGTCGTGGTCGAGGCGCGACGGGCCGACCGGACGTGGTATGCCGCGTGCGTCGTGTTGGCCACCACGCGCGCCGACATCAACGGCGTCGTCCGCAAACACCTTGGTGCTCGCAAGGTTTCATTCGCGTCGATGGACACCGCGGTATCCCTCACGGGTATGGAGTACGGCGGCATCACACCCGTTGGCCTGCCGCCGGACTGGCCAATCCTGGTCGATCAGAACGTGATCGAGCATGAACGGGTGATTGTCGGCGGCGGCGTCAGGGGATCCAAGATCCTGGCCGACGACGAGAGTGCTGGCCGGCCTGCCGAACGCCGAGGTGCTCGCGATCACGAAGGCTGCTGACTAGCGGCCGTCAGCCGTATCAACTCGACGAACGCCTCGGCGGCCGCGTCGACACCGCGGGCATCCTCGGTCGCCACAAGGTCGAGCAACAGGCCGCGCGTGACCGCCAGACCGAGTCGCGTCATCGCCGGATCGATCGCCCTGCCGGTGGCCGCGGCGCCTGCGAGCCAATCGTCCACCGCGCCCGGCAGCATCCGGGCGAACGGCTCCTCGCCCTGTACGCCACGGCTGTAGCACTCGAAGAACAGGCGCTCGAACGGGCGCAGTTCGGGTCTGCGAAGGCTTGCCCACATCGCGGCGATCGCATCCGCAGGCGCGGTCGGCAGCTCGCGCAGCAGGCCCATCTGTCGCCGCTCCACCTCGCCGACGATGGCCAGCAACAGGTCATTGCGGGAACCGAAGTGGTGCAACAGCATTCGGTGACTGGTGCCGACGGCGGCGGCGATGTCGCGAAGCGAGCGATCACCGATACCGCGTACCGTGACGTCGTCCACCACCGCGTCGAGCAGCTCCTGGCGGCGCTCGCGATCAGGGGGCCGAGCCATCAACGATGGCGGACTTGCTCGCTTCGGGCCTTGAGGCCGGCGGCCTCGAGGTCGAGATAGCGCCGCGTCATCCGCCGCATGAGCAGACCGACCAACGTGCCGCCGGGGCCGCCCTGGTCGATCCACTGTCGAACCCGCGTGCGCCCGTCGGATATCGGGGTGACCTCATGGCTGGCCACCGTCAGCCCACCGGGCGAGCGCTGCTCCCAGGTCCAGGCGGCACCGGGGGTGACCTCGGTGACCCGCCACACCAGCTTCGGCATGCGCGGCTGCTTGATCTCGAACCGCTTGCCGACGGCGATGCCGGGCCCGTCCAGAGCGACGAGGCGAGTGACCGATGCCGTCCACTCGGGCCAGCGCTCGACGTCGCTGAACACCTCCCAGACCACAGCTGCCGGTGCGTCGATATCGATACCGCATTCCGTAATCATGTACCAGATGGTACATGAACTGGATTGAGCTTATCTAGCCGCTCTTTCCTGCCAGCTCCTGATCATGGTCGGCGGGCGGCGACGACTTGCGCCGTTTCAGCGTGCTGCGCACGAAGTCCCCGACTACGGCCAGGACCGCGATGCCGAAGAATGCGAGCGTCAGCGGCTGCGCGAGCATGTCGAACACGCTCCCGTGGGCAAGGAGATATGCCTGCCGGAAGCTGCGTTCGAGCATGACGCCGAGCACGAGACCCATCACCAGCAACGCCGGCGACAGTCGGGCCGCGCGCATCAGGTAACCCACGACGCCGAAGATCAGCGTCAGCAGCGCGTCGAAAACCGAATTGTTGAGCGCGAATCCGGACAACAGCGCCAGCACCATGATCACCGGGAACAGGAACTGTTTGGGGATGTCCAGGATCTTCGCGAACAACGGGATCATCGGGACGTTGACCACAAGCGCCATCACCGAACTGACGAAAAGCGAAGCGATGACGACCCAGGCGATGTCGCCGTGCTCACTGAAGAAACTCGGGCCGGGGTCGAGACCGTACATCGCGAGATAAGCGAGCAGCACCGCCGTCGTGCCCGATCCCGGAATGCCGAGCGTGAACATCGGTACCAATGCGCCGCCGATTGCCGAGTTGTTGGCCGCTTCCGGTGACGCCACTCCATCCATCACGCCGGTACCGAACTTCTCGGGGTGTTTGGACGTCTTCTTCTCGATCGAGTAGGAGAAGAACGACGCCATCGTGGTGCCCGAACCCGGCAGCACGCCGACGACGAATCCGATCAGCGATCCGCGCAGGGTCGACCACCGCGTCGCCCAGATGTCCGACCATCGTGGCCACAACCCGTCACGCACCTTCACGAGCTCGCTGCCACCGTCCTCGGAATGGGTCAGACTCCAGAAGATCTCACCGATGCCGAACAGCCCGACGATCACGATGATCGGATCGATGCCGTTGAGAAGTTCGGAGACTCCGAAGGTGAATCTCGGCACGCCGGCCTGTGTATCGGTGCCCATCGTCGCGATCAGCAGGCCCAGCACGACGGAGATCAAGCCACGCAACAACGAATCACCGACCAGTGTGCTGGAAAGGATCAGTGCCATGACCACGACCGCGAAGTACGCGCTCGGACCGAATGCCAGCCCGAAATCGGAGAGTGGCCCGGCGAGGAAGACGAGGCCCACGATGGAGATGATCGACCCGACGAACGACGAGACCGCCGATATGGTCAGCGCGGTTCCTGCCTTGCCCGCTCTGGCGAGTGGATAGCCGTCCATGGTCGTCATGAGCGCGCCGGCATCACCGGGCATGTTCAGCAGGATCGCCGTTATTCGGCCGCCGAACTCAGACCCGATGTAGAGCGCCATCATGAGAACAAGGGACGTGGCCGGGTCCAAGATGAGCGCGACTGGAAGCAGCAGTGCGATCGCCGTGGAGGGACCGATGCCCGGCAGCAGCCCGACGACCGTACCGAGCAACACACCAACGGCGGCCAACAGAATCAACTGCGGGCTAGAGGCGAAATCCGAGAAGCCGCGTCAACAACTGATGGATGGCGTTCACAGCGAGAAGATCCCCCTCGGCAACAGAACGCCGAGCGAATCGGCGAACAGCAGATAGATCACCACCGATGACAACAACGCGAACACGATGGGAATCATCACGCGGCGGCCGCCATATCGGCGCCAGCCGGCGATCATCGCCACCTGCGCCACGACGAACAGCGTTGAGGCCACGATGAATCCGAGCGGAATCATCAACTCGAGATAGACCACGGTGGTCACCACCATGCAGCGCCAGGAAGCCGGCTCGAAGCAGCGCCGGCACGCCGGTCGGTATGCGACTTGGAGTCGGACGTGTCATCCTGGTCGCGGGCCAACGACCAAGGCCCGCAACGCCTTCAGCGCGAGGAATACGGTGACGAGCACCAGCAGCCCAAGGATCAGCAGCGGGTAGGCCCGCGGTCCGATATCGGCCTGGTTCGGCGAGGTCTGCGGTAGGTCGAACGCCTGGAATGCGTAGACCACGGCGATGAGCCCCAGCACCCCGCTGAGCACCAGATCTGCTCGGGCGTGACGACGCTTGTCCACCGTCTCGTCAGCGGGCCCGTTGGTCACCTCATCGAGAAGCAAGACCCACCTCCGACAGCAGCGCCTGATACTCGTTGGCCTGATCGTCGACGCGCTTGGTGAACTCCGCGCTGGGCAGGTAATCGGTTGTCAGATGGGCGTTTTCCATCTGCTTTTTCCACTCGTCGGACTCGGTCGCCTTCTTGACCGTCTCTTCCCACCAGGTGACGGCGTCGGCGGGCATGTTGGCCGGGCCGAAGATTCCGCGCCAGTGATCGACGGTGAAGTCGAACCCGAGGTCCTTCCACGTCGGAACCCCCTCGGCCGCACCGGACTGCTTTTCCGGCGCGGAGATCGACAGCAGTCGGACCTCGCCGGCCTCGGCCAGCGCCGCCGCCTCTGAATAGCCAGTCGACACCACCTCGACGTGCCCTCCGAGCAACTCGGTGTTCAGGTCGCCACCGGCCTGGAAGGCCACGATGTTGAGTTTCGTCAGATCGCGCACACCAGATGACTTGGCTGCCTTGAGGATGTTGATCTGATCATCCGAGGGCACGGTGCCGACGCCGAAGCTCACCGACGCCGGGTCCTTGGCGACCTTGTCGAGGACGTCCTTGGCGGTCTTGTACGGCGAGTCTGCGCGTACCGCCCACACCAGATAGTCGTTGGTCAACTGAGTCAGCGCGGTGAACTTGTCGACCGACATGTCGGTGGTGCCCAGAATCGGGTTGAGGAACACCCGGTTGGATTCGGCGACAACCGTTGTGCCGTCGTTGGCCCGGCCGAGCAGGTCTGCCCGCGCGGGGTTGCCACCGCCGCCGCCGTTGTTCTCGATGGTCATGCGCTGGTCGACGCCGGCGGCCTTCATCGCCGCCTCCAACTGACGCGCCGACTGATCGAGTCCGCCTCCAGGGTCGCCCGCGGCGATGATCGTCAGCGGCCGGGTCGGGAAATTCGCACCGCTGCCCTCGTTTTGGGAGTCGAGGTGACAGCCGGTCATCACGAGGAGCGCGACCGTCGCCAGGAGCGCACCGAGCACCCCCGTCGTCGATCGGCGCCGAGCCGACGTCGGCATCATCGAAGACTTCATGCTCTTTCCTTCCGTGGTTCTTTCATCGATTCGGTCGGCGCTCCACTTCGGCGGGGCGCCAACGAGTTCGAGGAGCCGGATCACCGGCGCCGTGTCCGGACGCGCATCCCCAACGGCGAGAACGGCATCCTCGAGATCTGCGACCTGCCGAGGGTCGAGTACCGCGGCCGCGAGTTGGCGGTACTTCACGGCGACGGCGTCCGGGGACTGCGGCCGGTGGGAGCTGCCGACCGCATGCTGAACGTCCTCGATGTGACGTTCACCGTCGCGGGTGATCGACCGTCAGCCGAACGTGATGTCGCCCGTCCATCCCCTCGCGATCGATGTCCGGGTCGGCCTCGACGACGACGCGCTCGGCCAGGTCGAGCACGCGGGGATCGTCGATGCGGTCCGCGGCGAACTGGTCGACGAACAGCTCCCGGTCCACTGCGAACACGGCGAGTGTGTAACTGAGGTTCATCTGCGCCGACGTCACGCTGTCCGGGACGTATGGCCAGCCGACATGCTTGGCCGTCAAGGTCGAACTGGCCACGTGGATCGACTCGATGTCATCGGGCTTCAGCTCGGGTAGGCGGTCCAGGATGACGCGCAGCGCATCGATCGACGTGTGGTTCGAGCCGCAGCAGGGATAGGCCTTCGGCGAGAACCGCAACGTCTCCCAGCGTCGTCCCAGATCTGCGGCGATCTCAGTGAGTCCGTCGGCCCCGATGCCGGCGTAGGCGTGGGCGAACCCGCCGAACGGCTGCTCGATCACGTCGTCGATACCGGTGAATCCGCGGGCGGCCAGCAGCGCGGCGAGCACACCGGCCTGCGCGGACCGGCCCGGATGCATGCGTTTGACCATCGCGCCGTACTGCGCCGCCATGAGGAAGCCGCCGGATGAAGCGGCGATGCCGAATGCATGCCCGAGAGCCCGCTCATCGAGGCCCAACAGCAGGCCGGCCGTCGCGGCCGCACTGAACAACCCCGTGTTGGGGCTCGGGTGGAAGCCGCGGCCCAGCTGCGCTCGCCCAGTGGCAAGGCCGATGCGGCCGCCCACCTCGAAGCCCGCGACGCACGCCAACGCGAGTTCCTCGGCAGTGGGTATGCCCGCCTGCGCGCGATCGTTGCCTGCCGCGCGGTGTCCGGCGACGGCCAAGGCGGCCGGGACGACCTGCGCCGCACCGTGAATCACCGCACCGGCGTGCAGGTCGTCGAATTCGAAGCTGTGCATGAACGTGCCGTTGGCCAGCGGAGCCTGGCTGGCAGGCACGCGCACGCCGGATCCCCACACGGCGGCCTCGGGCACGCCGGCCTGGTCCATCACCAAGTCACCGACGAGCCGGCCCCACTGGGTGGTTGAACCGAACAGCCCGACACCGAGACCGTCGAGAACCAGACGGGCGGTGTGCGCGAAGACCTCATCCGGTACCGCGGAACGCTCAGGCCTGTCGCCCAGGCGGCGAGATCCGCGGTCGTGCCGCGGTGCGCGGTCTCCCCGGTCGTCAGATTGTGTTTCACCCAGTTCTCGCCCTTCTGCGGTGTGTGCTCGATCTCGGCCGAGGCCGGTGGTGACGCGAACCACTGTATCCACCGTACTGTATGCTGTCGACAGAATTCAATCGGCACCGGTGACGAGCGGAGGCGTGGATGGGCGGCACGATCGCCGAGAAGATCTTCAGCGCACATGTGGGGCACCCGGTCCATGCCGGCGATGTGGTGATCAGCCCCGTCGACTTCGTGTTCTCCCACGACGGAAACCGGCCGCAGCCGCTGGAAACCTTCGCCGAACTCGGCGGCGACCGGGTGTTCGATCCGACTCGGGTCGCGATGTTTTTGGATCACGCACCGCAGGTGCACACCCCCGCCGTGGCCGCGATGCACCAGCAGATGAGGGCCTTCGCCAATGACCAGGGCATCGGGTTGTACGAGATCGGGCGCGGCATTTCCCATCAGGTACTGCCCGAGGAGGGCCACGCGATTCCCGGCCGTGTGATCGTGGGCTCCGATTCACACACGTGCACTGCGGGCGCCTTCAACCTGCTCGCCACCGGAGTCGGATCCACCGATCTGGCGACGGCGATGATGCTCGGCAAGCTGTGGTTCAAGGTGCCCGAGACCATCCGCGTCGTCTGCACCGGAGAGCTGCCGCACGGGGTGTTCGCCAAGGACCTGGTCCTCGAGTTGCTCCGCCGGCTTCGCGCCGACGGCGCCAACTACCGGTCGCTGGAATTCTCCGGATCCACCATCGACAACCTCGACCTCCACGGCCGGATGACGATCACCAACATGGGCGTCGAGCTCGGCGCGAAGTTCGCGATCATGCCCGCCGACGCGATGCTGCGCCGCCATCTGAGCGACGTCGGCGTCTCTGACTACCCGAGTACCGTCTCCGACGCCGACGCCGAGTTCCTCGCCACCCACACCATCGACGCAGCGTCGCTCGAGCCGCAGGTCGCCGAGCCGCCCAACCCCGACAAGGTGCGTGCGGTCGCCGAGGTCGCGGGACGACCCATCCAGCAGGCGACGATCGGCACCAGCACCAACGGGCAGCTGGACGATCTGCGGGCGGCGGTCGCTGTGCTCGGCGACCATCGAATCGCCCCGGGTGTCCGCCTGTTCGTCTCACCGGCAACTCGCCGGGCATACCTCGAGGCTCTGCAGGAAGGGCTGATCCCCCGGTTGATCGAGGCGGGTGCCGTGATCGGCACGTCGGGGTGCAGCGGGTGTACCGGCGCCTCGGGCTTCGGCATCCCCGACGACGGGATGACCATGATCACCAGCGCGCCGCGAAACTTCGTGGGGCGCACCGGAAACCGTAACGCCGACATCTTCCTCGCTTCGCCTGCCACCGTGATGGCGTCGGCGATCGAGGGCGCGATCGCCGACCCACGCCCGTACCTCTCGGCCGATCGCGACCTGTCGACGATCGGAGGGAGGCCATGATCCGCGGCCGTGTCCAGCGCTTCGGCAGCGACGTCAACACCGACTACATCATCGCCGCACAGCACAAAGCCGCGTCGCTGGACCTGACGGAGATGGCCCGGCACACCTTCGAGGACATCGATCCCGAGTTCGTCGACCGCGTGCAGCCCGGCGACGTGATCGTCGCGGGTCCGAACTTCGGCTGCGGTTCCTCCCGGGAAACGGCGCCCCGTGTGCTGCTCGCCTGCGGGATATCCGCTGTCGCCGCACCGTCATTCGGCCGCATCTTCTTCCGCAACGCCATCAACGTCGGCCTACCCGCCATCGAGTGCGACACGTCCGGCATCGAACAAGATGACGTCGTCGAGATCGATCTCGACGGTGGGCTCGTGTCGGCGCCGGCGCGTGGATTGGAGCGACCCTCTCGGCCTCTGCCCGACGTCATGCGGGCCCTCCTGGATGCGGGCGGCCTCGCGAACTACCTGCGCCTTCACGGCGATCTTGTGCTACCGCAACAACAATCGAAGGAAGCGAGAACATGACCCAGCCTGTTGAGAAGCGCCGTCTTCTACGGGAAATGCTGCGGGGCGATACGCCATTGGTGGCCCCCGGCGTGTATGACGGACTCAGTGCCCGGCTCGTCGAGCAGGGTGGCTTCGACGCGGCGATAGTGACCGGGGCGGGGATGTCTGCCTGCATCCTCGGTAAGCCCGACGTCGGCCTGATGACGATGTCGGAGGTGCTGGCGCAGACTCGCAACATCGTCAACGCCGTCGACATCCCCATCGTCGGTGACTGTGACACGGGATATGGCAACCCGCTGAATGTCCAACGCACGATCGCCGAGTTCGAGAACAGCGGCGTCGCAGGGCTTTTCATGGAAGATCAAGTTTCTCCCAAGCGATGCGGACACTTCTCCGGCAAGCAGATCATCCCGGCCGAGGAGATGGTGCAAAAGATCCACGCCGCCACGGATGCCCGCACCGATCCCGAATTGGTACTGATTGCGCGCACCGACGCACGTGCGACCGACGGGATCGAGGAGGCCGTGCGCCGTGGCAGGCTCTACGCCGAGGCCGGTGTGGACATGATCTTCGTGGAAGCTCCGCACAGCGAAGAGGAACTGGAGTTCGTCGGCAACGAGCTGCGGCCGTTGGGTCTGCCGCTCATGGTCAATCTCGTGGAGGGCGGGAAGACACCGCTGGTGAGCGTCGATCACCTGGGCAAGCTCGGGTTCTCGTTCATCACCTTCTCCGGGTCGTTGCAGAAGACGGCGATCAAGGTGATGCAGGAAATGCTGACGGCGTTGTTGCGCGACGGCGAAGTGACGGAGTTCTACCCTTCAAGGATGATCAGTCTCGAGGAACGCAGCGAAATCCTCGGTTTGCCGCATTACTTTGAGCTGGAACGTCGATATGCGAGCAGCACATGACTGAGCAAATACAACAGACCGTCCCGTACTCGATCCAGGCCGCCGACATCGTCCGGTCGCGCATCCTCGGCGGCGAGTACGAGCCTGGTCAGCGGCTGAGTGAGGTGGAGTTGTCCACCTCGCTCGGCATCAGTCGCAGCCCCCTTCGTGAGGCGCTGCGCCTGTTGGCCAACGAGGGCCTCGTCAAACTCGTCAGCGGGCGCGGCGTGACCGTCGCCGACTTCACCGAGCCCGAGGTGCGTGAGCTCGTCGAGATCAGGGAGGCGCTCGACGTGCTCGCGGTTCGGCTCGCGGCCGAGCGCGCGACACCGAGCCAGATCGCGCTGCTGCGGGAGAACCTCGAAGGCCTCACGACGTCGCTGCGCACACGCGGCACGCAGACGCTGGAGTGGCCCTCGGACTTCCACCTCTGCATCTACGAAGCGGCGGGCAATCAGCGGTTGAAGGAGCACGGTCTCGCCGTGCACACGCAGCTTCGGTTGGTGCGCTTCCGCTCGGGCGCGGCCGAAGACCGCATGGAACAGGCCCATCAGGAACACCTGGCGCTGCTGGCCGCGATCGCCGACCACGACCCGGACATGGCCGCCCAACGCATGCGCGAGCACCTGAGCAACAGCTCGGCCCACATCCTCACGCAGCTGAAGGACCCGGACACGAGCCGTACCGGCTGAGCCGCCTCCGCACATCGATTCACCGGTGTATCACCGGGCAATTCTCCGTGTCGACTATCGGTAGCGAGGTGACAAGTCATGTCCCCGCCCACGGGAGACTCCACACCGGATCCCGCACGCCGGGCCTACAGTTCCTGGTTTCTGCGGGGGCTGGTCGTGCTGTTCTTGATGCAGGCGAGTGTGAATGCTATTCGACCCACCGTGTCCTACCGCGCGCTGGATCTCGGTGCCGGTGCAGCGGACCTGGGTTTCATTGCCGCCGGTTTCGCCCTGCTGTCGTTCGTCGTTGCGATCCCGGTGGGCAGGATGATCGATCGGCATCGCGAAATGCCTTTCGTCGTCGGCGGTCTCGCATTTGTGTGCGCGGTCGGGTTCATGCTCACCGTCGTCGACGCGATCTGGGCCCTCGTCGTCACTCAGGCGTTCCTCGGTCTCGGTCAGGTGCTCACGGTTCTCGGCTTGCAGGCGTTGATCGCCAACTCCGATGCGCGGCAACGTGACAGCCGCTTCGCCGCGTTCACGGTGGTGGTGTCGCTGGGTCAGTTCGTCGGACCCGCTGCTGCGGGCTTTCTCAGCCAGCACGCGCAGCTATCGGGTGGAGGCGACCTTCCGCCGGCGGTCTCGTTGGCAGGCACCGTCGTTTTCCTGGCAGCCGGGTGTCTGGCGCTCGTCGGTTGTCTTCTCGCCCTGTTCGACAGGAAGCATGGATCCGACTCGGGCCGAACGTCATCGTCGAGCAAGGCGAACGGGTCCATACTGCGCGGCGTCGGGACGGTCCTTGCCCAGCCCAACGCCCCCCACGCGATGTTCGCCAGCATCGCCGTCCTGACCTCGAATGACCTTCTGGTGGCCTATCTTCCGGCATATGGTCAGGCGCACGGGCTTTCGGCGTCCACGGTGGGCCTGCTTCTGTCGGCCGGCGCGGGCGCTTCGTTGTTGTCGCGGTTGTTCCTCCGGCCGATGACCCGAATAGTCGGCCGTGGGCGGCTTCTCGTTATCGGCACCGCCCTCCCTGCGGTTGCCCTCGCGCTGCTTCCGTTGGTCGCAATCGGTGCCGCTTGTGTTCGCCATCATGGCCGTCGCCGGGTTCGGATTGGGCATGGGGCAGCCGCTGAGCTTGAGCTGGATAGCCCAGACGGCGCCGCCTGACATGCGCGGCACGGCGGTCGGTGTCCGGCTCAGTGGCAATCGGCTGGGCCAGGTGGCGATTCCCGCGGTCGTCGGCGGGGTTGTCGGCTCGACCGGGATCGGTGCCGTTTTTGTCGCGATGGCAGTGATGCTCGCGGGCAGTTCAGTCCTGACAGCAAACGGCAGTTTTACCCCATCACCTGACTGAGGCGATACGCTGCGTGGCAACATCCCTCCCCTTGGGTTTCCCGGAAGGACTGCTCCGTTGGCAACGACGCCGAACACATACGGACAGTTCATCGGCAGGGTCGGCGCATTGGCGGTCGCGCTGGGCATCGGCGTGGCGATCGCCAACAGCCCGGGCATTGCGCTGGCCGAGGATGGTCCGTCGAGGCGCCACCGGGACCGACCGGGAGCACGGACGTCAAAGGCGGGCACGCGGCGGGCGCTCGAATAACCGTCGACGACGGGATCGGCGAGAAGACTCGGAAGAGTCCGGACGACGACGGTACCGCGGCGGACGGCTCGGATGGCGAGGTGCGGCCGAGGACGGCGACAGCGGTGGAAGGTGACGACCGCAGGACGCCAGCGAAGGCGAGGCCGACGAGCAAGGTTCGGCGGACGACATCGTGGGCGAGGACTCCGCGTCCGGTTCGACGGGTCCGATGAGGCTGACGAGGCCTCGGATCCGGCAGGGCGACGCTGACGAACGAGTCGTCTTCGCATTGCGGCGAACGACGGACTCCCGGGAGCAGTCGGACCGCAGCCGTCGCGGATCGTCACAGCCGGCACGACGGACGACCGACGAGCCGGATACCGACATCGCTGAGATTGCCGACTCGCAAGACCAGTCGGCGGATTCGGCACTCTCCTCGAACACCCTGCAGGCTGCGGAGAAGTCGTGCCTGATGAGCTTCGCGTCGGTCTCCGAGCCGTCCGCCGCCACGCCGGTGACAACGGGACTCGGCGGCTTCGTCAGTACCGTCTTGTCCGCCTTCGGCTTTGGCCCGCAGGCGACCAGCGGCCCGGCCACGCCACCACAGCCTCCGCTGCTGTGGGCGATGCTCGGCTGGGTACGCCGGGAGATCGGACACGTGATCGCGCCGTTCGTCGGCGGCTCCGGGACGCCGGTTGCGGCGCTGCGTGCACCGAGGACGTCGTCGAGTGCACAGCGGACAGCCCACTGGCCACCCCAGGAGCAGCTGGCCGCCGAGAGGATCGCCGCCCAGACTGCCAACACCTGGCCGGTCGCGCTGGTGAAACTCGTTCTGCGCCAGCAATTCCTGATCGCCGCACAAGCACTACCCCGAACGGTCTCGACGCGGACAACCTGGCGGCGCTGGACAAGGCCGTCGACGAGTACGCCATGGCCGCCGCGTTCCAGCAGCAGATGCTCGACTCCATGAATCCGACGGTCGTCACCCAGGTCGCCCCGCCGCACATCTGGTTCGGTCAGAACGTCCCCGGCTCGCGGCTCCTGTATGACAACCCGGACACCATCTACCGCTTCATGGGTGTCAACGGCGCGTCGGAGTACGAGATCAACGGCCAGATTCCACAATTACGTCCGACACGAAGACGCTGCCCGCGGACACCACCTTCAGCGTGCTGGAGGGCGTGGGCGGGACGACGTCGTCGATCCTGACCGTCGACGAGGACGCTCGTGGTCGAAACGGACGGGTAGGTTCGTCATCACCGTGAGCACGAGAGCCGACCGGAGGGCCGAACCATCTGCAGCTCACCTCCGGCTCGACGATCATCGCCGCGCGAAACACGTTGGGCAACTGGAACGACGAGGACCCGATGAGCTTGTCGATCGAACGGGTCGGCGGACCGCCCAACAGCCTGTTCGCCCAGCTCGGCGGGTTCGCGTTCCTCGGACCGCAGATCGGCGTCCAATCCGTTGTTGACCACGCTGGTGTCGCTGGTTCCGCCGCTGCCGTGACATGCCGCCGATTCTGCGCGGCGTGTTCACCGCGGCCATCTTGGTGGTCAGGGGCGCGCGAGGAGAGCCAAGTACATGGCGTTGGCGTCCACCGATCCGGAGACCGGCGAGCCACGACCGGTCAACACGGTGAGTCAGCCGTCGAGCAATGCGGAGTTCCTGGCGAACCAGTTGCAGAGCAACGGCCACTTCCAACTCGAGGACGGTCAGGCCCTGGTGCTCAAGATCGATCCGGGCCGAGCGCCGACTACTTCATCGTTCCGACCTATGACATCTGGACGATCACCGACGACTACTGGAACAAGCAGACCAGCCTGAACAACGAACAGGCCGATCGCCGAACGCGGACGGCACCTACACCGTCGTGATCTCGCCAACCGATCCCCACGTGACGAACTGGATCGACACCGGTGGCCTGCACCAGGGCACGATCTCCATCCGGTTCCAGGATCTGGATCCCGACCCCAACGCTGAGAATGCGCCCCGCATCCTGGAGCAAAAAGTGATCGACGTCGACGATGCCGCGGACTACTACGCGGCCAACCCGCAAATATGTGGTCGACCGATGCGCAGCGCAAGGATCAGCTCGACGCGCGCTGGCCGGGTTCAACAAGCGCTGGGCGCCCTACCCGCAGCCGTAGCCGCGCCGATGCTGCCTGATCCCAGCCGCGCCGAACGAGATCGTCGACGCGGTCGATGTCGTCGAACCGGCCGTCTGCCGAACCGAATCTGCTGCTGCAGAAGATGGAGAACCGGCTCGTCCGGCACAATCTCGCCGCTCCCGATGTGTTGAGCGTGCGAGCAGCTACGCCAATTGCGGTACATCCTGAACTTCGCGCGGCTCGCCGACTTCGAACCGGGGGCCGCGGGCCCCGGCGGGCGCCGCGGCCGCGGCGATGTCTCGGTCGGCGCCGAGATCGCGCCCTGGCGAGACAAGGTCGCCGACGCGCTACGTGGACCGCTGCGCGAGGAGCGCAAATCAGTCCAAGGCGCTGACGGCCGCACGCGAGGTGCTCGCCGGCCTGGTCGACGAACAGGACGAGCAGCGGCGAGTGCTGATCGAACATCACGGAAATGACTTCTCCGCCGCCGAACTGGACGCCGAGGTCGGGTACAAGAAGCTCGTCACGGTGCTGGGCGGCGGAGGTGGATCAGGTTTCGTCTACATCGGCGGCATGCAGCGGCTGCTGGAGGCGGGCCAGGTACCCGACTACATGATCGGCTCGTCCTTCGGGTCGATCCTGGGCAGTGTGGTGAGCCGTGTCCTGCCGGTGCCGATCGAGGAGTATGTCGCGTGGGCGAAAACGGTGTCCTATCGCGCCATCCTCGGGCCCGAGCAGCTGCGCCGCCGCCACGGACTGTCCGGCATGTTCTCGCTGCGCTTCGACCGGTTCGCGGAGGCGATGTTCACCCGCGAGGACGGCAAGCGGATGCGCATGTCGGACTTGGCGATTCCGTTCGACGCAGTCGTCGCCGGCGTGCGCAAGAACTCCTTCGGTGCACTGCCGTCGAGGTTCCGCACGACAAGAACTCGCGGCGCTGCAGATTGCGGTTCATTCCGCTAGCTGCCGATCGGGATCGGCCCGCAGGTCGCGGCGCGCATGTGGCAGGTGGCCGCCTTCATCGACTCGCGGGTCGTGAAGGCGATCGTCGTCGGCGGTGACGACCTGACCCGCGATTTCAATGTCGTTGACGCCGCGTCGTTTTCGTCGGCGATTCCCGGCGTGCTGCACCACGAGACGAACGATCCACGCATGCTCCCGATTCTCGACCGCCTGTGCGAGGAGCACGCCATCGCCGCGCTCGTGGACGGCGGCGCGGCCAGCAATGTCCCTGTCGAGCTGGCATGGAAGCGGGTGCGCGACGGCAGGCTCGGGCACCCGCAACGCGTGCTATCTCGCCTTCGACTGCTTCCACCCGCAGTGGGATGCCGAAGCATCTGTGGCTCGTCCCGATCACCCAGGCGATCCAGTTGCAGATGGTGCGCAATGCGCCCTACGCCGACCACATCGTCCGCTTCGAGCCGACCCTGTCGCCGGTCAACCTCGCGCCGTCCGCCGCGGCCATCGACCTCGCGGGCGAGTGGGGACGCAACAGTGTCGACAAGGCCATTCCGGTGACGACCGCGCTCTTGCAGCCGACGTGGTGGGAAGGCGACCGCCCTGCCGCCGGTGAGGCCGAGACCGTCGCCGCGGCCGAAGTCGGTGGCATGGCCGATGAGCGCGGTGATGGCCGCGATCCAGTTGCCTCAGAACCGGTTCGAGCGTTGGCGCAGCCGCCGCCTCACCTAAGGCGCTGATGCTTGGCGAGCAGGTGCTGGACATCGGTCGTGGCCTGCGCCAGTTGCAGGTAGGCGCCGTAGAGTTCGTCGTACCGCGCCGTGGTGCCCGGATTCGGCGTCAGCGTCGCCTCAGTCGTATTCCATCTGCCGGTCGGCTCGACCTCGCCGAGTGCCAACGCGGCGAAGCGCGCATCGCCGAAACAGGCGCCGACACGTTCGGTCGGCATCTCCTGCGCATATCCGGTGATATCTGAGACGATCTGCGGCCACAACGATCCGGTGGTGCCGCCACCCACGGCGACGACCCGTGTCGGCTCGGCACCGGCGTCGGCGAATGCTGCGAAGTTGTGCCGGACACCGAACGCCGTCGCTTCCAGCAGGCTGCGGTAGATGTCGGCCCGTGTGTGAGCGAGGGTGAGCCCGATGATCACTCCCCTGGCATCTGGATCGGCAACGGGGGTGCGCTCACCGCTGAAATACGGCAGGGCAAGCAAGCCGTTGCCGCCTGGCGGCGCTTGAGCTGCGGCTGTGACCAGCTCACCGAAGTCCTGCACACCGGTCAGCGTGCGGAACCATTCGGTGATGCTGCCGGAGCTGGCCATCCCGGCGGCGAGGGTGTGCTGCCCGGAGTGATTGCCCTGGGTCGACCAGAGCGCGGGCATCAGAACGATTTTCGGCGTGACACCGACGAAGAACATCGTCGAGCCGTACATCAACATGAGGTCGCCGGGCGCGCGTACATCCACGCTCTCCGCCTCGGCCCAGGCGTCGATGGTGCCCACCGCGACCGGAGTTCCGGCAGACAGGCCCGTCAATGCGGCGGCCGCATCGGTGATTTCCCCGGCGATCTGCGCGGGCCACGCGAGCGTCGGCAACTCCAGCCCCGGTGCGACACTCTCCGCGATCGTGGGATCCCAGTTCTCGTCGTGCAGGTCGTAGAGCGGAACGCATTGGCTCGCGGACTGATGATCGAGGACGTACTCACCGGTGAGCCGATGCACGATGAAGTTGTGTGCCATGAAGAAGCGGCGCGTATCGGCCCACACGTCCGGTTCGTTCGCCCGGATCCAGGCGATCTTCGGACCGGCCGCCTGAGCGGAGATGACCGAACCGCATTTCGCGAGCACCGCGTCGGCGCCGCCCAGTTCGTCCTGGATCTTCTTACCGATCTCCACGGCGCGGGTGTCGATGCCGTACAGGATCGCTTTCCGCAGCGGTGATCCCGCGCGATCTGTCGGCAGCACGCACGGCCCGATGCCGCTGATGCATACGGCGCCGGGCCGATGCGGAGTACTCGCGAGGATCTCGGCGGTCAGCGCGCAGAAGTCGGCCCACCACAACGATTCCGCGTCGTGCTCGGCCCAGCCGGGCCGCGGGAACGAGGTCACGTGGGAGCGAGACGCCCGAGCCACCACGGTGCCGGCAGTCGTCGTCAGCACCGCCTTGCTGCTGGCGGTGCCGATATCGACGCCGAGTACGTGCTGCACTGCCTGAACGGTAGCGGTATGGCTATGCGTTGAGTGCGGACTCGCCGATCACCCGACGTGCACGCAGGTCCGCCAGCTCGTCGTCGGTCACGCCGACCCGGCGCAGGATCTCGTCGTTGTGCTGCCCGAGCGTCGGCGGCGCGAATCGGTGGTGGCGAGCCGGGTCCTGGCGTCATCGTGAACGGCCATCCCGGATAGCGATGCGTCCGGTGACCGGGTGCTCGAACTCTTCGTAGTAGCCGCGCGCGGCGAGCTGGGGCAGGTCGTACATGCGGCTTGCGGTGAGCACCCATTCGGCCGGAACATGGACTGCGCCAAGGGCATCGACGATCTCCGTCGGACTCAGGGTCCTGAGTCCATTCGGCGACCACCGCGTCGAAGTCGTCGTGCGACGGCCTCGCGTGTCGTCCCGCGACCTAAAGCGTCGATCCGCGAGCAGGTCCTGCCGGGACATCGCCGCGGCCAGGTTGGCCCAGTCGGTGTCGTCGCGGACCGAGATCGCCACCCACTCGCCATCCTCGGCCGTCGGATAGACGCCCTGCACGAGAGCCGCGCCTGCGGTTGCCCTCGCGCGGCTGCACGTCGCCGTTCATCGAGTACTCGATCACCGGCTCGGCCGTCACGCATGCGGCGACCTCGATCTGCGCGATCTCGATCAGTTGGCCTTCTCCGGTGCGGCGCCGGTGTTCGAGCGCGGCGAGCAGCGCGACGCCGGCGTGCACGCCGACGATCGGGTCGGCGGGTCCCTGCAGGTTGCACGGTGGACCGTCGGGGTAGCCGGTGACAGCCGCCATCCCCGACGGTCTGCTCGAAGTTCAGCGCCCAGCCGACGTAGTCGCGCCACGGCCCGCGCAAGCCGAACCCCGGCATCCGCACGAGGATCACGTCGGGCTTGAGTTCCACCAGCGAGTCGTAGTCCAGGCCGAACTGCTCGACCACCCGCGGCGAGAAGTTCTCCACGACGACGTCGGCCTCCCGGACCAGGCGGCGGGCGAGGTCGCGGCCCTGCTTCGGAGGTGAGGTCGAGGGTGATGTCGCGCTTGTTGAGATTGGTGGCCTGCCACATGGCCGCCGCGCTCGTACCAGCGGTCACCCTCGTGCGCCCACGCGCCCGAATAGCGGAGTCCGTCGGGTCGTTGGATCGACTCGACTTTCACGATGTCGGCGCCGAACGCGCCCAGATAGCACGTGAGGTAGGCGCCGGCCCAGAACGTGGTCAGGTCAAGAACTTTCACATCCGCGAACGGCGCGGCGGGATCCGTTCCGCGCGCGGGTGCTCACCGATGCACGCGTCGGCGACGGGCGTGTCGAGACCCCAGACGAGGCGCGGGCGCGGCGCCGGCAGCGCGGCGGTTCTCGACAGCCGGAACGGCGCGCCCGGCCTGCGGAACGACGCAGTCGCTGCCGCCCGCTTCGACGAAGAACCCCCGGTCGACGTACTGCGGGCAGTCCAGCACCGTGGCGCCGTCGTTGACCGGCGCGGCGGGAATCCGCATCGCCTGGCTCAGTTCGACGATCTCGGCCACCGTGTGCTCCGACAGCCACGGCTGGGCCTTCTCGAAGAACTCGGCGCGTTCCGGCCCGCCGAGCATGATCGCGACCTGGTGCTCGCCGTACTCGGGCAGGCCGAGCATCGCGCACACGTCGAGCCAGTGCTGCCCTGTCAGGCAGTTGATCCCGATCCAGCCGTCCGCGGCGCGCACGATGCCCATCATCGGCGCCGCCCTCGTGTTGGTCGGCAGTCCGAGGCTTGCGCATCTTCTCGGCCATCAGCATCGGATACGGCAAGCGTGGACAGCAGCGACTCGAACACCGAGACATCGACCTCGACGAAGCTGGCCTGCGCCGGTTCTCAGCGCGGTGAGGGCGGCGAGCGCGGCGTATCCGCCCGCGACGTACTCGGAGATCCTGCGCGCCCGCCTGCACCGGCGGCCGGTCGGGCTGCCTGTTGTTGACCCAGCCCGACGCCGCCTGCACGGTCAATGCCGTGGCGGCGCGGTCACGCATGCGGCCCGTCTGTGGCCGAAGTCGGAGATGCGGACGACGACGAGGTCGGGATTGAGCGCCTGCAACGCGCGCGTGTCGAGCCCGTAGCGGTCCAGCGCGCCCGGGCCGCATGCCGTCGACCAGCAGATGCGCCTTTGCGACGATGCGGCGGACGCGCGGACGCTGTCACTTTCGAGATCGACTGTAGCACCGCGCTTTCCGGCGTTGAGATACTCGAAGAGTCCGGATTGGTCAGGGTCGGGAACGCCGCCGGGGAACGGCCCCCAGCGGCGCAGCGGATCACCGGACGGCGGCTCGATCTTGGTCACGTCGGCACCGAGGTCGACGAGCAGCTTGGTGCAGTACGGGCCGGCGATGTCGCCGGCGATCTCGACGACGCGCAGTCCCTCGCAGCGCCGCCGTCACGCCGGGATTCCGATGGCCTTCGGCTCCATGTACGAGTGCAGCCCCGGCAGACCGCCACCCTCGCGGCCGATTCCGCTCTGCTTGAATCCGCCGAACGGCGCATCGCCTGGGATGCAACCGTTTACCGCGATCTGGCCGGTGCGAACGCGGCGCGCGACGGCGACCGCGCGGTCGACGTCGGCGCCCCAGACCGCGCCGGAGAGGCCGTACTGCGAGTTGTTGGCGATCGCGACGGCATCGTCGTCGTCGCGGTAGCGAAGGACCGTCAGCACGGGGCCGAACACCTCCTCCTGGGCGATCCGTGAATCCGGGGTGACGTCGGTGAGGATCGTCGGTTCGAAGTAGAAGCCGGTTTCCAGGCCGGCAGGTCGCTTGCCGCCCGCGGCAAGCGTCGCGCCGTCGTCGACTGCCGTCGCGACATGTGCCTCGACGCGATCGCGGTGCGCGCGGCTGATGAGCGGGCCCATCCCCACGTCGGGATCCGTCGGGTCACCGACCTTGACGCTCTGCGCCAGATCGACGAGCCGCTCGACGACGTCGTCGTGGAGCGTGGTCCGGCACCAGGAGGCGGCTCTGCAGGATGCAGGCCTGTCCCGGCGTGCAGCGAGCAGCCGTCGAACAGGAAGCGTTCCAGCAGTTCGTCGGTCACCTCGACGTCGTCGAGGAAGATGCCCGCCGACTTGCCGCCGCATTCGAGCAGGATCCGCTTCATGGTGCCGCCCGCGGCGGCCATGACGTCGCGGCCGACCGCCGAGCTGCCGGTGAAGCTGACCATGTCGATACGGGGATCGGTGGTCAGCAGCTTGCTGGCCTCGACCCCGCTCGGCGTGACGACGTTGACGACGCCGGGCGGAATGTCGGTGTGCGCGTCGATGATCCGCGCAAGCGCGAGACCGGCGAGCGGCGTGAGCGGTGACGGCTTGAGCACCACGGTGTTGCCTGCGGCCAGTGCGCGGCTCACCTTCATCACGTTGAGGCTGTGCGGGAAGTTCCACGGCGTCAGGATCGACACGACACCGAGCGGCTCATGGCGCAGCAGCGTGGTCCCCGCACCGCCGAATGCGTCGATCGGCTGGTCGGTGAGCTGCGCGGCGAGCTCGCGCGGCGTTGCAGGGCCATGAACGCCGGACCGTCGATCTGGATCAACCGTTCGTTGGCGATGCAGCCCCATTCGGCCTGCGACAGCGCGAAGAACTCGTCGGCGTGTTCCATCAGCGCGTTGCCGAGCTGGTTGAGGCACCGTGCGCGTTCCTCGGGTGTGACGCCGGCCCACGGCCCGGAGTCGAAGGCGCGCCGCGCAGCGGCGATCGCCGCGTCGACGTCGCCGAGGCTGGCGTCCGGTGCCTGCGCGATGGACGCCTCGGTGGCCGGAGAGATGTCGTCGTAGCGCCCGCTCTCGGGATCGACCCACTGGCCGTCGATGTAGAGCGAATATGAATCGAGGAGCGGACCCGCGTCGGCCATATCGATTCCTCACGAGATCGATGGGTCAACACATGGTGTACACCTGTCGGACCTGTCCGTCAATCACTGATCGTCGAACATGCTTGATAAACAACGGGATCACCGAGTATTGACACCGTAGACCGCAGTCAAGTAGACACAGAGTTGATCGGACAGATCATGCCGATATGTCTGATAGCCGAGCGCGTCGAGGGAGGCCGTCCTGCGTACCGAGTTCCCTCTGCACTCGCCCGACTTCTTCGCCGGCGACCCGTACCCGGCCTACCGGGAGCTGCGCGCGAGCGAACCCGTGTGCTGGAACGACGTCACCAACTTCTGGGCGCTGCTGAAGTACGAGGACATCCGGTACGTGTCCACGAACCCGGACAAGTTCTCCTCGACCAAGGGCATCACGATCCCCGACCCCGTGATGCCGAACCCGGTTCAGGAGGGCAACCTGATCTTCACCGACCCGCCGCGGCACCGTCAGCTGCGCAAGCTGATCAACACCGGCTTCACCCGGCGCCAGGTGGCGGTTCTCGAGCCGAAGGTGCGCGAGATCGTCTACGGGGTCCTCGACGACATCCGATCCGACTCCACCGTCGAGTTCGCCGAAGAGCTCGCGGCTCCCCTGCCCACCCGGATGATCGCCGAGTTGCTCGGCGCCCCGCCCGACGACTGGGAGCAGTTCCGTAGGTGGTCGGATGCGTGCACGGGGACCGCCGATCCCGAGATCGAGATGGACTGCGCTTGTCGCCGTCGGCGAGCTGTTCGAGTACTTCCAGCAGCTGATCGCCGCCCGGCGTGCCGAGCCGCGAGACGACATGCTGTCGGTCTTGAGCATCGCCGAGGTCGACGGCGCGCGGCTGACCGACGAGGACCTGCTGAACTTCGCGTTCCTGTTGCTCGTCGCGGGCAACGAGACGACCCGGAACCTGATCGCGCTGGGCACGCTGGCGCTCATCGAACATCCCGACGCAATGCGCGCTGCTCGTCGAGGATCCCGCGCTGATCCCCGCCGCGGTCGAGGAGATGCTGCGGTGGTGCAGCCCGGTCACCCACATGGCGCGGACGGCGACGGCCGACGTCGAGATCCGCGGCCAGCACATCCGCGAAGGCGACACCGTCGTCATGCTCTACGGCTCGGCCAACCGCGACGAGGAGATCTTCGGTTCCGACGCCGAGGAGTTCCGACATCGACCGTCATCCCAACCCGCACATCGCATTCGGTTGCGGTGAGCATTCATGCGTCGGGGCGCAGCTGGCCCGCCTCGAAGCGACGTGTCTTCTTCGAGGTACTGCTCGGCAGCTACCCGAAGCTCGAATTGGTCGGCGACGTCGACCGGATGCGGGCGACGATGGTGCCCGGCGTCAAACGCATGCCCGTGCGACTGGGAACGGGGAGCTGAGCGGTGCATCTGGACTTCACGCCGGAGCAGAAGGAGCTGCGCGCCGAGATCCGCGGCGTCGCTGGAGACGGTGATGACGCCGGAACGCATCGCCGCGGTCGCGGGCCGCATGGAGGGTGGGCACGCGGTCAAGGAGTGCGTGCGCGCGCTCGGCGCCGCCGACCTGCTCGGCGTCGGCTGGCCCAAAGAATATGGCGGGCGCGGCTTTACCGCGCTCGAGCAGTTCATCTTCTTCGAGGAGGCGCAGCGGGTCAACGCACCCATCCCGCTGGTCACGCTCAACACCGTCGGGCCCACGCTCGCCCAATCCGGCACCGACGAGCAGAAGGAGCAGTTCCTGCCCGCGATCCTCGACGGCACCGTCGAGTTCGCGATCGGCTACTCCGAACCGTCCGCGGGAAGCGATCTGGCGTCGCTGCGGACCGCCGCTGTGCGCGACGGCGACGACTACGTCATCAACGGCGCGAAGATGTTCACCAGCGGCGCGGCGTACGCCGACTACATCTGGCTGGCGGCCCGCACCGATCCGACGGTCAAGAAGCACAAGGGCATCACGATCTTCATCGTGCCGACGTCGTCGCCGGGCTTCTCGTGGAAGCCGCTGCACACCATGCCGGGCGTATCGACCTTCTACACGTTCTACGACGACGTTCGCGTGCCCGCGAGCTCGATCGTCGCGGGCGAGAACGAGGGCTGGCGGCTGATCACCACGCAGCTGAACTTCGAACGCGCGGCGCTGGGCAACATGGGTGCGCTCGAGCCGCTCTTCGAGAAGACGCTGGAGTGGGCGCAGACCACCGAGCTCGACGGCGGACGCGTCATCGACCAGCCGTGGGTGCAGCAGGCGCTCGCCCGGGTCGAGGCCCAGGTCGCGGCCTACAAGATCATGAACCTGCGGGTGAACGCGGCGATGTCGACGGGCGTGCTCGGCATGGGCGAGGCGTCGGCGGTCAAGGTGTTCGGCACCGAGCTGACCCAACAGGTGGCCCGCGAACTGCTCGAGGTGATGGACCGCGGCGGCACCCGAAAGGGCGATGACGCACCGCTGCGCGGCGCACTCGAGTCGGCGTACCGGATCGCGGTGATCAACACCTTCGGCGGCGGCGCCAACGAACTTCAGCGCGACATCATCGCGATGGCAGGGCTTTTCATGCCGCGCGCACCACGTGACCTTCGGGCCAACCAGAATGGGGATGCCAAGACGATGACCGCGAAGACGACAGCGCGCGAGTTCCGCGCGAAGCTCGACGCGCTCATCGGCCAGCCCACGGGCGGGTCCGGCAAGCCGACCGTCGCACCGGATCCGGTGAACCAGCCGATGATCCGGCACTGGGCGTACGCGCTCGACGACATGAACCCGGTCTACCTCGACCCCGAATTCGCCGAGAAGTCGAGGTTCGGCGGCATCGTCTCTCCGCCGGTCATGCTCCAGACGTGGACGATGCCCGCCGCCCAAGATCGAGGGCATCGCCGAACGCGGCGGCGTCCCGATGGAGATGGGCCGCAATCCCGCGTCGTTCATCGAAGATGCCGGATTCACCAGCATCGTGGCGACCAACTCGGAGTTCGAGATCGAACGCTATCCGCGGCTCGGCGACGTCATCTCGGTGACGCAGGTGTTCGAGGACATCTCCGACGAGAAGAAGACCTCGCTGGGCACCGGCCATTTCGTCACGTGGTTGTCCACCTATACCGACCAGAACGGTGAAGTGCTCGGCCGCCAGCGATTCCGGGTCTTCCGATTCAAGGCCAACAGCTGATGGCGACACGACTGGCGCCGACGATCAGCCCGGACACCGAGTTCTTCTGGACCGGGGTGCGCGAGCACAAGCTGTTGATCCAGCGCTGCAAGGGATGCCAGGCGTTGCGGCAACCCGCCGCGACCGATGTGCCCGGCGTGCAACTCACTGGAGTGGGACACCGTCGAGTCCTCCGGCCGCGGCACGGTGTACAGCTACGTGATGCCGCAGCATCCGCCGATGCCGCTGATGGAGTACCCCTACATCGTCGCGCTGGTCGAACTCGACGAGGGCGTGCGGCTGGTGTCGAACCTGTGCGAGATCGCGCCCGACGACGTCGAGGTCGGCATGCCGGTCGAGGTGTTCTACCAGACGTTCGACACCCTCGACGGCAAGGATCTCGTCCTGCACCAGTTCCGGCCGGTTCGGTAGCGGCGCGCCATGGACTTCACGTTCACCGAAGAACAAGAGACGATCGCCAAGGTCGCGCGGCAGCTCTTCGAGCACCGGGCCACCCCCGAGCGTCTGACCGAGCTGGAAGCCGGCGACAGTCGCTACGACGCCGCGCTGTGGCAGGAGCTCGCGACGGCCGACCTGCTCGGAATCGCGTTGCCCGAGAACGTCGGTGGCAGCGGCCACGGCTTCCTCGAGCTGTGCCTGCTCCTCTCCGAAGTGGGTGCGAGCGTCGCGCCGGTGCCGGTCTACGCGCACCCTCCTGCTCGGCGCCGACACCATCGCCCGCTACGGCGATGACGACCAGCAGCAGCGGTATCTGCCCGACGTCGTCACCGGGGGTCGTCTGCTCACCGCGGGATTGACCGAGCCGGGACGCTCCGACCCGACGCAGCCGACGACGACCGCGCGCCGCGACGGCGACAGCTGGCGACTCGACGGCAGCAAGGAGCTGGTGCCTGCCGCCCAGATCGCGCAGACGATCGTCGATCACCGCCGTAGCCGATGACGGCGACGTAGGCCTTTTTCTGCTCGACGCGACCGCCGCCGGCGTCGATATCCGGCCCGCGGCGACGACCAACGGCGAGCCGCACGCCGATGTAATCCTCGACGGTGCAGTCGTTTCCGGCGATGACCGACTCGTCGGCACAGGCACGGAGATGATCGAATCGCTGTATGCGCGCGCGCTCGTCGGGCTGTGCGCGATTCAGCTCGGCGTGGCCGAACGCGCGCTGCGCATCGCCGCCTCGTACACCACCGAACGCGAGCAGTTCGGCAGGCCGATCGGCAGCTTCCAGGCCGTTCAGCAGCGAATGGCGGACGCGTTCATCGACGTCGAGGCGATCCGCTGGACGACGTGGCAGGCCGCCTGGCTGCTGGCCGAGGGGCGACCGGCGGACCGCGCGGCCGCCATCGCCAAGTTCTGGGCCGCCGACGCCGGTGCCCGCGTCGCGGCGACCACGCAACAGGTGCACGGCGGAATCGGCATCGACATCACCTATCCCCTGTTCCGGTACTTCCTGTGGGCCAAGCACAACGAGCTGACCCTCGGTTCGGCCTCGGCGCAGTTGGCGCGGCTCGGCGCCGCCTACTCGAGTGGAAAGGACTGACAACCGTGTCTACGAAGACCTCTCGCACCACGACACTGGACTGGCGCGACATCAACGTCGGCGACGAGGTGACTCCGATGGACGTCCCGGTCACCGCGACGGTGATCGTCGCAGGCGCCATCGCATCGCGTGACTTCATGCCGGTGCACCACGATCCCGAGTTCGCGAAGAAGCAGGGATCGCCGAACATGTTCATGAACATCCTCACCACCAACGGGCTGTGCGTGCGATTCCTGACCGACTGGGCGGGCCCGGAGGCGATGGTGAAGAAGCTGGCGATCCGGTTGGGCGTGCCGTCGTTTCCCAACGACCCGCTGCGGTTCACGGGCAACGTGACCGGCACATCCGAGGGAGCCGACGGTGAGGGCCTCATCGAGGTGACGTTCAAGGGCAGCAACAGCCTCGGCGACCACGTGTCGGGCACCGCGATCGTCAGCCTGCTGGAGAACCGGGTCAACGCATGAGCTTCGCTCAGCAGGCGGACGGCCATCGCCGGCATCGGTCAGACCGAGTTCTCCAAGGAGTCCGGGCGCAGCGAGCTTCAACTCGCCTGCGAGGCAGTCAAAGCCGCGATCGAGGACGCCGGGCTGCGGCCCAGCGACATCGACGGCATGGTCACGTTCACGATGGACGCGAGCGACGAGATCGAGATCGCCCGCAACGTCGGCATCGGCGACCTGACGTTCTTCAGCCGCGTGCACCACGGCGGCGGTGCGGCGGCGGGCACCGTCGTGCAGGCCGCGATGGCAGTGGCGACGGGCACGGCCGACGCCGTGGTCTGCTACCGGGCGTTCAACGAACGGTCCGGCTTCCGGTTCGGCGGCGCGACGGCGCGCGCGACAGCCGAGACGCCGTTGTTCATGGCGAACTACGCGCCGTTCGGGCTGTTGACTCCCGCCGCATGGGTCGCACTGCACGCCCAGAGGTACATGTCGACCTACGGCGTCACCAACGCGGACTTCGGCCGCATCTCGGTGGTCGACCGTGCCCACGCGGCGCGCAATCCGGACGCGTGGTTCTACGAGCGGCCGATCACTCTGGAGGATCACCAGAACTCGCGATGGGTCATCGAACCCGTTCTGCGGCTGCTGGATTGCTGCCAGGAGAGCGACGGCGGCGTCGCGTTGGTGGTCACCAGCGTCGAACGGGCACGCGATCTGCCCCGCCCGCCCGCGGTGATCACCGCCGCGGTCCAGGGTGCGGCCGCCGACGGCGAGATGATGACGAGCTACTACCGCAACGACATCACCGGACTGCCCGAGATGGGCGTGGTCGCCGAAAAGCTCTGGCGGGACTCCGGACTCAAGCCTGCCGACATCCAGACCGCGTTTCTCTACGACCACTTCACGCCGTTCGTGTTCGCACAACTCGAGGAACTGGGCTTCTGCGGTCGCGGCGAGGCGAAGGACTTCGCGACGGTCGAACGACTCTCACTCGGCGGCGAGCTGCCGATCAACACCAACGGTGGACTGCTCGGCGAGGCCTACATCCACGGCATGAACGGCATCACCGAAGGCGTCCGCCAGGTGCGCGGCACCTCCTACAACCAGGTCGATCGCGTGGAGAACGTCCTGGTGACATCGGGAACCGGGGTGCCGACCAGCGCGCTGATCCTCTCCCCGGACGACTGATTCGACTGCCGTGACCGCCGAGACGACCGCGACCGATACACGCGAACTCATCATCGAGTCCGCGTTCGATTGCTTTCGTCGATTCGGTCTGGACAAGACGACCGTCGTCGACATCGCCCGCGCCGCCGAAGTCTCACGCAGCACGGTGTACGAATACTTCCGCGATAAGGCGGCCATCGTCGAAGCCTGCGCGGAGGGCGCTTCGCAGAAGTTCTATCGCGAGATGGCCAAGGCGATGCGCAAGGGCGAGACGCTCGAGGACCAGCTGGTGCTCGCGGGGGTTTTCGTGACCAGAGCCCGACGCGTCATCGAACCCGAGGACTACTTCGACGCCGACGAAGTGAGCCTGCTACTCACCAAGAACGCCGCGGTGCTGCTGCGCGAATGTACAGATTTTCTTGCGCCCTACCTGGCCGCGGCGAAGCTCACCGGCGAGGTGCGCAAAGACCTCGACGTGGTGGCGGCGGGCGAGTGGTACGCGCGCATGCTCTTCTCGTTGTTCAGCACCCCGTCAGCGACGTTGGATCTGGATGACGCGCAGGTCGTCGCCGATTTCGTACGAGCCCATGCCGTCCGCGGCTTCACCGGCGGCCGCGCAGGTCGGACAAGGTGACGACCGTTAGCCGCTGATCACGGGTCGATCTCGCCTGCGATGCCGCGCTCGATCGCTGCGCGCGTCGCGGGCGGCAACACGATCAGGCCCTCGAGCTCGTCGCGCGCGAACTCATACGCCTGTTCTCGTTCGTTGCGGCTGGCGGCCTCATCGGAGGCCGTACGCAGAAGCCGCTGAGCACGTGCAATCCGTTGTTGATCGCGTTCAGAGAAGTCGTTGCGGCGCTGACGGATCGCTTCTGCCTCGGCGGCGTCGAAGGCCGACACGTAGTCCTCGACGGCGGCACGGTAATCCGCGGCGGAGGCACGGTCGTGGAGCAGATCCTCGGCTCTCGCCGGACGCAACATGTCCGCCCGCACCTTCGCTCTGTGGAACCGTTCGGTGAGCGGATCGCGCAGGTCGGTCATCAGCGGGAAATCCAACAGCTTGGCCGCGTCCAGCTCATAGTCCAGCCACCGCGCATCCGTTCGCGAATGCTCCTCGATCACACGCGTGAGCGTGCGCCAGAGGGCGGCGGGATCGACGGCGGCGGGCTGCGCAGCGACCGCATCCGTGTCGGGTCGGCGGTCGGCGTCGGGCGACCCGTCGCGCTGCCTCCTGACAGAGGAAACCGCCCTGATCGCAGCCATCAGCCCAATCGCGATCGGCACGACCACGATCAGTAGCTCGAGCAGCCGGAACAACAACCCCACACAGCCAGCATGCCAGGTTAGGGCTCGACCACCCACGATCCCCGGCGCAGCACGGCGGTAACCGCGAGGTCGTTGTCCAGGACCACCAGATCGGCAGCGCCCCCCGTGACCAGCCCGGCACTGGGCAGGCCAAGCCCCCGTGCCGGGTTGATCGACGCCTGACGCACGGCGGCCATCAGCGCCTCGTCACGGGGAAGACCAGCGTGCTGTACGGCGAACCGGAACTGGTGGTCCATCGTCGCAGTGCTGCCCGCGATCGTCTGCGTGCCTGCCACCCTCGCCACCCCATCGACGACATCGACCGCCAACGGGCCGAGCTGGAAAACGCCATCGGGCATCCCCGCCGCCGACATCGCATCGGTTACCAGTGACACCCGATCGAGCCCGGCACTGCGGTTGACATGTCGGTAGATGGCGGGATCGACGTGCACGCCATCGGTGATCAATTCGACCGTCACCCGTGGATCCTCGAGGAGCGCGATCACCGGACCGGGCTCGCGCGTGCTGATCGGGCGCATCGCGTTGAACAGATGCGTTCCCACCGTCGCGCCCGCATCGATGGCGGCTTTTGCCTGCTCATAGCTTCCGTCGGTGTGGCCGACGGCAGCGACGACGCCTTTGCCGACGATCTGCCGGACGGCCGCGATTGCGCCGGCGCGCTCCGGGGCAATGGTGACCATGCGGACGGCACCATCCGCAGCGTCGAGTACGCGGTCGATCTCCGCAGGGTCCGGGTCACGCATCAGGGCCGGCTGGTGAGCCCCGCAGCGTGCGGTGGACAGCCAGGGACCTTCCAGATGAATCCCGTCGATCAGCCCGGCCCGAACATCGGCGGCCAATTCCGTTACCTGGTACAGCAACTCGGCCGGGCCGGCGGTGACGAGGGATGCGAAAAGCGTGGTCGTGCCGTGTCTGCGGTGGAAGTCGACCGCGATGGACGTGTCCTCGCGCGTTGCCGAGGAGAAGTTCGTCCCTCCCCCGCCGTGCAGATGGGTGTCGACGAAGCCCGGTACCACCGTCACCGCGCCGAGGGCGCGGTCCGCGGGCCGCGGCGGATCGCCGGCGCCGACCGCCTCGATCTCCGCATCGACGACTTCAATCCAGCCGGGCCGCAACAGCTCTGAGCCCGTGAGGACGGTGTCGGCGGCAAGCAGCACTCAGATGCCCTGCCACTTCGGCTTGGACAGGTAGGTCTCGCGGTAGTAGTCGACGAGCTGAAGCCGTCGGGCGGCCGACTCGTCGAGCAACACGGTCACGTGCGGATGAAGTTGCAGGACGGTCGAGGGCCACAATGCGCTGACCGCGCCTTCGACCAGGTGATGCACGGCTTCGGCCTTGCGGCGGCCGGTCGCCACCAGGATCACGTGCCGGGCCTCCATGATGGTCGGCCAGCCCCTGCGTCAGGCAGTGCGTGGGCACCGCGTCGATGTCGTCGCCGAAGAACCGGGCGTTGTCGATCCTGGTTTGCCTGGTCAGCGTCTTGATCCGGGTCCGCGAGCCCAGCGACGATCCGGGCTCGTTGAATGCGATGTGCCCGTCGGTGCCGATCCCGAGGATCTGCAGGTCGACGCCCCCGGCCGCGCGGATCGCATCCTCGTATTCGGCGCAGGCGGCCGGCAGGTCGGCGGCCAGGCCGTCGGGCCCCTGGACCGCGCCTGCAGGGAAGTCGACCTTGGACACGAACACGTCGTCGATGACGGTCCGGTACCGCTGCGGATGATCGGCGGGCAGTCCGACGTACTCGTCGAGGGTGAAGCCGCTGGCCCGGCCGAACGAGATCAGCCCCGCATCGCAACGCGCCGCGAGTTCGTCGTAGATCGCCAACGGTGACGAACCGGTGGCCAGGCCGAGGACGGCGTTGGGTTTGCGGCTCAAGAGTGAGCCGATCGCGTCGGCGGCGACACCGCCGATCTCCTTGGCGTCCTGCAGAATGATGACTTCCATTTACTTGTTCGCGGTGAAAAGTGCAGCGCCCGAGGCGATATCGGCACCCGATGCGACAGCGTCGGACGGGGTCACGTTTGCGGCTTCGCGTTCGTCCATGACCACCACGGGCACAATGGGATTGAGTCCTTTGGCCTGCACCGACGGCACGTCGTAGGTGATGATGACCTGCCCCGCGGTGACATCGTCGCCCTGGCTGACGTGGGTGGTGAACCCCTCGCCCTTCAACTGGACGGTGTCCAGCCCCAGGTGGACCAGGACGCCGACATTGTCGGCCGTCATGACGACGTAGGCGTGCGGCATCAGTCTCAAGAGCTTCCCGCTGACCGGGGCGACCGCGTCGATCACCGCACTCGGCGGCTCGACTGCCGCACCATAGCCGACCATGCCCTGGGAGAACACGGGGTCTGGGACGTCCTGAAGCGGTACCGCACGCCCCGCGATCGGGGCGAGAACCTGCGTTGAGCTCACTGGCGCGACTCCTTCGTCCGGGTTCACCAACAATACGAGCGGGCTGACAAGTCGCACTCGCGTTCGCGGGTTCTCGTCTAAGCTTCCGCACAGCTTGGGCCGAGGGAGCTTTGCGCCGGAGGAGGATCACCGATCATGAGCGATACCGCGAAAGCTGCTGCGGCTCCGAAGAAGTCGGGAACGGCGAATCCCCGGCTTCGCGCAGTTGCAGCGCCTGGGCAAGAGCCTCATGCTGCCGATCGCGGTGCTGCCCGCGGCGGGAATCCTGCTCCGGCTGGGCCAGCCCGACCTGCTGGGCAGGATCAAGACGCCGGTCATCGGGGACTTCTTCCAGGCGATGAGCGCGGCGGGCGACGCGCTGTTCAGCAACCTGCCCCTGCTCTTCGCCGTCGGCGTCGCGATCGGGTTCGCCAGGAAGGCCGACGGTTCGACCGCACTGGCCGCCGTCGTCGGCTACCTGGTGATGCAGGCGGTGTTCAAGACCATGTCGCCCGATCGTGCTCGCCGGCGAGGTCGACAAGGCCGGCGACCAGGCCCTGATCAACTACAGCGTGTTCGCCGGGAATCGTGATCGGTCTGGTCACCGCGTGGCTCTTCGACCGCTACCACACCATCCAACTGCCGTCCTACCTCGGATTCTTCGGCGGCAGGCGCTTCGTGCCGATCGTGGTGTCCGTGGCCTGCCTGTTCATCGCGTTCGCGATGAGCTACTTCTATCCGATCTTCGACGCCGGGCTGACGGGCCTCGGCAAGTTCATCGGCGGCTCCGGCGCCCTCGGCGCGTTCGTCTACGGGTTCGCCAACCGCATGCTGATTCCCGCTCGGGCTGCACCACATCCCGAACTCCTACATCTGGTTCCTCTACGGCGACTACCAGACCCCCGGCGGCGAGACCGTCACCGGTGAACTCACCCGATTCGCCGCAGGCGACCCGACCGCGGGCTCCTCACCTCGGGCTTCTACCCGATCTTGATGTTCGGGCTGCCCGCCGCCGCGCTGGCGATGATCCATGTGGCGAACAAGAAGCAGCGGAAGGTCGCCGTCGGCATCCTGTCGGCCGCGGCGCTGACCGCGTTCCTGACCGGTATCACCGAGCCACTCGAATTCGCGTTCATGTTCGTGGCGTTCCCGCTGTACGTCATCCACGCGGTGCTCACGGGACTGTCGCTGGCGATCGCCTACCTGCTCGACATCCACCTGGGCTTCTCGTTCTCCGCCGGGCTGATCGACCTTCGTGCTGTACGGCACGCGCCCCGGCCGCGAAGAACATTCCGCTGCTGATCGGCATGGGCGTCGTGTTCTTCGTCGTCTACTACCTGTTGTTCCGGTTCGCGATCACGAAGTGGAACCTGCGGACCCCGGGTCGCGAACCGGAAGCCGAGTTCGAGGCCGAGGAGGAAGCGAACCTCGGCGAGGGCGCCGACTCCGCGACGACCGTGGCGGCCGGGCGGGCGCGGCGACCGCGACGCGACCGCGCCGGTCGCGGCCGACAGCAAGGCCGAGCAGGTCATCGCGGCGTTCGGCGGCCGGGAGAACCTGGTCAACGTCGACGCCTGCATCACGCGCCTGCGCATGGAGGTCGCCGACAAGGACAAGGTGGATCAGGCTCGGCTGAAGAGTCTCGGGGCCGCAGGCGTCATCGAGGTCGGCAACAGCGTTCAGGCGGTCTTCGGCACGGACGCCGAGGCCCTGAAGAACGACGATCAACGACATCCGGTGATTTCGGCGGCGAGTCACGCTCAGCGGACCGGGCAGCCGAAATCGCTAGACCGCGGCCCGATGCCGGCAGGAACGGTCGCCGCGCGGCGACGACGGCCAACACGATGATCGTCACCGCCACAGCGGTCCAGCCATACCCGTCGAACGCCACCCCGCCGAACCAGCCGATGGCACTCGAACCGCCGTAGTAGAACAGGTTGTACAACGACGACGCCTGCGCCTTGCCGACGGGCGCCGATCGCCCGGTCCATCCTGACGCGATCGAGTGAGCGCCGAAGAAGCCCGCGGTGGCGATCACCAGGCCGACGAGAACCGCGATGACGTTGTCGCTCAGGGTGATAGCGACGCCGGCGATCATCACCGCAACGGACACCAGCAGTATCGGCTTGCGCCCGAACCGCGACGCCTCCGCGCCGGCGCGCGACGACGCCCACGTACCGGCGAGATACGCGAGGAACACCAGGCTCACGGCCAACGGTGGAAGATAGAACGGCGCTCCGGACAGTCGGAATCCGAGGTAGTTGTAGAGCGCCACGAACCCGCCCATCAAGAGGAACGCCTGGGCGAACAACGTGAGCTGGCGAGGCGAGCGCAGGTTGGCGGCCAAGCGGTGGGCAAGGCTGCCTTCGGGGTTGGCGCCAGGCCGGTTCGACGGGATGAAACCTCGCGGCCGAGGTGCGAGCTTGACGAAGCTCACCGCGGCGATGCCGCACAGCACCGCGACGGTGAAGACGCCGATACGCCATCCCGCGATCTCGGCGACCGGACTGGACACCAGCCGGCCCGCCAATCCGCCGATCGTTGTTCCCGCGACGAACGTGCCCGCCGCCCTTGCGGCGTGTGCGGGATCGATCTTCCTCGGTGAGGTATGCGACCGCGATGGCGGGCACGCCGCCGACCAGAAGCCCTTCCAGGAACCGCCCGGCCAGGAGCAGTTCGAAGGTCGGCGCGAACGGAACCAGCAAGGCCGACTGCGGTCGCCCCGGTGACCGACATCGAGATCGCCTTGACCCGGCCGATGCGGTCGGCAAGGGTCGACCACGGAATCACCCCGATGGCCAGGCCGACGGTCGACGCCGAGATCATCAGCGCCGAGCTGGCCGCCCCGATGCCCAGGTCGGCGGAGATCAGCGGGAGCACCGCCTGCGGCGAATACAGCTGAGCGAATGTCGCGACCCCGGCGCAGAACAGCGCTGCGAGGAGCCGGCCGTATGCGACCGAACCGCGTGCGTGCCCGGGCCATGCGGGCGCTGGTATCTGTTCGGTCGACACCGATCAGACGCTAGGCACGGTGCGTTGATGTGTCCAATGCATGGAATGTCGCTAGGCCATGCACTATACGCATCATAGTGCGTAGCGCCCCGATGCTCCTAAGCGGCTGTGAGGAACGATACGAATCGCTGTGCCGGAGGGGCCAGCGTTCGGTCGCTGTCCCACACGACACCCACCTCGCGCTTGGCGCCGACGTTGGTGAGCGGGACGTGGACGACCCTGGCGTCGACACGATCGCGAGGCATCGGAACGACGGCGACGCCGAATCCCGCGGCGACGAGGCCCTCGATCGTGGGAATCTCGATGGCCTCGAACACGATGTCGGGATCCATGCCCTCCTCAGCCCACAGATCATCGGTCAGCTGGCGCAAACCGGCCTGGCCGCCGAGCGCGATGAACGGCTCGTCTGCGGCGGCGGACAACCGCACCCGTGCGCGCGCGGCCAGCCGGTGTCCGCGGGGAACGGCCAGGCACAGCCGCTCCTCGTACAAGCCGGTGCCAGACGAATCCGGGCACGTTCGGGTCGCGGCGAAGTGATGGCGATGTCGGATTGACCGCCGAGGACGCGTTGGGTGATCTCATGCGCGGGTCCCTGGAACAAGTCGAACGCAATCCCCGGCGCCGACTCGCGGAAGCGGCGAAGTTGCTCGGGTACATACCAACTCGCAAGCGAGTGCAGAAACGCCAGCCGCACCCGTCCGGTGTCCGGGTTCCGCAGCGCGTCGATGCGTTCGACGGCGGATTGCATCTCCGCGATGCTGCGCCGGGCGTGCTCGAGCATGATCTGCCCGTAGGGATTCAGGCGTAGCCGCCGATTGACGCGGTCGAACAGCGGCGTGCCGACGTGCGCCTCGAAGCGCGCCAGGGCCCGTGACAACGCGGGTTGGCTGACACCCAATTCCGCGGCGGCCTCGGTGACGTGCTCGGTCTCGGCCAGCGCGACGAACCACTCCAGCTCCTCCAGGTGCACTCGTCGACGATAACCAAACTGCATGAAGTCGAGTGCTCGAGTCGTCGCAGCCGCATGGCGGTCGAAGCACTCAGCGGCCGGGCGCATACTGGCGGCAGTCGAAAGGAATCACCTGACATGTCCACCTGGCTCATCACCGGCTGTTCGACCGGACTCGGCCGATGCACTCGCCGAAGCGGTCATCGGCGCAGGCCACAACGCTGTCGTCACCGCGCGCGATGTCGCCAGGGTCGCCGATCTGGCCGACGCGACCCCGGAGCGGGTGCTCGCCGTCGCGCTCGACGTCACGAATCCCGGGCAGGTCGCCTCCGCGGTGCAGCAGGCCGAGGAGCGGTTCGGCGGCATCGACGTCCTGGTCAACAACGCCGGCTACGGTTACCGCGCGGCCGTCGAGGAAGGCGACGACGCCGACGTGCGCACCCTGTTCGAGACGCACTTCTTCGGCACCGTCGCGATGATCAAGGCTGTGCTGCCCGGGATGCGCGCCCGCCGCAGCGGCGCCATCGTGAACATCTCCTCGATCGGCGCTCAGCTGACCCCGGTGGGATCCGGCTACTACTCCGCGGCCAAGGCCGCCATCGAAGGCCTCAGCGGTTCGCTCCACGATGAGCTTGCCCCCCTTGGCATCTCGGTCACCGTCGTGGAGCCCGGCGCGTTCCGCACCGATTTCGCCGGGCGCTCGCTGATGCAGTCGGACACGCCATCGACGACTACGCGGACACCGCCGGGCAGCGGCGCAAGGAGAACGACACCATGGACGGCAACCAGGCCGGCGACCCGGCCAAAGCCGGCGCCGCGATCATCGCCGCCGTCGAATCGAGCGAGCCGCCCGCGTTCCTGCTCCTCGGGCCCGATGCGCTGGCCGCCTACCGCTACATCGCCGACAGGCGCGCGAACGAGATCGCGAAGTGGGAAGAGCTGACGTCGGGCACGAACTTCGACGGCTAGTCCTGGGCAGTACGAGCTGCGCGGACGGCGGCGCCAAGAATTCTTTGAGGCCTGAGGTGGACTCTCGTGAGATCCGAAATATCGACAGCCACCTGACAGGATTCGCCGATGACGGCCAGCAGGTTCATGACTCCTAACGGTTGCAGGCACTGCGACTGCGTTGGCTGTGCTGTGTTCCGGGTGCGGCTCGAACACCACGCCGTCGGCCGGGTCACGCCGTCGGCGACGTCCGCATCCGCGTCCCGTTGACGCACCGCGACCACGCCGGCGCACCGCCGACACCGTGGGCCAGCCCCGACTGCAGCGGAGGCGCTCGCGGGAGCAGCGCCGCGGCGGCATTCGCCGATCTCGAGGGTACACGCGGTCAAACCGATCTGCCTGGCCGACATCGGCCCCGGCTTGACCGGCCCGGAAATCGCCGCGGAGTTCGCCGACGTGGCTGCGGGCGAGGTGACGGATACCAGCGTCTCGATCGGTAACAATCGGACGGGATTGCTCGTCCTGCGCGTCCTTGTGGGCACCCTCAAGTCCGGCAGCGGCGAGAAGTTCGTCGACGCGTTCTTGTCGCGCTTGGGCCCCGACGCGCGCAACGGGACGATCCGGATCGTCGGGCACGAGGTGCCGTATTTCAGTCTGCCGGACGGCCGCCGGGGCTACGCCTACGGTGAGGGGTCGACGGTCGTCATCGGCTTCATCAGAGACGCGAGCGATATCATCACGAATTCGCCGGAGTTGGTGGATTCCGGCGGGACTTGCCTACAGCAGAATCCTGGCCGCGGCAACCGGTGAGCCGTTGCCTGCGGATGCGCCATTCGGGTATGGTGTCGAGAACTATCCGCTGGGGCGGGGCCACTACACCACGGACGGCGGACGCGGGCTGGATCTACTTCAAGACCGAGAGCGGTCAGTCATGCGGAATCGGCCCCGACGGCACCGTGGCCGGCTGCGACAACGTAACCGTGGATGCACCCGAGGGCACCAACCAGACTGTGGTGCGGGAGGCTCGGAGGCCGGATACGTGTCCTCCGACACTGCGACTTTCACCCGCGACGTCGACTTCCTGCCTGCGGGTTACCGGCTCGAGAACGGAAGCGCCACATGCAGTGTGGGATACCAAGGGACGGTGGGCTGCACGATCGGCGACCACAAGTTCGTCATCGCCAGCACGTACGGCGTGCTCGAATAGGGGCTGCCGTAGGTGGCATCAGCGCGTCGCGTGGCGGAATGCCTCACGAGCGATGACAGGACCTCGGCCGCCTGATCGGGATCGACCTTCAGCGACGCCGGAAACCGGACGTCGGTGACACCGGCGGCGACGAGCGCCGGTACCTCCGCCGCCGACGCCGCGAAGTCGATCGACTTGTCGTCGCGTTTCACGAGGCGAGCGACGCCCTGCACCTGCAGATCGGTAGGATCGCCGCCGAACTCGACCACTTTGTCCTTCATCGCTGCGATCGCGCCGGCGATGTCCTCATAGGCCGGGCCCCACGGGATCCAGCCGCTTCCGAACCGTGCGATGCGGCGCGCCACCGCCTTGTTCACCGTGCCGCTGATCCACACGGGAACGCCGCCGGGTTGCACCGGTTTGGGCATCTGGTGAATGCCGTCGAAGGTCAGCTCGGCGGATTGATAGGACGCCCGCTGCTGAGTCCACAACGTCTGACACACCTCGAGCGTGTGGTCGAGAAGTCGCCCGCGGTCCTCGAAGGACAAACCCGCGGCCTCGTATTCCTCGCGCTGCCAACCGACTCCGACGCCCAGGTCCACCCGGCCGTCGGACAGTACGTCAAGGGTGGCGAGCTGCTTGGCCAGCACTGCGGGACGACGCAGCGCGGCTAGCAGAATCCCGGTGCCCAGCCTGATGCGGGTCGTGGTGGCGGCGATCGCCGTCAGGACCGTCAGGGGTTCGAGCCAGCTTCCGTCCGGCCCGGTCGGCTGCCGACCACCTGCCTGGCCGCCGATCGAGGGGTCCGCGTATGCGTCCAGATTCTCCCCGAACACCACGTGATCCGAGACCACCACGCGGTCCACGCCTGCCGTGTCCATGGCGCGGGCGAACTCGAGAGTGGCCCGCCAATCATGGTGCGGCCCATCGGTGAAAGTCTGCAAGTAGAGCGAGAGTTCAGGTTTTCGCGAAGTCATGGCTTCTCTCGTCACCGCGCCTGCTGCAGATACACGCGGATATTACTGATCTTCGCGCTGTCGTCGAATTCGAACACTGTCAGCGAGTTCACGACGGTGACACCCTCTTCATGACGGTGGCGTTCTTCGATTTCGAAGTACACGCGGCCGGGCAACTCGGTGATCTGCTTTACCGTGGTCTCGAAAGTGCCGATCGAACCCGCCCACTGGCACAGCATGTCCACATACTGCGGCCAGTCGTGGACTTCGCGGAACGTTCCGACGCGTTCGAATTCGTCGGTCGCCACCAAATCGGCCAGCGGGGCCCAGTCCTGCGGCTTGTGTGCGGTCGGCACCAACCGCTTCATGACGTCCTGATACTCCATCACCTTTTGGGTCAATGGACCAGGCTCATCCACCGATACCACTCCTCTCGACTGGGTGTGGGCCGCGATTCCGGTTACAGCCTACGAAGTCCCCTGGCCACCTTGACGAACGGCAGCATGGTGGCCGCGCTCTTGCGCAGGCTCGGCTGGATGGCCCCGGCATTGCCGAGTACGACATGGCGCATCCCGTGGTCGCGAAAATCCGCAAGCTGGTCGATCACCTCGGCGGGCGTCCCGACGGCGAACAACTCCTCGAGCAGCGATCGCGGCACCGTGGCGGCATACGCCAGTGCCGTGGGCTCGTCGATCAGCTGGGGAATGAGGTCCTGCACACCGCTGAAGTCGGCTCCGAGAGGATGTTCTGCGCCATGACGCGCCCAGTCGGCGGCGGGTGACGTCAAGGTGAAGATCTTGGCGATGTCGGAGTTGAGCACCTCGTCGATCTCGTCGCGCGAATCGCTGGTGACGACGAATCGGATCAGCGCAGGCGTAATGCCCATCGGGTTACGGCCGGCATTGGAAGCGGCGGTGCGAACCGTCTCCAGATCTTGCCCGTACTGCGTCGCTCTGGTGGTGCCTGGGAACCACCCGTCGGCGTAACGACCGGTGGCCCTCAACATTCGTGGACCGTGTGCCGCGATCCAGATATCGGGGTACTTCCCCTTGTACGGAGGAAGCGCGAACGGCGCGTTGTGGAGCGGAAAGTACGGCGAGTCACGGGTGACGAGTTCACCGTGGCCATCCCATAACGCACGGATCGTGGCCACCGCCTCTTCAAACCGCGCAACGGGTTTGGTCCACTCCACCCCGTACGGCGCGTTGCTCTCGCGCTCACCCGTGCCGATGCCGAGCACTGCCCGGCCACGAGTCAGCAGGTGCAACGATGCAGCCGCCTGCGCAGTCACTGCCGGGTTGCGGCGGCCGGTGTCGGTGACCGCCACCCCGAGCCGCATCTTTCGCACCCTGCTCTTGGCGGCGACGTAGCCGAGCATCGTCCACGGCTCCAGGTGGGCGTCCATCTGCGGGATGATGCGAGCCGCACCGACGTGCTTGGGTGTCCACATCGACGGCGGCAAAACGGAATTCAGATGGTCAGCGACCCAAAATGAGTCGGCGCCGCACGCCACGCCAGTCATGTAGTCGGCACGTACAAGCGGCTTCGGGCCGAACCGCGAGTTGATCGTATTGTGCATGACCCCGACACCGATCCGCGTCATCATCAGGCCCCAATCCGCCCACGGCACCGGTAGCCGATCGGCAACCGCAAAGTAGCCGATCGGCAACCGCGGGGTCAAGGGGGGACTAGCCGCGATCAAGGAGGCCGATGAGCGAATCAACAAGTGTTCTCGAGGACGTGGCGTTTTGTCACCTCGTCGTGGGCGTCACCGACATGGACCGCGCACTGGCGTTCTACCGCGATGTGATCGGCATGGAGATCGTCTTCGACACGCTGATCTCCGGAGAGCCGTTCGACGCCGCCCTTCACGCGTCGCGAAAGCAGGAGGGCCGAGTCGTCGGCGGCCTGCTCGGCGGGCTGATGATCGAACTGCTCTCGCTCGGCACGGCGCCGGACGAGAAACCGCCGCGGCGCGGCATCACCGGGATACACAACGTGTCGCTGTCGGTGAACGATCTCGACGACACCCATCGCCGGATCGCCACAGCCGGCTACCCACCAGACCAGGAACCGTTCGAAATCGAGGGCGTGCGAATGTTTTTCGTCAAGGACCCCGATGGCACTCCGGTTGAGTTCATCGAACTCCCCGACGGCGCCCGCAGTACCTACGAGATGCACCGCGGCATGAAACTGCAGATGGGTCCCGCATGACGACCTCCGCGACGTACGCGCACCCCGACTCGATGCGCGGCCACGTCGCGATCGTCACCGGTGCCGCTCGCGGCGTCGGCAAGGGCATCGCCGCCGCGCTGCTCGAACGTGGCGCATCGGTGATGCTGGTCGACATCCTCGACGACGTGCTCGGCGCGACCACCGCCGAGTTCACTGCCGCCGGTCACCGCGCCGAGGAACTGGTCGTCGACTTGCGGGACCCGGACTCCGCGCAGCGGATCGTGACGGCCGCCGTTGACTCGTTCGGCGCGGTGCACGGGCTGGTCAACAATGCCGTCGCCACAAACGAGCCCAAACGTTTCATCGACCTCACCCTCGACGATGTGGCGCTCGACTATGAAGTCGGCCCCCGGGCCACCTTCTTGCTCATGCAGGCGGTGCATCCGGTGATGGCCGCCGCGGGCGGCGGTGCGATCGTGAATCTCGGGTCCGGCGTCGGCACTGGGGGCGAACCGAAGTGGGGCGGATACGCCAGCGCCAAGGAAGCGATCCGGGGACTGACGAAGGTCGCCGCCCTGGAATGGGGCAGGGACAACATCCGCGTCAACACGGTGTGTCCTTACGCGGAGTCCGACGGCGTCAATATGTGGAAGGAGTACAACCCGGACGACTACGCCAAGGCCCTGAGCCGTGTGCCGATGAAACGCATCGGCGACGTGCGCACCGACGTCGGCGCGTTGGTAGCGTTCCTGCGAGACCGACCAACGTTCATCACCGCTCAGACGATAACGTCGACGGCGGAATCGGCAACTTCCGATGACTGATTGGACCTGCGATAAAGTCGGACATCGTCAGGCAGCGGTGAAACGATATTGACGTGGGGCTCAGCGGGGAATGGCGACGGTGGGCTGACCGTGACGGGGTTGGTCTGTGGTTCCTGCGGCGCGCATTCCAGTTCGACAGGCAAGTTCTGTAGCGAGTGCGGCGCGCGGCTCGGGCAGGTAACCCGTTCGGCTGAGTACAAACAGGTGACGGTGCTGTTCGCCGACGTAGTGCGTTCGATGGACATCGCAGCCACCCTGGACACGGAACGGCTGCGCGAAATCATCACCGAAGTCGTGGAGCGATCGGCGGCAGTACTGCGCCGTTATGGCGGAACCGTGGAGTACACCGGCGACGGCGTGATGGCGATCTTCGGCGCCCCAACAGCCTTGGAGGACCACGCTTTTCGGGCGTGTGTGGCCGCCCTGGCCATCCAGGACGAGGATGAAGCGGTTGGCGAACGAGGTTCAGCGCCGCGACAAGGTGGCGCTGCAAGTATGGGTGGGACTGAATTCGGGTCGAGTCATCGCCGGTGAGATCGGTTCGGGGTCGCTGGGTTACGCCGCGACCGGCGAGCACTGTCGGGAATGGCACAGCGGATGGAATCGGTGGCGCCCCCGGCCGGGGTGATGCTGTCGGAGTCGACCGCGCGGCTGGTCGAGCACACCGTGATGCTGGGTGAACCGGAGTTGGTGCGCATCAAGGGAGCCGACGATCCGGCGCCCCGCGCGCCGACTGATGGGGATCGGCCAGCGGGATGGGCGGGTCAGGCACACGGAGGCGGGCTTGGTCGGTCGGCGCTGGGAGATGGCGGCCCTCGACGCCATGGTGGACCGCGCGATCAGTGGCCGCGGTGGTGTGGTGAACGTGATCGGACCGCCGGGCATCGGCAAGAGCCGGACGGCCCGGGAGACGGCGGCGGTGGCGGCCGGTCGCGGCGGGTCGAGGTGGTGTGGACCTTCTGCGAAGCCCACGCCCGGGACATTCCCTTTCCAGGCGGTGGCCTCCTTGCCGCCGGCTGGGACCGGCGATCTCGGCCACCCGGAGGGCAGGGCCGCGCGCGCTCGGGTTCGGGAAAAAAATGACGGTCGCCGACCCGCAGGATCTGCTGCTGCTCGATGATCTGCTGGGCATCGCCGACACCGATGCGCCGCTGCCCGCCATCGACCCGGATGCCCGTCGGCGCCGGTTGACCGCGCTGATCAACACCGAGGACGCTGGCCCGCAGCGAACCAGCGCTGTTCCTCATCGAGGACGCGCACTGGATCGATGCGGTCAGCGAGTCGATGATCGCCGACTTCCTCAGCGTCATCCCGCACCACCCCATCAATGGTGCTGATCACCTCTCGCCCCGAATATGACGGTAGCGTCGAAGTGGTGCACGGCGCACAGACGATAGCGCTTGCCCCACTGGATGATTCGGACAGCGCCGCGCTGCTGAGTGAGCTGCTGGGGTCGGAGCCCTGGGTTGGCGAGCTGGGCCAGAAGATCGCCGAGCGGGCCGCGGGAAACCCGTTTTTCACCGAAGAGATGGTGCGCGAACTAGCCCAACGTGGCGTGCTGACCGGCGAGCGCGCCCGCTACCTCTGTCAGGCGGATGTCGCCGACGTCGCGGTGCCTGCCACGGTGCAGGCGGCCATCGAGGCCCGCATCGACCGCCTGGACACCCCAGCCAAGCAGACGTTGAACGCCGCGTCGGTGATCGGAGCCCGCTTCGAGCCGAAGCTGCTGGCCGCGCTGGGCATCGATGCGGTGTTCGACGAGCTAGTGGGCGCGGAGCTGATCGATCAGGTCGGTTCACCCCCAGCGCCGAGTACGCCTTCCACCACCCGCTGATCCGCGCGGTGGCCTACGAATCACAGCTGAAATCCGATCGCGCCCAAGTGGCACCGACGCCTGGCCGCCGCGATTCAAGAGCGTGCGCCGGGGTCGGCCGACGAGAACGCGGCACTGATCGCCGAACACGCAAGGCAGCCTACGAACTGCATGCGGCGTATGGCTGGCATATGCGCGCCGGTGCATGGTCCACTAACCGCGACCCTCGTCGCGGCCCGGCTCAGCTGGGAGCGGGCACGCCAGATTGCCGACGCGCTGCCCGCCGAACACCCCGACCAATTGTCGATGCGCATCGCCCCAAGGGCCATGCTGTGCGCCACCGACTGGCAAGCCCGAGAGGTCCAGGACAGCCGGGGCCGCTTCGCGGAGCTGCGCGAGTTGTGCACTGCGGCCGGAGACAGTGTCTCGCTGGCCATCGGTATGACCGCACTGACCACCGACCTTGCTCTACGCCGGGCGCACACGTGAGGGGGCGCGGCTGGCATCAGTACAGATGGCGCTGCTTGAGTCGATGGGCGATCCCACCCCGGTTATGGGAGTGGCGGCCATGGCGTTCGTCAACTGGCGGAGGCGGCTAATTCGGCGAGGTCTTGCGGTGGTCGCAGACCATCGTCGACCTGGCCGCCGGTGATCCCGCCAAGGGCGGCCGCTTCGGAATGGGATCACCACTGGCGATCGCGCTGGCATGGCGCGGCACTGCTCGGTGGTGGCTGGGCCGTCGCGGATGGCGCCAAGACATCAACGAAGCCGTCGCGATGGCCCGACAAAGCAACCCGGAGACCCTTTCCGGTGCCGTCGCCTGGACCTACGGTTTCGCAATGCAGTACGGGGTGCTTCGTACCAGTGCCTCCGTGGTGCGAGTGAGCGAGGAAGCGGTGCAGACCGCCCAACGGGCTCGAGCAGCGATCGCGCAATGGGCTTGGCCGATACACGTTGGCAGTCGGGCTGCTGAATCGGGACGACGCGGCCGACCGTCAACGCGGGCTTGAATTGATGATGCAGGCCCGCGACATATGTCTGTGCAAGCGCGCCCTCTTCCTCATCCCTGTCACCGACGTTATGGGCCGCCCGGGAAACGGCCAGACGCGGCGACCGTGATGCTGCCATTGAGGTGATGCGCCAAGCCGTCGACGAGCTGCATCAGGCAGGAAACATCTCTCTACGGCTTTTGGGGCACCGGCGTTCTGGTGGAGACACTGCTGGAACGTGGCGCCGAGGGTGACCTGGCCGAATCAGAAGAGGCGGTCGACCGGTTGGCGAACCTGATTGCCGATCGAGGGATTCGCCGATGCTCGACATCTGGCTGGTGCGGCTGCGCGCACTTCAAGCCCGGGCCCGCGGCGACGACATTACCTACCGGGATTAACCGGGATCGCTATCGTGCCATGGCGAAATCGCTTGGCTTCGAAGGACACATCGCGTGGGCCGAGGCAATGGTCGACGGCTGCCCGGAGATCAATCGGAACCGCCGGCGGCGCCGTCAGACGAGTCGCCGGCCGAGGAATCGCCGGCAGCCGAGGTCGAATCGTCCGACGCTGATGAGGCTGAAGACGATCCAGTGGTCGCTGAGTCGGCGGCCGTGGTCCCGGTGGCCGGGTCGCTAGTCGAAGGCTGCGGCGTCGAGTCGCTAGCCGAAAGCTTCGGCGTTGCCGTGCTGGACGACTCAGAATCATTGGCCGCCGCCGATGACATCAGCTCGGTCTGCGTCGCCGGTCAGTCGACTACCCTAACGGGTTCGGTCGTCGTTCCCATCGACGTCGTCGGCTGGGTTTCGGTCGCCGTTAGCGTCGATGGTCACCCGTTGGGTTCGAGTCGGCGTGCTGCTCCAAGCTCACCTTTGGGGACATGTCGGCTTTCTCGGCTTCGGTGGCCGGTGCCGCAAGAGTGACCGGCGCGGGCACGCTCGGCTTCGGTGGCAAGCCGATCAGGGCCGCAGCGTTATCGATTCCCTCGCCGATCGCCTCGGCGAGATCGCCGGCCACCTTCGCCGGGTCGAGCGTGGAAAAAGCCGTGCCGGCGTGGGCTCCCACGCCGGGATGCTGCGGTCATAGCCCAGGTCCACGATCACCTTGAAGAACGGCTCGAACACGTCGATCACCGGCTCGGCCACCCCCAGCGTGCGCAGCGGCGCGAACAACGGCAGATCCGGGGTCTCGAAGAAGTAGTAGCTGGTGTCGCCGTGCTTGCCCTGATAGGCAGGAGACTTCGTCGGATCGGCAGGCAGGCTGACGTCGAACGAGTTCGTATGCAGGTACGTCGATGCCCAGAACCGCGTTCAACAGCAGAGACGACATTGAGCGGATACAACGGGAGATCGGCGAAGCCGTCGTACTCCCGGTTGATCTCCACGGTGTCGAACTGGGTGTCGGTCGCCGCCGGGCCGTTGAACGTCAAATCGAGGATCGGAATATAGAGGCCCGGGAACCGGGCCACCCAGGCCGCCGTTGGGCAGATTCGGGTCACCGCCCAAGACGAAGTCGATATCGGGCGCTTTGGTTCCCGCCGGATACTGCTCGGCCAGCTCCGCTTCTCCACTTCGCGACGCCCGCGCCCTGCGAGAGGCCGAAGATCACCAGATGGTCGTTGGGGTGCTCGGCCATCGCCGCCTCCAGATCGACCACCCCGGCCCGCAGCGACTGACCGCGGTCAGATCGAAGAGCCCCGAGAGTTTCCACCACGGCTCGTCCGGCCACGCTGTTCCATCAGGCCCGAAGAGACTCGTGGATCCCCAAAGCGAGCCCGAGGAGGCGGGACACCCCCGAGAGGGGCCATAACTCCTCGGGTGTCGTCACCGGGACGTACTCGATGTCCTGGCCCGGATGGGTCGGCGCGATGAACTGGTTCTTGACAGACTCGACAACGAAGTCGTCGGGCGTCGGGCAGGTGGTCCCGCCCAGGATCAACGCACACGTGACGTGGGTGCGCGTACACGGCGCGGCCGACGCCGACGCGCACGACACCGGCGCGACCGTCGCCACGACCAGCATTGCGACGCCAATCGACACGGTCATCCGTGCACCGATGCGCTTCGCGGTACCCATCATCCGTCCTCCACCTCGGTCATGGCGAAACATCGGCCCACCGCGGCCGGTGTCGGGTTCCGCGAGGGGAACTCTCCTCGCGGGCGATGCGAAGGAGCTCAGTAGTGCACCACTGCAATCTCGCCGATCTCCGCGTGGGATTACCTAGTCGCGATCTCGAAGGTTCGTCACGATTGCGGCCTTGAACAGGGCGTTGTGTGACATCCTGTGCGAGTGTCCGCGGGGGAGCCGCCTTCGGGGGTCGTGACGTTCCTCTTCACCGACGTGGAGGGTTCGACTCGTCGGTGGGAAGCCGATGCGGAGGCGATGCGGGCGGCCCTGTCCAGGCACGACCAGGTGCTTCGGACCGCGATCGAATCGCAAGACGGCTTCCTGTTCAAGCACACCGGCGATGGGGTGGTCGCAGCGTTCTCGTCGCCGACGGCCGCAGTGAATGCGGCCGCAGCAGCACAGCGCGAACTGGAGTTGCCGGTGCGGATGGGGCTGGCCACCGGGGAGGCAGAGCTACAGGACGGGGATTACTTCGGAGCAGTTCTGAACCGTGCAGCGCGGGTAATGGCCGCCGGGCACGGCGGTCAAATCCTGGTCGCCGATTCGACGGCGGTTCTGCTCAGGGGAATCGACCTGGTCGAACTGGGGCCACGTCGGCTGCGGGATGTGCCAATGCCGGTCGGGGTTTACCAAGTGAGAGCGCCTGGATTGGGCACCGACTTTCCGGCGCTGCGAGCGCTCGATACGACGCCCGGGAACCTGCGGCCTGCGACCACCAGCTTGATCGGACGCGAGGCCGAGGTCGCCGACATCGAAGCGGCGGTCAAGACGCATCGGTTGGTGACGCTGACCGGCGTAGGTGGAGTCGGCAAGACCCGTCTGGCGTTGGAAGTCGCGGCGCACCTGGCTGATGAGTTCCCTGACGGCGTTTGGCTTTTCGAGTTGGCAGCGGTGACCGATCCGGCGGCGGTGCCCGACGCGGTGGCGGCGGTGCTGGGCATCACCCAGCAACCGGGTAAGACCGTCGGTGAGTCGGTGGCCGCCGCGTTGGAGGGCCGGGTCCGGCTGTTGGTGATCGACAACTGCGAGCACGTTCTCGACGCCGCCGCCGACCTGATCGAAGCGATCCTCGCGCGCTCGGCGACGGTACGAATCCTGGCCACCAGCCGCGAGGGACTCGGAGTCCCCGACGAGCAGGTGTGGCCGGTGCGCTCTCTGGACGCGGCAGCGGGAATCGACTCTGCGGCGGTGAGTCTGTTCGTCGAACGCGCTCAAGGCATTGCACCGGGCTTCTCGATGGTCGACGGCGATGAAGCTGCCGCAGTCACCGAGATTTGTCAGCGCCTGGACGGGATTCCATTGGCCATCGAACTGGCTGCCTCCCGGATGGCGTCGATGACCGCCAGTGAAATGCGTGATCGTCTTGATCACCGGTTCAGGCTGCTGGTCGGCTCGCGGCGCGGCCTGGAACGCCACCACACGCTGCGCCACGCGGTGGCCTGGTCCTACGACCTTCTCGCCGACACCGAAAAGACGGTGCTGGAACGTTGTTCGGTGTTCGCGGGCGGATTTGACCTCCAAAGCGCCTGCGCGATAGCCGGATCAGACGACCGCGACGAGTACGCCATCCTCGAAATGCTCGACGCCCTGGTGCGCAAGTCGCTCCTGCTCGCCGTGCGGTCAGGCGGGCGGACCCGGTATTCGATGCTGGAAACGATCCGCCAGTTCGCCGAGGAACAACTCGTGGCGAGCGGTGCGGCCGAAGAGGTGCGGGCCGCGCATGCCCTCTACTTCGCCGGGCGGGAAACCGACATCGTGGCGCTCTGGGACAGCCCCCGACAGCGGGAGGCCTACGACTGGTTCGCCGTCGAGCTGGCCAATCTGCGTTCCGCGTTTCGGTGGGCCGCCGACGGCGGCGACCTCGACGATGCCGCCACCATCGCCACCTACGCGGCATTACTCGGCTTGTGCGTCGAAAATTACGAGCCCGTCGTCTGGGTCGAAGAGTTGATCGAGCCCGCCCGCGCCGTCGACCACCCACGGCTCGCCTTCCTGTACTCGATGGCGGCGATGTGCTGGATCGTAGGACGCATCGATGAGGCCGTCCGGTACGGCGACGCCGGACAGGCGGTGATACGCGCAGGCCGCGATGACGTCCCCTTCGGACTCGAGGTCTACCTGGGGGGTCCGTACATAGCCATTGGACAGCCTGATCGGTCAGTCGAGTGGTGCCGTGCCCGGCTTGCGCGAAGGCGCGACGCGCACGGAACGTCGACGGCACTCCTCGTCATTTCATTGTCGGTCGCGGGTCGCTACGACGACGCAATCGCCGCCGCCGATGGCCTCGTCGACATCGCCGAAGCCGCGCGCAACCCGTACACGCTCTCGTTGGCGCTGTTGTCCTATGGCATCGCCTGGCGAAACGCGGACCCCAACCGCGCTCTTGAGGCGATGAACCGAGGCCTGGCGATCGCTCACGACAGCGACAACCGCTACAACGAATCCCATCTCGCGGACCATCTGGCCCCCGCTGAAGTCGAAGTCGGCGATGCGTTGCCTGCGCTCGATCACATCACTTTCGCGATTCGCCACATCCACGATTCCGGCAACACCGGCACTCTCGTTTCCCCCTTAGCAAACCTCGCAACCTTCCTCGATCGGCTCGGGCATTACGAACCGGCGGCCACCATCGCGGGTTTCGCATTCAGTCCCCTGACTGCCGGGGCCTTGCCCCAGTTCGCCAGGGCGATCGCCCACCTACGAGAGGCCCTCGGCGACCAGAGCTACGAATCGCTCGCCCGCAAGGGTGAGACGATGACGACCGCCGCCATTGCGAACTACGCGTACGACCAAATCGACCAGGCCCGAACAGAACTGAATGCCGTCTCGGAATAGGTCGCCTTCGTCGCTATGTCCTCGCCATGTGCAGTGCCGCACGGTGACTGAACAACAGCGACGCCCCGATCGGGTTGCCGCCGCCCGGGTAGGTCTCACCGGACACCGCCGCCATCGTGTTGCCCGCGGCGTAGAGCCCGGGGATCGGCCGGCCGGTCGGCGTCGAGAACGCGACCGTCGACGTCGGTGCGCAGACCGCCCTTGGTGCCGAGGTCGGACAGCCCGAACGCCGCCGCGCGGTAGGGCGGCGTGTCGATCGGCACCAGGGGCGACTCGCCGCCGGTGAACGCCCGGTCGAAGGATTCGCGTCCGCGGCCGAAGTCCTCGTCGTCGCCGCGCTCGGCGAGCTCGTTGAAGCGGCGACGGTGTCGGCCAGATTGTCTGCCGGAACGTCGATCTCGTGCGCGAGCCCGTCCAGGGTGTCGGCCTGGACCCACAGCCCGGCCGACTGATATCGCTGCGTCGGTGAGAACGACACGTTGGTCGCCATGACGGGCGGCTGTTCGCCGGCACGGCTGTCGTAGACCATCCAGTAACGCTCACCGACGTGCCCCGTCACGCATGGCGCGAATGATCTCGCGGCCCAGCCTGTCGTAGGCGGCGGACTCGTTGACGAACCGGCGCCCGGCCCGGTCGACGAAGATGCCGCCCGTGAAGCACAGCGCGAAGGCGGCGCGGCCGTCGGGATGGATCAATCCCGGCGACCACCAGGCCTGGTCCATCAGGTCGATACTCGCTCCGGCGCTGATCGCCGCACGGTGGGCCAGCGCCCGTGTTGCAGGGCGCGCCCATCGTGTCGAACGCCCTTCCCGGAACACCGTATTCGGCCCGCATCGCGTCGTTCTGTTCGAAGCCGCCCGCCGCCAGCAGCACACCGCGACGCGCGCTGAATCGTGCGCCGGTCGCCCTCGTGCTCCACCACCGCACCGGTGACGCGGCCGTCGTCCGACGACCAATTCGACGAGGCTCGTGTTGAGGTGGTGCCGCCACGGCGGGATTGTCGGCCATGGCGGCGAGGAACCGGCCGATGAGCGCCCGGCCGCCGGTGAGCAGGTCGGGCTGCGGCGCACCGAGACGTTCGTGGTCCAGCGGACCGCCCACCTGCCCTGGAATCGGCCAAGCCGATTGTCCGGCACCGCCTTCGAGACGATGTGGCGCATGCCGTCGGTGCGGGCACCCGGCACTGAACTGTAGTAGTCGGGCCACGGCAGGATCTTGAACGCGAAGTGCTCGTCGCGCTCGAGGTATTCGATCAGCGCGGCGCCGCCGCGCACGTAGGTCTCCTGAAGTTCGGCCGGGGTGCGGTCGCCGACGACGCTGCGGTAGTAGCGCAGAGCGTCGTCGATGGTGTCGTCGACGCCTGCGCGGACGAGCACCGGATTGCAGGGGTACCACATTCCGCCGCCGCCGGAGTAGGCGAAGGTTCCGCCGAACCGGTTGGTCGCCTCGACGAGAGCCACCGAAAGCCCTTCGCGCGCAGCGGTGTAGGCGCCCGCGATGCCCCCGCCCGAGCCGGCGACCAGCACGTCGACGATCTCCTCGGGGGTGTTCACAGGTGCCTCGATCGGTTGACGAAGCGGCCCTCTCGCGGCGAGAAGAGCCAGCCGCCACCGGCTTTCGTGCCGCCGTCGACGGGAATGTTGTGGCCGGTGACGAATGCGGACTGGTCCGATGCCAGGAACAGCGCGACGCGGGCCTGGTCCTCGGGCCAGCCCACGCGGCCGACGGGCGCCCACGACGCCCACAGCTCCTCGACATCCTCGTAGCCGGTCAGATAGTCGACCTGCGGCGTCTGCGCGAGGTCCGTTCCGATGCCGTTGACGCGGATGCCGTGTCGGCCGAGGTCCACGGCCAGGCAGGTGGTGAAGTGCGCGGCCGCGGCCTTCATGGCGCCGTACACGGGGTCCTTGGGATAGCCGCGCATGCCCTCCACCGAGTGGACGGTGACGATGCTGCCCCGACGCGCATCGATCATCGACGGCACGAACGCCCTCGTGACGGCGAAAACGTGACGCAGGTTGATGTCGTACATCTGCTGCCAGGATTCCGGAGTGGACCGGTGGAAGGGCACCAGCGGGCGGTAGTCGCCGACGTTGTTGATCAGTACGTCGACCCGCCCGTGTTCGGTGAGCACCGCCTCGGCCAGGCGGGCGACGTCGTCATCGACGGTGACGTCGACGACGTGGCTGCGGATGGAACCACCCGCGCCGGTGACCTCGTCGCGGATGCGGTCCGCGCTCCCCTGATCGATTTCGGCGACCTCGATGAGCGCCCCGTGCTGGGCGAACAGTCGGCAGATGCCTGCGCCGATGCCGTCTCCCCCGCCGGTCACGACTGCGACCCGGCCGTCGAGCAGCCGGTTCCAGTCGTCGATGCGTGGGACGGCGTCGTCTCCCGTCATAGCGACGGAGACTACGCGTCGAGCAACCCGCGTTCGGCGAGTCCGGCTCGGCATACATTACCGATCGATGGGCAGTGCGACCGCTCGAAGCTCCGTTTCGACGATCTGACGGCCCCCCAGCTGACCGATGTGCAGCGACAGATCCTCGACCACACCGAAAGCCGTCGCGTCGACCTCGACATCGAGCGGATGGCCGAGGAAGCCGTCGCCGAGGCGGGCGTCGACGATTTCGCGGCCACCGACGGATTCTGGGATCGAGTCGCGGCCTACGTCGGGGCGATCGAGGCCGACGACGGGACTGACCCAACTCATCCGGGGCACGCTGCGACAACGTGTGGTGCGGCTGCTGCGCAACAGGCTGTCGCTGACCGATCTGCTCAAGCGCCACCCCGAGATCGAGTCGATCCCGATCGAGAAGCCGTTCATCGTCGTCGGAATGCCCCGCTCGGGCACCACGCATCTGGTCAACCTGCTCGCCGCGGATCCGCGCCGCCGCGCCCTGCCCTACTGGGAAAGCCAAGAGCCACTGCCCATCCCGGGCCAGGGCCCCGACGTCTACGGCGTCGATCCGCGCTACACCCGGGCGAAGAACGAACACGACGCCATGATGGTCAGCGCGCCAGCCACCGCGGCGATGCACGACCGCTTCCCCGAGGCGATCGAGGAGGAGGTCGAGGTCCTGGATCTCGACTTCGCCGGCCTACGTGCTGGAATGGCACGCCCGGGTGCCGGGCTGGCGCGACTACTACCTCGGCCTCGACCAGACCCGCCACTACGGCGTACATGAAGAAGGTTCTGCAGGCGCTGACGTTCCTGCGCGGCCCCCGCACCTGGGTGCTGAAGTCGCCGCAGCATTGCGAGCAACTCGGCCCGCTGATGGCGACGTTCCCCGACGCCACGGTGGCGTTCACCCACCGCGACCCCGTCGCGGTGATCCAGTCCGCGATCACGATGATGGCCTACTCCGACCGGCTGCGCCGGCGCAGCATCGAACCGCAATGGCTCCTCGACTACTGGGCGGACCGCGTCGAGCGGTTACTGGGCGCGTGTGTGCGGGACCGGGATCTGGTTTCGGCCGAGCGCAGCGTGGACATCGCCTTCCACCACCTCAACGGTCACGAACTGGATCTGCTCGACGACCTCTACGCGCGTGCCGGCGTCGAGCTGACCTCCAAGGTCCGCAGGGCATTTCAGGGTTACCTGGACAGCAATCCGCGCGGTAAGCACGGCTCCGTGCGCTACGACTTGCAAAGACACTTCGGCGTGTCTCCGGACGAACTACGCTCGCGGTTCGCCTTCTATTTCGAACGGTTCGACGTGCGGCCCGAAGGACATTAGACAGATGAGCGGAGCCGATCTACCGGAGCCGACCCGGCGCCGATGCGCTGACCCCGGCCGCAGCCGAACGCGCCGAGGAGGTCGCGCCGGGCATCTGGTGCTCGCCGGGTCTGTCGAATGCCTACCTGCTGACCACCGACGACGGTCGGGTCGTCATCAATACGGGCATGGGCTTCGAGAGCCAGGTCCACCGGGCCAACTTCGATGCCGTGGACTCCGCGCCGATTCGCTACATCATCGTCACCCAGGGCCACTACGACCACGTCGGCGGACTGGACACGATGCGGGATCCCGGCACTCAGGTGATCGCGCAGGCCAACTGGCGCCAATGGCGCGACGACAACGAACGCCTGGTCGCCTACCGCGCAGGCAACAGCGCGTTCGCGTTCTCCGACAGGCTCGCCACCGGGATCGCCGCCATCCAGAAGCGGTTCGGCAAGAGGCTTCCGGCCCAGGCCGAGTTGGCCGCCGACATCGAGGTGGAGGACGGCCTCACCCTCAACGTGGGCGGACTCACGATCGAACTGTTGGCAACGCCGGGCGGCGAGACAACCGACTCGATGGTCGTCTGGTTGCCGGAGCAACGAGTCTGCCTGTGCGGGAATACCTTCGGACCCGTATTCGGCCACATCCCGAACCTCGTCACGATGCGCGGCGACCGTTACCGCGACGCGCTCACCACGATCGACTCGATCGAGCGGGTGCGCCAGCTGGGACCGGAAGTGCTGATCACCGGGCACTTCGAGCCCATCGTCGGTGCCGAGCGCATCGACGCCGAGCTCACGCGCCTGCGCGACGCGGTCGCCTATGTGCACGATCGCACCGTGCGAAGGAATGAACGCAGGCAACGACGTTCACACGCTGATGCGTGAGATCAGGCTGCCCGCCGAACTCGAGGTCGGCGAGGGCTACGGCAAGGTGTCGTGGGATGTGCGGGCGATCTGGGAGAACTACTCCGGCTGGTTTCACCACCGCTCCACCACCGAGCTGTACGACGTCGGGCCCGACGAACTCAATGCCGACCTGCTCGACCTGGTCGGCGCCGACCGGCTCGTCGCCCGGGCCCAGGAGCACGTCGCCGCGGCCCGCCCCGTGCACGCGATCCACCTCGCCGAGCTGGTGGTGCACGCGGAGCCCGACCATGCCGGCGCGCGGGCGGTGCTCAAGAGCAGCGCACGAAGCTCTGCTCGAGGCCAGCACCAACTTCTGGGAAACCGCCTGGCTGACCAAGAAGATCGGGGACTACACATGACCGCGCGCGCGACCTTCGACTTCACCGGCTCCGAGATACTGATCACCGGCGGCACCAGCGGAATCGGGCATGCGACCGCCGTGCTTTTCCGCGACGCAGGAGCTCGCGTGACGGTCACCGGCACCAGGGCAGGCGCCGACGACTACGACACGGATCTGTCCGGGATGACCTATCGCCGCCTCATCCTCACCGAGCCGAGCTCGATCGATGAATTGGTCTCGGCGACAGAGACACTCGACGTGTTGGTCAACAACGCCGGCGCCAACTTCCCCGGCGGGCTCAACGAGGCCGACCCTGCGGGCTTCGAGGCGTCGGTCGCCCTCAACCTGACCGCGCCCTACCGGTTGACCGCGGGCCTGCGCAAGGTGCTGGCCGCTTCGACAGCCCCCGGCGGGGCAAGCGTCGTCTTCCTGTCGTCCTTGTCGGCGCTGCGCGCGGTCACGATGGTCCCCGGCTACGGCGCGGCCAAGGCCGGAATCGCCAGCCTCACCCACAATCTCGCGGTCAAGTGGGCACCGCGCAATATCCGCGTGAACGCGGTGGTGCCCGGCGTGATCGACACCCCGATGACCGAGATCGCCCAGACGGTGCCGGAGATCATCGACGCCGAACTCGCCCGCATTCCCCTCGGCCGCTTGGGAACTCCCGGTGAGGTCGCATCAACCATCGCCTTTCTGTGCACCGAGCAGAGTTCCTATACCAGCGGCGCGCTGTTCATCGTCGACGGCGCGTCAACCAGCCAGTGACCGAAGGGCATCCACGACGTCATGACGATGGCAATTCTTCGATTCAATTTCGCTGCCCCACAAGAAAACCCAGCCGATCGCCGCGACCGCATCCAGGCGGCCCTGGAACTCAGCTCGTGGTCGGAGACGCGAGGGGTGAGTGCCGTCAGCATCGACGAGCACCATGCGAGCGGCCACGGCTGGAGCTGCAACCCCATCCTGACCGCCGGTGTCTTGCTGGCCCGCACCACACGGGTCATGGCCAGCGTCGACTGCGCCCTCGGGCCGCTTTGGCATCCGGTGCGCCTCGCCGAGGACATCGCCCTGGTCGACACCATGAGCGGTGGACGCTTGATCGTCACGATCGGCCTGGGCTACCGGCCAGTCGAATACGAGCTGTTCGGAACGCCGTTCGAGGAGCGCGGACGGCTGATGGACGACCTGCTGCAGACGCTGACGTCGCTGTGGTCGTCGGCGACGTTCACCCCCGCCCCGCTGACACGCCCGCACCCGATGATCTTCGTCGGCGGCGGTGTCCGCGCGACCGCGCGGCGGGCCGCGAAGTACGGACTGCCACTCAACCTGCCCAGCCACCTGCCCGATGTGGCCGACTACTACCGCGAACTGTGCGCCGAGGCGGGACACCACCCGGTCGTCGTCATGCCCGCCGCCCGCAGTCGCGGCATGGTCTTTCTGCACGAGGATCCCGATCAGGCCTGGGCGGAGCTTGGCGAGCACTACCTGTGGGAAGCCCGCGTCTACTCCGGGTGGGGCGGCGGCCGGGTGCACTCGTTCATGCACGGCACCGAGACCATCGAAACCGTCGACGACGTCAGAGCGGCCGGGCGATACCGGTTCATGACACCCGACGAGTTGGTCGCCGACGTCAGAGACTAATCCCGACGATCATGTCGTCCTGCATCCGCTCGTCGGCGCCATGCCGATCGATGAGGCGTGGAAGTCGGTGCAATTGTTGACCGATCGCGTGCTGCCGGCCCTGAGTGGCCGATGACATGAGCGAGGCCGACGCGTCGCCGGCCATGTCTCGACGACGCCACATCGTGCGCCTCGCGCTGTTCGCCGCGTTCCTGCTCGGCCTGTTCTACCTCGTCGCGGTCACCCGCGTCGTCGATGTCGAGGACGTTCGGCGCACCGTCGCCGCGACGGGCCCCGCCGCGCCGCTCGCCTACGTCGTCGTGTCCGCGCTTCTGGGCGCCATCTTCGTGCCGGGCCCGATCCTGGCGGCGGGCAGTGGCCTGCTCTTCGGGCCCGTGCTCGGGCTGTTCGTGACGCTGGGCGCGACCGTCGGCACGGCGACCATCACCGGCCTCGTCGGCAGGCACGCCGGCCGCGACAGCGCGCGAGCACTCTTGGGGACCGACCGTGCCGACCGTCTCGATCGACTGATCAAACGGCGCGGACTATGGGCGGTCGTCGCCCAGAAGTTCATCCCCGGCGTCTCGGATGCGCTCGCGTCCTACGCATTCGGGGCGTTCGGAGTTCCGTTGTGGCAGATAGCCGTCGGCGCGTTCATCGGGTCGGCACCACGGGCGTTCGTCTACACGGCGCTTGGCGCGTCTGTCGGCGACATGTCATCGCCACTGGCCTACGCCGCGATCGCGGTCTGGTGTGTGACCGCGGTCATCGGCGCCTTCGCCGCGCAGCGCGGCTACCGGAGATGGCGAGCGCAGATCGGCGTCACGACGCGACGGTTGATTGTGAGGCGGCTCACACTAGTATGGGCATCCGGTGCTCGCGCCAGCCCTCAGCGACGACCGTAGGAGGTCATCGGAATGACACGGACACGTTCGAACTCACTCGCCGCAGGTGGTCTCAACTGGGACAGCCTGCCGTTGAAGTTGTTCGCCGGTGGCAACGCCAAGTTCTGGGATCCGGCCGAAATCGACTTCTCTCGCGATCGCGCCGACTGGGAGGCGATGACAGAACTCGAACGCGACTGGGCCGCCCGGCTGTGTGCCCAGTTCATCGCGGGTGAGGAAGCGGTCACCCAGGACATCCAGCCCTTCATGGCGGCCATGCGAGCCGAAGGCCGGCTGGGCGACGAGATGTACCTGACGCAGTTCGCGTTCGAAGAGGCCAAACACACCCAGGTGTTCCGGATGTGGCTCGACGCGGTTGGGTTGACCGACGACCTCCAGGGTTACCTCGACGACATGCCGTCCTACCGGCAGATGTTCTACGAAGAACTTCCGGAATCGCTCGACGCCTTGTCGACGGATCCCTCACCGGCGGCCCAGATTCGGGCCTCCGCAACGTACAACCACGTCATCGAGGGCATGATGGCCTTGACGGGATACTATGCGTGGCACCGGATTTGCATCGACCGTGGCATTCTTCCCGGCATGCAGGAGTTGGTGCGGCGCATCGGCGACGACGAGCGCCGTCACATGGCGTGGGGCACCTTCACGTGCAGGCGCCACGTCGCCGCCGACGATGCCAATTGGACAGTGTTCGAAACCCGCATGGGCGAGCTCATCCCGTTGGCCCTGCGCAACACCGACGACACCTTCGCCCTCTACGACGAGATTCCCTTCAACCTGACCATGGACGAGTTCATGGAGTACGCGAGCGACAAGGGAATGCGACGGCTCGGAACGATAGGTAGCGCGCGGGGGCGTCCGCTTGCCGAGATCGATATCGACTATTCGCCGTTGCAGCTGGAGGACACCTTCGCCGACGAGGACCGAAAGGCCCTGTCGGCTTCCGCTTGACTACTTGGCTGATGCCGTCTCGAGCATCCAGTCCTCGAAGCGTGTCTCGAACAGGGTGGCGCCCTCACCCGGCGTCAGGGTGTACTCGCCGACCGGGGCGCCCCAGTAACCGGCCGCCGGATCCGCGACGACCGTGCGGGGATCGTCGTGCGCGGCCAGCGCTTTCCTGATGAGTTCGTCGAGGCGGTAACGCTCGGGGCCACCCACCTCACGGATGCCGTTCAGCGGCGCGCCGACCGCGGCGATCGCGACAGCCTCGGCGACGTCGGCGGTCGCCATCGGCTGGAAGTACGCGGGTGCCACGCGGACGACGTCCCCGTCGGTGGCCTGATCGGCGATGCCGCTCACGAAGTCGAAGAACTGCGTGGCGTGCACGATCGAGTACGGGATACCGGATTTCGCGATCAGCTCTTCCTGGGCCAGCTTCGCCTGGAAATAGCCGCGTCCGTCGGCGAGCTCCTTGGTGCCCACTACCGACAACGCAACGTGATGGCCGACGCCTGCGGCCCGCTCCGCTTCGAGAATGTTCGGCGTCGCCGTGTTGAAGAACTCCTTTGCGGCATCACCGTCGAGTGACGGTGAGTTGGAGACGTCCACCACCACGTCCGTGCCTGCCATGGCTTCGGCCAGACCTTCGCCGGTGATGGTGTTCACCCCGGTATTGGGCGCAGCGGCAATCGCATTGTGTCCGTGCTCATCGAGCAGATGAACGACCTTGGACCCCACCCGACCGGTTCCCCCGATGACGACGATCTTCATGTCGAGACCTTTCTCGTTGCGCTGCACAGCCACCAGTAGCCATCCAGTCGCAACTAAAGACCGGAGAGCTGCCGAATCTGTGACAGCGCGTCGACGTTATAGCTAGGTAGCAGCGGCCTGTCACAAAACCAGACCCTGTCCGGTCTTCTGTGTGTACCCGCGAACAGCAAGCGAAGGAAACCCATGGCCAGCGAATCGGCAGCATCGCAACCTCGTAGTAACTCCTGGCAGACGGCACTGACCGTCGTGCAGGAGGTCGAACCACCCTTCATTCCCCATGGCGCCCACGCGATGACCGTCGTCATCGAGTACGGCCCCGGCGATCCCGGCGCCCCGCCGCACCGGCACCCGGGTGGCCCGGCCTTCGGTTACGTGCTGGAGGGCGAGATGCTGTTCGAACTCGAGGGCGAGGCGCCTCGCGTCGTCAAGGCCGGAGAGCCGTTCTGGGAACCTGGCGGCGACGTCATCCACTACCAGGACGGAAACGCCCGCGACGACGTCAAGGTCCGCTTTCTCGTGACCATGCTGTGCGATCCGGGCCAGCCCATGCTCGTTCTCGTCGAGGACGACGAACTGGAAGCGCGCCGTGACCGCCGCGTTCCGGCCGAGACTCATTGACCGAGAAGAGATTCCGATGTCGAAGATCCTGCTGCAGACGACGATCACCGAACACGACGACGACTGGGACATCACCCGCTTCTCGCTGCTCGCCGACGAGCTGAGGGCCGCCGGACACGACGTGACCGCCCGCAATCGTGCCGTCCACGGCGACGACGACCCGATCCTGAGTCGCCTCGACGAGCTCGACTACGACCAGCTGTGGCTGATGGCCGTCGACGTCGGCGACGGCCTCACCGACGGCCGAGACCCAGGCCATCGTGCGGTTCCGCGAGAACGGCGGCGGAGTGCTGACCGCACGGGACCACCAGGACTTGGGCAGCTGCCTGCTCGGACTCGGATCATTGGGCGAAGTCAACCATTTCCACGAGAAGAACCCCGACCCCAGCAGGATGCGCGACGACCAGGACACCCCGACCATCTCCTGGCCCAACTACCACTCCGGTGCCAACGGCGACTACCAGCCGGTCTTCGCCGACGAACCGGTGCACGAACTGCTGCGCACCCCCGGAACCGACAGCGGGCGCATCGAATGGTTCCCCGCGCATCCGCATGAGGGCGCGGTGTCGGCCTGCGTCCCGTGCGCCACCGTGTTGGCCCACGGCCGTAGCACCGCGAGTGGCCGCCGCTTCGCCCTTGCCGTCGTGCTGGATGGGGAGCCGACGGCGGACGGCCGGTCGATGGGACGCGCGCTGGCCGCTTCGACGTTTCACCATTTCGCCGACTACAACTGGGATCTCGACCGCGGGGCGCCCTCATTCGTGACCGAGCCAGAGGGCGGTGAGATCAAGGCCGACCCGTTGCGACTGGCGGTCTACAAGGACTATGTCCGCAACATCGCGTCCTGGTTGCATCGCCACGCAGGCGACGATGTACCGGCCGAGATGACGGCGGCGGGCACCGCCTGATGGTGTCGGCGCCCGCATAGCCACAATGTTGGCCATGAAGGTCGGCGTGCAGATTCATCCGCAGAACTCGACGATGGCCGCGCTGAGAGCGGGTTGGCAGGGCGTCGATGAACTCGGTGTCGACAGCCTGTGGACGTGGGACCACTTCTTCCCCCCGCTCTATGGCGCTGCGGATGAATCGCACTTCGAGGGCTGGCAGGTGCTGGCGGCGATGGCCGTGACGACATCGAGCGTGACCCAGATCGGCATGCTGGTGACCGGCGGCGGCTACCGCAACCCGGACCTCCTTGCGCATATGGCGTGCACACTCGATCATCTGTCCGGCGGCCGGGCCGTCCTGGGCATCGGATCGGGATGGATGGACAGGGACGAGGTCGAGTACGGCTACCCAGTCCGCACCCCCGGGCAGCGGCTGGACGCCCTCGCCGAGGCGCTGCCGCGCATCCGGCGCAGGCTCGGCCTGCTCGAGCCGGGGCCCATGGGCCGCCTGCCAATCCTGGTCGGGGGCAACGGAGAACGGCGAACGCTGCGCCTGGTGGCCGAGCACGCGGACATGTGGAACGGCTACGGCGGGGCCGAAACGATCCTGGCGAAAAACGCCGTCATCGACCGGTGGTGCGCAGAGCTCGGCAGAGATCCCCGTGAGATCGAGCGCACGGCCTGGATCGAAAGGGCGGAACCGGATTTGATGCGTGCCCTGGTGGACGCGGGAGCCGATCACCTGATCCTCGGTCTGCGCGCGCCCTACGATTTGCGCGAAGTGGAGCGGCTCGTGGCTGTGCGCTGACACTGCCTTATTCCTAGCGCTTCCACGGCCTGCTGCAGGTAAGCCATCGCGTCGGCACCGTCGCCGGTGATGAAGACGAGGTCGTCAAGGGGCACCGGCAGAAAACCCTCGTCCTCCATCCGCCGGAGCTGGATTGCCAAACCGCCATAGAAGCCCGCCGTGTTGAGCAGCACCACCGGCTTGCCGTGCAGGCCGTGCTTCTTCTGCTCGAGAATGTCAGTCGCCTCGTCCAGCGTTCCCAGGCCGCCGGCCATCACGACGATTGCATCGGATCGGCTGAGCATCAACGCTTTTCGTTGAGCGAGGTCATCGGCGACCACCAACTCGTCGGCGTCCTTCCTGGCCCAGGACCGCAGAAAGGTCACCGAGATCCCGACGAGCCGTCCACCGCTGCTGCGTACGCCGTCGGCGACGACCTTCATCAGGCCGGTATCAGACCCGCCCCACACCAGGGTGTGGCCGCCCTTGCCGATGAGTTGGGCGAACTCACGGGCCGACTCGGTGTAGCGCTCGTCGAGGTCGGCAGCGGAGAGGAAGACACATATGTTCATCGGTTCAGTCATCGACCACCGTCAGAATGCCCGATGGCGCGTCGAGGGCCTCGAGGGTTCGAGCCGCGGCGACGTCGATCTGCACCCGTGGCGCCGGGGGCAATTCGTTCTCCCAGTACGTGCCGGGGCCGTGGAAAAACCCGTACCGAAGGACAACGCCGTTCGCGGCGAGTACCGCTTCCTCGAGGGTGACCACCGCGTCGGCTTCGGGGCCGGGATCCATTGTCCACGCGACGCTTTGGGCCACGATCTTCGGCGCGTCCAGGCCGTTCATCGCGTCGATGAGGTTGCGGGTGCCCTCCGACCGTATCCGGGCGTTGAGCAGCCTGGCCTTCGGCAGGTCTTCGGCAGCATCGGGAAGATCCGTCAGTTCATGGAGAACGAGGTCGGGCGAGAACGCTTGGACGGCAGCAGTCAGCGCCTGGCGATCGAAGACGTCACAGACGATGGGCTCGGCGCCCGCGGCCGCGAGCCGGCTCGCGTTCTTGGACGACCTTGTCATCGCGCCGACGGTGTGACCCGCATCCACGAGCAAGGGTATGAGCCGGCTGCCGATGACGCCGGAGGCACCGGCGAGGTAAATACGCACTAGCCCGACGGTACGCGCCGATTGGACTAGGTACGTGGTCCACTCGCCTCACATTTGTCTGGGCCAATTCTGGCGGTGCGTGGCAGGAGGCTGTCGTGCTCACCGGTGCAGTTCGACCAGTGCGTGGATCTGTTCGAGGTAGTGCTCGAGCGAGTGATGGACGAACCTGGCCGACACGATCGTGGTGCCCGCCGCGGCCATCGCCTCGAGCGTTTCCTGAGTGGCGGCCGGATTTCCGACGGGGTCGAGCGGGCGGTCCGCAGCCAACACCACCTCGAAGCCCGCGGGAACGTCGCGCGCTTGCAGCCATTCGGCGGCGGTCGCGAGCTCGACCCCGAACGGACACCAACCATCGGCGAGCGTGAGCGCGCGCCGCAGCGAGCGTTTGGTGCGCCCGCCGATCCAGAACGGCATGTGTGCCTGCAACGCGCACGGGTCGACGGTCAGCCCGCTGAACGAATAGAACTCACCGTCGTATGACGGCTCGTTGGTGGGCAGGGCTGCGCGCAGTGCCCGCAGCGCGTCGTCGGCACGGACGCCCCGGTCGTCAAACGGCGCGCCCAACAGATCGAACTCCTCCTTGAGCGAGCCGACTCCGAGACCGAGAATCACGCGGCCGCCGCTGACGTGATCCAAGGTCCCATAACGCTTTACGATCTCGAGCGGATGGTGATACCCGAGCACCAGAGTCATGGTGGCCAACCGGATCTGCTTGGTGCGGGCCGAAACATAACCCAACGTGGCGAGGGGATCCCAGTACCGGGCGCCCCGCCTGCCGGCCTCCGAGGCGGGCATGCCGATGTGCTCGCTGCATGTCAGGTGGTGGTAGCCGAGGCGATCGGCGGCTTCGGCGACGCGACCGATGTCTTCGATCGTGGCGTCCCTCTCCCACGTCAGCGCCGCGCCCGCGACATTGGTGACGACAGGCGTCGCGATGCCGAGCTTCAATTGAGTGGCTCTTCGCCCGCCAGAATCGTGCGGTGCATGAGGCGGCCACTGTCGACGGGATACTCCAGCACCCGGTGCATGGTGCCGGTGTTGTCCCAGATGAGCAGGTCGCCGGGTTGCCACTCGTGCCGGTAGACGTACTGCGGCTGGGTCGCCCAATCACGCAGCCGGGCAAGAAGGGCGCGGCTTTCCTCGACCGGCATTCCGATCACGTAATCCGCGGTGGCACCGAGCAACAGCGACTTTCGCCCCGACTGATGCGTCCACACGATCGGGCAGGCCTTGGTCGGTGACTTCTGCCAGAACGTGATCTCGTCGTGGCTCATCTCGGGACGGACGTAGTACTGCGACCGCTCGGCGCTGTGCACGACGCGAAGGTCCGCGATCAGCTCTTTGTCGGATTGTGGCAGGTCGTCATAGGCCGCGTAGGTGTTGCAGAACTCGGTGTCTCCCCCGGTGTCCGACAGCTTGATCGCATGCAGGAGCGTGGCCAGGTTCGGGTACGGCTGCAGCGAACCGTCGAAGTGCCAGAACATCGAGCCCTTCAGATATTCGGCCCGTTGGTTCACGTTCTTGTCGAGCGAGATCTTGTAAATGCCGCCCTGGCCCTCGTTCTCGGGAATGGCGCCGAGCGTCTTGGCGATAGCGACCTGCTGATCGTCTGCGATGTCGAGACCCCGGAAGAAGACGACGCCGCGCTGTTCGAGCGTCGCCCGGATGTTCTGAGCCTCGTCGCCGCTGAGCAGCGTGTCGAGATCGGTCCTGATCTCACTTCCGATCCTCGGGGTGAGATCGACGATGTCCAGCTGCGCGGAGGTAAGTCCCATTGCTGTCAGCTCACTCTCGTGAGAATCGTGTTGGCCGAATGCTTTACCCGCGGCTGCTTCCACAGCTCCACCGCCAATGAGACGGTGATCAGCGAGTAGAGGAGGTTGCGCAGGTTCGCGACGTCATCGGGCAGCGGTTCGGAGTAGTCGAACTTGTCGATGTAGGTGACTGCTTCCTCGGCGTACGGGAACACCTCGTCGTAGAACGCCTTGATCTCGTCCATCGAACTGTTCACACGCTTCACGTAGCGTTCGTGACCATCCTCGATCGCCCATTCCCCGACGAGGTGTTCGAGTTGCGAGAATTCAGGCGGCAGAAGGTCACTCATCGCGCCCCGCCCCCGCCTCGACGTAGTCGGCAACCGTCTTGTGCAAATGACGAAGCAGGATCTCCTCGTCGTTCATCGTGAAATGCGTGAGGGCGCCGCTGTTGAGCATGGCCTGCAGGCCTTCTGACGGACTGGCGTCTTCCAGGATGATGTCGTTGAGGAACGTCATCGTCAGCTCCTGGCCCAGTCGCTCCTTGTGCGACGTGGGCGGCTGGTAGTACGCCTCCGTTTCGAAGATGTGCGAATGTGGACCGGTGGGCCAGTGTGTGTGCACGGTGAAACCGGACGCACCGAAGATCAGCACGAAGTTGGGGAAGAACTGGTAGGAGTCGAAGCCGTACTTTTCCGACCGGGTGGGATTGATCCCCGGCGGCATCGGCCCCCTGTCGATCCGCTTATTCCAGGGTCCGGCCGCGCTGGCCTCGAATACGCACTCGATCGGCTTGGAGTACGGCGTCTTCTGTGACGGCTCACCGGAGAACGAGAACATCCGATGCGGGCCCTTGAGTTGGTAGCCCAATGCGTCGGTGAACGGGTTCGGTTGATCGAACGCATCTCTGGCCTCCGCGGTCAGAGCGCCGAACGAGGACGCATGCAGATACGGCCCGTGGTAGCTCTCCGCGAAGCCGTCGAGGAATATCTTCCAGTTGCACTGCAATTCGGCCTTGAACTTGTAGACCTGGTGTGGACCCTCGAACGGATAGCCCTCGATGTCGTGCGCCAGCTCACCGAGGAAGGAGCGCACCGTCTCGGTGTTGTGCGGGTTGAGGTTGATGAAGATGAAGCCCTCCCACACCTCGCACTGGATGGCCGGCACCTGACAGCTGTCGGCGTCGAAGTCCAGCAGTAGATCCTTGCGGGTGGCCGAGTGCAGCGAGCCGTCCAGCTTGTAGCGCCAGCCGTGGAAGCGGCAGTACAACAGCGGAGCGCGGCCCTGTACCTCCTCGAACGGGTCGTCCTCCCACAGCATCTTGTTGCCGCGGTGCGGGCAGATGTTGTGGAAGGCGCGGATCACGTCGTCCTTGCCCCGCACGATGATGATCGAGGTGTTGAGGAACCTCAGCTCGCGGGTGAAATAACTACCCGACTTCGGAACACGCTCGACGCGGCCCATGTAGAGCCAGGTCTTTCTGAAGACGTGTTCGCGTTCCTTTTCGTAGAAATCCTCGGAAACACAGTCTTCGAGCGACACCGGGCCGCGGCCGAGTTCGGGATACGCGTCGGTCCAATGTCCGCTTGCGGGTTTGGTCACCAGGCTGTCGTGACTCATGAGGCCCTCCTCGGCGCTGACGCTACAACCGCCGAAATGGCCAAAACAGATGCAGACATGCAACACCCTGTTGCATATTTGGAACAAGCCGCGAATCGAGAGGAGACTGGAACAGCAGTGGAGCAGAACCTGCCCTTCGACCTCGACGCCCTGCTGGTGTTCGGCAAGGTGGTGGAGACCCGCAGCCTGTCCAAGGCCGCGGCACTGCTCGGCATGCCCAAATCGACCGTCAGCCGCAAGCTGACGAAACTGGAGTCCGACCTCGGCATCAAACTGCTGCGCAAGAACACCCATCAGCTGACCGTGACCGACCTCGGCGAGGAGGTCTACGTCCACGCGGTCAACATCCTGACCGAGGCCAACGGCGTGCGCGCCGTGGTGGAAGGCAGCAAGCAGGAGCCACAGGGCGAGTTGCGGGTGGCGATACCGGTATTCGTCGGCATCGACTACGCGTCGCGCGTCGGCGCCACGTTTCTGCAGCGATATCCCCACTCGCGGTTGGACATCCGGTTGGTGGACAACATGGTCGACCCGATCAGGGACGGGTTCGACGTGGTGTTCGGCACTGGGCCGCTGCAGGACTCGACGCTGATCGCGCGCAGAGTGTTCAGCCTCGAACTGTTTCTCTGTGCGTCACCCGGCTTCGTGGAGCGGCAGCCCGAACCGATCACCGACCCCACGCAGCTGGACAGCCTGCCGTTCATCGACTTCGGATTCGCGGGCCCACGCAAGCTCACGGTGGCCAAGAACAAGCGGCGACACGAACTGTCGCCCCCGGTGCGGGCGCGCGCCAACAACTTTCAGGTGTGCAAGCAGTACATCCTGGAGGGGCTCGGCATCGGTGCGATGCCCACCCAGATCATCTGCACCACCGAACTCAAAGACGGCACGCTCGTGTCCGTGCTTCCGGACTGGCACCTGGAGCCGCTCGACGTGCACATGATCTATCCCTTCGAGCTCTCGTTCTCGACTCTTATCAGCGCGTTCTACGAGACGGCCTGCGACATCATCATCGAGAACTCCGCCCGGGAGTGAGTTGACCGTCCGTGATGAGGCGCAAGTGCGATACGCAGCCGTTGTCGACCGCGCGACAGCCGTGACATCACGGTTCCCATCGGGAGACCGAGATGTGCTGCGGTTCTGGCGGACGTGTATCCCTGCACGAGGGTGAAGTACAACACTTCTCGATACCCCTCCGGCAGCGTGTCCATCGCAGCCCTGATCTCGTTGTCGAACAGCATGTCCAGTGCCACCACTTCGGCGGAGCGCGAGCCCGCGGGCTGGCGGGACGGGTGAAAAGCCAGATCCTGATCAGTGACTGCGCCGACGGAGAACTCCGGCGGTCGGCTCTTTACTGCACGGTGCGTGCTGATCCATCGGTTGTAGAGAATCCGGATGAGCCACGATTTGAGGTTGGTCCCCTCCTGGAACGTGCCGAAATCCCGCGTACGCGTGTAACAAGGCGTCCTGCACCAGATCCTCGGCGTCCGCCTTGTTTCGGGTCAGCCGACGCGCGATGCGCGACAATACGTCGAAATATTGAACTGCGTCGCGAGTGAAGCGTGCGGCAAGGTCGGTGTCGGATTCGGAACTGCCTCGCACAGATGAAACGCCGATGATCTAACTCCCGCGATGCGTCGCGGCCGGTCCTGGTGAGCGGCTGTCGCATCCCAGACTTCCGACTGAAGCCGTGGAGCGGACCCTTGGAAACCCCTAGTCCGTAGTGCGCAGCCCGTAGTCCGGGCGGTTAGCTCTAAGACCTGAGAGCCTCGAGCCGGCGCTTGGACGCAGGCGTCTGCACGATCTGCGGCCACCAGAACCATCGCCCCAGCAGCGCGGCGATCGACGGCGTCATGAACGACCGAACGATCAGCGTGTCGAACAGCAGCCCGAGCGCGATGGTGCTGCCGACCTGCGCGATGCTGAGCAGGTCGCCGAACACGAACGACGCCATGGTGGCGGCGAATACCAGGCCCGCCGAGGTCACCACCGAACCGGAGCCCGCCATCGCGCGGATGATGCCCGTCTTCAGCCCGTGGTGGAGTTCCTCCTTGAACCGGGACACCAGCAAGCAGGTTGTAGTCGGACCCCACCGCCAACAGCAGGATCACGGACATCACCAGGACGATCCAGTGCAGCCGGATACCGAGGAGGTGCTGCCAGACGAGTACGGAGAGTCCGAACGAGGTGCCCAGCGACAGCAGCACGGTCCCGACGATCACCGCGGACGCCACCACGCTTCGCGTGATGATCAGCATGATGATGAAAATCAGTGCCACCGCGGACATTCCGGCGATCAGCAGGTCGTAGTTCGACCCGTCGTGCATGTCCTTGTAGGTGGCCGCGGTGCCGCCGAGGATAGATCGGTGGAACCCTCCAGCGGGGTGCCCTTGATGGCTTCCTTGGCCGCCTGCTTGATGGCGTCGATGTGGGCGATGCCCTCCGGCGTGGCGGGGTCGCCTTCATGCTCGATGATGAAGCGCACCGACTTGCCGTCCGGCGAGATGAAGTTCTTGATGCCGCGTCTTGAAGTCGGCGTTGTCGAACACCTCGGGCGGCAGGTAGAACGAGTCGTCGTTCATCGACTCGTCGAACGCGTCGCCCATCGCGCTCGAGTTCTCCTGCTGCGCCGCCTGCTGATCCTGCATGCCCTTCTGCGTGGCATACATCGTCAGCATCATCTTCTTCATCGTCTTCATGGTCTCGATCTGCTGGGGCATCAGCGCGACCAGTTGCGGCATCAGCGAATCGAGCTGTTCCAGATCGGGCACCAGCGCCTGGATGTCGTCGGTCAGCAGTGTCGACGCCGTCGAGGGTGTCGAAGATCGACCGGATGCGACCAGCAGACCGGGATGTCGAAGCAGTGCGGTTCCCAGTAGAGGTAGTTGCGCATCGGCCGGAAGAAGTCGTCGAAATTGGCGATGTGGTCCCGTAATTCGGCGATGTCGACCGTCATGTCCTTGGTCTTGGCCACCATCGAGTGGGTGATGGCGGCCATCTGCTCGGTCAGAGCCGACATCTTCGTCCAGCGTGTCGATGGTCTTCTGCATCTCGTCGGCCTGCACCAGCATGTCGGCCATCCGGTCCTGGTTGTACTTCTGGTTCAGCTGGTTGGTGGTGCCCTGCATGCTGAGCAGGAACGGAATCGTCGTGTGTTCGATCGGCTTGCCCGTCGGGGCGGGTGATGGTCTGCACCCGGGCGATGCCGGGCACGCGGAAGATGCGCCTTGGCGATCTTGTCGATCACCAGGAAGTCGGCCGAGTTCCGCAGGTCGTGGTCGCTTTCGACCATCAGCAGTTCGGGGTTCATCCGGGCGGCGTCGAAGTGCCGGTCGGCGACGTCGTATCCGATGTTGGCGGGGGTGTCGGCGGGCAGGAAGTGGCGTCCGTCGTAGTCGACCTTGTAGCCCGCCAGGGCGAGCAGTCCGACCAGCGACAGCGCGATCGTCGCGACCAGAATCGGCCCCGGCCACCGCACCACCACGACACCCACCCGGCGCCACCCGCGGGAATTGATCGCGCGTTTGGGTTCGAACAGGCCGAATCGGCTGCCGATGACGATCACCGCCGGGCCCAGCGTCAGCGCGGCGATGACGGCGACGAGGATGCCGACCGCGCACGGCACCGCCATCGTCTGGAACCACGGCAGCCGGGTGAACTTGAGGCACAGCAGTGCGCCGGCGATGGTGAGGCCCGAGCCCAGCACCACGTGGGCGGTGCCGTGGAACATCGTGTAGTACGCGGTTTCCCGGTCCTCGCCGTCTCCCCGCGCCTCCTGATAGCGGCCGATGAGGAAGATCGCGTAGTCGGTGCCCGCGGCGATCGCGATGAGCGTCAGCAGGCTGGTCGCGAACGTCGACAAGCCGATGACGCCGGTGTTGCCGAGGAACGCGACGATCCCCCGGGAGGCGCCGAGTTCGACGAACACCATCAACAGGATCAGGACCATGGTGGCGATCGAGCGATAGACGAACAGCAGCATGAGCAGCGATGACCACGAGCGTGACGACCGTGGCCTTGGCCGCTCCCTTGTCGCCGGCGACGCGCTGGTCGGCGTTCAGCGCCGCGCCGCCGGTGACGTAGGCCTTCACCCCCGGCGGGGCCGGGGTCTCGGCGATGATGTCGCGCACGGCGGCGACGGACTCGTTGGCCATCGTCTCGCCCATGTTCCCGCGCAGATAGAGCTGCACGTACGCGGACTTGCCGTCGTTGCTCTGCGCGCCCGACGCGGTCAGCGGATCGCTCCAGAAGTCCGCGACGTGCTCGACGTGCGCGGTGTCGGCCCGGAACTTCTTGATCAGCTCGTCGTAGTAGTGGTGCGCGTCGGCGCCGAGAGGCTTGTCGCCCTCGAGGATGACCATCGCGTTGCTGTCGGAGTCGAACTCCTCGAAAGTTGGCGCCGACGCGCTGCATCGCGATGAATGCCGGCGCGTCGTGGGCGTTCATCGACACGGTGTGGGCTTCGCCCACCTTCTCCAGCGTCGGGACGAAGACGTTGGTGACGACGGTCAGCGCGATCCAGCCGAGCAGGATCGGCACCGCCAGCACCCGGATCGCGTGCGCGATCTTGGAGCGTTCGGCGGTCGGAGCACCGATTGGGGTGTTCACCAGCTCACCCGCCCCCTCGATCAGGCCTGAACATCGGCCTACAGAGAAGCCGCACGCGTGACACAACACGTCCCGCGTGTCATATATCTAGCCAATCAAACTGTCTTCTGTCAATTGGAGGTCATCGCGCCAAGCGATTGTTCACAAATTCGCTGGCCACTCGCTGAACCCAGAACTCGTTCATGGGGTAGGCGAACTTGTCGTTGTTCGTCAACGGCGCAAGGCCGAGGGAGTCTTCGATGGTCCGGAGCAGGCTGTAGTGGTTGTAGTGGTCGTCGGCGACGAAATGACCCTCGCGCATCCCGGCGTCGATGGCGCCCTGTGACGGGATCACCACCGTCACGATGTGGTTGCCTTCGTTTCCGACGCCGGTGGTGATGTTGTTGTAGTCCTCGTCGAACGTGACGACGATGACGCTCCGCTGCGTCGGGGTCCTGCCAGGTGGGCGAGTTGATGATGGTCGTCAGCGGGCCCTGGAGAAACTCGTCTCCCGCCGCGACGTTGTACTGGTGCGCGGGATTGAGGAAGCCCAGCGCCCAATTGAAGATCCCGACGGGGAAATCGGTCGGTCCCTCCATGTTGGTTTCGTCGTCCGCGGAGAACCATACGAAGTTCGGCGCCGTGGCGGGATCGGCCAGCCCCTGTTCGAGCTCCGAGATGTCGAACAGGTGCGTCGCGACGCGCTCGGGATCGTTGTAGATGTCGCTGAAGGCGAGGAACGGCAGTCGGTCGGTGGGCGAGGTGTAGCCGCCCCCGCCATCCATGTAGCCCGCCCACTCCATACCCGCCGCCTCGATGCGGTCGGCGAGATTGGGCGTGCCTGCGGGGAAGCAGTTCGACGGGCAGTTGAAGTTGAAGCCGAAATCCGACCCGCCGATGATCGGGTAGTAGTTGGGGTCACTGGGGTGGGTCAGCCCGTAGTAGTTCGATGCGTATCCGTACTGGTTGATCAGGGCGTTGATGTACGGCGCGTTGGGGCTGCCGAGGATCTGCCCGACGCCCTTGTTCTCCATGTAGACCATGAACACGTGATCGAGGTCGCCGACCTTCGACTCCGGTGGCGTCAGCGCCGCCGGGGCGAGGCCGTCGGCATCCACCTTGAACGACAGGTTGTCGGCGTAGGCGTTGTTGTAGTTGCCGAGCACCGGGTTGTGGTCGACGAAGGACACGACGACCTGGGCGCTGCGGGCCCCGACCGGTACGCTCCCGACGACATTGCGGTGCATGAACCCCGTCGCGAACCAGCGATCCAACGCGGTGACCGGCTTTATCTCGCCAGTGCCCAGGGAAGCCCCGTTCGCGTCGAGGAAGTTGACGGAGACCTTCGTCCGCGACGGGTCGATCAGGAAGCCGCCGAGATCGCCGCTCAGCTCGTACTGCACACCGCCGGCGCGGTGGTCGATCGCATCGGCCGCCGCGCTGAGGTCGACCGTCTGGGTGAGGGTGGAGTCGGCCACCGGCCCACCGCCGAAGAACTGCTGGCCGCTGCCGGGGTCACCCTGGCCCGGAAACGCCAGAAGACCCGGCAGAACCGGTCCCGGCGATGAGCGTGGGCACCGGGAAACGGCGCTGCGTGCCGTACTTGATGACGGTGGGTGTGCCGGTCACCGCCCAGCCCGGCACGCTCACCGAGGCGTAACCCGACAGCGACGGGTCGCCGAGTTCGGCACCGGGATTGACCAGCAAGTTGGGGTCTTCGACGAGACTCGGCGTCGGGTCGGTCGACATGTTCGGGAAAGCGATCCGGTTGAACTCGTCCCGCACGAACGCCAGCATCGTCCACAGCAGCGGCACCCCGCCCGGACTGCCAGGGGCGAACGGAGCCAGGAACGGCTCGAGCACGGCGTCCACCACATGCGCTATCACGCCCACGAGGAACGTGTGCGGCTCCTCGAGGATCTCGTCCAGATCCGGTGGCGGTGCCGGGGTGACCGGCAAGGGCGGCGGCGCAACCGTCGTAACGGCATTGGCCACGGCCGGCGCGATCGAGGAACGCAGCGCGGGCGCGCCGGCCGTCGCATCATCGATGCTGAACTTCTGCGCCTGCGCGCCGGTTCGGGTGGACTGACCCGCGGAGAGGGACGAATCCTCGTCGTCAGCCGTGTCCACCGCTGCGAAGCTGCGTGCGCTCCGACTGCCCGCGGATCTGCTCGAGGTGCGTTGCTCGGCGGAATCGCCTCCCGCCGAATCGTCGTCGCTCACGGCGAGTGACGCGTCCTCGTCATCGGTTGACGGGTCTTCTTCGTCCGATGAAGACAACGCTTCCTCGCCGCCGTCATCCACGTCAGCGGCATCGTCGCCGGCGTCAACCACACCAACGGCGTCCTCGCCGGCATCGCCGGAGACAGCCACTGCCCTCGATCGACTCCCCGTCGGGGGAATCCGATGGCGACTGCGGACCCGGGGCCGGCGAGCCGGTGCCATCACTTTCGCCGGAGGTCGGTGACCCACCCGCCGGCGAGGACGACGAACCCGAGTCCGCCGGTGCCGCCAAGGCAATTCCGGGCGTGGTCGCTACCGCGTAGCCCACCCCGAGCGTGACCGCTAAGGCCCCGATCCGACCGATGTACCTGGCGTAATCCATCATCGCTCCTCGCTGGATGGGGTCCGGCAGGCAAACATTACGCCCGGCGCCAATTGGCGAGGGGCCGAATGGGACGAATCGCTCGGTCAGGGCGGAGCGGCGCGCCGATCAGCGGCCGTGCGCTGCGAAGAAGTCTGCACTGGCTTGTGAAGCGTCGAGCCAGGTGTGGCCGCCACCGTCGACCGCAACGAACACCACCTCGGTGCCGTTGGCGCATCCGGCGGCGGTGAACCGGTGCACGGAGCCCGAGACGTCCTCGACAGGCGCCGGGCAGCCATCGATATCGCGCCACCGCTGCGCCATCGCCGGTGGTGGCACGATGTCGCTGTAGCCGCCCCGGCCGAGCATGTTGCCGCCGGCGAACGGCACGACCGGATCAGCGGTGCCGTGCACTTCGAAGACCGACACAGGTTGCGACGGAGCGCACGGGTAGGCAACGCCCAACGACCCTGCGACGGGCGCGATGGCGGCGAACATGTCGGCGCGTTGACACGCCAGCCGTTGGACCATGAATGCGCCGGCCGACAGTCCGGTGGCGAACACCCGGCCGGGCTCGATTCCATAGTCGCGGACTAGCTGATTGACAAGCGTGGCAATGAAACCCACATCGTCGACTCCCTGACGGTCGGGTGTCGATGCGCCGCGGCCGTCGGCCCAGCTGAGGTCGATGCCGTCGGGGTAGGCCACCACGAACCCGTGGGCGTCGGCGACGGCGTTGTAGTTGGTCAGCCCGGCCTGCTCCGCTCCGGTCTGTCCGGCGCCGTGCAGATTGATGACGAGCCCGGCGGGATGCTCGAGGCCCGCCGGAACGTGGACCGTGTACGTGCGCGGTACCCCGCCGAAAACGAGTGACCCCGGGACGTCTCCCCCGGGAATCGCCGAAGCCGGCGCCGTCGGAAGAAGGGCGGAAAGCAGCAGGACGGCGATTGCGCCGGTGATACGCAGGACTGGAATCATGGGACTCGACGTGGCGACGGCATTGTCAGGCACGGTTCCCAGTATCTTTCGGGTGCAAACACGGCGCCAGTATCCGCAGTAGAACTTGACGGCGGGTGGACGCCGGGTGGCCAGAGATTTCCGTCCGCACGCTGGCAATCTATAACGTGAGGGGCCGCCTTGTTCATCGTCGTCCTCACCGCTGTCCTCGCGTTGATGCATCTCTACCTGTGGAAGCGGCTGGTCAAGGACACGACCCGGCGTGGGCCCGCGCGCTGGGTGCTCTCCGTCGTGCTCGTCGGCCTCGGCGCTCTGCTGATCGCGACGTTGCTTCTGCCGCGCGTGTTCGGAGTGAGGGAGTCGGCCTGGTACGCGTGGCCCGGCTACTTGTGGTTCGGCCTGCTCTTCTACCTGTTCCTGACGCTGCTCGTGGTGGAACCCGTTCGGCTCGCGTTGCGCAGTTGGGTGAAACGGGCGCCGTCGACGGCGAAGGCCGCCGAACCCGAGCCAGACGCGGGGACGCCGGCCCTGAATCGGCGGGTGTTCTTGGCCCGCGCCAGTGCGGCCGCCGCCGGCGCCGCGTCGGTCGCCCTGGTCGGAGTCGGCGTGGCTACCGCGATGGGACCTCCCGATCTACTGCGCGTGCCGGTGCGCCTGCGCCGACTCGATGCGGCGTTCAACGGATTCCGGATTGCCGTGGTGTCAGACATCCACCTCGGACCGCTGGCGGGTCGCGCGCACACCGAGCGCATCGTGCGGATGATCAACGAGACCGAGCCGGACCTCGTGGCGGTCGTCGGCGATCTGGTGGACGGAACGGTCGAGGAGCTCGGCCCGGCCGCGGAACCGTTGCGGGACTTGGTCTCCCGTGAGGGAACGTTTTTCGTCACCGGCAATCACGAGTATTTCGTGGAGGATCCGTCCTCGTGGCTCCGTGAACTGGAGCGGAACGGCGTGCACTCCCTGCGCAATGAGAACACCTTGATTCGTCGGGGTGCAGGGGCTTTCACGCTGGCTGGCGTGAACGACATCGCGGGCGCCCAACATTCGGATCCACCGGACTTCGACCGCGCCCTCTCCGGGGCCGACGCGTCCCGGCCGACCATTCTGCTTGCCCACCAACCGGTCATGGTCGACGACGCCGCCGGACGTGGGGTGGATCTTCAGCTGTCCGGCCACACCCACGGCGGTCAGATGTGGCCGTTCCATTACCTCGTCCGAGCGGTGCAACCCTCACTCGCCGGCTTGTCGACCGTCGGAGACACCCAGCTCTACGTCACCCGCGGTGCGGGTTTCTGGGGGCCGCCGGTGCGGATAGGCGCACGACCGGATATCACCGTGGTGTCGCTTCAGGCGGATGCCTGATCCCGCCCTGTCCGTCAGCCGACCGAGAACAGCTCGACCTGGATGTTGTCAGGGTCGCGGAACACGACCGTCGCGAACGGGAAGGGCTGATCCCCCTCGCGGATGCCGGAGTGCTCGATTCCAAGCTCATCAAGGTGGGTGGTCCACGCATCCATGTCGTCACGGGTGGCGACATTCAGCGCCACGTGATCCAACCCGGTGCAGGATTCGTCGAAGCGTTGGCCCGCGTTGCCGGTGTTGGTGTGCAGACCGATGACGACACCCGAGCGCGGCTCGATGAGCAGCTCGCCGTACCCGGTGTCCTCACACCCGTAGTGAGGGAATTTCATCGGTACCCGGTCGGCACGAAGAAGACGCTGATACCAGGCCAGGCTCGCCTCGAGGTCGGTGACGGTGATCGAAAAGTGGTGTATCCCAGTGATTGCGGGAGCAACGTCGCTGCCCATGTCTGACTCCTCCTGGATGCCTGTGGTGAGACCATGCCGATGGTCATATCAGAAGCCATGGCAACCAGGGGTCCTTTGCGACAGGATTCGAGGGTGAGTACGTCACCCGACTCGTTCAGCACCACCGGCGTTGACGGCGTCCGCATCGTCGCCGACCGCCTCGGCGACCCGCTCGCGCCTGCCGTGGTGTTTCTGCATGGCGGCGGCCAGACCCGCCGCTCGTGGGGCAGGGTGGCCGCCGCGGTGGCCGAGCGGGGGCGGCAGGCGATCACGGTCGACTTCCGCGGCCACGGCGAGTCCGACTGGTCCGACGACGGCGACTATCGCGTGGTCACCTTCGCCCATGACGTGCTCGAAGTTCTTCGCCAGCTGCCACCGCGGCCCGTGTTGGTCGGCGCCTCCCTTGGCGGATTCACGGCAATGCTTCTGGCAGGCGAGCTTTCGCCGGACGCGGTGCGCGCAGTCGTGCTCGTGGACATCGTCCCCAACATGGACCCGTCCGGCGCGACGCGGATACACGGCTTCATGAACGACCGCATGGTGTCGGGGTTCGAGTCGCTGGACGAGGTCGCCGACGCGATACAGGAGTACAACCCCCATCGGCCCCGACCGACCGATCTGGACGGACTTCGGACAAACCTGCGCCGCCGCGACGGCCGTTGGTACTGGCATTGGGACCCGAAGTTCATCGACGGCACCTCGGCGCTTCCTCCGATCGAGGTGACCGAGGTCGATCGCATGTACACGGCGGTGGAGGCGATTCTTCGCAACAACGTGCCGATGCTTCTCGTGCGCGGCCAGATGAGCGATCTCGTCACCGAGGAGCGAGCCGACGAATTCATCTCCCGCTTCCCCGAGATCGACTACGTCGACGTCGCAGGCGCCGGGCACATGGTCGCCGGTGATCGCAATGACGTCTTCGCAGGGGCGGTCGTGGACTTTCTTGCGCGGCATGGCGAGAATCGGTGACGTAATTCCGCGGCAGAAGGAGAACGCATGCGCGCCAAACGCATTATGGCGAATCTTCGGGTGGCCGACGTCGACGCGGCCAAGACCTTCTACACCGACTACCTCGGGCTGAGCAACGAGGAGTTCAACATGGGATGGGTGGCCCGCTACACGTCTCCCGACGGCGCTGCGAACGTGCAGCTCGTCACCGAAGATGCAAGCGCACCCGAAGATTCGGTCATCTCGGTTCACGCAGATGACGTCGATGCCGCATACGAGGAAGCTCAGAAACTCGGATACGAGATCGTGCATCCGATGACCACCGAACCCTGGGGTGTGCGGCGGTTCTTCGTCCGAGCACCCGACGGCAACGTGATCAACATCGTGAGCCACCGGGACTGAGACGCGCGGCCGCGTGCCGCGAGCGTGCGCAAAATGCCGTTAGTTCATGGCGTGTCGGGTGCAGACACGCACGCGGAAGGTGGCGCTAGGCGGAGAGCAGCCGCTGGAAGAACTCGCGATAGCGCTTCAGCGCGAGACGAAGGTCCTCCGTCGAGGCGTCCTCACCTCGAGCCCACTGGGCCTCGAGACGCGAGCGTGCGTCGGTGAAGCCGGTCGTGAGCTGTTCGACGACCTGGGCCACGAGCGCGTCGGCCTTGTGGACGCACTCCTTGGGGTCGTCGACGAACGCGGCTTGGACATCGTCCCAACGCGACCGCAGCCCGGAAAGCGTTCCGTCGGCGAACAACGGTTTATCGCTAGGTGATTCCTCCGTGACGGAGGACTCGCTGCGCACGTCCGAGGACTCGCTGCGGGCATCCGAGGATCCGGCGCTGGCCGTCGGTGATTCCTCGATCGGCGCGACCTCTTCTATCGGTGCCGCGTCGGCCGACGCGGTTTCCCTGGCCGGCGTGATTTCCTCGGCTGGCGTGGTTTCCTCGGCCGGCGCGGTCTCCAGGGGCGGGGCGTCAGCGGTGGCCTGCGGGTTCGCTTGCGAGACCGAAGGTTCCGTCTCCACGCTCAAGGGTTCGCGCTGGGCACTCGGATCGACGTCGGCCGTCGGCCGTGTATTGATATCGGTTTGTTCGTCGTGGGTTGTCATGCCCGCGCCTCCTTTGGCGTGTCTTCAACGGTCTCGAGATCTGTCTCGAGCAATTTCTCGAACAATGCGCGGTAGTGGACGAAGGCCTCCCGCTGCGCCTCGGTGCCGATGTCGCCCTTCTCCTGTGCGAGGTGGAGGACATGGGCGGCTCGGTAGTGCTCCACCACGTTCGGGTGGTCGACCGAGATGTCGGCCGCACGCTGGTCGAAATCATCGACCGGATAACCGCGTTCGCGCATCACGTCTGTCACGAGGCGATCCGCGTCGCCCACCGATTTGTCCGGATTGTCGACGAACGCCGTCTGCACAACACGCCACTGTTCGGCGTACTTGGTGTGCGCTTCCGGCGACAACGCGGCGATCTCGAGCTTCTTCCGCTTTCGTTCGCGGGCAACAAGGTCGTCTTCACCGGCGCGTTGATCACCGGCCTCATCGATGGCTCGTTCGTACTCGGGACCGAAGTGCGTCTTCAGCCGCTTGGTCCTGTTCCGATGGACCACTGACAGCACACCGATCAGCGCCACCGTGATAGCGATCAACACGGCTGCTGCGATAAAGAACCAACTCCATACGGGCATCTCGTCAGACCTCCTTGAGGTCCGAGTACCCGACCGCCCCCGACGGAAACGTCAATTTTTCCGGGCCGGGCGGTCTCTCAGCCTGCAGCCGATCTCTCAGCCGGTGCGCTCCGTGGGCTCGGTCGAGATTCGGGTATGCGCAGTCAGCAACAGATTGTCGAAGGTGGACCGCGGTGGCATGGCGCCGTCGTGGCGCAAGGCGGTGAAATCCGCGACGATCTGCGCCGCCATGCGGCGTAGCTTGATATTGGCTTCCTGGGATCGCCATTTGAGTAGGTCGAATGCGGCATCCTCATCGATCTCGTAAATCATCATGAGCATGCCCTTGGCCTGTTCGATGCCGGCACGAAGTTCGGTGATTCGAGTGACCTCGGCGGTGATCTGGATCTGTCGGGCCGCCTCGATTGGGGTCACATCGATGTAGAAGCCGTGAGTGCCGATGACCTCGCTCCGCTCGTCGCGAAGCTCGTCGCCGACCACCACGACGTGGTGTACGCGGCCTGCCACATCGCGGATGCGGTGGCGGCTGCTGAACGCTTGACGCGTCTGGCGGATCAATTCGAGGGTTCCGGCGACCTGCCGGTAGTCATCGGGGTGCTTGTGGGTGAGGATCAGCTCGGTGGTCGGTGAGATCTCTCCCACCCGGTACCCGTGCATCTTGTAGACCTGAGGTGACCACTCCCAGCGGTCGTCATCGAAGAAATAGCGGAACCACCCGACCCGTTGGGATCCAGCAGCCGCTATTGCCTGGTGATACTCTCCGTCGACTGCATTGGCGCCGCCGACCGGTGAGAATTCAGTGTTGTTCTGCCAACCTTCCATCGCGATACCCCTCGGTTTGGAATACCCCGTGTCACTTACCGTGCCTAAATTGTAAGAACGTTTTACGCCACGATCCATACCGATTCAAGTGATAACGGCAGCCCAGTTTTTGAAATCATGAGGACTAGCCTTCAAGGCAGCACGGGATTGGGACAGGTTGCGTCCATGGGACAAGTCAGTTCAGTCCACTATCGCGTGCATAGATGGCCGCTGGCGCAACTGTGGTGTTGAGCAGCAGCGCCAGGCCGGCCGCCGTCGACTCGCTGTGTGCAAAGACGCAGCAATCAGCTCGAGCTATCCACCAACTTGGCACGCAGCGTGCATTCTGCGCGTGCGGCGCGCACGATGTCGCAAGCGGCTCGGTACGCCGGGGTGTCCACATGTCCGGGCAGAATCCGAAGATCGGCGGCCAAGCGCATCACCATCACCGCCAGGGCCGTGGTCGTTCGACACGGGACCACGAGGAGATTCGCCCGGGCGCGGCTGCCGGTAACGGTCATTACGCGCTGGTGGCGTGCCTTCCCGCCTGGAAGCGCGTCGACGCCGCGACGGGTCAGCGAGTCGAGGTCCAGTACACCGTCGAGCGCTGACCAATTGACACCGATATCGATGACCTGGCCCAACGGCTCGCGAAGCGCCTCGGTCAGTTCCGTCAGCTCGCGCGCTACCGACGTCGTATGCGGCCACCACGCGCCGTCAAGGGCGTCGCCGAGTACGGCAGCCAAGGTCAGCCGGGTCGGGCTGGAAACCCGCCGACGGTCCGGCGCATTCATCGTGCTTCCGTCACTATTGATCGGTAATCCGAAATCGTTTGGCGTACGGAAGGATCCGTGCGGCGATGCGTGTGATGCACGGGCAATTCCTTCGCTTCGAGGCCGGGCAGACACGACGGCCCATGGGGATCGGCAATCGAATCGGATCGCGCGTCGATCCGGTGCTTCCCATGTGCGGGCAGGATCACGTTGACAGACGAAACGGTTCACAGTTAACGCTACACCGAGCGTGTTCGAGCAGCGCACGCCCATAGCGCCGACGGAGACAAGTGAGGTCGACGTCATAGGCTGAGGTGCGGTGGACATATACACCAGGCACAACATCAAGATCGTGGGAGCCGAAGACGGCCCGACGATCTTGTTGGTGCACGGATTCGGCTGCGACCAGAACCTCTGGCGGTTCGTCGTCGACCGGCTGAAGTCGGACTTCCATCTAGTGCTCATCGACCTCGTCGGATCGGGATCCTCGGATCCGGGCGCATGGGACGCGAAGAAGTACTCCTCGCTTGCCGGTTACGCCGCCGACATGCTCGACATCCTCGAAGAACTCGATCTGCGCGACGTCGTGTTCGTCGGTCATTCCGTGTCGGCGATAATCGGCGCGCTGGCATCGATCACCGACCCGAGTCGGTTCGCCAAGCTCGTCCTGGTGACGCCGTCGCCCTGCTATGTCGACGACGACGAGTACCAGGGCGGATTCTCGAGGGCCGACATCGACGAGTTGTTGGAGTCCCTGGAGCAGAACTACCTGGGTTGGTCGCGGGCGATGGCCCCGGTCATCATGGGCAATCCGGACCGTCCCGAACTGCAGGACGAACTGGCCGAGACCTTCTGCCGCACCGACCCGGCGCACGCCCGGGTTTTCGCGCGGGCCACATTCCTCTCGGACAACCGCGCCGACCTCCCCCGGGTATCACTTCCCAGCCTGGTGATCGAGTGCGCGTCGGACGCCATCGCGCCGCGCGAGGTGGGCGCGTACGTTCACGCGCACATTGCCGACAGTCGACTTGTCACCCTGAAAGCCACCGGGCACTGCCCGCACGTCAGCGCGCCAGACGAGACCGCTTCGGCGATCGCGGCGTTCGCCCGATCGACGTGACCGACCGCAGAGTCGAGGACTTCTGGGAGAACGCTCCGAGCGGCCACGTCATCGCAATGCCGGACGGACACATCATCCGTGCCAACGCCACCCTGTCGGACTGGCTGGGATACGAGCGAGATGCGCTGCACGGCATGCGGTTCAGTGACCTGTTGACCCCCGCGGGACGCATTCTCTACGACACCCATTTCGGACCGCTGCTGGGCGCCGGCGGCGATCTCAACGGTGTGGCGGTCGACGTCTTGACCGCCGACGGCACTCGACGGCCCATGTTCCTCACGGCGAACGTCAAGGCCGGGGCCGACCAACAGCCCGAACTGCTGCAGATCACCATCTTGGATGCCGCCGATCGCCGCGCATACGAGGTCGAACTCCTGCAGGCGCGCCGGCAGGCCGAGCACGACCAGGCACGGGTACGGGTGTTCGCCGAGACCCTGCGACGGGCACTGCTCCCGCCGGTGCTGTCGCCGCCCGATGGCCTGGATGCCGCCGAGCATTACTCGACCGCGTCGGTCGATGATGTCGGCGGCGACTTCTATGACCTCTTCCCACTCTCGCGTACCACCACGGGCTTCTTCCTGGGCGACGTTGCGGGCAAGGGTGTCGAAGCCGCGGTGGTGACCGGACTGACCCGGTACACGTTGCGCGCCGCAGCGGTCTTCGATGACGATCCGGTCCAGGTGCTGCACAACCTGAACACCGTTCTGAGCCGGCAGTTGCGCGATGCGCCCATCCAGTTCTGCACCGTGATCTACGGAAAACTGACCCGGCATGACAACGGATTTGACGTCGAGCTCGCCAGCGGAGGTCATCCCGCGCCACTGCTCTTCGACGCCGACGGCGGCGCGTACTACGTCGATACGATCGGCGGCCAGGCTGTCGGCATCACCGCAGAGCCCAGGTTCATCGCCAGCCGATTCCATCTCGGTCCCGGCGACACGCTGGTGCTGTACACGGACGGACTCACCGAAGCCGGTACCGGTGTCGGCCATGAGCGCTTCGACGACGAGGGTGCCCTGTTGCGCTTCGCGAAGTCGCACTCTCCGACCTCGGCGTCGGCAATCATCGACGCCGTCGGTGGGCTGCTTGACGGTCTCGGCCCAGGGGTCCAGGACGACACCGCTGTGCTCGCGCTCGGCGTGCCCCGGCTTGATGAACCGCCTCACCAGTAACGAACGGCACCCTGAAACATCGTCGCCAGCAACGATTTATCACTCTCGATCGGCGCGTTCTGCAGCAGCCGCTGTTGGGGCCAGGCGCCGTCGGCCAGGGCGTGCGCAGTCCGCTTCGGCATAGCCGACAGCCGACAGCCCATTGGGCATGCCGACTGCGCGCATGATGCCGAAGCAGATCCTCGGCCAGGACGGTGCCGGCATCCTCGGGCGCGACGTCGCCGACATCGGCGCCCAGATGACGCGCGGCTTCGACATGGCGCTGGGGATCGGTCTGCGCGGTGTGACGGAAAACCGAGGGAGCGTTGAGGATTACTGCCATGCCGTGGGGAACCAGGGGTTCGGACCCCGGGTACCCGTCGGGGTGAAAGCCGCGAACCTGCCCCGCCACCGCGTAGGCCATCGCGTGCGGGATGTGGACTCCCGCGTTGCCGAATGCGATGCCTGCCAGCGTCGCGGCCCACATCGTCTGCTCTCGGGCTTCGCGGTCTGAGGCGTCGCTGACGGCTCGCACCAGGTACTCGCCGAGCAACCGCATGGCTTCCCGACTCCCGAGATCGCTCCACGGGTTGGCGCCTTGGCTCATCGGACGAAGGCTGGGCCGATTTGGCGCGGAGCGGTGTACGAAGGGCCGCGCGGTGAAGGATTCCAGCGCGTGCGACAGCACGTCCAGCCCGCTGCACGCGACGACCGGCGCGGGCAAGGTGTCGGTGCAATCGGGGTCGACGAGAGCTTCGGTCGGACGCAGTGCGGCCGAAGCGATGCCGGTCTTGGCCTCCATCGACAGCAGGTCGAAAATGGCGATACCCGTCACCTCGCTGCCGGTACCCGATGTCGTCGGGCAGGCGATGTGCGGCTTCAGGGGTCCGGGTACCGGCGTGCCGGCACCGACCGGAGGATTGACATACGCCAGGAAGTCAGCCGGGTGGGTGGCATACAGGTTGGCCGCCTTGGCGGTGTCGATCACCGAACCGCCGCCGACGGAGACGTACCCGTCCGGCTTGGCCTCCGACGCGAATGCCGCTGCCCGTGTGAAGGATTCATCCGTCGGCTCGACATGGACATCGGTGTAGGAAATGACGTCGATACCCGCTGCGCGAAGCGACCGCTGCGCGGTGTCGAAGACCGACAGCCCGGACACAGTCTCATCGGAGAACAGCGCCACCCGGGTCATCCCGAGAGCCGCAGCGCGGTCCCCCAGTTCGCCGAGGCAACCGCGGCCGAAGGTGATCCTGGACGCGTCGACGGTGAACGCCGTGTCGAATCCGTCACCGACCGTCTGATAATGACAGCAACTCATCGGGCCTCCCACTGCTTACATGCGAGCCTATAGCGATGGCAACGACAGACACCGTGCTGCAGGAAATGATGGACGAGTTCCAACTGCGCAAGCTCGTCCACACCTACTGCCGTGCCGTCGACCGCGGTGATTTCGCGCAGCTGCGGGACCTCTATCACCACGATGCGGTGGACGCCCACGGCGGATTCTCGGCGGGCTCTGCCGACGACTTCCTCGACGAGCTCGCCGCCGCGCGGCCCTACATTCGGGCGATGCAGCACAACATCACCACGGTGAACTTCGCGATCAGCGGTCACGCCGCCGAGGGCGAGATCTACACAATCGCGGTTCACACGCTCGCCGGCCGTACCGGAGACGTCGATCTCGTGCTCGGCGGGCGCTACCTCGACAAGTACGAGAAGCGCGATGACGCCTGGAAGATCCTCGAACGGACAATCGTCACGGACTGGGCACAGGTGAGCGACCCGTCCACCATGGACCTGAGCCACCCGATCACGAGGGACACCCTCAAGGGAACGCCTGACGCGAACGATCCGTCGCAGCGGTTCTTCTCGCTGCTGAAAGGCGCGCCCGAAGAGTTGAGCACTAGGCCACCGACCGGTGACGGGTCTGATCGCCACCCTCGCGTTTGGCCTCATACATTGCCGCGTCGGCGGCGGCCACCAGCGCGTCTATCACCTGCTTGCCGTTCAGTCCACGCCGGTCCTGGTTGGACATCACCGCCGTGCCGACGCTGGCAGTGATCGGAAACGGGAGCTCGTCGATGACGCCGCAGATGGTCTGGCCGAGCTGTTTCGGATCCATCGGCCTACCGACGTCGACGCACAGGAATTCCTCACCCCCGACGCGACCAACGACGGCTGTGTCAGGAACACACGCGCGCAGCGCCCGTCCCACCGCCACCAGCGCGTCGTCGCCCGTGCCGTGCCCCTTGGTGTCGTTGAGTTGTTTGAACCGATCCAGATCGATCATGGCCACGACCAGGGCCTCGCCTCGGGCACGGTGCGTCTCACCGATGCGGTTCGCAATGCGGAAGAAGGCGCGCCTGGTCAGCAGGCCGGTGAGCGGGTCACGGTCGGCACGGACCAGGTCGGAGCCCAAGGTGAGCACGACCATCTGGATACCGAACGGGACGGCGAGGGTCACGACGATCACCACGACGAAGGTGCTCAGGGCCTGGACACTGCCGACGTCGCGAGCCAGCCGAGCGATCGCGACACCACCGATGGCGAGCGCGATCGCCACGTTCGCAACCATCAGAGAAGCGCTGTGAAACAACGCGATGTAGCCCGCGATCACGGCGAACGCGGCGCACGCGTGAACCGCCGTCTCGGCATTGCTCTGTGCCAGTGAGGCCAACGCGATACTGACGGTGGCCGTGATCGCGAACGCGATCGACTGCTTCCGAGTCGGCCACCGGATGCACGAACAGAAGTGCGCCACCCAGCGCACCGGCGCCGGCGAGCACGGCCATGGCCAACCCGATCGGACCCGACGGGGGATGCGAACTGGCGAGCATCGCCAGCGGAGCAATACCCAGCGATGCCGCGGTCAGCGCAACCATCGTCCGGGTGAGCGGAGTCATCCGCCGAGCCTGCAGGTAGCCGCTGATCCAGTCGTAGTGATCCGGTTGGCGCCACCAACTGATCGGCGACCCCACCCCGTCGACGTGTGGTCGCAAAGCACCCTGCTCGTTTCGGACTGCCATTACTCATACAGTCTAACCATTGGTTTGCTATAGCAAGACGATGCTGACCACCTGGCCGGCCCATGATCGCGTCGACATGGAATTTACCTGTCCGTCTAATCATCGCCCCGCAGTTGACGTCGTAGCTATCGCAGTCGTCTGGCGAAGCAGTGTGAAACTGCAGACACCCGGGTATTCGGTGTACGCCCGTACACCGACTCGGGTCGGCTCGCACCGGACGTGGAGGACTCCAATGAGCGATTACAAGGTCGTGGTCGTAGGGACCGATGGTTCTGCTTCATCGTTCCGCGCGGTTGATAAAGCCGCAGAGATCGCCGCCGAGGCGGGGGCGAAACTCATCGTCGCTTCGGCGTACGAGCCCCACGACGAGCACCATTCCGGCGAGCCCGATCAGTTGAAGGGTGAGAACTACCGGACTCAGGGCGATGCGCCGATCTATGGGATGCTTCGCGAAGCCAGTGACCGTGCCAGGGCGGCCGGTGTGAAGGACGTCGAAGAACGGCCGGTTGCCGGTGCCCCGGTCGATGTGCTCGTGGAGTTGGTCGACCAAGTGAACGCCGACCTCCTGGTCGTCGGCAACGTCGGAGCGAACTCCATCGCCGGGCGCCTCCTCGGTTCCGTTCCCAGGGCTGTCTCTCGTCGCGCAAAGACCGAGGTATTGGTCGCCGAGACCACGAACTGACCGTCGGCCGGGCGGTCAGCCTGTGCCGCAATATGTTTCGACGGTCATCTGGGCAGTGGCACCTCGATCGGGCCCTGCATTTCGATTCCGCTGCTCAACCACGTGACCCGCCACCTCCCGAAGAGAGGCAGGTCGCGCATCCATTGCGTTGATCGCCGAGGGTTCCGGCGAGCCCAGTTCCGGATTCCGATGCGCGCCAAGCGATTGGTTTCGCTGTACCACCGCCACTCGTACAAGCGATCCCCGTGCAACCACTGTGCAATGGCCTCCGACTCGACGCCCTCGAGATACGGCCGCACCCAGGTGACCACGACCCAGGCCCCGGCGGCTGAATCGGAGTCCGGGACGGTGAATGTGAAATCGATCGGATCCTCGCCGGTGTTCATGGTCATTCGGCGTTGCGGTGGCACATGTTCGGCGTCGGACCCCGTCAGGCCACGAACGTGAACCGAGACGTTATGGAAGGCCCCTGGACCGCCAACCTCGAAGCGGACCCGATATTGATCGACGACCTTCGTCGGCTCCACGGAGAACGCGATCACTCCCCCGATCCAGAACCACCGCCCAACCACGAGGCGACTGCCCATCACAAGGAGACGCCGAGCGGCGAGTACCAACGTCAGTGCCGCAACGCTGATCGCGAACGCACTAATCAGAAGCTGCACGAGAACAGCCTGACAGACGGCCGTCCCGATGTTGGCTAGGCGCTCGCGCCTGCCGACCTATGCCGTCGGCGGTGGTGCGGCTTCGACGGTGGCGGCTTCGGTGAGGCCACTGATTTTCAGGACGGGCATGAGAACCGGGTTGGCGATGAGGTGGACTTGATCGGCGTGCTCGAACAAGGCGTTGATGGCACCACTGTCCAGATACTCGACCTCGCTCAGATCGATTGTCAGCAGCTCGCCGTCCTGCGGCCCCGTGGTCACGGCGTCGGTGACCGCGGCGGCGAAGACATCGATGTTGCTCATGTCGAGTTCACCGCTCGCCTTCAGCACGAACGTGCCATCGGCCAGCCGGCTGGTTTTGATACTCAGCGGTGTGGCCATCAAGCGATCCTCGCGTGCATGTGAATCGTGGTCCCGGTCGCGCCCGGCTCAATCGTTACATCGTGCATCAGCGCCCGCATGAGCGCGATGCCCCGGCCGCGATGAGCGGCGGGGTCCGGTTGCGGCACTTTCCACGAGCCGGTGTCGACGACGGTGAGGTGCAATCGATCAGCGACGGCGATCGCACGAAGACTGACCGTCCCTTCGCGGCCGTCGCGATGTCCGTGCTCAATCGAGTTCGCGACGGCTTCCCCCACGGCGATCAATACGTCGACACTCTGTTGCGGATCGACCCCGGCGCGGGTCAGCCAGCCGCGCAGTGCGGCGCGGGTGGGCGCAAGCTGGTCGGCGTCGGCGGCGACTTCGATATCCAATGGGGTGGGTTGACGGTAGAGCAGGAGCGCGACGTCGTCTTGGTAGCCGTCGCTGGGCGCGAGTCGGGACATGATCTCGTCCGCCAGTCCGTCGAGTGCGGTGTCGCGGTTGTCCTGAACGAGATTGGCGGCGCGACGGATTCCTTCGTCCAGGGGCTCGCGCCGACGCTCGACCAGGCCGTCGGTGTACAACAACAGTGTTGCCCGCGGAGGCATGGTTACCCGGGCTTCGGGCCGGGTCCGTTCGAAGGGCAGGCCCAGCGGCATGGCGGCGGCCCCGTCCAGCAGCCGCTCGGTGCGATCGGCCAGCACCAGGATCGGCGGCGGATGACCGGCGCTGGAGTACACCAGCTCACCGCTTTCCGGATCGAGCACAGCGCAGAACGCTGTGGTGCACCGTGCGCCGGGCAGCCGGGCAGCGAACCGGTCGAGTGCCGCAAGCGCCGCGGAGGGGCTGGGCTGTTCGAGCAGTAGCGCACGACAGGCGCTACGTAGTTGTCCCATGACCGTGGCGGCGCCCAGCCCGTGCCCGACGCAGTCGCCGACGATCAAGGCGATGCGACCGTCGTCCAGATCGACGACGTCGTACCAGTCGCCGCCGACTTGCAGTGGCCGGGTGGCCGGCTGATATCGCACCGCGAATCCGCTGGACACACTGGGTCCGAGGATGGCGTGCTGCAGCGCCAGAGCCGTTTCCCGCTGCTGGTCCAGCTGGTGGACGCGCTGCAGTCCCTGGCCAAGGCGACCGGCCAACACGGTGAGCAGGGTGTGGTCCTCGGCGCTGAACGGCCGTCGTTCGGCCAGCTCGATGTGCACCACGAGCACGCCCCGCGGGTGCTGCAGCGCAATGCCCGCAGAGGTGGTGTCGGTGGTGTCGGAGGCCAGAAGGCCCCCGTCGCGCAGCTCGTCGATCACCTGTCGCGTGTGCGCAGGCAGCGTCCGCCACTGAGCGGGCTCACCGGCGCACACGAGATGCGGCGTTGGCGAGGCCGTTTCGTCGTCAGCGGGAAAAGTGAGAGCCAGCACGCGGCGCGCCGACCACACCTTGCGCAGCTCCTCGGCCGCCGCGCGCACCGCCTCGTCGAGGGTGTCGGCTTGTGCCAGTTGCTCATTGAGTGCGGCCAGCGCGCTTTGGCGTTGCACGGTGTAGTGCTCGGCGGTGACGTCGCGAAAGGTGCCGACCATGACTCGGCGGCCGGTGTCCGGATCGTCGACCTGGTTGAAGGTGAGGGTGACCCACAGGCGATGCCCGTCGCGATGCGTCACCGGAATCGTGTACCTGCCGTGCGTGTCGCTCAGCAGCCGGGAGAACACATCACCGACCTGCCGGTAGGCATCGGGATCGGATTCTGCCGAGGGCCACCACGGATGGAGATACGCATACGGCAACCCGTCGACGCCGTAGCCGAGGATCTCGGTGAATGCGGCATTGATCTCGATCACCGCCCCGTTCTCGTCGCAGACGAAGAACGCCTCCTGCAGAGAGTCGATCAGCGCGGTGCGCCAGCGGGCGTGGTGGTTGCGCAGTCGCGCGAGTTCGACATTGGAACGCACCCGTGCGAGCAGTTCGGCAGCCGCGAACGGTTTCACCAGGTAGTCATCGGCGCCGGCCTGCAGACCTTCGATCGATGCCTCCTGCCCGGCACGCGCCGACAAGAGCAGCACGGGGACGGCGGCGGTGCGGGAATCGGACCGCAACGCCGCGAGCAGAGCCAGCCCGTCCAGTCGCGGCATCATCACATCGCTGATCACCATGTCGGGAAGATCGGCACGGACCGCCTCCAGCGCCAGCTGTCCATCCGCGACGGCATCGACGCGATAGCCGTCGTTGCGAAGCAGCCGGGCGAGGTAATCACGCATATCGGCGTTGTCGTCAGCGATGAGTACACGGCTTGTTGCGGCGGCACCCGCCGCCGGGAGTGTGGCGGTGTCGGGTGCGGGCGCTACGTCGGCGATCTCGGCCGCCATGGAGTCGATATCGGTGGGCATCCAGCGCAGGGCTTCCTGCAGATACGGTTCGGCCGCCGCGGGCCCCACACGGGTAGCCGCTTCCGACGCGATCGATTCGGCGGCCAGATGCGCGGCTCCGAACGGCAGACGGATCGAGAACCTGGTGCCCGTTCCCTCGACACTGTCGGCACCGATGCGGCCCCCGTGCAGCTCGACCAGTTCCTTCGCCAGCGCCAGTCCGATGCCGCTGCCCTCATTCGACCGCGCGCGGACGTTCTCGATGCGGTGGAACCGCTCGAACAGCCGGGGCATCTCGCCGGCGGGCACCCCGATTCCGGTGTCCGCAACGGTCACCACCGCTTCGGTGTCCTCACGGTGAACGCCGACGGAGATGCCTCCGTCGAAGGTGAACTTCAGCGCATTCGACAGAAGGTTGAAGATCACCTTCTCCCACATGTCACGGTCGACGTAGACGGACTCGCTCAGCGAAGGACAGTCGACCGTGAACGTCAGCCCCGCGCGTTCGATCGCCGACTCAAACACGCTGGCAAGCTCGGCGGTGACGGCCGCGAGGTCTACCGGCACATAGCGCGCCTGTGTGCGGCCCGCCTCGATGCGCGAGAAATCCAGCAGTGTGTTGACCAACTTGGCCAGACGTAAACCGTTGCGCCAGACGATATCCAGCTCCTGGCGCGCTGGTTCATCCAGTTCTGCTGCGCGGCCGCGCAACTCGGCCACCGGATCGAGAATCAACGTCAGTGGCGTTCGGAACTCATGGCTGATGTTGGAGAAGAATGTGGTTTTGGCGCGGTCCAATTCGGTCAACTCCTCGGCGCGCCGCTGCTGAACCCGGTAGCTCCGCGCACTGCCAAGGCCCGCCGCGATGTGCGCGGCCACCAGCGTCACGAAGCCGTGGGAGGCCTCGTTCAACGGGCGGTAGCGGTTCAGCGCGGCAACCAGGAACCCGCTCGACGTACCGCCCTGCTGCATCAATGGCACCACCAGTGCCCTCCGGGGTGGTTCACGCCAATCTCCGGTCGGCAGTTGTGAATACGCGTCACCCTCGAGCTCGACGAGTGCCGATTCCCCGTGGGCCGCCTTCTCGACCGGCCAGATCGCGGCGCTCCCGGCGGGCAGCACCGTGGGGGCGGCGCGATGGCCGGCGTCGATCCCGCTGGTTCCCGCCAGGCGCGCATCGCCGCTGTCGTCGAAGAGGTAGGTCAGCGCGAACGGCATGTCGCGCAGGTTCTGCCCGAGCTGGCGGTGGGCGAAGGCCAGGCTCTCCTCTTCGGTGCGGACCACACTGCTGGGGTCGGAGCCCAGGTCTCGCAGTGTCGCCATCCGACGCTCGCCGATGACCTGCTTGGTGTCCTCACTGACCACGCAGAGCATGCCGACGACCTGCCCGTCGTCGTTGCGCAGTGGGCTGTAGGAGAACGTGTGATAGGTCTCCTCGGGATACCCCGAGCGCTCGAGGAACAGCAGCAGCGCGACATCCCAGGTGGCCTGCTCCGTCGACAGCACCCGATCGATCCGCGGACCGATGTCGTCCCAGATCTCCGACCACACCTCGCTGGCCGGCCGGCCAAGCGCCCAGGGATATTTGCGGCCCAGGGTGTCGCGTCGGTAGGCGGCGTTGCAGAAAAAGGTCAGCTCCGGTCCCCACGCCATCCACATCGGGAACCGGGACGACAGCAGGATGCTGACTGCGGTCTGCAGGCTCTGCGGCCAGTTCGACGGCGATCCGAGCGGCGTCGCCCCCCAATCCACCTGGGCGAGATCTCGACCGACATCGGGGTCCGCGCCGAAGAGTGCGGGCAGCGGATGTCCTTCCCCGTCTGGAGCGCTCACCTCCCGCCCTCGCTGACCATCTCCCTCGATGCGCGTCGGTCACTGTGCCGTAAGGGCGGAGAACCCCGTCGAGCTGGGTGACCTCGATGACCCGGCGAACCTCGGCGTTGGGCGCCACTACGCGGACGCCGACGCCGATGTAGTTCCCCTGCTCGTAGCACTCCAACAGGGCATTGAGACCGGCGCTACCGAGGTACGTCACCCTCGCGAGTTCGACGATCAGCAGCTGTGTCGGATGATCCGAGGCCATCTTGAGGGCCCCGTCGAGATGGGTGACGAGCATCGCGGCGCTACCCGAGTCGACTTCGCCCGCGGCTGACACCACGACCGCGGTGTCGCGGACCTCCTGATTCAGTTCCAATAGCGCCACTTCTACACACCCGTCACCAAGTGATCCGTGGCTCCACCGATACCCGATTTGCCCGCTGCGCACACCGCCTGTCGCCGTCGTCGACTTGTGACCTCAGACATTGCACTCAACCGGAGCCAGGGCCTACGTGTCGCTCTTGGCGCCGATGCGCTCATGGGCGGTGAGCACGAGGTGGTCGAACTGCCGGCGGATGCCGTCGGGTGCAGAGGCGACGGTCTGTAGCTCGGCGACTATTTGAGACGCCAGCGCCCGCAGTTTGGTGTTCGTGTGCTGGGAGCGCCACTGCAGTAGCTCGAACGCCGCGTCGGCGTCGATGCCATAGACCAGCATCAGGGCGCCCTTCGCCTGCTCGATCGCGGCGCGAGCCTCGAATATTTCCGGCAGGGTGTCGTCCAGAGCCCGGCGCCGCGTCTGATCAAAGGTGTCGCTGACATCGACGTAATAGCCCTCAGTTCCGACCACGGCTCCGCCGTCATCGACCATCCGGTCGCCGAGCACGATGACGGTGTGCTCGCGGCCGCCGGTGTCGATGAACCGGTGCCGGCTGGAGAATGACCCCTGGGAGTGCAACGCGTGGTCGAGAAGATCCTGAACGTGCTTCCGATCGTCGGGGTGCTTATGGGAAAGGAGCAGCTCGGTGGTGGGCACGACGGAACCTGGTTCGTACCCGTGCATGCGGGCGACCTCGTCGGACCATTCCCACCGCTGACCCACGAACCAGAAGCGGAAACTGCCGACGTGGAGATCCGCCGTCGACCCCGTCGAGATCAGCTCGGGGCTGCCTGCCAAATCGGGCCTGGACATCTCCAGATCATCGCATCACCTCGGACTTCGCGAGACCCGGTTCGGCTCAAGATTGCAGCCAGGGCTGTCGGACTGGCGCTCGGGCCCGCAGCCCTGAGCGCAATCTTGGCACGCCTGGACGGCGTCACCGCAGCGACGTGGCGATGTCAATCTCGGAGTTCAGGGTCTGGTGCACCGGGCAACGCTCGGCGATGAGAAGGAGTCGCTGGCGCTGCTCGTCGTCGAGGTCACCGGACAGCTCGATGTCGCGATCGATGTGGTCGATCCACCCCTTGGTGGTCTCGCAGTGGTCGCAGTCTTCCGCGTGAATACGGGAGTGCCGCAGCGATACCCGCACCCGTTCCAGTGGCCAGCCCTTGCGGGTCGCATACATCCGGACGGTCATCGAGGTACACGTCCCGAGCGCGGCGAGCAGCAGATCGTACGGAGTCGGCCCCGTGTCGTCGCCTATCGGCCGCGGCTCGTCAGCCAGGAATTCGTGATGGCCGGCCGATGATCTGCTGCGTGTACGCCCCTTGGCCCGTCTCCGTCACGGTCACCAGACCTTCGGGTGACGTCGCGTCCTGGCCGGTTTCGCCTGTTGTCATAGCGCCCTCCTTGGCGCTATGAGCGTACGTGCAGGCGTGTCATTCACCGCCCAGTCCGGCGATGAACCGTTGCACGCTTCGTGTCAGTGATCGTGGGACATGGTCGGGATCCATCAAGTCGTTCTCCGCCAGTGGGCTCCCCTCGCCCTCCACTGTCCGCTCGGTGAACAGACGCAACGTCTTGCCGTCTCCCCGGAGGTCCTCGACGGCCTCACGGAACGAGCGGCATCGAACCATCGCCCTGTCGAACTCGCCCACGGACACGCCCAGGTGTTCCGACACCAATTGATCGCGCACGGAGGTGATTTGACGGCGGACGTCGCCGTCTTCCGAGCCGTTCGGGCCGTCCGCTTCGATGGCCACATCGCACTCACTGTCGAAACCCATCGACCGGTTGTTGAGGTTGGACGAGCCGATGCGCAGCAGCCGATCGTCGACCACCAGAACCTTCGAGTGGATGTAAATCGGTGTGCCGCCGTCGGTCTCGGCCCAGTAGACGCCCAGACGGCGATGTTCGTCTGCTGCCCACAGCACCTGGATGAGCCGGTGGCGTGCACTGTCCATCACTCCCCGCTCGAGGGGGTTGTTGCCTCTACGAGCAATCACGATGACGACCTCCGGACCATCGCGTTCGCTCAGTCGAGCGGCCAGGGCATCGACGAGGCCGCGGGCCGCCAGATACTGGTTCTCCAGATAGATGGTGTGTCGGGCCGCCGCGATGGCCGCAAGGTTGAGCGCCTCGACCTCCCGAACCTCATCGCGATCGTCCAGTTCCGGCAGGGTTCTTGCGATTCCGACGTCGACGTTGCGCAGACCCGGTTCCAGGTTGTTGGGCCAGGTGGCGTGGTTGGCCTCAACAGGCGCCAACGATTCGTCCGTTGCGGTCTGCCACCGTGCCCGGGCTTGCTCGCCGAGTGCACGCGCGGCCGCACCGTCAACTGCGGCCATGACGTCGTGTCTCGGCCCGTAGCGGCGTCCCCTTGTCCGGCGGCCGTGGCTTTCGTCTGCGTGCGCGGCGCTGTCCCATCGGTCGCCGGTGAGGTCGATGCCACCGCAGAACGCCATCGCATCGTCGACGACTGCGATCTTCTGGTGGTGAACCGAGCCGGTCGGATGGGAGCCGTCGACGGCGAAGTGCAGTCTCTTGCTGCTGAACTGGTTCACCAGCGCCACGGGGGTGAGCCCGAACCAGATGCCGTCGAATGCGGGAGCAGGCGCAGATTGGATCTCAGTAGGTAGACCTCGAGAGCGGGCCGCTTCCACAGCAACCAATAAAGAAAGGTGGCCAGCTGGTTCGGTCCGGGCAGCGACTTGGCGCCTCGTTCGAATGTCATCCGGGCATCGAAATCCCAGCCGATCAGCACGATTCGGTGCTGGGCGCGCAGCATCGCCGCCTTGACGTGCTTGAAATAGTCGGCCGCATCGATGACGCAGGCGAACTGCTCGGCACGCGCCACGCGCCAGCACGTCTCGCCGGGAATCAGCAATCGGTCGTCGCCCACACCGAATCTCTATCCCAGTCGACGGCTCAGCGGAGACATAGCGTGGTTTTACCCATTTCCCAAAAAATCACGTCGACGAGATATCTCGGCATGCCCTCGGCGGGCTCCTAGCTTGGGGCAATGCGCGACCGGGAGTCGATCGACAACGACCTGTCACTGGTCGCGGAGGTCCGACAAGCGCTCCGTCACGATGGCGGCGACCCGCGACATGGCGCGCCGACGGATGTTGAGCGCTGGCCGTTTCTCCGGAATGAAGTACCGGGCCGCTCCGTTCGTATAGGTCGACAACCCATCCGGAGAGACCGAGAGATCTGGGCTCGCGCAGTATGAAGTTTCTGCTGATCACGCTGATAACTCACGTTCCGGACCCTGTTACAGGTGAGAGGAAAAGCCCGGCCGATCGCTTGCGCGAAGTTGTCGGCACTGCGGTCCTCGCCGAGGAACTCGGTTTCGACGGCTTTGCGGTTGGCGAACGTCACGAGGACCCGTTCATCTCGTCCTCGCCGCCGGTGGTGCTGAGCAACATCGCGGCACGGACGTCGACGATCGGGCTGTTCACAGCGGTGACGACACTGAGTCTGCTCGATCCGGTGCGCGCTTTCGAGGACTACTCGACACTCGACAACCTGTCCGGCGGGCGGCTCGAGCTGATCATCGGCAAGGGCAACGGCGCCGCACAGGCCGAGCTGTTCCACGTGACCACCGACGACCAGTGGGACCGCAACCGCGAAGGCTACGAACTGTTCCGCCTGCTGTGGGAGAGCCCGAGCGTGACATGGTCGGGCCGCTTCCGTCCGTCGCTCGTCGACGCCAAGGCGCTGCCCCGGCCGCTGCAGAACAAGATCCGCATTTGGCACGGCAGCGCGACCAGTACCGATTCCGTCGACCTTGCGGCCCGCCATGGGGATCCGATCTTCTCCGCCAACGTCACCTACCCCATCCAGCCCTACGCCGAGCTGGTTGCGCATTACCGGCAGCGGTGGGAGTTCTATGGTCACCCGCCCGAGGACGCCTTGGTGGGCGCAGGAACCGCCGGGTTCTACGTCGCCCCGACGTCACAGGAAGCGGTGAAGACGTACCGGCCCGCGTTCGAGGCACGCCTTGCCGCGCAGCGTCGTGCCGGCATGCCGGTCGTATTCGAGTCGATCGAGGACCTCGTCGCCCGTAGCTCGGCCCTCGTCGGTAGCCCCGAGCAGGTGATCGACAAGGTGGGCCGCTACCACGAGCAGCTCGGCCACGAGGTGATGCACATCAGTGCCGATGCCGGCGGCGTGACGGCCAGCCAGCACCGCCGTAGCCTGGAGTTATTCCAGTCCGATGTCGCCCCCGTTCTACGTGAGCGCATTCCGAGCAGGCCACTCGTCGCACAACTGTCGCCGAAAGAGGTATTGGCATGAGTGTTCAGATCACCACCAAGACGTTCGAAGCCGAATGGGATGAGTGGCACAGCGAACGCGAACGCTACTACGGTGACCCGCTCGGTTGGGTGAGCCTCAACGGCTTGTACTGGCTCACCGACGAATTCGAGACCATTGCCGACCTCAAGGGACGTTGGCGAGCGGACGCCGACGCGGTGTACGTCGAGGGCATCGACGGCACCGAGAGACTGGAACCCGTCGAAGGCGCACCAGGGTTGCTCGTCGAGGACGGCGATCGCCGTATCGAGGTCATTCGCCGGACCGGGTCGGTTGCCTTACGCGTGCATGATCCGAAATCTCCGCACCTGCGCTCGTACACCGGCATTCCGGCCTATACACCGAACCAAAAGTGGTGTGTCACAGGCAGGTTCACACCGTACGAGCAGCCCAGAACCGTTACCACCGGCGCCGTCGTCGAAGGACTCGAGCACCACCACACCGCCGTCGGCACCCTTGACTTCCAACTGGACGGCTCCCCTCAGCGGCTCGTCGCCTTCGGCCGCCAGGACGGTGGGCTGCATGTGCTGTTCACCGACGCCACCAGTGGCGTCACGACTTACCCCGGATGCCGGGGGCTCTCGGTTAGCCGGCCGTCCGCAGACGGGACGGTGACCCTCGACTTCAACCGGGCGTCGAACCTGCCGTGCTCGTTCACCGACTATGCGACGTGCCCGGTGGCACCCGCGGAGAACAAGCTGGCGGTTGCCGTGGAAGCGGGCGAGAAGAACCCGCGATGACCTGACACGTCGTTTGTGGTGACGTGCCGAGAGAGGACGAGATGGAAGCCTGGGATGCGATCCGCGCCCGACGGAATGTTCGCAGCTACCTGCCAGATGCCATATCTGAGCGCGATCTGGACCGGATCGCAGAGGCTGGGTGGCGCGCCCCGTCGGCCAAGAACGATCAGCACTGGGAGTTTGTGATCGTCACCGACCGCACGCAACTCGAGGAACTCGCAACGGTGTGGCGGGGCGCGGGTCACATAGCGGCCGCACCGGCGGCGATTGCGTTGGTCGTCCCGGAACCACCCGACGACCGCACCAGGCTCATCGATCAGTACGACTTGGGGCAGGCAACGCTGGCGATGATGATTGCCGCGACCGATCTGGGCATCGGCACCGGCCACTCCTCGGTTGGCGACCAGGAAAAGGCGCGCGCCATCCTCGGGGTCCCCGGCGACCACATCGTTGCTTACCTTCTAGGCATCGGATATCCCGCCGACCGGCCGTTGGCACCGATCCTCAAGCCCAACCGGCGCCCCTTTCCCGAGGTCGTTCGTCGAGACCGATGGTGAATATCAGACGCGACCGGCGGCCGTCATCTTGATCCGAATGATGGCGGACACCCGGCCGGGTGCGCGATGATGCCGCCCATGCGCAGCATCTCGAGTCTCGGATCCATGCTGGCCCTGATCGGCCTGCTCGGCGCGTCGGCGTGCGCCCCGGCTGACGAGACGGCACCCGCTCCCCCGACAGCCGAAACGTGTTCCAAGGACTCGTTGAGCACGTTGAACAATGGCGTGATCACTTTTGGCACCGATCAGCCGGCCTACCCGCCGTGGTTCGTCGACGACGACCCCGCCAACGGACAAGGGTTTCGAATCCGCGGTCGCCTACGCCGTGGCCGACAAGCTCGGATATGCCAAGGATGACGTGAAGTGGGTGCGTGTTCCGTTCAACGCTGCGATCGCACCTGGCCCAAAGACGTTCGACGCCAACCTCAATGAGTTCTCGATCACCGACGAGCGCAAGCAGGCCGTCGACTTCTCCTCGCCGTACTTCGACGTGACGCAGGCCGTCGTCACGCTGAAGTCGTCGCCCGCGGCACAGGTGCGCGATCTCGCCGGACTCAAGGCTCTCAAGCTGGGCGCCCAGGTCGGCACCACGAGCTACACCGCCGCCAAGTCGCTCAATCCGAACGTCGCTGTGTTCAACAACAACGACGACGCCAAGGCCGCCTTGTCGAACGGGCAGATCGACGCGCTGGTGCTTGACCTGCCCACCGCCTTCGAGGTGCAGAGCGAGCTGACCGACGGCGTCATCGTCGGCCAGCTGCCCAACGGCACCGAGAAGGCCGAGCAGTTCGGCATCGTGCTGGACAAGGGCAGCCCGCTCACGAACTGTGTGTCGAAGGCCGTCGACGAGCTCGGAGACAACGGGGACCTGTTCAAGCTGCAGAAGACGTGGCTCGCCGGCGTGGGCGCCGCGCCGATGCTTTCGTGACCACGGTCGCCATCGACAGGGTTGCCTACCGGCAATCCCGGGCCCGACGGTCGACGCTCATTGCGCTTCTGTCGACGGTGGTGTTCGCCGCCGTGTTGTTGTTCGCGGTGACGTCGTCACCGGGCTGGCCGCGGGTACGCGACTCATTCTTCAACCTGCGCGTCGGGTGGGAGAGCCTGCCTGCGCTGTTGGAGGGCCTGTGGCTCAATGTCCGGGTACTGGTGGTCTGTCAGATCCTGATCCTGATCTTCGGACTCGGCCTGGCCGCCGTGCGGACACTGCGCGGCCCTGTGTGGTTTCCGTTGCGGGCGTTGGCCATTGGATATGTCGACCTGTTCCGCGGGCTGCCCCTGTTGATCTGCCTGTATCTCGTCGGGTTCGGTTTACCCGGACTGCGGTTGTCCGGAGTGCCGACCAATCCGGTGCTGCTCGGCGGGCTCGCGCTGGTGCTGATCTACTCCGCCTACGTCGCCGAGGTGTTCAGGGCGGGCATCGAGTCCGTCCACCCCTCACAGCTGGCCGCTGCGAAATCCCTTGGACTCAACTATCGGCGGACGATGCGACTGGTGATTCTGCCGCAGGCGACGCGGCGGGTGACGCCCGCGCTGCTCAATGATTTCGTTGCGCTGCAAAAGGACTGCGGGTTGATCTCGGTGCTTGGTGCCGTCGACGCGGTGCGGGCCGCGCAGATTCAGTCGGCCACCACCTACAACTTCACACCGTACGTGGTCGCCGGGCTGTTGTTCGTCGCACTGGCAGTGCCGTCGGCGCGTCTCGCAGACTGGGTGGCCAGGCGAGCCGCGACCCGGCAGGGCGCACTGTGAGCGACAGCGTTCCCCCCGTGCTGTCGGTGCGAGCGCTGGTGAAGGCATACCACGGTCGGCCGGTGCTCGACGGCATCGACCTCGACGTCGCCGAACACCAGGTCGTGGTTCTGATCGGAGCGTCCGGGTCGGGCAAGTCGACACTGCTGCGGTGCATCGATCTGCTCGAGGACATCGACGATGGCCAGATCCTTCTTGACGGTCGCGATATCAGCGATCCGCGCATCGACGCCGACGCGGCGCGCCAGGCGATGGGCATGGTGTTCCAGTCGTACAACCTCTTCCCACACATGACCGCGCTTGCCAACGTCGCACTGGCGCCACGAGTCGTTCACCGATCGACACGTCGTAACGCCGAGGAACGCGGCCGCGAACTGTTGGCGCGCGTCGGTCTGGCCGAGAAGGCCGACGCCTACCCCGACAAACTCTCCGGCGGTCAGCAGCAGCGGGTCGCCATCGCCCGCGCGCTGGCTTACGAGCCCCGGCTGCTGCTTCTCGACGAGATCACCAGTGCGCTCGACCCGGAGCTGGTCGGCGAGGTGCTGGCCCTCGTCGGTGAACTCGCGGCGTCGGGTCGCACCATCGTGATGGCCACCCACGAAATGGCTTTCGCTCGCGACGTCGCCGACACCGTGTGCTTCCTCGACGCCGGCCGAATCCTCGAGACCGGCTCGGCCACAGACGTTTTGACCGATCCGCAACAGGACCGCACCCGACAGTTCCTTCGGCGGGTGACCAGCGGCCACTAGCGTCGGCGGCTCAAACCGATCGAGGTCACCGTCCCGCAGCCCCCCAATTGTTGGGATCGGTAGCCGGTCCCGCTGGATGTAGTTACCGGCATGACGACGCCAACCCGGCGACGCATGACGACGAAGGAACCCAGCAATGAACATCGTGCCCACCCAGGTCCAGGAGCACATCAACCGCATCGATCGCAATCGCAGCCTGCTCATCGGAATCTCCGCCGGCCTGACCGCGCTGTGGTCGATCTACCGGCTGTTCTGGCTCTTCTACACCGCAACGGCGCTTTCCAGCGTCGGCTGGTCCCCGGTCTCGCTGGTCTTTCCGCTCGTGCTGTGGGGTGCGATCGGCGTCGCGGCGGGCTTCGTGGCCTTCGCCTTCCTGCACCGCTACGCCAAGCAACCCTGAATCGCCGAGTCAGAAGGGGCCGCATCTCTGCGGCCCTTTCCTCATGCTCCGACGGCTTTTTCCAGGTCGGCCAATGAATCCTCGAGGTGCACGAGCAGTCGCTGCAGGTGCGGAATGCTGCGGCGGCACCCGACGAGGCCGAAGTCGAGGTTGTCGGCGTTGTTGGTCAGGGTGATGTTGAGTGCTTGGCCATCCAGCGCGATCGACAGCGGGTAATTGCCGTCGAGGCGGGCCCCGTTCCAGTACAGCGGTTCACGCGCGCCGGGAACGTTGGAGATGACGATGTTGAACGGCGGCGGCGCCGAGGACACGAACCCGGGCACCAACCCGAAGGCGATACCGCACATGAGGAACGCCGACAACGCAAGCGCCTGGCTTCGGGGAAGTTCGGCGAACACCTTCTTGTTGTCGCGCATCGAGGTGTTGATCGCGTCGAGCCGTTTGGCGGGGTCCTCGGTGTCGGTGGCCAGGTTGCACAGGATCGTGCCGACCATGTTGCCGCCCGCGTCCTTCTCGTCCTCAGCGCGGAGGCTGACCGGCACCATCGCCACCAAGGGTGTGTCCGGCAGTGCGTCGGCCTCGATGAGGTAGGCGCGCAGCGCTCCCGAGCACATCGCCAGCACAACGTCGTTGACGGTGACGCCGGCCGCGGACTTGATGGCGCGGATCCTGGCCAGCGGCCATGACTGTGCCGCCACACGCCGCGCTCCCCCGATGGGCACGTTGAACATCGTCTTGGGCGCGCGAAACGGAAGGGTCAGTTGCTGTTCCACCAACGCGGCCCTGGCCACCGAAAGTGCGGAAGGCGCCAGCGAGGCGATCGAGCCGACCGCGTCGGTGACCGACTGCAGGGGCGACCGCGATCCCCCCGGGGCCTTGGTCCTGCGCTTGGGGCCGAGTGTCCACGGCACCCGGATTTCGCGATCGTCAGGGTCCGGCGACATCGACCGCATCATGAGGCGCTGAGCGGAGACACCGTCGAGCAACGAGTGGTGCATCTTGGTGTAGATCGCAAAGCGTCCGTCTTCGAGGCCCTCGACGAGGCTCGCCTCCCACAACGGCCGGTGCCGATCGAGCAGGGTGCCATGCAGCCGTGACGTCAGCTCGAGCAACTCACGAACACGGCCGGGACGGGGAAGGCCCGACCTGCGCAGGTGGTAGTCGATGTCGACGTCGTTGTCGAACGCCCAGGCGACGTTGGAGATGCCGCCGAGCAGCCTGCCGGGATGCTTGCGGAACGTCGGTTGAAAGTCGTCGTTCTTGACGATCGTCTCGTGCAGATCGCTGATGAAGTCGGGGCCGCTGCCCTCGGGCGGTACGAACAGCTGCAGTCCCGCGACGTGCATCGGGTGTTCACGGGATTCGCCGATGAGGAACATTGAATCGGTCGGCGAGATCAGCTTCATCGACGTGACGGTACCCATACCGCCCGTGGTTCACGCCCCACACCGGCGATTGTGCGCCGAATCGTCATACGTCGTCCCCCACAAGGCTGTCGTTGACTTCATTCTGGCCAGAGCGGAATGTGTAGAGGCCAATCCATCTGCGCGAAAGGTGACGATGACTGAGACAGTGGGCAGGGTGGCCGGCAAGGTCGCGTTCATCACGGGTGCAGCGCGCGGCCAGGGCCGCGAACACGCCATCCGGCTCGCGGAAGAGGGCGCCGACATCATCGCCGTCGATGTGTGTAGCGACATCGAGGGCGCGCCCTATCCCCTGGCGACGGAGGCGGATCTCGACGAAACCGCGGCGCTGGTGGGTAAGTTGGACCGGCGCATCGTCACCGCGCAAGCCGATGTCAGGGACCTCGAGGGCCTTCGCGCCGCGCTGCAGCGAGGGGTGGATGAGCTCGGCCCGCCCGATGTGGTCATCGCCAACGCCGGTATCAGCGGAACCCCCGCTCCCGCCGCCCTGATCGAAGAAGCCGCCTGGCAGACGATGCTCGACATCAATATCACCGGTGTCTGGCACACGGTCAAAGTGGCACTGCCCCATATGTCCAACCGTCGCGGCGGATCGATCATCCTGGTGAGCTCGATGTTGGGCCTTCGCGGCGGTGGCTACATGGCCCACTACGCCTCGGCAAAGCACGCCGTCGTCGGCTTGATGAACTCACTCGCCAATGAACTTGCTCCGCAATGGATTCGAGTGAATTCGATCCATCCGGGCAACATCCGTACGCCGATGATCGACAACGAGCAGTTTCACCGCACGCTGCGCCCGGACCTCGCCGAGCCGACCATGGCCGACGCAGGCGAGGTGATCGGGCACTTCCACATGCTGCCGGTGCCGTATTTCGAGGCGCGTGCTGTCAGTAACGCCGTGCTGTTCCTCGCCTCCGACGAGGCGCAATACATCACCGGAGCGGCACTGCCGATCGACGCAGGAGCGGTTGCGAAGTTCTGACGGCCCGGCTCACGGCGACCTATGGATGACGAAGCCAGACTAATTGCCTCCCACGACAATCCGGTCTGCTCGGTGATCGAGACTGAATCCGTCAGTCCGGTGTCGGCGTGAACACCTCGATGGGCCGCACCGCCTGCAGCATCACCAGCGGAATGTGTCGGCTCGTCGACTGCTGATACGAGACGTAGGGCGGGTAAAGGTGGCACATGAACGCCCACACGTCGTGCCGTTCATCGCCCTCCGGTTCGCGCCAAGTGGCGTCGAACGCCTGTGTCGCGATCTGCACGCCGATGGTCTCGTTGGCGTGGATGTTCAGATACCACTCCGGATGCGTGTCGGCACCGCCTTTGGAGGCGACGATCACGATCTCACCGCCGACGTTGCCGTAGATGAGCGGCTTGATGTAGCTCTTGCCCGACTTGCGGCCCGCGTACCTGATCAGGCAGTTGGTGGTGACCGCGCGACCACCGACGGAGCTCAAGTCGAGGATGTGGCCCTGCGTTCCGCCGGAGTCGAGGTACGTCGCGAGGTGCTCGCTCGTGAAGTCGCCGCGTTCGGCGCGGATCGCGGCGGCGTCGGCGTCGGCGTCGGCGTCGGCCAACTGTCCCTCCCTTTCGGCTGTGCTCAGGTCACACGGGTGAGCGTAAACGTGGTGTCACCCACGGGCCCGTTCGGGCACGGGTTGGCCCCGAGGAGCGTGAACCGGCCGTTCGTGCCGTCGAGGTCGAAGGTGTAACGCGCCAGCACGTCAACCTGACTGCCGTCGGCACACGTCCCAGCCTGCGGCTCCCATTTGTCCAAGACGTATTGCGTGCCGAGGATCCTGGCCTGCCCCTGGTCGACGTTCGTGTCGATGTTGTAAAGACTGATGCAGCCGGGACCGCAGTTGTTCACCTCGACCTTGGCCTCATTGGTGTCGCCGTCGGCCATGACGCTCCGGTAGGTGTACACGCCGGAATCCAGCTCTGCGTTCGCCGGTGCCGCCAATGCCAATCCCCCAACCGCAAGAGTGGTTGCGGCCGCGCCCAGGATTGAACGTCTCATGCTGTCTCCATATCGGTCGCATCGTGTGGTTGCGACGGGCAGTTTAGTTTGCTCGACCGGCCAGCACACGGGCTTTGTGCCGAGTTCGTCGCGTACTGGACCGAGCAGCCGAACTCAAAGGGCTCGTGCTGCAGCCGCGGCCACCAGCGCAGCGGCGGCAGACAACCGCGACACCGGCCGACGCCAGCCCGCTTTGGTCCGTTGCCCGGCGCGGTCTGAGATCGCGGAATCCAACCCGCGCCGTGGGGCCCCGGCGTCGCGCGCTCCGAACACCCGGGGAAGCCTGGCCACGGTCCTGAACTTTTCCTCCGAGGCTGTCTCCGGGGCGTCGTCGGAGGTCGCGGTCAGGAAGCGATCCGGTAGGGAGAGCTTGCAGATCGTGCGCACGGTGTCCCAGAACTGCCGAATCAGCGGACCCGTCGTGTAGGGCAGGTCGTATTCGGCCAGGATGGCCCGGACTCGTTGCGAGATCTCGGGAAGCCTGTTGCTGGGCAGATCGGGGAACAGGTGGTGCTCGATCTGGTAGCAGAGGTTTCCGCTCATGAACCGCATGACGGGGCCCGCGGTGAAGTTCGCGCTTCCCAGCATCTGCCGCAGATACCACTCCGGCTTCGTCTCGTTCTCGATGGATTCGAGCGTGAACTTCTCGGCGCCGTCGACGAAGTGACCGCAGGCGATCACGACGTACGCCCATCCGCTGCGGAAGCCGTTCGCGACGAGATTCGCCGCGAACGTCCGGAGGAAGCGACGTCCACTGAGCAGCGGGAAGAAGAGGTAATCCTTGCCGGCCTGGCGGCCCATCTTGCGGATCATGGCCCGCTTGAGCTCGGCCTTGGCCTCCTCGGTCCCCTGGTGCTGTTGCTCTGCGTACATACCGTGCAGCGCGATGCCCCACTCGAAGGTCGCGGACAGCAGGAGCGCACGCAGCGGAGCCCAGAGGTAGCCAGGCTTCCACTCCTGGTCGCGGCTCACACGCAGGAGGCCATAGCCGAGGTCTTCGTCCATTCCGATCACATTGGCGTAGACGTGGTGGCGATAATTGTGGGAGAACCGCCACTGTGAGGCCGGGCCCGCCATGTCCCACTCCCAGGTGTTGGAGTGGATCTCCGGGTCGTTCATCCAATCCCACTGGCCGTGGATGATGTTGTGGCCGAGCTCCATGTTCTCGATGATCTTCGATGCCAGCAGTGCCAGCGTGCCGACCGTCCATCCGGTCTTGCCTCTGCCGCCGAAGATCGTCAGCCGCGCGGCCACTTCTAGGCATCGTTGAAATCGAATGGCGCGCTTGATGTAAGCGCGGTCCTTGGTTCCGACGGATGCTTCGATATCGCGGCGGATTTCGTCGAGCGCCGACGCGATGGCTTCGACATCCGCGTCGCTCAGGTGCGCGTATTCAGCTACTTCTGAGATGGCAACGGTGCATCACATCCCAACTCGGCGCTGGGCTGATGCGGGCGAGCGGACATGCCGACGGAAGAGCCATTCAACGACTCACTCCGTCCCTGGACCACGGCGACTTGTTCACCGCTGATCCCGCAATGTATCCATGGCGACACGGGGTCGCGCAACCGAGACGCTACAACATCCCCCAACTGATAGCTGAATCGGGATGCTTAGGCAGCCAAACTGATATGCCCGACCCAGCCACGAAGGATGGTGACGCCGGCCAGGAGTTCCCAGGCCACGGTCGAGTACACGGACCCGCGCTCCAAGAGGCCGACAGGGAGGGCACGGGAACCGCTCGATGAGTCGATGACCAGCGCGAGCAGACACGCGAGCCCGATCAGGCCGATAGCGACGCTGGCGTGGCGAAAGCTCGATGCCGCGCCGATGCGACGACTGCCGATTCCCGCGATGATCACTGCGACGTTGCCTGCGACGATCGCCAGCCCCGCACCGATCACGTGCCAGTTGACGTCGGCCGCCGCGGACGCGCCGCTGGGGAATGTACCTACCAAGACGTTGCCGATCGCGTTCGCGAGCGCGGCGAGGACGAAACTCCGCCCTGCCCAGCCCCCAACCGGGTACGCGAACGCCACAGCGACCGCGCCCAACAGAAGCAGTGACCCGTGCAGCATGAACGCTCCGACGTTCATCACGGCAGACACGCCGAGGTCGCTGATGTAGTTCTGCACATAGCTGTATCCCGGGGCGCGCGCTGCCGCGACCGCCTCACACGTCAGGTAGACAGCCGCACTGAGGAGCCACATCACCGCGGCCGCGCGTGCAGATGCGGGTCTCACTGAGACCACGTCCTTTATCGGCACCGCTTGATTATCCGGGCGCAGAGTGCCGCGCGGTCGTATCTGCGCCCGACGCATGACCATCCGAACCGCCGGACAGATGCGTGCGCGTGGAGCATCATCGGCCCCATGTCGAATTCTCTTCAGCGCTACGCGGATCGCCGTGTGCTCATCACTGGCGGCGGATCGGGAATCGGGCAGGCCACTGTGCTTCGCATTCTCGACGAGGGTGGACGGGTGGTCGCGGCCGATGTCAGCGAGGCCGGGCTCAAAGACACCGTCCAAAGGGCAGCGGCCGACGGCGACCGGCTGTCGACGGTGGTGATGGACATCGGTGACGAGGATTCCGTCAAGCGGGGCACAGCCGAGGCCGTCTCCGCCATGGGCGGCTTGGACACGCTCGTCAACGCGGCAGGGATCTTGCGATCGTTGCATTTCGCGGAGACCACGCTTGCCGATTTCGAGCACGTGGTGCGGATCAATCTCATCGGTACATTCCTGGTCACACGAGAATCGATTCCGGCACTGCGACAGGGAAATTCGCCGGCGGTGGTGAACTTCAGCTCCACCTCGGCCAGCTTCGCTCACCCCTACATGTCCGCCTATGCCGCCTCCAAGGGCGGTATCCAGGCGATGACGCACGCGCTGGCGTTGGAGTTCAGCAAGGAGCGAATTCGGTTCAACTCCGTGCAGCCCGGGTCCATCTCGTCGGGAATGACCGACGGCGTCGGCGAGTCCAGACAGAGCATCGGCCCCGGCCTTCCCGATGACGTCGACTACTCGCTGTTCGGCAAGATCACATCCGTGCTGCCTCTCGACGGCGGCGCGATGTTCGCCAAGCCCGATGCGGTTGCTGCCGTGGTGGCGATGCTCGGCTCCGACGACGCCTACTTCGTCACCGGCACCGAGGTACGCGTCGACGGCGGAACACACATGTGACGGTGACCCCCGTCGACGCACCCGACCTCATGTCGACGCAGCAAGGAGCCGCGCCGAAACGGCGGCGGCGAACGTATGTGTGTCGCCGGGCCAGCGTGCAGAGATGTACGCGCCGTCGTCGACGACGAATGCCGCCCGCGCGTCGGTCGCGGTGTCTCGCGCCATTCCCGAAGTCTTCATTCGCCAGTGCGGGGAACTCCGGGGGACGTTGCAGAAGTCATCCGGATGCTCAAGCGCGCGAGTGACTTCCGCCTCCACGGACATATAGCCGACCGGGTCGCCGGGCGACTCGGAGTAGGTGCGGTAGTAGTCGGGATCCCAGAATCTCGTCCTGCGCGTCAGCTGCCATGCGCGTCGCTCGAGTTCCCACGTGAGCGCGGTGGTCTTACGGCCGTAGAGCACCGAGCGGCCTGTCCTCAGATCGACGGTTCGGGCCGCGAGCAGCACGCCGTGGCAGATCGCGGCGACAAGCATCCCCCGACTGAACGCATCGGCCACCCGTCCCTGCAAGATGTCGCTGTCGATGTAACTGCGCATGCCACGCGCGCGGTGCCCACCGGGGAGCAGCAGCGCATCGACGTCGTCGAGGCTGGTGTCGACCCACGCGATGGGGTGCCGATACTCCGATGATTTCAGCATCTGCGCGTACGCCGTCCTCGCGTCGGAGTTGGCGCGCAGAAATCGACCGACCAAAATCAGCCGACCCAGTCCCGGCACTCTGGACCAGACGTCGAGGCCGCGTCCGGAAACCATGATGTCGTCGGCGGCGGCCGGCCGGCCGCTTGCCGTGCTGAATACGACGACGTGACCCAGGCGGGTGAGGACCTGCCAGCTGACCGCGACCTCGGTGGGGTCGAAGTCGGTGTCCGGAATCGGTATCAGGACTATGGCCATCGCCATGAGCATGCCACCGGTGCCCTAACGGTTCATGCTCGCTTCGGTCACGAACGATGATCGAGGATGCCAATCGGGTGAAGACGGTGATTGGATCGGGGCCGGCGGCCAATATCGACTACGGCCAGGAGGTCGTGCAATGGGGTGGCTCGGAACAACTCAGCAGATTGCTCTGCTGCTCGGGGTTGCCGCAGTTGCCGCGCTGTGTGGTTACCTCGCGTCGACCGTGGCGCGGAGAAATAGGCGACGCGCGCGGGGGTACTTCCTTGTGGGGCTCTGCTGCGGATTCCTGGCCGGCGGGGTGCTGCGCAGAAAGCGTCGCGGCACAGGTGGTTTCGTTGCTAGCGCGCTGACTCTCGCTTCACACGCGCAACCGCTGCGCGCTATGGCTGTCAATGGCCGATCGCTGACGTCGAGTCGGCGCCGATAACGAACCCGGAACCGGCCGCCGGCTGCCGGATGTCGCGGTAGTGTTCCAATGCCAAATCCGATCCATTCACCCAGCTGATTGCCGCACAGCCGCGGCGCCTACCGCCCATCGGAAGGTTCGGTTATGACCGCTTCACGGCTCCTAGCAGCCGCCGCGTCCGCCCTCGTCGCCGTCGGATTGGTGGCGTGCGCACCCCCGGAGAAGAACGACTCAGGCAACCAGACAGAGTCCGGTGTGAACGCCAAGGAGGCCACATCTGCGGCCGACTTCGGCGGCATGGAGGGCCTGGTCAAGGCCGCGAAGGCCGAGGGTGAACTGAATGTGATTGCGCTGCCACCGGATTGGGCCAATTACAAGGAGATCATCGACACCTTCGGCCAGAAGTACGGCATCAAGGTGAACTCCGCCCAGCCCGATGCCAACAGCCAGGACGAGATCAACGCCGCCAACCAGCAGAAGGGCAAGAGCACCGCGCCCGACGTATTCGACCTCGGGCAGGCGATCGCGTTGGCGAACACCAACCTGTTCGCGCCGTACAAGGTGTCCACATTCGATGACATCCCGGCGCAGTTCAAGGATCCGGACGGTACCTGGGTCAACGACTACGGGGGCTACACCTCCATCGGGTATGACTCGGCCAAGGTCCCGGAGGTAACCGGGGTCAACGACCTGCTGAAGCCCGAGTTCAAGGGCAAGGTCGCCCTCAACGGCGATCCCACGACGGCCAGCGCCGCCGCCAACGGGGTGTTGATGACCGCGATCGCCAACGGCGGGTCGGTGGACGACATCGCCCCGGGCCTCGAGTTCTTCCTGAAGCTGAAGGACGCAGGCAATTTTGTGCCGGTCGACCCGACGCCCGCCACGATCGAATCCGGCCAGACACCCGTCGTCCTCGACTGGGACTACCTGAATTCGGCCGAGACCAAGAAGATTCCGACCTGGAAGGTGTTCGTCCCGTCCAATGCGTTGGTGGGTGGCTACTACTTCCAGGCGATCAACAAGGACGGTCCGCACCCTGCCGCTGCTCGGCTCTGGCAAGAGTTCCTCTACAGCGACGAGGGGCAGAACCTCTTCCTGAAGGGCCTCGCCCGACCGGTGCGTGCCGAGTCGATGGAGAAGGCAGGCACCATCGACAAGAACCTCCTCTCCGCGCTGCCTGCGGTCGTGGGCACTCCGGTGGTCCCGACCGACGCGCAGAGCAAGAAGATGGCGGAGTACCTCGGGGCCAATTGGTCCAAGGTGATCAGCTGATCCGGACGTCCTGCCGGGTCAGCTCCGCCTGAACCGCGGAGATGTCGACGTCGCCAAGTGATCGGTCGGCGTGGATGGAGACCGCGGCCGCCACGCCCGCACCCTGGCCGGTGACGGCGCAGCACGACATGTTCCGGGTCGCGGCATGCGCGATGCGATCTCCCCCGGTGGCACGCCCGGCGACGATCAGGTGGCCGACCGCCCGCGGCAGCAGCGACCGGTACGGGATCTGCAGGTATCGCCCGGTCGTCGGCAGCACCAGCACGCCGTATCCGTCGATGAACTCCGGATAGATGCCGATGCTGTCGTCGAACCGGCCCTGCTCGCGCACGTCGGCCTCGGTGAGGTTGTAGACCGCATCGATCTTGCGGGTGTCGCGGATGCCGATGGTCATCCCGAAGTTGCGCAGGCGCGCGGTCTCGCAGCCCGGTGTGTAGCGCCGCAACGCCTCGATCGCCAGCATCGCCTGTTTGCGGCCCTCGATCTCGAAGCGGGTGAGACTGTCGGGGTCCGTCCCGTCGCAGCCGGCCAGGTGGACCAGGTTCATATACGTCAGCTCGCCGGTATCGTGCATCGCACCCCAGGTGCCACCGATCGTGTTCAGGTGGACCGGAATCACGCCGTCCGCAATGGCTTTCGCGAACGGCTTGCCGAGGTATGGCGAGTAGAGGTCGGCGTCCTTCTCGTCGGTCTCGGCCGCGAACTCCCCCGCGGCCCAGTCGCGGTAGGTCTGCGGATCCTCGGCCACGCCCTTGAGGAACGCCGCCTTGTCGACACCGGCCAGATGGAACATCACCGACGCCGCCATCATCTCCTCGACCGGTGTCTTGTGCACCGGCGCGCCCGCCCGCGTGGCCACGTCGGCGTCCCCGGTCGCGTCGACGACCCGGCGCGCCAGGATCGCCTCACGACCGGCCTTGGATTCGGTGACGACGCCGATGATCGTGTCACCGTCCATCAGCGGCGCCACGAACTGGCGGTGCAGCATCGCGTGGATGCCTGCCTCCTCGACCAGTCGGTCGGCGACCAGCTTGAAGCCTTCGGAGTCGAGCTCATAGGACAGTGATTGGCTCTCGGGCACCGCTGCGCCCATCTCCTTGGCGCGTTGCTCGAACTCCCATCCGATGCCGCCGGCCTCGACCGTCTGCTCGCGGCGGTACCAGGCGAAGCCCTCGACGCCGACCGCCGTGATGTTGCCTCCGAAGCAGCCGAACCGCTCGACCAGGGCCACCTGCACACCCGCGCGCGCCGCCGCCAGCGCGGCGGCTAGGCCGCCCGGACCCGATCCGACGACCAGCACGTCGGTTTCGTGGATGACGTCGATCTCACGGCTCGGTTCGAGCACGGTTCGAGGGTGCGGCATGGTGCGGAAGCCTAGCCTTCGTGCATGGCCACCAATCGACGACCGGAGGACAGCAGATACACCAGTTCGGCCTCGTTCACCGGAGCGTTGGCCGCACCGCATTACCTGGCTAGTGAGGCGGGCCTCTGGGCCTATCGCGACGGCGGCAATGCGATCGACGCCGCGATCGCCGCCGCCGCCGTGCTGACCGTCGTCTACCCGCACAATGTCGCGCTCGGAGGGGATCTGATCGCGCTGGTCCGCGCACCTGACGGGAATATGAGCTGTATCAACGCCTCCGGGTGGGCGGCCGAACGGGTGGTTGCCGACGATCTGCGGGCCACTCACGGGACCGCCTTCCCGGTCCGTTGCGTCGACACGGTGACTGTTCCCGGTGGAGTCCGCGGATGGGAGGCCCTCCGTCGATTCGGCGCCCGGTTGAGTTGGGACCGCACACTGCAACCCGCGCAGGACGCGGCCGAAGTCGGCACACCGGTCGCTTCGTCGTTGGCCGCGCACATCGCCGCGGCCGAGGCAAGTGGTCTGTCCGAGGATTTCGGCCGCGTGTTCTGTCCGGCCGGCCAGTCTCTTCGGGCCGGCGACAGATTCGTCCAGTCGGAGTTGGCAGAAAGCATCGCCGCGCTGCGCGAGAACGGACCGGACGAGTTCTATACCGGCCGGCTGGCCGAGCGTATGGTCGAATACCTGCGTATCCGCGGATCATCGCTAGCCGCTGAGGATTTCGCGGAGTTCCACGCTGAGATCGTCGCACCGCTCGAGCTGACGTTTCGTGGCCTCAACGTGTCGACGAGTCCACCCAACACCCACGGCTTCCTACTCCTTCGCGCCTTGGCCGCCATAGACGAGCTCGGCATCGTCGACCCCATCGGCGAGGGCATCGGCTCACTCATGGAGTTATTCCGGGAGGGCAACCGCCTTCGGACCCGTGCCCTTGCAGACCCTCGCCACACGGCCGTTGATATCGACGCACTCGTGCACGGTGCTCTGGGAGGCGTTGTGGCCCAGGATGGTTCGGGAGACGATCGTCACGATGTGGCGCACGGTGACACCGTGGGAATCGCCGCGGCGGACAGCGACGGGTACGCCGTTTCGCTGATTCAAAGCGTCTTCCACTCGTTCGGGTCGGGACTCATCGATCCTGCGACCGGGATTCTCTTCCACAACCGCGGTGTGGGCTTCTCGCTCAGCCCTGACTCACCGAATGTGATCGCACCACGGAAGCGACCGGCGCATACGTTGATGCCCGTGATCACCACGGACGCCGGCACACCAAGGCACGTGCTGGCGACCATGGGCGGTCAGGGCCAACCTCAGATTCTGGCGCAAGTGTTGCTCAGGGCGATGAACGGGGAAAGCGCCGAGGATGCGATAGCGGCCCCGAGGGCGGTGATCGGGCGGCAGCTCGACGGGTATTCAGCTGACACCGTCACCGTCGAGTCCGACATCGGCGCACGCGCCCGCGCCGCCCTCGCTGCAAGTGACTTGGCGACGGTCGAGGTCCCCCCGCACACCGAGGGGCTTGGCCAAACCAATGCGATCTTTGTCGGACGAGACCGTTCGATGGTTGCGGCGTCCGACCCACGATCAGACGGGGCAGCATTCGTCGCGCATTACCCGCGCCCCGTTGCGGCTACGGGAGTACCTGCGGAGTCACGAGGAACTTCTCGCCGGTCGCCCGCTTGACGTAGGCATTGAATGCGTCGGGCGTGAGCATGCCGGCCAGTGAAACCTCCCGGGTGTAGGTGCTCGCGAACGTCGTGGTGAGTTCCGCGGCGACACGGGCTCGGAGTCGTCCGATCGTTTCCGCCCCGGCCGTCACGAGGAACGGGGTGAGCAGCCAGCCGCCGAGACCCCATGCCATACCGAAGTTCCTGGTGAGCGTCGTCGGGCCGGTGTCGAGTGCGCCGTAGATGTACACCTGCTTGTGGACGCTCGATCCGTAGCGCGAGTACTGCGCCGCGGTCGCGTTGGCAGCTTCCTCCATGCCGTTGAGGATCTGACTGGCCAGCGTTCCCCCGCCGGTGGCATCGAATGCGAGCGTCGCCGCGGTCGCTTTGAGAGCGTCAACGAGATCGGCTGCGAACGACGGCGATGCCGAGTTGCAGACGTGGACCGCGCCGAGCGACCGCAGCAGCTCTTCCTGGTCGGGTTTGCGCACGATGTTGACCAGCGGCACGTTGTCCTTGATGCACAGCTTGACGAGCATCTGGCCGAGATTCGATGCCGCAGCGGTATGCACGAGAGCCGAATGACCCTCGCGCCGCATGGTTTCCAGCATTCCAAGGGCCGTCAAGGGATTGACGAAGGACGATGCCCCGTCCTTCGCTGTCGCCCCCGCGGGCAAGACCAGACATGACGACGCGTCAAGCGCTCGGTACTGCGAGTACATCGCGCCGCCGGCGACTCCCACCGTTTTCCCGAGAAGGGCCTGCGCTGCCGGCGCCGACCCGGCGGCCACGACGGTGCCTGCACCCTCATTACCCACCGGAAGGGATTGGTCGACTCGCGCCGAAAGCCCGCCAAGGGCCTCTGCGGCCAAGGACGCCGTGACGACAGGGCGCTCCGGCGTGCCGGCGACCGCCGCAGTGGTCATGTCCGCGCCGGCGATGAGAAGCCCAAGGTCTGATGGGTTGATCGGCGAGGCCTCCACCCGTACCAGAACCTCGTTGGCGGCGGGGGTTGGAACCTCGACGTCGTGCAGCGAGAGCTCCAGGGTGCCCTGCGACGTCACCAACGAACGCAGTTCCAGTGCGGTATCAGGCAGATCTGCGGTCATCGGTGGCGCCCCGTTCCTGTCGTGGGTCTGTCCTGAAACACAGTAGGACCGCGCAACTGGCCTCTGCGTAGCATCGAAGAACGGTCATTTCATTGGAGCGGAAGCGTATTGGATTCATACGGGGATGTGAGGTTGAAATGAGGCGCCGCTTGCTGATTGGGTTGCTCCGGACGACGTATGTTTTCGCCGGGATTGCTGTAATGGCCTCCGGTGTGCTGCTCACGACGCCGACTGCGGCGGCGCAGTCGTGCCCAGACGTGGACGTGGTGTTTGCTCGAGGCACCGGCGAACCACCCGGCGTCGGTGGCATCGGGCAGGCCTTCGTCGACGCCCTGCGCTCCAAGACCGGCGCGAAATCGGTGGCGGTATATCCGGTCGACTACCCCGCTGCCGCGGACTTTGCGGATGGCGTTCAGTTCGCCCTGACCGTCATCGACGGAATCAGAAACGCCAGCAACCACATCCAGTGGATGACTTCCAACTGCCCCAACACGAGGGAAGTCCTTGGCGGATTCTCCCAGGGCGCCGCGGTCGCGGGTTTCGTCACGTCGGCCGAGGTGCCGGCGGGCGTTCCGGCGTTTCTCGTGCCCGCGCCGATGCCGCCAGAAGTCGCCGACCATGTCGCCGCGGTGGCCCTGTTCGGCAAGCCGTCGAATCGGTTCCTGGCCGAGTCAGGCGCACCCGTGATCACGATGGGGCCCCTGTACGTGCCGAAGACCGTCGATCTGTGCGCTCCCGGCGACACGATCTGCAATGGCGCGCCTCCCGGACCGCCCACCGCCGCCCACGGGTCATATGCCACCAACGGCATGGTGAATCAGGCCGCCGACTTCGTGGCGAAGCGCCTCTAGCCGGTGCGGAGCCCGTCGCTTGGTTTTGCGGTCAGCCAAATCGACTCAGCGCCGCCAGAAATCGAAACGATCACGCCCGGGCCGGAAGCCCGCGCCTTCTGCCACATCCACCGCCCGATCGAAATGCTCGCCCACCCGAAACGGTTGATGAGCGTCGCTGCCGAACGAGACCGCGTCCCCACCCTCCTGCCACCACCAGCGCAGCAGGTTGACCGACGCCAACGGGCTGCGGGTGTTGATCTCCAATGCCCGCCCCGACGACGCCAGAGCCCGAAACACCGACCGGTACTCCTCCTCGAAGTCGGCTTCTACGTAAGCGCCCGCCCGCGCGGTCGGCCAGTAACGGCGCGGATAGTCACAGTGCGCCAGCACATTGAACACCGACGAGCCGTCCACCAGCAGCATGAGCTCGGCGAAGTAGCGTCGCATGACGTCGTGCGCATCGAGGTCGGTGAAAAGCGCGCGCCCGATCCCGATGAGCGTGCCCTCGTGCACGATCCCGTGCAGGCTGCCGAGGACACGCTCGAAGTTCCCGGAAGCCAGCACGGCGGCCACGCTGGCGGGGAAAAGATGGGGCTCACCGGCTTCGATGCCGGACAGGATGCGCAGTTCGGGGAACTCTTCGCGGCATCGAGACAATTCTGCGAAATAGCCCTCACAGTCCAGGGGGGCCACGCGGGGGCGGGCCCCGATGCGGGCGAGTTCGGGAACCGTCGGCCCGGCACGGTCGAGAAGCCGGGCCGAATCCTGTTGGCTCCACTCGATGAAATCGACGTGCTCCGTGAACGCCAGACCCGGCAGGCCGATCTCGACGGCGCGGGCGCAGGCGAGTCGCATCGACGACGAGCTGGCAGTGTCCCAAGACCACCGCGAATGAACATGGTTATCGGTCGGCGCCATCGCCTAGTGGCTCATCGAGCGAAATCCCATTGCCCGAAATCGGGTGCAAGAACGTCGTCCACGTCGACGTGGATACCGCCGATGAGCGGGCCCGGGCTGGACGCGGTGTTCACCGCGGACTGATAAAGCACCGCCGACGGCTCACGCTCACCATGAGACCAAGCCAAGGTCTGCCACGCCCACCGGTACCCCGCCGTGGTCGAATGCCCGATTACGTCGTCTCCGACCGCCCACCCGCACACCTGCGAGCTGCCGTAGATGCCCGTTCGCTCGACTCCCAGTATCGAGTTGATTCCTCGAAACCACTCGAACGCAACGGTTTTCCAGGTGTTGTTGTCGATATCCTCATCGACACTGAAGAAGATCGGCGCCGAATCCCCGCCTCCCGCGGCAGCATGCAGCCCCAGAGCAGTCTGCGCATCTGCCACTCCGCCGTCGTACCCGCGGGTGTAGTCCGATGGTGTAGGCCAGCCAGGTTTGCCGTATTGATAGTTGCTGACGATCTGAAGACCCTCGGCCCGAAGGGCATCCGCGAACTCCCGGGTTACGGGCTTGAAATCGAAGTTGGCGCCAGGCCGCGACTCGGCTACATACACGACGGCTCCGGCATAGCCTGCCGACTTGATCTGATCCGCTGGGACCAAGTGCTCGGTGAAATCGATCAGCCGAATGCCTGCCGCCCGCGCCGTTCGGGAGTCGCCTGCCACCGCGGCGGTTTCCAGGCCCACAAAGGCCGTTGCGGCTAGCGCGTATTGGAGGACTTCGCGCCTGGACGCAGATCGGCGTGCGCCGTGTCCTTCCGACGCTTGGCGAGTGGCGCACCGCGTGATGGTAACGAATCGACTGATCCTGCGTGCCCGATCGTTCTCGCCTCGCGGGTCAGGCAGAGGTTTGGATTTGACGGATCTGGCAATTCCTCTCCAAAGCAGTGCCCGGTTTTCCCCCGTCAGAACGGATTGAACATGATTGTGCTCGGCATCATCCTGCTGTTGATCGGCTATTTCACCGGGATTTCGATCCTCTACACCATCGGCGGAATCCTCGTCGTGATCGGAGTCGTGTTGTGGATCCTCGGCGCGGTCGGACGTCCGGTCGGCGGCCGAAAAGTCTGGTTCTAGCTACGCGAACTTGATTTACCGCACGACAGAAGGGCCGCGCGTATGCGGCCCTTTTGTCGTGGAGCTGTCGTGGAACTTGTCGTGGAGCTGCCGAGGCTGAACAACTGCTGTGGCTCCGCTGGAGGATCAGCCCGTGATGGTCGGCTCGGCCCGTGCCTTCAAACCGGCACTTTCCCGCATCTGGGTGAGCACGCGCACCACCACCTGGGCGGCAAGCCACAACGCCACTTGATCGTCGCGGGACACCGCGGGCAACAACTCGGCGATGCGCTGCCTGCGGACGTCGGCACGCGCTTCGAAATTGCGCAGGCCCGCCTCGCCGAGCATGACCAACGAGGCTCTGCCGTCATCGGGATCGCTCCACCTCTCCAGTAGCCCTTGACGTTCCATGCGCTGCACCAACTGCGTCATCCCCGATTGGCTGGCGCCCTCGGCCGACGCGAGCGCGGTCAGGCGCATGGGGCCCTCGCGGTACAACCGGTTCAGTACCAGCGCCGCGCTCGCGCTGAGATCGTCGCGATCGATCAGGTATCGCCACATCATGTCGGTCCCGAGCGCAATCATCTCGGCAATGGCATCGACACCCTCACCGACTACTGGATCCATGATTGAGTTATATCATCTAAGTGATGTAAAGGGCGACCGCCAGACGCGCCGTGTTCGCCGCACCAGCGCGACCCCGAATTCAGCTCCGACCTCGCCGATCATGGTAAAAGATCTGCTGCTATCGCTGACAGGTGACTCACAGCCCATATCCAGACAACGCGTTCAGATGGCCCCCCGCGCTTGATGTGTCTATCCTGCATGGGATATAAATCGCCGCGGGACCGTGCACTCCTGCCGGACGCCCTGCGAACACGAGGTCGGCCCGATTCTGGAAGGTGATCGAGTGAGCCAACGTTCTGCCGGCAGGGCTTTCCTGGAGCGAGCATGGCTGCCGTTGGTCACCGTCATTGCGGTCGGCATCGGCGCGGTGTGCATGTGGAAGGTGCACCAGGCGTCCGCTCCTGGGCCCGTCCTCACCGTCAATGGCCCGCAGGCACCTGAGCAGTTCACCCCCAAGCAACTCACATACGAGTTGTTCGGCGACATCGGCCAAGGCGGGATGCTCGATTACGTGGATATCGACGGGCATCCACATCAGGTCGACCTCACGACGCTGCCGTGGTCGCACACGGAGACCACCACGCTCACTGTGGTGTCCGGCAGCATTTCGGCGCAGGTTCACGGGGGCCAGGTCGGCTGCCGGATGCTGGTGAATGGCGTTGTGCGCGACGAACAATCGGACACCCATCAGGACGCCGACGTCACGTGCAGGGTGAAATCGGCATGAGCGAACATCGGATGAGTGAGCATCGGGCGAACCGACCGTTCATCGCGAGAGCGGTCCGCGTCCTCGCCATCCCGATCATCGTCTTCTGGGCCCTTCTCGCCGTAACGACGAACACCTTCATGCCGAAGGTCGAGGACGTCGCCACAGAACTCGCGGGGCCGATGGTGCCGACCTACGCGCCGTCGCAGGCAGCGTTGCTGCAAATCGGTGAAAAGTTCCAGGAATCGACGTCCACCAGCCTGACCATGGTCGTGTTGGAAGGCGACCGGCCGTTGGACGACCGGGATCACCAGTACTACGACGATCTGATGCTGCGGCTGAAGCAAGACACCCAGCACGTGCAATACGTCATGGATCTCTGGGGAAAGCCGATCACCGCGGCCGGGGCGCAGAGCGTCGACGGCAAGGCCACCTACGTGCTGCTGCGCCTTGCCGGCGATATCGGCCAAATTCAAGCGAATCAATCCGTCGACGCCGTCCGGGACATCGTCGCGAAGGACACCCCGCCGCCCGGGCTCAAGGTCTACGTCAGCGGCGCGGCGCCGCTCGCCTCGGACACGGTTGTCCATAGCGAACTCGAGCTTGAACAACATCACGATCGTGACGATCATCCTGATCGTCGTCATGCTGCTGCTGGTCTACCGCTCCGTCAGCACCTTGCTGGTGCCCCTGGCCAGCGTCCTCATCGAGATGCTGGTCGCCAAGGGAGTCATCTCGACTCTCGGCCATTTCGGGTTGATCGAGCTCTCGTCGTTCGCCGTGAACATCGTCGTCGCGCTGACCCTGGGGGCCGGCACGGACTACGGCATCTTCCTGCTGGGCCGCTATCAGGAGGCCAGGCAGGCGGGCGAGAGCCGGGAGGAGGCGTACTACACCGCGTACCGGGGCGTCTCCCCCATCATCATCGGCTCGGGGCTGACCATCGCAGGGGCGGGCTACTGCTTGAGTTTCGCGCGACTCAACTACTTCCACACCATGGGTCCGGCGGTCGCCATCGGCATGCTGTTCACCATCGCCGCCGCGCTGACGCTCGGCCCGGCGTTGTTGACGGTGGGCAGTCTGTTCGGGCTCTTCGACCCGAGGCGGGTGGCCAAGGCGCAGCTGTATCGGCGGATCGGCGCGAGTGTGGTGCGGTGGCCGGTGCCGATCCTGGCGGCCAGTTGCGCCGTCGTCATGCTCGGCGCGATCTTCGTGCCCACCTACCGGGTGAACTACGACGACCGCGCCTACCAGCCGACCAATGCGTCCGCCAATCAGGGCTTTGCGGCCTCGGATCGGCACTTCTCGCCGAGCAAGCTGTTCACCGAGATGCTGATGGTCGAGTCGGACCACGATATGCGTAACTCGGCCGACTTCATCTCGTTGGACCGAGTGGCCAAGAGTCTCATTCGTCTTCCCGGCGTCGCAATGGTGCAGAGCATCACCAGGCCCCTGGGGCGGCCACTCGAACATGCCACGCTTCCCTACCTGTTCACCACACAGGGCAGTGGCAGCGGTCAACAGCTGCCGTTCGCGGAGCAGCAGAACGCCAACACCGAGAAGCAGGCCCAGATCCAGGCCGACACCGTCGCGACGTTGAGCAAGACCATCGACCTCACCCAGAAGTTGGCCGATGATCTGCACTCGACCGTGCTCACCTTGGAGAATTTGCAGCAGGTCACCGACGAAGTCAATTCCGACATCTCCAATCTCGACGACTTCATGCGGCCTCTCAAAAGCTACTTCTATTGGGAGCCACACTGTTTCGACGTTCCCGTGTGCTGGGCATTCAGATCGCTGTTCGACGGGCTCGACGGCATCGATGCTCTGAGGGAGCAGATCGGTAACGCCGTCACGGATTTTCAGGCCGTCGATGCGCTCATGCCCCAGATGGTCTCCCAGTTGAAGGTGATGCTCGACGATTCGCAAGCGCTACAGGCCGTCATCGTCAACTCGTACGGCCCCGCGCATCTGCAGTCCACCCAGACCGACCAGACATACGACGACATGATCAACGTGGGAAACGATTTCGACAAATCCCGCAGTGATGACTTCTTCTACATTCCCAGAGAGGCCTTCGACAACGAAGACGTGAAGACCGGTATGACGCTGATGATGTCACCCGACGGCAAGGCGGCCCGGTTCATCGTCACCCACGAGGGCAACGCCATGGGCCCCGAGGGTATCGAACATGTCGAAGCCTTCCCCGATGCCATCAAGACAGCGCTGAAAGAGACCTCGTTGGCCGGCTCGAGGATCTACATCGGCGGCGCGGCATCGAACAACAAGGACATCAAGACCTACGCCGCGTCCGATCTGCTCATCGTGGCGATCGCGGCGTTCGTGCTGATCTTCTTGATCATGTTGTTCATCACGCGAAGTCTGATGGCCGCCTTGGTCATTCCCGGCACGGTGGCCTTCTCCTTCGCCGGCGCCTTCGGCCTTTCCATCCTCGTCTGGCAGCACCTCGTCGGCCTGCACCTTCACTGGTTGGTCTTGCCGATCACGTTCATCATCCTGGTGGCGGTCGGTTCGGACTACAACCTGTTGTTGATCGCCAGGGTCAAAGAAGAGGTCCACGCCGGCATCAACACCGGGCTCATCCGCGCGCTCGGAAGCACGGGTGGCGTGGTGACATCCGCGGGTCTGGTGTTCGCGTTCACCATGCTGGCGATGCTCACGAGCGATCTGCGGACCATCGGTCAGGTGGGTACGACCGTGTGCATCGGCCTGCTTCTCGATACGCTGATCGTGCGGTCGTTCATCGTGCCGTGCATCCTCAGAATTCTCGGGCCCTGGTTCTGGTGGCCGACATTGGTGCGCGCCCGTCCGTTACGGCAACGATGAGAAGGTGGTGACATGACGACGACGAGCCTGTTCGGAATCATCACGATCATCTCGTTGGTGCTCGTAATGGTCTTCGCGACAATCGCCCTCGTGTTCACCAACCGGCTGTTGCGTCGCGACAACACTGCGATGAGCGAGGAAGTCGGCAGCATCTTCGAGGTCGTTCGGAAGGTACGCAAGCGCGAACCGATGTCGGACGACGAGGTGGAACTTGCCAAGCGGTCCATCGGCGATCGCGGTTCGCTGGATGGCTTACTCCATCCCAGCCACTCTGTTCACCATCGGATGCTTCTACGTCTTCGGCAGCCTCGAACATCTGCATGGAGCCACGCCGTCGGAGCGAACATTTCTCGGGGTGATTCCCATGTTGACGTCCACAATCCTGGCCATTCGGCTGCTCAGGAGCGCCGGCTTGAAACGGCGTGTGCCGAAAGCGCAAGCAGTCCAGGGCGACACCGGCGACGCGGTAGGCGCCACGCTTTGAGTGCGACGCCAGTGGCCGCGGTCGGGTTTCGCTCGGAACGAGGTCCGGTCCTCATCTCGGTCATGCTCAGCACCGGTCTGGTCGCCATCGATGCGACGGTCTTGGCGACCGCCATTCCATCGATCGTCGGCGACCTGGGCGGGTTTCACCAGTTCCCGTGGTTGTTCTCCGCATACCTGTTGGGACAGGCCGTCACCGTGCCGATCTACGCGAAGCTCTCCGACATGTTCGGCCGCAAACCGATCATGCTCCTGGGAATCGCGATGTTCCTCTTGGGCTCGATTCTGTGCGCTACGGCGTGGAACATGCTTGCTTTGATCATCTTTCGGGCGATACAGGGCGTCGGTGCCGGCGCGGTTCAACCCACGGCGATAACAATCGTCGGAGATATTTACACGGTGGCCGAGCGCGCCAGGGTGCAGGGTTACCTGGCCAGCGTCTGGGGCATTTCGTCCGTTGTCGGCCCCCTGCTGGGCGGTGTCTTTTCGCAGCTCGGGATCTGGCGTGGCGTGTTTCTGATCAACATCCCGCTATGTCTGCTGGCGGCGTGGATGTTCAATCGGCACTTCCACGAGACGATCACGCACCGGCGTCGGACGGTCGATTATCTGGGCGCGCTGCTGCTGGCGTCGGCGATGACGTCGCTTGTTCTTGCCGTGCTTGGTGGGGGCCAGAGTTGGGCCTGGCGTTCGGCGCCGAGCGTCAGTGCGTTCACGGCGGGCGCTGTGCTGTTGGCGGCCTTTGTCCTCGTGGAACGCCGCGCCGCCGAGCCGATCCTGCCGCTGTGGGTCTTCTCCCGCCGACTGCTGTGTGCGACCACCATCGTGGCTCTTGGCATTGGCGCAATCCTGATGGGGCTGACCTCCTATGTGCCGACCTATCTCGAAGGCTCGCTGCGCGTCCGACCTATCGTCGCGGGGCTTGCGCTTGCCGCGCTGACGGTCGGCTGGCCGGCGACCGCAGCCGTGGCCGGGAAGCTCTATCTGCGGTGGGGATTCAAGAGGACCGCAGCGGTGGGCGCATCGCTGGTGATCGCCGGAGCGGCGATGCTGGTGGCGATGGCACACCGACCCAACGTCGGCGCCGTGGCGGCGGTGTGCTTTCGTGATCGGCGCCGGCATGGGGTTGCTGGCAGTGCCCACGCTGATCGCCGCCCAGTCCAGCGTCGACTGGAACGAACGGGGCGTCGTGACGGGCAACAACATGTTCGCCCGCTCATTGGGTAGTGCCGTCGGGGTCGCCGTATTCGGCGCCATCGCGAACTCGATCTTCGGCCCCGGTGACATCCATTCGATTGGGCCCGCGGCCATCCAGTCGGGTTCGGCGGCGGTCTTCATCGGCGTACTGGTCGTCGCCGCCGCGACGGCGATAGCTGTAGTCGCGATGCCGCACGGAGCACTCTCGCATCACGGTTGATCCGTCAGAGAAACTGCCGACTCAGCTTGGCGTGGCGGTTGACGTCCTTGTAGAGCAGGTACCGGAATCGCCCCGGGCCGCCCGCGTAGCAGGCCTGTGGACAGAACGCGCGCAACCACATGAAGTCGCCCTCCTGTACCTCTACCCAGTCTTTGTTGAGCAGATAGACGGCCTTGCCCTCCAGCACATAGAGGCCGTGCTCCATCACGTGGGTCTCCGGGAACGGGATCACCCCGCCGGGTTCGAAATTCACGATGTTGACGTGCATGTCGTGACGGACGTCGGATGGATCGGCGAACCGCTGGGTGCTCCACCGCCCTTCCGTGCCGGGCATCTCGATCCCCTCGACATCGGTCTCGTTGGTGACGAACGACTCCGGGGTCTCGATGCCGTCAACACGCTCGTACGCCTTGCGGATCCAGTGAAAGCGGGCCGGCTCGGCGGTGTTGTTGCGCAGCGTCCATGTGCAGCCGGGGGGCAGAAACGCATATCCCCCGGACGTCAGCTCATGCTTGTCGCCCTCGATCACGAGCGTCAGACCCGCCGTCGACGACGAACAGCACACCCTCTGCACCGGGATCGAGTTCCGGCCGGTCGCTGCCGCCCCCCGGCGCCACCTCGACGATGTACTGCGAGAACGTTTCCGCGAAACCCGAAAGGGGGCGCGCGATCACCCACAGCCGGGTGCTGTCCCAGAACGGCAGGTTGCTGGTGACGATGTCGCGCATGGTCCCCCGCGGCAGCACCGCGTACGCCTCGGTGAACACCGCGCGATCGGTGGTCAGTTCGGTCTGCGGAGGGTGACCTCCCGTCGGCGCGTAATACCGTGGCCCGTCAGTGCTCATGCCTCGGCTCCCACTCGTTCCGGTCCTCGCTTCGCTGCGATCCTCACTCGCGCTCGCCTTCGGGTGCTCATGCCTCAGCTCCCACTCGTTCCGGTCCTCGCTTCGCTGCGATCCTCACTCGCACTCGCCTTCGGGTGCTCATGCCTCAGCTCCCACTCGTTCCGGTCCTCGCTTCGCTGCGATCCTCACTCGCGCTCGCCTTCGGGTGCTCATGCTGCGCCTCTGTTCAGGAGCCTGCCCTGTGGCTCGTCGTTGATGTCGATCTTGTTGCCCCGCAACCAGGTGCCGCGCACCTGACCTGCGAGGGGACGTCCGTTGTACGGCGTGATGGCGTTCTTGTGGTGCAGACGGTGTACGTCGACCACGAAGGCATCGTCGGGCGCGAAAATGCAGAAGTCGGCGTCGTATCCGATGTCGATGCGGCCCTTTCGGCGTAAGCCCGTCTGCTTCGCAGGCGCCTGACACATCCACCGACAGACGTCGACCAAGTCGAAGCCGCGCTGGCGCGCCTGGGTCCATACCGCGGGCAGGCCGATCTGCAGCGAGGAGATGCCGCCCCAGGCCACCCCGAAGTCGCCGATATCCAGACACTTCAGGTCGGTCGTGGACGGCGAATGGTCGGAGACGACGAGCTCGATGATCCCGTCGCGCAGGCCCTGCCACAACAGCTCCCGGTTACCCCCCTCCCGGATGGGTGGGCAACACTTGTATTGCGTTGCGCCGTCGGGGATCTCCTCGGCGGTGAAGGTCAGGTAGTGCGGGCAGGTCTCGGCGGTGATGCGCACCCCGTCACGCATGGCTGAGGCGATCATCGGCAGCGCGTCGGAGCTGGAGACGTGCAGGATGTGCACTCGGCAGCCGGTCCACCGGGATAACTCGATCACGTGGGCGATCGCGAGGTTCTCCGCTCCCCTGGGTCGCGAGGAGAGGAAGTCACGGTAGAGCTCGCCGTGCGCGGTCGGTGCGTGCTCGATCGCGTGGGTGTCCTCTGCGTGCACGATCATCAGCCCGTCGAACGAGGCGATCTCGCGCATGGCGGCCTCGAGCTGCTCGGGGTCGACCGGTGGGAACTCGTCGACGCCTGAGTGCAGCAGAAAGCATTTGAAACCGAAGACGCCTGCGTCATACATCGGTCGAAGGTCGGACACGTTGCCCGGCACCGCCCCGCCCCAGAACCCAACGTCGATGTGCGCCTGGCTCTCTGCGGTTTTGCGTTTCACTTCGAGCGCCGCCACGTCGACGGTGGGCGGGATGCTGTTCAGCGGCATGTCCACGAGCGTGGTGACGCCGCCGGCGGCCGCGGCCTTCGTCGCGCTCGCGAAGCCCTCCCACTCGGTACGACCGGGATCGTTGACGTGCACGTGTGAATCGACGACTCCTGGCAGCAGCGCCTCGTCGTCGGCGAGTTCGATCACCTGTGGCGCCGTCAGGTCCGAGTCCATCGGCTCGATCGCGACGATCGTGCCGTCCTTGACGCCGACGAGGCGGCTCACCTCACCCGCCGTGCTGACCAGGCGCGGGGCCCGGATCATCAGGTCGAGGTCGGTCATGCCTGGGCCTCCTGCTCGGCCGGACCGCTTTCCAGCTCCGGTTGCCGGAAATCGCGCGCAGAGATGAAGTAGTAGACCAGCGAGGCGATCACCACGCCGACGAACCACGAGAACGCAGACCAGTCCTCCCACGGCTTGAAGAACGCGACGAACAGCGAGAACACCGCTGCGACGCCACCGGCGATGAGCGCCTTGGGGTTCCAGCCGCGCCGGTAGTAGTAGCGGCTGCGCGGGTCGTCGATGTACAGCTCATCGATCGTCACCTTCTGCTTGCGCAGCAGGTAGTAGTCGGTGAAGATCACGCCGAACAGTGGGCCGAGCAGTGCGCCGAGGCCGCCGAGGAAGTAGAAGATCGCGTCCGGGCTGCTGTATAGGTGCCACGGAGTGATCACGACGGCCGCGATCGCGCTGATCAGCCCGCCGCGGCGGAAGTCGATGTACTTGGGTGCGACGTTGGCGAGGTCGTAGGACGCCGACACGAAGTTCGCGACGACGTTGATGCCGATCGTGGCGATGACGAACGTGATGGCACCGATGACCGTCACCCACACGTTGTCGATTCTGGCGACGATCTCGACCGGGTCGGTGATCGCCTCGCCGAACACGGCGATGCTGCCTGCGGTGACTGCCACGGTGACGACGGCGAATGCCATGAAGTTGACCGGCAGGCCCCAGAAGTTGCCGCGCACGACCGTGGATCGGTTGGGTGCGAACCGGGAGAAATCACAGAAGTTCAGCAGCAGCGTCGAGAAATAGGTGATGGTCAGCGCGGTCGCGACGAGGAATGCCTGCACCGCGGCGCCGCCGCTCTTCTGGTCGTCGGTCAGGTTCAGTGAGAAGTCCGATCCCGCCTCGATCACGATCCACGCGGCGAGCACGAACATCACCACCCAGATGGCCGGACCAGCCCAGTCCTGGAACCGTCGCACCGTTTCCATGCCGCGACGGATGACCAGGAGTTGCAGCACCCAAAGCACCGCGAACGCCGCCCAACCGAGCATGTCGAGGCCAAGGAACGTCGGGCCGTGGTGATCGGCAACCGCTGGCCAGGCCGCGACCGCGAGCACCACCACGGCTTGCGACGCCAGCCAGGTCTGGATGCCGTACCAGGCGATCGCGATCACCGCCCGGATCAGAGCGGCGAGGTTGGCACCGAACACACCGAACGAAATGCGTGCGATCACCGGGTAGGGCACGCCTGTGGCTTGGCCGGCGTAGCCGGTGAGATTCATCAGGAAGAACACCACGGTGATGCCGAGCACCAACGCGATGAAAACCTGCCAGCCGACGAGGCCGGTGAAGAACAGCCCGGCGGCGAACGTATAGCCACCGATGCTGTGCACGTCGGACATCCACATCGCGAAGATGCTGTAGGTGCCCCACTTCCGCTCGCGTGCGGGCGCGAGGTCCTCGTTGTACAGCCGCTCGCTCGGCTGGAAGGCATCAGCCCCGCCGATCGTGGTCTCGCTCATGACTCCTACTTTCGTCCTCGGCGTTGAGTCGGTCTACCTTCATCCGAGATGTCGTCGGTCGGCCTCAGTCCAGCAACGCGATAGCCGTCGGGGCGTCCTCGCCGACCAGGGCCAGTTCCTCGAACTCGACGACGTTGTCGATCTCGGTGCCCATCGACACGTTGGTGACCCGTTCGAGGATCACCTCGATGACGACCGGCACCCGATACTCCGCGAGCAGTTGTTTGGCCTGTGCCAGCGCGGCAGGCAGATCGCCGGGCTCGCGAACGCGAATCGCCTTGCAGCCCAGTCCCTCTACCACCTTGACGTGGTCGACCCCGTAGCCGCCGAGCTCGGGACTGTTGACGTTGTCGAACGACAGCTGCACGCAGTAATCCATGTCGAACCCCCGCTGCGACTGCCGGATCAGCCCCAGGTAGGAGTTGTTCACCACAACGTGAATGTAGGGAATGTTGAACTGCGCGCCGACCGCGAGTTCCTCGATCATGAACTGGAAGTCGTAGTCACCCGATAGCGCGACGACGGTGGCGTCCGGGTCGGCGGTGGCGACCCCGAGCGTCGCGGGAACGGTCCACCCGAGCGGTCCGGCCTGGCCCGCGTTGATCCAGTGCCGCGGCTTGTACACGTGCAGCAGCTGTGCGGCCTGGATCTGGGACAGGCCGATGGTGCTGACGTAGCGGGTTTCGGGCCCGAACGCCTTGTTCATCTCCTGGTAGACCCGCTGCGGTTTGATCGGCACGTCATCAAAGTTGGTTCTGCGCAACATGTCCCGCCTGCGCGCCCGGCACGATTCGGCCCACGCACCGCGATCGGGAAGGCGGCCCTCGGCGTACCACTCCTTGGCGACCTCGACCAACACCTCGAGCGCGGCCCTGGCGTCGGACACGATCGAGTAATCGGGCGCGAACACGCGACCGATCTGGGTCGGCTCGATGTCGACGTGCACGAAAGTTCGGCCCCTGGTGTAGGTGTCGATACCGCCGGTGTGCCGGTTGGCCCAGCGGTTGCCGATGCCGAGCACGAAATCCGACTGCAGCATGGTCGCGTTGCCGTAGCGGTGCGACGTCTGCAGCCCGACCATGCCCGCCATCAGCGGGTGGTCGTCGGGAATCGTGCCCCACCCCATCAGGGTCGGTACGACGGGCACGCCGGTGATCTCGGCCAGCGCCACCAGCAGGTCGGCGGCGTCAGCGTTGACCACACCGCCGCCTGCGACGATCAGCGGGTGCTCGGAGGCGGCCATCATGGTCAGCGCCTTCTCGGCTTGCTTGCGGGTGGCCGCCGGCTTGCTGACGGGCATCGGCTCGTAACTGTCGACGTCGAAGTCGATCTCGCCGAGCTGTACGTCCATCGGCAGGTCGAGGAGCACCGGGCCCGGCCGGCCCTCGCGCATCACCTGGAACGCCTTCTGGAACGCGCCGGGCACCTGCGCCGGCTCCATCACCGTGACCGCCCACTTGGCGAGGGGCTTGGCGATGTCGGCGATGTTGATCGGCCTGGAAGTCCTCCTTGTGCAGCTTGGCCACCGGCGCCTGCCCCGTGATGCACAGGATCGGGATCGAGTCGGCCGACGCCGAGTAGAGCCCGGTGATCATGTCGGTGCCCGCGGGTCCGGACGTGCCGATGCAGACGCCGATGTTGCCGGCCTTCGCGCGGGTGTAGCCCTCGGCCATGTGCGAGGCGCCCTCGACGTGCCGTGCCAGCACGTGCTTGATGCCGCCGTGTGCCCGCATCGCGCTGTAGAGCGGGTTGATCGCCGCGCCGGGCAGGCCGAACGTCTGGGTGGCGCCCTCCTTCTCCAGGATCAGCACCGCGGCATCGACCGCACGCATCTTCGTCATGGTTGCTGTCCTTCCGCTCAGTCGCTCCACACCGCGCAGCAGGCCGGAGTGGTCGAGTCCGCCGTCGCCGTTGGCGAGGGCGCTGGCCATCAGCTGGGCCACCAGTGAGCCGAGCGGTATGACCACGCCCGCCTCGCGCGCGGCCGTGGTGACGATGCCGAGGTCCTTGTGGTGCAACGCAATTCGGAAGCCGGGATCGAACGTGCGGTCGAGCATGTTCTGCTTCTTCTGGTCGAGCACCTTCGAGCCGGCCAGTCCGCCGCCGAGCACCTCGAGCGCGGCGTCGGTGTCGACGCCGTACGCCTCGAGGAACACCACCGCCTCGGCGAGCGCCTGGATGTTGGCGGCGACGATCAGCTGGTTGGCCGCCTTGACGGTCTGCCCGGCGCCGTTCGGCCCGACGTGCACGACCGTCTTGCCCACCACATCGATGTAGGGCTTGGCGGCCTCGAAGTCGTCGTCCGAGCCGCCGACCATGATCGACAGCGCGGCGTTCACCGCGCCGGCCTCGCCGCCGGAGACGGGGGCGTCGAGGAGCCGGAAGCCCTTCTCGGCGGCCTGCTCGGCGAGCGGGTCGGTCACGTCGGGACGGATGCTGGAGAAGTCGATGACCAGCGTGCCCGGCTTCGCGTTCTCGAAGACGCCGTCCTCGCCGGTGAGCACATCGCTCGACGTCCGGGGAGTCGGGCACCATCACGCAGACGACGTCGGCGCCGCGCGACGGCGTCGGCGATCGACTCCGCCGCGCGGCCACCGGCCTCGACCAGCGGTTGGGCCTTCTCGGGTGTGCGGTTGTAGCCGGCCACCGCGTGGCCCGCCTTCGCGAGGTGGACCGCCATCGGGCTGCCCATGATGCCGAGGCCGATGAAGGCGATGTTGGTCATGCGTGCTCCGTGGCTCCGGTTAGTCTCGGGCTCGCGCGGATCCAGCCGAAGCTGTCGGCGGACGCGGCGGAGGGCTTGTACTCGAGGCCGACCCAGCCGCGGTATCCGGCCGCCTCGAGATCGGCGAGCTGGCGCAGCAGCGGCAGCGACGCCGGTGCCGGGCTCGTTGCGACCCGGGGCGTCGGCGATCTGCACGTGGGCGATCCGGTCGGTGTGGTTGGCGATGACCTTGTCGACGTCGTCGCCGTTGACCGCCAGGTGGTAGAGGTCGGCGAGCAGTCCGATGTTGGACTCGCCCGCCCGGTCGATGACCGCGAGCGCGTCGGCGGCCGTGAGCAACGGGTACGCCGGCGCGCCGCTGACCGGCTCCACCAGAACGGTGCCGCCGATCCGCGCCGCGGCCCTTGCCGCGAGTGCCAGGTTCTCCGCGCCGAGCTCGTCCTGCGCTTCGGCGAGCAATCTTCGACGCGGTTGCCGTAGAGCGCGTTGAACGCCTTGCAGCCCAATCGTTCGCCGATGCCGACCGTCACGTCGATGTTGTCGCGGAACTCCGCGGAGCGCGCCGGCCAGGACACCAGGCCCCGATCGCCGCCCGGCATATCGCCGGCGAAGAAGTTGAGGCCGACCAGCTCGACGCCCGCGTCCTGGACAGCGGCGACGAACGCGTCGACGTCCTTGTCGGCGGGCACCGCCTCCTCGAACGGCCACCAGAATTCGACGCCGTCGAACCCGGCTCGCTTGACCGCGGCCGGTCGCTCGAGCAGCGGCAGCTCGGTGAACAGGATCGAGCAGTTGACCTCATACGGCAGTGAGGAACTCATTCCGAGATCTCTTTTCCGTATCGATGCTTATTCGACGGGTTCGGGCCGCGCGACCATCACCTCGACGGGTTCGCGTCGACCAATGGCCGGCCGCGGGTGACGATGTAAGTACGCGGTCGCGCCGAGGGCGGCGCCGATGAACCAGCCGAACGGCGCGACCTTGCTGAACACCGGCACGAGTGCAAGCACGAGCGCGATCACGGCGGACGGCACGAAGGCGATGACGGCCTGCGGGTTCACGCCGTTGCGGTAGTAGTACTGCGATTTCGGCGTCGGCTGATAGAGATCCGGAATGCTGAAGCGGCCCTTGCGGTACCAGAAGTAATCCATCGCGAGGATGCCGAAGAACGGCCCGAGCAGGGCGCCGAGTCCGCCGAGGAAGTAAGCGATGACATCCGGGCTGTTGTAGAGGTTCCACGGCATCGAGACGAGCGCCAGGATCGACGTGATGATGCCGCCCTTGCGGAAGCTGATCCGCTTCGGGTTGACGTTGGACAGGTCGTACGCCGCCGACACGAAGTTCGCGACGATGTTCACGCCGATGGTGGCGATGACGAAGACGGCGCTGCCCAACAGCATGATGAAGTCGCTGTCGACACGCTCCAGCAGCTCGTGCCGGGTCGAGCACCGCCTCGCCGTACACCGAAACCGAAGCAGCCGAGACGATCACGGACGTCAGCGCGAACGCGGTCCAGTTGAACGGCAGGCCCCAGGCATTGCCCTTCACGACGGCGCTGCGGGACGGGGCGAAGCGCGCGAAGTCGGAGAAGTTGAGCATCAGCGTGGCAAGCACGCCGACGGTCAGGCCGACGGCGGCGATGGTCTGGTAAACCTGCTCGCCGGTCGAAAGATTCGCGTCACCGCCGCCCTGGGTCCAGGAGATGTTCCAGTTGGCCTGCGACAGCATCCAGACCGCGAGCGCGATCATCACCAGCCAGATGGCCGGGCCGGCCCAGCCCTGGAAGTGCCGGACGGCCTCCATGCCCTTGGCGACGATCAGCATCTGGATGGCCCACAGGATCAGGAACGCCATCCAGCCGACCAGGTCAAGCCCGAGAACCCGGGTCTCGGCCAGTCCCTCCAGGCCTGGGAAGAAGTGCAGCAGAAGCACTTTCAGCGCGATGGAGGCGAGGAACGTCTGGATGCCGTACCACGCGATCGCCACGGCGCCGCGCACGAGCGCCGGGAAGTTGGCACCCCAGATGCCCCACGACATCCGCGAGACGACCGGGTACGGCGCACCGGTGTCATGTCCCATGAAGCCGGACATGCAGCAGCCGCCGAAGATGATCAGCGCGCCGCCGAGGATGCCCAGCGTCACCTGGATCGGGCTGAGCCCGAGCAGGAACAGGCCGGCCGCGAAGGTGTAGTTGCCGGCGTTGTGGGCGTCGTTCATCCACAGCGAGAACAGGCTGTAGGTGGACCACTGCGCGCTCTCGCGGCTCGGCGGGCTTGAGGTCCTTGTTGTACAGACGCCCTTCCGGGTCCTGAGCCGCCAGGGCGACGGGTCGAAGTGTTGGGTTGGCATGTATTTCTCCGAATCTCGCAGGGTGACAATCACGGATGGGTGCTGGGCGGAAGGGGCCAGCCGGTGACGCGCTTGGGGCGCGGGGCGGCGAAGGTCCGGATCTTGCTGGTGGTCAGGCCGAGCGCCACAAGCGCCTCGGCGAGCTTGACGGCGGCGGTGACGCCGTCGACGACGGGTACGCCGGTGGCGGCGCCGACGGCCTCGTCGAGTCCGGCCATGCCGCCGCAGCCGAGGCAGATGACCTCGGCGCCGTCCTGCGCGACGGCGAGTTCGGCCTCGGCGACGATGGCCTTCACGGCGGCGTCCGGATGCTGCTCGAGCTCGAGGACCGACATGCCGCTGGAGCGCACCGAGGCGCATCGCGCGTCGAGCCCGGCGAGCTTGAGCCGATCCTCGATGAGCGGGACCGTGCGGTCGAGCGTCGTGACGACGGAGTATTTGTGGCCGAGCAGCGACGCGACGTGGCCGGCCGCCTCGGTGATGTCGATGACGGGCACATCGCACAGCTCCTGCAGGCCTTCGCGGCCGTGCTCACCGAACCCGGCCTGAACGACCGCGTCGTACTCGCCCTCGTAGCGACCGACGACGTCCATCACGCCGACCGCGGCGAGGTAGCTCTCGAAGTTGCCCTCGACCGATTCGGCACCGAAAGCCGGTGTGAGGCCTACGATTTCAGTGCCGGGCGCGGCCACCGCACGCGCCGACGCGGCGATCGCGTCGGTCATGCTCGCGGTGGTGTTGACGTTGACGACGAGGATCTTCACGGCAGTGCTCCCGAAAACATTGGGCCTCCGTTTTCCGCATTATGGATGTTTATTTCCGATATATCAGTGTGGTCGCCATCACAACACCTGTCAATAGGTGAGTCGAGAAAGCGAAGACCGGCACAATCCCCTGGACTGCACCGGCCTTGCGGAGGCGAAGAGTCAGGCTTTCGGGCGGCGCCGGGCAAGCGCGGCCAGCGTGTCCGGGTCGACCCCGACCAGCTCGTCGAGCTCGGCGGAGTCGAGGGCGCCGCACTCGAGGCCGCGGAGCAGGAAGCCGGCCATCGCCGCGGCCGTCGCCGGCTCGTCGAGGAAGCCGGACTGCCCGCCGTGCACGTACGCGCGCAGCCGCGCGGCCGCACGGGCCAGCCCCTCACGGAAGAAGGAGTAGGTCGCAACGTAACGGCTCGGCAGGTGGGCCGGATGCATGTCCCAGCCCTGGTAGATCCCCCGCTCCAGGGACCGGCGGACCAGGCGGGCGTGCAGACGCCACGCCGCCCGCACCGCTTCGCGCGTCGCCGACGGGAAGCACATTGGTGGAGCCGTCCGAAACGAAGACACCGGTTCCCGCCGCCGCGACCTGCATGACCGCCTTGGCGTGGTCGGCGACGGGATGCTCCAGGCTCTGGTATCCGGCGGCGACGCCCAGCGACGCGGAGTAGTCGTAGGTGCCGTAGTGCAGTCCGGTGACCCGGCCGCCGCCGGCGTGGATCATCCGCGCGACGAGCGCCGTACCGTCGGCACCGAGGATCGCCTGGGGTGTTTCGACCTGGATCTCGAAATGGAGCGTGTCGGGTGGCGAGCGAGCCGGACTCCTCGACCTTCCCGAGCGCGAACACGAACGCCTCGACCTGCTCGACCGAGGTCACCTTGGGCAGCGTGACGACAAACCCGTCGGTCAGACCGCCCGCTTCGACCAACGTGCGCACGAACAGCTCGAGCGTGCGTACGCCACGGCGGCGCGTGGGCGCCTCGAAGCTCTTCACCCGGATTCCGTGGAATGGCGCGGCGTCGCCGGCGGCGATCGACGCCGCGAGCGCCCGGGCGGCCGCGACCGTCGCCGCGTCCTCGTCTTCGTCGGGCCGGATGCCGTAGCCGTCCTCGAAGTCGATGCGCAGGTCCTCGACCGCCTCGGCGTCCAGCTTGCGGCGTATCCGCTCGTAGACCTCGGCTGCAACGCTCGGCCCGCAAATCCATCACTTCGGCCAGCTCCGTCACGGACCCGGCGTGAGTGGCGAGCGACAAGCTTCGCCTCCTCGGCCCAGCCACGGACCGTGCTCGGTGTCGTAGCGGTCGGCGGGGACATAGATCGGTATGCACCGGCTGGCGACGCCCGCGGTCGCCGGGATACGCCGCGGCCAGGGCAGCGTCGGCATCTGCGAGGCGTGCGTCGAGCTCGTCGGCGAGGGCGTCGCTGTCGTCGGTCATGATTCGCATCACCTCGCTGTGCTCGTTGTTTTCGTATCGTGGAGATATTATCTGCAAAGCGGAAAAATTGAACCCCTGCTGGCGGATACCTAAACTTCCGGCATACGAAAACGGAGGATCACGCCATGGCCGACGCGGTGACCGAAACGAAGACCCGCACCGGGGCCGTGCAGTCGATCGAGCGCGCCTTCTCGCTGCTGGAGTTGATGGCCGACGCCGGCGGCACCCTCGGCCTCTCGCAACTGGCGAACCAGTCCGGCCTTCCCACTGCCCACAATCCACCGACTGCTGCGGACGCTGGTCGATCTCGGCTACATCCGCCAGGAGTCATCACGCCAGTACGTTCTCGGCCCACGGCTGATCCGGCTTGGCGACGCCTCATCGCGAATGCTCAGCGTCTGGGCCCGCCCACACCTCGCGAGACTCGTCGACGAGCTGGGTGAGTCGACGAACCTCGCGATGCTCGACGGCGACGAGATCGTGTACGTCGCGCAGGCACAGTCGCGGCACTCCATGCGGATGTTCACCGAAGTGGGCCGTCGGGTGGAGCCCCACTGCACCGCGGTCGGCAAGGCGATCATGGCCACGATGCCGATCGAAGAGACACGCGAGATCCTCAAGCGCTCAGGCATGCCCGGCCACACCGATACGACCATCACAGACCCCGACGAGTTCGCCGCCCAGCTCGCGTGGTCGGCCGAGCACGGCTATGCCATCGACGAGGGCGAGCAGGAGACGGGCGTGCGCTGTGTCGCCGTCGCGATCCCCGACGACCAGTCACGTCTCGCCATCTCGATCTCGGGGCCCGCCGGCCGCGTGACCGACGAGCTCGTTGAACGGGCCGTGCCGCTGCTGACGAGCGTGAGCAAGGCGCTCTCCGCCGATCTGAGTTGAGCCAGCAACGCCGTTCATCCTGCGGCGCTAAGCATCTCCTCGAAAGAGGTCTGCATGCAGTCGGCGTAATGACCCGGATCGGGTAACGCATTGCGGTCCGCCGTCGCGCCGATGGAGATGGTTCCGTTGTAGCTCGCGACGACATGGAAGAGGTTCATCCCGCCGATCAGCGGACCGAGCCCAGTGACCAGTTCGAGTCGGGCACCGGCGAAGTAGATCGGTTCGGTGGGCCCGGGAACGTTGCTCACCGTGGTGCTCGCGATGGTCGGCGCGGAGAACGGCATCGCGCTGGCGGCCTTCACGGTCAGCCCGAGCAGCGTGGTCGGCACCACGCCCACCAAGTCCATCAGCCGAGAGTCGGCCGCCGAATCGGCGTTGTCCCGGAAGGCCGAGGTCTCTTCGACGATCGCCGTCAGGCGTTCCAACGGATCGGCGATCGCGGTGCCCAACGGAGCCAGTCGTCCGAAGAGCCGGTTGCCACCCCCACCGCGCTCGCCCGTGGACCGAATCGACGCCGGGCAGGCCGCCACCAGGCTCTCGTCGGGAAGCTCGCCGTGGCCCTCGAGGTAATGGCGCAACGCGCCGCCGACATAGGCGAGGGTCACGTCGTTGATCGTCGCCTTGGGCACGCAGCCCTTGATGCGCTTGAAGTCGGCGAGGTCGTGGAAGCGGGCTTCGAACACCCGGTGCGGGGTCGCCGACCCGTTGAATCGAGTGGCCGGGGCGAACATCGAGCCGCTTCCGGGAGCCAGTGCCGACGGCCACGCCGGACACCAGCGCGCCCGGCAGCGTGGGCAGATGCCGAAGCGCCTTGACTGCGTTAGGAATCAACACCTTGCCGGCTCGGAGCGGATACAGGGCGATGTTGGTCGCCGTGCGAGCGACCAGGTCCGACGTCGAGGGTAGTGCGCCGGGCTCGAACGGCTTCTCCGGCGCGGCGGGACGCGGACTGTCGAATGCGAGATCGTGCATGGCCGCCATCAGCTCGACGCTTTCCATCCCGTCGACGACGCAGTGGTGCAGCTTGAGCGAGATCGCGAACGACCCCTTCGGCACGCCGGGGATGGAGTTCAATCCCTCGATCACCGTCATCTCCCACGGTGGCCGGCGAAGGTCGAGCTGGCGTCCATGGATGCGCGCGATCTGTATGCACAGCTGACGCCAGTCCCCGGGCTGCGGCAGTGCGATGTGACGCACGTGGTACTCGAGATCGAAGTTCGGATCGTCGACCCAGTACGGCATGTGCAGGCCACCGGGCAACTCGGTCAGCCGCCGCCGGAACGTCGGCGCGAGATGCAAGCGGGCATCGATCTCCTCGAGGATCCGCTTGAACGTGACCTTGCCGTCGGGCGCCGTCGACTGGTCGTAGATCAGCAGCATCTGGATCTGCATCGGGGTCTCGGGCCGTTCGGCGCGCAACATCATGTCGTCGGTCCAGCTCAGCTGCTCCATGTCCCACCCCGTTCGCCGTCCATCCCCAAAGTCGACACGCAACCGCGCCGTTCCGCAGCTTATTGACGAATCCGCCGTAATCCGTGTGCAGATCCTGAGCGGCCACTACACAGCAAATGTCTGACGGCGATCCCGATTTTGTGGGTGCGGGTCGCCGTCGCGCCGTACGGTGCAACGATGTCTCGCGTCGACCCAGGGCAAGCGGCTCGCACCGTCCGGTCCTACCTCCGATGGGCGGCGCGAGCAAAGCCCGGCGACTACGTGATCGCGTTGAGCGCCGCGGCGGCGTCATTGCCGGTCATCGGGCGTCACGTACAGACGATCAGTGGCTTCGTCGCTCTCGGCGCCGGCGGCAATACCTATCTGCCCGGCATCGTCTCCGCGATGGCAAGGGCCCGATTCGAGCCGGGCGGCCGGCAGCGCCGCCGCGATCTGCTCGCGCAGACGCCGACAGTCCTGACCGAGGCCCTGCAGCACATTGTGGGTCCCGAGGACCTCGCAGATCCGTGGCCGTCGCATCGACAGTCCGCTCCCGTGTGGAAGGCCGCCGGGCAACGGCGATACGTGCTCGAGCCGTCGGTGCGCTATGGAAGTCACTCCAGCCAAGTGCTCGACGTATGGCGCCTCGGCGACGTGCCCACTGCTCCCGCTCCAGTACTCGTGTACATCCCCGGCGGCGCCTGGATATTCGGAAGGCGCGAGTTGCAAGGACACGCGCTGATGGCCCACCTGGTCAGAAGGGGCTGGGTGTGTCTGTCAATTGAATACCGAACCAGCCCACAGCATCGCTGGCCGCGGCAGATGACCGATGTCAAAGCAGCCATCGCCTGGGCACGTGCGAATGTCTCCCAGTTCGGTGGAGATCCCAATTTCATTGTCGCCGCGGGAAGTTCGGCCGGTGGGCACCTCGCGACGCTCGCGGGGTTGACCGCCAACGACCCGGCATGGCAATCCGACCTTCCCGATGACGCCGATACATCCGTCGATGCTGTCGTCAGTGTGTACGGCCTGTACGACTGGCAGGACCGCACGACTCCGGAACGCGTCAATTTCATGGAATTCCTTGAGCGCGTTGTGGTCAAGCGTACGCAGGCCCGCCATCCCGAGGTGTTCAGGGCGGCGTCGCCGGTGGACCGAATCCATTCATTGGCTCCGCCGTTTCTCGTCGTGCACGGCAGCCGTGACAGCCTCATTCCCGTCGCTGAAGCGCGCGCATTCGTCGATCGGCTGCGATCCGTATCAGCGTCGACGGTGGGCTACGTCGAGTTGCCAGGCGTCGGCCACGGATTCGATCTGATCGACGGAGCACGCGCCGGTGCGGTGGTGGCCGCGATCGGACGATTCCTTCGACAGATTCACAAGGATCGATCGGCTTCCGGAGCCGGCGCCGCGATCTGACACCGGGCTTCCTGACCGGGGCAAAAGCTGGGCTACTGCGGCGGGGTGCTGCCCAGTGCCGATGAGTTGAGGCCGTCGGCACAGTCTGCCTTGTTGGACGCGAGACAAGGAGGAACAATATGGGCAGGCTGATCGTATCGGCGAATATGACCACGGACCTGGTGATGGACCAGCTGGAGGGGTGGTTCCGCCCGGACCTGGAAGGAAAGAACGACGGCCTCGCGCAACTGAGCGCCGCAGACGCCCTCATCCTCGGTCGCGAGACATATGAACAGCTCGCCGACTTCTGGCCGAAAGCAGATGACGAGTGGTCCCGGCTGATCAACCCGATGCCGAAATACGTTGCGTCACGGACCCTCAAGGAGCCACTGACGTGGGAGGCGCAACTGCTCGGCGCTGACGTATCAAAGGGCGTCGCAGATCTGAAGGCGCGCTATTCCGGCGATCTGCTCATTTACGGATGCGGAGAGCTTGCGAATTACCTTGCGCGCCAGGATCTCGTCGACGAGGTGCGGTTCTGGCTACACCCCGTCATCTGGGGTGACGGCGTACGGGCGTTCCATGCGGGCGATCTTCCGATCCGGCTGCGGCTGATCTCGGCGACCACCTACGCGTCCGGCATGGTGAGGCTGGCATACCAGCCGACGGCGGATTAGACCGTCGCCGCGCCGATTTCGCTACGGAGAGGCGAACCGCGTCAGGCCGCCCCGGACACCAATGTCTCTGCGGCACCGGCCATGTGGTCGCGCACTGCCGCAGCGGCCGTGTCGCCGTCGCCGGACTCGATGGCGTCGACGATCTCGAGGTGCCGTTTGGCGTCCATGTTCTTCAGCGCCCGGTCGACGCCGGCGAACATGATCGACATCCGGATGCTGCCCTCCAGCGACTGACCACTGAGTGCAGCAGCGTCTCGTTGCCCGACAGTTGGCACATCGTGCGGTGGAACCGCAGATCGGCCTCGATGCGGTCCTCGAGGTTGGACGCCGCCCAGCGATCCATGTCGGTCGACCGCGCTCGCGCAGCTCGGCGACGGCGTCAGCCCGGTCGGGCAGCGCGGCCAACTCGCGGGCCGCCAGCGACTCCAGCGCGGCGCGGACGTCGAAGATGTCCCTGATCTCCTTGGTGTCGAGGTGGCGCACCGACAGCCGGCCCCGCGCGCCCGCCGAGATCAGACCCTCCTGCTGCAGTTGACGCATCGCCTCGCGCAGGGTGCCGCGGCTGATCTGCAGAGCCTCCGACAGTTCGGTCTCCACCAGGTGCGTTCCCGGGCGCAACTGACCAGTGGTGATCGCCTTGCGCAGCGCCGTCAGCGCCTGCTCGCGCAGGCTGGTCTTCTCCAGTCGCAGCAGCGACGGGGCGTCCACCGACATACGGGCTCCCTTGATTGTCAACATTTGGTTGTCAACAGTCAACCTTACAGCTGTGTCGAGCACCGTCGCGACGATCCGCGCGCGTCGACAGGCCGTACCGGTCGTGCAGCGTCGGCAAGGCACCGGCGGCCAGGAACTCGTCGGGCAGGCGCGATCGGGGTGATCTGTGCTGGCGATGCCCCGTCGTACTGCCGCGGACGCCACCGTCTCGAACAGGCCGCCGACCACCGTGTGGTTCTCCAGCGTCATCGCCAGCCGGTCCGAATCGACTGCGCCAGCACGGTTTCAGCGTCGAACGGCTTGATGGTCGGCGTGTGGACGACGGCGACGTCGACGTTGTGCGCGCGCAATTCCTCCGCGGCGAGCAGCGCCCGCATGGTCATCAGCCCGACTGGAGACGAACACGACGTCGGCGCCGTCGCGCAGCACTTTGGCCTTGCCGAGTTCGAAGGTGTAGTCGTATTCGTCGAGGACTGTCGGCACGTTGCCACGCAGCAATCGCAGGTAGGTGGGGCCGGGATGCTCGGCCAACTGGGGCACCGCCTGCTCGATGTCCACCGAGTCGCACGGGTCGACGATCGTCAGGTTGGGCATGCCTCGGAAGATTGCGATGTCCTCGGTGGCCTGATGCGACGGTCCGTATCCGGTGGTGAGCCCGGGAAGACCTCCGACGACGTTCACGTTGAGGTCCGGCTCGGCGATGTCGAGGCAGATGAAGTCGTACGCGCGCCGGGCGGCGAACACCGAATAGGTGGACGCGAACGGCACCAGGCCGGTTTCGGCCATGCCGGCGGCGGCGCCGAAGAGCAGCTGCTCCGCCATGCCCATCTGGAAGAACCGGTCGGGGAACGCCTGCGCGAAGATGTGCATGTCGGTGTACTTGCCGAGATCCGCGGTCAGCCCGACGATGCGTTCATCGGCCCGCGCGGCCTCCACCAATGCATGCCCGAACGGTGCGGGCGCGGTCTTCTGCCCAGGATCGGCGAACGATGCGATCATCGCCGACGTCCTAAGGGGGGCAACGGATGTCATACGAGTACTCCTTCACGGCCGGCGGTGAGCTGATCGCGGCAGATCTGCCACTCGTCGGCATCGATGCGCATGAAGTGCGCCTTCTCGCGGTTCTCCAGCAGCGGCACGCCGCAACCGACCCGCGTATCGCACAGGATCACCGACGGGACTCCGACGGGGTCCGAGTGCACGTTGTCGAACGCGTCGAGCAGCGCATCGACGTCGTTTCCGTCGACGCGCTGGACGTGCCATCCGCACGCCGCCCACTTGTCGGAGACGGGTTCGGTGCGCAGCACCCCGACGGTGGGACCGTCGGCCTGTAGCGCGTTGATGTCGACCATCGCGATCAGGTTCCCGAGCCGGTGATGGGATGCGCCCATCGCCGCCTCCCACGTCGAGCCCTCGTCGAGCTCACCGTCGGAGAGGAAGTTGATGATCCGCGACCCGGAACCCTGGTGACGCAGTCCGAGCGCCATCCCGACCGCGACGGTCAGACCGTGGCCCAGCGACCCGCCGGAGATCTCCATTCCCGGTGTGTAGCTTGCCATTCCGGACATCGGAAGCCGCGAGCCGTCCGAGCCGTAGCTCTCGAGTTCGGCGACGTCGACGATGCCGGCTTCGGCCAGCGCGGCGTAGAGCCCGATGGCGTAGTGGCCGGTCGACAGCAGGAACCGGTCCCGCTCTGGCCAATGCGGGTCGTCTGCACGAAAGCGCAACTGGTCGGCGTAAACCGCGGCCAGCATGTCAGCCGCGCCGAGTGCCTGACCGACGTAGCCCTGGCCTTGCGCCTCACCCATGTTCAAGGCGTGGTGACGCATGCGATAGGCCGCCTGCGCCACCTTCTTGGTGCGCATCAGGACGCTCGCGCCATGCGGGTCACGGCGGTCGTCGGCCGCAGCCTGTTCGGCGAGCATGCGCTCGCGGGGACCCCAGGTCTCGCGGGTGAGAATCGCAGCCACCAGGCCGATGGCCATGTATCCGCTGAACAGCAGGGCCGGGCCCCACCAACCGAAGGCCTCGAACAGCAGCGTGGTGATGAACGGAGTGAAGCCGGACACCATTGCCGAGATCTGGTAGGCCAGCGACGCACCCGATGAGCGGGTGTTCGCGTTGAACAGTTCGGGGAACCACCCGCCCTGGCAGCCCGCGAGCGCGTTCTGGAACACGCAGTAGGCGATGACGAACGTCGCGATGATGAGGATGAACAGACCGGTGTTCACCGTGACGAACATCAGTACGCCGAACGGGATGCCCAGTGAGCACACCCAGAGGTACAGCGGACGGCGGCCGATCTTGTCGGTGAGCTTGGCCCAGCCGAAGGTGGCGAAGATGCCGAGCGCAGCCGCGATGCACAGCGCGCCGATGGTCTGCGACCTGGTCGCCAACTCGGCGCCCTTCAGGTAGGACAGCATGTAGGTGATGGACACTGCATAGCCGGCCGTCTCAGCGATACGAAGACCGATGCCGCGCAGAATGTTTCGCCAATCCTTCTTGACCACCTCGACGACCGGCGACTTGACGATGTCGCCCTGCTCCTTGACGTCTTCGAACACGGGCGACTCCGGCACCTTCGCACGGATGATCAGACCGACGATGACGAGGACGATGCTCGCCAGGAACGGCACCCGCCACGCCCAGTCACCACCGAGGTGGATGCTGACGAAGAACACCAGGTTGGCGATGAGCAGACCGACGGGGAAGCCCGCCTGGACGATGCCGGTGTAGCGGCCCTTCTTCTTCCACGGGGCGTGCTCGTAGCTCATCAGAATGGCGCCGCCCCACTCGGCACCGAACGCCAGGCCCTGAATGATGCGAACGCTCACCAGCAGGATGGGTGCCAGCACTCCGACGGCCGCGTAGGTCGGCAACAGGCCGATCGCGAACGTGGCGAGGCCCATGAGGATCAGCGACGCAACCAACACCGGCTTGCGGCCGACCTTGTCGCCGAGATGTCCGCCGATGATGCCACCGAGCGGCCGCGCGACGAACCCGACGCCGAGCGTCGCGAACGACAACAGCGTCCCCGCCAGCGGGCTGGAGTTCGGGAAGAACGCGGTACCGAAGTAGAGCGCGGCGGCGGTGCCGAACCCGATGAAGTCATAGGTCTCGATGACGGCCCCGACACCGGAGCCGATCGCTACTCGCTTGGCGTCCTTGGTGCCGTGCACCGGACCCCTCATCTGTAGAGCGTCGTCGCTCATGTGGTCATCCTTTCAATCCTCATCTGGCTGGGCAATCAATGTCACTGTTGACGGTCAACAATGCGCTGCATCACCTAGTGTGACCCCGCGCACAATCATTGTCAACAGTCAACATAAATCACTGGTTATCCGTTGACTGTTAACAGTCGACCGGCTAGTGTGGCTGTCATCACAACCCTCGATGAGGAGCAGCAGATGCCGCATTTCGACAGCCGACTGGGCTGCTCAACCATCAGCTTCAGGCACCAGATGCTGCCCGAAGCGCTGGCCACCATCGCCGGACTCGGCTTCTCCGAGATCGACCTCGGCGCCCTGCCCGGGGTCTGCGACCACGTCCCCTATGTCCTCGACATGGCCGCCGTCGAGGACGTCGCGCGCGCCGTCATCGCGTCCGGCCTACAGGTCCGCTCGATCAACGGCGACATCGGCGATCTCAACGTGCCGCTCGCTGACGAGCCCCGCGCCTGCCGCCTGGCCCACCTCGACATGCTCGTCGCGCTCGCCGTCGCGACCGACGCCCGTGCACTCGTGCTGCCCTGCGGGGCGGCCGACCATGCGCCGGTTGAAACGCTCGAGGCCGACGTCGCACGGGTCGCTGACGAACTCGGGTCGGCAGCCGACGTCGCCGCCTCGCGCGGTGTGCAGTTGTGGACCGAGTCTCTGCACTTCCATCGGCTGTGCTGGAACCTCGAACGTGCGCAACTGCTCGCCGATCACCTGCCCGACCACGTCGGGATCGTCATGGACTTCAGCCACATCGTCGCGTCCGGAGGAGAGCCGGCCGAATTCGTCAACCGATTCGGGCCGCGCATCAAGCACGTCCACATCCGCGACGCCGAACCGGGCAACATCAACCTCTCGGTCGGCCGCGGCTCGGTCGACTTCGCTACAGGACTGAAGGCCTTGGCGGACGCCGGGTTCGCCGGCCACTTCTCGCTCGAACTCGAAACGCGCGACGTCACCCATGACCAACGTCCGGCGGCCACCGCTGCCGCCGGACGCCTGATTTCCGACCTCATTTAAGGAGATTCATGAAACGAAACCGCACGAACTGCCGTCATCACCGGCGCGACCTCCGACCGCGGCATCGGCATGACCGTTGCCCAGCGCTACGCCCGCGAGGGGTGGGCCGTCGTGATTCTCGACCTCGACGGGGAGAAGTCGGCGAAGGTCGCTGCCGACATCGGCAACCAGTTCGCCGTACCGGCTTTCGGCTATACCGTCGATGTCACTTCCGAGGAGTCGGTCATCGCCGCACACGATGCCGTCGCCGCGGAGGTCGCCACCGGAAATCTGCCCCCGGTCGGGGCCCTGGCGAACATCGCAGGCATCACGTCCCCGGTGCCGTTCCTGGAAACCACCCTTGACCTCTGGAACACGGTGATGGCCGTCAACGCCACGGGCACCTACCTGGTCACCAAGGCCTTCCTCCCGGGCATGATCGACCAGGGCTGGGGTCGCATCGTCAACATGTCGTCGGTGTCCGCGCAGCGCGGCGGAGGCGTCTTCGGCAAGGTCCCGTACTCGTCTGCCAAGGCCGCGATCCTCGGATTCACCAAGGCGCTGGCCCGCGAGATCGCCGATACGGGCGTCACCGTCAACGCCGTCACACCGGGCGCGGTCGACACCAACATCCGCGTCGGCACCACTCCGGAGAGGGAGGCAAAGCTCGCCGCCGATATCCCGGTCGGCCGCGTCGCCTCGACGGAGGAGATCGCCGCCGTCATCACCTTCCTGTCCAGCCAGGACGCCAGTTATCTCACCGGAACCACCGTTGATGTCAACGGCGGCAGCCACATTCACTAGGTACGGAGCCTCAAGATGACACGCTTGTTCAACGATCCGGCCACCTTCAGCGAGGACATGCTGGCGGGGTTTCTCGATGCCAACTCGCGATATGTAGCGGGGGTACCCGGCGGTGCAGTGCGGGCTGACGAAACAGCGCCCGGCAAGGTCGCCGTGGTGGTGGGCGGAGGGGCGGGACACTATCCGGCGTTCTGCGGTGTCGTCGGGACTGGCTTCGCCGACGGCGCGGTGGTCGGCAACATCTTCACCTCACCGTCGGCTGCGGAGGCGGCATCGGTGGCGCGGGCCGCACACGGCGACGCCGGCGTGCTGTTGCTGACCGGAAACTATGCCGGTGACGTGATGAACTTCGGCTTGGCGGTCGAAGCAACTGCGCGACGAAGGAATCGACGCCCGGTACCTGGTCGTCACCGACGACGTCGCCAGTGCACCGCCGGAAGACATCGCCAAGCGCCGCGGCATCGCCGGTGACTTCGTCGTATTCCGTTGCGCCAGTGCGGCTGCCGAGGAGGGTGCCGACCTCGACACCGTCGAACGGATCGCCGCAAAGGCCAACGAGTCGACACGGACTCTCGGAGTGGCGTTCGACGGATGCACGATGCCCGGCGCGAACCGACAACTGTTCACCGTGGCACCGGGCACGATGGACCTGGGACTGGGGATTCATGGCGAGCCCGGCGTCTCGAGCCACGCCATGCCCACCGCCGCCGAACTGGCGGAACTGCTCGTCACCGGCGTGCTTGATGAACGGCCCGCCGGCGCCTCGAACCGGATCGCCGTGATCCTCAACGGTCTTGGCCGCACCAAATACGAGGAATTGTTCGTGGTGTGGAAGACCGCAAGTGAACTGCTCACCGAGGCTGGCTACGTGGTGGTGGATCCTGAGGTCGGCGAACTGGTCACCAGTCTCGACATGGCGGGCTGCTCACTCACGGTGACCTGGCTCGACGACGAACTCGAGCGGTTGTGGACCTCCCCCGCCGACACTCCCGCGTACCGCAAGGGCCGAACCACCGCATCGGAAGGGACGGCTCGCGTCCAACTCGCCCGAACCGCGGATACCGTCGCGGTGCAGGCCACGGATTCCGGCGCGCGAACATCGGGATCCGTTGTCGCCGCGGCGCTTTCGGCCATCGCGGCGCATATGGTAGACGTCGAGCACGACTTGGGTCGCATCGATGCGGTCGCCGGCGACGGAGACCACGGCCGCGGAATGGTCAAGGGAACCGGTGCGGCGGCAGATGCCGCGACGGCCGCCGCCCGCCAAGGCGCGGGCACCGCCACCGTGCTGAATGCCGCGGGCGAAGCGTGGGCCGCGAAGGCCGGCGGAACCTCCGGGGTCCTCTGGGGTGCGGCACTGGCCGCTGCCGCTCACCGCCTGGGAGATACCGGAACTCCCGGTGACGGAGACGTCGCCGAGGCGCTGCGCGCCGGATACGACGCGCTTATGAATCTCGGCGGGGCCAAGCCGCGGTGACAAGACCATGCTCGACGCTCTCGGACCCTTCGTCGAATCGTTCGAAGCCGCGGTCGGCGACCGGAACCGACTGGCGTACAGCATGGTTGGCATCGGTTGAGGTGGCACAGAAGTCCGCCGCCGAGACCGCAGAACTACGTCCCAAGGTGGGTCGGGCCCGCCCGCTCGCCGAACGCAGCGTCGGCACCCCAGACGCAGGCGCAACATCTCTGGCGATGTGTGCGCACGTCGTCGCCGAACTGATCGAGGAGCGACGATGACCCTACGCATCGTGGTGGGCTGCGACGACGCAGGCCTGCAATACAAGGACATTCTGCGCCGCGATCTGGAGGCCGACGATCGTGTCACCGCGGTGATCGACGTCGGAGTCGGACCCGGCGAGCACACCGCCTATCCGCACGTCGCCGTGACAGCTGCCCGGATGATCGCCGAGGGCAGGGCCGACCGTGCATCTGTTGGTCTGCGGCACAGGACTTGGGGTGGCTATTTCCGCCAACAAGGTGCCCGGTGTGCGCGCGGTGACGGCACACGACAGCTTCTCGGTCGAGCGCGCGGTTATGAGCAACGACGCCCAGGTCCTGTGCTTCGGGCAGCGAGTCATCGGCGTCGAACTCGCACGCCGTCTGGCGGCTGAGTGGCTCGAGCTACCGCTTCGACCCGACATCGGCATCGGCCGACAAAGTCGCGGCCATCTGCGGGTACGAGCCACAAGGAAGCTAAATCACACCGTTGCGGGACCGATGAAATCGAGGCCGGCATTGATCGCGGGGCGGTGCCGCAGGATGCGGTAGTGGGCCAAGCGTCCGAGCCCGCGAGTGGTCACCAAACTCGCGTCAGGCCAGACTTCAACCAGCCTCTCGCTCATGTCATACGGGCTATCGGGGTCGTCGGGGTCGTGAATGACCAGAAGCGGCGGCGGTTCGTCGAGGGTGACGGCAACTCGCGCGATATCGGTATCGAATAGCGGCATCTTCAATCGTCGGTCGAGGCGGCGATGCAGGCCATCGAGGATGCGCGGTCCGAAACCGTGACGATCCGCGAAAATATTCAGGTACCAAGAAAAGTCGCCCATCGGGGCGAGAAACACCAGCCGTTCGGCCTGAGCGCCGCGCGCCACCGCTAGTGCGACAGCTTTGGCCCCCAGAGAATGCGCCACGATCGCGCGCGCCGGCCCGTGCGCCCGCACGAAAGCCCTTACAGCTTCCGCGCACTCGACGATTGTCGTCCGCCCCGGCGCGAGGTCTCCTGGTTCGGAGTCGTTATGGCTGGGCAGGTCAAAGGCGATGACCCGGTGGCCCGACTCGACAAGCGGTTTGACGAAGACTCCGAGATGGGCACGGCAGCCGCCCCAGCCGTGCACCAAGTACACCGCGGGGCCGCTCACCCCAGGACTCCCCCGCGATCCGGTGTCCGGACCATGCCGCCTCGACAGGTTCGCTCGGCGGTACGCCCGGCGGCATACGCAGGCTCGCTTCGACGGCCGGTGGCGTGCACCACAGCTCGATGGCCCACTTCGACCCGATCGCGGGCGCGAATCGCTCGAGCAGTCCGAGCGCCCGGCGCACGCGCGGCGTCGACAGGCGGCTCGATGCCGGAGCCCGCTTCGTCACGGGACGTTGCGGCTTCGCCGACCATCAGAAGTTCTCCATCAGATCCCTATAGTGTCGGCGGCAGAAACCCCGACTGCGCCAACGAGACAGAGATGCTGCTTCCAATCTCGCCGTGCGCGTCGAAGAGTGTCGCCGAACCGGTCGCGATTCCGTCGCGGGTGGAATGATTCTGTGATGCCAGGCCGATCATCGATCCCTTTGGTAGCCGACTCAGCGTCAGCGTGTAATCGGCATTGATGAACTTCAAGCCTTCTGAGCTCCAATTGACCAGTGAGGCAGTCACATCTGCGGCCATCGCTGCACGAGTGAAAGGCGTCAGCGGCTCATCATCGATAAGCGGCTGCGTCAGCCTCAACCACGTGTACTTCGCTCCGTCCTTGACCTGACCAATTCTCGTCGGGATTCTGGATGGACATTCCCCAGCCATAGGTGCGGACGAACAACGAGTTGTCATCTGGCTGCACATCCGTTGGAATCGGCGGCATTTCGATGTCCGGTGACCAGATGGTCCCCGTCGGCTGGTCACCGCGGCGAAGGAAGAGACCGCTCGCCTGGGCGACGATTCTGTCGTCTTGGCGAATGACCGCTTCGGTCAGGCACAGCCGCTTTCCGCTGCGGATTTCGCGGGTTTGTACCTCGATGGGCTCAAGGGCGCATGGCCTCGGTAGGTCGACTGTCAGTCGTGCGGGAAGGAACTCCGGGTCGTCAACGAGTTGTTCGACGGCCCAGCCCAAGAGACCGCCGACGACGTGACCGCTGATGAACGCACCCCAGCCGCCTCTGGCGATCGACCGTGGGTGGTAGCTGTCGCCGCGACGCACAAAAAATGCGGCGCCGGTGTCGGCGCCGGGTGTTTCCGACGAGATCGTCGACTCAGGCAACGGTCACGCTCCTACGATTCGGCATCCAACTAAATCGCACTCAGTATCACCCAGAGCTATTAGTGGCGATTCGGGTCCACCATGACCAGCACACCTGATCCCGCGGCAGTTCGCTGACGACTGTCATTGACAGTCGTCAGCGAAATGTCGTACGGTCCTGGCATGACCTCGCCCACGTCCACCACGGAACCCGGGCCGTCGACTCTCAACGCGCGGGACGCCCAACGGCTTGAGACGCGAACCCGCTTGTTCGACGCCGCGGTAGCAGAGATCGGCCGGGCCGGGTTGGCCGGTGCCGACGTCAGCACGATCGCCGCGGCGGCCGGGGTGGCGCGAGGAACGTTTTACTTTCACTTCCCCACCAAGGAGCACGTGGTCGTCGAGGCCGAACGGGGCGAGGAAGCCAAGATCGTTGCCCGACTCGGCACGAAGCAGCCAGACGCCAACTGACCTGCTGTCGATGCTCTCGCTGTTGGTCCGCGAGGTGCTCGCCGCCGAGCGGCGACTGGGCCCGGTGTTCTTTCGGGACATGCTGGGATTGCACTTCTCTTCGACACGGCCCGTAGAAGACAAGTTGGGCGAGCACCCGCTGGCCGAGTTCGTGGTCGCCGCGATCGCCGAAGCGCAAGCCGCGGGGCGCGTCACTGCGGATGCAGAGGCGGGCGAACTCGGGGTGTTCTTCCTCACCGGATTATTCGCATTGCTCGCCACTGACTATCCTCGCCCAAGGCGCGGGCGGCTCTCATGGATCGGTATGCGAAGACGATCGTTCGAGGGAATGGAGACACGATGAACGACACAGGCATTGACGGCTACCGCGTGTACTTGGCGCGTCGCGACGGCGAAGCCGATCTGCTCAACCGACGATTGGCCAGCCGAGAGGAGTTCTTCGCAGGCCTGGAGGCGGACCCCGTGCGCTCGGCACATCCCATCGACCGAGACGCGTTCATGCGAAACCTGCGCCGGCGCCGACCTGAGCCAGGCGTCGACCGCAAGATGCTGTTTCTGTTGGCCACCGCGAAACTGAACCAGGCCGAGCGGTTCGGCGTCGGCCTCGGCGAAACCTACGGACTCAACAGCGGTGACGACCTGCCGCCCGAACGGGTCTACATGGAACTCGAGGAGCACTATCACACCCGACTGCTGGCCTACGTGCTCGACATCTTCGGTCTGCCGTTCCAAGTGGTTCCACCGCCGTTCGTGATGCGCCAGTTCGTCAAGATCGCCGTATTCCTCCCCGAGCGAATGGGATTCCCGTTCGTGGGCGCGGCGGAAATGGCGGGCTGCGTGATGTTCGACGAGCTGCGCCGCGTCGGCATCGAGTTGTTCGCCGACGAACCGGATGTGGCCGCTCGCATCGAGCGGCTCTACAGCGAGATCCTCACCGACGAAGTCGGCCACGTTGGCTACTGCGCAGCACGCTGCACCCCTGCCGAACGGGCACTGATGCGTTGGCTCTATCCGCGCTTTGCACGGCTGTTCGCTCGTCAGACCTTGAGATCAGCCTTCTGACCGATCGCGAGCAGCTGCAGCGCCCGTCTCGGTCGGCCCTTCGACGTCGAGGAGCTCACCGCCGGCCTGCCGAACGAAACATTCCTGGCCGCTCACCCCTGACGAGTCGGCGCAGCTCGGCGCCGGCCCGACGTGGCCAGGATCTCAGACGAGCATCTCCGTCCCTGTCACGACCTCGATCGACTGGGCGCCTCGTCGGCGGAGTTCGCGGTCTAGCTGTGCCGGTTTGTAGGCTCTTGGACATGCCGTTGAACAACGGCGAGGAATTCGCCGGCTACGTGATCCAGCGGTTGCTCGGCACCGGTGGGATGGGTGAGGTCTACCTCGCCCAGCATCCTCGGCTGCCTCGGCAAGACGCGCTGAAGATCCTGTCCTCGGCCTCAACGGCCGACGACGAGTTTCGGGCGAGATTCATTCGCGAGGCCGAATTGGCCGCGACGCTATGGCACCCACACATCGTCGGTGTCCTCGATCGCGGTGAGTTCAACGGTCGGCTCTGGATCTCGATGGACTACGTGGACGGCACTGACGCAGGTCGATTGATTCGAGAGCGCTATTCGAGCGGCATGCCGGAACAAGACGTCTTTGAAATCGTGACAGCGGTGGCTGATGCGCTCGACTTCGGTCATGAGCGTCGTCTGCTCCATCGTGACGTCAAGCCTGAGAACATCCTCGTGACCGCATCTGATGGCCACCGGCGCAGGGTGCTACTCACTGACTTCGGCATCGCTCGCAGAATTGATGACGTCAGCAATCTCACTGACGACAACGTCGCCGTGGGAACCATCAGCTACGTGGCTCCCGAGCAACTATTGGGTAAGCAACTCGACGGCCGAGCGGATCAATATGCGTTGGCTGCCACGACCTTTCACCTACTGACCGGCGCGCCACCTTTTGAAGATTCGAATCGCGCTGTCGTTATCAGTCACCATCTCCATACGCCGCCACCGCGGATATCGGACCGCCGACCCGATCTCGCGCACCTCGATGCCGTGCTGGCGCGGGCGCTGGCCAAAGACCCCGACGAGCGATACCCGAATTGCCTCGACTTCGCCCGAGCTCTCACGACAGCAAGACAATCCGACAATCCGGTTCGCAAACGACGGAACCGGGCCCCGCCGAAGACCCGGTTCAGGCGACCGCCCGGCCACACAGCGTCTCGAGCGTTTGGTCGTTCATGGGACGGCGCGCGGCGTACGACAAAGCGCGGTCGGTGCACAACAAGCAGGTCGGGACCTTGTCGTTCCAGGTGGTGCCTCATGAGTCAGATCGACACCCGGCGTGGCCCTGTTCCGGTTGAGATACAGACTCAACTCGTCGCGGGTCAGCTCGCAGACGGCGATGAAGTCGAGGTGAGCGGAGTCTGGGACGGCCGCATCCTCGACGCAGACACGATCGTGAACTTGTCAGCGGGAGTCCGTCCCAAGCGACGGCGGTCCGCAGTCCGGACCAACCGTCGCGCGAAAAGGCACCGAAGGGCGCCGAAAGGCAGGTGGGTAGCGCTCGGTGCGATCGTCGGGGTGATCGTATTGGCGGCCGCCGCGGTCTTGTACTTCACCGACGGATTCGGCATCTGGACTCGCCCCGGACCGATCGTCAAGCCAGTGAGCGCGACGGTGTTCTCCCCCGGCGGCGCCCCGGACAATCCGCAGCAAGCCGACTCGGCGATCGACGGCAACCCAGACACGTCATGGTCCACGGTCACCTACAAGGACCCGGTCCCGTTCCCGAATTTCATCGAGGGCGAGGGTCTGCTGCTGCACCTGTCCGAACCGACCGCGCTGAGCGCCGTCACCATCGACCTGTCCAGCACGGGAACGGAGGTGCAGATCCGCTCGTCGCCCACCGAGAAACCCGCCGCATTGGCCGACACCACTGAGCTGACCCCCGTCACGCCTCTGCAGCCGGGGCATAACCGCATTGAAGTGCAATGACCCGACCAAGACGTCCAACGTGCTCGTGTGGATCTCTAAATTGGGCACCACCGACGGCAAGAGCCGGACGGAAATCTCGGAGATCACGCTGCAAGCGGCCAGCTGAGATTCGCCAAAGTGACCTTCGGCGACGGACGCTAAACCCGGCATCGAAAACTCAACGGGTGGTGCTTGCGACTACGGCGATTGCGGGCGAGCGACTCGCCGCGCAGTTGAGATTGTCGCGGTAGCTCCTGCAGACCGACTCGTTCTTCTCGCGGGCTGACGTACTAACGTCGATGTCACCGACGACGGAGGTGCACATGGCCGCGCAGATACCCCTGGTCGACTATCTGGTGCTTGACGGCGACGCACCCCACCTGGTCGCCCAGGAGTGCACGAACTGCGGTGCCCGGTTCTTCGACCGGCGCAATGCGTGCGCCAACTGCTTCGCCGCCGAGTTCAGGACCGTGCCCGATCGCGACCGAGGGCACGGTGCGTGCGTTCACGATCGTCGCCTTCGCGGCACCGGGAATTCCCACGCCGTTCGTGGCGGCGGTCGTCGACTGTGGTGGGACCCAGGTGCGCGCCAACCTCATCAACGTCGAGCCGGATGCCGAGCACGTTCACGACGGCATGAAGGTACGGCTCGCCACCCAACTGATCGGCGCCGACACCGAGGGCACCGAGGCGATCGGATTCGGTTTCGAGCCCGTCGGCTGACGGTCCCGACAGGCGACCTCATCCACCTGATGAAGGAGTTCCAGCGATGAGCGCAAGCGACGAGGTGTGGATCCTCGGGATCCAGATGACCAAGTTCGGCAAGCACCCCGACCTCGACACCGTCGACTTGGCGGCAGAGGCGGCGACGGGAGCCCTTTCGGATGCCGGCGTCACGCATGGCGGACATCGGTGTCATCGCGGCGGGCAACCTGATGAACGCGAGTGCCGGTATCGGACAACAGCTTCAGAAGCAGATCGGCCAGACCGGCATCCCGGTGTACAACGTCGCCAACGCGTGCGCGACCGGTGCGACGGCGCTGAGAACCGCCATCATGGCGGTGAAAGCCGGCGAGGTGGATTACGGACTCGCGGTGGGGGTCGAGAAACTTTCCGGCGCAGGCCTGCTCGGCGGAGGTGGTTCGAGGAAGAAGGACGCCGACACCTGGACGCCGGCAGGGCGTTACGGTGCCGTCGCACCGATCGACGGACGGATCGGCACCGAGACGATGCCCGGTGTGTTCGCCCAGATCGGCATGGAGTACGGCCACAAATACGGCGGCACGAGCTTCGAGTTGTTCGCCAAGATCAGCGAGAAGAACCACGCACACTCGACGCTGAATCCGCTTGCGTCCTATCAGAAGAAGTTCACGCTGGACCAGATCATGAACGACGTCATGATCGCCTATCCCAACACGCGGCCGATGTGCTCGGCCAACTGCGACGGCGCCGCGGCCGCGGTCGTGTGCAACGGCGAGACACTGAAGTCACTGTCGCTCGATCAGCGCCGCCGCGCGGTGAAGGTGTCGGCGTCGGTGCTGACCACCGACCCCTACGAAGAGGGCTGCCAGGTCCTGCCGAACGTCAACACATTGACCCGCAAGGCCGCCACGATCGCATACGAACAGGCGGGCGTGGGTCCGAAGCGAGCTCGATCTGGTCGAGTTGCACGACTGCTTCGCGACGGCCGAACTGGTGCACTACGACAACCTGATGCTGTGCGAAGAGGGCGGCGCCGCAGACTTTTTCAACTCCGGCGCCACATGGCGCGACGGCTCGACACCGGTGAACGTGTCGGGCGGCCTGGAGTCGAAAGGCCATCCCATCGCGGCCACTGGTATCGCCAACGTGTGGGAGATCTGCCATCACCTCCGCGGCGAGGCCGGCGAGCGCCAGATCCAGAATGCAAGAGTCGGCCTTGCCCATGTCATCGGGCTCGGCTCCGCGTGCGGCGTCCACATTCTGGAGAGGTCAGCGGCTTAATCTCCTCTGGTCGTCCAAGCGTCTACCCGGGTCATCGCCGCACGCCCACCCTAAAAGGCCGTCACGCGTCCAGATACCCGTTAGAATTTGGCAATTCCCGATTGCCACGGATGCCGTTATGTCAGATGAGCTCATCTGCCCCGAATGCGGAGCAGCGAACCCTTCATGGGCGACGTGGTGCGTCAAAGACGGTGCAGTTCTTGCAGAGGCAAAGAAGTCCGGTCCACTCTCGGGGACCGCTTATATCGAGTTCCGTGTGGGCGACGACGAGGACGAGCTGGGCATCATCGACCGACGCTATGCACCGCACCGCAACGGTTCGCCCGGCGGTGCAATCATCTACTGGCATGTCGACGACCTGGCAGCGGCGGTGAAGGACCTGGTGGCGAGGGGCGCCAAGGAACATGAGCCGATCCTCGAGCGCAGCGACGGTTTCGTCACCGCATCGGTGGTCGACCCGTTCGGCAACATCCTGGGCGTCATGTACAAGCCGCACTACGTGCGAAGATTCCTGCCACTCTTACGGCCGTAGCAGTCGCAGCCATCGATAGAGCGATGCCGGCACCTAGGCGCCGACAGGTGTGGTGCCGACGTTGATCAGCGTGGGTCGGTCCCGGTCGGCGATGCCGGCGTTCAGTAGCTCGGCGACCTCATCGGTCGTTTTCGCCTCGTAGGCATCGACGCCGTAACTCCGTGCGGTAGCGACGATGTCGAGGCCGGGCAGATCCAATCCGGGCACCCCCGAGGCATGCTCGATGGCACCGAATACCTTGACGATGCCGTATTCGGAGTTGGACGCCACGACGATGGTCAGTGGTAGCCCGTAGTGCGCCGCGGTCCACAGGGCCGTGATCGCGTAATGCATTGAGCCATCACCTATTGCGGCCACGACGGGCCGGTCGGGAGCTGCGAGTTGCGCCCCGACTGCTGCGGGCAGGCCGAATCCTAGGCCGCCACCGGCGGCGGACAGGTGAGAGAACGGGTGACCCGGCCGGACGTAGGTGCCAATGGCGGGCTCGTTGCTGCCTGCCTCGCTGACCAGCAGTGCATCTGCGGGCAAATTGAGCCCGACGGTGGACCACAACGCTTCCGGAGTCAACGGCGCGCTTTGGACTCCCGGATCTGTGACCGGCTCCCGAGCCGGGGGCGCGGATCTGCTCGTCTCATCCACGCGGGCAAGCAGCGCCTCGGCAGCGGCGCGCACGTCGGCAACGATCGCCTCCCCGACCGGCGCGCGGGCAGCCTCATCGGGATCGTTGGTGATGTGGACGAGGGTGGTGCCGTCCGGCAGATACGGGCCCGCGATCTGTGGGTAGTACCGGAACACCGGCGCACCGATGACGAGCACGAGGTCGCGGCCGGTCAGCGCCTTCGAGAGCCAGCCTGCGCCCGGCGGGAGCGTGCCTTGGTAGAGCGGATGGTTCTCGGGGAATCCGGACAGTCCTGTCAGTGGTGCGCTGAACACCATGGACTGCGTGCGTTCGGCGAGCCCGATGACCGCGTCCCACGCGCCGAAGCGCTCGACGTCGCCGCCCACGACGATCGCCGGCGATTTCGCGTCGTTGAGGCGTCGGGCGAGGTCTGCGGCGAGGTCGTCGGGGAAGCCGCCTGCCTGCGTGACCGAACGGGTGCGCACAACGTCGATGTCCGAGACCTCCTTGTCCGTCAGCTCAACAGCCATGTCGTCCATGGGAAGTGAGACGAACACCGGACCCCTCGGCGCGGTGTTCGCAATGTGAATTGCCCTCGCCAGCACCGCAGGTACCTCACTCGCGATCGCCGGTTCAGCGGACCACTTCACGAACGGCTTCGGCACGTTCGTCGCATCGACGTTGGTCAGCAGGCACATTTGGTTTTGCATGTTCCGTCGCTGATTGCCTGCGGTGACAATCAACGGGGTCTTGTTGATGTACGCGTTGTACAAGGCGCCTTGGGCGTTGCCCATGCCCGGCGCGGTGTGCAGGTTGACGATCGCCGGGCGACCGGTGATCTGCGCGTAGGCATCCGCCATCCCGACAGGAACCATCTCCTGTAGACCCAGCACGTATCGGAAGTCAGTCGGAAAGTCCTCTAGGAGACTCAATTCCGACGATCCGGGGTTGCCGAACCACGTTGTCAAACCATGGGCGCGGAGAAGGTCTATGGTCGCTTGCCGGACCGTGACGGGCGCTTTACTGGTCATGACAGAGCTCCTCGAATGGTGACTGCGGGCACGTGCGGAAGAGTGCTCGTCACCGAAGTTATCTGTTCTCAACGGCGTCGGTGCGCGATCAGATGTCTGTGCTTGTCGTCGGCCCTAGGATGCATCCCGACAAGGAGTTGCTCATGCCCAGCTTTTCCAGTCGGTTGGTGACCGGTCTGCTGATCGTGACCCGCCACCGCCAACGCCTTGACAGCCAATCCAAGGTCGAGCGGTTCGTGCGCGAGCACAGTGTCCGGCCCGAGTCATACACTCCGCCCCGACGGCTGGACCGTTCGGTGGTGTTTTCAGTGGACACCCGGCACGGCTGGACCTGTTACAGCGTCGTCCCGCGCAACGCCCCGAAACCCACCGAACAGGTCATCTACGTGCACGGGTGGCGGGTTCATCGCCGAAATCGTCGCATTGCACTGGTCATTCATCGCGAAGATGGCGACCGGAGGTCCGGCCGAAGTCACCGTGCCGATCTACCCGCTGGCCCCGCACGGTACCGCGTCTCAGACCGTGCCCGTCGCCACCGATATCGCTGCCGATCTGATCGCCCGGTGCGGAGCAGAACACGTCACGCTGATGGGTGATTCGGCCGGCGGCAACATCGTCCTGGCGATCGCCCGCACGCTCTGCGACCGTGGCCTGGCCCAGCCCCGCCAGTTGGTTCTCATCAGCCCTGTGCTCGACATATCCAAGTCCAACCCCGCGATTCCCTCGGTCGCCAGATATGACCGGGTGCTCAGTCTCGCGGGCAGCAGCGCAGGCCAGCGCCTGTACGCCGGTGAGCTGGACAGCAAGGATCCACTGGTCAGCCCGCTATATGCAAACCTCACCGGGCTTGCGCCGATGGTGCACTTCAGCGGCACGCACGACATCCACAACCCCGATGCACGTGATTTCGCGGGCCGGGCGCGCGACGCCGGGATCACAATGGACTACCACGAGGCAGCGGGGGCTCAGCACTCGTACGCGTTGATGCCGACCACCGAGGGCAGGGACGCCCGCACTCTCATCAACGCACTCGTCGGGCGCGGCGATCACCGTCGCGGGTATCGGCTCAGATAGCAAATCATCCCGATACTGCCGGTTGCAGAGTGCGTCGTGCGCGATGGAAGGCGCCGTCAGCACCGTTTCGCCGGTGCCGAGCCGGGTACTGCACTGCCTATGACGTCCCTGTGGTTGACCGACCGTGCTGACCCGCCGCTGCCGAACAGCTCGCTCGACGAGGATTCGCGATCCGTCGATGTGGCCGTGGTCGGCGCCGGCCTCACGGGTCTGATCACCGCGGTGTTGCTCGCCCGCGCTGGCCGCAACGTGCTTGTGCTCGAGGCGAACTCGCTCGGGGCGGGCGCCACCGGTAACACGACCGCGAAGATCAGCCTGCTGCAGGGCACCAAGCTGTCGAAGATCGTCGGCAAGCACGGTTCCAAGGTCGCGATGCAGTACGTGCAGGGCAACCGCGAGGGTCAGGAATGGCTGTTGCGGCACTGCGAAGCAAGGGGACTCGCGGTACAGCACGAGGACGCCTTCACCTACGCGCAGTCCGCGACGGGTGTGTCGTCGGCGCACGAGGAACTCGAGGCTTGCGCGGCTGTCGGACTGGACGCTGAATGGGTCGACGACGCTGACGTGCCGTTCCCGTTCCACGGCGGCGTGCGTCTCGCCGCGCAGGCACAGTTCGATCCGATGCCCTTGTTGGACAGCCTCGGTGTGGAACTCGTCGAGCGAGGTGGCCGACTCGCGCAGGGCGTTCGGGTCCAGAAGGTGTCTGGCAATGGGGACGAGCTCCGGCTTAACGTACGCACCTCCGCCGGAACGGAGCTTGACGTAGACGCCAAGCAATGCGTGCTGGCGACAGGTATCCCGATCCTGGACCGAGGGGGTTTCTTCGCTCGGCTCAAGCCGAGCCGCTCCTACTGCATGGCCTACCGGGTGCCGGGCGCCCTCACGCGCGGCATGTACATCTCCACCGATTCCCCGACCAGGTCCGTGCGGTACGCACCCACACCGGACGGCGACCGTCTCATCGTCGGTGGCGCAAGCCATCCCGTGGGCCGGGAAAAGAGTCCGGCATCTTCAGTGCAGGAACTGGACGAGTGGACGAAAAAGCACTACCCCGGTGCGATGCAGACGCACTACTGGTCGGCGCAGGACTACTCGCCCGCCGATGAGCTGCCCTACGTCGGGCCCATCCTGCCGGGCAACGACAAGATCTTTGTCGCAACGGGTTTCGACAAATGGGGCATGACCAACGGCACCGCTGCCGCCCTGGCGCTGTCGAGCCGCATCCTTGGCGGTCGGATGGATTGGGCGGACGCGTTCGCCAGTTGGAGCCCCCACGAGCTGTTGGGAATCCCTACGGCGATGCAGTCCAACATGGAGGTGGGGTTCAACCTGGCCAAGGGCTGGATCACGCCGGTGACTAGAATCGGCAACCGCACGCCAGGGGACGGCGGCGTCGTCAGCGGCCCGCCTTGGCATCTCGAGGCCCGCAGTGTGGTCGACGACGTGGAGCACCGCGTGTCACCGGTATGCCCGCACCTAGGCGGCATCGTCAACTGGAACGACGCCGACGAGTCGTGGGAGTGCCCGCTGCACGGGTCGCGTTTCGCACCCGACGGCACCCTGTTGGAGGGGCCTGCGACGCGCAATCTCACTGCCGCGCAGTAGCTAGTTTCAATCCGGCCGTCTTGGGCAATCCCTGCAGCGCGTAACCGCGCCGAAACCTGCATAGACGCGGGCGGTCGACGCCGATACTTCGGAGCCGATGTTCTGCGGTTGGCCAAGAAAGGGATCACCATGGCACTCAACGATGACGACATCACCACCTCCGGCGGCGGCGGAGAAGGAACCGCTGACGGCGGCTCCAACCCCGAAGGCCACGACGGCGGCGCCGACGGCACCGCGGGCGGCGAAGGCACCGCTGACGGCGGCTCCAACCCCGAAGGCCACGACGGCGGCGCCGACGGCACCGCGGGCGGCGAAGGTACCGCTGACGGCGGCTCCAACCCCGAAGGTCACGACGGCGGTGCCGACGGAACCGCCTAACCGCTCCTCGATGCTGAGCCGCTGCGTTGCGGTTGGCCCCGAGACATTCGCCAACGACTACTGGGGTTGCATGCCGTTGCTCAGCCGGGCTGAGGCGCTACCCCGCGACTTCAGCGACCTGCTCTCTGCCGACATGGTCGATGAGCTGATCGCGGAGCGTGGGGTACGCGCCCCGTTCATTCGACTGGCCAAAGAGGGCGACGTCCTGGCGAGGGACTGCTATCTCGGACCGGCCGGATTCGGTGCCGAAATGCCCGATCAGGTCGACTCCGCGAAACTACTCAACCAGTTCGCCTCGGGCGCAACGATTGTGCTTCAAGGTTTACACCGGCTGTGGCCGCCGCTGATCAAACTCGTCCGCCAGGCCGTCGACGAACTGGGACATCCCGGTGCAGGCGAACGCCTACATCACACCGCCGACCAACCGCGGATTCGATGCGCATTACGACGTGCATGACGTCTTCGTCCTGCAAGTGTCCGGACAGAAACGCTGGATCGTGCATGAACCCGTGCTCGACCATCCCCTTCCATCCCAACCGTGGACACAGCACCGTGCGGTGATCGCCGAACGCGTCGCCGACGAACCCGTCATCGACACCGTGCTGTCAGCGGGCGACGCGCTATACCTGCCGCGCGGCTGGGTGCACTCCGCGCAGGCGCTGGCGACGACGTCGATCCATCTGACGATTGGGGTGTCGACTCTGACCGGTGTCGACGTCGCCCGGGCCGTCGCCGATCAACTGGCGGGCATCGACAGATTCCGGAAGTCGCTACCGATGGGAAGAGACTCGACGGATCAGGATGAAATGATCGCGACGGTGACGAAGGTGATGGCCGACATGGTCGATTGCCTGCGGGACGAGGCGTCGCTGCTCAGCGGTGGCGCAGCCACCCAGATGACTCGGCAATTCGTCGGATCGACTCGGCCCGTCGCGGTCCGCCCGTTGGCCTCGCTCGCCGCCGCCGACTGTGCCGACACCACCACGGTGCAATGGCGGCACGGACTCGTCGCCACCGCCGAACGCCTTGACGGCCGGCTCATTCTGCACCTACCCGACCGCACCATGACATTCCCCGAATCGTGCGCAGATGCGGTTCAGGCGCTCCATAGCGGACTCATCGCCGACGCCGGTGGCCTACCCGGAGTCGACCACGCCGATGGAAAAGTGCTCATTCGAAGACTCCTTCGGGAGGCCGTCGTAGTGCCTGTCGACGGATGACCCCTGCGAGAAGGCAGCCGTGCAGCGACCAGTCGCTGGCCCGCAGCGACCCGATGTACGGGACCGCATCAGCAGGATCGTCGTGGATACTGCTCGAACTGTCAGGCGCATGGGGACCATCGGCTTTTCTGCAATCGCCGACCTGCATTGACCCAGAACTCGGCCGCGCCATCGTCCGCCGCGTAGAGACGGCCCGCATGCGTATCGCGGCGATCAGGCGCCCTGGGCGCCGGCCGGACACACCTCGCTGGCGGTGGTTCGTGGCACACGCCGACGTCGGCAGCGAGTCGCTGCACTACGGCGAGGTAAGCGATCCTCGAGAGTTCCTCGAACTTGCCCTCGACGGGAGCGACGGGCAATCGTCGACCGATCCCCTCGTCGCCATCTGCGCGCATGGCAAGCATGACCAATGCTGCGCGGTCCGCGGGCGTAGTGCGTGCCAGGCAATCGCGCGAGAGTATCCCGAAATGACCTGGGAATGCTCCCATTTGGGTGGCGATCGCTTCGCGGCCACCATGCTCGTCCTTCCTGAAGGACTGTGCTACGGACGGGTCGACTCCGCGCAGTCAGCGGAGCTAGTACGTCTCTATCTTGACGGACGACTTGACAACGATTTCTTGCGTGGCCGCACCTCGCTTCCCCACGCCGTGCAAGCCGCGCAGTACTTTGCGCGCGAAGCATCCGGAGACGATCGGATCGATTCGCTGCATCCTCTTGACGTCGAACGCGGCGAGCACCGGATTCGAGTTGTGCTCAGCGGTCAATCGGGGCCCGTCGAGGTCACCCTTCGCGAGGAGTTGTCGGAGCCGCTGTTGTCGCAGTGTCGTGCCGAAGTCCCCGGACAGGTCCGGATTTTCCGGCTGGCGTCGATCGCCGCTGCCTAGGCGACGGAAGGTCTCGTCCTGTCTCCGAATGTAACTGCGAGAGTTACGCCACCAGGCCCTGTTCGCGCAGCCATTGTCTGAGCGACGATCGCGGGATCCGCCCCGTCGTTGTCCACTTGCGCGTTCAGTCTCAGCATCGTCTCGTTGTTGATGCGGGGATTGAGCTGACCGAATATCTCGGTCAGCTCCGGGATGCGCAGTCAACACGTCAGTGGCAACGACCTCGGTGAGGTTGTAGAGCGGGAAGAAGTTCTTATCGTCCTCGAGAACTCGCAGCTTCAGTGCCGGTATGCGACCGTCGGTAGTGAACACCTCACCGAAGTTGCAGTCACCATTGGCCGCCGCGGTGTAGATGACACCGGTGTCGAGGTTGGTGATCCCTCCGAGGGCATCTTTGGTCAGACCGTATGTCTGCAGCATGGGGATGAATCCATCGTTGCGGCTGGCGAATTCACTCTCCACGCAAAAGGTCAGGTCTGTCTTGTTCAGCCGCTGCAGATCCGAGAGCTTGGACACGCCGAGTTGTTCGGCGGCCGACTCGCGGATCGCGAACGCATAGGTGTTGTTCATGGGCGCGGGCCGCAGCCACGTCAGGCCGTGGGCTCTGTCGGCCTCATCGACGGCCCGCCACTGCGCCTCCTCGCCTTTGATCGGCTTTTCGTTTCCGAGATAGTTGATCCACCCGGTGCCGGTGTATTCCGGTGAGATGTTGGCATCGCCGTTGAGCATTGCCTGGCGAACGCCAAAACTCCCGGGAGTGTTCGTCAGGTTCGTGACATCGGCGCCTGCGACGTTGAGAATGATCGAGAGCATATTGCCCAAGATCAATTGCTCCGTGAAGTCTTTAGCGGCAACGGTGAGCTTCACGCCCTCAAGGGAGTCGTAGTGCTTGATGCCTGCGGGGGCAGCCTCGAGCACCGCCCCGCTGGCTGACCTCAGGCCACATCCACTGGCGACAAGGGCGCACAGCACCACCAAAAGAACGGGCAACAGGGAACGGCGGCGATGGTCGCGGCCCATCAGGTCACAGTCCCTTCGGTGCGGCCAGGATCTCGACGACGCGAGCCAGCCAGTCGATGAAGAGGGCCAGGGCCGCCACGAGGATGGCGCCGACAACGAGCGTCACGTTCTGCTGCAGCTTGATTCCCGTCGTGATCAGCTGACCCAGTCCGCCGCCACCCGTGAAGGACGCCAACGCTGCTGTGCCGACGATGAGCACCAGCGCGGTGCGCACGCCCGAGATGATCACCCGAAGCGCCAGTGGAAGTTCGACGCGCAGGAGTGTCGAAGTCGCCGACATGCCCATCCCGCGTGCCGCCTCCACCACGCGTGGATCGACACCGTCCAGCCCGGTGACTGTGTTGGCGACGATGGGCAGCGCCCCGTACACGACCAGAGCCGCGATGGCGCCGACCTGCCCGATACCGAAAAGGACGGCGCCCAGTGCGATCAGCCCGATCGCGGGTGCCGCCTGCCCGAAACCCGCGACGGTGATGATCGGCTTCGCGAACCGTCGCATTCGGCCGCGGGTCAGCAGGATGCCGAGGGGAATGGCGATCACACACGTCAGCACGGTGGCAGCAAGGCTGATCGTCATGTGCTGGCCCAGCAATGTCACGAGGTTCGGGACACTCACTGAACGGCGCTCGGAATCGGACACATTCGCGTTGTAGACATACAGCAACGAACCCGCAACGGCCACAACGCATGCCAGCGGCTGCAGGATCCAACGACCGAGGCCTAGCCGCCGACCGGTGGCTGATGCATCGGTATCGGCGTCCAGCTCTAGGACCGCGGACGTCACGAAGAACTTTCCGCAGTGTTCGCAGAGCTGCGCAGTTCCGCCATTGCGTCCATGATCGTCTCGACCCGGACTACACCCCGATAGACGTTGCGACGACCGGTCACCACCACCACGCCGTGGGATGAAGTGAGCATCGAGTCGAGGGCGTCATTGAGAGTGGACGCGAGACTCACGGTTTCGAGCTGCTCGTCACGGGTCACCTGCTGTAGGGACGCAGGATCCTGCAGTTCCTCGACTGAAAGCCATCGTTGCGGCCGGTCTTGGTCATCGAGCACGATCACATGGCCACGGCTTAGGGCGCCGGCGGCTCGAATCGCCTCCGCCGGATCGCCGCCGATCCGTGCCACCGCTGCTTCATGCAGCTCGACATCACGAACCCGGGTCAAGGTGAGTTGTTTGAGCGCTGCGCCGTGTCCCACAAAGCTGCGGACGAAATCGTCGGCGGGATTGTTCAAAATCTGCTCGGGAGTGTCGTATTGAACGATTTCGGAACCGACCTGAAGTATCGCGATCCTGTCGCCGAGCTTGACCGCCTCATCGAAGTCATGGGTGACGAAGACGATGGTTTTGCGTAATTCCTCCTGCAGACGCAGGAGTTCGTCCTGCAGGCGCTGACGAGTGATGGGGTCGAGGGCTCCAAACGGCTCATCCATCAGGAGTACCGGCGGGTCGGCGGCCAGCGCGCGAGCCACTCCGATGCGCTGCTGCTGTCCACCGGACAGCTCGCGCGGATAACGGTCGCCGTACTGCGCCGGGTCAAGATTGACCAGATCGAGCAGCTCGTCGACCCGGGCGGCAATCCTCGCCTTATCCCACTTGAGTAGCCTCGGCACGATCGAGATATTTTCGCGTACGGTCAGGTGCGGGAATAGGCCTGCACCCTGGATGACATAGCCGATGTGGCGCCGCAGTTGATCGGGATCGCGCTGAGTCACATCGTCTTCGCCGATGAAGATCCGACCGCTGGTCGGTTCGATCAGGCGGTTGATCATCTTCATCGTGGTGGTCTTACCGCAGCCGGACGGGCCCACGAGCATCACGATCTCGCCCGCCGGAATCTCCAGGGTCACGTTGTCTACCGCGGGCCGGGACTGACCGCTGTACTGCTTTGTCACGCCGTCGAGCAGGATGCGGGCGCCGCCGGTGCCGCGAGTCTTTACCTCGGCGGAGGACGGATCGATCGTCGTGGATTCAGACACGGATACCTTTCGGCGTGGTCAGACGCGTGATGACATTGAGAATGGTGTCCAGCACGACGGCCAAGATCAGAATGCCGATCGTGCCCGCGACGATGGAGTTGGTGGAGTTGGCGCCCCCGGTGCGCGAGATGCCCGAGAAAATGTAGCCACCCAGCCCGGGTCCCAGGGCGAACGCCGCGATGGCGGCGATGCCCATCAGCATCTGCGCGGAAACCCGCACGCCCGTCATGATCACGGGCCAGGCCAGCGGCAGCTCGAGGCGTACCAAGGTGGTGAATCGGCTCATGCCCATTCCGCGCGCCGACTCGACGAGGGCCTGGTCGACGCCGGTCAGACCGACGACGACACTGCGCAGTACAGGGAAGAATCCGAAGAACACCAGCATGATCACCGAGGGCAGCACGCCGATACCGACGACTCCGACTAGCACCCCGAGCAGCGCATAGGACGGGATCGTCAAGCCAAGAGCGGTCAAGGTGTTGCCGACCGCAGAGCCCCACCTGGAGCGGTAAATGAGCATGCCGATCAGCAAAGCGAGGATTGTCGCCGCCACCAGTGTCTGAACGACCAGACTCATGTGTTGGTAGGCAAGGAAGGACAGCACTGACCAGCGATCGCGAACGAAATCGACAAACCCTGTCAAATTCGTGCCTCCAATCACGCCCCCGGCGCGAACTGGGGTCATACCCAAGTTAACCGAGTAACGAAACCACCACTTGTCAATGGGCATTTCGGGGCCGTTGAAGCCATCTCCCGGGTGCTACACCGCTGATCAAACGCCGAAATCGCGTTGCGGGAATCAGAAAGGGCATTCGATTTCCCGTCCGAACGGCGCAGTCATGTCTTACGCGAGCATCGCGAACGAGTTCCTTTTCGTTAATTGTCTTCGTTAATTGTCCTGGATCATCGCTCATCCCGGATCGCGTGTAGACGCATTCGTTTGTCGCGGGCTGGCCCGCGCGCGGCACACTTGGCTCCCGATGCCAGATGACGCTGCCACTGAGGTCCGAGTCGTGAAAGGAATTGCAGCGCAATCGCTCCGCAGCATTCGTCGTCAGACCCCACGCTCGACGGGCAGCAGCCCGCGGTCGACGGCGGCGACCAGTGCGGCGTGGTCGGCTTCGGTCTGGTCGGCGTAGCGCCGGGCGAACGCGGACAGCGCCGTGTCCACTCGATCGGAGCGGCCCATGTAACCGGAGATCATCGAGGCGCCGCTGGTCCTGGCGTGCCCCTTGGCCAGCAGCTGACCCACCACACCCGCGTAGTCGGTCAGCGCGGCCGCGTCCATCGCGTCAATCGGTATGGTGCCCTTCATATTTCGGAACTGCCGGACGTAATACTGCCGCCCGTCCATCGTGGTCCAGCCCGAGCAGCGGGTCGCTTACCGTCTGTAGCGCCTGCTGGTACTCCACTACCCGCTGGCCCTGGTGTGCGTGCCACGCCGATTCGCCGTGCACGTAGCGCGCCAACACTGACCGGCGGGCCTGCTTGAGCTGCAGGAAAACCACGTCGTCGGCCGAGGAGCCCTCCAACAGCGCCACGTAAGCGCGTAGCCCGACACTGCCCACCCCGACGACCTTGTGCGCGACGTCGACCAGGGTGTAGCCGCCGAGCACGCGACGCCAATGCGGGGAAAGGGTTTGCAGGTATTCGTCGAGCGCCTCGGCCAGCTAGCTCCGCCTCCCGCTCCGGGCAGCCGGGTGATCAGCGGCGGTTCCTCCACGATTTTCCGCACGCCGTCCACCTCGCGGGTGAACCGGGGCAGCGCGCGGTCGCTGGTGCGGTTCCGCGCCCGCTTGGCCGAGCGCGCCACCCTGCCTGCAGCGGACCCGCAGTCTGTGCGGCCAAGCCGGTCGACGTCCAGACGGACGAAGGAGCGCGAGAAGAGCGGCTGGTCGGCCAGCCGCCGCAGCTCCTCGCGGTAGGAGGCGACGCAGGACAGCGCCGACGCGCCGCACTGCTCCTCGGAGGCCCCGTTCTGCCGCCCGGCGACCCAGATGCTGGCGACCAACCGGCGCAGGTCCCACTCCCAGCCGCCCGGGTGGGCCTCGTCGAAGTCGTTCAGGTCGATCACCAGGTCCCGCTCCGGCGAGGCGTAGAACCCGAAGTTGCCGAGGTGTGCGTCGCCGCAGACGACCGGGGTGATGCCTGTGGCCGGCAGGTGTGCGACGTCCTCGGCCATCACCACGGCGGTTCCGCGCAGAAAGCCGTACGGCGAGGCGATCATGCGCCCGACCCTGACCGGGACCAGGCGGTCGGCTCTGCCTTGGTGGCTGACCATGATCTGGTGGATCGGGTCGGGCCTGTCCGGCGGGCGGTTCCCAGTCGGCCAGTGTGCGCCTGCGGTACCCGCTTGCGCAGACTCTTGCCGAGCGCGTAGCGCTCGGCCCGTGTCACCGGTCGCTGCCGCAGCGACTGGTAAGCGCCACCGTCGGTTTCAGCGAGTACGGTGTGCCCGCTGGCCTGCTGCGTCACGACCTACACCTTCGGGACGAAGCGGCCGTCGACGGCGGTCCATCCTCCGTCAACCAGTTGCAGGGTGCCCGTCACGTATGTCGATGCGTCCGATGCCAGGAACAGGATTGCGCCGACGATCTCGTCCGGCTTGGCCCAGCGCTTCACCGCGGTCTTATCCGCGTAAGCGCCGTACCAGTCGGGATCGGACTTGATCTGCTCCGTCAGAGGTGTCTCGAACGGACCGGGTGCCACAGCGTTCACCCGCACACCTGACGGCCCGAGTTCGGCCGCGAGAACCTTAGTCAGTTGCAGCACACCGCCTTTCGCGGCGGCGTACAGCCCCTGACCCGGCTCGACTACTAGCGCGCGGAAGCTGGAGAAATTGATGATGCTGCCCTTGCCGCGGGCGACAAGCCCCGGTCCGAACGCCTTGGCGAGCCGGTACGTACCTTTCAGGCTGACGTCGATGACCCGGTCAAACTCCTCGTCGGTGGTGTCGAGTAACTGCTTGCGCACGTTGATCCCTGGCGTGGCCACCAGCACTTCGGTGTCGGGATGCGCGGCCGCCAGCGCAACGACGGATTCGCTGTCGGTGACATCGACTTCGGCCGATTCGAGTGCGTAGCCCTGCGACTCGATCTCGGCGACGGTGTCCTTCAGACCGTCCACGTTGACATCGGCCACCACAACGTTGGCACCGAACTGCGTCAGCGCGATGCTGGCGGCCCGGCCCAGCCCGCTGCCGCCACCGACCACGACAACCTTGCGGCCGTCGAGCCGGAACAGGGATGTGTAATCGATCGAATCAGACACGTTCTTCGGTCTCCCGTCAGGTCGATGCGGTGGCGGTGCCGCGCAGGATCTGGATCAAGGAGGAGTCGTCGGCGCGTCCGAGGCCGGCGCGACGGCCGGCGAGGAACAGCTGCTCAGCAGCGGACGCCAGCGGGGCGGGGTATGACTTCGCGCGGGCCGCCGCGGTGACCAGACCCATATCCTTGACGAAAATGTCGGTGGCGGAACGGATGTCGTTGTTCGGATTGTCGATCATCCGGGCGCCGCGGTCGTCGAGCATGAACGATGCGGCGGCGCCGTGTCGGAGCACTTCCCACGTCGCACCGGCGTCAAGGCCGAGCGCCTCGGCGTAGGCGAGGGCTTCCGCGGCGACCGCGACATGCACTCCACACAGCAGCTGGTTTACGAGTTTGACCTTCTGCCCTTCCCCGGGTTCCGTTCCGACGACGGGGGCGTTGCGGGCCATCACGTCCAGCAAGGGTTGTACCGCGGCGAGCGCGGTCTCCGAACCGCTCACCATGATCAGCAGATCCCCCTGCCCGGCCCGGGCGGCGCCACCGGACACCGGCGCATCGACGAGCTGCACGCCGGTCACCGCCAGGCGCCGTGCCCAATCCTCGACGGCTGCTGGTCCCACGGTGGCCATCAGCAGCACAACGCTGCCCGGTTTGAGTGCCGCGGCGGCCTTACCGTCGCCGTAGAGCACCGATTCGGCCTGCTCGGCCGTCGCGACCATCAGCACAAGCACATCGGCATCGACCGCAGCATCACTGATGGTGGCCGCGGGTTTGACGCCGTCGCCCGCTAGGGCCACGGCTTTCTGCGGGTCGATATCGAAGGCCGTCACCACGTGTCCAGCCTTGGCCACAAAAGATGCCATGGGAGAACCCATGGCCCCCAGTCCGATCCATCCGACGTTGGTCATATCTACCGTTTCCTTCTCGTTGTGGTGTGGAGTGAGCGGGGTTGGGGCACAGGGGTCATCGGCGCCCGGCGAAGAGGTCGACGACGTCGGCGAGGGTGTCGTCGTCGCCGACGTTGCCTGCGAACACCACGTAAGGAGTGCCGACGGCTTCGGGTGCCGCCTCGATGGGGCGGAAGACCGACACCATGCCGGGGAACAGTTGGCCGAGGACCTCTGCGCGGCGAATGCCAAGGCCGCGGACCGCGACGTCGTGGGAGGTGATTCCACCTTTGGCCACGACCCAGGCCGGTCGCGCGGCAAGTGCAGCCCGAACGACCTCGATGACCGCAGTGGACACGGTACGGGAGATGGCCAGGCTGTCATCGGCATCACCGCCACGCATCAGGGTGCGACTGGTGAACAGCATTACATCGGAGGTGGCGAGCGCCTCGGCGACCTGCCTGCCGATGTCGGCGACGTGTTCGTCGCGTCGCTCGGGGTCAAGCAGGGTGGGCACGTGCAGTTCGGTTTCGGCGAGCCCGCCGCGTTCCTGCGCCTTGGCGACCTGCCGGCTGGTCAGGCCGACATGCGAACCGACGACAACGAGCCCCTGGCCGCCCGGACGGCCGGACGGCCAGATCTGCGCCGCGGTGAGCGGGCCTTGAGGTTCGAGCCCGGCCAGCGGACGGGGGAACGACGGACCGCAACGGTATCCGAACGCCTTGCCCCGCGTCCTGCACCTCCAGGAGCCCTAGGACGACGATCTCCAGGTCGGCGTAGTCGGTCGCGTTGACCACGACGAAGGCGCCGCCAGTGACCCCGTCGAGGATCTCGGCGACCCGAGTGGGCCCGCCGAGCCGGATGTCATCCAGGGAGATGCTGTGCACCTCGTCGAGGGCGATTGTGCCGCGGCTCTTCTCGACGATGAAGTCCCGCAGGTTGGACGAGGTATAACCGAACGTCGAGTCCTGGGCGAACTCCGTCTCGCCCGCTGGGATTGGCCGACCGGAAACTTTGGCCCAGTGGATGTCGCCTGCGGTGAAACGGCCCGCCTCGAAGAAGCAAGGAACCAATAGCACCCCGTCGAACCCGGCGCCTGTCACGCGGCGCCGGGCGGCGTCGATGGCCGCGATCTCGGCGACAACGTGGCCGCGCAGCGTGGAGTCACTGCGGCTGACGACTTCCATTGGGCCGCCGAGACTCTGGCCGAGGGCGAACAAGCTGGCGGATATTGCGGTGTTCATTTCGACGGCGGTGTCTTCAGGCAGGCTGCGGGTGTTGGTCAGGATGAAGCAGGTCGACCCCGGCGCGGCCAGACCGGCGGCGTACTCGTCCGCTTCGAAGACGGTAACAATGGCGACGTCGTGCACAGTCTGGGAACCGGTCGGGTCGTCGTCGAGCACGGCGATACGGCGGCCTGCGGCGGCGTGCGCGGCCCGGATGCGTTCGCGCGCAGCGGGTTCGTGTCGCACGGGCGGGGCGGCGGCGAGGATTTCCTCTGCGGATGGGCGGCGGGTATTGGTGTCGTTGGCGGTCATCGGAGCTCCTCGGCCTGGGTGACGATGGTCATGAGATTTGCAGGCCGCCGTTGATGTCGTAGGTCGCCGCGGTGATGTACCCGGCGTCCTCACTCATCAGGAACGTGAGCAGCGCGGCGACCTCCTCGACGGTGCCGACCCGGCCCAGGAGAATGTCGGCGCTCATCTCCGCCTTGCGCTCGTCGGTCAGCGTGCCACCCATGATGTCGGTGTCGATCGGTCCGGGGGCCACCGAGTTCACGGTGATGTTGTGCTGGCCGACCTCCCGGGCCAACGCCCGCGAGAACCCGATGATGGCCGCCTTGGACGCGCTGTAGGGCACCTTCGAGAACGTCCCGCCACCACGTTGCGCGGAGATGGAGGAGACACTGACGATCCGGCCGACCCCGGCGGCGATCATCGCGGGCAGTACGCGTTGGGTGACCAGGAACGAGCCGCGCATGTTGACGTTGAACACCCGATCCCACTCGGCCGGTGTGACATCCAGGAACTCGGTAGGAGAGCTGACCCCGGCGATGTTGGCCAGCCCGATGATCGGCGGCTGGGTCGACTCGACCTGCGCGATGGCCGCTTGCACTGAGTTCTCGTCCGAGATGTCGGCACCGACACCGACGGTGGACACCGAGTATGTATCGGCCACCTCGTCGGCTGCGAGCTTGGCGGCGCCCTCGTCGATGTCCAGGATCGCCACGGACCACCCGTCACGCGCCAGTCGGTCGGCGGTGGCGCGGCCGATGCCGCGGGGTGAAGCGCCGCCCGTGATTACGGCGGTGCGTTCGGTCGGCAGTGAAGTGCTCATGAGTGGGTGACCTTTCGTTCGGGGTGGGCGGATAGACGTGTCATGTCAGGTCCTGGATTGCGGTGCGCAGTGTCTCCAGCTGCGCCGGAGTCGGCTGGTCGAGGGCGACGCGGGTCGGGCCTGCCGGTAGGCCTTGAAGTGACAGGCCTGCCTTGATCAGCGCGATGTCGGCCCCGTTGAGCGGCGTCGACGGCCTGTTTGACGCGTTCCTGCGCCTTGGCGGCCGCCTCGTCGTCGCCCCTTTGCAGTGCATCTGCGAGATCCAGGAAGGGTCGCGGGAAGACGCTGGAGACCCCGGACACGGCACCGGTGCCGCCTGCGCGGACGAAGTCGCCGAACTCGATGTCGTTGCCGGAGTAGATCTCGAAGCCGTCCGGAACTGCCTGGACATATTGCAGGACTTGGGATGTCGGTTCGCCGCTGATCTTCGCCCCGGCGACCGATGGAATCATCGCCAGTTCGGCGAGTTGGTCCGGGGTGACGGTGCAGCCGGTGCGGGCGGCGAACAGGTAGACGTAGATTCGGGCGTCCCCTGCGACTGCGTCCAACCGGCGGTAGTAGTCGATCAATGCCGCAGGCCCGGCAGGCAGGTAGAACGGGGTGATCGCTGCCAAGCGCCGGGCGCCGAACGTAATCGCCTGGGCGGTAAGTCTTTCGGCCTGCCTGGCCGCCGCCGCGCCGACATGGACGTATACGGCATCGGCCCCGTACACCTCGAGCGCAGCGCTGAGCACGATGGCTCTTTCGTCGTCGTCCAGCGCGGTGAACTCCCCGGTGGTGCCGGAGATGAACACACCGCCGATGCCGGTGACCTTCAGGTGGCGGAGCAGCGTCTCCTGGCCTTTGACGTCCAGATCGCCGTTGGCCTCAAAGGGCACCGGGACGGCGGACAGAAGAGTGGTGGGCTGGTTCATGGTCAGTGCGAATCCCGGGTAACGGTGTCACCGCTGGCGCCCACCAGGAAGTCCAGATCCACTCCCCGATCGGCTTGCATGACATGGTCGACGTACAACTTCTGCCAGCCCCGTAGCGGAGTGCTGTAGGCGGCCTCCGCTTTTTCCGAGGGTTGGCGGCGGTGCAACTCTTCGGCTGCGACTTCGAGGTCGAGTCGTCGGTTGGGGACATCCAGGCTGATCATGTCGCCGTCCCGGACGAGGGAAAGCGGCCCGCCCGCAGCCGATTCCGGCGACACGTGCAGCACAACGGTGCCGTACGCGGTACCGCTCATCCGGCCGTCACAGACTCGGATCATGTCCCGTACTCCGGTCGCGAGGAGCTTGGCAGGCAGCGGGGTGTTCGCGGCTTCCGGCATACCCGGATACCCCTTTGGCCCGCAACCGCGCAGCACCAGCACGCAGGTCTCGTCGATGTCCAGGTCGGGATCGTCGATCCGGGCATGGAAATCCTCGATGCTGTCGAATACCACCGCCCGGCCCCGGTGAACCAGCAGGTCCTTCGACGCGGCGGCCGGTTTGATTACCGCGCCGTCCGGCGCCAGGGTGCCGCGGAGCACGGCGATACCGGCGTCGTCCAGCAGCGGGGCACTCCGGCGATGGATCACGTCCTCGTCCCAGATTCGGGCCTCCCCGAGGTAGTCCGTCAGCGGCCGGCCGGTGACGGTCAACGCCGTCGGGTCGAGTAGGTCTTTCACCTCCCGCAGGACAGCGAGAAGCCCACCGGCCCGGTACATGTCGTCCATCAAGTAGGTGCCTGCCGGGTGCACGTTCACCAGCAACGGCACCGCGGAACCGATCCGGTCGAAGTCCTCCAGCCGCAAGTCGATTCCCAACCGGCCCGCGATCGCCAGCAGGTGCACAACAGCGTTGGTGGATCCGCCGGTGGCCGCCAACGCGACGATCGCGTTATGGAACGACGCGATCGTGATGACGTCGCTGAGCCGCCGCTCTTCCTGAACCATCTCCACCGCCAATCGTCCTGCGGCGTGGGCGTGTTCGAGAAGCCGGCTGTCGGGGGCGGGGGTACCCGCGACCCCAGGGATCGTGGTACCCAACGCCTCTGCCATGACGGCCATCGTCGAGGCAGTGCCCATGGTGTTGCAGTGCCCCTTGCTGCGGATCATCGCCGATTCGGATTGACGGAAGTCCGCCTGCGACATCAGACCGGCGCGGACCTCCTCACCGAAACGCCATACGTCCGTGCCGCAGCCCACCGGTCTTCCCCGAAAATGGCCGGTCAGCATCGGCCCGCCTGGCAGCACAAGAGCCGGCAGGTCGACCGAGGCCGCGGCCATCAGCAGCGCGGGAATGGTCTTGTCGCACCCACCCAGCAGGACCACCCCGTCGACCGGATTGCCGCGCAACATCTCCTCGATCGACATGGCGGCCAGATTCCGCCACAACATCGCGGTGGGCCGCATCTGCGTCTCCCCCGGCGACATCACCGGCAGGTTCAGCGGTATGCCGCCCGCCTCGTACACACCCTGCTTGACGCTGGTGGCGACCTCGTCGAAATGGGCGTTGCAGGGCGTCAAGTCGGAGGCGGTGTTGGCGATGGCGATCTGCGGCCGGCCGTCGAACGCATGGTCCGGAACCCCGCGGCGCATCCACGCCCGGTGCAGATAGTTGTTCCGCGGGTCCGGCCCGGCATACCACTGTTGCGATCGGCGCTTAGGCATTACGGCGTCGTTTCTTGTGGAGGAAGGCGGCCGCCTTCTGCGCGAGCAGTTCGTCATCTGTGAGGGGATGGCACCTTGCCAGCCGTCGATCTTCCTGCCGTACAGGAAGGTGGCGGTTGCGGTGATGAGCAGCACGGCGGCCAGCATCAGCAACCCGGATTTCGAATTACCGGTCAAGTCGTCCAATGCGCCGGCCGCGTACGGCGACGGCGAACCCGCCCAGATTGCCCAACGAGTTGATCAGCGCAATGCCCGACGCCGCTGCCGCCCCGGCCAACGCTGCCGCCGGTAGCTCCCAGAACGGTGAGATCGCCGCGAAGATACCCATCGCGGCGACGCAGATCGCGATCAACGCAAGGACCGGGCTGGTCTGGATCAGGAACCCGGCCACGACCATACCGATGGCGCCCAGCAGCATGGCTCCCGAAGTATGGACGACGCGTTCATTTGTGCGGTCCGAGTGCTTGCTCCAGAACCAGACGAATACCGCGGCACAGATGTACGGAATCGGGACAATGAAGCCGACCTGCGTGTTCGACAGATCACCCATCGCCTTGACGATCGTCGGTAGCCCCAGGCTCAGCCCGTAGATGCCCATCACCAGACCGAAGTACAGCGCCGCAAAGATCAGGGCGCGGGGATCCTTCAGGCCTGCCATGAAGCTGTGCTTGTGCCCGGTCCCCTTGGCCGTGTCCTCGGCGTCCATCTTGTCCTGCAGCCAGGTGCGTTCCTCCAGGGTCAGCCACATCGCATCCCTGGGGTAGTCCGTCATTGCCTTCAGCGCCACATAGGCCATCAACATCGCGGGAACACCTTCGATGATGTACATCCACTGCCATCCCGCCAGACCGAGGATGCCGTCCATCTTCAGCAGCAGGCCCGAGACGGGTGCACCGATCGCGTTGGCGATCGGCTGGGCGAGGATGAAGATCCCCAGGACCGCGACCCGTTGGCGGGCGGGGAACCACAACGTCAGATACAGGATGATGGCCGGGAAGAACCCGGCCTCCGCGGCGCCAAGCAGGAACCGGATGATGTAGAACGTGAGTCTCGTTCTTCACCGCCGCCATAGCCGTGGCGAAGAAACCCCACGTGATCAGGATCCGGGCGATCCACTTGCGGGCACCGAACTTCAACATGCCTGCGTTGCTGGGGATCTCGAAGATGGCGTACCCGATGAAGAACATCCCGGCGCCGAACCCGAAAGCGGTTGCGCTGAGGCCGAGATCCTCGCTCATCGTCAGCTTCGCGAAGCCGACATTGTTCCGATCGAGGAACGCGATGAAATACAGAAACACGATCAGCGGCAATACCCGCCGCTTGACCTTGCGGATCGTGCGATCGCCTAATTCACCCAGTGATTCGACGGATGTTCGGGATCCGGGCATAGCACTTTCCAATCATGAGGGGACTACAACGGGGACAAGAAATACGCCGAGGTGGCGGCATAAGCGATGCGGCCGCAGGGCTGCGTATTTGTCCCTCAGGTTCTTACGAACAATTCCTGGGCGGCATGCGTTTTCGCGGTGCCGCTGCCAGTTCAGGGGACGACACCGGCCCAAGGCCGGCTGGCTATTTCAACTACCCATCAGGCAACTCCTCGGCGTGCGCCATGTCAAGGGTCCATACGCACCCCACAAAGGCGCTCGATCTCGGGTAATGGCGCGATTAATTTTCGAGGCCCGGCTCCGTCGAAGACAGGTCTTTCCCGGTAGCAAAGGCCACCGGTCGGGCGAGGAGATCCGGGGTCGGCTTCATGGCATCGGGGCCGGCGCGTTGTCATCGCCGGTGAAATCGATGCTGGCGTATTCGCGGAGTTTGTCGAGGCGGTGATAGGCCTCGATGACGCGGACGGTGCCCGACTTGGACCGCATCACGATCGACTGGGTGTGGGCGCCGCCGGCGCTGTAGCGGACACCGCGCAACAGGTCACCGTCGGTGACGCCGGTGGCGGTGAAGAACACGTTGTCCCCCGAGACCAGGTCTTCAGTGCAGAGGATGCGGTCGAGGTCGTGGCCGGCGTCGATCGCCTTCTGGCGTTCGGCGTCATCGGTGGGCGCCAGACGCGCTTGCAGCGCTCCACCCATGCAGCGCATGGCGGCCGCGGCGATGATGCCTTCAGGTGTTCCACCAGTTCCGACCAGCATGTCGGTGCCCGATTCCGGGCGCGCCGCGGCGATCGCGCCGGCGACGTCGCCGTCCGAGATCAGCCTGATCCGGGCGCCGGTCTCGCGGACCTGCGCGATGAGCTCTGCGTGGCGGGGGCGATCAAGGATGCACACCGTCAGATCGGATACGGAGGACTTCTTCGCCTTGGCCACCGCACGCAAGTTCTCCGAGATGGGTGCGGTGATGTCGATGCGTCGGCGGCGTCCGGGCCCACAGCAATCTTGTCCATGTAGAACACCGCCGACGGGTCGAACATCGCGCCGCGTTCGGCAACCGCGAGGACTGAGATCGCGTTCGGCATCCCTTTGGCCATCAGCGTGGTCCCGTCGACGGGATCCACGGCGAAGTCGCAATCTGGGCCCAGCCCGTTGCCGACCTCTTCGCCGTTGTAAAGCATTGGCGCTTCGTCTTTTTCGCCCTCGCCGATGACCACCACGCCGCGCATCGATACCGAGGAGACGAGTTGGCGCATCGCGTCGACGGCGGCACCGTCGCCGCCTTCCTTGTCGCCGCGGCCCACCCAGCGGCCGGCCGCCATCGCGCCGGCCTCGGTGACTCGCACCAACTCCAGCGCGAGGTTGCGATCCGGGCGCATGTACAGGGAGGTGTTCAGCGCAGCCGTCACGGTCGTGCCCCTTCGTCCAACAAATGGATGCTTCTCAATGCCGCGGCCTTGACAGCGGCACGTGCCTCTTTCCAAACTGCGACGGCATCGGCATTCGGCATCGCCTGCGGCAGTGAACGTTCGACTGCGGAGAGGTAGGCGCGGCGTAGTTCAGCGTTGACGTTGACCTTGGCCACCCCACATCCGAGGGCGCCTCGCAGCTGTTCGGGCGGCAGCCCGCTCGCCCCGTGCAGCACCAGGGGAACCGGACACTGCGCTGCAATCGCGTCGAGCCGTTCGAGATCGAGGGTGACCGGGTTGGCGGTGAATCCGTGCACGTTTCCGACCGCCACCGCAAGAGCATCGATCCCGGTGCGCTCTACAAAGTCTCGGGCCTGGAGCGGGTCGGTCATGGTCTGCGACGGAAGTGGCATTTGTGGACACGTCCTCGTCTCCGGGCACCGCACCGAGTTCGGCCTCGATCCAGGCACCGGCGCTGTGGGCGAGTGCGGCCGCTTCCTGCGTGAAGCGGATGTTGTCCTCGAAGCTCAGGTGCGAGCCGTCGATCATCACCGATGAGTAGCCGGCGTCGAGGCAGCGCTGCATTTCCGTTAGGTCCCGGCAGTGATCGAGATGCACGCCGATCGGCGCTGATGTTGAGTTCGCTGCCGTCAGCGCCATATTCATCAGCGCTGTCTGCCCGGCATGATGAAAGTGACTCGACCCCGCGAGGAGTAGCACGGGTCGGTCGGCCTCTTCGGCAGCGGCCACAATCGCCTGCACCATCTCCAGGTTGTAGACCGCGAAGGCGGCTAGAGCCCACCCCTGTTTCGCGGCGAGGTGCAGGGATTCGGTGCCGGTGAGCAGCATCAGGTGCTCTCGAAGTGTTGTCCGCGACATCGAGGACGTACCGGCGCAAGTCGTTTTCGGTTTGGTCCATGTGAGCCTCCATGGCGTCGCGACTTCGCCTGGGATCACCGGAGGTGAGTGCTTCGAGAATCGCTTCGTGCATGGCGATTGCGTTCACCTGGATCTCCGGAATTGACGATGTCTCGGTGCGGGCCTCGACCAGCAGATTGCCGAAGGGTTCAAACATGAACGGGATGAACATGTTTGCGGTCGCGTGCATGATCACGTCATGAAAGGCGATGTCCGCCTCGACAAATAGGTCGACCCGGTTCAGCCTGTTGGCCAGTCGCATTTCTTCGATGCTGGCGGCCAGGGATTCGAGATCCTCCTTCGACCGGTTGACGGCTGCGAGCTGTGCTGCGCCGATCTCGACCATCCGCCTCGCTTCGATCAGGCGTCCCGATACTCCCCCCGAGGACGACCGGCGTTCCTCGATGCGGACGACGGCAGTCAGCGACGTCCAAGCCTGCGGCGGATTGATGAAGGTGCCGCGACCGCGTCGGATAGTGACGATGTTCTGCGACCGAAGGATGCGCACCGCTTCGCGGACAGTCAATCGGCTCATCCCGTACTTCAGGGCCAGCTCCCCCTCCGAGGGAAGGACCGAATCGACGGGGAACTGTCCGTCCACGATCGCCTCGAGAAGCATGTCCGCGAGTTCTTCGGGAAGAGCCACGAGTCCCGCCTTTCAGTCATCTGACGTCTGACGTCTGACGTCCGATGTCTTAGTGTGACCTAGCGCACATGCGGTGTCAAGAGTGATCTGAAATACCTTTATTGCGAGGTGCGCAAACGCCGAGAAAACGGCGGGTTCCTTGGCAAGCCAAGCCGACGTCAGGCGGTGCCGGCAACGAGTGCGGAACTACGATGCTCGCGTGAGGGCAGAGCTGGCGGCCGCGCACGCCGCGGTGGATGAAGCGGTCGCGATCCTGCGGGACGGGCGTGCCAAGCCGCACAAGCGGATCGACAAGGCGGCCAAGGACTTCGTCACCGACGTCGACCTGGCCAGCGAGTCGGCGCTGCAGCGCTCACTCGCGGCATCCACTCCGGATATCGGCTTCTACGGCGAAGAGGGCGGCGGGGCGCGCCTCGACACGGGCAAGGTCTGGGTCGCGGATCCGCTCGACGGAACTATCAACTACGCGACCGGGTCACCGCTGTGCGGAGTGATGCTCGGCCTGCTCGAGGACGGCGTGCCGACACTGGGCGTGATCGACCTGCCGTTCCTCGGCGTTCGGGTCGACTCGGGTGCGGTGGCCGACGTCGGCTCGTTCGAGGACGGGATCATCGGAATGGGCGACGCCTTCCACCGGGGTGGCGCGCGGCTGGACGCGTATCTCGAATTGACCATGAGGGTGCACCGACAAGCGCTGCGCTTTCGCTGCGTCGGCGCAGCGTCGGTGCTGTGGACCTGGCTTGTCAGCGGCCAGATCCAGGGCATGGTGCTTGCCCATAACAACCCGTACGACGTCGTCGCCGGGCATGCGATCGCTCGCGCGGCGGGAGCGATATGTACCGACTACGCGGGCGCCCCGCTCACCCTGGATTCGCCTGGAGCCATGGCGGCCGTGCCCGGCATCCAGACTGAGCTCGTCAGCCTCGCGGGCGATCTCGCGGCGGTGGCAGCGCGGCTGAAAACGGTTGCCCTCGACGAACCGGCTGGAACCTATTTCGCGAACAGCACTTCGCCTTCGAGCCCATCCGGGTCACGAAAGAAGACACTGCGCACAGCGCCGAAGTCGTTGACCTCACCGTCGCTTGCACCGTACTCAATGAGCCGTTGCCGAATCGTCTCGAAGCTTTCTTCGGACGCCGCCTGCAAGCCGAAGTGGTCGAGTCGACCGCGTCCCCACATGGGCGTCTGACGGTCGGGCTCGGTATTGCCCTCGATCGTGAACACGTTGAGCTCGGTGTGGGGGCCGATGCGGATCATCGTCATGGTTTCTCCGCCTTTGTCGCCGTGCGGCTTGGTGGGCCCTACGTCTGCGTCGAAGACTTCGGTATAGAAGACACGCAGCCGGTCGATGTCCTTGGATATCAACGCGATGTGATTGATCCCGTTCAGTAGCACTGCATCACCCCTTGTCGTCCGCTGCCGTTACCGGATGCCCGCGACGGCCCCACTTAATTCACGCAACCCTCGACGGGCCCACTACCTTCTTGAGAGTGCACGCTTACCAGAACGCGCGATGACCGCGAATCGATCGACGGGAGACGACACCGATGGACCTCGAGTTGAACGGCAGGACGGCGATTGTCTGCGGTGCGTCCTCAGGAATGGGCTTGGCGATTGCGCGGGGCCTCGCCCGAGAAGGGGTAAATGTCGTCATGACGGCGCGTCGTCGAGAACTTCTCGACGAGCAGGCGCGTGCTATCTCAGCACTGAGCGTCCCCGCCGACCTCGATGAGGCCGATTCCGCCGAGCGTCTCGTCGAGACCGCCGTCACCGAGTACGGAGGGTTGGACATCCTCGTGTGGAACACCGGTGGCCCACCGGCTAAGCACGCGTCGGAGGTGAGTGGCGACGACTTGACGACCGCACTGACGTCCATGTTCATTCCGTTGGTGTCGCTCGTCCGTGCCGGCCTGCCGCACCTGCGCCGAAGCAAAGCAGGCCGGATCTTGGCGGTGACATCCTCCGGCGTGAAGGAGCCGCTGCCCAACATCGCGATTTCGAACGCGATGCGACCAGGGGTGACCGGCTATCTGAAGAGTCTGTCCCACGATGTCGCCATCGACGGCATAACCGTCAATTGCCTTGCACCGGGCTATATTTCGACCGGGCGAATCGAGGAGATCTACCCTGACGGACCACCGGCGAGCTTGATCGGCGAGATACCGGCGGGACGGCTCGGCACGCCCGAGGAATTCGCTGACATCGCCGTCTTCTTGGCCTCCGCACGCGCGTCCTACGTCACTGGTTCCACGATCAGCGTCGACGGAGGCCTCGCCCGCTACATCTTCTGACCGGATCCGACAGCACTACTTCGGAGGCAGTCCGGCGGCTGCCCGAATCTGCCTACGCACCGCCGATCGGTCATCGTCGGGGAACATATAGTGACTCAACGCAATTCGTGCGATGGCGTTGGCCAGGTCAGGGGCCGCCGACGCGTTGTCGATGCCACCCTCGCGAGCGCATTGCCGAAGGACGGTCCGCAATCCTTTGGTGATCATCGGTAGCGCCCGCGCCATCTGTTCCTGCGCGAAGCCGGGCTCGAGATCGAGTAGTCGCCCGGGTGGCTGATCCTCGACGAATCTCGCCACGACGTCGACCGCGGCTTCCAGATCGCGCGGCTCCCGTGACGCCGGACATCGCCCTGTCCATCGCCACGTTGAAACGTCGACGCTCGCGCTTTCCCAGCCCGTCGATCAGCTCGTCTTTGGATCCGAAGTACCGGTAAATGGTGGGTCGCGACACCCCGGCCAGGGTCGCCACGTCTGAGAGCGACAACTTCCGGGCGCCCGTCCGAATGCACCAACGTCCGGGCGGCGTCGAGGATGCGATCGGTCAGATCCCCATGATCTGAGCCGCGAGGTTCGGCAGTCGCCACGATGCGGACGCTGGTCGAGCCGTCCGAGTCCACGCAGCCAAGGGATGAGCAAGCGCAGTCCGGCGTCGAAGGACATGGGTTCGTAGCCCAGGCGACGAATGGTCAGGTTGTCGTTGGTTCTGGGCTTGCGGACGTCCTTGGCCGCGGCCTCCGCGATCGCCATCAAGGTGGGCCCGAACTCGGCGGCCAATGCCTCGGGATCCGAACGGTAGTCGAGATCCTCGACACGGTGGTCAATCCCGGCGAGCTCGCAGGCGCGATTGATGCCCGCCGCGGTGGTGATGTTTCCCTGCGGCTGCCCGATCAACAGGTAGCGCTCGCCTGCGACGCCGCGGTCCAGGGCGGCGATCGACCCCTTCGCGACATCCGCCCCCGACACCCACGTCACCGGGAACGCGAGGTAGCGCTTGATCCTTCCGCGCATGCCCGCCAGCAGCACTCGGTTGAAGCTGGTGCGGTGCAGCGCTCGCTCGACGACCAGGCCGGGGCCGAAGATCGCGCCGGGGTGACACGTCAGCACGTCCTCGCCCGCGGCGGCACGCTGGTGCGCGTCGAGAAACGCGGCCAGCTTGGTGACGGTATAGGGGTCGTCCGGTGGATCCTCGAGCACCGGTGCCTCTTCGAAGTCGAGCTCGGTGGTCAAGTCGATGAAGGTGGCCGTGCTCAGGGCAACGACCCGGCGCATGCCGTGGGCCTTCGCCGCGTCCAGCACATTGGTGGTGCCGACCACGTTGACGGCCTTGAAAGTCGTCGAGGTCCTGGCTCGCCCCGCCCAGCAGTGCCGCACAATGGATGGCCGCCTCGGCGCCCTTGGCCGCGCGGAGTACATCGTCGGCGTCTCCGATGTCGCCCTTGACCAGATTCGACGCCGATCCCGGCCAGCGCCGACGGCCTCATCGGGATTGCGCACAAGCGCGCGAACGTGGTCACCGCGCTCGATCAACTGCTCGCAGACGTTGCCACCGGTCTGTCCGGTGGCGCCGGTGACGAAGATCGTGCTGGCCATGGCCCAACCTCCACTGAAGATTACATATACAACATTTTACGTAATGACTGTAACATCTGAACTGGCATATGTCCTACAGTATAGCCATGGCATTGGATTCCTCGAGCGTCCTTCTGACGGACCGTGTTGCGGTGGTCACCGGCGGTGGCGCCGGTATCGGCCGCGGCATCGCGGCGGGACTGGCGGCATTCGGCGCCAAGGTGGCGATATGGGAACGCAACCCCGAAACGTGCGCGTCCGCCGCAGCCGAGATCGGCGCGCTGGGCATCCCCATCGACGTCCGCGACAGCGACGCGGTCGACGCCGCGCTCGCGCAGACCACCGCCGAACTCGGACCGGTCACAATCCTGGTCAACAACGCCGGCGGGGTGTTCTGGTCAGGGATCCTCGAGACCACGCGAGAACGGATGGGACGCGCTCTATAAGGCCAATCTGCGCCACGTCTACCTGTGCACCCAACGGGTCGCCCGCGGCCTCGTCGAGCACGAAGTTGTCCGGCAGCATCATCAGCGTCACGTCGATCGAAGGTGTCCGTGCCGCACCGGGTTACGCAACCTACGCCGCCGCCAAGGCCGGTGTCATCAACTACACCAAGACCGCGGCCCTCGAACTCGCCCGCTATGGCATCCGGGTCAACGCCCTGGCGCCGGACATCACTCTCACCGAAGGCTTATGCAGATGGCACCGCCTGGGTCCGAAGAGCGCTTCGGCCTCACCATCCCGATGGGACGGGCGGGCCACGTCGACGAGATGGCAGGTGCGGCAGTGTTTCTCGCGTCAGAGATGTCCAGTTACATCACCGGCCAAACCATCCACGTCGACGGTGGTACCCACGCCGCAAGCGGCTGGTACCACCACCCCGAGACCGGCGACTACGCGCTCGGCCCGACTGCCGTCTGAGTTCATGGCACGTGGCAGCGCGGGACAACTGAGCGATCAAGCGTCACGAAACGAACCGCCCGGACCGTAGCATCACGGTCCGGGCGGATCGGGTTTCGCCAACGTCGAGACTCAGAAGTACGTCGTCGCCGTGGTGCTGGTGCCGTTGTCACACTTGATCGTGACGGTCCAGTTCCGGAACCGCGGAACGGCCGGGACGATCCTCAGGTCGTACGTGGAGTTGGCAGGCAGCGCGAAGCTGCGGTTGTAGTCGTCCGTCGTGTACGTGCACTGCGACGACACTCCACTGCGGTCGGTGATGTGAGCCTCCAGGCCACCCAAGACCGTGTTGAACGAGACCGTCGGCCCCGGCTTCGGCGCGGGAGGTGGCGGCGGATCGTTCGGTGGCGGCGGCGTGGTGGATCCATTGGCGCAGCCCGACACGATGACCTTCGCGCCCGTCTGGTTCTGCAGCTTTCCCAGCGCAGCGGTCTCGGCTGCGCCGCGCGTGAGGGCAGATGCCCCGACCTCTTCGCCGTAGTTGTTCGAGGCGGCCGCTGCGCACTCATTCGTGGCGATGACGACGGTGACGCAGTGGCTGCCGCCGTTGCCCACGCAGTTCGTCAGCGCCTGCTGGCCGGCCGACTCTTGGGTGGCGCTGATCGCCGAGCCTCCGGCCATCGTGACGGGGGGATTCTCGCTCACGTATCCGAGAGCCAGTGCGAGGTACTGGTCGGCTGCTTGCGCCGGTGCGGCTGTGCCGATCAAGCCGACGGTCGCGGCCGACGCCAGCAAGGTGGCGGCGATGGTCCGGCCTCGCCGACAAGCACGGTCGTGGTAAGTGGTGGTCATGATCTCTCCTGTAGGTAGTCGCCGCTCCGGGTTGGAGCGCGGTCGTTGCTTTGGCCCTGCGTCGCGGGTGTTGTATGTGGGTCTGCCGAAAGCTCGGCAGTCCTTCGCGATTTCCCGCTGCCGCAATAGTCGTGCGCGGCAAACGGCCTGGTAATCGCCAGGAAGCCAGAATCCGCCTGGCTGAAGGGGAGGATTTCCTATCCGCGAGGTAAGGCTGCGGTTCTTCGCATCCTGGACCCGCGGGCGGTTAGAGCAGGGTCGCTCTGATGTGCGCGATGAGTTCGCGCCGGGCGGCGCGTCCCTCGGGGACGGGCAAGAGCGGATAGACGTGCACGGCCCCTGGTTGTTCGTGGTACCGAAGCCGACTGACGGGGAGTCGGTCTCGAAGCGCGCGGCAGTCTGCAACGGTGATGTCGCGATCGCCGACGTAGAGATCGATGGGTGGAACGCCGTCGAGATCGCCGAACATTGGACTTACCCGCGGGTCGTCGAGAGCGACTGCGCCTGACCAAGATTCGCCGCAGACAGCGAGACCGGGTCGTGACAGCCATGGGTCGGAGGGCTCGATGGCGGCAATGCCCGGATTGCTGAGGCTGACGTCCAGCCAGGGGGCGATCAAAGTCAGCCCCCGAACCGGCGGCCCGCCATCCGACATCCACAACAGGGTCGCCGCCAAAGCGAGGCCTCCCCCGGCGGAGTCACCAACCAGGTACGTCGGCCCGGCAGCTGTGGCGGCGCCGAGCACCGAGCGCAGTAGATCAAGCGCTTCGTCGACGTGATGTTGAGGGGCGAGGCCGTAGATCGGCGCCACAACCGCGCATCCGAGATGCGTTGTCAGCTCGGCAATGAGTTCCCAGTGCTGCGGTTGGATTTCGTTGACGTAGGCACCACCGTGGAGGTAGATCACGGTTGCCGGATTGTTGGTTGTTGTCCCTGTGCGTTCGGAGCGCACCGTGTAAACGTCGAACCCGCCAACGCTTTCGCGTGTCAGCTGGCAGCGGCGTGCCAGATTCGCCGGCGGCGCTGCCGGTCCCTTCGGTTTGGTGAGACGACCGGCTGCTGCGGCGGCGGTAGCGTAACGACGCTTGCGTGTCAGCCGCATGTACACCGCGACCGCACTCATCTGCCAGGACACTTCACCGCTCTTCACGCCGCGATCCGTTGTCACCCGGATCGAGGGGTCGGACTACCAGACGGGGTCGTAGGCGTTCCGGTGCGATGGCGACATTCGCATCGAGCTCGCCGATCAGCACGTCGGCGTAGTCGGCCAAACCTGCGACGTCGATGTCGTACGGCGCCGTGTCGTCGAGGCCAAGGACGGCCGATGCGCGGCGAAGTACCGTGACCGCGCCCCTGCCGTTGCCGCGCTGGACATGGGTGATGCCGACAGCGAGCTGGGCAAGTGCTTGCCACAGTGTCTTTTCGTCGTTCGGGCCGTTCTTCCATGCGGCCTCCAGCACTTCGTGCGCGTTGAAGGCCAGGCCATGGTCCAGCAGATCCTGGGCAAGGGCCAGGGTTTCGGCCGGCGGCAACTCGAGGTCGTCGGGAATGCGTGGAATGCCTTCGCTGCCCCGAGGAAGTGGGCGGCCGAGGGCGTCGCGAGGACGATCGCTCCGGGGCCTGCCGGATTCGTCGCGATCACGCTCAGCCATGGGCTCATCATCGCATCGACGGCGACTCATCTTGCGGAGTAGATCCGTGCATCCCAGCCGGCCAGGTCGAGGGACGATGACATCGATGTGGCCGGGGTGTCGGGCAGATTGCCGAGCAGCAGATCGGCCGCGATCCATTCTCGGCCGAGTTCGACGGTCCGGGGATCACGTCCGCAGTTGGCGATCACCAGGAGTCGTGAATTCGCGGTGGTTCTGGTGTACGCCCAGATCTGCGGGTCTTCCGCCATCAGCGGCGTCAAGTCGCCGTCCACCAGGATAGGCAGTTCGTGGCGAAGGCGAATCAGAGCTTGGTAGTGCGCGAAGACCGAATCAGTTGCGTCGATCTGCGACTGCGGCGTTCAGCCAGGTGTGGTTGGGGTTGACTGGCAGCCATGGGTCACCGGTGGTGAATCCGGCGCTCGGTCCCGCGTCCCATTGCATTGGCGTGCGCGCGTTGTCGCGGCTGATCTTGGCAAGACCGGCCAGTGCCGCAACCTGGTCGCCGCCCAGTTCGAGCACATTCTTGAAGTAGTTCAAGGCCTCGATGTCCTTGTGGTCCTGCGGAATCCGGAACGGATAGTTCGTCATTCCGAGCTCCTCGCCTTGATAGACGAACGGCGTACCACGCATGCCGTGCAGAACGGTTGCGAGCGCCTTCGCCGAGGCGGCCCAGTAATCCGGGTCGTCGTCGCCGAACCGGGACACGACGCGTGGCTGGTCGTGGTTGTTCCAGTACAGGCTGTTCCAACCGATCTCGGCCAGCGCCGCCTGCCACCGGTGGAGCGACTTCTTCAGGACGACCAGGTCGAGACCGAGGTAGTCGAATTTGCCCGCTGGACCCTGGTCGACGGACACGTGCTCGAACTGGAAAGACCATGTTCAGCTCACCTCGAGCCGGATCGGTATACAGCCGCGCTTGTTCAGGTGTGACGCCCGGCATTTCGCCGATCGTGATGAACTGGCCGTCGCGACCGGCGAAAACCTCGCGTGTCATCTCGGCGAAATAGTCATGCACGCGCGGCCCATCGACGAACCTGTCCATGGCACTGACGAACCGCTGCCCCGGGATCGCCGCTGCGTCCGGCAGCCCCTCGGTCTTGGAGATGAAATTGATGACGTCCATGCGGAAGCCGTCGACACCGCGGTCAAGCCACCAAACCATGATGTCGTGCACGGCCTTTCGTACCTGCGGGTTCTCCCAGTTCAGGTCCGGCTGCTTGCGGTCGAACAGGTGCAGGTAGTACTGCTCGGTGCTCTCTTCCCATTCCCACGCCGATCCCCCGAACAGTGAGCCCCAGTTGTTCGGCTCAGCACCGTCGCGGGCGTCGCGCCAGAAGTACCAATCCCGCTTCGGGTTGTCGCGGGATGAACGTGACTCGACGAACCACGGGTGCTCATCCGAGGTGTGGTTGACGACGAGGTCCATCACCAGCTTCATCCCGAGGTCGTGCACCTCGGCCACCAGCGCGTCGAATTCGGCCAGGGTGCCGAACAGCGGATCGATGTCGCAGTAGTCACTGATGTCGTAGCCGTTGTCGGCCTGAGGTGACCGATAGATCGGTGACAGCCAGATCACGTCGACCCCGAGCGCCCGTAGATAGTCGAGCCGCCCGATGATGCCGCCCAGATCACCGACTCCGTCGCCGTTCGAGTCGGCAAAGCTCCGCGGATAGATCTGATAGACAACGGCAGACTTCCACCACGCCTCTTGGAGCAGTGTCATTTCCGATTGCCGATGACGTCGCGGTACACACCCACGTACTTGTCGATCATGGTGGCGACCGTGAACCGTTCGGCGGCGAGCTCGGCGATCTTGCGCCGGTCGAGCTCGGCAGCTGCAGCGACCGCGGCGACCGCCGAATCGATGTCGTCGACGAGAAAGCCGGTGACCCCGTTGATGATCAGCTCGCCCATCGAGCCTCTCGAGTTGGCGATGACCGGTGTGCCACAGGCCATCGCTTCGACGACGCTGTAGCCGAACGGCTCGTCGAAGTCGATCAGGTGGAGCAGCGCGTGCGCGGCTCCCAGTACCTCGGCTCGCGCAGAGGCGTCGACGGGCCCGAGGTAGCGCACCTGCTCGCCGTCGACATGCGGCGCGACCTCGTCGTCAAAGTACTTCTCATCCTGGATGATCCCGGCGATATCGAGCCGGCGGCCACATCGGCGGGCGACCTCGATTGCGTCGGCGGTGCCCTTGTCGGGGTGGATCCGTCCGAAGAACAGCAGATGCTCGCCCGGACTGGGATGGCTCGCGAACGCGTCGATATCGATGCCATGGTGAATGGTGGCGGCGTAGTGCAGATCCGGGTGTCGATCAGCGTCGCTTATCGACACGTAGGCGGTCGTGGCGTCGTAGCGCTCGTAAACAGGAACGATCCGACCGGATGAGAACCCGTGGATCGTGGTGACCACCGGTGTCGTGACGAGATCGCTGTACGTGAGCGGCAGGAAGTCGAACCCGTTGTGAATGATGTCGAACTCGCCGGCGCGCTCGAACACGGAAGCGACGTGCAGACACTCTGCGACCTTGGCGTCGATCGTCGCATCCTCAGACCAGCCACACGGCGCAGTTGCGTGCAGGCTGGCCGCAGTGATCGAGTCTGCAGTGGCGAACAGGGTGACGTGATGGCCGGCCGCCACCAGCCCCTCGGTGAGCAACGAGGCGAACTGCTCCCACGGCCCGTAATGACGAGGCGGTGTCCTCCACGCGATCGGCGAGAGCACAGCTACTCGGATCGGACCGCCGGACTCGCCTTGAATAGGAATGTGCTCAGGCTACCCGGGCCCCTTCTACGGCACCCACTGGTCGACGAGGTCGGCCCAGCGGCGCGAGATGGTCTTCTCCATCTCGTTGCGCCTGCTTCGGGTGTTCACGTCGTCGGGTTCGATCGCGCCGATCGTCAGCCGTGCGACCTCGTCGACTTGATCGCGGTCCAACCCGAACGCCACAAGCGTGTGAAGATCGCGCGTGGTGTCGATCTCGTCGGGCAACTGCGAATGTGCAAGGAGCACGGCGGCATTCTCCTCGCCGACCTCCAACAGCATCGCCACCAGGCTCGACTTTGCGACCTTCACAGCACAGCACTCACACCGGTTGCCGCAGCGACAGCTCAAGACCGTTGTCGCGCATGACAGTCCGGCACTCGTCGGGCGTGTAGTCGAAGTTCTCCAGATCCTTGACATAGGACGCGGGCTCGGCCAGGCCCTCGACGTGGGGGAAGTCTGAACCCATGATGATGCGATTCACCCCAAGCAGCTTGAGCAGGCTTGCCAACTCATCTTCGTAGAAGGGCGACACCCAGACATGGCGCTTGAAGGTTTCCCGCGGATCCTCCTTGTATATCTGCGGGATCTGACCGAAGGACCTGCTCAGCTTTTCGAACAGATGAAAGACCCACGTCGATCCGCTTTCGATGGACGCCATTCGAAGGTTCGGGAACCGCAAGAAGAGGCCGTTGTGCAGGTGATTGGCGAACGTGTCCTGCAGTGCGTCCCCGGAGAACAGTGAGCGGAAGCCCAGCAGTGCCTGAAACGACATCATGTAGTCCGATTCGCCCCACGCGGGCATGAACTTCGAGTAGTACGTCTCGCCGGAGTGATAGCAGACCGTGACGCCCGAATCATTTGCCAACCGCCAGAATTCGTCGAACATCGGATCGCCCGGCGCGCGCATGCCGACGTCCGTCGTGACCGGCCCGGGGACCATGACGATGAACCGCGCATCACGCTCCAGTGCCCACTCGAGCTCGCGAACCGCGTTGTCCGGTTTGCACAAGGTGATGTAGGGAGCACCGAAAATCCGCTCCTTGTAGGCGAATCCCCAGTCCTCGTCCATCCAGCGGTTGAAGGCGCGGAATGTCGCCGCGGTGGCATCCAGGTCGGGCAGCAGCGCCTGCTCCATCCCGACGCCGAGGGTGGGCAGCAGGATGCAGCCCTGCATACCTTGCTCATCCATCAGCGCAAGCCGTGCGTCGCGGTCGCGGTATGCGGGACTGATGGGCTCCAGTTCCCCGAACAGCGCGTTCAGGTCAGCGCCCCGCGGGTTGCGGCCACGGAAGTACTCGTCGAGTGCGCCGGGCTTGCCCACCGGATCGAAGGTCGGATTGGGGATGAACCTGTTGACCCTGCCGCCGACGAGCAGACGTTGCCTGCCGTCGAGCTGAGCCCACTGGATGGCACGTTTCTTGTACTGCGGCTCGATGTGGCGGGTGAAGGCGTCAATCGCCTCGTAGTAGTGGTTGTCGCAGTCGAAGAACTTGAAGGAGAGATCGGTCATCGTGGCGACGTCCTTTCGGGAGCTGGCGGAATCTGTTTGGTCAGTTGCGTGGCAGGCCGAGGATCATTGACGCGATGATGGTCAGCTGTATCTCCGCCGTACCGCCGCCGATGAGTTCGGACGGCATGTCGAAGTACGGCCGGATCACGGCGGGATCGGACTCCTCGAGCATCGCGATGCGGCCGGTCAGTCCAAGCGTCGCGGTTGATGCGCGGCGCAGCAGGAGCACCATTGCGTACTTGGCGATGCTCGAGGTCGGACCCGCCGACTGACCCTCCACCAGGCGCAGGGTCTCACGCAGCACCATGGCCTTGATTGCCGTTGTGTAGGCCTCGACGTCACCGAGTGCCCGCAGCGCAGCGTCTTGGTCAGGTCCCTCGATCTGCGCCACGTGCCGCAACGCGGCGGAGCGGTCGATGTTGACGTAGTTACCGATCGCGGTCCGTTCGACGGCCATCGTTGCCACCGCGAGATCCCAACCACCGCCGGGCTTTCCGACTAGCATGTCGTCAGGAATGAACAGGTCGGTGATGAACACCTCGTTGAAGTCGGAATGCCCGCTGGCCTGTTTGATCGGCTCCACGGTGATGCCCGGCGATGCCATGTCGACGAGGAAGTAACTGATTCCGCGGTGTTTGGAGACGTCGGGGTCGGTGCGCGCCAGCAGTGCCCCGTACTGCGCCCGGTCGGCCATCGAGGTCCAGATCTTGTGGCCGTTGACGATCCATCCCCCGTCGGTCTTGACGGCACGAGTGCTCAGTGACGCCAGGTCCGATCCGGCGCCCGGTTCACTGAACAGCTGGCACCATCGCTGCACACCGCGCAGGATCGGCCACGCGAATCGCTCGCGTTGTGAGTCCGTCCCGCTGTCGAGAATGGTCGGCAGAATCCACTCCGCGATGCCGAGGGACGGCTTGATCAGACCGGGACGCTTGTCGAGCTCGTCGTTGATGATCACCTGCTGCACCGCCGAGGCGCCGACACCCCACGGGGCTGCCAGCTGGGGGGCGGCCAAACCTGCCTCGGCCAAGAGGTCTCGCTGCGCGCCGTAGGCGAGACCGGGCGCCCTCTCGTCATCCGAGGGGTGGTCGTTGGGTAGAGCCAGCGCTCGGTCAAGCGTTTCCGCGACCGAGGCGCGGAAATCGGACTCGACGTCGCCGAGGTTCACCGCCGTCGCGCGCTTGACGGTGCAGGCAAGCTCGCCGACCTCGCGACTCCACCGCGTCGTCGAGCCAAGCGACGCCGCCAGACTGATGGCGCGGCGCCAGTACAGGTGGGTGTCGTGTTCCCACGTGTAGCCGATCGCGCCGAACATCGTCAGTGCGTCCAGCACCAAATCGGGTCCGGGTGCGATCGCCATCAATTCGGCCGACCCCGCGGCGAAGCGGTGCTGCTCGATGGGTTCGTCGGCCGCCCGCACTGCATCCCAGGCGGCCGCGGCAGCCAGTTCGGAGTTGACGAGCAGCACGGCCGCCTTGTGCTGCAAGGCCTGGAACGCACCGATCGGTCTGCCGAATTGCTCGCGGGTGCGGATGTAGTCCGTCGCCGCGTCCGCGCAGCGACGCACAGTGCCTGCGGCGGCGCACGCGGCGAGGCCGACGACGACGCAGCGCGCCCGCTCGGTGGAGATGCCCGACAGCAGTGAACTCGTCGGGACGTTGCGGTCAATGAGGCGCAGCAGCCCGACGTCGGTGCAGAGATCGGTGCCCTGTTGCTGTTCGAACGCGAGACTGGCGCCCGTTTCGCGTGCGTCGAGCGCGAACCAGAGTTCAGCACCGTCTTCGGAGTGTGCCGCCAACAGAATGTGTTGCGCTGCAAGGATGCCCAGCGTGGTATCCGACGAACCGTTCAGGAGCCAGCCGCTGCCCATCACGGACGGCCCGTATGTCGGAATGCTCAGGCAGGACGACGACCGCGGTCGCGCCCGCGGCCAGATCGGCGATCAAGGCGGTGGCCGATGCATCCGCCAGGTTCGCAACGGCGCTTGCGGTTGCCGTGCTCAGCAGCGGCCCGGGCAGCAGTCGCCGCCGCGGCGGCCTCGACGACGCAGGCCATGTCGGCGAGATGGCCGCCTTGACCGCCGGCCTGTTCCGGCAGGTGCACCGCGTGGAAGCCCATCGCGACGAATTCCTCCCACCAGGTGGGTAATTCGCCTGCGGCGATCGAGTCGAACGCGGCACGGGTCTTGTCCAACGGCGCATGCCGAATGACGAACCGACTGACGGCGTCGACGAGCTGCTCCTGCTCGGCCGTGATCGCAAGCGCCATCGGATCGTCAGCCATCCAGACCGAGGATGCGGGCGGCGTTGCCATACAGGAACTTCGGCCACACCTCGTCCTTCAACGGAACATTGGGCAGCTCACTGAAGATGCGCTCAAGTGACAGTCCCATGGGGAAATAGCCGGCGTAGATGACTTTGTCCGCGCCGCGCGAGTTCGCGTACTCGATGATGGCCTTCGGGTAGTACTTGGGCGCGAACGCCGACGTCGAGTAGTACAGGTTGGGCCATTTGAGCATCAATTTGACCGCGAGATCCTCCCAGGGCTCGCAACCGTGGCGGGTGACGAACACCAAATCGGGGAAGTCGAACATCACTGTGTCGATACGTGAAACCTCCTGCGGCCAAGCGGGAACCCGCGGCCCCGGTACGCCCGCGCAGACGAAGATGGGAATGCCGAGTTCGACGCAGGTGGCGTAGATCGGATACATCTTCGGGTCGTCGATGGCGACCTGTGGAAAGGTTCCCGCCGGGAAGGCGGACGTCGCGCGGATACCGTATTGCTCGTAGTCGCGACGGATCGCGTTGACCGAACCCATCACGTCATTGGGATCGACCAGCGCACCAGAGGGCACGAAGCGGTCCGGGAACGTTTTGAGCGCGAGTTGGGCGGACTCCTCCCCGACCCCGATCATCGCCTTCTCGATACCGAACCTGTCCATCTGCTGGAGAACCAACGACACCGGGTCGTCGGTCGGCAGCCCGTTGGGCACATCTTTGAACATGTACTCGACGGGGAACTCGAAGTCCTCCTTGGACTCACGGTCCTTCGTCTGCTTGCGGATGAAGTCGTACTGAGCGGACCCCTCGTGCGGGAATCCGATCATCGTGTCGATCACCGGCAGACCGACAGGTCCGGCCATGGAGTCCTCCGATCGCGCGCGGGCACGACGGCCCTCTGGATTTCAAGATTGAAACACGGTTCTACTTTTGTCAAGCCTTAAGCTAGGCTCTAGCTGGTTAAATAGACGCGGAATGACGTAATGTGACCGGCATCGCAAGAAGGTTGTTCTGGAAAACTGTATGAATGTGGTGAGTGAGCCGAAGCGGAGGTTGCGTCGTGAGCATCCCGGAATCGAGCGTTCTCGCACTCGCGGATATGACCAGCGGCCAACTGGTCCGGCGAGCCAAGATCGTCGAGGCGGTCATCGAACTGATCGCCGACCTCGGCGCCGAGGCGGTGCAGATGCGTGACGTGGCTCAGCGTTCCGGCGTGGCACTGGCAACGGTCTATCGCTACTTCAGCTCGAAGGACCATCTCCTTGCGGCGGCTCTCGAGGACTGGCAGAAGCGATTGACCCGTCGCATCGTGAGCGCGGCAGGCCGGACCGAACAGGATCCGATCACCAGCATCCTCGACTACCTGCGACGCGCTCTACGCGCGTTTCATCGCAATCCCGAGATGACCGCGTTGATGCTTCAGACGATGACATCGTCCGATCCCGAGGCCCGGGTAGCGATCGACCAGATGAATCGCACCAACACCGAGATGTTCAATCGACTACTCGACGGTGTTGCGCCCGAGGACATTCCGAACATCAGTTTCGGAATCAGCGCCGCGCTCAGCAACGCCCTCGCAGGATTGCTCACAGGCATGCTGACGTTCGATGAAACGCTGAGTCGCGTCGAATGGGTCGCGCGCGCCTTGCTCGACAGCAGCATCGTGAGGCGGCCGGAATAGCCAGGCCCGAAGTGCCACGACAGTCAGCAGATCCCAAGTTCTCGGAGGGTCTGTCCAAACACGTTGAGATCAGCTGCAAGGCGATGCGGCTGCTCGAAAGCCTATGGCGAGGCAGTAGCGGAAGGATCTCGCTCAGCGGAACGCCACCGGACCAATGCGGGGTCGCTGACGATCAGGTGAGTTCGAGGCCGCCGTCGACTGTCAGGATCTGTCCCGTCAGCCACGTAACGGCGGGGTCCGCGAGGTGGACGATCCAGGCCGCGACGTCCTCCGGCTTGCCACGCCGCCCCAGTGG
>CAVYCT010000020.1:0-80546 GCA_963766945.1 uncultured Actinomycetota bacterium
CCGCACCGGCCCGGCACCACCTAATCAGGTGGGCCGGGCCGGTTAGTTCAGAACTTGCCGGCGGTCACCGACAGCACGTGGCGGTTCGTCGGATACTCCGTGACCGTCCACAGCTCGTCGGTGTTCTTGCGGTACGCGAGGTCCTCGCCGCCCGGCGGGAGCGCTCTGGCGTAGGTCTTCGCCGGACTGCCCGGGGTCCAGGTCAGCAGGTCCGATCGGGTGCCTGATCCGTTGGTACGGCAGAGGAAGAACTTGCCGTTGATCGCCGTCGCACCCTGCATCGATTTGATGTCCACCTGGTAGGCCCAACTCGCGGTGGCCTTGTTCCCGGCCGCGATCAGCTCACGGTCGGTGTGGTCGATGCCCCACCGCACGAGCTTCGTGCCGTTGCCGTTCTCGTCGTACTCACCGGCGACGATGCTGTCCGGGGTGCTGGTCCGGTCGAGGGAGACGAACGAGAAGCGCGTCTGCTTGGCGGTCGTCTGCGCATAGGCGAACTTCTGCGGGAGGACGTACCGGTAGCCGTAGGCGTTGTACTTGCCGGTCGCGTCGCGGCCGATCTTCGTCTCGTCGCTGCCCGTGGCGGTGAAGATGTCGTTCAGGTCGAAGACGCGGAAGCCCAGGTCGGTGCTCGCGACGTAGAGCAGGCTGCCGTAGAGGAACACGCCGCCGGCGTGCTCGTTGATGGCCTTGAAGCTGGCGAGGCCGCCGCTGGACGCCGGCTCGGCGAGCAGCACGTGCCGGTACACCGGCAGGAGCGGATCGGTGCGGTCAATGAAACTGACCCGCATACCCTTCTCCGGCGCCGTGTTGTTGTCGTACCAGGACACCACCGCGAGGTCGCGCCCCTCGTACCGGCCGTTGTCGAAGGCGTCGCTGCTCGTGGTGATGCCCTGCGGGTACCACTCCGTGGCGTTGTCGTCGCCGGCGTCCCAGCTGAGGCCGGCGGCGAAGTTGGTCGCGAGCGGGCTGCCGTTCTCGATGCGGTTCGCCGTGCGATTCGCCGAATCGAGCACGGCCGGGACGCTCACCCGGTCGGTGGCGTCGATCAGTGGCTGCCAACCGGCCAGGTTCGCGTTGCGCTGCAGCACGAACTTCGACTCGTCGAGCTTGGTCGCCGCTTGCGCCGGTGCGCCGTGAACCAGGGAAACTGCCGCGATCGCAACGAGCGTGGTCAGGGCCGCGATCAGCGGCCTAAAAAGAACGTTCATACCGGTCGACGCTAGGCGGCGCGGGTCGAAGCGCGACCGTGCCGGCCTAGCACATCGGCGCATCGGCGCTGACCTGCGTTGATGCCGCCAGACCGGTGATCGTGACAGGTGTTCACCGGCAGAAACCGGCAGCGCGCCTACGCGGGCTTGTGCAGCGGCATCAGCTCGGTGGACTCGACTGCGGGCGGCTGGCCGCGTCCGAGCAGCTGGGCGACCGGGAGCGTGGCCGCGCCGAGCGCGACCGCGTCCACGCCGAGCTGGCACAGCTCGATCGAGGCCTGCTCGTACGGCTGGCGCAGCGCCTGCCGGCCGCGCGGCCGCCCGGATCGCCGGCAGCAGCCGTCGCCGAGCGCCATCGCCGGCCCAGCCGCCGAGCACGACCCGCTCCGGGTTGAACAGGTTGATCAGGTTGGCCACGCCCGGCGCCGAGGTAGCCGGCGGTCTCGTCCAGCACCCGTCGCGGCGGTGGCCGAGGTGTCGGCCGCGGCGACCAGCGCGGCGATGCTGGGACTCCTCGTCCGTCGCCGGGGACCGGTCGACCCCGGCGGGCCTCCCGGTAGCGGTCGATGATCGCCTCGGCGCCGACGTACGCCTCCAGGCAGCCGCGCGCGCCGCACCGGCAGGCGCCGGCCGCCGTACACCAGGGTGGTGTGGCCCCACTCCCCCGCGCTGCTGGACGCGCCCCGGTAGGTGAGCGCCGTTGGTGACCACCGCCGCGCCCGACGCCGGAGCCGACCAGCGCGAAGACGGCGTGCCGGGCGCCCCGGCCGGCGCCGAACCACATCTCGGCCTGGCCGAGGGTCTTCGCGCCGTTGTCGATGTGCAGCGGCAGGTCGGTGCCGGCGCCGGATCAGCCGCTCCAGCGGCACCCGGTCCCAGCCGAGGGCCTGGGCGTGCACGACGCGCCTCGGCGCCCTGCTCGACCACGCCGGAGACGCCGATGCCGACGCCGAGCACGTCGCCGGGCGCCACGCCGGCCTGGCCGGTCACCGCGTCGATGCCGGCCAGCACGTGCCCGGCCACCGGTCCGGGCTCGGTGCGGGCCGGGTCGAGCGGGTACTCGACGCTGGCCAGCAGGGTCATCGCGAGGTCGAACAGCTCCACCCGGACCCGGGTCTCGCCGACGTCCACGCCGACCACGTAGCGCGACGCGGGGCGCGACCCGCAGCAGCATGCTGGGCCGGCCGCCGTCGGACTCGACGGCGCCGGCCTCGGCGACCAGCCCCTCGTCGATCAGGTCGGCCGACCACGTTGCTGACCGCCGGCTGGCTCAGCCCGGTGCTGCGCACCAGGTCCTGCCGGGTGAGCGGGCCGTCGAGGAAGAGCTTGGACAGCAGGGCGGACCGGTTGCGCAGCCGCACGCTCGCGGTTGGTGGCACGCGCCAGCTCCACTCGTCACCTCGTTCCCGTCGGCCGTTCGAGGCGACTGTAACCGCCTCGTGCTTGACGACCCACCTGCCAGCAACTTTAATGACGACATAAATTAAGCCGTGATGTAACTCCCGGCGAAACGCCGACGGACCCCGACGGCGCACCCCCGAAGCCCTGTCCGCAGCCGGCCCCCGTCGCCCGACCCCTATCGGCGACGAAGGTCGGTGGACCCCCACCACGCACCGGAAGGGCTGACCCGTGTCGAGACGACACCTCGGGATATTCACCGCCGCCGTACTGGCGGCCGCCTCGCTGACCGCCTGCGGTGGCTCCGGCGACGACTCCGCCGCAGGCGACCGCAAGACGCTCACCTACTGGGCCAGCAACCAGGGCACCAGCCTGGAGGCCGACAAGCAGATCCTCCAGCCGGAGCTGGACAAGTTCGAGAAGCAGACCGGCATCAAGGTCAACCTCGAGGTCGTCCCCTGGTCGGACCTGCTCAACCGGCTGCTCGCCGCCGCCACCTCCGGGCAAGGGCCCGGACGTGGTCAACATCGGCAACACCTGGTCGGCGTCGCTGCAGGCCACCGGCGCGCTCGTCGCCGTTCGACGACGCCACCCTGCGGCCAGGTCGGCGGCAAGGACCGGTTCGTGCCGGCCGCGCTCGCCGCCACCGGCGCCCCCGGCAAGCCGCCGGCCGCCGTGCCGCTCTACAGCCTGGCGTACGGCCTGTACTACAACAAGAAGATGTTCGCCGACGCCGGCATCACCGAGCCGCCGACCACCTGGGAGCAGCTCGTCGCGGACGGCAAGAAGCTGACCAAGCGGCGGCCAGTGGGGCCTGGCCGTCGAGGGCGCCAACCCGTCGGAGAACGCCCACCACGCCTTCACCTTCGGCCAGCAGTACGGCGGCGAGTGGTTCGACTCCGGCCGGCAAGCCGACCTTCGACACCCCGCAGAACGTCGCCGGCGATCAAGCGGTACATCGACCTCATGGCCGTCGACAAGATCGTCAACCCGAGCAACGCCGAGTACGCCGACAGAACCAGTCGGTCGCCGGACTTCGCCAACGGCAAGGCCGCGATGCTGCTGTGGCAGGCCGCCGGCTCGACCTGAAGCCGCAGGGCATGAGCCGCCGACGACTACGGCGTGGCGCCGGTGCCGTTCCTGGCCACCCCGCCCGGCCGGCGGCAAGAAGGTCAACAGCATGGTCGCCGGCATCAACATGGCGGTCTTCAAGAACACCAAGAACAAGGACGCGGCGCTGAAGTTCGTCAAGTTCATGACCAGCGACGCGGAGCAGACGATCCTGAACAAGACCTACGGCTCGCTGCCGGCGGTGAAGGACGCGCTACGCCGACCCGGCGTTCCAGACGCGACCGAGCAGAAGATCTTCCAGGAGATCCTCGGCACCACCGCCGCCCCGCTGCCGCAGGTGCCCGAGGAGAGCCAGTTCGAGACCCTGGTCGGCACCGCGATGAAGGAGCTGTTCGCCGACGCGGCCAGCGGCAAGCCGGTCACCGACGGCGTACGTCAAGGCCAAGCTGACCGACGCGCAGCAGACAGATGGCGCTGACCCAGGCGTCACCGGTGGCCGTGGCGGCGCTGAGCCCGGCCACGGCCACCGGCCTCGTCGAGAGGACGTCCGATGGCGACCAGCACGCACCGCGCCGGACGCCGGCCGACGCGAACCGCCGGCCGGGTCGCCGGCCGCGGAGGACGGTCGCCGGCCCGCGCGGCTCCGCCGCTCACCTGCCGTACCTGCTGCTCGCACCGGCCATCGTGCTGGAACTCGCGCATCCACGTGGTGCCCGATGGTCGTCGGCGTCTGGATGAGCCTGCTGCGAGCTGACCCAGTTCTACATCCGGGACTGGTCCACCGCGCCGTTCGTCGGGCTGGACAACTACCGCGTCGCCGTCGACCTCAACAGCGCGGCCGGCAAGGACCTGCTGCACTCGTTCTGGGTCACCGCTGGCGTACACCGTGCTGTCGGTCGGGCTGTCGCTGGCTGCTCGGCATCGTCCGCGGCGGTCGCTGCTGCAGCGGCCGTTCCGGGGCCGGGCGCTGCTGCGGACGCTGTTCCTCACCCCGTACGCGCTGCCGGTCTACGCCGCCGTGATCACCTGGAGCTTCCTGCTCCAGCGCGACACCGGCCTGGTCAACCACGTGCTCGTCGACCAGCTCGGCCTGCCGAGCGACCGGCCGTTCTGGCTGATCGGCGACAACAGCTTCGTCGTCGCTGCTCGTCGTGTCGGTCTGGCGGACCTGGCCGTTCGCCTTCCTGTGCCTCATGGCCGGGCTGCAGAACATCCCCGGCGAGCTGTACGAGGCCGCCGCGATCGACGGCGCCGGGTTCTGGCGGCGGCTGCGCTCGGTCACCCTGCCGATGCTGCGCCCGGTCAACCAGGTGCTGCTGCTGGTGCTGTTCCTGTGGACGTTCAACGACTTCAACACCCCGTACGTGCTGTTCGGCGGCTCCGCGCCGCGAGCAGGCCGACCTGATCTCGATCCACATCTACCAGAGCTCGTTCGTCACCTGGAACTTCGGCTCCGGCTCGGCGATGTCCGTGCTGCTGCTGCTGTTCCTGCTGGTCGTGACCGCCGTGTACCTGGTGATCACCAACCGCGGAGGAGGAGCCATGCGTGAGACCCCGGTGGCAGCGCTGGGCCCGCGCGGATCGTGCTCGACCCTGCTCACGCCTGTTCACGCTCACCCCGCTCTACGTGATGGTCACGCTCGGCGGTGAAGCCGCTGCAGCGACGTGCAGGACGGCTTCACCTGGTGTCCCAGCCGACCTCACCCTGCGGCCGTTCGTCGACATGTGGCAGCACCGTCCCGCTGGCCCGGTACTTCGTGAACAGCCTGGTCGTGTCGAGCGTCGCGGCGGTGTGCTCGGTGGCGGTGGCGATCTTCGCCGCGTTCGCGATCAGCCGGTACCGGTTCCGCGGCCGGCGGCGTCTTCTCGGTGACCGTGCTGTCCACGCAGATGTTCCCCGGCATCCTGTTCCTGCTGCCGCTGTTCCTGATCTACGTCAACCTCGGCAACGCCACCGGGCATCGAGCTGTACGCCAGCCGCACCGGGCTGATCATCACCTACCTGACCTTCTCGCTGCCGTTCTCGATCTGGATGCTGGTCGGCTACTTCGACTCGATCCCGCGCGGACTGGACGAGGCGGCGCAGGTCGACGGCGCCGGGCCGATGCGGCGCCCTGTTCCGGGTCGTCCTGCCGGCCGCGATGCCCGGGCATCGTCGCGGTCACCGTCTACGCGTTCATGACCGCGTGGGGCGAGGTGCTGTTCGCCTCGGTGATGACCGACGAGGACACCCGCACCCTGGCCGTCGGCCTGCAGGGCTACGCCACCCAGAACGACGTCTACTGGAACCAGGTCATGGCCGCCTCGCTGGTGGTCAGCATCCCGGTGGTGGTCGGGTTCCTGCTCCTGCAGCGCTACTTCGTCGCCGGCCTCACCGCCGGCGCGGTCAAGTAGCCCGCCGAGCCAGAGGACACCGATCCGGTGACTGACCTGTCCAGCCGCCCACCCGACTTCATCTGGGGCGTCGCCACCGCGGCGTACCAGATCGAGGGCGCGGTCGACGAGGACGGCCGCGCTGCCGTCCATCTGGGACACCTTCTGCCGCGATCCCCGGCACCATCGACAACGGCGACACCGGCGACGTGGCCTGCGACCACTACCACCGCTGGCCCGAGGACGTCGGCGCTGCATGCGGCGAGCTCGGCGTGGACGCCTACCGGTTCTCGGTGGCCTGGCCCCGGGTGATCCCGACGGCGTCGGGCGGGTCAACGCGGCCGGGCTGGACTTCTACGACCGGCTCGTCGACGGCCTCCTCGAGGCCGGGATCCGGCCGTTCGTCACGCTCTACCACTGGGACCTGCCGCAGGCGCTGCAGGACCGCGGCGGCTGGCCGGAGCGGGCCACCGCCGAGGCGTTCGCCGACTACGCGGCGGTGGTCGCCGGCCGCGCTCGGCGACCGGGTCACCGACTGGATGCACGCTCAACGAGCCGCTCTGCTCGGCGTCGAAGCCGACTGCGCCATAGGCACTGCGCAAGCCAACCGAAGCCCCAGATAGGAGAGGATGATGGTGAAGGCAACGGGCACAAGGATGACCGAGATTCGCCACGGAAACACCGACGCGATGGCCGCACTTCGGGTGAGTTGGACTGTGGCTGCCGCCACCAATGACATTGCCAGGCTGACCACCATCGCAACGGCGAGCCACCACGAGTGGAGCAACTGCTTCGAGAGCAGCGCACCGAGGACCACGATGACGCAAATCATGAGCGTCGACACGATCTCCCACTCGGAGATCAAAGTGTGGTGGGGAATCCGTTGAAACGATAGGTAATCCTGGGCTTCGGCGACGCCGTTCGTCGCCGCCAGAGCTACTGGGTTGGTGATTAACAAGGCACCTACGGCGCAGACGCCCGTCGCGAGATAGCCGAAAAAGGCGCACCCGCCCTGCTCCGGTCACCATGTCGGCAACGGCCATGGCAATGAGGGCAACACCGAGCGGGGCGAGATAGGAGGCATGGAACGTGCACGCCGCCACCGCCAGCCCGGCTGAACCGAGCCAGAGCCATACACATGAGGTGCGAACGGCCAAGACAACCAGTGCGGCAGATCCGAGTAAGAGGACGCCCATGTCGCTCGGCAGCAAAATGCCCGGAAACTCGAGCACCTGTTGCTCGCCCAATCCCTGGAAAGTCGAGACGTAGCGCAACCAGTGCGGAGCAAAGTGGCGCATAAAAGGGGGAGGAAGCCCGCGGTGAGGACAACGGCTGACACTAGCCATCGCAGCTGCACCTCGTCATGCAAATCGCTGAGTATGACGAACGACAACGCCGCGATCGCCAGAAAGCCGATGAACGATATGCCGATCGTCAGCAGAACGAGGCCCACTTCGCCCGCGAGATGGAAACTCAGGCGAACGAGGGCAGAGAATGCTGGGAACGCATCTGCCGTGCCGAGCAACCAGTCTGAGTCGAGCGACGGGTACGACGGCCCAATCGCGTGGAGAAGGTAGGTGTTCTCGGAAAGCCGATAGAATTTGACGCACCCCTGACCGATCGCAGTCGCCAGTGCGGCAAAGGCTGGCAACACAGCTGGACGCAGGCGAATTATGCGAGTTGCCATCAGCGGCATCGTAATCGCCGGCCGTGCTGCTCTGGTCGATCGTATTGACGCAACTACGATCCCGTTATGCGTGGGAGTCTTGTCGCTGCGCTTGCGATCATGATGATGCTGACGGGCTTGCGAGGGCCAGCCCTCAGACATACAACCCCCCATGGCCACGACGCCCACGGTGCCGACAGCCTCACTTCCACCATCGACCAGTTCCGATCATCGTCCGCTCGTTGATCCATGTCCGATACCGGGAGTCGTCCCGCATGGGGGTCCGTGCCACGTACCGCCTTCAGGCACCGTCAGCACCGTCGCCACTACTCCGCCATTCCCCAGTGTCCCCGGTTCCGACGTGCGCGAGGTCCGATCCGGCGACACCGCGCACCTAGTTGAGGTGCGGCTGGCTGGCCATGACGGATTCGACCGGCTGGTGCTGGAGTTCGCCGACCGGGTGCCCGGTTACACCGTGGGCTACCGGCCGCCGCCTGCCCAAGCCGACGGGTCCGGGGCGGAGATCCCACTGCCCGGGGCGAACGCCTCGTACATGTCACGCTCACCCCCGCAACCGGTTGGGATGACGACGCGCGAAACCTACTTCGGGTCTACTACCGTTACCGGCGGTACGGCGTCGGTAACCGAGGTGAAGGCCGCGGGCGACTTCGAGGCCGTACTGAACTGGGTGGCAGGTCTCCGCGCCAAGGTTCCGTTCCGAGTCCTCGTACTCGACGGACCACCTCGCTTGGTCATCGATTTTCAGCACTGAGATGAACGTCGATCGAACTGAAGCCGTGACGCTCGCAGCCGCAATAACGCTGGGTCAAGAAGTCTTGAACACCCGTCGCCGCCACGCGTCCATCACGTCAGCGAGGTCTCCGTCGGAGAGTTCGTAGGCGATGGGCAACGTGACGTCATAGTCGTTGCCCACAAGTTTGGACAGCCGTCCATGGCGCTTTCGGGAGTCGACGAGATCAAATACCACCCTCGTCCCCTCTTCTTGACTCACCACACGGAAGTTGGTGACGTTTCGCCACTCGTAGGACTCGAAGCTGCTTCCGCGGACCACCTCGAAGCGCTCGGCGGTCAGCGTGATGCCGTTGGGTGGTCGGACACTGCGAAGGGACACCCATATCGCGACGGCGGACAGCGCGAGGCATGAGGAACCGACGACGATCGCGACGGGGTTCTTTCCGGTGACTATCCAACTCACGGCCGCAATGGTCAGCGGGGCCGCGAACGCCAAGCCCAACAACAGCCGCTTCATCGACGGGCGCAGAGTGACCGGTCCCGGAAACCGTGCCAGGACGGCCTCCGGCGAGTTCGGTGGGGCCATGTCCGCATCCCGTTTCATTCGTTCGCGAAGTTGGAGACAGCCTGCTCCGGACGGCTTCGGAATTCCGCGGAACTGACTCGGGCGCTCAACCCTGCACCGCGCCAAGAATCCGCCAAGCCCCCTGCCTCACCCTTTCCGCAATGGGCCGCGAAGCCACGGCCTCCAGGAAAGGGAACGGACATGACCACAGTGCGGCGCAAGGTCGCGATGCTGACGCTGATCGCGGCGGCCACAGGTGCGACGACGATCGGGTTCGCGGCCACTGGCCACGCGGCGGCCAACGAGTACCTCTTCGAGTCGCCGTCGGGCAACATCGCGTGCGATTTCACCGACCAGGGCGGCGACTCGGCCCATCTCTACTGCGCCATCGAGGCGCATTCGTTCGAGGGGGCACCGATGAACGCCGACACCGGCGAGCGCTGCACCGACCAAAACATCTGGTTCAACATGCAGCAGGGCATGAAACCTCTTGTCATCTGCGACACCGACGGAACCATCACGAGTCCCCTGCTGCACCGGCCGGGCCTGTGGACACTTGGCTACGGCCAGTCGTTGGGCGCCGGAGCCATCACGTGCGACAGCGCGACCGACGGCATGACGTGCACCGACGCCAGCACCGGCCACTACTTCCACATCTCTCGCGGAGTCCTACGAGGTCGGCTGACCTACGGCGACGAGACCTTCGCCGGGTCCGCCGTCGGAAGCGTGAGCTGCATGCTCGACACCTTCAGGTCACCCAGCGACGGGGTGATCCTTTCGTAGAGCCCCGCCGAGCCGACGAGCTGCAGGGTGACGGATTCACCCGGACGCAGCGTGTGCGCCACCGGCTCGAGCGGGACGGTGAGCGTGTGGGTGTCCCCGTCCAGAGTCACCGCTATCGGGGTGGCGAGGCTGCTCAGCACCAGCCCGGTCGAATTGTCGACGAGCTGGGCGTAGACGTGGTCGCTGGTCCCGGTTCCCGAGTACGTGAGGGTCAGCTTCGGTGCGCCGACAAGGTAGGTGGTCGACATCGCCGGGGGAACATCGAGGTTCAGCGCAATGGGCGCCTCAAACGCGAACGGTACGAACGGAATGCCTGAGCCGCCGAGGTACGGGATCAGAGGCAGCGTGCGGTCGCTCGTCGCGGTGACGATGGAAGAACCAGGCGATACCGGGTAACTCTTCGACGAGAACCACTGCCCGTGCTGGTCGACCCATTCGAACTGCGGTCCGGTGTCCGCCGACGAGCCTTTGACGTATCGGTCCAGCCACTGCAGTGTGCGCAGCTTGATCAACGCGCCGTCGCTCAGATCGATCAGGTTGTTGGCACAGTAGCCATGCCCACCGCAGAACCACACCACCTTGGTCGGGACCCCGTGCGCAATCAGGGTCTGCGCGGTGTCGTCTGCCTCCTGCACGGAGAAGACCGTGTCGGCGGTGCCCTGAATCAACAGGGTCGGCACGGTGATCTTCTCGATGTCTGGGTTGCGGGCCGTCAACAGGTCCACGTCGCTCTCCGACATCATTCCCGTCAGGTCGCCGTAGAGCACCGCCGGAAGGATGCGCGGATTGATCCGGGCGCCGGTGAGGGTGAGGGCCGCCGCGAGCGTAGTCGCCCAGCTGCTCTTGAACGCCTCCTGCTTGTACAGGGACGAGTCCAGGCGGTTGTAGGTGATCGCCGGCACGATCGCGTCGACGCGCGTGTCGCTTGCCGCGGTCACCAACTGGATCGCGCCACCGTAGGACACGCCCACCATGCCGAGCCGCGGATCGCCCGGCGCATCCAGGCGCACTTCGGGCTGGGTGGCGATCCAGCTGATGATGGCCGACATGTCCTTGCCCTCGAATTCGGCGGAGTTGAGTTCCAACTGGCCGCCCGAATACCACTCGCCGCGGGGATCCCACGTGACGACGTTGTAGCCCGCTTGCCGCAGTGCCCCGACACTCATCAACCCGGTGGCGTCGGTGAGAACGTCCTCGAGGACGAAGCCGTCGATGTTCGTCGCCCCTGGAAGGGTCAAGCCGGGGCCATCGAGGATCGTCGCCGCCTTCTGGTTCGCCAACAGTCCGGTTGCCGGCATGAAGTGGACGTAGATCGGCGTGCCGTCGGACGAGATCACCTTGACGTCGCGCGAGACCGGGGCGCCGGCAGGCAGACCGATCGGCACCGGGTAACCGAAGAGCGGATGAAGGACGTCGCTGACGATCGGAATCAGGTGAAGCACGGTGACGATCGGGGTCACCAGGGTCGGTCCGATGACCGGGACCTGCTGCAGCCACGCCAGCGGGGCCGTCTGCTCGATGGCGACGACGGCGGGTTCGTCGGCCGCCGCGAGCGAGTCGTCGGTGGTCAGGCTGGTGGTCACGGGGTCGGCCGCCTGGTCGACGTCCGGCGGCGCGGTGAGTTCCCGCCGCGATGCCGCCGCCAACGTGAACATCGCGGCCGACTCGAGCGGGGCCGTCGGCGTGTCATCGGTCGTCGGGTTCAAAAGCCCGCTCACCGCCCTCGACAGCGCGACCGTCGCGATCTCGACCGGATCCTGCGGCTTCGTCGGCGTAGACACCTGCTGCCGCGGCTCGACTTCAGTCACCGCGGAAACTGGCACCGCCGCAACCTCCGCGGTCGGCGTCGGAGTCGGCGAAACGTCGTGGAGCACCGAACGCACGTCGGCCACCTCCGCCGTGCGTGCCGACCGCACGACGGGATCGTTGGCGATACTCGTCGGGCGTGAACCTTTGGAGCCCTTCTTCTTGGTCGACGTGCCGTCTGTTTGGTCCGCGTCGGCGCTGGAATCAGCTGTCGCCGTGGTGGATTCCGGTCTCCGCGTTGTCCTTCTCAGACTCCGGCTTCGACGTGCCCGGCGCTGATTCGGTCGCCGAGCCCTTGTCGGTCGACGGCGCAGACGGAGAACTGGCATCGCCATCTTTGGACGTGGACGATCCTGTCGATGACGGGTTGGTGGACCCGTCCGACGGTTGCGCGGATGCCACGCCGTGCCCCGCCACGACGGCAGATCCGATTCCCAGCGCGACGGCGAGCCCCCCGATCCGATGCGACGCCATGAGCGCGACACTAATCGGCAAACTGCCTTGCCATATGCGGTTTGACCGGCACCCGCGCACGCAGAAGGGACTCGCCACCCTCCGCTGTGAGCGCAATCCGCGGCCCCGATCTTGACCCTTTTCTGTATGTACGCTGGACGCCATGAACGGCGTCCTGCTCGTCCTTGTCGTTGTCGTTGTCGTCGCTCTAGGGGCGCTGGTCTACGCGACGATGAGGGCCTCGGACCGGCGTAACGCCGCCACCCTGGAGGACGCCAAGGCCGACGCCCGTCGCGTCATCGAGCGACTCGGCGGCCAGGTGATCAACCTGACCGGCAGCGACGATGCCTCCAAGCAGGCCATGGCCGACGCGTCCGAGCGCTACACCGCAGCCGGTTCGCAGATCGAGCAGGCCACGACCGCCAAGCAGGCGCTGCTCGCCAAGGAAAGCGCCATCGAGGGTCTCTACTACGTCCGTGCCGCGCGCACCGCGATGGGCATGGACCCGGGACCTGAACTGGAGTCGCTGGCGGGTCAGCGCTCGGCGGGCGCGGTGACCGAGGACCGTCGGGTGAACTTCGAGGGCCGCGAGATCGAGGCGTCGCCCGGCTCCGTCCGAGCGCACCCCGAACTACTACCCCGGTGGTCGGGTCGCGGGCCGCCCCGTTCCGGCGGGCTGGTACTCCGAGCCGTGGTGGAAGCCGGCGCTGGTGGCCGGCGCCTGGGGCCTCGGATCCGTGTTGCTGTTCGACGCGATGTTCTCCGGCATGCACGGAGTTGACTACGGCGCGCAAGGTTTCGAGACGGGCTACGGCGACGGCTACTCCGACGGTCTCGCGGCCGGCCAAGACGGCGGCGGCGACGCCGGTGGTGATTACGGGGGCGGCGACGGCGGCGGGGGCGACGGCGGCGGCTGGGATAGCGGCGGCTGGGACGGCGGCGGCGGCGATTGGGGCGGCGGCGACTTCGGCGGCGGTGACTTCGGCGGGTTCTGACCGCTAGAAGCGGCTGTCCAGGCGCGCGGACACCCCGGCCTCCTGCAGGTCAAGTCTCTCGAGCATCGCCCGTGCCGCTTCGTCTTCGATCTGCCCCGCGTCGCGTTCCGCGATCAGCGCCGCACGTTGGCGGGCCAGCACGTCGCGGTAGAGCGCCGTGAAAACCTCCGAACGTTTCGTATGCGCCTCTGGGTCGGGCATCTCGTCGGCATCCTGGGAGTGCCGGGCGACGGTGTTGCGGATCTCGGCAAGCACTCGCGGGTCCATGTTCGTCGGCGGGTTGGCGCGGAACTCGCCCAGCACCTCATCCGCGGCGTCGTGCACCACGCGCTCGGCCTTGAGTTCCTCCTCGCGGTCGACGGCGTGGTCGTCGGAGAAGCGCGAGAGATGTAGCCGCCGAATCAGCAGCGGCAGGGTCCAGCCCTGGATCAACAGCGTGCCGACGCTGACAACAAACGCGATCGCCTGGATCGTCGCGCGTTCGGGGAAGGGCTCACCGGAGATCGTGGTGGCCGGGATCGCCGCGGCCGCAGCCAAGGTCACCACACCGCGCATCCCGGTCCAGGACACCACGACGTTCTCCTGCCACGACAGCGCCCGACGGTCGATCCGCGAGCGCCACTTGCCTGGCGGCTTGGCGCGCCGTCGCGTTCCCAGCGCGCCGCGGGCGCCTACGACCGGCACGGGCACGCTGATCCTGGTCTCCACATGGCGTGACAACTTGTTGCGCCCGAAGATCACGAACACCGACAGCGGCCGGATCACCAGCACGATGGCCAGCACGACGATCGAGGCGACCGCGACCTCGACCAGCGATTCGTGTGCCTGCCGGAGGTCCTCCAGCACGAACCGCAGATGCAGACCGATGTAGGCGAACACGAACGCCTCGAGCAGCACGTCGACGGAGTTCCACACATACCGCTCCTGTAGCCGGGTCTGGTACCCGGCGCCGAGGGTTCCATTGCCGACCACGAACCCGGCGACCACAACCGCCAGCACGCCCGACGCATGCAGCTCCTCGGCGGAGATGAACGCCGCGAACGGCACCACCAAACCCTGGACCGTCTCCAGGCCCGGGTTGGCCAGCCGCTTGCGGATCCACAGCGTCACGTATCCCAGCAGTGCGCCCACGATCGGACCGACGACCGCGCTGTAGCCGAACAGCAGGAAGGGGTTCTCGAGGAACGTCTCCCCTCCGGTGATGTGGGCCACCGCGATGGTGAACAACGTCAGCGCCGCGGCGTCGTTGATCAGGCTCTCCCCCGTCAAGATCGCCATCACCCGTTTCGGGAGGCCGAGTTTGCGTCCCACCGCCACGGCGGTGACCGCGTCCGGGGGTGCCACGATCGCGCCGAGTACCAGCGCGGTGGCGAACGTCAACGGCACGACGATCAACCACGAGGAAACCGCTGCGACCGTGAACGACGTGACGACGACCAGACCTACGCCCAAACCCAGGATGGGGCGGATGTTGCGCAGGAACGTCGGGAACGAGAAATCCAGCGCGGCCGAGTACAGCAGCGGTGGCAGCACCACCGTCAGCAGGATGTGCGAATCCAGTTCGGGCGGCTTGAAGTCCGGCAGGAATGACACCGCGCTGCCGATCACGACGATGATCAGCGCCGGTTCCAGCCCGCGGCGGTGCGCGATGGCGGTCACGACGATGGCGCCGACGACAACGAGGATCAGTTCCATCCCGCGATTGTCGCGGCAGCGGCGGCAAACCGCCGCCTTAACGTGTTCCGCCGACGCCGGGTGGACGAATTGCCTTCGAAAAAAGTGACAGGATGCCGCACCCGCCGCGCTCCTACCCATGACAGCGGCGCATCAGGTGTCGTTGCGAATGGTTGGAAAGGAGGGAGTTCCATGGCAAGCGTCAGCTTTTCCCACATCGGCTACATCACCGAGATCGAGCCGGGTGAGACCCACCATGTCTCATGGAATAACGCTGCGGCACAACGGGTTTGGTCATTCAGCGTGGATACCATGATCACGCCCAAGAACCTGCCGTCGGCCCGCATCGAGATCACGAAGGTTGAGTACCGCGAGGTCAACAACGGCTCGGGGAATCTCGAAAAGGAGATCCATTGGTGGATCAAGAACACAGGGTCCTTCGACGCCAGCTACGCCATCCACATGGCGACTATCAGGGAGTGAGAAAGCGATGAAGATACTGGTTATCAGCGATTCGGCTGGAAACGTCAAATCGGTGGCTGTTCCGAACCCAGAGCTGCGTGGGCGACTTCAGCTTGAGGTGGAGGGCGGACCGACAGCTCGGGAAGTCGATGTCGACGACCGCGAGATCCGCCGGGAGGACCTTCTGGGCGAGAAAGGGGCTGAAGCGCAAGAACGAGCACTGCGCAGGCTTGGTGAGCTGATCTAGCGGCCGATGGTCTACTTCTGGCAGGTCGGACACCAGAACAGGTTGCGGCCCTCGAGTTCCGCCGTGCGGATCGAGGTGCCGCACACCCGGCACGGTTCGCCGGCGCGCCGGTATACGTAGGTGCGGGGCCTGCCGGGCGCATAGGACGGCAATCCGTGGTCATCCTCGGCGCGGATGACGACGATCTTGCCGCGGCGAAAGCCGACCTTCATGAGTTCGACGAGATCGGTCCACATCGAGTCGAATTCGGTTTCGTCGATGTGCGTCCCAGGTCGGTACGGGTCGATCCGGTGCCGGTACAGCAGCTCGTTGCGGTACACATTACCCACCCCGGCGATCACGGTCTGGTCCATCAGCAGTGCGCCAATCGGTCTGCGCGACTTGCGGATTCGAGCCCAAGCCAGCGCACCGTCGGCGTCGCGGCGCAACGGGTCGGGGCCGAGTCTGGCGATCACGTCGGCGATCTCAGGTTCCTCGATCACCTCGCACACGGTCGGCCCACGCAGATCGGTCCCGTACTCGGCGCCGATCATCCGCATCCGCACCTGACCGACCGGCAACGGCATCGGAATCGGCACCTCGGTGAACGTCCCGTACAACCCGAGGTGAACATGCACCACCCGGCCGCCCTCGTAATGGTGGAACAGATGCTTACCCCACGCGCTGGCCTTCTTGAGGATCCGGCCGTTGACGGCCGCTGCGCCGTCGACGAATCTGCCCTGCGGGCTGGACACCACGACCGGTGCGCGGCCGAATCGGCGCTGATGCAGCCGGGCCAGCCGGTGCAGCGTATGGCCTTCTGGCATTCCTACGCCGGAGCGCCGGGCACCTGCGGCGGCACGTGGGTGCGTTCGTACTCGTCGAGGATGTCGATACGCCGTTGGTGCCGATCGGCTTTCGACCACTCAGTCGCCAGGAATGCGTCCACGATGGCCAGCGCCTCCGGCACGGTGTGCATACGGCCACCGATCCCGATCACTTGGGCATTGTTGTGCTGACGGGCCAGTGTCGCCGTCTCCACGCTCCACCCGAGGGCGCACCGGATACCCGGCACCTTGTTCGCCGCGATCTGCTCTCCGTTGCCGGAGCCGCCGAGCACGATGCCAAGGCTCTCCGGGTCCGCCAGCGTCCTCAACGCCGCCGCGATGCAGAACGCGGGGTAGTCGTCCTCGGCGTCGTAGGTGAACGCCCCGCAGTCGATCGGCTCGTGACCGTTCTCCCGGAGGTGCTCGATGATGGCCTGCTTGAGTTCGAAGCCCGCGTGGTCAGAGCCCAGGTAGACGCGCATGGCGGCCATTCTGCCCTATGCCGATTGCGCCGGAACCAACGTCAGAGGCAGCGATTCGAACCCGCGAGTGGTGGAGTTCGAGGTGCGCACGCCGGGTCGCGGGCGCTCGATGGATTGCACTCGGGCAGCCAGCTCTTCCAGGAGCGTTGTCGCTTCCAATCGGGCCAGCGGCGCGCCAAGGCACAGGTGAATCGACGCACCGAATGACAAGTGCGGGTTCGGCCGACGACCGATGTCGAAGGTGTCGGGTTCGTCGAACACGGCCGGGTCACGGTTGGCGGACGCGAAGATCGTCGCTATCCGCGAGCCTGCGGGAATGGGCGCACCGCACAAGACGGTGTCATTCGTCGTGGTTCGGAAGAAGGCCCGCAGCGGGCTCTCGAACCGCAGTGCCTCCTCGACCGCGGTGGCCGCCAGCGCGTGATCGTCGCGAAGGCGCTGCCACTGGTCCGGGTGATCGGCGAATGCGTTCAGCATGTTGCCGATCAGGGAGGCCGTCGTATCCAGTGCCGCCACCCAGATCGAGTACAGCCCGATGGTTCGATCCAGACCCGGGGCCAAGGCGCCGCCTGCCTCCGGCGCTCCGCCGTGCTCCACGATCTGTCTGCCGATCGACTCATGCGGCAGTCCGTCGATCCCGTCGGACATCAGCCAGCCCAGGGATTGGGCCGCATGCCGGCACGACGCCGTCGTGGGGTCGGGGCCCATGATGTCGAAGATGCCCGCGCTCCAGTCGAGAGCCTGACTCGCCGGCGCCCGCACGCCGATGAAGTCGCCGATCACACGGTTCGGCAACTCGGCCGAAAACACTTGCACCGCATCGATGGTCGCATCCGCCAACGATCGGTCGACAAGGTCGGCCACGTGCCGACGCACCATGGGCGCGGCACGCTCAATCGCGTCCCTGCTGAAGAACGGTTGCACGGCACGGCGATTGTTCGTGTGCTGCGGCGGGTCCGTACCGATGAACGGCGCCTCGACCGGATCCGGATCGCGCTTCAACATCGCGCCGCCGAAGTGATTCGTCGTGAATTTCGTCAGGCGGCCGGTGAGCCGCGGTGCACGAACGAGCATGGCGTTGAGCGCCTTCGCTCGACGCGAACCCCGCGACGCAGAGCACACCGGGTATCCCGCACCTGCGGCCGACGAGAACGTCCGAAAGTCGCGCAGCGCGGTGTCGACCGCTGCGTGCGTGGTCGCCAGATAGACTTTGCGCGACGGCAGATACAGCACCGGACCGAGTTCGCGAAGACGCGCATAGAACGGGTACGGCGACTCGAGGTTGTCCGGGTGAAACGGATCCAGCGATGGGTCGACGTTGACGACCGCCGTCATGGCACCTCCCGAAGCGGGACGCTACCTCGACTCGCCGACGCGCGACGGTGAACTCAGTCGAACACGGACCGCGAGCGGTCAATCGAATTCCGGCGCCTCGGTGCGGGTGCGCTTGAGCTCCCAGAAGTGCGGATAGCTCGCGAATGTCACCGAGGCATCCCACAACTTGCCGGCCTCCTCGCCGCGCGGGATCTTGGACAGCACCGGACCGAAGAAGGCCACACCGTTGATGTGGATGGTCGGAGTGCCGACGTCCTCGCCGACCGCATCCATGCCTTCGTGGTGACTCTTGCGCAGCGCCTCGTCGTACTTGTCCGTGTTGGCCGCCTCGGCCAGTTCGGCAGGCAGGCCGACCTCCTCGAGCGACTCCTTGATGACTTTGGTGAAATCGGGGTCGAGTCTCGATAGCCCCGTTGTGAATTCGCGTGCCCATCGCGGCGTACAGCGGTGCCAGGATCTCGGGGCCCTTGGCCTGCTCGGCGGCGATGGCGACACGCACCGGCTTCCACGCCTGCTTGAGACCTTCGCGGTACTGCTCGGGCAGGTCGTCCTTGTTCTCGTTGAGCACCGCGAGGCTCATGACGTGGAACTTCACCTCGATATCGCGGACCTTCTCGACCTCGAGAATCCAGCGTGACGTGATCCAGCACCATGGGCACAGCGGGTCGAACCAGAAATCGGCAACAGACTTCTCGGGCATGCACGATCCTCTCGGGTGGCCGCGGACGAACTTTCGTCCAACACAACCACACCGCACAGGGAGGTGTTCCCGCGAGGTGGCGGCGCTGACGCCGGGTAGCGACGACGAGCCGGTCTAGACCTTGGGAAGCACGTCGACGGTCACCGGTATCGAGTGGCTTCGGCCACGGCCATCGCTGACCGTGATGGTGAACGTGTCCTGGTCACCGCCCTTTGTCGCCGCGTCGTGGCGCGCCTCGATGCTTGGCTTGTAGAGGAAGCTCGCATCCTCGTAGACGATCACGCTGCCCTTGCGCGTCGGGCCGCTACCGCTGTAACTCACCCGGTCGTCGTCGGGATCCTCCGAGAAGACATATCCGATGACCCACCCTGTGTCGGGGTCGACGGTCGATGTCATGCCCGCCGAGTGGACCGGAGCGCCGTTGGGCGAAACGGGAATCGCCACCGCAACCGCGCTCATGTGTGGCCCGGCGCTGACCGCGGCCCCGTTGACGTCGGTCACGTCGAGGGTGAGCTTGACGTTGCCCAACTCGTCGCTCGCGTCGCGCGTGAAGGCCGCCACGCTGGGTCGGGTGTTTCCGAACTGCCTGCGTGCCCACGCGAGCAGTGCCCACAGCAACGGCGTGTCAGCCGGGGAGGCCGGACCGGACACGACCAACGGGGCGAGGACCGCGGTCAACAACCCCGACGCGACGTTGAGAAACGTGCCCGGCAGCGCCATCAGGCCGTCGGTGTCGCCGGCACTCGGCGCAGCAGCGCCCTCGATGGCCGACAGTACGGCCGTCTTGGTCATGGCCTCGGCAGAGCGGCCGGCCGATCCCATCGTCGACGCCCCGGCCGCGAGGCCTACGGTGATCTCTGCTCCCGACCGGTCAGGCGCGGGAACTGCCGGTCCACGCGATATGGCCGGCACCGCCCTCTCCCCCCTGACGGCGGCGCCGGCGTCCAGCCCCGGGCCGACCTGCGGCAGCCCGGAAGTAGCGACCATCGGAAGGTGTGGATTCGACGGCGGACGCCGCTGCGTCAGCGGCTTGTGGCGCTGGGTCGCCCGGGGTCGACGACTGCGCCTCGGCCTCCTGGACGATCGCGGCGTCGCGGTCGATTTCGTCGACTGTCGCGGTGGCAGCCCCGTCCGAGTTTCCGTACGTCACCTCGGGTGAATCACCCGCTGCCAGCGTCTCGGGGGATGTGCCGACGCCGACAGATACAGACGATTCCTGCGGTGCAGCGACGTAGCCGGGTTCCGGCGAACCCGGTGCCGGTGAAGCGTCAGGGCCCTGGCCCTGCTCCGGCGCGTCGGGCGCCGACGCGCCTGCGCTCGAGTCCGGATCGGCCCAGGCGATTCCCGGCGAGGTCGCCACTGCCACGCCGAGTCCGAACGCCATCGCCAGAGCTGCTGCTCTGGCGATATGCCGCGCGTACCCGGATGCGCCGTGCATCGGTCTCCCGTCCCGCTGTCGTGGTCCGTCGTGTCTCCATTGAATTTATGAAGAAACCGGCGCCGAGGAATCGGGTGTTTCCCCACGTTTGTGCCCAAATTCGGCGAATATGCGGAGAAATTCCCCAGCTTTGTCGCCAAACGGGGGTGTCGCCTAGACCGAGCAGCCGTCTGAACCGGCCTAAGAAACGCCGACGTATGCGAACGGTTACCGAATCGTGTTTCGGATGTGACCGCTGTAAAGAATTGTTACCAAAGTGAACAAATTCAATGATCCTTTCCGTCCGCGCACTCACCGTTGCCGCCTGTCTCACTACCGCAGCGGCACTATTCGCGGCACCGGCCTCCGCCGACCCCGTCGACAACACATTCCTCGCAGCTCTGACTGAGGCAGGCGTCGGCTACAACGATCCGGCGGCCACCGAGCAGCTCGGTCAGTCGGTCTGCCCGATGCTGGTCGAGCCGGGCAAGTCGCTTGCGTCGGTCTACTCCACCGTCACCAACAACGGCATCAACCCCGACATGGCGGCCTTCTTCACGGGCATCGCCATATCGATGTACTGCCCGTCTGCGATGTCGTCCCTCGGCAACGGCACGTTCTTGAACAACATCAATGGGCTGAACGGACTGGGTGCGCTGAGCGGGTTGCCGATACCTGGCCTGTGACAAGCCGCGCCGGGGTCAGGCCACTAGGTTGGACGCGTGGTACTCCCAAATCTCACGCGCGACCAAGCCGTCGAGCGCGCCGCGCTGGTCACCGTTGACTCCTATCGCATCAGCCTCGACCTGACGGACGGCAACGGCCATCCCGGCGAGCGCACCTTCCGATCCGTCACGACCGTCGAGTTCGACGCGCTGGCCGGCGCCGACACCTACATCGACATCGCCGCCGACCGGGTTCGCAGCGCCACCCTCAATGGGCGCGACATCGATGTGTCGGGCTACAACGAGTCGACCGGCATCCCTCTGACCGGACTCTTGGAGCGCAACACCCTGGTCGTCGACGCCGACTGCCGGTACTCCAACACCGGCGAGGGCCTGCACCGCTTCGTCGACCCGGTCGACGGTGAGGTGTACCTCTACTCGCAGTTCGAAACCGCCGATGCCAAGCGGATGTTCGCGTGCTTCGACCAGCCCGACCTGAAGGCCACGTTCGACATCATGGTTGCCGCGCCGCTGAACTGGCGAGTCATCTCCAACGGCGCGAGCGGGCACGTGCACGGCGAGGGAGATGCGCATGTGCACACCTTCGTCACGACACCGCGCATGAGCACTTATCTCGTCGCGCTGATCGCGGGGCCGTATGCGCACTGGAGTGACACCTACTCCGACGAGCACGGCGAGATCCCTCTTGGCCTCTACTGCCGCGAATCTCTGGCCGAATTCATGGACCATGAGCGGCTCTTCACTCAAACCAAGCAAGGGTTTGGCTTCTACCACAAGAACTTCGGCGTGCCGTACGCGTTCGGCAAGTACGACCAGCTGTTCGTCCCCGAGTTCAACGCGGGCGCGATGGAGAACGCCGGCGCAGTGACGTTCCTGGAGGACTACGTCTTCCGCAGCAAGGTGACCAGGGCCTCCTACGAGCGCCGCGCGGAGACCGTGCTGCACGAGATGGCCCACATGTGGTTCGGCGACCTGGTCACCATGCAGTGGTGGGACGACCTGTGGCTCAACGAATCGTTCGCCACCTTCGCCTCGGTGCTCTGCCAGGCCGACGCCACCGAATTCACCGAAGCGTGGACGACGTTCGCCAACGTCGAGAAGTCGTGGGCCTACCGGCAGGACCAACTGCCCTCGACGCACCCGGTGGCCGCAGACATCCCCGACCTGGCCGCCGTCGAGGTCAATTTCGACGGGATCACCTACGCCAAGGGCGCCAGCGTGCTCAAGCAACTGGTGGCCTATGTCGGGCTGGAGGAGTTCCTGTCCGGCTTGCGGGATTACTTCCGCGACCACGCATTTGGCAATGCGACGTTCGGAGATCTACTGGGTGCGCTGGAGAAGGCGTCGGGCCGTGATCTCTCGGGGTGGGGCAGGCAGTGGCTCAAGACCACCGGACTCAACACGCTGCGTCGCCGATTTCGACCTCGACGCCGACGGTCGGTTCACCCGCTTTGCGATTGCCCAGAGCGGCGCCCAGCCGGGCGCGGGTGAGACCCGGGTACACCGCTTGGCGGTCGGGATTTACGACGACGATGGCAACGGCAAGCTGGTCCGGACCCACCGCGAGGAACTCGACGTCGAAGGTGAGATCACGGATATCCCTGCACTGCAAGGTGTTTCGCGGGGCAAGCTGATCCTGGTCAACGACGATGATCTGACGTATTGCTCGTTGCGCCTCGACCCCGAGTCACTGTCGACGATGCTCTGCCGCATCGCAGACATCGCCGACCCGCTGCCCCGCACGCTGGCGTGGTCGGCAGCGTGGGAGATGACTCGCGAAGCGGAGCTGAAGGCGCGTGACTTCGTCGCCCTCGTCATGAGCGGCGTGCATGCCGAGTCCGAAGTCGGTGTGGCGCAACGCCTTCTCATGCAGGCTCAGACTGCGCTCGGCTCTTACGCCGACCCCGGGTGGGCGGCCGATGCCGGCTGGCCCGCATTCGGCGACCGGCTGCTGGATCTGGCCCGCGAGTCGGCGCCCGGCTCGGATCACCAGCTCGTGTACGTCAACGCACTGTGCACGTCGGTGCTGTCGCGCAACCACGTCGCCGTGCTTGCCACGCTGCTGGACAACGAGCCGGCGGCGGTGAATCTGCCCGGCCTGGTGATCGACACCGACCTGCGCTGGCGCATCGTCACCGCGTTGGCGGCCAGCGGAGACGTCGACGCCGACGGCACGGCGACACCGTTCATCGACTCTGAGGCTGCCCAGGATCCGACCGCGGCGGGCAGGCGCAACGCCGCAGCCGCCTCGGCCGCACGACCGCAGGCCGCCGTCAAGGACGCGGCGTGGGAGCAGGTGATCGAGGACGACACGATCGCCAACATCACCACTCGCGCGATCGTGACCGGGTTCGTCCGGCCCGGCCAAGGTGAGCTTCTGGCGCCGTTCCGCGCAAAGTATTTCGGCGCGATATCCGGTGTTTGGGAGCGGCGGTCGAGCGAGGTCGCGCAGACGGTCGTCATCGGCCTGTACCCGTCGTGGGACATCAGCCGGGACAGCCTGGCCGCTGCCGACGAGTTTCTCGCCGATGCGGATCGTGCCGCCGTCGCTGCGAAGGCTGGTGGTCGAGGGCCGCGCAGGTGTGGAGCGCGCACTTCGGGCAAGGGGATTCGACGCCAGCTGACCTCCCACCCTTTCCGCGAGCGTGCGTGTCTGCATGCCGACACGCCGCATTCCCTCGGCGGTTCGCGCACGCTCGCGAGGCATCCTTTTCAGGTGGCGGTCAATCGAAGTCGTAGGGCACGCGCCGCCCGCAGGCGCAAGCGCCGGGTAGCCGCGGTCGAAAACGACCTCACCGTCGAGCAATGGGTGGCACTCAAGAAGGCCTGGAACGGCTGTGCGTACTGCGGTGCGAACGACCGCGCATTGCAGCGGGACTGCGTCATGGCCATCTCGCGGGGTGGGCGTTACACCATCGACAACGTCGTGCCCGCATGTGCTTCGTGCAACACCAGCAAGTGCAACGACGAGGTCACCGGCTGGCTGCGCCGAAAGCGGCTGGACGAGCGGAAGTTCCTGGAGCGCTATATCGAAATCCGTAGGACGCTGACGGCGGCCGCTGTCAGCTAGCGGGTTTGGCCGGCCACCCGGGCGCGGCGGGCAGGGTCGCAAATTCGCTGCGCGACAGGAAGTTCGTGGACAGATACTTCCGCCGCTCGAGGGGATCCGGCGCCTTGGCGATGCAGTCGGCGGTTGACTGGTACGTTCTCGGGCCAGACCGGATCCGCCCCCTCGGCGCTGAAGTAGCCGCCGAAATAACCCGTGACCTTGTAGCCCCCGAAGACATTGTCGGACGGTGCGCGCGAAGGCCCCTGCTGCGGTCCATCCGGACCGGAGGATTCCGACGGCGCGGACAGCGTCACCTTGAACGCGATGATGCCCGCCTCGGGAGCGCCCGGTGGAACGGCCTGAGCCTCGTACTCATCGTCGCCGTGTGGCGATGCGGCGTTGTAGGTGTACATGCAGCCGATTGCGGTCACGTCGCCGCCCGAGGAGTCCACGGACAGAAGATGATTCGTCATTGTGCCGACCCACGCCTGCCCGCCGATGATCCACCCGGTCGCAACTTCTCTTCTACCGCGTCGGCAAAACCTGGGTAGAGGTATTTGTCATCGCCGGTCAGTTTGCCAAGTAAGAACGACTCGATATAGGCGCGCACCGGAACCGCCGGACCGGCGACGAGGTCGATACCCTTTCGCCGGTCCACACGATGCTGAAATTGCGTAGGTCCTCGGGCCAACCCGCCGGGGCGGATTCGGGCTTGTCCGGAGTTTCGGATCTGCAGCCGGCACTGAACAAGCACCGACAGGAGGATGACCGCCAGCACTCGTGAACCCCTTGATCATTTGGTCGGGTCTGGAGTTTGTTCGCGGTCACCTGGTCGTGACGGTCCTTGATGTGGGTGTCCTGGAAGTCGAGCCCGAGTGTCGTAGTTGATGGAGTATTGACTGTATTGCATACTGCCCCGGAGTGATCAGGTTGTGGTCCTTCGCGTACATCTGCTCGAAGCTGAGAACGGTACCGCCAGTCTCCCCGGTACTCCTGCGGCAGATCTTTGATCGCGATGCCGACGAGTTAGCGAGTTGAGCATCTCGGCTTCGGCGCGCTCGGATGCGAAGCGCGGGAGGGGTTCTGGTTGACCCGGCTCGGGCCGGTGGCGGACCGATGATGCTGTCCTTGACCGCGGGACCGAGATGCGACAGGGCCTCGCCGCTGATCTGACTACCAACACCCGGGATGGCGGCGCCCCCGGCCTTCTTCAGACCCTCCAACCCATAGTCGAACGCCGCGCTCTTGGCCCCGTAGAGCTCACGGTCGATCTGCGCCTGGTTCTTGCCCGTGGTGTCGATGTTGTTGGTCCATGCCGACATCGACCAACGCGCGCAAGGTCGCGCTGTCGTAGAAAGACTGCGGCTTCTCGCCGGAATCGGGATGCTGCGGCGTACGCGGTGTCGTGCAACATCGCCTGACCGAGTGCCGCGCCGTTGAAGACCTTGGCGGCGTCGGGATCACCGTTGAGCACGGAGAAAAGGTTCTTGGCTTCGGGCAGGGTTCCGTCCTGGACCTGCCCGGGATCGTCGAGCATGCCGCCGAAACTGGCAAGCCCGCCTCCGGTGCCTGCGATGTTGTTGACGTAAGGCGAGAGCCCCTCCGCGAACCCTCGCACGAGATGCGGGTTCACCTCCCCGAGCTTGTGCGTTCCGTCCAGGCCCACGGTGTTGCCGCCGTTGAGTGAATTCAGGTCCGGGTGGTTGCCGATGTATTCACTGACCGAACGCGCGGTTTCGCCGGCGATCTGCGCCTCCGGACCCGGTCGGCCGAATTGTCCATCCAGTCGAACAGCGAGCCCGCGGAAGCACCCTTGTCGTCCCACGCCTCGTGGGTGAGGTTGTACATCAAGTGGTCGCTGTTGACCTTGAACTTGTCGCGGAACTCGTTGCCCGGCTCCACGTGTCCGGTGACCGCGTCGTGCACGACCTGATGGTCGTTGCCGACCGCGTGGAAGATGTCCTGGGCCACCCGTTCCAGCTCCGCGTGGGGTGGGCGGTGATCTTCCCACGGCCAGTTGCCGGGCACATCGAACGGCGGATCGTCGGCCCGCCACTTCGGGTCCTCCATCATGTCCGCGACCTTGTGCATCAAACCGCGGTCCAGATCGGTGTCGTGCTGGAAGTAGCCATTGGCCGCGCCGCCGTTGACGATGTCGGCGATCTTCTGCAGGTTCTCGTGCTGCTGGATACCCGGCGAATTGATGGTCGACTGCACGCTGTCGGGCAGCTGGTTGAACCCGCCCTTGACCATCTCGGTGCCCTGCAGCGCGCCGTCGACCGAATCGGTCTTCGGGAACTCGAGCTTCGGGTTGCTCATCAGCTGCCAGGAGTCGGCCATGATGCCCTTGGCACCCTTGTTCGCGGCCTCCTGCAGTTGGTCAACGCTTCGCAGCTTCTGCTGCGCCTGCATCTGGCTCAGATAGGCCTGCTGCTCGGGGTTCAGCTTCGGCTGGCCGGTCTGCTGCTGCGGGCTGATGGTGTTCAACACGTTCTGGACGCGCTGGATCGCGTTCTTGTCGCCGTCCAGCGCCGCCTTGACGTCCGCCTGCGCCCGCTTCTTGATCTCCTCTTCTTCTTGCTTCTTCCGTTCTTCTTCGGTGAGTGTCTCGGGACCCTGACCGTCCGGACCGGGCCCTGCTTGGGATCGCCGCCGAGCATCTGGTACTCGCCACCGAGCCCCTGGATCCGGCCCGCGATGGTGCTCAGGTCACCGTTGGACTTCTTGAGGATGTCGGCGATTTCGCCGGCCCCCTTGCTGACAATGGGGTACAGCATGCGGTCGCGGTTCTCCCCGGGCGGAACCGTCGCGGCCGCGTCGTACACCCACTGCCGCACCGAATCGAGATTCTGCCGTCCGGCCGATGACCACCTGCGCCGACCGGTCGATCTCGGTGCGCAGCCGCTGGTCGACGTCTGCGATCCCCCCGATGACGCGGGCCTGCTTCTCGTTCGCGGAGCCATAGGAATCAGACGCCGAGCCGGTCCACCCGGAGCCGGGCTTCGCGGACTGGACGTTGGATTGCAGCTGGCGCAATTTACCGCTGTTGTCGTACTGCGCACCCTCTTGCGGGGTTCCCTCTCCGAAGGTCAACCGCGCGTTCGACCACGTCGACTCGAATCCGTCGAGCACTCCCACCGTTGCACTCCTCTGCACACAGACCAAAATGAAGTCTATGGTCTGCGCGGGGTTGCTCAGCGCAGCAATTCAATTCGTTCGAGCCGCGGACTGGGTCAGCGCGGTGAAACGCCTGCGCTCATCACCCGAACGGCGCTGATCAGCCCATCGATCAGGTTGCCGTCCTTGAGCGACGCAGCGGCGGCCGACACTCCCAACGGCGCGGATTCTTCGATGCCGCGGCCGCTGACGTCGCTGCCGTACACCACCTCGATCGCCTTCTGGTTCGGCGACACCGCCAGCAGCACCGCGTTGCCGGGCGTCGGCACCTTGGCCAGGATCTCGCGGGCCCTCGCCGCGGTGTCGGCGCCGAGATCGCCGACATACACCGCGAAGCGGGCCTTGGCGGAGCGGGAGCCGTACTTGAGCGCGTCGTCGAGGACGACCAGATCCTTGACCGGGAACGGATAGTTCACCGACAGTGCTCCGGGTTCGGTGACCCCGGAGATGCGCCCGCTGGACGTTACGACGGAACCGCTGGGCAGCTCGGCGACTTCGCCGGATGCGACGGTCGCGACCTCACCACTTGCCACTGGCGCCGCCTCCTATGGTCAACGGGTGCGAACCATGGCCTCCATGGCCGTGGTCGGCGGGTTCGTCGGACGCCCACAGGATCGGCGCGTGCGTCCACTGATCGGACATCTTGTAGGTCGCGGGGTGCGGACCCTTGCGGTTCTTGCCGATGCCCCAGATCAGCGCGATCAACGCCAGCGTGATGGCCAGCGGAACGCCTCCGAGGAGGGAATGAGTCAATGCGGTGCTCACGTCGCAAACCCTATCGCAGCCAGCTAGGCCGCGCCCTCACCCAGGTATCGCACCCACGCGGGGTCGAGTTCCTTCACGCTGGACAGCAGCCGCCAGTGCTGTCCCTTCGGCGGGACGGGCACGGAGCGCAGCGTCCAGCCCAGCTCGGCGAGCAAGCGGTCGGCCTTGCGGTGGTTGCATGTCGAGCAGGCGGCCACGCAGTTCTCCCACGAATGTTCGCCACCGCGGCTGCGCGGCACCACATGGTCGACGGTGTCCGCCTTGCCCCCGCAGTAGGCGCAGCGGAACCGGTCGCGGTGCATCAGCGCCGCCCTGGTCATGGGGATCCGAGCGCGATAGGGCACCCGCACGAAGGACCGCAGACGGATCACCGACGGCACGACGACCGAGCGCGTCGCGGAGTGAATCACCGGGCCGCCCGGATCGTCGTGGACCACATCGGCTTTGCCACACATCAGCATGATGACCGCCCGCCGCATGGGCAGAGCGGTCAACGGTTCGTACGTGGAGTTCAGCAGGAGCACTCGCCGACGGCCCCAGATGGAGCCGTCGTTAGTACTTGGCGGATGGGTGTCGACGCTGTGCAGGACGCGCGACTGCGCATGCGATACCGCAGGCCCTGATACGCCCGCGGCGCCGTGATGCAGGTGGCCTGCCCTTCTGGACAGGCCTTTCTTGCGATGCGCCATACGTCCTCCGACCGACAGTCCACCATGGATTCCTGTCAATCGCACGACAATTCTGACCGTGTTCGCAGGTCAGTCCAATGAACAACGGGTGACGCCACCGGCTGAGCGGCCGGATCCCGCGACAGGACACAATGGAGGCGTGACACAGTCGCAGCGGTCGTTCTACGACGAAGTCGGTGGCCACGAGACGTTTCGAGCGATCGTGGCGCGGTTCTACCAGCTAGTACGCGAGGACGAGATCCTGCTCTCGATCTATCCCGAGGACGACCTCGACGGCGCGGAGGTTCGCCTGCGGATGTTCCTCGAGCAGTACTGGGGCGGCCCGCGGACCTACTCCGATCAGCGCGGCCATCCGCGGTTGCGGATGCGGCATGCACCGTTCAAGATCGGCTACCTAGAGCGCGACGCGTGGCTGCGGTGCATGCACACCGCCGTCGCGGAGATCGACTCTGCGACGCTCGACGACGAGCATCGCAAGGACCTGCTCGCCTACCTGGAGATGGCCGCGCACTCGATGGTGAACTCGCCGTTCTGATGACCGATCCGACTCCTGCGCCGTGGTGGTCGCACGCGCTGTTCTATCAGGTGTATCCGCGCTCGTTCCGGGATAGCGACGGCGACGGCGTCGGCGACCTCGACGGCGTGACCGCGAAGCTGGACTACCTCGAGGCGCTGGGCGTCGACGCGATCTGGCTCAACCCGGTGATGGTCTCCCCCATGGCCGACAACGGCTACGACGTGGCCGACCCCCGCGACATCGATCCGCTGTTCGGCGGCATGGCGGCGTTCGAGCGCTTGATCGACGCGGCGCACGGTCACGGCATCAAGCTCACGATGGACCTGGTGCCCAACCACACCAGCTCCGCGCATCCGTGGTTTCAGGCGGCACTGGCCTCGAGCCCCGGCAGCGACCAACGCGACCGCTACATCTTCCGCGACGGCACCGGGCCGGGCGGCGTTCATCCGCCGAACAACTGGGTGTCGATCTTCGGCGGGCCCGCGTGGAGCCGCGTCGTCGAGGCCGACGGCAACCCCGGCCAGTGGTATCTGCACCTGTTCGACGCCGAGCAGCCGGACCTGAACTGGGACAACCCCGAGGTATTCGACGACCTCGAGAAGACACTGCGGTTCTGGCTCGAGCGTGGCGTCGACGGGTTTCGCATCGACGTCGCGCACGGAATGGCCAAGCCGCCGGGGCTGCCCGACATGGAGGTCATCAAGGCCGAAGTGCTACTGGCCGACATGGACGACGACCCGCGTTTCAACAACGACGGCGTGCACGACATTCACCGCCAGATCCGCTCGGTGTTCAACGACTACCCGGACGCCGTGGCGATCGGCGAGGTGTGGGTCTACGACAACGAGCAATTCGCCCGGTATGTGCGGCCCGACGAGCTGCACCTCGGGTTCAACTTCCGGCTGCTGCGGGCGGAGTTCGACGCCGACGACATCCGCGGCGCCATCGAGAACTCCATGGCTGCCGCGGCGATCGCGGGCGCCACACCGACATGGACGCTGGCCAACCACGACGTCGACCGCGAACCGACCCGCTACGGCGGCGGGCCCATCGGCCTGGCCCGGGCGCGGGCGATGGCACTGGCGATGCTCGCGCTGCCGGGCGCGGTGTTCCTCTACAACGGCGAGGAGCTGGGCCTGCCCAACGTCGAGTTGCCCGACGAAGCGTTGCGCGACCCGGTATGGGAACGGTCCGGACACACCCGACGCGGCCGGGACGCCAGCCGGGTGCCGATGCCGTGGTCCGGCGATGCACCCCCGTTCGACTTCTCCACCGACCCCGACACCTGGCTGCCGCTTCCGCCGGAGTGGGCGGCGCTGACGGTGGAACGGCAACTCGACGATCCCGCATCCACCCTGTCGTTCTTCCGTCGGGCGATCGAATTGCGCCGCAGCCGTGCCGAATTCGACGGTACAGCGATCGAATGGCTGGACTCCCCCGCAGGCGGTTTGGTGTTCCGGCGCAGCGGCGGGCTGGTCTGCGCACTCAATGCAGGCCGTCGCGCGATGCCGCTGCCAGCGGGCGAGGTGCTGCTGGCGAGCGGCGAGGTGGCCGACGGCGAGTTGCCCCCGAACACCGCCGCCTGGCTCGTCTAACGCCCCTTTTGCCGAGCGGAAGCTGGGTTAGCGCAGCACCAGCGCGGGATCGCCGCGCCTGCGGTACACCGAGCCGAAGCGCGCGTCGATACGCAGCCACGACGGATGCACGCGCACGCGAACGATCTCGTCAGCCGCAACGGAGTCGGGCTCGAGCCCGGCCGCCGCGGACTGTGGCAGGAAACCCATTGCGGTCAGGGCGAATACACAGCGCATCGGAACGCCGACACTGGTGTCGCCCGAACTGACCGCGACCACCTCCTGATCCAGCAGCGACGCCGGCGGTCCCTGACCGCTGGAATGTTCCTTGGCCAGCGCGACTCCCCGCTGCGCGAGGTCCAGCACGGCACGCGCGGGCACATCGTCGAGGTGCACGAAGCCCGTTTCGGGCGGCAGTGCGCCGCGCCAAGCCGAATCCATCCCGAAGCCAGGCTCGACGAAGCCGCCGCGGTCCATCTGGGTGAGCCCGGCCGCCAGGGCGTCCGCGCCGGCAGACAGGTCCGCAGGCGTCACGCGACCGCCCACCACGCGGCTGGCCAGTACGTCGAAACCTGTTGCCACCCAGGCGACCACCAATCCGCCCGGGCGCTCACGCAGCCGGATCACGGCCGCTTCATCGAGCCGCAACGCCCGTTCGGCGAAGGTCGCGAGATCCTCTCGGTGCGTGACATCGTCGAGCCAAATGCCGCGCTCTGCACCGCTCATCGTTGATAGCGCGACAGATACTCGCGTTGTGCGGGGGTAAGTCGTTGCAGCCGTTGCTCGTCGATATGAACGGCGGCCAGCTGCGTATCGGCGATCACCGACGGCTTGGTGTCCGGCGTTGCGTGCGCCGGGCGCACCTCATAGCCGATCGTGAAGTCGACGGCCCGCACCCGCTTGCTGAACATCGTCACCTGCAGTGGCGAATCGATCAGTCGCAGCTGGCCCTTGTAGGCGATGTTGACCTCGGCGATCAGCAGCCCGATCGTCGTGATCTCGGCGCCGAACGGCTCACGCAGGAAAGGGATTCTGGCCTCTTCGAGGATGGTGACCATCGTGGCGTGGTTGATGTGCTGGTACATGTCGATGTCAGACCACCGCACGGGAACAGCGGTGACAAAAGCCAGGGTCGATGCTCTTTGCGCAAGACGCTCATCGCCAGTCACCCAGGTGTCCCCGTTCCACTCTGACGGACCATGCTGCGGATCTGGCGGGCGGCCACCGACAGGGTCGCCAAGTCCTGCACCTCGTCCTGCTTGATCTCAGTCAGCGTTTTGCGCGCCCGCGCCACCCGTGAGCTGTTCGTCGTCTCCCACTCGGCGATCTTCTCCTCGCCGGTCTCGTCCGGCTCGCCTACGGCAAGCACATCGAAGCACAGTGACCGCATCGAGCCGTAGATGTCGTCGCGAATCGCCAAGCGCGCCAACGAATGCCAGCGGTCATCTCGCTCGAGGCGAGACACCGCCGACAGCAGCGCGTCGCTGCCGAGGTGGTCCATCAGCGCGAAGTACGTGTCGGCGACTTCGGCCGGGTCGCGGTCGATGATGTCGGCGATATCGATGACGTCGAGCAGGCTGTACTGATAGAGCCCGGTCGCGACCGTATAGGCGAGGTCATCGGGCACACCCTGCTCCCGGAACTCGCCGGCTTCCTTCTCCACGATGGCTTTGTCGTCCCCACGCAGCCACTGCGACATCTGCGGAGTCAGCGTGGCCACCTTCTGGGCGAATCGATTGATCTCGGCGCCGACCGCCAACGGCTGCGGGCGGAAATTGAGCAGCCAGCGGCCTGCCCGGTCGATCAGCCGCCGTAGGTCCAGTGTCATCCGGTCCGAAACCGCCACCGGCACATCCGCGGCGCGGATCTGGCGCCACACCTCGCCAACGCGGAAGATCGCGTTCGTGGCGACATAACTGCGCACAGCATCGACCGGCCCGACTCCGACATCTTCTGCGACGCGGTATGCGTATGAGATGCCGCTGGTGTCGACGAGATCGTTGACCAGCATGGTGGTGACGATCTCTCGTCGTAGCTGGTGCGAGCGGATGTCGCTGCCGAACTGGTCGCGTAGCTGCGACGGGAAGTAGGAGGGCAGGCGGGCCGCGAACGCTTCCTGGTCGGGGATGTCGCTGGACAGCAGCTGGTCCTTGAGAGCCAACTTCACGTGGGCCATCAGCGTCGCCAGTTCCGGTGAGGTCAAACCGATTCCGGCCTCGGTACGCCGAGCGATCTCCTTCTCGGACGGAAGCGCTTCGAGCTCGCGGTTGAGCCCGTGGTCGGCGACGAGGTCCTTGATCATCCGCGCGTGCACGGGAAGCAGGCTGGCCGCGTTGGCGCGGCTGGTGCCCATCAGATCGTTCTGGTCCTCGTTGTCGGTCAGCACCAGCTGACCGACCTCGTCGGTCATCGACAGCAACAGCTCGGTGCGATCGGCGGCGTTCACTTTGCCCGCGGTCACCAGCGAGTCGATCAGGATCTTGATGTTGACCTCATGGTCGGAGCAGTCGACGCCCGCGGAATTGTCCAGCGCGTCGGTGTTGACCCGGCCTCCGGCCAGATCGAACTCGATGCGGCCCCGAGACGTCACGCCGAGGTTGCCGCCTTCCCCGATCACCCTGGCGCGCACCTGATTTCCGTTGACGCGCACCGGATCGTTGGCGCGGTCACCGACGTCGGCGTCGGATTCGGTCTCCGCCTTGACATACGTGCCGATACCGCCGTTGAACAGCAGATCGGCGGGTGCCTTGAGGATCGCCTTCATCAGGGCCGGCGGCGTCATCTCCTCGAGGTCCTCGGCGATGCCCAGAGCCGCCCGCGCCTGCGGACTGACGGGAATCGACTTCTGCTCGCGGCTGTACACACCGCCGCCCTCGCTGATCAGTGACTTGTCGTAGTCTTCCCAGCTGGACCGCGGCAGATCGAACAGTCGCTTCCGTTCGTTCCACGAGATCCCGGCATCCGGATTGGGGTCGATGAAGATGTGGCGGTGATCGAACGCGGCGAGCAGCCGGATGTGTTCTGAGAGCAGCATTCCGTTGCCGAACACGTCACCGCTCATGTCGCCGACGCCGACGACGGTGAAATCCTCCGACTGGGTGTCGACGCCCATCTCACGGAAGTGGCGTTTGACGGCCTCCCACGCGCCCTTGGCGGTGATGCCCATCGCCTTGTGGTCATAGCCGACGGACCCGCCCGACGCGAACGCGTCGCCCAGCCAGAACCCGTACGACTCGGCGACCCCGTTGGCGATGTCGGAGAAGGTCGCGGTGCCCTTGTCGGCCGCCACCACGAGGTACGCGTCATCGCCATCGCGTCGCACCACATTCGCCGGAGTGACGACACCGCCGGTCGCCTTGTCGACGTTGTCGGTGACGTCGAGCAGTCCGGAGATGAAGAGCGTGTAGCAGGCGACGCCCTCGTTCCTTGCGGCATCCCGGTCGACCGCGGGGTCGCCGGTGGGCAGCGGCGGATGCTTGACGACGAATCCGCCCTTGGCACCGACGGGCACGATGACCGCGTTCTTCACGGCTTGCGCTTTGACGAGGCCGAGGATCTCGGTGCGGAAGTCCTCGCGGCGGTCCGACCACCGCAGGCCACCACGGGCGACGAAGCCGAACCGCAGGTGCACGCCCTCCACACGCGGCGAGTAAACGAATATCTCGAACTTCGGCCGCGGAAGCGGAAGTTCGTCGATGAGCTCCGAATTCAGCTTGAACGCCAGCACGTTCTGCTGCCGCGCCGATTCCGGGCGGGTGACGAAGTAGTTGGTGCGCAACGTCGCCTGGATCATCGAGGCGAAGGCGCGCAGCACCCGGTCGGTGTCCAGGCTGACCAACGCGTCGATGTCCGCGGCGACCGCCGCGGCCGCGGCCTGCGCATCGCGGTGCGTCGGCGCGTCTGAAGGATCGAACATGGCCTCGAAAAGCTCGACGAGCGATCGCGCGGTATGCGGGTTGTCGTTGATGACGGTCTCGATGTGCGACTGGCTGTAGGGAAAGCCGGCCTGCCGCAGGTACTTCGCATAGCTGCGCAGCACCGCCACCTGCTGCCAGTTGAGACCCGCGCGGAGAACCAGCTCATTGAACCGGTCGATCTCCGCGCGGCCGTGCCAGATCGCCGTCACGGTATCGGCGAACCGTTCCGCCATGGCGTCTCGCGCCGGGCCCTGCGGCGCCTCCGGAATCCCGCGGTGCGGCGAAATCTTGAACTGATAGATCCAGACCGGCAAATCGTCGGGACGGGTCACGGTGAACGGGCGCTCTTCGAGCACGGTGACGCCCATGGACTGCAGCATCGGCAGCAGCTCACTCAACGAGGCCGACCGTCCACCCAGATACCAGGTGAGGTGCGAGACCCCGCCGACGTCGGTGTCGGCAAGGACCAGCTTGACCGAATTGTCCTGCAGTTCTTCGATGATCGCGATGTCGTTGATCGCAACCAGTGGCGGAACAGCCTGCTTGAACACCTCGGGGAGGGCCTGGGCGTAATGCTCCGCCGTGGCCTGTGCGATCGATCCGGTCTTCACGGCGCCGAGTAGCCGGTCGGCCCAGGTCCTGGCGGCCTCGGTCAGCAGGTCCTGAATGCGCGTCTCGTTCCCCAGCGAGACATCCACCGGCTGAGTACGAGGACCCTCGGGTAGGCGAACCGTGAAATGGACTACTGCCCAGGGTGATTCACTGACGCGGGCAGCGTAATCGATGCTGACCCCGCCCAACTCGCGGACCAGAATATCCTGCATCTCCAGCCGCACGGCGGTGGTGTACCGGTCGCGGGGCAGGTACACCAAGCACGAGACGAAGTGGGCGAGCTGGTCGACCCGCATGAACAACAGGGTGCGTCGCCGCGACCCGAGGTCGACAACGGCCATCGCCATGTCCAGCAGATCCTTGGCGTCGAGCGCGAAGAGCTCCGACCGCGGAATGGTCTGGATGATGTCGAGCAGCAGCTGGCCGGGATGACCGGGATCACGCTGGGCCATCGCCATGGCATCGTTGACACGACGCGAAATCAACGGAATTTCAAGAACATTGGCATTCATCGCGGCGACGGTGAACACGCCGACGAAACGGTGCTCGATCGTGGTACCCGCCACCTGCTCACGGACCACCACAATGTGCGGATAGGCGCCGTACCGCAGGTAACTGAGCATGGTGGCCTGAGCAAGCACCAACAGGTCGTCACCAGTTGTCAACGGCGGCAGCGGGTCCAGGCGCAGCCGCAGCACCCCCAGCCTGCTCGACGGGTCGACAGAGGACTGGTCGCCATGCACCGGGCAGCGCTGGTAACCGAGCAACACGAAGTGTCCGTCGGCCAGCCACCGCAAGAGCGCGGCCACATCCTTGCGGTCGGGGCCAGGGAATCGGATTGCGTCGCTGTCGAGTTCGGCGGCCAGACCGCGCAGCGTCGCCGCCATCGCGGTCGAGTCGAGGGCGACCTGCCGCGCGTCGGCGAGCACGCTGGGCAGCAGCTTCTCGACCTCGGCCAGCGCGTTGTCATTCGCCGAACTGGCCAGCTCGACGTGGATCCAGGTTTCGTCGATGCCATCACGGAACGACGCGTCGGAGGACGGCTCGATCTCCAACAGTTCGCCGGCTTGGCCACGCCGCACCCGGAAGATCGGGTTCATGATGGCCGTGTACGCGACACCGAGCCGGTGCAGCAGCACGGTGACGGCATCCATCAGCATCGTGGCGTTGTCGGTGACGATCTGCAGCGCAGGGCCGAATCCGCCCGCGTCGCCTTCGGGGTACACGGCGACCAGAGTCTCCCCCAGCCTGCGGTGACCGCCCAGTCGGTATTGCGCCTCGACCAGGGCCGGTGACACCAGCCTGCCCGGAGCAATGCTGTTCACCGGTCCGGTGACGGCGGCATCGGCTCCGGGTGCATCACCGTGGGGTCCGCGGTACGTCGCGAGGTACGCCCGCGCGAGACGGTGGAAGATCTCAGCTGGGGGTTGCCCCTGTCGGCCGATGACACCATCCGGATTCACCGACATGCGACGCTCCTGACCTCGGCCTGCAGACCCGCGCTGGCCCGCAGGATGACATTAGTCGCGGGTGAGCCGGCGGTGGGTCACCCTGTGTGGACGGGCGGCGTCGATCCCAAGTCTCTCGACCTTGTTCTCTTCGTAGCCGCCGAAGTTGCCCTCGAACCAGAACCATTTGGCCTCGTTGTCGTCGTCGCCCTCCCACGCGAGGATGTGCGTGCACGTGCGGTCGAGGAACCAGCGGTCGTGGGAGATCACCACCGCGCAGCCCGGGAAGTTCTCCAACGCGTTCTCCAGCGAGGAGAGCGTTTCGACGTCCAGGTCGTTGGTCGGCTCGTCGAGCAGGATCAGGTTGCCGCCCTCTTTGAGAGTCAGCGCCAGGTTGAGCCGGTTGCGTTCGCCGCCGGACAGCACGCCCGCCGGCTTCTGCTGATCAGGACCCTTGAACCCGAACGCCGAGACGTAAGCCCGCGACGGCATCTCGTTCTGGCCGACCTCGATGTAGTCCAGCCCGTCGGAGACCACCTGCCATACGTTCTTCTTGGGGTCGATTCCGCCGCGGTTCTGGTCGACGTAGCTCAATTTGACGGTCTCGCCGACCTTGACGATTCCGCTGTCCGGCTGCTCGAGCCCGACGATCGTCTTGAACAGCGTGGTCTTGCCGACACCGTTGGGGCCGATGACGCCGACGATGCCGTTACGGGGCAGCGTGAACGACAGGTCCTTGATGAGCTGTGCGGCCCTCGAAGCCCTTGTCGAGGTGCTCGACCTCGACAACGACGCTGCCGAGCCGCGGCCCGGTCGGGATCTGGATCTCCTCGAAGTCGAGCTTGCGGGTCTTCTCGGCCTCGGCCGCCATCTCCTCGTACCGCCCGAGGCGGGCCTTGTTCTTGGCCTGACGGGCCTTGGCGCCCGACCGGACCCAGGCGAGTTCCTCGGTCAGCCGCTTGTGCAGCTTGGCGTCCTTGCGGCCCTGGATGGCGACGCGCTCGGCCTTCTTCTCCAGGTAGGTCGAGTAGTTGCCCTCATACGGGTAGGCACGGCCGCGGTCGAGCTCGAGAATCCACTCGGCGACGTTGTCCAGGAAGTAGCGGTCGTGGGTGACGGCCAGGATGGCGCCCTTGTACTCGGCCAGGTGCTGTTCGAGCCACAGCACGCTCTCGGCGTCGAGGTGGTTGGTCGGCTCGTCGAGCAGCAACAGGTCGGGCTTCGACAGCAGCAGCTTGCACAACGCGACGCGGCGGCGCTCGCCTCCGGACAGGTGGGTCACGGGTTCGTCGGGTGGCGGGCAGCGCAGCGCGTCCATCGCCTGCTCGAGCTGGGAGTCGATGTCCCAGGCATCGGCGGCGTCGAGCTCCTCCTGCAGATGGCCCATCTCCTCCATCAGCTCGTCGGTGTAGTCGGTGGCCATCAGCTCGGCGACCTCGTTGTACCGGTTGAGTTTGGCCTTGATGGCCACGCCGTCTTCGACGTTCTCCCGCACTGTCTTGGTCTCGTCGAGCTGCGGCTCCTGCTGCAGGATGCCGACCGATGCGCCGGGCTGTAGCAGCGCGTCACCGTTGTTGGGGGTGTCCAGCCCGGCCATGATCCGCAAGACGCTCGACTTGCCTGCCCCGTTCGGGCCGACAACGCCGATCTTCGCGCCCGGAAGGAAGTTCAGACTGACGTCGTCAAGGATCACCTTGTCGCCGTGCGCCTTGCGGACCTTCCGCATCGAGTAGATGAATTCGGCCATGCCGTGGTGTTGCCTCTCTGGTCTGGGTAATGCTCGCGAACCATCCTAGGCGTGGACACTGGCCGTCCCGACCGCGCGTCAGCGGCTGCGCCCGCTCACACCGAAACCGCTAACGCCGTGACATCGACCGCCTCGTCGGACTCTGCGGTCTCGGCGTCGTCGTCGGACTCGTCGTCCTTGCCATCGGCGGCATCGTTGCTGCCCGCGCCCGTGCTCTTCAGCCGGTCGACGCTTGCGATGCTTCGTGCCAGATCCGGCCCCACCGCGGTGGCCCGCACTTCCACCGACGAACGACGGTTGCCCTCACGATCGTCGTATTCGCTGGTGTACAGGTATCCAACAACGATCACCGGGTCGCCCTTCCCGAGGGAGGCGCCGACGCCCTTGACGAGCCCCTTGCCCCAGCAGTTGACCGACACGAACAGCGAGTTGCCGGGCTCCCAATTGCCCTCGGCGGTGCGCCTCCGCGAATTGCTGGCAACCCGGAACTTGTAGACCTCCTGGTCGCCGACCCGGCGGCGGATCGGGTCGGTGATGATCGTGCCGACGACGGCAAACGGTGTCTCGAACATGGTGATTCCTTCCGTTTTTACTGCGACGGGCCGGGCTGACCGGCTCGTCGGTGACACCGCCATTGACCTCCTGATGGCCGACACCGGGGCGCAGGACCATCGCCGGAGGCCTGCGGCTGTGGAGGAACAGGCCGTTGGGGATAGCGGACGGTCAGCTGCGGGCGAAGCCCTTGTTGCGCATCAGGAAGTCCGCAAGGAATCCGTCGTGCGGGATGTCGTGGGCGGTGTAGTACGTCGGCAACCGACCGCTGTAAGACATTGCCGATGGTCGGCTCGTCGATCAGGTCGTCGATCAGGTCCTCGTCGGCGGTGATGGCGTTGACGACCAACGACCGGCGCAACGGCTCGAGGCCGTCCTCGCGCGACCACGGCGACACCCATACGCACGGGAACGCCAGCTCGGTGTTCAGCTTCACGGGGTCGGGGGCAGCGAGCAGGTGCACCGCGGGACGTAACGCCGCGGTGCCGTCACCCAGGTCGGCGATCACCTGACCCGCACCGAGCAGCGGTGTCGTCCCGGCGGCCCGCGAACCCACGAAATCGGCGATGGCCTTTGCGGCCGCGACGGACGTGACGGGTAGCACGGCCTGTTCATCCCCCGACGGCAGCACCGCGAGTGCGGCGAAGTCGTTCCGCGATGGCCCGCGCCAGCGAGGCGGGATCGCCCTCGTAGAGCACCGCGGTGGTGTTCACGCACGCCGTGCCCCCATGGGCGCAGATCGAGTCGACGATCACATCGATGTGGTCGCGCCAATCCTGGTCGGCGGTGATGAGAATCTTCGCGCACCCGGGTCCGTTCACCCACACGGTTGGATCGGATGCGTATTTGTCGACGACGTCGGTGCCGCCGTAAACCATCGCGAGGTCCGCGGCGCGAACGATCTCGTCGGCACCGGCGTAGTCGGTCGGCAGATACACCACGTCTTCGGCGCGAAACCCGCTCTCCCGCAACGCGATGATCAACCGCTGTCCGGTGAACGGCTCTCGACGCGATGGCCGGACGGCCACCCGGTAGCCAAGTGCGAGCGCCTGCGGCCACAGCCCGTGAATCCCAGGAGCGTTCCCCGCTGCGTGCACGGCGAACACATCTCCGCGCCGAGTCCAGACCGCACCGCCCGAGCCGGTGTCGCGCCAGTCACGCGCGGCGCCGGCCGGTTGAGCGGGCCGCACCGATTCGGCGGCCGTCCCTACGTCGTCGGCGACGCTGCGGGCGTCGCCCCGTGCCACCGCGACGGGGAGTCCCGATACCCGGCTTGTGATGTCGACGTAGTTGTCGAAATCAAGACCGGCGATCTCGTCGGTCAGAAACATGTCGGCGGCACGGGCGAGCGCGGCTTCACGGTCGGCGGGCGGCAGCGGCCGCACCTTGCGTTGCGCGGACACGGTGCGGGCCACATACAACGGCGGCACGATGCTCATGTCGGCGACCGGCGCACCGGCGACGTCGGTGATCAATTCGCGGTTGCGCGTTCGGTATTCGCCGTTGGGCCCCAGAGCGTGCAGCTCGAACACGGTCAGTACACGCCCTCGATCACGGCCTCACCCTCGAAGGTGGCCACGGGTGAGACCGCACTCACCGAATCACCGACCTGTCCGTCGAGTCCGGGCATCCGAATGGCGCTGTCGCGCTCGAGGTTGTTCGGGATGAACATGCCCTTGCTGAGGTGGTTCATCACGATCTGGCCGCGCTCACCGTGCGGCACGGGCGCACCGCTGTCGGGATCGACCACCCAGAACACGACATACGGTGCGCGGGGGTGGAACACGAAATCACCCTCGCCGGGTCATGCGCGTGACCGCCTGCGACAGGATCATCGTGCTGCCGAACGCCATGGTGATGGTCGTCTGCGGGAAGATCTCTCTCAGCAGTTCGAGTGTGTCGACATCGACATGCGCGCCGGACAGCAGGAGATAGCGGATCTTCTCGTTCACCAACTCCACCAACCGGTCGTCGCGCGCGATCGCATCGAACAGCGGCGGTGTCGTGTGCAGATTGGCGACGTCCTGGGTGTGCAGGATGAACTGTGCTTGTTCGAGGACATGGTCGACGTACTGTGACACCTCGCTGTGGGCCCCACGCGCGGTCAGCTTCTTCACCCAGCGCGGATCCAGGTCGATGCCGTAGAACGTCGAGCCCAACCGCGCCGAAACCGACCGCGAGAAGTAGCCGACGCCGTGCGGCCCGCTGGGCATGAGGCACACCAGCCCGCCGCCCCGCACGAAGCCGCCCGCGGCGAAATCCTCGACCTGCCAACGGGTGACCTGCTCTACCCAGTCGGGCAGTTGGGCCGTTCGTTTAGGCGCGCCCGTGGTGCCGCCGGACTCGAAGACCAGCGGGACAGGAGCAGGTGCTCCGTAGCCTCGCGGGATCAGGTCCTCGACCGACGCGCTTCGAAGCTCTCCCAGCAGATTCGGAAACTCCCGCAGATCATCGAAGGTCTCGATATCGGTCAGCGGGTTGAACCTCAGGGTCTCTGCCGCTCGCAACCAGAACGGTGAACCGGTGTCCTCGCCGAAGTGCCACGCGATCGGCTGCGCGCAGGAAGGCGGCCGGATCGCCCACCGGTTGCTCGCGCGGAACGTCGAGCAACGAGAAGTCGATACCGGCCACGACACCAATCCTGTCATCGTCAAGTGGCCGCTTATGGCACGCATCTCGCGAAAAAGCGTGCGTTAACTTCCCATTCGGCGACTGTTCACCGGTCGTCGCGACGGGCCAACTGGGCGAGCATGGCGTTGTAGGCGGCCAGGTCGGCGTCGTCATCGCGGTCGGCCGCCCGGTCGAGTCGCTTGGCGGTGCGCTCGTCGCCGCGCCGCCATTGGATCAGCAGCGCGATCATCACCACCACCAGCGGGACTTCCCCAGCCGACCAAGCGATTCCACCGCCGAGCCGTTGGTCGCCGAGCAGATCGGTGTGCCAGTCGAGCTGCAGCGATTTGTAGAAGCTTCCCCCGAGGACGGTGTTGGTGCTCATCAGGATGACGCCGAAGAACGCGTGAAACGGTAGTGATCCGAACACCATTCCCACTTTGGCCAGCGGCGGAATCGGACGTGGCGTGGGATCCACTCCGATGACCACCCAGTAGAACAGGTAGCCGCTCAGCAGGAAGTGAAGATTCATCGCGAGGTGTGCGGCGTGGTTGTCCACCGCCGCGTCGAAGATCCCGCCGAAGTACAGCGCGTAGAACCCGCCGACGAACACGATGGTCGCGACGAACGGATTGGTGAGCACCCGGGACACCCGGGAGTGCAGGGCTGCCAGCAGCCACTCCCGTGCGCCCGGGGGCTCACCGCGACCGGCGGCGGGCAGCGCCCTCAGGGCAAGCGTCACCGGCGCCCCGAGCGCGAGCAGGATCGGCGTGAGCATCGACAGCAGCATGTGGGCCGCCATGTGCATGCTGAACATTGCGGGCATGTAGCGGCCCACACCGGAGGAGGTCGCGAACACCAGCACCAGGCAGCCCAGCAACCATGCCACGGTCCGACCGACCGGCCAGGCGTCGCCGCGGCGCCGCAGCCTCGTCACGGCCAGCACGTAGACGAGCGCGAATACGATTGCGGCCGTGCCGAAGACGAGGTCGAACCGCCAGTCGAACAGCACGCGGGCGACGGTGGGCGGCCCGGCAAGGTCATAGCCGATCTCGACCGCCGGGATCGAGGGATTGACGATCGGTGGCGGAGGCGGTGGCGTGCGACCCAGCGCGACCGCGATGCCGAAGGTCAGGCCGAAAACCATCGCCTCGACGAGCGCCAGCCTCATGAGCGGGGCTCGCGCCGACGGATCCGAGCGCAGGGCGGCGACGCCGCGGCGCCGTTGGAACCACCCGATCACGCCGAGCGTGCACAACGCCGTCACCTTGGCGAGCACCAGCAGCCCGTAGCCGGTGCTCAGCAGCTCCGCAGGCCGGATGCGGACCAGCGCGTTGATCACGCCGCTGAGCGCCATCGCCACAAAGCACCACAGGGCGATCGCAGAGAACCGGCGCGCGGCCAGGTAGCTAGTGGTCGCCTCGGCGCAGGACGTGTGCGAGCAGCGCCAGCAGACCGCCTGCCCACACCGTCGCCGCCGCCAAATGGATGAGCAGGCTGTTGGTGGCCATGTCGTGGGAGCCGCCCGACGACGAATGCCCCGTCAGGGCCAGCGGGAGCAGGGTGATCAGTGAGCCGGCGAACAGCGTCGGCGTCGGCGACCAGCGCAGGACCGGGATGCTCGCGATGGTCACGAACGCTGCCAGAAATGCGGTCCATCGCCAGGCGCCCGCGATCTCGACCAGACTCGCGACGGACCAGATGGCCGATGGGCTCAGGTGGGAGGCGACGGGCTGGCCCGTGACGTCGGAGATGGTCAGCGGCACCAACAGCACCGCGCAGACGGTCCAGATCCCCGACGCGACGGTGCCCAGCCGCAGCGCGCGGTAGCCGTCGGCATCGAGCACACCGTTGTCCTGCGGCGGCGTCAGGAACGCCGCGAACATGAACGAACCGACGGCGGCGGCCGCCGCGATCTCGCCGGCCGCCCGCACAAACGGCAAACCGTAGGTCGTGACGGGCCCGGGATTCGGGCAGCCCCGTGGCGGTCAAGGCATCCGCAAGTGACAGCGCACCGAGGGCTGCGGCGACCGCGCCGGCAAGCACCGCGACGCCGACGAACACCGGCCAGACGGCGCTGCTGCGCACACTGGGGGCCACGGCGGTCATGAGCCCAGGGTATGGCGTGGGTGCGTACTAGCCCGCGGGTGATAGGCGGAATGCCGCCCCGCCGCGGTGCACCCTGACTCCGGTCGGCGTGCCGAAATGGGTGCCGATCACGAGGGTGTCCGTGTCTGCGAAGCGGTCCAGGAACGCCCGGCGGGTGACAGCCGCCGCGACTGGGTCGGTGTCGTAGATGCTCGACCACTCGGCGACGGCGTCGTCGATCCGGCGCGTCGATTTCGGCCGCGACGACCGATGGCTACGCCGGTTTGTTGTCGAGGCCGCGGCGCTCCACTTCGCGCGCGAAGAACTGCTCGAGGGAGAACTGCTCGACCTTGTCCATGTCGCGCAGGATGCCGCGCAGCTCGTCACGAAACGCCGTCCGCCGCTCGGCCAGGTCGGCGGCGGGCGCCAGCAGCTTCTGGTCGGCGACCACCTGGCGCGCCGTCGCGAACAGCAGCGCCGACACGGACTCGTTGCTGTGCACCCGGTTCTGCGCGACGTACTGGTTGCCAAGGCCGAGCGCTTTCTTCGTCAGGTCCTTCTCGTCGATCTCCGCGGGCGCGTCACGCAGCACGTCGGCCACGATCTCGTAGGCCTCGAAGAACGGCCGCAGCATGGCGCCGGCGATCAGCGGCCGCTTGGCGCGCAGCAGCTTGTCGATATCGCCGCCGCCGGCCGCAACCTGGGTCTCCCAGTTCTCGAACCACGACATCTCCTCGGCGACGTGCTCACGGAACGCTGCCGAGTCGGCGAAGTAGAAGTCGAACTTCAGCAGGTCTCGCAGCCGCATCGCCTGGCTCCAGAACGCTTCCAACCGATCTCCCTCGGCCCGCCTGGCGTAGGCGAGGGCCAATTCGACGATGGACGTTTCAAGGAACGCGTCAATGAGTGTGTTGCGGTAGAACGCCGCCTCATGCTCGTCTTCGGGCCTGATTCGCCACACCGGCTCCCTACCGCCCTCGACGCACGTGACGGGATGGCGGTTGGACAATGCGTCGAGCGCCGCGCGGACCCCGTCGGGCGTGCGTAGCCGCAGCGCGCTGTTGGTCATCGGAGTCTGCTTGCGCTCCAAGTAGTCCAACGAGTCCTGCAGTGTGTGGTGAAGCTGGTCAAGTGTCAGCGCGACCCCGCGGGTGGTCAGCAGGAGCGCTGACACCAGCGCGCTCGCATTGACCGGCGTCGCCCGCAGGATTCGCCAGGACACCTCGAAGGCCATCTTCTGCAGCGCAAGGCGTTTGGCGTCGTCGTCGGTGGTCATGGGACCGTGCGGCTCGCCGAGATATTCGCGCATCGACACCGCATCCGGGAAGCGGACGTAGATCTTGCCGTAGTTGCGTTCGCCCTGGGCCTTGATGAAGTTGTACATCCAGGACAGACCTTCGGGCGTCTTCTCGCCGCCACGTGCGTACGCCGCGTACTCGGCGGTCTCGTGCAATTGGTCGAAGCTGATCGACACCGGCTGCAGAAGGATATCGGGGCTGCGGCCATCGAGATAGGCGTCGGCGACGTAGGCGAGCAGACCGAGCTTGGGCGGCAACATCTTTCCGGTGCGCGACCGGGTGCCCTCGATCGACCAGCTGAGGTTGAACCGCTTCTCGACGATGTAGCCGACGAACTGCCGCAGCACGTACTTGTACAGGGGGTCGTCAAGCTTGCGCCGAAGGAAGATCACGCCGGAGTGACGCATCAGCGGACCCATGAATCCGAACGACAGGTTGATACCCGCGAAGGTGTGCACCGGCGGCAACCGGTTCTCCTGCATGGCCACCGGCACGATGACGCCGTCGAGGTAGGACCGGTGCGAGAACAGCAGCACCGCGGGATGGTGCTCCAGATTGCGCCGCATCGACCTCGACCTCGGCGCGGTCGTAGTCGATGTTGGGATCGAAGCCCCGGCTGAAGATCGCGCGGCCCAGCGACGGGATCAGGTCGACCGAGAATCGGCTCCATCCGGTGGAGAGCTCGTCGAGCATCTCCCCCGCTTTCTCCACCGTGGCGTCCGGAATCCTGTCGAGGCCCTCGCGAAACCGCGCCGACGCCAGCAGTTCGGGTTTGATCAACCGCGGAGACTTGTACTCGGGGCCGAGCAGGCGCAGTTCGACGCGTTCGATCGCCAGGCTGGCGCGGCGGATGACGAATCGTGCGAATTCCCTTGAGTTCTCGGCGACGGTGGTGTCGGCCCACTGCTGGCGCAGCTCCGATACCTTCGCGGGCTCACCGGCGACCACGCGGGCTCGTGAGGCGTCCTTACGCAGGATGCGGCGCTGCAGCAAGCTCCGGCGGCCGGTAGGTGTCGCGGCCCGATAGGAAGGACACCACCTTCGAGCGGGTGGGCAGGCCTCCGGGCACCCAGAACACCCGGACCGGCACCACGGACCGGTCCTCATCGGCCTCCAGATGGGCCACCAGCTGCGCCAGCACGGCGGGCGGCGGGTCGTCATCGGGCAACAGCAGCACCTCGACGTTGGAGTCGGGATGCTCGCGCCTCTGCCGCAGCAGCCAGTCGTCGAGCAGCTCGTGTTCGGCCGGTGAGGACACCGATGCCAGCACGAGTGCGTCGTCGGTGGCGGTGAAGGACGCGTACTCGTCGGCGGCTGAGGTCTTCACGGTCGGCCCTTCGCCGCAGCCCTTTTCGCGGTCGTCTTCGTCGCCGTGGCCTTCTTGGCCGTCGTCTTCTTGGCGCGTCGGTCTTCTTCGCGGCCGTGGTCTTCTTCGCGGCGGTCTTCTTGGCGGCGGTCGTCTTCTTCGCGGCGGTCGTCTTCTTCGCGGCGGCCTTCTTCGCCGTGGCCTTCTTCGCCGTGGCCTTCTTGGCCGCGTCTTCTTGGCGGCGGCCTTCTTGGCGGCGGTCTTCTTGGCGGCGGTCTTCTTCGCCGCCTTTCGGCCGTACAGCGCAGGCGTGGGCAGCTCGTCCTGCGGCCAGTCCTTCAGCGTGTCGAGATAGAGCTGACGCACCTCGGCGATGCGTTCGGTCAGGTTGTCGTGCGTCCAGTCATCGATGGGGATCGGCGGATAGATCGCGACATCGACGGTGCCGGGGTTGAAGGTGCTCGAGTCGCGGGAGGCGATGACCTCGGCGTTGCGAATCACGATGGGCACGATGGGGATTCCCGCCGACATCGCGATTCGGAACGGCCCCTTCTTGAATGGACCGACCTCGGTGGTGTCCAGCCGCGTGCCCTCGGGCGCGATCAGGATGGACAGGCCCTTACGCGCGAGTTCCTCGACCTTCTTCAGCCCTTCGACGGCCTTCTTGGGGTCATCGCGGTCGATGAACGCCGCGTCCATGATCTTGCCCATCGTCCCGACGATCGGATCGTTCTCCAGCTCCTTCTTCCCGACCGACGTGAAGTTGCTGTCGACCAACCTCCCGGCGATGAGCGGGTCGGCCTGGTTGCGGTGGTTGAAGATGAATACCGCGGGCCGCTGCGGCCGTCAGGTTCTCCTTGCCCAGCACGTTGAGATTGATCCCGACCGCGGTGAGCAGCGTCTTGCCGAACGTCGACGTGAAGAAGTTGACGCCGGTGCGTCTGTTGCGGGTCAGCAGCCCCAGACCGATGGCCCCGGCGGCGATCGGCGCCATGGACGCAATACCCGCCGCAGTGCGCAGTTGCGACATCGGGCTGCTCCCGCTGCGGCTGCTGAATTTCAGCACGGGCCAGCCGCGCTTGGCGGCCACCGCGGCAAGCTTGCCTGCGGGATTGGTGGGCCGGGGGTTGCCGACCAGGTACATCAGCGCGACGTCTTCGTCACCGTCGGCATAGAAGTAGCTCTTCGCAAGGTCGACACCGTTTTTCGCGGAGAAGGCCTGCACCGCCCTGGCCTTGCCGGGACCCCAGATGATCGGGGTCAGCACCTCGCCGGTGAGCAGGCCGTGCTCGTCGGTCTCGAACTTGTTGCTCAACACGTTGTCGATGCCCAGGAACCGGGCCACCGGCTCCACCTGCACCGTCAACGCCGACGAGCTGAGCACCACGGTATGGCCACGCGCCATGTGAGCGCGCACGAGCTCGCGCATCTCCGGATAGATGCGGCCCACGATCTTCTGCACGAAGAGGCGCTCGGCGAGTTCGTCGATGTCGGCAAGGGAATTGCCGCGCAGCATGCGGGCGCCCTTACCGATGAGGTCCTCGAATTCCGAGCGGCCGAGCTGGTGATTGAGGCCGGCCTGCACCATGCCGATGAACTCGCCGACCGACATCTGGCGGCGACGCAACCGGTCCTGCGTCATGATCACGCCGGTGAACCCCGCAACCAGGGTGCCATCGAGGTCGAAGAACGCGCCGACCTTGGGACCGGCTGGACTGGCCTCGATTTCGGCGACCGATCCCGGCAGCCGCATGGTGCGCCGAATGGATTGCCGCGAAGGCTGGCCGTTTCCCGAAGTCATTGCGCAGCACTCCCGTTGGCTGAGACCGGACTGGATTGGATTGTGTCGAGCGAGAACGATGCCGGAGCCGCTCGGCCGTCGCCGCCCAGCGCGAGCACCTCGTTGAACCCGGACAGCAGGCAGCGGGCCCACAGGTCCGGGTCGGTGATCGAGGCCCGGTCGTAGCGGGTGGTGATCGTGCAATACCCGGCGCGCGAGATCAGCACCACCATCATGGCCACGCCCGGCAGCGGACCAATACCGTACTGCCGCAAGATCTTCGCGCCCGCAATGAAGGTGTCGCCCGCGTAGACGGGCACATTGCTGGCCTGGACATCGGAGTTGACGATCGATCCGGCCATCGACTCGAGCACGGCATCCGGCAACAGCCCCATCAGCGGGGCGATGGCCCCGACCATGTCGATCGCACGCTCTTCACGCTTGCTCGTCATCTGCGAGCGGATGTTCTTGATGCGGACCTCTGGATCCCGCAGGCCGATCGGCGCGGCGAGATTGACTCCGGCGAACCGGTTTCCGCCCGCCGGGTCGGCCTCCGACCGCAGATTGACCGGCACCGCCATGGGCAGCGCATCGATCGGAACACCCTTGGCCTCGTGGTAGAGCCGCAGCGCGCCGCACAGGCCGGCCAGGTACGCGTCGTTGATCGAGCCACCCGCCGCCTTGGACGCGCGATGCAGATCACCGAACTCGATGTCGATCGCCTCGCTGCGCGACGCAAGGCTGCGCCGCCGCAATACCGGTGACGGGTCGGCGACCGGGCCGACCACGCGGGCACCGGACATGGCGTAGTCGATGACGCTGCCCATCCTGGAGATCGGATCGCGGATCACCTCGCCCACCACGTGTGCGGCTCCGAACAAGCGCGCCGCGCACCCGGCCCGCGATCGTGCCTGGCAATCGGTTGAAGCCTTGGCGCATCAAATCATTCGGCGAGAGATCCTGAGGGATCGGCAACGGCGCAGGGGTCTGCGGCGCAGGTTCGCGTTCGAGGTCGTAGATGTTGGCGAACATCTCGACGGCGCCGACGCCGTCGGTGACGGCGTGGCTGAGGTGCATCATGACCGCGGCGCCGCCGTCCTCGAGTCCCTCGATGAGGGTCGCGGTCCACAGCGGCCGGGATATGTCGAGCGGAGACTGAGCCGCCACGTCGGCGAGATCCATCACCTGGCGCAGAGTGCCTGGCTCGGAGATCCGGATCCGGCGGACGTGGAAGTCCAGATTGAAGTCGGGGTCGACCACCCATCGCGGAGCCGCTGTGGGCAGCGTCGGCGTCACGACCTTCTGACGCAGCCGCAGCACCTTTCGCGAGGCGTTTTCGAACCTGGTCCGAAAGTGGTCCCAATCCGGAGTGCTGTCCAGGATCTCCAGGGTCATGATCCCCGAACGGGTTCGCGGGTTGGCCTCGCCGCGATGCAAAAGCTGGTCGAGTGCGTTGAGTTCCTCCGGAAGTCCGTCCGCATCGAGTTCCGGCACGTCACTCATGCCCCTTGGTCCCCTCCCTGCTCCGAAGTTACTGCCAACACGCTAGTCCGCCACCCGTCGGCGCGAGAGGGCCTTTAATGCCTGTCACAGGTGGGGCGAGATCGAACGGCGCGTGCACCGTCGCCGGAAACACGACCGGGAATCCCTGACCGAATAAGTCCGCCGGGACCTCGGCGATGCCCAGGTCATCCTTGTCTTAGGGTGGGTGCGCTGCCCCCGTAGCTCAGCGGATAGAGCAGCCGCCTTCTAAGCGGTTGGTCGCAGGTTCGAGTCCTGCCGGGGGCGCAATCCATTTGTATGACCTCGTTGTTGCTCGACGTTTCTGTCCCGGGTGATGGGCGACAGTGTTTCGGCTGATGCTTGACAGTGGTTTCGGCTGATCCTTTACACAGCAGCGTCGCGGCCCCGCCTGTCTGGGGCCGCGACGCATTGCCTGCGATCTTTCAGGCGCTAGCGGCTACTCGCCGCCGGCCTTGGCCTTCGGGTGCTCGGCATCCTTCTTCTTGGCACCGTGGCCGCCCTTGTGGCCGTCGCCACCCTTGGTGGCATCGCCGCCGTTGTTGGCATCGCCACCCTTGTTGGCATCGCCACCGTTGCGCCGTTGGTGGCGTCGCCGCCCTTGGTGTCGTCACCGGACTGATCGTGCGTGCCCGCGCCCGGATCGGACTTGCCCTCATCGGAGTCCTGCTTGCCGGCATCCGGATCGGTCTTGCCCGCATCCGCATCGGTCTTGCCCGCATCCGGGTCGGTCTTGCCCTCATCCGGATCCTGCTTGTCGGATCCGGTCGAGGTATCGGTGCCGTCATTACCCGCATCGACTGTGTTCTGATCGTCAGCCTGTCCGGCATTGCCCTGTTGGGACCGCACGTCCGCCGGGGAGTGATCCCCGTTCGAGCCGTTTTCGTCGCCGCCGGCCGCCTTATCCTCGGACGAGTCGACCTTCGCGGCCAACGTCGTCGCCCCGGCGTCCAACGACTGCACCGCGGCACCGCCACCGAAGGCTCCCACAATCTTCGCGACGTCCTCCGCGATGATCTTGGCAGGCAGTCCGAGCAGGTTGCCGATGGCGACAGCTTCGTTGGCGGCAATGCCGCTCAGCGCCATGGTGACCCCGGGGATGTTCCCCGCTGCGAAAGCGCCCCATGCCGTGTTGAGCGGATTGATGACGCCCGCCACTACCGCTGCACCAGCCGAATACGTCTCGATGAAGTTCTGCAGCGGCAGGCTGGCCACCGTCAGCAGCCCGGCTAGCGGATCCCCCGCCGCCGCAGAAGCGTTGGCGGCGGAGTCGGCCGCGAACGGTGCGGCGCTCAGGGCCGTCTGCTGCGTCGCGGCACCGAGACCGAATGCGCCGGCGATCGTCGCGATGTCCTGCGCGATGATCTTGCCGGGCAGTCCGAGCAGGTCGCCGATAGCGGCAGTTTCGTTGGGGATAATGCTGCTCAGCGCCGTGGTGATCCCGGGGATGTTGCCCGCGGCGAATGCGCCCCATGCCGTGTTGAGCGGATTGATGACGCCGGCGGCTACCGCTGCCAGAGCCGAGTAGATCGAGATGAAGTTCTGCAGCGGCAGGCTGGCCACTGCCAGCAGCCCGGCTACCGGATCGACCGCCGCCGCGGAAACATCGGCGGCGGAGTCTGCGGTCGCGAGGGTCTTGGCACTGGCGAGCGCGTTCTGCATGAAGCCGATGGCGGCCAGGTCCGTCTCTATCAGCTGCGCCGGGAGGTCGAGCAAGTTGCCGATGGCGACGGCTTCCTTGGTGGGGATGCTGTTCAGCGCCGCGGTGACCCCCGCGATGTCGCCCGTGGCGAAAGCGCCCGATGCGGTGTTGAGCGGAGTGATGACGCCGCCGGCTACCGCCGCAAGAGCCGAATACGTCGTGATGAAGTTCTGCAGCGGCAGGCTCGCGATGACGAAGGGATCGACGGAGGCCCTCAACGCAACGTCCCTGGAGACGATCGGAACGGTTGGTTCCGGCAACGCTGCGGCGGCCGCTTGAGGCGCGACGGTTCCCGACGCAACGGCAATGCACACTGTGCAGCCGGCCGCAACGAGCGAATTGGACTTACGGATTTTCACGATGACCCCTTGGCTGGGCAGGCGGGATGAGACACGCAAAAAATAACCGAGGTTGTGGAGCCGGACCACACTTGTGTGACGCGCTCGAAAGCACGCATCGAACGCCGACCGCGCTGACCAGCGGCGGTAACTCAACGGCAAGCTGCCGCAGCCCAATGTTCACCGAAATGCCTTGTTAGAGAAAGCCTCCTAGCGCCCGCGAGATCGCTGCCAAGTTCCTGTGCAGGCGGAAACAGACGAAGAATCCGCGATTAATTCCACCCCAACTCCAGAGTAAGAACAATTGATAACCGAGTGCGAATTGCAATTCCGTGGACTCGGCAAAGTCGAATACTCGTTACGACAGTTATTGCACGAGCTCGGTGCCAGATAGTCCCGGCCAGTCCACGGAGCGGTACTCCCCCTCGTCATGAATCACGGACAAGTCCCGGTGAGTGAGATCGGCGCTTGCTCACAGTTCGCTGTGCGCTCACCGTGAGCTGTCCATACCAACGGCCGAAGGAAACCCCATGAACTACGCGTCCGAACCTGACGCAGCAAGAAAGCCACGACGCCGGCTACCGGTGTTCGGAGGGAGCCGGGTCGGAAGCCGACGTGGGACAACGATATGGGGATACCTCGGAGCCATCGTGGCCTCGCTTGCGCTGCTCGTCGGTGCGGCGTTCCCGGCCTCCGCGGCCGAACTCGCGAGAATCACCTTCGTGCGTCACGGCGAATCGGCGGGCAATGCCTCGGGCTTGATCGACACCAAAACCCCCGGACCTGTTCTCACGGACAAGGGCCAGCAGCAGGCCCAGGCCGTGGTCGACACGCTCGGCGACAACAACTACGACGGCATCTATGCGTCGACGATGGTCAGGACCCAGTTGACGGCGGCACCGATGTCGCAGTACCTGCGCCTGCCGATCCAGGTGCTGCCCGGCCTGCAGGAGATCGAGGCCGGCGTCTTCGAGGGAACGCCCGAAGCCGAAGCCGCCAACGGATATGCGAAGTTCCCGCTTGCCTGGGCATTTCAGGGCATGCGGGATCTGCGGATCCCCGGGTCGATCGACGGCAACGAGTTCGACGCCCGGATGGACGGTGCGCTGAAAACCATCTATGACGGCGGTGACCGCAACGCCGTGGTGTTCTCGCACGGCGGCTCCATCATGTTCTGGACGATGATGAACGTCTCGAATCTGACTCTCGAGCAGAAGATCAACCTGCTGCGGACGGCCCAACTCGACAACACCGACTACGTCGTCATCGAGGGCAACCCCGAAGACGGCTGGACGCTGGTGAACTGGAACGGGCAGCAGTTCAGCCCCGAGCCGACGCTGGGCGCCGAGGTTCAGCTGCAGCTGCGGACACTGACCCGTCAGCTGGCGGCGACCACGAAGCAGATCGTCGACGCCTTCGCGACGCGGGACATTGGGCAGTTCGTGACTGCCATCAATCGTGGTGTCGCGGATGCGGTCTACTCGGTCGCGAAGTTCGGACGCGCCGTCAACGCCAAGATCGTCCGTGACGTGACCGGGGCGCAGTCGCCCACCGAAACCTCGGATACGCCCGAGGTCGCGGCCAACGCCAAAGTTGCGACGGTCGCGTCGACCACTGATAGCGAGGCGCCGGACACGTCGGACACCGGCAACGTGACCGCTCTGCGGAAGAGCGCTGACGATGCGAAGACGAGTGACGGTTCGAAACCCAAGACGGTCGAGACGACCAAGGACGAAGACGGGCCAAAGGCCGCCGATTCCAACGGTGCGACGGATCTGGCGGACGGGAACAAGTCGACGCCGGGAGAGCAGGCGACAGGTGACGCGGACACGAGCGTCGGCGAGAAGAACACCGAAGACGATGGCGGCGCCACCGACTCCAAGTCGGTTACCACCGGCGCGGACACCGGCACGACCACGACCGGAGGCGATACGGGAGGTGACACCGGTCAACAAAGCGACGCCGCGTAATAACCGCTGATCGACCTCGGCCCCTTCCACTTCGGTGGGAGGGGCCGACTACCGTTCGAGGCGTGGTGGTGCAGAGTTCGGCGGGCGCCTCGACATCGATGGTGGCCCGGGTGGCGGTGATCATGAATGCTTTGGGCGTCGCGGACCAAAGGCTGCGCCTGGACGAGATCGTCACGCGCACCGGGCTGCCGCGGTCGTCGACACATCGGATACTCACTCAGCTGCACGACGTCGGGCTGCTGCTCCACGGACCGGACGGGTACGGCCTGGCCGCGTCGCCGCTGCCTGCGACCGGCATCCGCGACCATTCACAGCTGCGCAGCGTGGCGGCACCGTTGCTCGAGCGGCTTCACAGGGATACCGCGCTGGTGGTGCACCTGGGCGTGCTGGTCGACGCGGACGTCGTCTATCTCGACAAGCTTTCGGGCAGCAGCGGTTTCTCGGTGCCGACTCGAGTCGCTGGGCGTACCCCGGCGCACGCGAGCGCGTTGGGAAAGGCCATGCTCGCCACGCTCTCCCCCGAGGACGTCGACGGGATGTTCACCGGCCCTATGCGCAAACGCACTCCGGCAACCATCGCCGACCTACCCACCCTGCATCAAGAGTTGGCGCGCATCCGATCGCGCCACGGGCTCGCCTACGACGACCAGGAACTCGCGGTCGGGTTGTCCAGCGTCGCGGTACCCATCACGTTGGCGGACAACGGGATCGCCGGATTGTCGTTGACGGGCGCGATGCCCGTGCAGCGGCTCACGCGTACGGCGCCATTCGTTTCGCGAGCCGCGCGGCGGATATCCGACCACGCCGTCACCGTGTCCACCTCGGCGCCCAGTCAGGCCGAGCCCACGACGATCACCGACGACATGCTGTCGCGTGTTCTTCGTACGCTGTCGTCCGATGACTGGGTATGAAGGTCTACCAGATGAGGTCGTCGACGTTGAGGCCCAACGCAAATCGACCAACCAGGGAGAGCACTTGGTCGACGTTGCTGGACACATGCATGCGGGCCGTGTGCGCGTCGCGCCACACGCGCTCCACCAAGCTCTGGTCGACGTCGGGCTGTGGATTCCGCACGATTGTGCCGATGGCCTGCAGCGCGCGCTCGGAGGCCATCGCCTGATCGCGCCGCGTTCGCAGCATCAATGCGGCGTCTGGATAACCACCCGCCCGAACGCAATCCATCAGATCGGCCACGTTTCGCCGGATCTGTAACATCGACAGATCAACGTTACTGCGTGCCATCGCAATTGGATCATGCGGATCTGTTGCCTCCGGGATCCGCGACGGCAGTACCCGGTGCGCGGCACCCAAGAGCGGGATGGTTCCCGCAAGGGTGTACAGCGTCGGCTGGGGAAGCCGATCCAATGCAGGTACACCGTCAAGATCGAGGTCGAGCCAATTGAACACGCGATGTTCGGGTACGAAGACCCCCGATACGACGACGTCGTCGGCGCCAATTCCTCTCAACCCCAACCCATTCCAGGTTGACTCAACGACGTAGTCGGTGCGCGGCAGCAGAACCGCCATGAAGTCCTGAGCGGCCCCATCCGGCCCGACGCGTAGCGCTGCGGCGCTCAGCCACGACGCGTGCGATGCGCCCGTGCACCGGGTCCACCGACCAGACAACCGGAATCCTCCGTCGACATGCTCCAGCCGTCCGGTCGGCGCGTAGGACGAACACAGCAACGTGCGGGGGTCCGAACCCCAGATGTCTTGCAGCACCCGCTCGTCGCGCACTGAAAGTCCCCAGCTGTTCACCGCCAGCCACCCGGCCAACCAGCCCGTGGACATACACGCCGATGACAGTTCAAGGGTGGCCGTCAGATAGTCGTCGGGCTCGGCCTCCAGCCCTCCGACCGCTCTGGGTTGCAGGAGTGAGAAGTACCCCGCATCGCGCAGGCGCGAGATCACCTCCGGGTCGACCGCACCGTGCCGATCGACGTCTGCAGCGGCGGCTGCGACGTCGGGAAGCAACGCGCGAACCGCGTCGAGAACAGGCTGCGAGGTACCCTCCGTCACCGCTGGGGTCGCCCGTGCCACGATCATGCATACCATTTGTCGGCATCCGTGGAGGTGGGTATGACGCAGCGGAGTCGGCACCGCGCGATGCGCGAGACTCTCAGCACGGTGATGTCCGAATCGGGCACGGTGGATGCCGATTCGGCTGCGGCGCTGCACCGTTCGCTCATCGGACTGACGCTCAGACCGACGAGGCACGGCGGCGACGAAATGAGCTTCGTCCACTACGTCTCGGAGGTCTACGAGCTCGCGGTGCTCGACGGATCGCTCGGCTGGCTTGCCGCGATGTTCAACGCGGCAGCCTCCGAAGTGGCGGGGCTACCCGGGCACGTACCGGATGAGGTGTGGGGCTCTGATGTGGACGCGCTGATCGCACCCGCGTTCAGCGGCGGCGGCTCTCTTGCACACGATGGGCGGCTGACCGGTCGTTGGGAGGCCGTCGTGGGTGCCGGATACGCCGACTGGCTGCTGCTACCCGCCGACGATGCCGGCGGTTGTCGCGTGCTGGTACCGCGTGACGCCGCGCACGTCGAACCGGTTCCCGACACCGGACTAGCCGGGGCGGATGTTCACAACGTGTCGATTTCCGGGGTGGCGGTTGCCGATCGACATCTCTTCTCAGACGATGGCGGCCGTGCGGCGGTGATCGCAGGCGCCGGCGCAGCGGCCGCAGTGGTCGGATCGGCCGACGGCGTCTGGCGCAATCATGTGCAACGAGTCCGCGCGCGGTTGGCCACCACGTATGGCGGTGACGAAGTCACCGATGCGGCCGCGGTGCAAGTGGCCTGGGCGGCATCCGACATCGACGCCGCCAAACTCCAGGTCACCACGTCCCTCGAGTTGCCGGACGACCTGGCGAGCCGGACCTGGGCCCACCGACAGGCCGTCGCCCGCGCCGGTGCCGCGGTCGATCGTCTGCTCGGCAGCAGCCGGCACGCCCTTGATGCATCGGATCCGGTGACCCGGCGGTGGCGTGATGTCCACGCCGGATGCCGCCTGGCAGTGGGACTACTCGACGCGATATCGCCGGTGTCACGACGCACAGCCAAGTAGTCCCACTGTCGCGGACGCCGCCTGGGTGCGTCGTCGGGCGACGATTCGCGTACGATTCGCCTGAACGCAGCAAGGTTTGCTGGACGAAGCGTCGGGGAGGACGTCGGGATGGCCGGATCTGGCAAGAGGCGTGCCAGTAGGGTGGCGATGAGCGTCGCGGCGGTCGGGGTCGCGACGACGTCGCCGGGGTTGCCGCGACACAGCCTGCGTCCATATCCGCAAGTCCGGTCGATCTGGCCGCGCTGATAGTCGTCGGCAGCTCGACAAACCCGAGCGGAGCGGGTGTCGAGGACTTCTTCCAGAGGAAAGTTCAACAATCCGCTCTACACGGGGCCGAACGGTGACGACATCGTTCACGTGGACTTCTCTGTCCGGCCCGCTGGGCATCAAGCAGGCCCTCGAGGCCAACGCGGGCGAGCACAACGCGGTCATCGCCTCCGGTTGGGGTGCCGCGAACCTGAGTTTGCTGATGCTGTTGCACGACGCTGATCTGAGCCAGACGGTCGTCGTGCTCGACAACGACGTCGCCGCCCCCGACGGTGGCTTCGGCACCAGGTATCCGTGGTTTGCGTTGATCGGGGTCAACCCCTTCCCCACCCCGAGCGAAACCGACGCCCTCGCCGCCGTGAACACCAGCTACGAATACGACTACAACTCGAGTGCGCCTGCCGATGTGCTGAACCCGTTGGCGGCCGTCAACTCATTGGTCGCATACCTGTATCGGCACCTGAACCAGGCCGAGCTCGACCTGCCGGTCAACCCCGACGGCACACCGGCCGTCAGCTGCGACGCCAATACATGCGCAATCACCCAGAGCGGCGACGATTCTGGATTGCGCCGACGCCCGTTGCAGCTTCGCCCGAGGACAGGATCACGGCGTACGTCACCACGCGGGGCAACACCACCTACGTCACCTACACCAGCGACGGACTTCCGCTGGCGAACTTGATACGGACGCGTGCCGGTGTTCGGCGATCAGATCGCGGATCTCACCGAGCCGCTGCTGAAGCTGGCCGTCGACTCGGCCTACTTCGACGGCAATCCCGATTCCGAAGGACCCGAGCGCCTACCGTCCCGGTGCGGCTGTTTCCGTCGCCCGGTGAGCTTCTGGCGACGGCGTTGAAGGTCCCCGGCGCCATTCGAGGAGGGGCTGGCGGCGGCCATGTCTGCCCCGCACGTTGCGAAGAAGTCGACGACCGAGGACCACCGATGACGCCGACGAGCTGTCCGCGACCGAGATCGCTCACCGGCAAGACGACGAAGCCGAAGACGAACGTCGTGCGGGACAGCGAGAAAGCCGAACCGCCGAACGACCGACGGCGCTGGTCGCGACGCCAACGCCGGCCTGAACCGGTTGACGCGGAGGATGACTCGGACACCGACGTGCGACGGCGGGCAGGCCCCGGCCAGCCGGCGCCGACACCGGCAGCAGCGAGTCCGCCGACCAACGACGATGACTCCGACAGGGGCAAAGGCGCCGCACGTCGTAGCCGCGACTGGTCGCGCATCAGTCCGACCGATATCTGCTGCGGCGAGCCACCGGCTCGATACACTCCACCGCGTGAAGCACCAAGGTCGCGGTCACGGTGGCCGGCGCTACTGCTGGCAGGAGCGCTGGCCGTGCCCGCCCACGCCAGCCCGCCCAGCTATGGCAGCAACGGTGTGTTCGGTGTCGCCACCAACCCCCGCGGCGACGGGTGGGTGACGGCCTACATCCAGCCGGGCCACTACCGGGTCGACCAGGCACCGAGCATGTTCCCGTATCAGAGCGCGCCCGGCTTCTGGTACCGATGCCACAACTTCCCGTGCAGCCCCAGTTTTCCCGGCAACGTCATCGCCTCCGGCCCCGCGGTCCGCGATGCCCCCACCTTCGTGGACATCCTGCCCACCGATGTCGGGGTGGCCCTGAACAACGTCACGCTGACGGTCGCCAACTGACTGGAGCCGCGCGGTCACTAGGCTGAGTGCCGTGTCCGATCCGGTATTGGTCCACGTCGAGGACCACGTCGCCCTTCTCACCGTCAACGATCCCGATCGCCGCAATGCGGTCACCGCCGAGATTTCGGCGGCGCTGCGCGCGGCCGTCGATGCCGCGGAAGCCGATCCGGACGTGCACGCGCTGATCGTCACCGGCGCAGGCAAGGCGTTCTGCGCAGGCGCCGACCTCACCGCGCTGGGTGCGGCCACCGAGGACGGTCTGCGCGGCATCTACGACGGCTTCCTCGCGGTCGCCAACTGCGCGCTGCCGACGATCGCCGCCGTCAACGGCGCGGCCGTCGGCGCCGGGTTGAACCTTGCGCTGGCCGCCGACGTGCGCATCGCAGGTCCGGCGGCGCTCTTCGATCCCCGGTTCCAGAAGCTGGGCATCCATCCCGGCGGCGGCGCGACCTGGATGCTGCAGCGCGGCGTCGGCCCGCAGGTGGCCCGCGCGTCGCTGCTCTTCGGTATGCGCTTCGACGCCGAGGCGGCGGTGCGCTACGGACTGGCGCTCACGGTCGCCGACGATCCGGTCGCCGCCGCGCGTGAACTGGCCGCGGGCCCGGCCGCCGCACCGCGCGAGGTGGTCATCGCGACGAAGGCTTCGATGCGGGCGACCGCCAACCCGGGGTTCGTCGACACCGACCAGCACCGCATCGCCGTCGACACCGAACTCGGCCCGCAGGCCACCTCGATCGAGTCGCCGGAGTTCGCCCGCCGGCTGCAGGCCGCCCAGCGCAAGTGACCTAGAGGTCAAGCAGCGCCAGCTCCGGCGCTTCGATGAGATCGCGCAGCTCGCACAGGAACGCCGCCGCCTGCGCGCCGTCGACGATGCGATGGTCGAATGCGCACGTCAGCGACATCGTCGGCCGCGCAACGACTTCGCCGTCGACGACGACCGGCCGCGGCTTCAGCGAGCCCATGCCCGAGGATCGCCGCCTCCGGGTAGTTGATCACCGGCACACCGTCATCCAGTCCCAGCGCGCCGAAGTTGGACACCGTGAACGTCGAGCCCTGCAGTTCCGTCGGCTTGAGCGTGCCGGCCCGCGCGTCGCCGGATCAACCGGGCCACCACGTCGGCGAGCTCACGGGTCGTCTTGTCCTGCGCGTCCGTGACGACGGGCACCAGCAGCCCGCGCGGCGCCGCCACACCGAACCCGAGATGCACCGCCGAGTGCAGATGGATCTGGGGGCCGTCGGTGGTGTCGACCCACGTGGAGTTGAGGTTCGGGTGGTGCTGCAAGGGCGATCGTCAGCAGCCGCAGCGTCAACACGAACGGCGTGACCGGCGCTTCTTGCGTCGGCGTCGTCGCGGATCCGGTCGCGCAGCCGCAGCAGGCTCGGTGCCGTCGACCTGCACGCTGGCATGAGCATCCGGTATTTCTCTGCGCGACATGGACATTCGATGCGCCATCTCGGCCTGCACGCCACGCACCGCCACCATGTCCGGGCTGGGCGCCGACCTGCCTGCCGCGGCGAGGACGTCCTCGCGGGTGATCACGCCGTCAGATGCCCGAGCCCGTCAACGCATTCAGGTCGACATTCAGTTCGGCCGCCAGCTTCCGCACCGGCGGCTTGGCGCGGGGGCGGTCCGCCGGCGCGACAGCGGATCGCCTGCTGGTGTCCATGTCGTCGTCGGCGCCGTAACCGACGAGCACCGGCTTGCGTTTCGTGCCCGGCTCGGCGACCGGCTCGGCACCGTCGTCCGCACCCGTCGCGATGCGAACCAGCACCGAGCCGACGTCCAGCGTGTCGCCCTCGGCGCCACCGAGTTCGACGATGCGGCCCGCGTACGGACTCGGGATCTCGACCTCGGCCTTGTTGGTCTCGACCGTGCACAGCGTCTGGTTCAGCTCGACCGCGTCGCCGACGCGCGACGTTCCAGCTCGTGATCGTCGCATCCTCGAGGCCTTCGCCGAGATCCGGGACCAGGAAGTCCTTCACGCCTCATCTGTCATGGCTGCTCCATCGTCCGCTCGACACAGTCGAGCAGCCGATCGACACCGGGCAGCCACAGCTTCTCCAGTCGCGCCGGCGGATACGGCGTGTCAAACCCGGTGGCGCGCAACACCGGTGCCTCCAGGTCGTAGAACAGCTCCTCCTGGATGCGGGCGGCCAGTTCGGCGCCGAAGCCCAGCGTGCGCGGGCCCTCGTGCATCACCACCGCGCGGCCGGTCTTGCGCACCGAATCCGCGACGGTCTCGAAGTCCAGCGGATTCAGCGACCGCAGGTCGATGACCTCGAGGCTCCAGCCGCGTTGCTCCGGCAGCCAGTTCGGCGGCGCTCAACGCAGTGGCGACCAGCGAGCCATAGGTCACCACCGTGACGTCGTCGCCGCTGCGCCGGACCGCCGCCCGCCCGATCGGCAATCCCGGGGTGTTGGTGTCGACGGTCTCGCGGGCCCAGTACCGCCGCTTGGGTTCCAGGTAGACGACCGGGTCCCGGCTGGCGATCGCCTGCCGCAGCAGCCAATACGCGTCCGACGGCGTCGACGGCACCACCACCTTCAGACCCGCGGTGTGCAGCCAGTAGCTTTCGGTGGACTCCGAATGGTGTTCCACCGCACCGATTCCGCCGAACGAGGGAATGCGGATGGTCACCGGCATGTCGACGTCGCCGCGGGTGCGCATCCGGTACTTCGCCAGGTGGCTGACGATCTGGTCGAACGCCGGCGCGGAGAACCCGTCGAATTGGATCTCGGGGACGGGGACGAAGCCGCGGATGGCCATTCCGATCGCGATGCCGATGATGGCCGACTCCGCCAGCGGCGTGTCGAAACACCGTTGCTCGCCGAAGGTTTCGGCCAGTCCCTCGGTGACGCGGAAGACGCCGCCGAGCGTGGCGACATCCTCGCCGAAGACCAGCACGCGCTCGTCGGCGGCCATCGCGTCATGCAGCGCCCGGTTGATCGCCTGCGCCATCGTCAGCGTCGGCGCGGGCGGCACCGCTGTCAGTAGCGGGCCGCCGTGGCTCCGGCGCGTCCTCGCCGTGCATCGGGGGCCGTTCGATGATCTGGGTCATGTCACGCCTCCTTCGCCAACTCGGTGCAGCAGCTGTTCCCGCTGGGCCACCAGGTCGGGGGTGATGTCGTGATAGACGGTGTCGAACATGTCGGCCGACGTCGAAGTCCTCGGCGCCGACGACCGCTTCACGCAATTCGGTTCGCAATCGATTCGACTTCGCCGCGACGCGCTCCTCGAGTCGTTCGGTCCATACTCCGACCGACTGGAGGTAGGTGCGGTAGCGCTGAGATCGGATCGCGGGCGGCCCATTCGCGCCACTTCATCGGCTGACCGGTATCGCGTCGGGTCGTCGGACGTGGTGTGCGGACCCATCCGATAGGTGACCGCCTCGATCAGCGTCGGGCCGCCGCCGTCACGGGCCCGCTTGGCGGCCTCGGCCGTCACCGCGTAGCACGCGAGCACGTCGTTGCCGTCGACGCGGATACCCGGCATCCCGTAGCCGATGGCGCGGTGCGCGATCGACGGGCCGGCCATCTGGTGACTGACGGGCACCGAGATCGCCCACTGGTTGTTCTGCACGAAGAACACGCACGGCGCGTTGAACACGGCGGCGAAGTTCAGCGCCTCGTGCGCGTCGCCCTCGCTGGTCGCGCCGTCACCGAGGAACGCCACCGTCACCGAGTCCTCGCCGAGCCGTTGGGCGGCCATCGCCGCGCCGACCGCGTGCAGTCCGTGGGTGCCGATCTGGATCGAGATCGGCGCGACGCACTTCTCGGTGAAGCCCAGCCCGCCGTGCCACTTGCCCCGCCAGACCGCGCCCATCTGCGCCGGCGTGATGCCGCGCAGCAGGAACGCGCCGATCTCGCGGTACTGCGGGAACAGCCAGTCGGTCTTGAGCAGGCACGCGACCGCGCCGATCTGGGCGGCCTCCTGGCCGCGGCACGACGCGAAAAGCGCCAGTTCGCCCTGGCGCTGCAGGTTGACGAATTCGCCGTCGAGGTCGCGGGTGACGACCATCGACTCGTAGAGCCAGGCCAGCGTCTCGGGCGGAAGGTCTCGGCGGTATCGGTCGTTCGGTGGTCGGCGTCCCGTCCGGGGCGACCAGTTGCAATCGGCTCCAACTCGACGTCGATCGACGTCAGGGTCAGGTGCCTGTAACGGACCCTGCCATACCGCCTCCTAGGGTCACTGACGGCGGATCGCGCCGTCAGGCGACTGAGGTGCTCAGCACGGAGGCGGTCAGAGCAAAACCCCTGGTGGGGGGCTGTCCAGTTAGTTGCCGGGGTGGGGCGCTAGCTGGACGATGCGCTCTGCTCGCCGCAGCACTGGGGCATCCACCATTATGCCTTCGTATTGGAAGACACCGCGTTGCGTGCGTGCCGTGTCGAGCACGCGCCTCGCCCAGTCGACCTGGTCGTCGGTCGGTGCGTACGCGGCCCGGATGACCGCCACCTGCGTCGGGTGGATGGCGACCTTGGCGTCGAAACCCACGGCCACGGCGTCGTCGCTCTCGGCGCGCAACCCGTCGAGGTCCTTGATGTCGAGGTACACCGAATCCAGCGCCATCCGGCCGTACGCCTTGGCGGCCAGCAGACTCTGCGACCGCACATGCTTGGCGACGTCGCGGTAGCTGCCGTCGGGCCAGCGGTTGGCGGTGCCGCCGGTGGCGGCGAACAGATCCTCGGCGCCCCACATGACGGCGAACGCGTTGTCCATGCGCGCCAACTCGCTGACCTCCAGTGCGCCCAGCGGGGTTTCGATCAGCACGATCACGTCGCGCGGCGCGAGATCACGTACCTGCCGGGGTGATTCGGTTTTCGCCAGCATCACCGTGGTGTACTCGGTGCGCGACAGCGCGTCGAGGTCCAGTTGGTGGTCGGCCGTCGCGCTCGGGTTGACCCGCACGACGGTGCGCGCCGGGTCCAGCGGCGTGTCGATGAGCGCCTTGCGCGCGCGCCTCCCTGTCCTTGGCCGCGACCCCGTCCTCGAGGTCGAGGATCACCACATCGGCTGCCGCGGCGGCCTTTTCGAACCGCTCCGGGACGGTCGGCCGGGCAGAACAGCCAGCCGGGTCCGTTCTCGGTCGAGCGCCATCAGCTCTCCTCCGCAGGCCGCTTGCGCACCATGGTCTTTCGCGACGCCGTCGCCACGATGTCGCCGTGCTGGTTGCGCCCGGTGTGGGCGAAGCGTCACGATGCCCTCACCGGGGCGGCTCTTGGACTCGCGCTTGTCGGTGACCTCGGTCTCGGCGTACAGCGTGTCACCGTGGAACAGCGGCTTGGGGAACGCGACTTCGCCGAAGCCGAGGTTGCCGACGATCGTGCCCTGCGTCAGTTGCGCCACCGAAAGGCCGACCAGCGTCGACAGCGTGAACATCGAGTTGACGAGCCGCTGGTTGAACGGCGGCAACGCGTCGGAGAACGCGGCATCGAGGTGCAGCGCCTGGGTGTTCATCGTCAGCGTGGTGAACAGGACGTTGTCGGCCTCGGTGATGGTGCGCCCCGGCCGGTGCTGGTAGAGCACGCCGGTCTCGAACTCCTCGAACCACAGCCCGCGCTGGGTGACGACCCTCTTGTCGCTCACTTCTGCTCCGATCGTTCGCCCCGCTCACAGGCCAGCCTCCCGCGCGATCAGCATCAGCTGCACTTCGGTTGTCCCCTCGCCGATTTCGAGGATCTTGCTGTCGCGGTAGTGACGCGCGACGGGGTACTCGTTCATGAAGCCGTAGCCGCCGAACACCTGGGTGGCATCGCGGGCGTTGTCCATCGCCGCCTCGCTGGCCACCAGCTTGGCGATCGCGGCGGCCTTCTTGAACGGCTTGCCCGCCAACATCAGTGCGGCGGCGTCGTAGTAGGCGGTACGTGCGCGTGTGCGCGCGGGCCTCCATCCGTGGCGATCTTGAACGCGATGGCCTGATACGTGCCGATCGCTGCGCCGAACGCCTCGCGCTCCTTGGCGTACTTCACGCATTCGTCGACGCAGCCCTGCGCGGCGCCGACCGACAAGCGCGGCGATCGCGATGCGGCCCTCGTCGAGGATGCGCAGGAAGTTGGCGTAACCGCGGCCACGCTCGCCGAGCAGATTCTCCTGCGGCACCCGCACGTCGTCGAAGCTCAGCGGATGGGTGTCGGACGCATTCCAGCCGACCTTGTTGTACGCCGGTTCGGCGGTGAACCCGTCGGTGGGCACCGGCACCAGGATCGACGAGATCTCCTTCTTGCCGCCGGCCTCACCGGTGACCGCGGTGACGGTCACCAGCTTGGTGATGTCGGTGCCGGAGTTGGTGATGAACTGCTTGGAGCCGTTGATGATCCAGTGGCCGTCGTCGAGCTTGGCCGTGGTCCTGGTGGCGCCCGCGTCGGTGCCGCCGCCCGCCTCGGTCAGGCCGAACGCACCCAGCGCCTTGCCGCTTGCCAAGCAGCGGCAACCACTCCTGCTTCTGGTCCTCGTTGCCGAAGCGGTAGACCGGCATCGCGCCCAGCGACACACCGGCCTCCAGCGTGATCGCCACGCTCTGGTCGACCTTGCCGAGTTCCTCCAGCGCCAGGCACAGCGCGAAGTAGTCGCCGCCCATGCCGCCGTACTCCTCGGGGAACGGCAGGCCGAACAGCCCCATGTCGGCCATTCCCGAAACGACCTCGTACGGGAAGGAGTGCTCTTCGTCGTGCTTGGCGGCGACCGGCGCCACCACGCTCTGCGCGAAGTCGCGCACGGTCTTGGCAAGCTGCTCATAGTGATCGGGCAGCATGCCCGTCGCCAGAAATGTCTGCTCATGCGCGTCTTGCCTCCGCTACTCGCTTGCATGCTCATGATTCTTCGGCTTCGCCGGCGGTGATCCGTCGCCAGCGGCTGGCCCACCTTGACCTGGTCGCCCACGGCGACGAGTAGCTCCACCACGCCCTCGACCGGTGCGGTCAGCGCGTGTTCCATCTTCATCGCCTCGACAGTGACGACGACGGTGCCGGCGTCGACGCTGTTGACCATTCGGAAACACCAATGGCGACAACCGAACCCGGCATCGGACTGGTCAGCTCGGCGTCGCCGCTGAGTTCGTCATCGGGCCGAACCGGCGCTTCCCGCACCTCCTCGACCACCGCGGTATGCCCGGCACCGGACAGCCAGATCTGGCCGTCGGTGGCGGCGACCAGGTACTCGGTACGCAGCCCATCCTGCGTGACGACCAGCCGGTCGCCGTCCAGAGATGCTGTCAGCGACTGAGATTCGCCGTCCTCGACCACGGCGGCGGCCCTCTGCGGTGTGCCGGTGAGGTAGACGTGCTCGGTGCGGTCGCCGGAATGCAGCCGAACCGTGAACGGAGCCCGCTGCCCCATCCGCCATCCCGACGGCACCGCCCACAGGTCGTCGACCTGTTCGGGCCAGCCACGCAGCCACTTGTAGGCGGCTGCGGCGATCAGCTCGCGGTCCCCTGGCGCCGCGGAGTCGAAGTCCGGGGTACGACGGTCGAGCAGCCCGGTGTCGAGACGGCCCGCGACGACGTCGGGATCGGCCAGCAGGAAGCGGAGGAACTCGATGTTGGTGGTGACGCCGAGGACGGCGGTGTCGGCCAGCGCCCTGTCGAGGGCCCGAATCGCGGCGGGCCGGTCGTCGAGCGTGTGCGATGACCTTGGCCAGCATCGGGTCGTAGTCGCTGCCGATGACGGTGCCGCGGGCCAGGCCGGAGTCGACCCGCACGCCGGGACCGTCGGGTTCGGCGAGGTCGAGCACGGTACCGCCGGTCGGCAGGAAGCCGTGTCCGGGGTCCTCCGCATAGACGCGCGCCTCGATGGCGTGCCCGCTCATGGTGACATCGTCCTGTGCGATCGGCAGCTTCTCGCCGGCCGCGATGCGCACCTGCTGCTCGACAAGGTCGATGCCGGTGACCATCTCGGTCACCGGGTGCTCGACCTGCAGCCGCGTGTTCATCTCCATGAAGAAGAACTCGTCGGGACGGTCGGCGGACACGATGAACTCGACCGTGCCCGCGCCGGTGTAGTCCACGCTGCGCGCCGTGTCGCACGCCGCCGCGCCGATGCGCGCGCGGGTCGCCTCATCGAGAAGCGGCGACGGCGACTCCTCGATGACCTTCTGGTGCCGACGCTGCAAGCTGCATTCGCGCTCGCCGAGGTGCACCACGTTGCCGTAACCGTCGGCGAGCACCTGCACCTCGATGTGGCGGGGGTTCAAGACGAATCGCTCGAGGAACAGCGTGTCGTCGCCGAACGCCGAGGCGGCTTCGCGCCGCGCGCTGACGAGCGCCGCGGGCAACTCCGATGCCTCGTGCACCACACGCATACCCTTGCCGCCGCCGCCCGCCGACGGCTTGACGAGGACCGGATAGCCGACGTCCTCGGCGCCGGCGATCAGGTCGTCGTCGGTCAGAGCAGGCCGCGAGACACCGGGAACGACCGGCACCCCGAACGCCGACACCGCCGCCTTCGCCGCGATCTTGTCGCCCATGGTCTGGATCGCGCCGACCGGCGGCCCGATGAACACGATGCCGGCCGCCTGCAGCGCGGCGGCGAATTGCGCGTTCTCCGAGAGGAATCCGTAGCCCGGGTGGACCGCCTGAGCGCCGGTGCGCTGCGCCGCCGCCACTACGGCGTCGATGTTGAGGTAGCTCTCCCGCGCGGCGGCAGGTCCGATGTTGACCGCGACGTCGGCCTCGGCCACGTGGCGCGCACCGGCGTCGGCATCGCTGAACACCGCGACCGATCGGATGCCCATCGCGCGCAGCGTGCGGATGATCCGAACGGCGATCTCGCCTCGGTTGGCGATCAGAACAGTGCTGAGTTCTCTTGAGGTCATGTGGCCATCACATCCGGAACACGCCGTAGGAGACCGGCTCGAGCGGGGCCTGTCCGACAATCGAAAGCGCAAGGCCGAGAACGGTTCTGGTGTCGGCGGGATCGATTACACCGTCGTCCCACAGCCGCGCCGTCGAATAGTACGGGTTGCCCTGGTCCTCGTACTGCTGTCGGATGGGCGCCTTGAACTGTTCTTCCTCTTCTGGCGTCATGTCGCCGCGCACCGTCGCGAGCACCGACGCGGCCTGTTCTCCGCCCATCACCGAGATTCTGGCGTTGGGCCACATCCACAGGAACCGCGGCGAATACGCGCGTCCGCACATCGAGTAGTTGCCCGCGCCATACGAACCGCCGATGACGACGGTCAGCTTCGGGACTCTGGCGCAGGCGACCGCCGTGACCATCTTCGCGCCGTGCTTCGCGATTCCGCCGGCCTCGTAGTCGCGGCCCACCATGAAGCCGGAGATGTTCTGCAGGAACAGCAGCGGCGTCACGCGCTTGTCGCAGAGCTCGATGAAATGCGCGCCCTTCAAGGCGGACTCGCCGAACAGCACCCCGTTGTTGGCGACGATACCGACCGGGTGGCCGTGAATGCGGGCAAACCCGGTGACCAGCGTGCTGCCGTATTCGGCTTTGAATTCCGAGAATTCGCCGCCGTCGACGATGCGGTTGACCACCTCGTGTACGTCGTACGGGACGCGCGGGTCGACCGGGACCACGTCGTACAGCTCGGTCTGATCGGCGACCGCGTCCAACGTCGGCGTGACCTCCCACGGCAACTCGGCGCGCGGCCCGAGGGTGGCGACGATGCGCCGCACGATCCGCAGCGCGTCGCGATCGTCGTGTGCCAAATGGTCTGTGACACCGGAGGTTTTGGAGTGCAGGTCGCCACCGCCGAGCTCTTCGGCCGTCACCACCTCGCCGGTGGCGGCCTTCACCAGCGGCGGACCGCCGAGGAAGATGGTGCCCTGGTTGCGCACGATCACGGCTTCGTCGCTCATCGCAGGTACGTACGCGCCGCCCGCAGTGCACGAACCGAGCACCGCGGCGATCTGCGGGATGCCCTCGGCGGACAGGTTGGCCTGGTTGAAGAAGATGCGGCCGAAGTGTTCGCGGTCGGGGAACACCTCGTCCTGCCGCGGCAGAAACGCTCCGCCCGAGTCCACCAGATAGATGCACGGAAGGTGGTTCTGGCCGGCGATCTCCTGGGCGCGCAGGTGCTTCTTGACGGTGACCGGATAGTACGTGCCGCCCTTCACGGTCGCGTCGTTGGCGACGATCATGCATTCGCGGCCCGAGACGCGGCCGATGCCTGCGATCATCCCCGCGCCAGGGCATTCGTCGTCGTACATGCCGTCGGCCGCCAGCGGTGCCAATTCCAGGAAGGGGCTGCCGGGGTCGAGCAGCCCGTCGACTCGGTCGCGAGGCAGCAGCTTGCCGCGGCTGACATGTCGTTCGCGGGCGCGCTCCGAGCCGCCCAGCGCCGCGGTTGCCAGCTTGGTGCGCAACTCGTCGACCAGCACGAGATGCGCCTCACGATGTGAAACCCGCGTTGTCATGCAGAACCATTCGATTGAGTTAATGATCGACTAACTGTATGGTATGTTAGTCACGATTAACCGAAATGTCCATCAGCAGGTTGGAGGCCCATGCCCCCGATGCCCGTGCCGGCTCCTGCGACCACGCGTCGCGGCCGCGCGAAATCGGACCGCCGGTCCCAGCTGATCGCGGCGGCCGAACGCCTGGTCGCCGAGCGAGGCTATCTCGCCGTGCGACTGGAAGACATCGGCGCCGCCGCCGGTGTCAGCGGACCCGCCATCTACCGGCACTTCCCCAACAAGGAGGCTCTGCTTGTCGAGTTGTTGGTCGGTATCAGCACGCGGCTGCTCGCCGGCGCGGCAGACGTCGTCGCACGGGCGCAGGATCCGGCCTCGACGTTGGACGGACTGGTCGACTTCCATCTGGACTTCGCGCTCGACGAGTCCGACCTGATCCGCATCCAGGATCGAGATCTCGGCAATCTCCCCCCGTCCGCCAAGCGCCAGGTCCGCAGGGCGCAGCGTCAGTACGTCGAAATCTGGGTGGATGTATTGCGGCGGTTGAACGACTCTGTCAGCGAGACCGATGCCCGCCTGATGGCGCACGCGGCGTTCGGATTGCTGAACTCGACACCGCATTCGGTGAAACCGGGGGCAACAAAAACGGCCGAGGCCAGCTCGCGTGCCGTCCTGAAATCGATGACGGTGGCTGCGCTGACCTCGGCCGGTCGCGACTGAGGATTAGTACCAGGCTCGGCGGCCGCCGACGGGACGACCGACAGACCCCAGAATCCAGAACACGGCACCGATGACGATCAAGACGACGCCGATCGTCCATAGGATGTTGATGCCGAGGATTAGACCAAGGATGAGCAAGATTGCTCCGAGAACAATCATCTCTACTCCCTTTCTTTGAACTGTTACCTGTGAATCATTAACTGCCAGTGGGCTACTGGCTGGGCTGCGGTATGTTGCAGTCGGCGACCTTCGGGTTGACTCCCGCGTAGTTCAGCGGGCCGACGACCACGGTGAGAGCGATGCTCCCCGCTGTCGCACAATTGGTTTCACTGCTTTGGAAATAGCCGCGCTGGTAGGCGGCAACCACGCCGATGAGCAACCAGACGAGCACTAGGACTCCGAGGATCCCGCCACCTCGCATACTGCGACTCCATCCGTGTCTGCGCCGCTTGATTCGGCGCGTGCCCAGCGTGTTTACCCGGCAGACAATTTCCCCAAACCTGGCGAAGGCGACTTGATCATGAACGCGAATCGTCGCTGAACGCGCCTAGGAGCCACTCGCACATGGCCTTGACCAGCACAGCGCGGTTCTCGCGTTTGTCGATCTCGTGGCCGTCGTCCTCGAACAGCAGTTGTTCGGCGGTCCGACCGAGTGCGCGCAACGCGTCATACATCTGCTGCGACTCGCTGGGCGGGACGTTGGTGTCGTTGAGGCCGTGCACGAGAAGCAGCGGCGCGGTCAGTGCGTCCACATGTTGCAATGGCGACAACTGCTCGAGCAGTTCGCGGTCGCCGACCGGGTGGCCGTACTTCGGATAGGCCGCCGCCGCGATCCACGGTTCGGTGTTGCGGTACCACGTGTTCAGGTCGCTCATGCCGCAGATGCTGATGCCGGCGGCGAACAGCTGCGGATGAAAGGTGAGCGCCGCCTGGGTCAGATAACCGCCGTACGACCACCCGCAACAAGCGATCCGGTCAACGGGCGCGAAGCCGTTCTCGCCCAGGAACATCACAGCATCGGCGACATCGTCGATCGCCGCGAATCGCCTCTCGCGATCGTCGGCGTGCATGAACGAGCGACCGAAGCCGCCGGAACCCCGCACGTTCGGGAGGAACACGGTGATGCCGGCCTCGAGCAACGGCGGGAAGAATTCGTTGTACCCGGGCCGACCCTGACCTTCGGGCCCGCCATGCAGAAAGAGCATGGCGCCGATCGGCTCGATGCCATCGGGGGGCCGGAACAGCCAGCCGGTGAGGGTCAACCCGTCGCGGGCGATGACGGTTTCCAGTGTCGGGTCCGCCGCCACCGGTCCCATGCTCGGCTCTCGATCGACGGGCTCCCACTCGCGCGACCGCGGATCGACCAGTTCGACCGTCGCCGGCGTCGACGGGCCTTCGACGGTCATCGCCAGCATCGAACCGCCGGCGCTGATACTCAGCTCGCTGGCCACCATGCCGGGCAACGGAATCGGCTCGTAGGACGTGTAATCGGCCAGTTCGAGGATCTGCAACTCGCTGGCGCCGTTGATATTCCAGAGCATCGCCACCGTGGATAGATCGTCGCTGACGGTGAATTCATCGAGTTCATAGCCGGGACGCTCGGCGACGACCTGATAGGTGACGCCTTCGGGCGTGGTGGTGACCTCGAGCAACCGCGCGTGCTCGGCGCCGTTCTCGCTGCGGATCAGGGCGCGCACGAAACCTTCGGTGCTGGTGAGCCCAGAGGCGCTCGCCGGTTGGTACAGCTCGTAGAGCTCACCTTCGAGACCGGCACGCAGCCGCCGCGGACTGTGGTCGTCCAGAATGATTCCACTGTCGGTCGTCGAGCCGGGATCGTATGGGAGCAGCGCGATTTCGGTCAGGCCACGCAACATGATCAGGTCGCGGTAACCCCGCGGTCCGACCCGTACCAGCGCTGCTCCTGCCCACGCGTCGACCAGTCTGCCGCCGGATCGTCGATCAAGCACGACAGTCGTCCCGTCGGCGGGATCGATCAGGCACGAGCTGCCGACTCCGTCGTCGCCCGTCAGGATCGCCGCGACCGCAGTGCCGTCCCACCCGATCAGCTCAGCGGTGCCTTCGGGTGCACCCGCAGGCCAGTGGTCGATCCTGCGCGCATCGCGGTCGTCGGGATCGGTTGTCACCACCCAGATCTGGCTGCGGGTCCCGCCTTCGGGCGCCACCTCGCACGCGAGCCAGTGACCGTCGGCCGAATGGATGACGCGCAGCACCGGCCCCTCGACGGGCAGCTCGACGTCCCGCGACGAGCTGGCCCGCCACCCCCGCAGGAACCGTTGCACCGCGCGCGGGTAGCCGCCGTCGTCGACGAGGTGCGCGAAGGCGGTGGCGTCCGGCGACATCGACGCGCCGTAAACCCGACGGACCTGCACTCCCACCCGACCGATTCTCCATGCACTGCGCGTTACCGCGCCCATTTCTGCGCGCGAATCGCCCAGTAAGCCGAGGTCGCGGGCGGTAAATGGGCGGCCGCCACGGTCGCGGCAGGCCCGATCCGCCGTGACCGGGGGCCTACTGAGCGCTTGCACAGGTACCCTCGCAGCCATGAGGCGGGTATGACCGATTCACCACGTCGCGACGGGCCTGAACCAACCCAACCGCTCGGCAACAGCTATCCCGGCTATCCGGATCCGGCGTATGCGAGCCAGGCCCCGTACGGCCCCGCCTATCAGGCTCCCGGCCCACCGGCCCCGACTGAGCAGCTTCCGGCGTATTCGCCCTACGGCTACGACCCGTACACAACGGGCCAATACGGCCAATACGGCCGCCCTATCCGCCCGGCGGAGAGCCACCGCCTCCGCCCGATGAGCCCAAGTCACCGCTGTGGCTGTGGATCGTGGCGGCCGTCGCCGTGCTGGCCGTGATCGGCTTGGTCATCGCGTTGGTCATCGTCAACAGCTCGCGGCAGCAGACACTTGTCGCGCCGCTGCCGTCAATGCCGGAGCCCAGCTCCACTACACAGGCGCCGACAACGACGCGCGCACCGACTGTCCCGGTGTTCCCGCTACCGACACTGCCGAGCGTGCCGCCGACGACCACCGAGACGACCCCGTCAGGCCCTGCCCAAACCGTGGTCTACGACGTCAGCGGCGACGGCCGGGCCATCAACATCACCTACGTCGACACCGGCGGGCTGTTGCAGACCGAATTCAACGTGATGCTGCCATGGAGCAAGGAAGTCCAATTGGCCGATCCCGCCGAGAATTCCGCCAGCATCAGCATCATCAACGTTGGCCGCGAAGTGAACTGCTCGATCACGATCGACGGCGTTACCGTGCAGCAGAACACGGGTGCGGGACTGACCATCTGCACCGCAGTGCGCTAACGCGATGCCGTGTGCGCAGGCACCCTCACCGCCAGCATCGCCAACAGCCCGGCCGCCAGAACCACGATCAGCCCACCCATGCCGGCGCGATCGGTGTCGAACACGGCGATGAACACCGAGAACGACACGGGCGCGAGGAACGACACGGCCCGTCCGGTGGTGGTGTAGAGGCCGAAGGCGACGCCCTCCTTGCCGTCCGCCGAGATCCTCAGCATCAGCGTTCGTGCCGCCGACAGCGTTGGCCCGATGAACATGCACAGCAGTAGCCCGCAGATCCAGAACGCCAGAGTTCCGGACAGTGTCATCAGGACGGCAGCGGCGATGATCATCGCGGTGAGCGAGGCGACGATGACGGGTTTGGCCCCGAACCGGTCGTCGAGCAGACCGCCGACGACCGCGCCGACGGCCGCGATGACGCTGGCACTCACCCCGAACAGCAGCACATCGGCCTCGGAGACGCCGTAGACCCGCACGCCCAGCACCGCGCCGAATGCGAAGACACCCGTGAGCCCGTCGCGGAACACGGCACTGGCGATCAGGTAGTAGACGACATTGTGATCCCGTTGCCATTCATCACGAATCTCTGTCCACAGCTTGCGATATCCACCGAAGAAGCCGACGGCCCCGGGGCGCTCAAGCGGTCCCGGTTTCGCGCTGGGCACCGCGAGCAGCACCGGCACGGCGAACAGCCCGAACCAAAGCGCCGTGAAAAGCATGGCGGCCCGGACATTCTGGCCGTCGGCGACAGGCAGGTTCAACAACCCGCTGTGGTCGCCGTGCCCGAAACGAATCCGAAGTAGACCACCAAGAGCAGCACGACACTGCCGAAATAACCTAGGCCTAAACCGAATCCGGAGATCTGGCCGGCTGTTTGCGGCGTGGACAGCTGCCGCAGCATCGCGTTGTAGGGCACGCTCGCCAGGTCGGCGCAGGCCGAGGTGCAGGCCAGCAACACAAGGCCCGGCGCCAGGTAACGGTAGTCGTCGCGGATCAGACTCATCGCCAGCGTCAGCGCAACCGCGAGTGCGCTCAGCGCGCCAAGCACGCGCCGCCGCCGCCACGGCGCGTCGACCCACACCCCCGTCACCGGGGCGAGGAGCGCGACCGCCAGCCCGGCGCCGCCAAGCGACCACCCGAGCCAACTGGTCGAGCTGGTGTCGCCGGGCAGGTCGTCGCCGACAGTGTTGGTCAGGTAGATCGAGAAGACGAAGGTCACGACCACCGCGTTCATCCCCGTGGCGCCGAAATCCCACAGTGCCCACGACAGGACCTGCGACCGCGGCGCGGTCTGCGCGGACGGCTGCGGTTCGCTCATTGCCGCCCACGATATAGTCCGGCCCATGCCAGTACCCGCTCCCAGCGCGGATGCCCGTGCTGTCGTCACCGGCGCTTCGCAGAACATCGGCGAGGCGCTGGCCGTCGAACTCGCCGCGCGTGGGCATCACCTGATCATCACCGCGCGCCGCGAGGACGTGCTCACTGCGTTGGCAGACCGGATCACCGCGCAATATGGCGTGACGGTCGAGGTGCGTCCCGTCGACCTCGCCGATCCGTCCGAACGCGGCAAGTTCTGCGACGAGCTGGCCGCCCGCAACATCTCCATCCTGTGCGCCAACGCGGGCACCGGGACATTCGGTCCGGTGGCGACGCTCGATCCGGATGTCGAGAAGGCCCAGGTGCAATTGAATGTCCTTGGCGTGCACGATCTTACGCTCGCAGTCCTGCCGGGAATGGTCGAACGCAAGGCGGGCGGCATCCTGATCTCCGGTTCGGCGGCGGGCAATTCGCCGATACCGAACAACGCGACCTACGCGGCCACCAAGGCGTTCGTCAACACGTTCAGTGAATCGATTCGCGGCGAGCTCAAGCGCGCAGGCGTCCATGTGACGGTGCTGGCGCCCGGCCCGGTGCGCGAGACGTTGCCCGATGCCCACGAGCAGTCACTCGTCGAGAAGCTGATCCCGGACTTCCTGTGGATCTCCACCGAGTACACCGCCAAAGTGTCGCTGGATGGCCTTGGAGCGCAACAAGATGCGGGTGGTCCCCGGCGCGACGAGCAAGGCGATGTCGGTGGCCGCGGGCTACACGCCGCGAGCGATCGTGACGCCGATCGTCGGCGCCGTGTACAAGAGACTCGGCGGCGGCTAGCGCCTAGCGTCTGCGGCGGCGCCCGGTGCCGAAGATGCTGCGGGTGATCTCGCGCCCGATCACGGTGCCCGCCGATCGCATTGCGCTCTTGAACGCCGGGCTGTCCATCATCTTGTCGAAGAAACCGGGCTCCTCGGGTTCGCGCGGGCGCAGGCATCGGCGGGACCTCCACCTGCGACGGCACCGGCGGCAGATCGCCGGCGGGCGGCTGCGTCGCAGCGGGCGGCGGAGCCAACTTGCTGGCCAGCCGTTCGTAGGCCGAGTCGCGGTCGACCGTCTGGCCGTACTCGGCCTGCAGCGGGCTGGCCTGTGCGGCAGCCTTGATCGCGTCCGGCCCGATGGTGTCCATCAACGAGCGCGGCGCCCGCATCCTGGTCCAGGCCACCGGCGTCGGCGCGCCTCTCTCCGACAGCACGGTGACGATCGCCTCGCCGATGCCCAGCGACGTCAACGCGTCTTCCAGGTCGTACACATCGGTTTTCGGGTAGGTGCGCACCGTCTTGGCGAGCGCCTTCTGGTCGTCGGGGGTGAATGCGCGCAGCGCGTGCTGGATGCGGGCGCCCAGCTGCGAGAGCACATCGTTGGGCACATCCGTCGGCAGCTGGGTGCAGAAGAACACGCCGACACCCTTGGATCGGATCAGCTTGACGGTCTGCTCGACCTGTTCCAGGAACGCCTTGGATGCGTCGGTGAACAGCAGGTGGGCCTCATCGAAGAAGAACACCAGTTTCGGCTTGTCGATGTCGCCCACCTCGGGCAGCGTCGTGAACAGGTCGGCCAGCACCCACATCAGAAACGTCGAGAACATCACCGGTCGCGCGGCCTGCTCACCAACCTCGAGCAGCGTGATGACGCCGCGGCCCTGATCGTCGAGGCGCATCAGGTCCTTCGGTTCCAGCTCGGGCTCACCGAAGAACGTGTCGCCTCCGTCGGCCTCGAGGTTGACCAGCGCCCGCAGAATGACTCCGGCGGTTGTCGAGGAGACCGCGCCGAGTGCCTTCAGCTCGGGCTTGCCTTCGTCACCGGTGAGGTACTGGATGACCGCCCGCAGGTCCTTCAGATCCAGCAGAGGCAGCCCCTTCTGGTCTGCCCAGTGGAAGATGAGTCCAAGCGTGGACTCCTGGGTCGCGTTGAGCCCCAACACTTTCGACAGCAGGATCGGGCCGAAGCTGGAGATGGTGGCGCGCACCGGCACACCGACGCCTGCGGTGCCCAGCGACAGGAACTCCACCGGGAACGCGGTCGGCGTCCAGTCGTCGCCGGTGTCCTTGGCCCGCTGTTCGGTCTTGCCGTCGGCCACGCCCGGTCGTGACAGGCCCGAAAGGTCGCCCTTCACGTCGGCCATCAAGCACGGCACGCCCGCGGCGGAAAGCTGCTCGGCGATCACCTGCAGCGATTTCGTCTTTCCGGTACCGGTGGCGCCCGCGACGAGGCCGTGCCGGTTGACCATTGCCAAGGGGATGCGGACCTGCGCAGTCGGATCACAGACGCCGTCGACGACGACGGTGCCCAGTTCCAGGGCCTGACCCTCGACGGCGTAGCCGGCGGCGATTAGCTGTGCGGGGGTGGATGTCGACTCGGTGGACATATCCGAAAACAGTACTGTGAGCGCTGTGCGTGACGAACTCGTGTGGATCGACTGTGAGATGACCGGCCTGGACTTGGCCAAGGACCTGCTCATCGAGATCGCGGTGCTCGTCACCGACGCCGACCTCAACATTCTGGGCGATGGCATCGACGTCGTGATTCACGCCGACGACGCCGCGATGTCGTCGATGATCCCTGTGGTGACCGAGATGCACACCCGGTCTGGCCTGATCGAGGAGGTCCGGGCGTCGACGGTCGACGTGCCGACGGCCGAGGAAATGGTGCTCGACTACATCCGCTCGCACGTCAAGCAGGCCAAGACCGCTCCCCTGGCAGGCAACTCGATCGCCACCGATCGGGGCTTCATCGCACGCGACATGCCCAAGCTGGACGACTATCTCCACTATCGGATGATCGATGTCAGCTCCATCAAGGAGCTGTGCAGGCGCTGGTATCCCCGGATCTATTTCGGTCAGCCCGAGAAGGGCCTGGCACACCGCGCGCTGGCCGACATTCACGAATCGATCCGTGAGCTGAAGTACTACCGGCGCACGGCGTTCGTGCCCGCCCCGGGCCCGTCGACCAGCGACATCACCGCAATCGCCGAGAAACTGGAGTCGCCGGTCGGCGACCAGGAGGCAATTGATTCGGCTGCTGAGCGTCCCAGCGGCTAGTATCGACGGCGCCGCGGGTGCCGATCGGCCCCCGATCTGCACAGCGGCAATGGTGGCTGTAGTTCAGTTGGTAGAGCACCAGGTTGTGATCCTGGGGGTCGCGGGTTCAAGTCCCGTCAGCCACCCAACAGGTCGGAGGGCGTTTTCGCCCTCCTACCTTTTCCATTATTCGGGGACGCCTTGCACCGTTATTGCAACCTTGTGCGGCACCACCGCGAGGGGCGTCACTTACCGATGGTCATTGCCTTGTCGGGGTACCGAAGCGGTTAGAAATCCTCCACGCTGCGGGAGGAGGTCCGCCACAGCAAACGGCGCGTCGGCGCGACTTGTCGGCCGCGTGCATACGGGTCGACGCATGGGGTTGGGCACCAGACTTGCGCCGTGGTGGCCGGTCGGAATCGTAGTCGTCCTGGCCGTCATCGCGGCGCTGGGCATATACCGCCGAGCTCGAACCTACGTACCGATGGCTGCACAACCACGTGTCACCCGAGGGCTGGTCGGCGCTGGCCGCTTGGGCAACTGTCGCGATCGCTGCCGGTGCCGCGATCTTCGCCTGGTTCCAAGTGCGCGAAAGCGCGTCGCACCCGTGAGGAACAGGCGCAAATTGAACGTCGTTCTCTACAGCGAACCGAATCCCGATGTGCCACAGATTCACGAGCTCATAGTGCGTAACTTCGGTACGACACCCGCATACGCCATAACCATCGAAGTAGAGCCGCCCATCAAAACAGCAGTCGGCCCGAAGCACGACAGAAACCGTTAGAGATCACTTTGCCCGCTCTGCCGATCCTAGTTCCCGGCCGGAAGGAGTGGCGGACCATTTGGGACTCCGCAGTTCAACGGAAGAACTATCGAAAAACCTCTTGAAAAGAAACTCAAAAACGGTGAGATTTCACTTAGCCGAATGCGAAGACCAAGATGTCGCACCGTGCCATCAAGCGACGGTGAGATATTCCGACAGTCGCGACAAAAAATTTGATACCCCAAGCACTCTCGACTTCGATGCACGCATCGGCACGACGTGGATTGACATCAAGACCATGCACGACTTGACCAAGATGCTCGATAAAGAAACTCGAATCGCAAAACAAGCTGCTTGACGCGATCCACGATCAACTCGCGGAGTTCGGTACCGAACACGAAGGGGTTTGGACTTACAACAGCACCGACGATGAAGAACGCCAATATCGCCGCGCGATCACTGCGGCGCAGAGAACAAGAGTCACGCGAATCGCGCGGCCACATCGAATGGCAACTATCAGGCCGACACGGGCATGATCCACTTACAGAGACCCAACCCCTGAAGATGCGGCTCGAGTTTCTATCGAGGAGGTAGCCATCGGCGATTGGCACGTTCCCGGCGATAGCGAATCCACACTCCAGATAGGGGAGGCGTGGCGTATCGCGTTCATCAAGCGGCACGTGTTCGAAAATTTCGGCACGGTCTACGAACTGTTCAAATCGGACGGCGATTCCGTGCAGAGAGCGGGAAGGCTCTCCGATCTACATAGTCTCGGGCTGGCAACTAGGATGACCGAGAACATTCTGAAAACTCATCGAGAAACGCGGCGAGCATGGAAAGGCTAGCTACTTCGACCTGAAAAAGGGTTGACGGTGTGGAGCCAGTCCGGCCTGGTGTGATGTGGGGATCGGCTGGAGGGTTGGGGTCGGTTTCATGCTGCGAGGGTGCCGATCTTGACGAGGTTGTGGGCGAAGACCCCGTGTCCGCACCAGGTTCGGGCTCCGTTGATGCCTGTTAGTTCGGTGCGGTTCCAGCCGTAGCTTCGTTTGATGTGGTTGATTCGTCCTTCGGATCCGGTCCGCCATTTGACCTTCTCGCGGAACGCTCGCCGGTGTTCGAACTCGCGGCGCGCGGCGGTCGGTTTACTCGTGCGCGGTATCGCCACACTGCGTACGCCGAGGTCGTGGAGGTCGCGTTCCACCGATGCCTGGCCGTAGCCGCGGTCAGCGGTGACCGCACGTGGAGTGCGTCCGGTGCGGGCAGTGATCCGTGCGATCGCCGGGGCCAGCTGAGGCGCGTCGTAGGGATTGCCGACCTCAACGTTGTGATCGAGGATGACGCCGTCGGCGTTGTCGACGATCTGGGCTTTATAGCCGAACTCCACGGGCTTGCCCAGGCGTCCCTTGCGGATCGGGCGGGCATCGACATCGTGAAGGCTGATTACCCGGCTCGCCGACTCGGGCATTACCCCGGCCAGACGGCTACGGGATTGGGCCACAACGCGTTCGGCGCGTCCCACCAGGGTCTTCAGATTGTTGATCGCCCGATGCAGCCGGCCTTTGCGGTGCCCGCTGGCGCCGCGCAACGCGCGTCGGGCGTTGCGGATCACTGCGGTGGCTTCGCGCATGGCCGCTTGGGTGATCCCGGCCAGTTCACCGGTGATCCGGCGCACCGCGGCCTGGGCCGCATCGCGTTGCTGCTCACCACGCAATTTCAGCTTCGCGGCAATGGCCCGGGCTCGCCGCCCCGCCGAACGCCGCCGATCCCGTGACGCAGTGCGCGACGCGCCGCCGGCGGCTTTGATCCGCGCCACACTGCGGGCCATCGCACCGATCGCCTTGGCCAACAGACCCGAATCGGTCGGATAAGACACCGCGGCCGTAACGACGGTGGTGTCGGCGCGGACCCTGTCGGTGCGTAGCAGCTTGGCCGCGGCCGCCTTAGCCAGCAGCGCCTCGTTGAGCCCGGTGACTGCGTCCTCGCCGCACCGGGTGGTGATCTTCATCAACGTGGTCGGATGCGGAACCCGGGTACCGAACGGAATCCGGCAAAACCGCTGCCAGGAAATCGAATCGGCCACCTCCCGACACAACGACTCATAGCCCAGCCGGTAGCGGAACTTCAGAAACATCAACCGCAGATAAGTCTCCATCGGAATCGACGGCCGACCGATCCGGGCATCGAAGTACGCCGCGAACGGCGCGAAGAACACCGGATCATCCAGCAGCACATCCACCCGACCCAACTCGACAGGCAACACCAACAACTCGGGCGGCAGAACCGAATCCCACAACGTCGGCTGATCATTTACAGTTCTGAACACGATGGCCTCAATCCCTTCTCGCCAAGGGGTTGAGGCCATCTTCTCGCCCAAAACACCAACATCAGGGACCGCCACGCCCCGACTTTTTCAGGTC
>CAVYCT010000021.1:0-142115 GCA_963766945.1 uncultured Actinomycetota bacterium
CCGATCGCACGAAGGCGACTGATGGGTACGTGTGGAAACACTTTGAGGAATGCCAAAGCCTTCCGCTGGCAGGAATTTTCACTGCTTTCTGCTAAGTGCCGGTACACCGTGGCGCGGGAGACCCCCACATCTTCGCTCTGTCGGTGGCATTGATGCCCCTCTCCCGCGACTGCGCGCCTTCGGGGCATCGGCGTCATCGACCTTGCGAGGACGATCACCCCTAAGCCGTTCGCGGCTGCGGCAGCTGGACCGGTCCGGGTGTGCCGACCCTGCAAAGCGCTGACAGCTTCGAAGCGTCGTCGCGGGACTCATCCGACTCGCGTCGCTGGACGGGCATCTTGTGCGCTGGTGGCGAAGTTATTGCCCTGCCGGGGAAGTGCTTTCGATCGCCGCCAGAACGTCGTCGGAAGCCTCGCGCAGCATGGCAAGCCGCTGCGGACCCAAGACATCGATGAAGAGTTCCCGGACGCGCGCGGCGTTGACGGGAGCCGAAGACTTGATGGCGGCGCGGCCCGCGTCAGTCAGCACAACGTCCGGATAACGCGCGTTGGACCGGTCCGCGACAACTCGGCGTACCAGCCCGCGCTTCTCCATCCGGCTGAGGTGATGCGACAGCCGGCTCTTCTCCCATTGCGTGGCCTGTCCTAGCTCGAAGCACGCATCCGACCGCCCGGCGCCTCGGAGAGGTTGACGAGTATCTCGAAGTCTGAGCCCGACAACCCGAACTCGCGCTGCAGATGTCCGACCAGGTGCCGCTCCAGTCGGTGATGCATGTCGACGAAGCTGCGCCACGCCTGCAGCTCGTCGCTGGTCAGCTGCGCCTCGTCTGTCATGTTGTGAATCCTAACGCACCGAGTTGACATATCAACTCAAATGGGTATGGTCGAGAACGACGGGTTGACATATCAACCTAGCGATAGGAGACATCATGACCAACGAAAAGCTGATCGCCGTGGTGGGCGGCACCGGATCGCAGGGCGGCGGCCTGGTCCGGGCCATCCTCGACGACCCCGCACGGGAGTTCCGGGTGCGGGCCCTTACCCGCAATGCGCAGTCGGCGAAGGCTCGTGAACTGGCTGCCGCCGGCGCCGAGGTCGTGGAAGCCGACCTCGACGACGGGCCGAGCATGCGCAACGCATTCGACGGCGCCGACGGCGCGTTCATCGTCACCAACTACTGGGCAGAACGCTCGCCGGAGGACGAGGCCAAAAGGACCAGGGCCGACATGGAACTCGCGCAGGCGGACATGGCCGCGCTGGCGGCCAAGCAGGCAGGCGTCAGTCACGTGATCTGGTCGACTCTCGAGGACACCCGCGACGTCTTCGGCTCCGACGACCGTGTGCCCACCGTGGACGAGCGATGGAAGGTGCCACACTTCGACGCCAAGGCCGAGGCGGACGCGGTGTTCCGCGAATACGACGTCCCGACGACGTTCCTGCGCACCACTTTCTTCTTCGAGGGCTTCGCCGGCGGCATGGGTCCGGTGCGCGGTGACGACGGCACACTCGTGCTCACCATGCCGATGGCTGACCAGCCGCTGGCCGGGATCGCCGTCGCCGACATCGGCAGAACCGCGCTGAGTGTCTTCAAGCGCGGCGCAGAGCTCATCGGCGAGACGGTGAGTATTGCGGCGACCACCTGACCGGCGACCAGTACGCGTCGGCGTTCAGCGATGCCTTGGTGAAGCGGTCGCTTACCGGCCATTGGGCTGGGACGACTTCCGCGCGCAGGGGTTCCCCGGCGCAGTCGAGATGGGCAACATGTTCCAGTACTACGCGCAGAACTCGACCCGCTTCGTCGGCGATCGGGATCTGGCCGCAGTGCGCAAGCTCAATCCGGCACTGCAGTCGTTTCGCGACTGGCTTGCCGGCGCTGCGCTCGAAATCCCCTGAGCCACTGTATGTTCACGACGCTTCCGCGGCGAAGCGATTTGTTCGACTCGAAATTAATACACATCAAAATCAAACGTGAGGAAGAAATCATGAAGGCCATCCGATACCACCGCTACGGCGACAGCGACGTCCTGGCATACGAGGACGCCCCGCGACCGGTTCCCGGCCATCGGCAAGTCCTGATCAAGGTGGCCGCCACCTCGTTCAACCCGGTGGACGCCGGGATCCGCGGCGGCTATCTGGCCGAGGTGTACAGGGTCAGCTTCCCGCATATCCCCGGCGTCGATGTGGCCGGGACCATCGCCGAGATCGGTGAGGGCGTGCAGGGCTGGAACGTTGGCGACGCCGTCGTCGCCTTCTTGCCCCTGGACGCCGACGGCGCCGCTGCGGAATTCGCGATCGCGCCGGCCGAGTCTCTTTCTGCCGCCCCGACGTCGGTGCCGCTGGCCGATGCCGCCGCACTGCCCGAGGCCGGGTTGACCGCCTGGCAGGCACTCTTTGAGGTCGCGGGGCTCACCGGTGGGCAGTCGGTCCTGATCAACGGCGCGTCGGGTGCGGTGGGTGGTTACGCCATCCAGTTGGCTAAGCAGGCCGGCGCCGTCGTCACCGCGACCGCCAAGGCGCGCGACGCCGACCGCCTGCGCGACTACGGCGCCGACCGCATCGTGAAATACATCGACTACACACAGTCCCCGATCACCGTCGACGGAGCGCCCTTCGACGTGGTACTTAACCTCATCGCCACCACCGACGAACAGACCGAAGCCCTGATCGGCGTCGTCGCCGATGGCGGATTCCACGTCGGCACCATGGTCTTCGGGCCGGAGAACCCAGGACGCCAGGTCCGCACCCAGCGGGTCTTCGTGCGCAGCGACGCCGCCCAACTCGCCGGGCTGGTCAACCGCGTCGACGACGGGCAGCTACGCATCGAGGTCATGGACCGCCGCCCGCTCTCCGACGCCGCCGCGATACACGAGGACTCCGACACCGGCCGGCTGCACGGCAAAACCATCCTCATTCCCACCGCCCAGTAACGCAATCGCCGTCACTCAGTAAAACTGTGCCGCAGCCACATTCGAGTCACTACCGGCGCTCTTCCTGTGATCGACCGTTGCAATAGGGAATGACAGGATGCGAAATTTGCGACACTTGACCCCCAGTAGGTGTTCGCCACCGTCGCTTCGGCCGTCGTATCAGATCCGCCGGATTCACCGGCGTCCTACGGGTCGAATACCAGCAGCGGTTTGCCCCCGTGTTCGGGAGCTTCGGCCAAATAGACGGCTTCGCTGAACTTTTCGACGGGGATCGGCTGGCCCTCGGGCACGCGCAACGCGCCGCTGTCGGCGAGCTGAAGTGTCCGGTCGATCGCTGCGGCCATCCGATCCTTCGGGGTCTCGGTGAACCAGCGGAACAGCCAGAACCCCCGAACGGTCTTGGTTTCGTAGATCAGTGAACGCGCGAAGACCGGGATGGTGAGTTTGTCGGGATCGGTTTGGCGGTGCGTGGACAGCGCACCGTAGACGACCAGCTCACCGTGCGGTGCCAACGCACGCGACACGTCCGCACCCACCTGACCGCTGACACAGTCGATCGCCTTGGACACGCCCGTCGTGGCCGGCGATGTCGGCCACCCGTTCGCGCAGGTCCTCATCCTCCGTGCAGATCACCGCGGTGCCCCCCAGCGCGAGGATGCCCTCGACAGCGGATCGACGGCGGACCACGTTGAGGGTCTTGAAGCCGACATGCGCTCCGAGTTGGATGACCAACTGGCCCACGGTTGAACCGGCCGCCGTCTGCAGGAGCCATTCACCCGGTCGAACATCGAGCTCATCACCGGTCAAGATCACCGCGGTGAGCGGATTGCTGAGAAGCTGGGCGGCCGTGGAATCGCTCATGCCGGCGGGAACAGGCAAGACCCGCTCGGCATCGGCAACGACATACTCCTGCCACGTACCCGTGACTCCGATCGTGACGACGCGTTGCCCGACGGTCAGACCGTCTGTGCCGCTGCCGAGTTCGTCGATCACACCGACGGATTCGATTCCGGGTACGGTGGGGAACTCCGGGGTGAATCCGTATCTGCCGCGGATGGTGTGCAGATCGCTGGCCTCGACAGGCACCGCTGTCACCCGGATCCGGACCTGGCCGGGACCGGGCTCCGGAATCGGGCGGGTCTGCAGGTGCAGAACCTCGGACGGTTCGCCTACCGTCGTCGGCGACGACAGACCGCATCGACTGCATCGTCATGACCAATCAGTCCCTTCGATTCATGCTCACCCGTGTGCGGTATGACCTGCTGACTCTGACCTTTGCCGACGGGCGAGCGCCGCGCCATCGACAATGGATGCTTCTAGAGCGGCCTGGATGTAGTCATAGGCGACTGGTTTTCAGTTGTCTCGCGCCGAAACGTCCGCTACCGCCGAATCGGAATTCAGTCCGGGCCCTGCGAGCGCATGGGCATCACAAAGCGACCGCAGCTGCCCCAGTGCCCTGGCAGAGTCGCTTCCGGTTTCGGCGCGATAGATGAGGATGTGATCCCCGCCGGGATAGTGTGCGTCGAGCCGGTGGCGGTAGAGATGAAGAGCACCGACGCGAGGATGGCGAATATGATAAAAACCCACGCGGTCCCCCACGTCCGCACGACCCCATAGCTCGCGGAAACGTGGACTGGCACCTGACAATTCGGCGATCAACGCCCGCATGCCGGGGTCCGACGGGTACTGACCGCTGAGTTCCCTCAGCGCATTGACCGCGATGGCCGTCGCCTCGTCCCAATCGACGTAGATCTGCTTGGCCGCAGGGTCCAGTAGTCGCCAGCGCACCATATTTTCTCCTGGCGTGAATTCCGGTGACAGCACCCGCGCTATCGGATTCGCCGCCAAGACATCGCGATACCTGTTGACTACGACGGCTGGCATGAGGAATTGGTCAATCACCTCCGCAAGTGCGTGTCCCGATACGTCGGGATCGGAAAAATCCCGTCCGGCCGGGGCTGCCAGGTCGTGAAGATACTGCGTGGATCTGGCGTCGAGCCGAAGAGCCCGCGCAAGCGCGTCCACTACTTGAGCGGATGGGCTGGTGGCGCGGCCCTGCTCGAGTCGCAGGTAATAGGCCGCGCTGATGCCCGCCAGCGTTGCCAGCTCCTCGCGGCGCAATCCCGCGACGCGTCGCCGCTTGGTCGCCGCCAGCCCTACGTCTTCGGGAAGCAGCCGTTCGCGCCGGGCGCGCAGGTACTCACCGAGCGCGCTGGCCTCTTGTGCCACCCGTCGATCGTAAGACTGTCCCCGCCGATACCACCATCGATTGGGTCTGGCTCCCGGCTCACTTGCCGGAATTCGTAGCAAAGGCACGGCGCTGGATCGGTCATAAAACGAGAACCACCTGTTGAGAGGAAACTCATGGCCACGATCCACTTCCACCGACGACCACAGCCACACCCGAGCAGTTCATCGCCGGACTCACCGATTTCGGGCCGGGAAGGTCGGAGCTCTTCAAGAACAGCGCCGACGGTTACCTCCAGGTCCACGGTTCAGGCCCACGGTGGGCCGATGTCACCGAGGGCTCGGGCGGCGTGTGGGAACGACTGGACTACGACTGGTCCAATCCGCACCACGTCGTGCTCACGACCACCGACTCCAACCTCTTCGGCGGAGCATCTGGCTCACACCTACACCCTCACACCCCAGCCCGACGGAACCACCGACATCGACGTCGTGCTGGTTCGCGAAGGAAAAAACCTCAAGGGACGCGATCGTCGCGGGCGTGCTCGGCACCGTCGGAAAACGCGTCACTGACGAAGGCATTCGGCAACAGCGTCAAGGCCATCGAGACGCGCAGCGCGTCGAAATTCAGCGCAACCGCCTCAAAATCTATACGCAGCCGAGCCAATAGAACTATCCGTCAGGCGATCCACAGCCGCCTGACCTTCGAATCGAGAGGAATTGATATGCGCGCCATCCAGATGGAACAGTTCGGCGACCCCGCGCAGGTGCTGCGCGTCGTCGACATCGAGGAGCCGCCGCCACCGGGTCCGCATGAGGTTCTGGTGAGCGTTGAGGTCTCGCCGTTGAACAAACACGACCTACTGGTTGTCAGCGGCATGCTGGCGCGACCACCCCTGCCCCACATACCCAGGCGCAGAGGGGGTCGCCCGCGTGCTTGCCACTGGCGCCGAGGTCGATGGACTTCAGGTCGGCGATCTGGTCGTGCTACCCCTGTATGCCGGTGCGTGGCGTGAGCGGCTCGTCGTGCCCGCCGACGGCCTGTTCGCACTCCCCGCCGGCGGCAATATCGAGCAGTACTCGATGCTGGGTAGCAACCCCCCGACGGCTGGGTTGATGCTCAGTGAATGCACCCCCTTGCAGCCCGGTGACTGGGTGGTTCAGAACGCCGCGAACTCCGGTGTGGGACGGTCATTGATCGCGCTAGCCAAACGTCGTGGACTGAAGACGATCAACCTGGCCCGCGACGCCGCAACGTTCGCCGAACTCACAGCAGCCGGGGCCGACGTGGTCCACGTCGATGACCCCGATGCGGTCGGCGATGTTCGAGCAGGATCGGCGACGCGCGAGTGGCGCTGGCAGTGGACTCCGTCGGTGGTCCAGGGGTGGCGCGGCTGCTCGAATTGCTGTCCGACGGTGGATGGTTGGTCGGCTATTCCTGGGCCAGGGACGAACCCATGTGGGTCGACACCTCGACACTGGTCGGCAAGCACCTCACCGTCCGCGGATTCTTCGTCGGCGACTTCGACTACCGCGACAAGGTGGTGCCTGTCATTCGTGAGGCGGCACCGCTGGTGGCCGACGGCGCCCTCGTTGTCCCCGTGGCGGGCGTGTACCCCCTCGAGCATATCCAGGACGCGGCGCAACATCTCCTCCGCGGCGGCAAGATTCTGCTGAACGTGGCCGGGCGATGAATGCGCCGACGGACACTCATGCCGCGTATTGGCGCACGCAAGCACCGACCTCGCCGCCGCTCGCCGGCGTATTGCCGAGGTAGAAAGCCCATCACAGGGTGGGGCCCCGTGGCTTTCTGGGCGGTCGCCAGCTGCGCTGCCGACAGTGATCTGTCGCGGTCGATGCCAGCCAGCTCGGCCATTCCCGTTGACGGATCGACCGGTGCCCACTCAAATCCCATGGATCGGTGAAGCTCGCGGCGCAACGTCGCCTGATAGATGACGCCGGCGGCGCGGGCCTCGTGATACAGCGACGCCCCGTCGAAGGACACCATTCGCCCGTCGGTGCGGGCCTGGCGATTCGGCACGATGACGTGCGTGTGCAGATGCGGGTCCCCGCACCTTGAGGTTCATGCTGATAGGCGGCGGCCGTCAACCCCGGCAGTCGCACCAAGTCCTTTTCACCGGTAAGCCGATTGTGCACTCGGGTGTAGCCGGCGTGTACTGCCAAGTACTCCATCGCCTCGGCGAGCGCGGCGGTGTGTGCGTCACCGATCGCCTTCGCGGTCACATCGTCGGTCCGAAGTGCCCGAACCAACGAGACGCTTTTCGGTGCGCAGAACGTCAGATCGAAGCCGTGCACTCCGCGCTTACCTAATGCGCGCCCATGCGCACCGTTCGGGGTGACGCCGTCGTCGAGCCAGCGTGCCACCACCTCCGCATGACCGAATCCCCCGGCGTGCTGCGCGTCACTCAGACCGGGCCATCCTGGCGACTGTTCGAGTGTCGCCCGCCAACATGCAAACCGGGGTTCGCGTCCCGTGCTCGGAGTAGTACTCCCCCAGACCCCCGCAGCGCGCGCCCGATCCTTGGCGGCGCGCTCGGCCGTTTGAGCGGTGTCGATGTAGTAATTGATCGACCACTGCTTGAGTTTGGAGATCGTCAACATCGATCAACCCTACTGACTGCTGCGGCTACGGCACTTGCTGTGCCACAACCATTCGCACCCTTGTGCAAATGTGCCGTGCAGAAAGTGGGCAAGACAAATGAGAATTTGAAGGCAGGAGAATGACTGGGGGACAGACGATTTAGATGAGTTTATGAGAGATGCAGGGAGTCGGGTGGGGACGAGTGTCGTAGAGGCTTTGGAATGTTGAGGTTGAGGAGGTCGCACCGCCGGCAACGCCGCGCGCCTTTCGGAAACAGCCAAGCGATCCGTTCGATCGCACCTAGCGCACTCGCTAGTTTCTCGCGTGCACCCTGGCGTCGTAATGGGCCTGCATGCTGACGAAGAAGTCAGCCTGCGCTGACATCACGATGGGCGCGGATGCTCAAGGCCGCTGGCGTCCGTCACATCCGTTACCACGATGCCCGGCACACCTGCGGCACGCTGATGCACCTTGAGGATGTGCCCATTTCGGTGATCTCGGCATGGTGCCGGAAACAGAACACGCGCCAACGACCTATGTCGATTCGTTCCCGCGACTGAAGCCACAGTTGCCACCCTCGACGGCCTCGGCGAAGCCCCTTCGAGATCGAATCTTCGCCATACGTTCCGAGGTTTCTGGATCCCGTTTAGGCACTTCCTACCCCAATAACCCACCGTCATAGTGGGCGACGACCAGAGAAGGATGACTCTGGCGTTTCCTGCGCCAGTCGGGGTTGATCCCCGTGGTTAAGACGCTAGCTTTGCCCCGCTGACCGTCGGTTGCGCGTCCCGAAGCCATATCGCGCGGGAACACTCGACGATTACTCCCGCACCTGGCGAGTGATGAGGCCGTTGCTGGACCGGGAATCGATGACGCACCGGGAATCGACCTGCTCACCGTCTTGTTCGTCGCCGTAGTAGACGCGATACCCCTCGATGACCGTCGTGTCGCCGTCTGCGTGCTCGTGAGTGACACTCGTTGTGCCATCCGCCGTTCGGGTGACGGTGAACCACTGGCCGGACTCGGGATCTTGGATCGTGTCGCCCTCCTGGATCTCGGCCAGCGGTACCTGCTCTGTTGCATGTTCCGAACTCATCACCCTCCCGGATCGTCACGGTGGTCGGCTACGTCCGGGGCGATCATCCTCAGAATTCTCCCCCCGACGGCACCGGTCAATCCCAGTGGTGGGCACACCGCGAGCGGGTTTGAGCCGTCCGCGCTGAACCGCAGGCGTTCGACGAACTGAAATGTCAAATGCTTCTCGCGCGCTATCCACCGGCGGCCCAATGACCTCGTGCGGCTTCGCGGCTAGGCCTGCTTTTTCTCTAATTCCTCGGTCCGCTTGCCCATCGATCGGCCAATGGCGTCGGCCTCAGCGTCCATCTGCGAGAGCAGCTCAGGCAATCCTTTTCGCACCTGAGTTTCGGCGGCGGATGTGGTCAGCAGCGGCCGCAGCCACCGCAGCGCACCCACCCATCGGGGGCAGTAGATACGCCGCTTGCGGCGCTCGATGCCGTTGACAAATACGCTCGCACACGCCTGCACCGAGGTGGTCTTGCCCATCGGACCGGGCAACTTGCTCAGCGCGGTTCGAAAGCTTGCAATGTCGGAGCCGATGTCTTGGATCATCGGCGTGTCGATGAACCCCATATGCGCCGAGCCGACGTCGACGCCAAGGTGGGCTACCTCAAGCGCCAGTGTGTTCGCAAAGTGCTCGACGGCCGCCTTCGACACGCAGTACGACGCTGCACCGGGCTGCGCGGCGTAAGCGAACATCGACGACACGATCAGCACGTAGCCGCGCCTGTCGATTACCGACGGCAATGCCGCGCGGACCGCATGAAACACGCCCAGCACATTCACGTCGATCAATGTCTTGAAGGCGGCCGGTTGGACGTTAAGAACAGTCCCGTACGTCGAGATGCCCGCGTTGGCGATGACGACGTCGACGCCGCCGAATCGGTCGACCGCCCGGCTGACCGCACCCTCCATCGACGCGAAGTCACGAACGTCGGCGACGAGCGTCAGCACCCGGTCACCGTCAAAGTCACTGGCGAAGTCGTGCAGCGCCATGTCGTCGAGATCAGTCAGCACTAGTGTCGCGCCTTTGGCGTACAGCTGCCGAGCTACCTCGGCACCGATCCCCCGCGCTCCGCCCGTGATGAAAACGACCTTGCCCTCAACACCCATGGCCGAAACCTACAACCCGACATCATCAGAGTCTTGCATTCCGCCGCATCTTGAACGAGCGATGGCAGGTTGAATGAACCGAAGCGCGCAACGATAAAAACCAACGAGCTCGCGCAGTCTCACTACACCGAAGCCGCTGCGCGCAGACACGTAGCGACGACGGGTTGCTATCAATGCGGATCGCAGGAGCGTCTAGTGATGGCGTGTACACCGAACGCATCTGACCGCCACAAGTTCTCCGGTGGGCGGGCCGGAGCCAACGGCTAAGGCGAGTCTGAGTCGCTGTATTGCGGGTAGCGGGAGCGGTACCCGCGTGCGCGAGCAAGAGGTGTCAGGACAGAGCTCAACCCGCGGAGGGCCATCCCAGCGACTCCAGGCATGACTATTTCTTCGCGATATGCGTGCGCTGTCAGCATCAGCTGCAGAAAGCTCGGCATTTGCGTTTTGGGGTTGAGCTTCCCGTCGCTGGCGAGACCAAAGACAGTCTCAAACATTGTCTCCATTTTGAGCGCAGGCCGGACTGCGACAGTGACTGTGGCCAGATCGTCAAAAGGGTTGCCCCACACATGGGCAGCGCCGCGGGGAACGATGACGCTCTCGCCCACATCCGCGACCCGAATCTTGCCGTCGGTCTTGATTTGTATACGTCCCCTCAGGATCTCAAACTCTTCTTGTGATCGAGGGTGAACATGTGGCCGCGCCAAGGTGCCGCCTGGTGCCATGTCAATACTGATCTTGAGGAGGTCACCGCCGGTCGTTGCGGCGGTTTCAAGGAAGGTGAGCCGTTCGCCAGTGAGCGGATGTTCGATAGTTTCTCCGACGCGAGCCATACGGACCTCTCTCCGCTCGTGTTCTGCCGACAGACTCAGTATGTGCGTGCCGGCCAGCGGCTGCACCGCTGAACAAAAAAAACACGCCTCAAGGCGGCGGCGCGCAGGCACCGTGGACGGGGCTGCTGTGAATGCGGGCATCGGGACTGTCTATCGACAGCGTGTACACCGAACGAATCGAGTTCGCGAATGAGAAGGGGTAATGGACGCCTAGTCTCGCGGCATGGACCGCATTTGGCAGTGGGCGTGGGATCGGTACGGCGGCGAGGTACTCGTGGGCGGTCTTCGCGGTCACGTTCCTCGTGACGCTGCCGATCTACCTCATTCCGTCGTTTGTCGTTGTCGCTTTCGAGGAGTCCGATCACTACGCCGAGGCGGCCGCCGTCACCGTCGTCGCCGTGCTGGTGCTGGCGTGCGTGATGGTTCTTCCCGGCCTGGGCTCGATCCGCCTTGTGGAGCGGTGGGCAGCCGGCCGCGAGGTCGATCGGGCGAGGGCACTGGAGGCCACCTACACCTATGCTCGGGGGGTGGTTGCCCGAGCAGTGGGCGGCAACGCTGTTGTGGCCGCCCTGCTTCTGGTCGTTGTCGGTGCGATCGCCGGGGCGACTGGGTCGCGGCTCGTCCAGTACGCGATCCTGGGTGCCGCCTTCGGATCTGCGGCCATGCTGATCGCTGTGCACAGCTTCGTGGAAGCAGCGATGCGGCCAGCCAGGGTCGCCATCGCCGGTGACACGGGGATCGGTGATTCCCTGCCCCGCTCTCGGCCGAGTTTCGCCGCGTGGTCGAACGTGTCCATGCTCGCGGTCGCGTTCTCGTGTTCGCCGTCGCGGGCGCGATGCTGGCGGCCGTGTTCGATCGGGCCAGCGACGGTCCCCGTGCTGGCCGTCGTGATCGGGATGTGCGTTGACGCTTGGCTTCGCGGTGCCGATCACCGTCGGCGCTCGCGTTCTCACCGTCGCTGCGACCCATTCGCGATCTCGCCGAAGGAACCGAACGTGTTGCGGCCGGTGACTACAGCCAACGCCTGCCGGTGGTGCAGGACGATGACCTCGGTGCGCTGTCGGCGTCGTTCAACCGGATGCAGGCGGGTTTGGCTGAGCGGCAACGACTTCAGGCCGCGTTCGGCACCTACGTCGACCCGGCCCTGGCGGCGCGGCTGCTCGAGCAGGGTGACGACGTCTTCACCGGTGAGCGCCGCGAGGTGACGGTGATGTTCGTCGACATCCGCGACTTCACCCCGTTCGCCGAGGCCAACACCGCCGAGGACGCCGTCGCCCGGCTCAACGCCTTGTTCGAGATCGTGGTGCCTGCCGTCGTCGACGCCGGTGGGCACGTCAACAAGTTCCTCGGCGACGGCGCGCTGGCGGTCTTCGGCGCACCCAACGATCTCGCGGATCATGCCGACGCCGCGGTGAGCGCCGCTGTGTCTGATTCACCGCCTGGTCGCCGAGCGATTCGGCGGCGAGCTTCGGATCGGCATCGGGATCAACACCGGTGTGGTGATCGCCGGGACCATCGGCGGCGCAGGCAAGCTCGAGTTCACTTTGATCGGTGACACCGTCAACGTCGCCGCCCGCGTCGAGCAGCTCACCAAGACCACCGGCGACGCGATCCTGCTCACCCAGCAGACCGTCGACGCCCTGATTTCTCGACCGCCCGGACTCATCGACCGGGGATCGCATGCGCTGAAAGGTAAGTCGGCCGCCGTGCAGGTCTTCGGCCTCGGCCCAGAGACCCCGTGACGCCCTCATGATCCACTGTGCTGCAACCTTTTCTGCCACCAGAGACTTTCGCCTGTCGGCGCGGTCCTCAAGTTCGCCGTGCGCGCCAAGCACCCTCGCCGTGTCCCCTGCAGACGGCGTCGAGCTGCCGACCCTGCCTGAGACCGAGCAGCGGTACCTCACACATGAGCAATTGCACCGGGTGGCAATCGCATCCGGGCGCACGCGGACCTTTGTGCTCGTCCTCGGTTATTCGGGCTGCGATTCGGCGAGGCAGCAGCGCTACGTGTCGAGGACGTGGACGTGACGGCGCGCAGGATCCGGGTGCGCCGATCGGTGACCTACGTGCGCAAGACAGGCCTCGTCGAGGGGCCGACCAAGAATCACACGTCGCGTGCGGTGCCGGTGCCGGACTTCTTGGTGCGCTTGCTCAGCACCGAGATCGAAGGCCGCGAGTTCCGGTGCTGACCCTTGACCGATACGGGCATCTGTTCCCGGACGATCTCGACGCCGTGGCCGCCGCGTTCGACAGAGCTGCTGCAATTACTGCGGACGCACTGCGGACGGTTCAGCCCGAGAACGCGATCAGGCCCCCTCGAAAGGGGGCCTGACCAGTGTGGCAGGTGCAGGATTCGAACCTGCGTAGGCGTTAGCCGACGGATTTACAGTCCGCTCCCATTGGCCGCTCGGGCAACCTGCCTGGGTGCTGCACCACTCCGTGACCCGGTTTGGTGCGACTAGCAGGGTACAACGAGGATGGGCCTAAGACGAAAACGCACCAGACCACCGAGGAGGGACGAATCCATGGCGGATTCATCATTCGATGTCGTCAGCAAGGTCGACCGCCAAGAGGTCGACAACGCGCTCAACCAGGCAGGCAAGGAGCTCTCCACCCGCTTCGACTTCCGCGGAACCGAGACGTCGATCGCGTGGCAGGGCGAGGAGACCGTCGTCATCACCTCCTCCACCGAGGAACGGGTGAAGGCGGCGATCGACGTCTTCAAGGAAAAGCTGATCCGCCGCGACATCTCCATGAAGGCGTTCGACGTCGGCGAACCGCAGGCGTCGGGCAAGACCTACAAGGTCAGCGGGCAGATCAAGCAGGGCATCAGCAGCGAGGACGCCAAGAAGATCACCAAGCTCATCCGCGACGACGGGCCCAAGGGCGTCAAGGCCCAGATCCAGGGCGACGAGGTGCGCGTGTCATCGAAGAAGCGCGACGACCTTCAGGCCGTCCAGGCGTTACTCAAGAAGGCCGACCTCGACGTTGCCCTGCAGTTCGTCAACTACCGGTAGCAGTAGCGCTCTCAGCGGACCTTTTCGGGAATCGAGGTCAGCGTGTGCAGGATATGCACCGCCAGGTCGCCTGCGGCCTTGTCGCCGAGCTTGGAGTGCTCCGTGATGGTCGCCGTGACCAGTTCCACACGTAGGTCGTAGGGCGTGCGGGTCGTTGTTGCAGAGGTCATTACATTTGCCTTTTCAGTTGATGGTGAGGAGGTTGTCGACGGTCGAGTTGTTGCTCGGACCCGCGGCGGCCATCAGGGTGGCGTGCGCCTGATCCGGGTCGGCATTCGCGGGGACCACCAGCAGGACGATCCTGCTCCGGTCGAGACCGAGAACTTCGATGGTTTTGGCTGGCTTGCGTCGGTATCCGTCGAGTCGCACCGATCGCCCGCCAGTCACGAGTTTCGCCGGAGCTTGCGCCCATTCGCCGACGTCGTACATCACGCGATCAATGCGCCCGAGCCGAACCGACAACACCGCCAGTAGGTCTGGCAGTTCCGCGGCGAGGTCATCAGTGCGCGGCCACCATGCGCCGTCGACATATCCACTGACGCGGGCTTTGGGCTTCAGGCGCAGGCGCGGGGTGTGTTCGGGAGGTGTGGAGCGCTGCGCGACGGTTTGGGTATGTTCCAGCGTCATAGCGACGCTCCTGTCTTGACCGTGAATCGGTCAGATCCTGCGAATCGACGACGACGCGACCTTGACCGGTCATGTGACGAAGTACCGTCGACAAGATCAGCTTACTCTGGTTGTCGAGCACGCAGCCGTGCGGTCGAACAACCTCGCGTCACCATCGATGTCTCCCGGGTAAATCGTAGGGGCACAGTGACTTTCATAACGCAATCAGGATCGAGATTTTCGAGCCGGCGGTTTCAGTGTGGCCGTGAGACCGACGAACAAAAGGTCGAGACCGCGGTCTAGTTCCACAACGCCGTCGTAGGACGCCAAGACCGACGCAACACCGCGCACCTGAGGGAACTCGGTGATAGCCAACCGGTGCAGACCGAGGCGCAGGACATCGTCGGTCTCCTCGGGTCGCTCGATGACTTCCTGCAACTCGGTGAGGATGTGACCGTGCAGATAGCCGAAGAGCACTCGGTAGATATGCAAGGCATCCGGTCCGCTGAAGCCGGCGGAAGTGAGAAGCGCGAGGACATCTTCCAGCGGCCGCAGCATCCCTGGCGGACGTTGCCCCAATGGAGTTGCCAGAGGCCGAGTCACCAACAGCGCCACCACATTTGGGTGCTCGATAGCGACACGACGGAAGTCGCGCGCGACGGTGCGCAACTGGCCCGCCCAATCGGGATCGGCCGTGTCCACCTGCACTTTCCCCAGCACGATCTCGACGACACCGTCGAGCAGAGCCGCCTTGCTTGGTACGTGCCGATAGAGCACGGTCGGATCCCGGCCGACGACTTCACTGAGGCGACGCATGGACAAGCCGTCGATGCCGTCGCGGTCGATGATCGTGAGCGCTGCTTGCAGGATCATCGACCGGCTGATCGGACCGTCGGGTTGGCCGGCGGGCGCGGAGGGCAGATCAATCCCCTCGGCGGACCGGTGTTTCGCCATCGCGGGCTCCGTTCCTTCTATGTCATGCAGACAGTGCGAGTCCTATGTTAACGGCAAACGTCAACAATGTTGACACGGCGTCGAATTTGGCGTGTACTGGGCTCTACTGGCAAATACCACGCTGGGACTGCCTGTCATCGCTGGTGTGATCGGCTCCACCCAATCTCGACCTACTAAAGGGGCCGAATGGTCACCAACACAACGATTTTGATCCTCGTCACCGCCATGGCGGCGCTTGTGCTCACCGGCGCATGTGGCCTCGTGATGTACAAGACACGCAACAAAGCGCGCCACATCGAGGGTGCGCCGTTCCGCAATCAGATCGACGCGGACGCGCTACGACTTCAACGTCAAGAAGAGCGTGCCGACAGGCTGGATGCAACGGCCCATGCAGCCCGGGTCGAGATCGACATCAAGACGGATCGCGCGTCCAGGCTGCAACAGCAGGCGACGGTCCAGCGCAGCGAAGCAGTCACCTCCCGCGACAACCTCAACGAGCTGAGGGACCAGGCGGACAAACTTACTGCGGCCGCACAGCCACCCGATATGCCCCGGCTCGCTCGATGACTGTGTGGACCACTCCACGGCTCGCTGTCGTCTAGGCGGCGCCGCTGAAAAAGCGGTCGGGAAACGCCAGTTTGTGAATGGTTCGCAATGTCAAAAGGTATTGGTGCACGAGCGAACCGGTGGTGTAGGGCAAGTCGTATTTGTCGCAGAGCGCCCGAACACGCACGGAGATCTGCGCGTAGCGATTACTGGGCAGGTCTGGGAACAGGTGGTGTTCGATCTGGTAGCACAAGTTCCCGCTCGAAAATGCCAATAGCGGACCGGCTTTGAAGTTCGCGGCACCCAGCATCTGGCGCAGATACCAGTCCGCCCTGGTCTCGTGTTCGAGGACGTCGGCGCTGAATTTCTCCGCGCCGTCAGGGAAGTGCCCACAGAAGATCACCACATAGGCCCACAAGTTACGCAGAAGGTTGGCTGCCGCGTTCGCTGTCAAGGTTCTGCGCCACCGCGATCGACTGATCGCCGGGAAGATGACGTAGTCCTTCACGGCCTGGCGGGCAGCCTTGCCGATCAACGCCCTTGCCTGAATGGCCTTTCCGGCGGCTGTCGCTTCCCGAGTCCGCTCCAAGTCGACGTCATGGAGGGCGATGCCCCATTCGAATGTGGCCGCCAAGAACAGGTTCTGAATGGGCTGCAGCAGATACTGTGGTTTCCACGGCTGATCGCGCGTTACCCGCATCACGCCGAAGCCGAGATCGTCATCCATGCCCAGAACGTTGCTGAAAACGTGGTGACGATAGTTGTGCGCATACTTCCACTGCGAAGTGAGACCGACCATGTCCCAGTCCCACGTGCTCGAGTGAATTTCGGGGTCGTTCATCCAATCCCATTGACCATGAAGGACGTTGTGGCTGATCTCCATGTTCTCGACACTCTTCGCGAAAGCCAACAACACCGTGCCCAATATTCCGCCGGCCCGTGACCGACTGCGGCCGATGATCAGGCGCGCCACCGCGTCGAGCGCTCTCTGGAAAAAGATGGTGCGTCGGATATAGGCCGCGTCGTCTTCGCCGCGCGACTCCTCGATGTCGCGACGAATGGCATCCAGTTCGAACCCGAGGGCCTCGACGTCGGCCTCGCTCAGATTCGCGTACGCGGCGGTGTCCGTAATTGCCATTGATGTCCCGTTCCGGCCGGGCAGCGAGTGTGGGGGCTCTTGCGAGAACCCGAAGGGAATGCGGACGACCGGCCGTAATCGATAGGGACGGCGGCAGTGCGTCGGCGTTCTTCCAGTTTAACGAGCGCCAACGCCGTGTGTCAACAGTGTTCGGCGCGCCCTCGCCGACGCCGCCGACGCGCGATCCACAGGCGTAAGGTCTGTCCATCGGGACCATCCAGGCCCTCGAACATGGGGGCGCAGCGATGTCCGACATACCTCCCCGACTCAGCGGCCCCGGCCTCGTCCGAACAGGTATGTCACGATGACGAGAGAAGCTGACACACAACGACTCTCGCTAGGCGTTTTCGCTCGCTCACGCAAGGCGAACGAGCGTCGACTGGCAATTCACCCGGCGCATTTCACCAGGATCGACCCGCTGATCCAGCGGCGGATCTTCCTGGAACATGGCTACGGGTCGGACTTCGGCGCCGCGGACGAGGAACTGGCCCCACTTGTGGGTGGAATCAGGACCCGCGAACAGCTCATCGCCGAGTGCGACGTCATTCTGTTGCCGAAGGTCCAGGCCGAGGACCTCACGGAACTCAACGCGGGACAGGTTGTCTGGGGATGGCCGCACTGCGTGCAGGATGCCGCACTGACTCAGGTCGCCATTGATCGCCGTTTGACGCTGATCGCCTTCGAGGCGATGAACCACTGGCAGGCCGACGGTGGATTCGGCCTGCACGTCTTTCACAAGAACAACGAGCTCGCCGGCTACTGCTCGGTCCTGCACTCCATGCAACTGGCCGGGGTCACCGGCAGTTATGGTCGCCGGCTGCGCGCCGCCGTCATCGGGTTCGGCGCCACTGCCCGCGGCGCTGTCACCGCACTGAACGCCCACGGCATTGACGATGTGCGCGTCCTCACCAATCGTGAGATCGCCGCCGTCGGTTCGCCGATCCACTCCACCCAGATCATCCAGATGGGGCGCGACCCGGACACACCCGAACGGGTATGGGCGGATACCCCGGACGGCACGATGCCGGTGGCCCACCTGCTCGCGGACAACGACATCGTCGTCAACTGCGTGTTGCAGGATCCCGACGCGCCACTGGTCTTCCTCACCGAGGAGGACCTGGTCAACTTCTCTGCGGGAAGCCTGATCGTCGACGTCTCCTGTGACGAAGGCATGGGTTTCAGCTGGGCGCACCCGACGTCATTCACCCATCCGGTCATCGAGGTGGCGAACGGTGTGCAGTACTACGCCGTCGACCACAGCCCGTCCTACCTGTGGAACTCGGCGACCTGGGAAATCAGCGAGGCATTGTTGCCACATATCGAAACGCTGCTGGCTGGGCCGGCGGCATGGAATACGAGCGAGACGATCTCCCGGGCAATCGAGATCCGCGACGGCGTCGTTCTCAATCCCGGCGTCCTGTCGTTTCAGCACCGCGAGGATGCCTATCCACACGCGCGCCGTGCTGTGGCGAACGCCCTGTCCTAGCGGATCGAGCCAACTGCGACTTCCAGGGCTTTCAGGTGCATGCCGAATCGTCGCGCCGCGCGGTGGGGAATCGGCTACGGAGTCATCGCGTCGAGCGTTCCGCCAGCGGCACGGTCGCCACGCCGATGGCGGCGTCGGCGATTCCGTAAGGCATCACCAGGGTCTCGGCGTGCACGAGTGCGCCGCAGGAGTACACGACGTTGGGCACGTAGCCGTCGCGGTCGTCAAGCGCGGGGCTGAGCAGCGGTTGCCGTAGCCGACCCCGGATTCGTGTTGGGTCGTCGAGGTCGAGCAGGATCGCACCGATGCGGTACGTACGCATGGGGCCGACGCCATGGGTGAGCACCAGCCATCCGGCGTCGGTCTCGATCGGCGGACCGCAATTGCCGAGCTGCAACGCCTCCCACGCTTCAACGGGCTGCCTGGCAGGGCTGCGCGCTCGGCCACACCTCCAGATGGTCCGAGAAGGCGATCGTGTTCGATTCGCGGTCGGATCGCGACATCGCCGCGAAGCGCCCGTGAATTCGGCGGGGAAACAACGCCAGACCCTTGTTCGCTGCCGCGGGTCCGACCAGGGGAACGGAAGTGAAAGACCGGAAGTCCTTGGTCTCCAGCAGTTGCTGGCTGATGTGCGATCCGCTGTAGGCCGTGTAGGTGGCAAGAAACCTGACGGAGTTGTCGTCGTCGACGAAGCGTACGAAGCGTGCGTCCTCCATGCCGGCCGCCTCGGCGTCCGTTGCGGGCCATAGGACATGCTCGGAAAGTCCAGTGTCATCAGAGAATTCGACGCCGTATGACCGCATTGCGATGGTCCGTATCAGCGCCATCGTTTTGGCGGCATGTCCACGTGTGCGTCGGTTTGTCTGAAGCTTGTCCAATCGCTCGTCGAGGTCGGCTCGCGTGAACCTCTCGCCGAGCGCGTCGAGGACGTAGTCGGCGGCCTCACCCGCATCACGTAAGCGGGCGAGCTCGCTACGGAACACCACCGCGTCGAGCAGAGTCGGCACGACGGTTCCGACAGTGGCGAACGCAGCCGCCTCGTCGACGGTGGCGCGGCCCGCCGCGTCGACGATGCCGGTCCGGAATCCGATCGACGAAAGGTGCCCTTCTCCGATCCCCCGCACGCTCATGACGAATCGCAGGCTGCCCGTCGGTATTGCCGACTGGTCGGGGTGCGCGACAATGCTGGGGTTGCACAACGCCGCACCTTCGATCGCGTACTCGCTCGTGAATGTCGCACCCAGCAACGACATTCGCGTTTCGGACAGCTTCGTGGCGGGATCGAGGCGATCGGCGATCTCACGGGCATGCCGGCAGAACGTGCCGGCAAGGTCGCGGTGACGCCCATCGAAGCGGGTGACGACATCGTCCAGCGACTCGCGCACCTCGTCCTCGTCGAGGGCAAGGATGCGTCTGACCACAGCGCCCGCCCGCGAGTCCTGCAGCTCGAAACCTTCCTGCCCGGGCACGAAGAGCCGGGTGATGACCCGCGAAGGGTCGGCCGCGAGCCGCTGCGGGCTGCGCGTGACAAGCTCGGCCCGCAGGGATGTCACTGCGGCACAGTTGATAAGCGCCGCGCGTGCTGCAGGGTCGAGATCACCGCGAGGGTCGACTCGGCACCCTGGTTTCGGTTCACGGCGTCGGAGTGCAGACCGTCGTATCCGCCGCCAGTCTCCGGATCCCACATAAGGAGGCCGGCGTCGTTATCGCCCTGGAACCAGGCCGCAGCGGAACGGACCGTATCGGGCCAGATCGCGCACGCGTCGACGTTGGCTGCACGCGCGCACGCATCGGCGAGAGTGGATACCTCGATCGGTTGCTGATCGAAGCCCGGTCGGGCGTCGCCGGGACCGGTTCCGCCGACCGGGGTGACAGACAAGTGGCCGTCGCGACGTTTCGTGTTCGATCAGCCAGCCCAGGAGGTCCAGCCCGCGTTGCCGCAACGTCATGTCGTCGAGCGCAACACCGGCCGCGATCGTCGCCTCGGCGAAAACCGCATTCGCGTAGGCCAGACGGGCCTCGGGCCACGGCCATGCCGTATCCATGTTCGGAGCGGGCAGCGATGCGGCGTAATCGGTCATGAGCTTGCGCGCCGCTTGGTGCTCGGGTTTGACGGCGAGGAGTTCGGCAGCGCCCACCGCGGCGAAGGCCATCGCCCGCGGCGACTTCGACCGTGTCTGTGCGGCGCGCTCGAACTGAATGGTCGCCAACCTGCCGACCAGACTGACGTCGCTGTGCGCAGCGGCCGTTCCGAGCCCCCAGATGCACCGGCCCCAATGGTCGCCGGTCGAGGGCTCATCGGTCCAACGTCCTGTGATGTTCATCCGGTTGCGGCACTCACCGCTGAAAGACTGCGCGTCGTTCAAGAAGCGAACCGCAAGCCCGGCCAATCCGTTCACCGTGCCCTCGGAATCGGGCTCCCGGGCGGTAACGACGAGGACCCTGGCCATGTCGTCCGTGCAGTAGCCGTGCTCGGGCAGCCGCTCGTCAAGGCAAGCATGTTCGTACGTGCCGCGATGGTCGCTCAGCCGCAACAGATGGTCGAATACCGGGGATGGCGTGGTCACACCATCGCCGCCCGATTGCTGAGCAGGCGGTTGGCCAGCCCCAGATACGACTTGGCCACCACCGGCCAGGCCATCTCCGGCGCCAGTCGGCGCGCCTCGGCCGCCATCGAACCGGCGAGGCACGGCTGCGTCAGGATCCGGCGCAGCGCGGACGCCAACGCGTCCGGGTCGTCATGGGGCACGACGACGCCCGCGCCGGAGGCGAGGAGCTCCATGGCGTGCGGGAACGCGGTGGCGACAACCGGTCGACCGCACGCGATGGCGTCGACGAGAACACCGGACGTGACCTGATCGGTGGAGTCGTAGGGCAGCACCACCACCGAGCATGACTGGACAAGTGCGGTCAGCATCGCCGTGTTGCGGTAACCCGGGTCGAAGGACACCGAATCGGCGACGCCGGCCAGCCGGGCCTGCTCGATGCAGGCATCGCGGTAGGACTCGCCTTCGGCGGCGAGGACCTTCGGGTGGGTCCGCCCGGCAACCAGGTACTGCGGTCGGCCGGGTAGTCCATCGAGAGAGCCCATCGCGTCGATCACCCGCTCGATGCCCTTTCCGGGACCCATCAGCCCCCAGGTCAGGACCGTCGGCCGGCTGGGACGTTTCGCGGCGGCGACTGTCGGGATCGTCGCGCCGTGCGGGATCGTCGTGACCTTGTGGCGGTCGACGTCGAACTCTTCGCACAGCCGCCTGCTGGCAGCGTCGGACATCACGACCAGATGATCGGCCCGCGCCGCGACCTCCTCCAGCACCGAACGTTGGTGCGGCGTGGGGTCTTTGAGAACAGTGTGCGCAACGACGATCGACGGGATCCGTAGGCCGTCGATGATGTCGACCACTTCGTCACCGTCGGCACCGCCGTAGATGCCGTACTCGTGCTGGATGACGGCGACGTCGCTCTGGTTGAGCAACTCGGCGCTTGCCGCTACCGATGCCGAAGAGCCGTTGACCAGTTCACCGACTACACGAGCACCGGTCATCGGCGACCCGTCGGCGATCCGCACGACGCTGACGTCGGCGCCGTTTTTGGCAAGGCCGTCGGCAAGCGCGGCGCTGAATGTCGCGAGCCCGCACCGCGTTGGCGGATGCGTGCTCAGGATGCCGACGCTCGGGCAGCCGGAAAATTCTTGGCTTACAAAAGGAAAAGTGAGCGATGGAAATGTGGATACAGATTTCAAGGTGTCCCCGACGTGCGGTTGTCACCGGCGTGTCCGGCGTGAGCGGTTGCTCTGTGTGGTCAGCGTCAGATGGCTGACTCATCCCGGACTGGCTGGATTCCCAACATTTTTCACTTTACACCCAGACACTGTTGTCTCCGGCCCCGGCCCGCAACGATGCCCGAACAGGGGCGTACGGTTGCCGCATCGGGCCTTGGCGGCCCAAATAAACTTAAGGGGCCGGCGATGCCAGCACAGACCCCCACTGTTTGCGCCGAATGCGGCGCGGCTCTGCGCGGGGCAACCATCGACTCGTTGATCTCCGCGCTGGAGAAGATCACCGGCGATCTGGAGAAGCACACCGCCGACATGAACTACGCCGGCACTGAAGAGTTCAACGTCCACACTTTTTCCGGCCACCCCTTCGGGGCGCACGCCTACGACGCCCTACACGACCTCAACCGGAGAATCGAACGCGTCAAGAACGACCTGTGCAGCGTCGAGGACGAGCGCCACGCCTACGCCGCCCTGACTGTTGGGCAACAAAGGTCGAGAACGACCGAGTTCGAGGAGCTGGCTCAGGACGCGCAATCGAGCGCTGAACAACCGACCGACACCAAGCGTGCATCTACGGATCGCTCGACCGCGTGGGCGGCCCTGCCTCCGGAAGAAGCCGCCTCGGACCGCTGACCGGTCTGCCGGACGTGTCTATTGAGGCAGCAGCCTCGGACAGGTACAGCCGATGACCTGCCCGGGCCGCTCCTCCCCCTGTCCGCAGCATCGCTGCGGCCCAACTGCGCGGGTGCAGACGTGGAGCGCCGAACTCTGCAGCTCCGCCGTTGAGCTCAGATCGTCATGGCTCGTCACGTCTCCCCTCCTCCAGCGCATCCTGGGGTTAGAAGAATCATCAGGGCGCCGGCCCCCGGGCGTCATGCGTAGTCGACTACCCCACTACCCCACTACCGCCCGGTCGCACAGCTGAGCGCGGCCAAACCGCCCCTGTCCGCCAACCGCTGGCCATACCCTGATCGGCATGGCACCTGCGCAACGCGATCCCAAAGTCGTCGTCCTCGGTGGAGGCTCCTGGGGCACCACCGTGGCCTCCATCTGCGCCAGGCGCGGGCCGACGCTGCAGTGGGTGCGCTCGGAGGAGACCGCCAACGACATCAACGAGAAGCACCGCAACATGAAGTACCTCGGTGACGAGGTCGCACTGTCGCCCACCCTGCAGGCCACCACCGACTTCTCCGAGGCCGCCGACTGCGCCGACGTCATCGTGATGGGCGTGCCGTCGCACGGCTTTCGCGCCGTTCTCGAACAACTGGCCAAGGAACTACGGCCATGGGTGCCGGTGGTGTCGTTGGTGAAAGGACTCGAGCAGGGCACCAACTACCGGATGAGCCAGATCGTCGACGAGGTGCTGCCGGGCCATCCTGCCGGCATCCTTGCCGGACCGAACATCGCGCGGGAGGTGGCCGAGGGCTATGCCGCCGCGGCGGTGTTGGCGATGCCCGATCAGCATCTCGCGGCCAACCTTGCAAACCTGTTCCGCACTCAGCGATTCCGGACATACACCACCGACGACGTCGTCGGCGTCGAGATGGCGGGTGCGTTGAAGAACGTGTACGCGATCGCCGTCGGGATGGGTTATTCGCTGGGTATCGGCGAGAACACCCGCGCACTGGTGATCGCCCGCGCGCTGCGCGAGATGTCGAGGCTGGGCGAGGCGATGGGCGGACACCGCGATACGTTCGCGGGCCTGGCCGGCATGGGCGATCTGATTGTCACGTGCACGAGCCAGCGCAGCCGCAACCGTCACGTCGGCGAGCAGTTGGGGTCGGGCAAGACGATCGACGAGATCATCGAGTCGATGAATCAGGTCGCCGAAGGCGTCAAGGCCGCCAGCGTCATCATGGAATTCGCCCAAGAGTATGGGATTTCGATGCCGATCGCCCGTGAGGTGGACGGCGTCGTCAACCACGGCTCCACCGTCGAACAGGCCTACCGCGGCCTGGCAGCCGAGAAGCCGGGTCACGAAGTTCACGGCTCCGGGTTCTAAGGCTGGCGATGACGTCGTCGGGCGGCGGCTCGCGGGTCGGCACCATGTTCGGGCCCTACGAGCTGCAGTCATTGCTGGGTGTCGGCGGCATGGGCGAGGTGTACCGCGCCTACGACACCGTCAAGGATCGGACCGTCGCCCTCAAACTGTTGCGCGCCGAGCTGTCCGCCGACGCCGGCTTCCAGGAGCGGTTCAAGCGCGAGTCGCGCGTCGCCGCCAAACTGCAAGAGCCCCACGTCATCCCGGTGCACGACTTCGGCGAAATCAACGGTGTGCTCTACATCGACATGCGGCTTGTCGAGGGCCACGACGTCAACGCGGTACTGCGCGAGCAGGGACCCCTGTACCCGGCGCGGGCCGTGTCGATCGTGGGACAGGTGGCCGCCGCGCTCGACGCCGCGCACGCCAGCGGCCTGGTTCATCGCGACATCAAGCCGGAAAACGTGCTGCTGACATCCAATGACTTCGCGTACCTCGCCGACTTCGGCATCGCGCACATCGGCGACGCCGCGGGACTGACGAGTGCCGGCGCAGCGATCGGCTCGTGCGCGTACATGGCGCCGGAACGGTTCACCGGCGGGGAGGTGGGCCCGGCCGCCGACGTCTACTCGCTCGCGTGTCTGCTCTACGAATGCCTGACCGGCGCAACGCCGTTCGAGACCGGCGAGTTGAGCCAGCTGATGGGCTCCCACATCATGTCGCCGCCACCGAAGCCCAGTGAGAGTCGGCCAATCCTCAACGACGCGTTCGACGCCGTCATCGCCCGCGGCATGGCCAAGAAACCCGAGGCGCGGTTCGCCTCGGCCGGTGAACTCGGCCGTGCTGCGTGTGCGGCCGCCGGAATCACCTCGATGCCGACGACGCCCAACCCGATCAGCGAAAGCCCTGTCAGCACTCGCCAATTCGTCGCCACGGCACCCACAGTCGTCACGGCCGGCCAATGATCATCCACAAGCCGCCGACGGCGCGGCGAGCGTATGGGACGCGGGCAGTGGACGATCGCCGGCGCGATCGGCGGTGATGTTCGCCGTCGCAGGTGGTGCCGTGATGTGGCTTCTGCTCGGGCGAGAACAAGACTCACGATATCGGACGCGACACCCGCACGTCATCGCCCATCAGTGGCAAACCGTCAGCTGGTCGCGCCAACGTCGTCGCCGCCGCCCCCGATAGCCCTGCCCGGCACCGATTCCCAGGGCTTCATCGACTATCCGGCGGCGCGCTGCGACGCGGGCACCAGCTCCCGCGGTACTGGCCCGCACGACAGAGTCGGTGTTCGTCGTGTGCCGCTCCGGGCCCGGTGATTTCTACTACCGCGGGGTGCGGCTAAGCGACAGCGCGACAATCGAACTCGCCAACGCCGTCCGCTCGTCGGGCGGATTCGACATCACCAATCCGACCGACGGAACCCGGTATCAGATACGGCCCGACGGCCTGACGTTCATCACGCCGGACGGCGAGAAGGTGACCGAGCAGATGGTCGAGTACTCGTCGATCTGACGCTCAGTTGAAGTAGGGGCTCGTACCCTCAGGCCGGTCCAGCAGTGGCGGTGTGGAGTTGACGATGAAGCTGCCTGCCGGGCTGATGACGAAGCCCGACTGACTGCGGCTGTCGATACACGTCGTATTCGCGCCCTCAACGCCACAGCTGAGTGTCTGGAAGCTGATCCGCGACCCGGACGGAAGCGGCTTGACGGGGCCTGCCGCCGCGAAGATCGGTGCGGTGGCCATGGCGAAACTCGCAGGCGCGCCGATCTGCCCACCGACGAGATTTGCGCCCTCCGGCGCCCCGGGGATCGCGCCGTTGCAGCCGTAGCCGCCTGATTTTCTGCAGCACGCACGTCAACCCCTCGGGTGAGGCGAACGCGTACCACTGGTTGTCCAGCACGGCGTACTCAGAGGGCTTCACCGGCGCGAGCCCGTTCACATTGGGTGTCGGTGGCTGTGGCACCGGATTCGGAGGCGGATCGGCGAAGGCCAGTCCGGGCCCCAGCACCACGGCCGCTGCCGCGGCCCCCAAAACGCCAGTCAGAACTCTGCTCAGCACCGCCATAGCCTATGTGTCGCCGAAACAGTCAGCAGTGTTTCTAACCGAACGTGAAGCTGCCGTCGGGGCTGAGGACGAAACCGGACTGATCTGCGGTGTTCAGGCACGTGGTGACGTTTCCGTCGGTGCCGCAACTGACGGTCCGGAAGCTGAGCCGGGTGTTCGGCGGCAAAGCCTTCGCGTTCTCGACGACGCCGTAGAGCGGTTGCGCCGAGCTGGCGAATCCGGGCTTGCCCGACGGGCCCGCGCTGACCAGGTTCGCGCCGCCCGGGGCCGCCCGGAATCGGGCCGCTGCAGCCGTACCCGCCGCTCTGCTTGTCCAGGACGCACGTCACGCCGTCGAGCACACCGAAGGCATACCAGGCACCGTCCTGCACGGCGTATTCCGACGGTTTGGCCGACGGAAACGCATTGATGTTCGGCGGTGGCGGCGAGTCTGCCGCCGCGATGCCCGGCAGGCCCACGATGGCTGCCGCGGAGATGACGCCGATCAGCATTTTTCTCAGCACGCGCCACACCCTAAGGGGTGCGGAGGCGGGGCGCAGCATCACGTCCAGCTAACGAATTCCCACCCGCCAGCGATTGACGCTGTGATTAATTACCACAGCAACCACACAGGCGCCGCACAGACGGTCCCCCGACGATTGGAAAACGCCCCATGGAACGAATCTTGCGATTCGCGGCGACGGCCGCAGTCTCTGCCGCAGTCGCAGCAGCCGGCCTGGCACTGGGCGCAGGCGTCGCACAGGCCCAACAGGGACAAACCTGGTGCCCAGGTCAAGCGTTGCCGGAGTCCATGATCCGGTGGGACATGACCGTGTGCCACACCTGGTACTTCGTCGGGATGGGGACCGGCAACGTGGAGATGGTCGGCCTGCAGGGTGAGCACATCGACAGTTGGATTTCGGCGGACATTCCTCCACCCGTGTTCGCGCCAGCGGCTCCGCCTCCACCGCCGCCGCCGGGCACGCCGTTCTGCAGCCCGCGCGGGTCGCTGTTCATCATCCCGCCGATCTGCGACGAGATCGGAATCGACAACCCGCCGGGGTCGGTGCGGCACTAGTACCTCGCGGTTTCGGCGTGCTAGTCACGCTCAGCGTGACCGGCCACGCCGAAATCGCTAGTACTGGCCTGGGCCGCGGCCGGCCATCGCCTCCAGGCGTGCGATCCGGTCGGCCATCGGCGGGTGCGTCGCGAAGAGCTTGCCGATGCGCTCACCCGAGCGGAACGGGTTGGCGATCATCAGGTGCGCCTGATCGGCCAGCTGATGCTCGGGCGGCAGCGGTGCCTGCTCGACGCCTGCGCTGATCTTGCGCAGCGCGCTGGCCAACGCCAGCGGATCGCCCGTCAGCTCCGCGCCTGACTGGTCGGCCTGATACTCCCGCGAGCGCGACACGGCCAGCTTGATCACCATCGCGGCGATCGGACCCAACATCGCAATCAGCAGCAGCGCAAAGGGATTCGAGCCGCCCTCGCGGTTACCGCCGAAAATTCCCGCGAATTGGGCAACCATCGCCAGCGCGGTGATCACCGACGCCATCGCACCCGCCACACACGAGATGAGGATGTCGCGGTTGTAGACGTGGCTGAGCTCGTGGCCCAGCACCGCGCGCAGCTCGCGCTCGTTGAGGATCTTCAGGATGCCGGTCGTGCAACACACCGCGGCGTTGCGGGGATTGCGACCCGTCGCGAACGCGTTCGGCGCGTCGGTGTCGCTGATGTACAGCCGCGGCATCGGCTGGCGCGCCGTCGTCGCCAGCTCGCGCACGATCTTGTACATCGCCGGCGCCTGCATCTCGTTGACCGGCTGGGCGTGCATCGCCTTCAGCGCCAGCTTGTCGCTGTTGAAGTACACGTACAGATTCGTGCCGAGAGCGAACAGCACGGCCAGGAACATGATGTTCCGGCCGAACAGCGCGCCGATGAACACGATCAGCGCCGAGAACCCCGCCAACAACAGAAACGTCTTGGCCGTGTTGGCGTGCGGATGCCAGGTCATCGCGGCTTCCTCCTACTAGACCCCCACGATCCATCGCTGTTCTAACGCTTGGCAAGCCTCGCGTGGTTCCGCAGGCCCGTCAGCCGTGGCGGTTGACCGTGTAATCCGCCAGAGTGGCCAGCGCCTGGCGACCGGGACCCTCGGGCAGGTTGGCCAGCTCGTCGCGGGCCTGCGCGGCGTACTGCGCGACGGTCTCCTTGGCCTTGACCATGCCCTGCGACGCACGCAGCAGCCGCAGCGCCTCCGCCAGGTCGTCGTCGTTCTCGACCGGGCCGGCCAGCAGCTGCCGCAGCCGGTCAGCGTCGGGGCCCGTGTCGCGCAGCGCGTACAGCACCGGCAGCGTGTGCACGCCTTCGCGCAGGTCGGTGCCCGGTACCTTGCCCGACTCGTCGGGGTCGCTGTCGATGTCGATGATGTCGTCGGAGATCTGAAACGCCGTGCCGACGATGCCGCCGAGCCGGCTCAGCCGCTCGATCTGCTCCTCATCGGCGCCGGAGAACGTCGCCCCGAACCGGCCGGACGCCGCGATCAGGCAGGCGGTCTTCTCGTAGACCACCTTGAGGTAGTGCTCGACGGAGTCGACGTGCTCGGCGGCGCCGCGGGTTTCGCGCATCTGGCCGGTCACCAGCTGGGCGAACGTGTCGGCGATGACGCGCACGGCCTCCGGGCCCAGCCTGCTGACCAGGCGCGACGCGGTCGCGAACAGGTAGTCGCCTGCCAGTATCGCGATGTTGTTGCTCCAGCGGGCGTTCGCGCTGGGCGCACCGCGGCGCACCTGGGCCTCATCCATCACGTCGTCGTGGTACAGCGTCGCCAGGTGCACGAGTTCGATGACGGCCCCGCCGACGTCGACCTGCCACGCGTCGGGTTCGGGCCCCAGCCGGGCGGACAGCACCGTGAACAGCGGACGGAACCGTTTGCCGCCGGCCTGGAACAGATGCTGGACCGCCTCGGACATCAGCTCGTCGGCTTTGCCCAGCTCAGTGGCCATGAGGTCCTCGATGCGGGCCACCCCGTCGCGGACATCCTGGGCGAAAGCAGGGTCCCCGAAATCCACCCCCGCCACCACACTCGCTGGTGTCCTCACCCTGCCAACATACTGGGAGGCGTGGATCACCAGAGGCCGATGTGGTCGTCGTCGGGGCCGGGCCGGCCGGTTCGGCGGCGGCCGCGTGGGCGTGTCGGGCCGGGCGCGACGTGCTGGTCATCGACTCCGCGCAGTTCCCGCGGGACAAGGCGTGCGGCGACGGGCTGACCCCGCGCGCGGTTCTGGAGATGGAGCGGCTGGGCCTCGGATCGTGGTTGGACGGCCGGGTGCGACACCGCGGCCTGCGGATGTCCGGTTTCGGCGCCGACGTCGAAATCGAATGGCCGGGCCCGTCGTTCCCGTCGACGTCGAGCGCGGTGCCGCGAACGGAACTCGACGACCGCATCCGCATGGTCGCCGTCGATGAGGGCGCCAAGATGCTGCTCGGCGTGAAAGCCGTTGATGTGCGGCATGATTCGTCGGGGCGGGTCGCAGCGGTGCTGTTGGACTCGGGCGCGGAGATCGGGTGCGGCGAGTTGATCGTCGCCGACGGGGCGCGCTCGACGTTGGGCCGCGTGCTGGGCCGCGAGTGGCACAAGGAGACCGTCTACGGCGTGGCGGTCCGCGGGTACATCGCGTCGCCGCGCGCCAGCGAGCCGTGGATCACGTCGCATCTGGAACTGCGCTCGCCCAAGGACGAGGTGCTGCCGGGCTACGGCTGGATCTTCCCGCTGGGCAACGGCGAGGTGAACATCGGCGTCGGCGCGCTGGCGACATCGAAGCGGCCCGCCGACGCGGCGCTGCGGCCGTTGATGTCGTATTACACGTCACTGAGGCGTAAGGAATGGGGCTTCGACGGCGAGCCGCGCGCTGGGGCTGTCGGCGTTGCTGCCGATGGGCGGCGCCGTGTCCGGGGTCGCCGGGCCGAACTGGATGCTGATCGGCGACGCCGCGGCGTGCGTCAACCCGCTCAACGGCGAGGGCATCGACTACGGGCTGGAGACCGGCAGGCTGGCGGCCGAACTGCTGGGTTCGGGCGATCTGACGTCGGCGTGGCCGGCGGTGCTGCGGCAGCATTACGCGCGCGGGTTCTCCGTCGCTCGTCGGCTTGCTCTGCTGCTGACGATGCCGCGGTTCCTGCCGTCGTCGGGCCGGTTGCCATGCGGTCGGAATTCTTGATGAACATCGCGGTGCGCGTGATGGGCAACTTCGTCACCGACGAGGACGCCGACTGGGTCGCACGGGTGTGGCGGCGGCGGGCGCGGCGTCGCGACGCATCGACCGACGCCCGCCGTTCAGCTGATTCGGGCTTGCAAGTCCAGAGGCTGAACCACTCGATCATCACACCGGAAATCGAGGCTGAGTAGTGCCATGCAGAAACGTGCGCGATATTGCAGTAGCGCGCTACTGGGCTCATCACGCCGCGCGCGGAGCGACGATTCCCGTAGCGGGCCATGACACTTATTCCGGTGGCGATCGTTCCGCCAGGACGTCGTGGAAAGGAACGGCTGCCGTGATACGCACGAGCGATATCCGAACCACACCGATACCCGGCCCGTCGGGCATGAACGTGCCGCGCTACTGGGCCCAGATGTTGTGGGACCCATTGGCGACGTACGGCGTGCTCCGGCGAAAATACGGGGACACTGTGCGAATACCGCTGAGCCGCAATCGGAGTTTCTTCCTGCTCGACCGACCCGACTACGCCGAGCACGTCTTTCTCAAACATCAGGACCGGTATGTGCGGACCTTCATCGCTCGGCCGCTGAAGGCGTTCCTCGGTGACGGCCTGCTTACCGCTGAGGGGGCGGTCTGGCAGCGCCACCGCAGGCTGGTGCAACCGGTGTTCAGCCACCGCCACATGCAATCGTTCGCACCCACCATCGTTGATGCGGCCCAGAACAGGGTGGCGCAGTGGGCGCCCGGCATGACTATCGACATCGCCGTCGAGATGCGTGCGCTGACAATGGATGTCATCGGCCGGGCACTTTTTGGAACGGATCTCTCGAGCGACGCCGCGATGGTGGGCCGAGCCGAGACGCGACTGCAGAGCTCGATGGCGCTACGCGCCGCGGCGATCCACCTGGCGTCCTTATCGCCTGAGCGAATTCGGGCTGTCTCTACCCGGATCGCGCCCGCATTGGGTCAAGCCTCGGAGACGCTGAATTCGTTGGTAGCCCGCATCATCGACGCGCGCATCCGTGCGCCCCACGACGAACCCAGTGATCTACTCGACCTGCTGCTGGCCGCGGGACAGGATGAGCAACCGCTGTCCCGCGAGGAGATCCAGGACGAGGTGATGACCCTCGTTCTTACCGGCCACGAGACCACGACCCATGCACTGACGTTCACGCTGGCGCTACTGGGGCGAAATCCCGCCGCCTACGAGCGAATGATTGCCGAAGTCGACGAGGTGTTGGGTGGCCGGGACCCACTGGCGACCGACGTCGACGCACTGCCGTGGACGAAGGCGGTGATATGTGAGGCGTTGCGGCTCTATCCGCCCGGGTGCTACCTCATCCGCGACGCCGCCCAGGACGACGATATCTTGGGTGTCCCAGTTCGCGCAGGCGACACCATCGCACTCTCGCCGTACCTTCTTCACCGCATTCCCGAATTTTGGCCCGACCCAGAGAGATTCGACCCGAGACGATTCTTGCCGGACAGCGCGTCCGCTCGTCCAGACTATGCGTATCTTCCATTCGGCGCCGGCCGCCGCATCTGCCTTGGCGCGAGCCTGGCCCAGTTGGAGATGATGCTCGTGCTGACCGTTCTCGCGCAGTCTGTAATCATCGACGTGGCGTCGACGGAACCCTTGAGGGTACGGGGTGACGTGACCCTGCACCCGCGCAAACCCGTGGTAGCGACGGTCACACCAAGGCGACCACGTTAGCGTTCGATTGCGGGCTCGGGATCGCGCAGTGCCGGCTCGCGTGGTGCCGGCTCGCGTGGTGAGGCGCGACGATGCACACGGTCGACGGAGCCGGGCCACCAGTTCGCACGGCCAAGCACGCGCATAAGCGCAGGCAACAGGAGCATGCGAACCAGCGTCGCGTCCACCAACACCGCAATCGTCAGACCGACGCCGAACATCTTCATGAACGACACGTCGGCCGTCAGAAGTGCTGCGAACGAAATGGACATCAGCAAGGCTGCCGCGGTAACCACGCGCCCGGTGCGGGCGATGCCGAGGGCAACACTCTCATCGCTGTCCGCGCGGGTGCGGCCGGAGGCCAGCCAGTACTCGCGAATGCGAGACAACACGAAAACCTCGTAATCCATCGAGAGACCGAAGGCGATGCAGAACATCAGCACCGGTATATTGACGACCAACGTGCCCGCCGCCGTGGTGCCAAGGCCCCCAAGGTGGCCGTCCTGGAAGACCCACACCAGCGCCCCGAAGGTGGCGGTCAGCGACAGCATGTTGAGCACAAGCGCTTTCAGTGGCAGAACCACACTGCCGGTCACCAGAAACAGCAGGACGAAGGTGATCACGGCGATGACGCCGAGAGCAATGGGCAGCCGCGACGTAATCGACTCCACGCTGTCGACGTTGTATTGTGCTGCGCCGCCGAATAATACGGGATGGCCGGCCGGTCCCGGCACGGCGTGCAGGGATCGCAGCTGCTCATTGGAGGCATCGGTGAACAGCGGGGCGCTGCTCTGCACGGTAAGGAAGGCGCTACCGTCGGCGACTCCAGTTGGAGCTGACGGTGGACCAACTAGTTCGCCGGCCACGAAAGTGCCCGCCGGCGTCGATACTCCCGAGACATCCGCCACGTCCGAGAGGTCCGCGGCGTAGCCGCTCAACGCGTCCTGGTGAAACACCCGACATCTCGGGAATGACGACACTGACATTGGTGACCGGGTTGACTGCGAACTCCGTTCGCAACAGGTCACCTACCTGGCGAGACGTCGCGGTGGTAGGTAATACGCGGTCATCAGGAAAGCCCCACTTGACTCCGAGGAACGGAGCTCCGAGCATCAGCAGGACCGCAATGAGAACGGCGCTGACCGCCACCGCGTGGCGCATGACAACGTGCGTGGTCCGGTACCAGAAACTTTGATCGATCGGGCTGCGTCGCCGGTGTCAGCGGCCGACCCAAGGCACGGCGGATCAGCTTGCGGACGTCCAACGCATCGAGCCGGCGGCCCAACAGAACGATGACGGCAGGCGTGACGACAATCGCGGCCGCGGCCGCGAGAAGAACCACAGCGACCCCCGCATAAGCGAACGATCGCAAGAAGTACATCGGGAACAGCGCCATGGCGCTCATGGAGAGAGCCACGGTCAGCGCGGAGAAGGCCACGGTGCGCCCGGCGGTGGTCATCGTGCGCACAACGGCCTCATCGGGGGGCACGCTGTTCGCGATCTCATCGCGATAGCGGCTGACGATGAGCAACGTGTAGTCCACCGCGAGAGCGAGACCCATTGCCGCCGTGAGGTTCATCGCAAAGATCGAGACATCGGTGAAAAAGGTGATCGCGCGAAGGAAGGCAAGAGAACCAAGGATCGCGAACACCCCGATCGCCATCGGAAGGGCGGCGGCGAAAAGACCACCGAAGACCCACACCAGCGCTACGAAACTCAGCGGGATAGCGATCAATTCCATCTTCACGAGATCGCGTTCGCCTTGTTCGTTGGCCTCGGCGAAGGTGAGCGCGCCGCCGGCCCGAACAATGACGCCGTCGCGATCGTGCGGCATCTGATCGACGAGTCGCCTCGCAGTTTTGGCATATTCGGCGTCAGTGCCCCGGAGGCCTGCGATGACCATACCGGTCTTGCCGTCCCTGCTCGTCAATCCCGCCGCCGCAGAAGGCGGCGCCGACCACGCTGAGGCCACATTCGTGACGTCCGGCGAGTTCTTCAGTACGGACGTGACCTCGGCGGCCACCGCGGACGCCGCGGCACTGTGCACCCCGTCGTCGGCAGTTACCGCTACCAGCAATTGCAGATCGTTGTGACCGAACTTGTCGGTGAGGATGTCGGCAGCCTGAACAGACTCAGAGCCGGGATCGGTGAAGCCGCCGGCGGAGAGCAATTTGGTAACTGGCAGACCGAAAATGGCGGTCGCCACCAGTATCAGCGCCGCCACTACAACGATTCGTTTCGGAGACGCGATGGCAAGCCGTGCGATCCTCACTAGCATCGGCCGCTCGTTCCTCTAGCTGTGTCCTGGCGCGAAGGGACGGCCACCGAGTGAGACGTCACGCTTTCGCATTCCAAACAGTCCACCAGGGGTGCAGCGGAAGGACCGCAGTAGTGCACCACTGCAATCTCGCCCGATTTCCGCGCTGTGCTACCAAGTCGCGATTGGCCGCGCACGGATGAAATACCGCAGCGCCGCGTTAGGAAAGGCGTGTCGATTCTTTCGAGGCCGCTTGTCGCCGACAACATGGCGCGGGTGTTCGCGCATTTCGCACTTGCTGTGAAGCGAATCCCGAGGCCGGAGGTCAGCTTTCCCGAGATAATCGGCCGGACCACCGATGCGGCGATTCTCACCCGGCACGGAACTGTCGACGCGACGATCTACTACCCGCCCTCGGATCCGGACGGCGTCTACGTCAACGTCCACGGCGGCGGCTTTGTGGTCGGGCACCGCGAACAGGATGACCCGTGGTGCCGGTACCTGGCCGCTACGCGAATGTCGTCGTGATCAACACGGATTATGTGTTGGCGCCGCAGAAGCGCTTTCCGGCGCCCGTCGAGCAGATCTACGACGTGCTGCAGTGGGCCTCGGAGCGACATCGGGATTGGGACGGCAGCCGGCTGTGTGTGGGCGGACAGAGTGCCGGTGGCAGTTTGTCGGCGGCGGTGTCCCGGATGGCGCTGGACATCGGCGGACCGCCGATCGCGTTGCAGATGCTGCACTACGCGGGGCTGGACTTCGTGACGCCGATGCGGGACAAGGCATCACCGCTCGGCATGAATGCGGTCCTGAAGCCGTGGATGGGTGACATGTTCGACACCGCCTACATACCCGATCGCGCGCAGAGGTGTCACCCGCTGGCCTCACCGGTATGGGGCACGAACGCCGACGACATCACCGGCATCGCGCCGGCGTTGGTCGTCACCGCGGAGTTCGACCGGCTGCGCGGCGAAGCCGAGAGGTATGCCGAAAAACTCGCTGCCGCCGGATCACTGGCCGAGTACTACGAGGTGCGTGGAGTCGACCACGGCTACAACTTGATGGGCGGGGCCACCGAGATCACCCGCCAGATGTACGACTTCATCGCCGGTCATGTCCGGCACGCGATCCGCTAGTCAGGCGAGGCGCTCGACTCGTGATCGACCGGCGCCTTGTCGTCCGCCGTGGCGCTTGTGAGAGCCAACGCGATCAGCACATCGGCGGCGGTGATGAACAGGCCCGCCCAGTACGCCCACTTCAGGCTGGGATCGGGCTGGCTGGCGAAGAACATGATCAGAAAGATCGGGCCGACGATGCCGAACACGAACATCATCAGCTGGATGACGATATAGCGCTTGAACGTAGCCATCTCGGATGCAGAATATCGCGCATGGCCGATGTCTACCGCGCTCCGATGCGCTCCCGCAGCGACGACATCGACGCGGGGGCGACGATCGAGCGCGCACTGACATTGGGTCTTGTCGGATTCGGTGATGCCGGCGCCGACGAGCGGACGGACCGTCGGGTCGCGCGGTTCGCCGATGCCGACGAGGGCTCGTTCGTGTGGACCCGCGACGGCGATGGCCTCTACTGGCTGGGCCGCATCGACGGTCCGTACTCCTACGACGGCGAAGGCGCTGCAGTCGACCTGGTTCATGTGCGCCCATGCCGGTGGCTGCCGCGGCCGCTGGTCGAACCCGACGTGCCCGCGGCCGTCGTCGCCACGTTCGGGCGTGGCGGACGCAACTTCCAGCAGACCCATGGTCGCGGCGTCGGGCCGCAGACCCAACGGCTCTGGGACGCCGACAGCTGAGCGTCGATATTGTCCTGTAGGTGGATCAGATAACTCGACGCGATTTCGCCCGAACGGTCGGATTTGCCGCCGCCGCGACATCGATTGCCACCGCGGTGTCGCCGCGGGCCAGCGCCGCACCCCCGCCTGCGCACACGTCGTTCGCGCCTCTCAAGCAGGTGGACGCCGGCGTGCTCAATGTCGGATACGCCGAAGACGGCCCGGCCGACGGCCCGCCCGTCCTGCTACTGCACGGATGGCCCTACGACATCCACAGCTACGCCGATGTCACTGCCATCCTGGCGGCAAAGGGATACCGGGTGCTCGTGCCTTACCTGCGCGGCTACGGCACCACGACATTTCGGTCGCCTGACACCGTGCGCAATGGGCAGCAGGCGGCGCTGGCAACAGATGCCATCGCATTCATGGATGCGCTGCAGATCGACCGAGCGATCATCGGTGGGTTCGACTGGGGGGCGCGTACTGCCGACATCGTGGCCGCGGTGTGGCCGGACCGAACGAAGGCTCTGGTATCCGTCAGCGGCTATCTGATCGTCAATCTTGTTGCCAATCAACGACCTTTGAGCCCCGAGGCGGAACACGGCTGGTGGTATCAGTACTACTTCGCCACCCAGCGCGGTGTCGACGGCTACCGCGAGAACACTCGCGACTTCAACAAGTTGATCTGGCGGGAGCCTCGCCGTTGTGGAAGTTCAGCGACGCCACCTACGACCGCACCGCCGACGCGTTCACCAACCCGGATCACGTCGATATCGTGATCCACAACTACCGGTGGCGGCTGATGTTGGCGCAGGGTGAGCCGCAATACGACGACTTGGACCGCCGCCTGGCCGCCAGTCCGCCGATCAGTGTGCCGTCCATCACCATCGGCAGTGACTTCGACGGTCCGACCAAGGACGGGGTCGCCTACCGCAAGATGTTCACCGGGCCGTACGCCCACCGGGTCGCTCGACGGTATCGGACACAACGTGCCACAAGAGGCACCGCAGCAGTTCGCCGACGCCGTCGTGGCGGCAGATCGACTGTGAAAACACTTGTCAGACAAGCTAATTGTTAGGCCTCTCGAACAACAAACATAGCCTGGCTAGGCGAGCTGTTCAGCGATGCCGTCTGGGATTACGCTGGAGCACACAGGTGTTGCTATATGCATCGGCGGAAGGAATCCACGATGCGCGGTCTGACGGTTAAATCGGCATTCGCCGCGATGGCGATCGCGGTAGCGGCCCTCGGCTCGGCCGTCACCGCGGGCGCTGCCCCAACTGGGCCATGCGAAACCGTTCCCTATGTCGGCGTGTGTGAGCCACTGCGCGGAGCCCCCCATTCGCCGTCGCAACAGAGCATGGGTGACGTGGTCGTGCCCGGCGCCAACAACGCCCAGGGCATCGGCTAGCCGAGAGACTTCGCGAAACCGCTCACGTCGCGCATACTCGCGGCGAACACGTCCGGCATGGCTCCGGGCAACAGCAGATCTCCGGCGTGGCAGGTGCCCGCCACCATCCGTCCAACGACGGAGACCCCGCGCGCGCCAGCCTGCGGTAGTAGAGGAGCCCCTCGTCGCGCAGCGGATCGAGCTCGTTGACCGAGATGACGTGCGGCGGCAGTCCGGCCAGTTCCTCGTCGGTCGCCATCCCCGCAAATGCCGTCGCGTCGTTTGCGTGCTCGCCCGTCGGGTCGTAGATCGACGCCCATCAGAGCCAGCCCCTGGAGTGCCGATGAAGTACCCGTCGCACTCCCGTAGCGACGGCAGCTCGTCGGGTGCCTCGTTCCAGCGGTTCGACAGGTAAGGACACTGCGCGTAGAGGCCGGCGATCTCGGACAGCCAACCTTCCCGTTTGGCCTTGTGCGCGACGGTCAGCGTCAGGTTGCCGCCGCCGGATTCGCCGCCGACGATCAGATGCGATACGCCGAGTTCGCTGCGGTTGGCGTAGGTCCACCGGACACCGGCCGCGCAGTCGTTGAGACCGGCCGGATACGGGTGCGGGCCGAGCTTGCCGCCGGAGTTGCGGAACTCGACTCCGACGACGACAAGCCCTGTGGCGGCGAGATATTCGCGGCCACGCGCGTAACACGCGTCGGTGGCGCTGCCGATCGCCATGCCGCCGCCGTGCAGGTGCACCAGCGCGGGCAGCGGGCCCGCCGCCCTCGGGGCGGCTGACGTACAGCGTGATGTCGTTGCCGTCGTCGCCGGTGATGGTGGTCGTTGTCGTAGTAGTGACACCCTCGACGTCCGGCACGGCGGCCCCCAACGCGTTGAGCACCGCGCCGACGCCCTCCTCGTTCATCAGGGCGAACGCACGCCGGTCCTCCAGCGGAGAGTCGACCGTCAACGGCGCCGTCAGGCAGTGGGCCGTCCAGCCCGAACTCCGCCAATGCCTTGACCATTCGCACATCCGACCGGGGGTCGGTTCCCAGCGTGCAATCGGGATCTGCGAGTCGCCCATGAGCCATGCCGTGACCGTACAACGAGCCGCGAACGTGCCGAGGCGGTTTGCGTGCTCAGCGCAACGGCTTGGTGGCGGCGTGCAGCGCGACGATGCCGCCGGTGAGGTTGCGCCACCGCACCGCAGACCAGCCCGCGTCGGCGATCCGGCGGGCAAGGTCCGCCTGGTCCGGCCACGCACGGATCGACTCGGCCAGATAGACATAGGCATCCGGATTCGACGACACCGCGCTCGCGATGCGCGGCAACGCCTGCATCAGATACTCCTTGTACACCGTCGAGAACAGCCTGTTCGTCGGCGTCGAGAACTCACACACCACCAGCCGGCCGCCCGGCCGCGTCACCCGCGCCATCTCTTCGAGGGCGGCGGCGTGGTCAACGATGTTGCGCAGTCCGAAGCTGATCGTCACCGCGTCGAACACCCCGTCGCCGAATGGCAGCTTCGTTCCGTCGGCGCCCACCTTCGGCACGTCCCGCCGGGCCCCGGCGCCGAGCATGCCGACCGAGAAGTCGGCCGCCACACACCACGCCCCGGACGCCGTCAGCTCGACCGTCGACACGGCGGTGCCCGCCGCAAGATCGAGCACGTTGTCACCGGACCCGATGCGCAGCGCCGAGCGCGTCGCGCGCCGCCAGAACCGGTCCTGACCGAGCGACAGGACGGTGTTGGTCAGGTCATAGCGCCTGGCCACGCCGTCGAACATCGACGCCACCTCATGGGGGTCCTTGTCCAGCGTCGCGCGGCTCACGAAAACGACGCTACCTGTGAACATGCTTGCGTCGGGAATGGGGAGCGCCGTTTGGGGCATTCAGTGGACGTGACAGAAAAAGTTTGGTTCATCACCGGAACATCCCGCGGCTTCGGCCGAGAGTGGGCGATTGCGGCCCTGGAGCGCGGCGACAAGGTCGCGGCCACCGCCCGTGACACCGCAACGCTCGACGACCTGGTCGAAGAAGTACGGCGACGCGCTGCTGCCCATCCAGCTCGACGTGAACGACCGCGATGCGGACTTCGCCGCGGTCAAACAGGCGCACGAGCACTTCGGGCGGCTGGACATCGTCGTCAACAACGCCGGCTACGGGCATTTCGGCTTCATCGAGGAGCTGACCGAGCAGGAGGCCCGCGCCCAGATCGAGACCAATCTGTTCGGCGCGCTGTGGGTCACCCAGGCCGCGCTGCCGTTCCTGCGGGCGCAGCGCAGCGGGCACATCATTCAGGTGTCGTCCATCGGCGGGATCACGGCGTTCCAGAACGTCGGGATCTACCACGCGTCGAAGTGGGCCCTGGAGGGCTTTTCGCAATCGCTGGCGCAGGAGGTCGCGCCGTTCGGGGTCCACGTCACGCTCATCGAGCCGGCGAGCTTCTCCACCGACTGGGCGGGCTCGTCGTCGAAGCACTCGACACCGCTGCCCGACTACGAGGAAGTGCACGAGGAGGCCCAGCGGGCGCGCAGTCAGCGTGCCTCCAGGGCGGGTGATCCGGCCGCGACGGGTCGCGCGCTGCTCAAGGTCGTCGACGCCGAGAACCCGCCGCTGCGTGTGTTTTTCGGCGAGGTCCCGCTGGGGCTCGTCAAGGCTGACTACGAGAACCGCCTGAAGACTTGGGAAGAGTGGCAGCCCGTGGCAGTCGAGGCGCAGGGGTAGTTTCTCCCGCGAGTCCTAGGCGGCCTTGGCGTGGCGCTGACCGATGACGTCCTCGTAGTGGCCGAGCAGTTCGTCGCAGATCGCCGGCCAGGTGCGGCCCAGCACGCTGCGGCGCGCGGCCACCGAGTAGCGCTGCCGTTCGTCGATCAAGTGGTCGACGGATTCGGTGAGCCGTGCCTCGAAGTCGTTGACCGGCAACAGCAGACCGGTGCGGTAGGGCACGACAAGGTCGCGCGGACCGCCCGCATCGGGAGCGACGACCGGCAGACCCGACGCCATCGCCTCCTGCACCGCCTGGCAGAACGTCTCGTGCTCGCCGGGATGGACGAAGACATCCATGCTGGCGTAGGCGGCCGCGAGCTCCTCGCCGTACAGTGCGCCGGTGAAAAGCGCTGAGGGCAGCGCGGTTTCGAGCTTGGCACGGGCGACACCGTCGCCGACGACCACCAGCTGAATGTCGTCGCGCGCGGCAAGTACCTTCAACCGCTCGACGTGCTTCTCCGGAGCGAGCCGTCCAACGAACCCGACGATCGGTTTACCCTCCGGCGACCAGGTATGCCGTAGTCGTTCGTCGCGCGCCGACGGCGCGAAGCCGGTGATGTCCACGCCGCGAGCCCACTTGTGCACCCGCGGGATGCGATGAGCCTTCAGGTTTTCGATCGTGGCCGTCGACGGCGCCAGCGTGCGGTCGGCGCGGCTGTGCAGGTGTCGCGTCCACGCCCATGAGGCGCGCGCCGCGAAGCCGACGCCGTAGCTTTCGGCGAAACCCGCGATGTCGGTTTGGAATACAGCCACCGTCGGCACACCGAGGAAGCGCGCCGCGCGCAGACCGCCGTAGCCCAGCAATGCCGGCGACGCCAAATGCACAACGTCAGGCGCGAATCCACGCAGCACGCCCACCATTCGGGGCCGCGGCACGCCCAGTGGCAGCGAGGTGATCTTGGGGAACATCCGCGACGGCACCCGGTGAACACGGATACCGTCATGAACCTTGTCGGCCGCCGGTTCACCACGCGGGTTGTCCGGGGCGATGATGAGCGCTTCGTGACCGTTGCGGCGGAGGTGCTCGATCACCCGAAGCACCGAGTTCGAAACGCCGTTGACATTCGGGAGGAAGGACTCTGCGACGATTGCAACGCGCACGCCCTGAGAGTCCCATCGGCGGCTGTCGGCAAGGTTGCGTGCAGGGATATGTCGGGCGAATAGCGGGTACGTCATAAATAAGCACTTCGCAGGCGTTTCCTACGGTAACGCCGATTTTGCCCTCCCGAGCCGTCAGTATGGCTGCATGCGCAGAACCCGTGCCGTGGCGGTGCTGATACTCGCCCTCGTCTTAGCGGTGGGCTGCGCCAAACAGGTATCCGGCACCGCGCAACCCGACCCCGCTCAGCCGGCGCTGACGGTCAGCAAGGACGGCTTCGGCGTCGTCGCCGGGTTCGACAACGCCCCGATTCGGATCGAGATCTTCACCGAACCGCAGTGCAGCCATTGCGCCGATCTGCAGAAGGATTTCGGCGATCAACTGGCCTACTACATCCGCATCGGCGCACTGAAGGTCACCTACCGGCCGCTCACGTTCCTGGACAAGAATTCCGACGGCCACTCGGCCCACGTGAGCAATGCGCTGTTCCTCGCCGCGGAAGGCGATGCGACGGGCGCCGAATTCCAGCACTTCGTCGAGGAGCTGTGGGGCCATCAGGATCCGGGCGGTCCCGGACCCAGTAACGACGAAATGGCCGAGATGGCGAAGAAGGCCGGCATGCCCGAGCAAGGCCGTCGAGCGAATCGCCGGCGGCGGGTCTGCGGTCGACATCAAGGACATGGACGACAGCAATTTCGAGTACCTGTACGAGATCGATCCGTTGGGCACCGGCACACCAACGGTTTACGACCCCAAGTCGGACGAGAAGCTGGACATCTTCGACAACGACTGGCTGAACAAGCTCATGCAGTCCTGACGGCCTCGACGCGGTTGCGGCGTCGCTCCAGTAATCCGACGCCGGCCAGCGCGGCCGCGGCGACCAGCCATCCGACTACCGCGATCGAGCCGGCCGGGATGATCGCCAGCGAGGCGTTGCGGTCCTGAACCCGCACAAGATCCGGGTTGTTCGTGTCGTATTCGACATAGATCTGCATGCCCGTCTCGAGTTCGGACGGGTAGAGCACACCGAGTTCGGGACGGTAGGTCACGCGGTCGGGCGTGACGAATTCGATCGTCGACCGCCGCGGCCCGGCATCGAGCACCTCCGCGGCCGCCACCCCCATGTGACGTTCGATCTGACGGTCGTCGCGCCACGCACCCATCACCATGAGCACCGACTGCAGAGTCACCAGGCAGGCCGCGATCACGATGCCGATGCGGATCCGACGGAAATTCCGCTGCGACCGGGTTTCCCCCGCAGGCGCCGACAACGGCGGAAGCACCTTGCGCACCATGTTGATTGGGCGCTTCACAAGGGCGGCGACGCGCAGTGCGATCTCGTTCGCTCGGCTCACAGTGCGATCTCGTTCGCTCGGCTCACAGTGCGATCTCGTTCGCTCGGCTCACAGTGCAGCCTTGATCGACGCGTGCAGCGCCCGCAGCGACGACCGGTCAGCCTTCACCTCCAGTACCCGCATCCCGTCGAACGACTCGTTCAGTGCATCGACCAACTCGTCGACCTCGATCTGACGGCTCTCGACGTGATACGCGCGGCACAGGGCGCCGACATCCACGTCGTGCGGCGTGCCGAAGATCCGTGACGACACATCTGAGAACCGCGGGTCGCCCTGTTCGAGCAGTTCGAAGATTCCGCCGCCGTTGTCGTTGGAGACCACGATGGTCAGGTTGCGCGGCGTCGGCTCCGTCGGCCCGATCAGCAGACCGGAGCTGTCGTGCACGAACGTCAGGTCACCGATCAGCGCGATAGTCCGGCCTGACCCGCTCCCGCCACCCGCCCGGTCGTGCGCCAGCGCCGCGCCGATCGCCGTCGACACCGTGCCGTCGATGCCCGCCACGCCACGGTTCGAGCGCACCTTGATGTCCCGGGTGTTCAGGCCGACCAGCGCCGCGTCCCGCACCGGGTTGGAGGCGCCGAGCACCAGCTGATCGCCGGGCCGCACGGCGTCGGCCACCGCGGCCGCGACATGCAGTCCGGTCTTCAGCGGGTGGGCCTCGAGCTGGGCGCGCACCGCCTCGACCGCATGCCGGTTGACCTCGGCGCAGCGCTCGAGCCACTCGGGGTTCGGCTCTCCGGTGATGACCGCGCGCGTGCCCGTGGCCTGCGAGTTTCCCGACACATCCGGCCAGCGCGGGCCGGTGGTCAGCGCGTACACCGGGACCGACGGGTCAGCCAGCAGCGAGGAGACCGGCCGGTGCAGCGTCGGGCGGCCCAGCATGATGACCTGCTTCGCCCAGATCAGCCTCAACGCGAACGGGTGCAACGGGTTCTGGGCGGGCGGCGCCGTGGGCTCTGCGACGGTCGGCAGGTGCGCCAGGTTCTCGTGGACGCCAGCGCCGTGGCCGGCGATGACGACGGTGTCGGGCGTCAGGTCGATTTCCAGCGGCTGGTCGAACGTGACCGGCGGCGTGTAGGTCCACGGCTTTCCGCCAGGACGGCCGGGCGGTGCATAGGCCGTCGCCCGGTCCTCGACGTCGGGCACCAACGGCTCACGCAACGGGATATCGAATTGGACCGGACCGGCATTGCCCGATCGAGATCCGGTGGCGGCGGCCAGGACTCGGCACGTCGCCGAGCGCCACTGTGCGTTGAATGCGCCCGTGTGGTCTGGGCCGTCCTCGGCCAGCCCGAGGCTGATGTTGTCGCGCACTTGGGTTCCGAAGTAGCCGAACTGCTCGAACGTCTGGTTGGCACCGGTGCCCAGAACCTCGTAGGGCCGATTGGCGCTCAACACGATCAGCGGCACCCGCGCGTAATTGGCTTCCACCACCGCAGGCCCAAGGTTGGCCACCGCGGTGCCCGACGTCATCGCCACACATACCGGGGCGCGTTCGGCAACGGCCAAACCGATCGCCAGATAGCCGGCGGTGCGCTCGTCGATGCGGACGTGCAGCCGTAGGCGGCCGGCCTGATCGGCGTCGTGCAACGCGAATGCCAGCGGCGCGTTGCGCGAGCCCGGGCACAGCACGACGTCGCGGACTCCGCCGCGGATCAGTTCGTCGACGACCACGCGCGCCTGTGCCGTCGAGGGATTCACCACTACAGACTATCGGCGAAGAATTTCAGGGCCGCGGCGTTGACTTCCTGCGGCTTTTCGAGGAACCCGAGGTGCCCGGTGTCGGGAAACTCCAGGTAGCGGCTGTTCGGGATGGCCTCGGCGACCTCGCGGCCGAGATGCGGAGGCAGCACCACGTCGTCGGCGAACCCGATCACCAGGGTCGGCGCCGTAATACTTCGGTAAGCAGGCAGCCGGTTTTCGTGTGGCCCGATGCCGGTCTGGCAGTGCAGGCCCGGCGTCGGCTTCGTCGGCCACACGGTGAACATCTCGCCCCAGAGGCGGACCTCCGTGTCGTCGTTGAGCGTCTTAGGCGAAAAGCTCTCCAGCAGACGCACTTTCGCGTCATAGGCGGCGGGCAGCTCGATGCCGGACGCGAGGAGCTCGCGTTCGGCGTCGCGGAAAAAATCGCGGGCCCGGTCGTGACGGCCGCGGGTAGCCATCAACACCGCGGCGCTGACCAGCTCCGGTCGCGCCACCATCAGCTCCTGGGCGAGAAATGCGCCCATCGACACCGCGACGATGCGGACCGGCGCCGCGTCGAGCTTCTCGATCAGTGCGACCGTATCGGCGACCATGGTCTCCGCCGTGAAGCCGTCGGCGTTCTCGGTGGCGCCGACGCCCCGGTTGTCGAAGGTGATGCAGCGGTAGCCGGCGCGCTGGAACTCGGGCACCTGATGCAGGTGCCAGGTGCGGCCTGCGCCGCCTCGACCCGCGATGAACAGCACCGGATCGCCGCTGCCACGGTCGTCGTAGGCCAGATTCACGCCGCCGACGCTACGCGAAGCGAATTCGGCGCGGAAACGGACGCTCAGCGTCGGTCAGCGCGCCGAAATCACTGGACCTCGGTGAACGCGACGACCGGGATGCGTCGTCCACCGGCCGTTTTCTCGTAGCCGGCGTAGTTCGGCATGAACTGCTTGGCCAGCTCGAATAGCCGGTCGCGCTCTGCGCCAGAGGTGTCCTCGCCGACGAAGGTGCCCTGGTAGCCGCGGGCCGCGAGCGTGACGCGGGGATGGGCCTTGACGTTGTGGTACCAGGCGGGATGCCGTTCGCCGCCGTAGTTGGAGGCGATGACGATCACGCGGCCACCGTCGGTGAAGTAGGTCAACGGGGTGCTGCGCTCCATGCCGGTCTTCGCGCCGGTGTGTGTGAGCAACACCTCAGGAAGGACCAGCGACATCGACACGTGGCCGTTGGTCGCTTTGATGAGGGCGCGGTCGAGGCGCCAGCCGTACTTGCGCAGGAACGACTGCGCGGGGCCGGTCGCCATCATGCGTGCCCCCGCCTGGACAAAGCGTGACGGCCGATCCGGTGGAACCTCGGGAATCCCCACGCCTGCGACCGTACTGGACCTGCGATTTCGGCGTGGTTAGTACCGCTGAGCGCGACCGATCACGCCGAAATCGCCTGGCGGTCGCGCTTGCGTGCCTTGCGGCCGCCGGCGCGCCCGTTGGATCGCGGCATTCCACAGCAACTGCACCGACGGCGTCAGCTGGCCGTGCTTGACGGTGTCCATCGTCAGCGCCGCGCCTGCCGCCGCCTTGGTGGCCGCCGACGCCTTCGACAAATGGCCGGAGTCGTACGGGGGTTGCGGGTCGTACTCGATGACGAGCTGCACGGCTTTGGCCTTCGCGTCTCCACAGATCTGGCCGAACAACCACAGCCCGAGATCGATACCGGCCGAGACTCCGGCCGCGGTCACGATCTTGCCCTCGTGCACGATCCTCTCGTCGCCGACGGCCTCGACGCCGAACGGTTTCAACATTGGTAGCGCCATCCAGTGCGACGTCGCGCGGTGGCCGTCGAGTATGCCCGCGGCCGCCAGGATCACCGAGCCCGAGCACACCGACGTCGTCCACGTGGAGGTCTCGTGGGCCTTGCGCACCCAGCTGAGTACCTTCTCGTCGCGCGCATGCTCGAAGGTCGCCGCGCCGCCGGGCACCAGAATGATGTCGGGCGAGGGCGTTTCGTCGAACGAGTGGGTGGCGCCGATGAGCAGCACACCCGAGTCGGCGCCGATCGGACCCGGCTCGTGCCACACGAACCGCACCTCGGCGCCCGGCATGTTGCGCAGCACCTCGTACGGTCCGATGAAGTCCAACGCGGTGAAGCCCGGGTACACCATGATCGCGATCTGCATTTCCCTCTCCTTTGGTTAGGCGAACGTCTTGCGGTACTGGTCGGGCGAAATGCCCAGTCGTCGAACGAAATTGCGGCGCAATGTTTCCGCGGTGCCGAAGCCGCAGCGCGCGGCTATCACGGTGACGGTGTCGTCGGTCTCCTCGAGCTGGCGGCGGGCCGCCTCGGTGCGGATCCGCTCGACGTAGGCGCCCGGCGCCTCGCCGACCTCGTCGGTGAACACCCGCGTGAAATGGCGTGGGCTCATCGCAGCGCGACGGGCAAGCTCCGGAACACTGTGCGCGCCACCGGGTTCGGACTCGATCGCCTCCTGCACATCGCGGATCGGTTCACGCTTGGCGCGGGGCATCCACACCGGCGCGGCGAACTGGGTCTGGCCGCCCGGCCGTCTCAGGTACAGCACCATCCAGCGGGCGACCGTCTGCGCCGCCTCGGTTCCGTAGTCGTCCTCCACCAAGGACAGCGCCAGGTCGATACCTGCGGTGACACCCGCGGCCGTCCACACGTGTTCGCTGCTGCGGACGAAGATCGGCTCGGGATCCACGGTGACCGAGGGAAATTCGCGCGCCATCTGACCGGCGAACGCCCAGTGCGTGGTCGCGACGCAACCGTCGAGCAGACCGGACTCGGCGGCGATGAACGCTCCGGTGCACACACTCACGACGCGTCGGGCGCGCTCGGCGGCGATCCTGATCCAGCCGATCGTGTCCGGGTTCTGCCGCACCGCATCCACCCCTCCCCCGCCGGGGAGAACGAGGGTGTCGATGGGTTCGCGTGGGTCGGGCAGCGGCTGGGCGGCCAGCGCGAGACCGGTGCCGGTGGCCGCCGGCTCGCCGTTTCGCGACACGACGGTGACGATGTAGCCCTCGTCTGCACGGCCCTGGCTTGCGAGCCACAGCGTCGCGCCGGTGAACACCTCGGCCGGGCCGACCAGGTCCAGAGCCTGGATGCCCGGGAAGCCGAGTATCACCACCGATCGCACGTTCTCAGTGTTGAGCACCCGATGCGTGGCGTCTATGCCCGGCACCCCACAAATTAGGACACGAGCGGCAAAGCAGGCCCTGACCCGGTCGATCCACCACTGCCGACGATCCGGCTCCGCGGCCAGCGCCTGCAGCCGCGCCGGGTCCGGAGTGACGGGTGCGACGGGCAGATAGCCGTCGGCGGGCGGCGTCGGCTCGGTGACGTCCTCTTCGAACAGTCCGCCGGTGCCCAGGCCGCAGGCGTGCCGCAGCTCGGGCAGCGCGGCGGCGGCCAGCAGTCCACGCCCGATGCCGACCGCCGAGTCCAGCGCGCTGGACACCACGATCGGGATGTCGATCTGCGCGGCGATCTCGAGCATCTTGGCGACCCCACCCAGCGGCGCGACCTTGAGCACCGCGACGTCGGCGGCCTTGGCGCGCACGACGTGAAGCGGGTCGTCGGCCTTGCGGATGCTCTCGTCGGCGGCGATCGGCACGTCGACTCGGCGGCGCAGCTCGGCCAGCTCGGCCACCGTCGGCGCACGGCTGCTCCATGTACTCCAGCGCACCGTCGGCCGTCAGCGCTCCCGCGGCTTCGGTGGCCTGGTCGACGGTCCAGCCGCCGTTGGCGTCGACCCGCACCGTCGATATCAGTGCGCGAACGGCATTGACGCGCGCCACATCATCGGCCAACGACTGGCCCGGCTCGGCGACCTTCACCTTCGCGGTGCGTGCGCCGGGGAAACGGGCGAGGATCTCGGGCACCTGCGACGCGTCGACGGCGGGCACGGTCGCGTTGATCGGGATGCGATCACGGCGCACGCCTGGCGGCGCGTCGTACGCCGCCTCGATGGCCGCGGCCAGCCAATGCGCGGCCTCGGGCGGCTCGTATTCGAGGAACGCACCGAACTCGCCCCAGCCCGCTGGCCCCTCGATCAACGCGACCTCGCGAACGGTGATGCCGCGGAAGCGAACTCGCATCGGCAGTGCGACGACGTGCAGGCGCTCCAGAATGTCGTCGAGCTGCGGCACGCCCACCGTTGAAGCCTACTGTGGGATACATGCCGACAGCGGACAAGCCTGGACCAGGGCAGGAGTCGGTCTGGGACTATCCGCGGCCACCCCGACTGGAAGACTTCACCGGCTCGATCACCATCGAACTCGGCGGTCAGGTGATCGCCTCGACCACCCGGGCATGGCGCGTGCTGGAAACCAGTCACCCCCCGACCTATTACCTGCCGTCCGAATGCTTCGTCGAGGGCAGCCTGCGCCCGGCCGAGGGATCCTCGTGGTGTGAGTGGAAGGGCCAGGCCAGTTACTACGACCTCGTGACACCGGCGAAGGTCGCGCCGCGGGCCGCGTGGACGTATCCGCACCCCACTGCTGGATTCACCGCGATCACCGGGGCCATCGCGGTGATGGCGGCGTCGGTCGACCGCTGCACCGTCAATGGCGAACAGGTCACACCTCAGCCGGGCGGCTTCTACGGCGGGTGGGTGACCAGCTGGATCGCCGGGCCGTTCAAGGGCATCCCCGGGTCGATGGGCTGGTGAAGGTTTAGCGGTTCGCGCTTCCGGCTATATTTCAGATACTTAACTATCTGATGAGGAGCGAGGCCGTGCAGATCCGAACGTTGCTTCCGACGGTCGCCGCGGTGACCGCCACCGCTGTGCTCGGCGGCCTGGCCAGCAGGCCGGCCAAGTCGGCGTGGTACGAAAAGTTGAAGAAGCCGCCGTATCAGCCTCCGCGCCAAGCGTTTCCGATCGTGTGGCCGCTGCTGTACGCCGATATCGCGGCGACGTCGGCAGCCACTCTCGACGAACTCGACCGGCGCGGACAATCGGACGCGAAGCGTGCGTATGTCACCGCGCCTGGCCGCGAACCTCGTGCTCAACGGCAGCTGGTCGTGGCTGTTCTTCAATCGGGGCTGGCTCGGCACGTCGGCGATCGCTGCGGGCGCATTGACCGTCAGCAGCGCCGACCTCACGCGCCGCGCGGTCGCCGTGCGCGGCAAGCAGGCGGCACCGCTGGCGGCCTATCCCGCGTGGTGCGCGTTCGCGACAGCGCTGTCGACACACATCTGGCTACTCAACCGCTAGAAGGGGCGTCACCGATTCGTAAGGGTTTCGGGTGCCTGGGCCGAGCGTGGGCGGGTAATTGCCTTAACAGCGACCGGCCCGACTTTCCGGGGCGGCCGCGGATGTTGGCGGGAGCGCTCAAATGAGTTCGAAACTGGCAGATATCGCCGCCAAACAGGGTGAGGCGATCGATTCCCGCTACCACCCGTCGGCCGCGGTGCGCCGTCAGCTCAACAAGGTGTTCCCCACCCACTGGTCGTTCCTGCTTGGCGAGGTCGCGCTGTACAGCTTCATCGTCCTGCTCCTCACCGGCGTGTATCTGAGCCTCTTCTTCGACCCGTCGATGGCCGAGGTCACATACAACGGCGTCTACCAACCGCTGCGCGGCATCGAGATGTCGAAGGCCTACCAATCGACGCTCGACATCACGTTCGAAGTGCGCGGCGGCCTGTTCGTCCGCCAGGTCCATCACTGGGCCGCGCTGCTGTTCGCCGCGTCGATCATGGTGCACCTGGCCCGGATATTCTTCACCGGCGCGTTCCGCAGGCCACGCGAGGCGAACTGGGTGGTCGGGTCGGTGCTGCTGATCCTGGCAATGTTCGAGGGCTACTTCGGGTACTCGTTGCCCGACGATCTGCTCTCGGGAACAGGCCTGCGGGCGGCTTTCTCGTCGATCACGTTGGGCATGCCGGTGATCGGTACCTGGCTGCACTGGGCCCTGTTCGGCGGCGACTTCCCCGGCACCATCATCATCCCGCGTCTGTATGCACTGCACATCCTGTTGATCCCGGGAATCATGTTGGCGCTGATCGGAATTCACCTGGCGCTGGTGTGGTTTCAGAAGCACACCCAGTTCCCGGGACCCGGCCGCACCGAGCGCAACGTCGTCGGGGTGCGCGTGATGCCGGTCTTCGCGGTGAAGTCGGGCGCGTTCTTCGCGATGATCGTCGGCGTGATGGGGCTGATGGGCGGGCTGTTGCAGATCAACCCGATCTGGCTTCTCGGCCCCTACAAGCCGTCCCAGATCTCGGCGGGCAGCCAGCCCGATTTCTACATGATGTGGACCGACGGTCTGGCACGGTTGTGGCCTGCGTGGGAGCTCTACATCGGCAATTACACGGTGCCTGCGGCGGTCGCGGTCGCGCTGCTGATGGGGGTGGTGCTCGGCCTGCTGACCGTCTACCCGTTCCTGGAGCGGAGGTTCTCCGGCGACACCGCGCACCACAACCTGTTGCAGCGGCCCCGTGACAATCCCGTCCGCACCGCCCTTGGTGCGATGGCGATTTCGCTCTACATCGTGCTGACGTTCGCATCGTTCAACGACATCATCGCGTTCAAGTTCCACATCTCGCTGAACGCCACCACCTGGATCGGTCGCATCGGCATGGTGGTGCTGCCTGCCATCGTCTACTACGTCGCCTACCGGTGGGCCATCAGCCTGCAGCGCAGCGACCGCGCGGTGCTCGAGCACGGCGTGGAGACCGGCATCATCAAGCGGCTGCCGCACGGCGCCTACATCGAGCTGCATCAGCCGCTCGGCCCGGTCGACGAGGCCGGGCATCCGATTCCGCTGGAATACCAGGGCGCCGCGATTCCGAAACGGATGAACAAGCTGGGCTCCGCGGGTGAACCCGGAACGGGCAGCTTCCTGACCGCCGATCCGGCATCCGAGCACCAGATCCTCACCGCGGTCGCGCACGCCGCGGAACGCAGGGCACTTACCGCGCTGCGCGAACGTCAGAACGGCAACGGCTCAACGAATGGAGACCATTGATGCGAATCACCAAACTACTCAGCGAGATTCCCGAATCGGTGTTACAGGTAGTGGGCATTCGTGTCGGCGCCGAAGAACCACACTTCCTCGGTCAGCCGCTGACTGACAACGTCGAGGTGCGCAAGTACGGGCCGCGGATCGCCGCCGAGACCACCGTCGAGGCCGACGAGGATCGCGCACGCAACGTGGGCTTCCGGCGGCTGGCACGCTACATCTTCGGAGCCAACCACCACGACCAGGAGATTGCGATGACGGCTCCCGTCGCTCAGCAATCGGTGGGGAATGAGATCGCGATGACGGCCCCCGTCGCTCAATCCCGAGATGCCAGCGGCCGATGGACGATTCGGTTCTTCATGCCGTCGAAATGGACGCTGGACACCCTGCCCGACCCCGACGACGACGATGTCAGTCTCGTCGAGGTTCCCGGCGAGACGGTCGCGGTGCTCCGGTTCAGCGGCGATCGCGGCCCGAAAGCCGTCGCCGACCGCACCGATCAGCTCCTGAAGATATTGTCCAACAACGGTATCGAACCCGCAGGGGATGCTGTCGCCTGGTTCTACGATCCGCCGTGGACGCTGCCGTTCCGGCGGCGCAACGAGATCGCGATCCCGCTACGACGCTAGGGGTTAGGCGTTCGCGCTGTCGAGGTCGTCCTGGTACTGCTTGCGCAGATCCTTCTTGAGCACCTTGCCGGTGGGGTTGCGCGGCAGCTCGTCCTTGATGTCGACGGACTTCGGGCATTTGTAGGCGGCCAGCCGCTCGCGGCAGAACGCGATCAGCTCCTTCTCGTCGGCCTCACCCTCGAGCTGGACAACGGCCTTCACGACCTCGCCCCACTTCTCGTCGGGGATCCCGATGATCGCGACGTCGACCACCGCGGGATGTTCGGCCAGCACCCGCTCCACCTCGATCGAGTAGATGTTCTCACCGCCGGAGATGATCATGTCCTTCAGCCGGTCCTCGACGAAGATGTAGCCGCCGTCGTCGACACGGCCGATGTCACCGGTGCGGAACCAGCCGTCCTCGGTGATCGACTCGTCGGTCGCCTCGGGCTTGTTGTGGTAACCCTTCATCAATTGCTTTGAGCGGAACCACAATTCACCCTGCTCACCCTCCGGAACATCCTTCGAGCGTGTCGGGGTCGACGACCCGTACCTCGGCGTTGGGCACCAGCGTGCCCGCACTCGTCAACCGCTCCTCCTTGCCGGGATCGCGGTGTGCCTCGGGCAGCAGATGACTGATCACGCCGCCCAGTTCGGTCAGCCCGTAGGCCTGGATGAAGTCGGTGTCCGGCCAGGCGTCCAGCGCCTTGCGCAGCAGCGGCAACGGCATCGGCGACGCGCCGTACGCGTAGGTCTTCAGCGCGCCGAACAGCTTGACCGCGTCCTCGCCGGACTCCAGCACCTTGGCCAGCACCGCGGGGACGAGGAATGTTCTGTTGGCGCCCTTCAGGATTGCGCCTGCCAGCGCGGCGCCGTCCACGTCGCGCGTCATCACGCTCGGGAACCCGTCGTGAAGGCCGAACTGCACGTAGGACGATCCGCCGACGTGGAACAACGGCATCGACACCATGTTCTTGTCGCCCTCGTCGAACTCGAAACCCTCGTGCGCATTGATGGTGTGGGCGATCAGATTGGCCTGCGTCAGCAGCACGCCCTTGGGCCGGCCCGTGGTGCCCGACGAGTACATGATGATCGCGACGTCGTCGGGTTCGACGTCGTCTGCCCGCCCGGTCGGTGTCGCATCGGCGAGCATCGCCTCGTACTCGTCGCCGTCCTCACCCTCGGGGGTGACCTCGATGATGTCCTCGACCTCGGTGAGCTTGTCGCGGATCTTGTCGACGTTGCTCTTGAGTTCCTTGCCGACGACGACCAGCTTGGCGCCCGAGTCGTTGAGCACGTATTCGAGTTCGTCGGCGGCCAGCCGAAAGTTGATGATCGCGGTGGCCGCGCCGACCGACGCCGCGGCCAGCGTCATCTCCACACATGCCGGATGGTTCTTGTCCAGGAACGCCACCACGTCGCCGCGTTCGATGCCCCGCTCCTTCAGCGCGCCTGCCAATCGACGGACGCGGTCGTACCACTCGGACCATGTCCAGGTTCGATCGAAGTAGATGAACGCCTCGCCGTCGGGCTTGGCTTCGGCCCAGTGGGCGGTGCGGTCATCGAGGAAGCGGGGATCAGCCAGATCAGCCATGACCCGAGCCTAATCAGGCCCGCCAGCGTGTCAGTCGCCTTTCGCGGAAACGTCGAGGTCGTGGCTGCGGTGCATGCCCTGGCGGTCGTAGAAGCGGGTGAGCACACCACCGACCAGGAGCCCAAGGACCAGACCGACGCCCGTCATCGTCAACGCGTCCGCGAGGCCCGCGTCGGCGCGGCCATCGAAATACAGCAGCGCCCGCGTGCCGAGAAACACCTGGTGCATGGGTTCGACCTCCGCCAGCCACCCGAAGACCGGCGGGGAGGCCTGCAGCGGGATGGTTGCGCCGTTCGACGGCAGGCCCAGCATGACGAAGATGAACAGGTTCACCAGCAGGCCCATTGAACCGAGCACGGCGATCAACGACGTCGACGTGATGCCTACGGCCGCAATGGTGAAGACGCCGTACAACCACAGCAGCCACCCGTTGGGTATCGGCATGCCCAACCAGTGCGCTATCCCCAAGTAGGCCGCGGACGTCAGCAGGGCCATCACGACCATCAGCGCCCATTTGACCAGCAGGGCGCTGAACCGGGAGATGTTGACCTTCTCGGCGAACCGGTAGATCGGACCCAGCTCGGAGGGGACAAAGCCGAGCATCGAGTCGACCAGCGAGCCGACGACGATGCTTCCGGTGAAGCCGGCGAGCAGCAACAGCAGGGCGTAATAGAACGCCGACAATCCGTTGCCGGTGCCGTTGGGCAGCGGGTCGTAGTCACTGACCGCAACGTCGACGGGATTGGACAGCGCGAGCGCCACCCCACCGGGCACCGGTGAGCCGCCGGCCTTGGCCACCTGTGCGGAAAGTTGTTGGCCGATCTTGCTGTTGATCTCGGCGAGCGCCTTGCTGAACGCCTCCTCGGCGATGCTTGCGCCCATTTCGCCGGCCCGTGGATTACCGGAGATCGTGACAACCGGCCGAGTGAGCTGTCCGGGCTGCAGCGCGGCCTGTCCGAGCGCTTGCAGTTTCGCCGAGAAGTCAGACGGAATCTGCACCTGCCCGTAGATCTGTGCGGTGCCCAGTTGCGAGCTCGCCTCGCCGGCAGACAACACCTGCACGTCGAACTGTTCGGAATTCAACCCGGATACCAGTCCTTCGACGATCTGCTGGCCGCTGGACCCGGCGTCCTGGTTCACGACGGCGAGCGGAAAGTGCCGCAGATTCGTCGTCGGGTTGAGGATGGCCGCCAGATACAGCAGCGCAAGGGCCGAGAACACCACCACCGCAACGAGGACCGGTGCCAGCCAGAATCGCGGAGTGCGGATGGTCGCCAGCGCGTCGGTTGCCGTATGCCGGGAGTGCGGCGGCTCAGTCATGAGGGCTCCTGTTCGGTTCGCGGACGCAGCAGTACGAGGGCAAGGACGATCGCGGCCACAGGTACGGCCGTCATGATCAGGCTCAACGTGTGGATCGCGTCGACCATGCTGGCGGTGGCGCCCTCGACGATCTCCCGGGCCCGTTGCGGGTCAACGACATTCACCCCGCCGGTCGACGCGACGGAGGTGCCGTGTGCGACCCGCAACGCCTCCCGGGCCTGTTGCAGGGTGATGTCGGAACCCGCGAGCCTGCGCGCGGCGTCGTGAGTGAACAACGCGGTCCCGACGAGCCCGAACAGCGCGGGCCCCAGCGAATACCCCGCCTGACCGACGGCCGATTTGACCGCCGACACGGAGCCACCGAGGTCGGCCGGTGCGCTGGACATCATGATCGTCGACTGCGGGGTCTGCAACACCGCGGCGCCGACGGCGTTCAATGCCACCGGGACGAAAAGCACCGCCAGCGACGTGTTCTCGTTGACGCATGGTCAACGCCAGCAGCCCGAGGATCAGCAGAGTCAAACCGGTGACGATGACCATGCGCTCGCCGAACCGCGCTGCGGCCTTTCCCGATGCCGTCGCCGCGAACGCCTGCAGGACCGTGGCCGGAATCAGCAGCAGACCGAGCAACGCGGCGAGTCGCCGCGCACCGTGACGAGATAGAAGGCGACGAGGATCGTCGAGCCACCGGTCAGGAAGTTGAACGTGGCTCCGGCGGTGACCGCGGCGTTGAACCGGCCCGAGCGGAAGATGCGCAAGTCCAGCGCCGGATCCGGAGCGTGCCGCTCGCGCACGACAAACCCAACGGCGGCAACGACTCCCACCACGATGGGAACGGTTGAACCGACACGCAGGCCGGTCTGCATCTGCGAGATGCCGTACACCAGCGCCAGCAGAGCCGCGGCGACCAGGACCAGGCCGGGCACGTCGAGCCGTCGCGGCGCCCGCAATGTCTCCGGCACGAAGCGCAGAACGATCGCCAGCGCGATCAGGGCCGCGACGGGCGCAACCAGAAATCCGGTGCGCCAACCCACATGCTCGGCAAGCACGCTGCCCAACGCGGGCATCGGCGTCGTCAGCGCGTAGCCCGCGCTCGAGGTAGAGCGCGATCGCGCCTGCGCGGCGTTCCGGCGCGAAGAGCGCGTTGATGATGGCCAGCGACAATCCCAGCAGGAACGCGAACGACACACCCGCCGCCGCGCGAGCGGCGATCAGCACCGCGGTGTTGGGCGCCGCGGCGGCCAGCACACCGAAGACGACCACGCCGAACAGGCCGATGATGAACATCCGCCGCATGCCGTACAGGTCGCCGAGCGCGCCCGCGCCGAGTACCGCCGCGGCCAGTGTCAGCGTCGCCAGGCTGGCCACGAAACTCGCCATGCTCGGCGACATCTGCAGGCCCGCGCGCACCTCAGAGATGTTGGTGGACAATATCGTTGGGATCGGCGGCGGTGATGCTGTAGCCGAGGCCCATCGCCACCACCGTCATGGTGGCCGCCAGCCCCGACACCACCGGTCGATCGCTCTGGGTGTCGGCGGCCGGTCGCGTCACACTCCGTAGACCTGCTTGCCCGCCAGGAACGTCGCCCGCACCTCGAGGTCCGCGATCGTCTCCGGCGGCACGGCGCGCGGGTCGGCCGACAACACCACCATGTCGGCGTACTTGCCGACCTCCAGCGAGCCGATCACATCGTCGGAGAACAGCTGGTACGCCGCATCGATGGTCTGCGCCCTGATGGCCTGCTCGACCGTCAGCAGTTGCTCGGGGCCGAGGACGCGGCCCGACGGCGCGACGCGGGTGGCCGCGACGCTGATGTTGCGCAGCGGCTCCTCCGGGGTGACCGGCGGATCGTTGTGCAGCGAGATGCGCATGCCGGTGGCGACCGCGGAACCGCATGGCATCCAGCGGTTTCCGTGTTCGGGGCCGAACAGACCGTCGACGATGACGTCGCCCCAATAGTGGATCTGGTCGACGAAGATGCTGCACGTGACGCCGAGGTCATGAGCGCGCTGCAGCTGCTCATCGCTGATCGCGCCGACATGCTCGAGCCGCAACCGATGGTCGTCGCGCGGATGCTTGCGCAGGACGTCTTCGTAGATGTCGAGGATGGTGTCGACGCCGGCGTCGCCCTGGACGTGGCAGGCCATCGGCCAGCCCTTCGGGAAGTAGGCGTGCACGATCTCGGTGAGCTGTTCGCGGGTGTAATTGGCGTGGCCGCACGATCCGGGTGTGACGCCGATGGTGCGGACCGCGTCGGTGTCCAGATAGGGGAAGGACAGGTCGATGTTGCCGATCCACGGTGACCCGTCGACCCAGATCTTGATGCCGACCTGACGGAACAGGTCATCGCCGTTCGTCGGTGTCATGTCGGTGGTCATCTCGGCGTTGGAGACCTCGTAGACCCGCAGTCGGACGGTGAGGTCGTGGCGCATCTGCTCGACGACCGGCCGGAACGCGGGTTCGAACGCCATCTCCGAACACGTCGTCAGACCAACCCTGTTCAGCCGGCCTAGTTCGGCGTGCAGCATCGCCGGGTAGTCGCTGGGCGCGATGGCGCCGGTCAGCAGCGAGAACACCGCGCCGGTCTCCTCGGCGGTGCCGTCGAGTTCGCCGTCGTCGTCGTGACCGTACTTGGCGCCCTTGGGATCCGGGGTGTCGCGGGTGATCCCCGCCCGCTTGGCGGCGACGGTGTTGAAGTACGCCTTGTGCCCGGAGTTGTGGATGATCACCAGCGGGGTATCGGGGGCTTCGGCATTGAGCCAGTCGAGGGTCGGCTCCGGCAGGCCGTCCTGCAGCAGCGGGTCCCAACCGTTGAGGTAGGCGCCGTCGTCGCCCCGCTTGGCGACCTCGGACCGGACCGCCGCGACGACGGTGTCCGCGTCGCGCATGGTGACCGGACGGATGTCGACCATCCGGTCCGACAGCACGATCGCCTCCATCAGCGGGTGGCCGTGCGCCTCGACGAGCCCGGGCATCACGCAGCCGTCACCGATGTCGAGCGTCTGTGTTCCGGGTCCGATCCAGCTCTCCACCTCCGACCGGCTCCCGACCGCGACGATGCGGCCATCGGAGACAGCTATCGCTTCCGCGGTGGGTTGTGCGTCGTCGACAGTAAGAACGGTTCCGTTAATTACCAGGTCAGCGGCGGGCATGTGGTCATCCTGACAGGCGAGGAAAAATTCTTTGAGCAATTTCGTGAGACGTGTCGATTTCGGGGGGTTGCCGATCGACGTAGTCACGAGGGCCACGCCGAACAAGAATGGACGGGCCCCTTCACCACCGATAGAAGGAGACAACAATGTCGCGCTACATGCTGATCATGCGGTCCACCCCCGAGGCCGAGCAGGCCATGGCCGAAGCAGAACATCGACTTCAACGAGATCATCGAGTCGATGGGCCGCTACAACGAGGAGCTCATCAAGGCCGGCGTGATGCTGGCGGGCGAGGGCCTCACCGGACCCGACGAGGGCTTCGTCGTCGACTTCAACGCCGACCCGCCGGTGGTCACCGACGGCCCGTACACCGAGGCCAAGGAATTGTTCAACGGGTTCTGGATCCTCGACGTGTCGTCGAAGGAAGAGGCCAAGCAGTGGGCGCAGAAGTGCCCGTTGGGGACCGGCGTCAAGCTCGAGGTGCGCCGGGTGTCGGAGACCGATGAGTTCCCGCAGGGCAACCCCTGGATCGAGAAGGAGATCCAGTGGCGTGCCGACCTCGCGCAGAAGATGGCCGACGCAGGCCGCGCAGGCCGCTGAGCCGCTGACAAGCTCGCGAAACGGTATTCCGGCAGAGAAAGTTCCGAGTGACGGCCTGCTGGATACCGTTTCGGCGATTCCGGGTCCCGGCGCCAGTCCGCGGCCGGATCCGAATGCATCTGCGCCAGCGCGTCTGGACGTGATCTCGACGTCGCCGCCGCCTTCGCGAGTTCCCGTGCGATATCGCGGGCCTGGTCCATCAGATCGCGCCAGTTCTCGCCGCCGACGGCCCGCGCCGCGTCCGATGGGCAGATGGTCTTGGACGGCGCGCGTTCGCGGGCGAGCGCCAGCATCGTTTCCCGCAGCAGCTGCTCGCTCACCTGAGCGAGTCTGCCCAATTCCCGGCCCTTGCCACCAAATCTGTAACACGTTCTAGTCTGTCCTGTATGACCTCTTGCTGTTGCCTACTTCGCCCGCGGGCGCTCATCGGATGACCTGCTGCGCCATCCCCTGCACTCCGGCCACCTCACGGTCGGCGCCCTGAAGCGGAACAAAGACAAGCCGGTGCTGTTCCTCGGCGATACGACGCTGACCGGCGGACAGCTCGCCGAACGCATCAGCCAGTACATTCAGGCGTTCGAGGCGTTGGGCGCCGGCTCCGGCGTCGTGAGCGGGCTGCTGGCTCTGAACCGCCCCGAGGTGCTGATGATCCTCGGCGCCGGCCAGACGCAGGGCTACCGCCGCCTGTCACTACACCCTCTCGGCTCACTGGACGATCACGCCTACGTGCTCAACGATGCCGGCGTCACGTCGCTGACCATCGACCCGAACCCGATGTTCATCGAGCGGGCCAAAGGACTGTTGGAGAAGGTGCCAGGGCTCAAGCAGATCCTGACGATCGGCCCGGTGCCCGAGGAACTTGCCGATGTCGCCGTGGACCTGACGGCCGAGGCGGCCAAGTACACGCCGAAGCCGTTGGTCGCCGCAGATCTGCCACCGGACCACATCGGCGGCATGGCCTACACCGGCGGAACCACCGGCAAGCCCAAGGGCGTGATCGGTACCGCACAGTCGATCACCACGATGACGACCATTCAGCTCGTCGAGTGGGAATGGCCCGAGCGGCCGAAGTTCCTGATGTGCACGCCGCTGTCGCACGCGGGTGCGGCGTTCTTCGTGCCGACGATCATCAAGGGCGGCGAGCTGGTCGTGCTCACCAAGTTCGATCCGGCCGAGGTGCTGAAAACCATTGAGGAGCAGAAGATCACGGCCACCATGCTGGTGCCGTCGATGATCTACGCGCTGATGGATCATCCGGACTCGCACACCCGCGACCTATCCTCGCTCGAGACGGTGTACTACGGCGCCTCGGCGATGAATCCGGTCCGCCTGAAGGAGGCGATCCGCCGGTTCGGCCCGATCTTCGCGCAGTACTACGGCCAGTCCGAGGCGCCGATGGTGATCACGTACCTGCCCAAGGGTGATCACGACGACAAGCGGCTCACCTCATGCGGGCGCCCGACCGTGCTGGCACGGACCGCGCTGCTGGACGGCGACGGAAATCCGGTGGCACAAGGCGAGGTTGGCGAGATCTGCGTGTCGGGTCCGCTGGTGTCCGGTGGCTACTGGAACAAGCCCGAGGCGACGGCCGAGACGTTCCGCGACGGCTGGATGCACACCGGCGACCTGGCCCGCGAAGACGAGGACGGCTACTGGTACATCGTCGACCGGACCAAGGACATGATCGTCACCGGCGGCTTCAACGTGTTCCCGCGTGAAGTGGAAGACGTTGTGGCAGAACATCCTTCGGTCGCCCAGGTTTGTGTGATCGGCACGCCCGACGAGAAGTGGGGCGAGGCGGTGACGGCCGTGGTCGTACTGCGGCCCGACGCTGACACCAGCGACGAGGCCGTCGCGACCATGACCGCAGAGATCCAGGCCGCGGTCAAGGAGCGCAAGGGTTCGGTGCAGTCGCCCAAGCAGGTGATCGTCGTCGACTCGGTGCCGGTGACCGCGCTGGGCAAGCCGGACAAGAAGGCCGTGCGGGCCCAGTTCTGGGAAGGCGCAGAGCGCTCCGTCGGCTGAGCCGACAATCCAGCCTCAGTCGGGTGATACTTCCCCTCCCACTCTCAATTTAAAGCAGACCCCGGGGCTTGCCGCAAGACCCCGGTCATGCCGCACAATCGTCCGCTGTAAGTGATTACCAGCGGAAATGGGTGGGACGTAATGCGATTTTTGTTGTCGACGTGGGGATCGCGCGGGGACGTCGAACCGCTGATGGGGCTCGCAGTGCAGTTGCGGGCACTCGGCGCGGAGGTACGGATGTGCGCGCCGCCGGACTTCGAGGAGCTGCTGAGCCGCATCGACGTGGAGTTCGTCCCGACGGGTCAATCGGTGCGAGCCTTGGTCCACGGTGGTGGCGACCGGAAGCCGTCGACGCCCGCGGACGCGCCGCGGGTGGCGGCGGCAATAGTGGCCAGTCAATTCGACACGATTGCGCCGGCCGCCGAGGGCTGCGACGCGATTGTGGCGACCGGCATGATGCCCGCGGGAATGCGGCACCATCGCCGAGATGCTCGGCATCCCCTATGTCCTCGTGGCAATGCTCCCGGGCACGCTGCCGTCGCGGCACAACACGCCGCTTCCCCGGCCTGGTAAGCCGTTCCCGCCGGGCGAGACCGACAACCGGGTGCTGTGGGACATCGACGCCGAGCGGGTCCAAGTGCTCTACGGGCCGCCACTGAACGCCAGGAGAGCGGCTCTCGGGCTGCCACCCGTGGACAACGTCCGCGACCACGTCCACACGGACCGCCCGTGGCTGGCGACGGACCCGATACTCGGCCCACCCCCGCCGGACGTCGACGTCGTGCAGACGGGCGCGTGGATCCTGCCCGACGACCGGCCACTGCCGCCCGATCTGCTGGCGTTCCTCGACGCGGGCACACCACCGGTGTACGCGGGGTTCAGTAGCGTGCGCGCGCCCGAAGACGCCGCCCGGGTGGCCATCGAGGCGATCCGATCGCAGGGCCGGCGCGTGGTCGTCTCGCGCGGCTGGGCCGATCTTGCGCTGATCGACGATCTCGATGACTGCTTCGTGGTCGGCGAAGTCAACCTGCAAGCACTGTTCGCGCGCGTGGCCGCCGTCGTGCACCACGGCGGCGCGGGCACCACGACGACCGCCACCCGCGCGGGTGCGGCTCAGGTGGTCGTGCCGCAGATCGCGGACCAGCCGTACTGGGCGGGCCGCGTGGCGGACCTCGGAATCGGTGTGGCACACGAGGGTTCGACTCCGACCGTGGAGTCGCTGTCGGCGGCGCTTCGGGTTGCGTTGTCTCCCGAGATCCGCGGCCGTGCGACTGCGGTGGCTGGGATGATCCGCACTGACGGGGCCGCGGAGGCTGCCAGACAACTCGTTGCGAGCGCGCGCTAGGAGGTGAGGCGGTCAGTCGAGGAGCGCATCGATTTCGGCGGCCAGCCGGGCGATGCGTTCTTCTTCGCTGGGGACGCCGCGGGTCTCTTCGGCGGCACGTTGCCAACCCAGCCGCCACATCCGCGCAACCGCCCGGTCACCGATGCCCGCATAGGGGTTCGCCAGCGTGTGCGGGAAGGCCTTTCGACCCTCCCGGTACGCGGTAACCAACCGATGCGCCATCACTGCTAACTTTCCGCCGCGAGCAGACGCAAAGTGCACAATTTCGTCGGCGTGTCGGGGCACTTTGCGATCCCTCCCCTACCTACGGTGTGGGCCCAACCTTCGGTGTGGGCCCATCTCGGCAGAATGGGCGACGTGGCTCCCACAACTGATATCCAGCAGACCGTCGATGCGGTGTGGCGGATGGAGGCCGCGAAGATCGTCGCGACGCTGACCCGTGCGGTCGGCGACGTCGGGCTCGCCGAGGATCTGGCTCAAGAGGCGCTCGTCGACGCGCTGACGCAATGGCCGGACACGGGTGTGCCGCGCAACGCGGGCGCATGGTTGACCACCGTCGCCAAGCGCAAGGCCATCGACCAGTGGCGCCGGCGGGACAACCTCGACGCCAAGTACGCGACGATGGCCCGCGAGCTCGAGACACAGGTCGAGGAATCCTGGGATCCGGACCGCATCGACGACGACGTGCTGCGGCTGGTGTTCATCTCGGCGCACCCGGTGCTGTCGCGCGAAGGGCAGATCGCGCTGACGCTGCGCGTGGTCGGCGGCCTGACGACCGACGAGATCGCCCGCGGTTTCCTCACTTCGACGCCCACGGTCGCGGCGCGCATCACGCGTGCCAAGAAGACGCTGTCCGACGCCGACGTGCCGTTCGAGGTCCCCGACCGCTCGGAGTATCCGCAGCGACTGTCGGCCGTGTTGTCGGTGATCTACCTGATCTACAACGAAGGCTATTCGGCCTCGTTCGGGCAGCGCTGGATCCGTGACGAACTGTGCAACGAGGCGCTGCGTCTCGGCCGCGTGTTGGCGGCGCTGGTGCCCGACGAGCCGGAGGTGCACGGCCTGGTATCGCTGATGGAGTTCCAGTCGTCGCGGTTCGCCGCCCGCACCGACAGCGACGGAAGACCGATCCTGCTGGAAGACCAGAACCGCACCAAGTGGGACCGCGCGCAGATCCAGCGCGGCGTCGGGGCCCTGCAGCGGTCCGCTGAGGCGTTGCAGCGCAGGGGTGTTGGCTGGGGTCCCTACGCGCTGCAGGCCGCGATCGCCGAATGCCACGCCACTGCACCCACCGCCGCGGAAACCGACTGGAAGCACATCGTGATGCTGTACGACGGGCTGGTGCAGGTGGCGCGTTCGCCGGTGGTCGAACTCAACCGGGCGGTTGCGGTAGCGATGGCTGACCCTTCCCCGAAGGGCCACGCCCGTGCGCTGGAGATCGTCGACGGCCTGACGGGTCTCGACGGCTCGTATCTATTGCCGAGCGTGCGCGGCGAGTTGCTGGCACGGCTGGGCCGCGACACCGAGGCCGCCGACGAATTCGACCGCGCCGCGACGATGACCGACAACGAGCGCGAGCGAGATATTCTGCAGGACAAGGCTGCTCAAGCACGAAGCTAAGCGCCGGGCACGCCTGTTCTCGCCGCCACCGACATCGGAGAGGCGCTGTCGTACACCTCGACGGTCACGTCGGCATCGCGGTAGCTTCCGAGATGATGCAACCCCGGTGTGGCGCCGATGAGGTCGCTGGCGTGATCACCGGTCATCGGATAATCGTCCACAGCATGGCGCCAATGCGCGGCGACGACGGTCGCGGCCGGCGCCAGCCGCGGCACCTCTCGGTCCAGCACTTCGCGCAGGGTCTCGGGTGTCAGGTAGTAGCAGAGCTCGGAGAGTACGACCAGATCGAAACGGCCAGGCGGCCACGGCTCGTCAAGTGCGGCGCGGGCAAGCGTCACCTGCTGCCGACGGCCGGAAGCGACTAGCCGGCGGTGGTTCGCGTCAAGCGCCGCGGTCGCGATGTCGGTGGCTGTGACGTGATCGCATCGGCCGGTGAGCTGCTCGGTGAGCACTCCGATCGAACAGCCGGGCTCGAATGCGTGCCGATAGCGCGCATAGGGCAACAGCGCCATGGTGATCGCGTACTTGCGCTGCTCATACCATCGGCTTTCAAGCTGCCAGGGGTCCTCCGACCCGGAGTACATCCGGTCGAAATAGCCGTCTGAGAGTCTGGTCGTCACCGGAAGACCACCTCCCCGACCCCGAGCAGGCGGTCGACCACGAACGGCGGCAGCACCGCCGCTTCCTGACCGTCCGTACCCTCGAACTGGCTCCGGTAGCATTGCGCCGCAACGGTTTTACGTTCGACGGCATCGTCGCTCACCGGAAGTGCGCACAGCCTGTCCCACGGCACCGCCGTGTCATCTGCTGACGCCCAATGCCACATCCACACGGGGTATTCCAGCAGTGTGGCACCGGACCGCGCACTCGCAACCGCGGCCGCACGCCCCACCGCCTCGTGATCGGGATGACCGTCGCCGCGCCAGTTGGCGGCACACCAGGTTCCGCCGGGCCGTCCCTCAAGGATGTCGCCGAGCAGTCGGGCCATCCGGCTCTCGTGACTACTGAGCGCGCCGTCGGGAAGGTCGAGGCAGATCGGCATCGGAAGGCCCAAAACTTCTGTGGCTTCGCGTAGTTCAGCAATCCTGACCTGCTCAAGGGCGGCGCATTCGTCCGGCGTCGAGCCGGGGTGCGCCGCGCCGCCACTGCTGGCCACCACCACCTGCACCCGCACACCGCGGCCGGCCAGCGTGGTGGCCGTCGCGCCGAGACCGAATGTCTCGTCGTCGGGGTGCGCCGCTACGATCACCAGTTCGGCGCACTCCGCCGGGTCCAGCTCGGGCGCATTCGCCAACGCCTCGCGCCACGCCTGCGTCGGCGTGCCCGCTTCCGTCAGCGGCCGGGCGGCGAATCGCGCGCAGTTCCCCGCCTGCGACTGCAGGGGAGTTGCGCTCATCTGGCGGCTCCGGCCAGTCGGCCCAACCGTTCGAGGTCACGCTCAGCGTGGCTCTGCCGGACGTAGATCGTCAGGTCGGCCACCCGCTTCGCATGCTCGGCGTCGGTGCAGAGCGGCGCGGGCCCGAGCGCCCTGGCGGTGCGGGTGATCGCCTCGTCGACGGCGGTCTCCACGACCGCACGCGTTCTCCTTGCGACGAGTTCGGCGGCGCCCTTGCGATTCAGCGGGTCGGCGTCGACTTCACCTGCCGCCCACAACAGCGTCGCTTCCGCCGCGGCGAGTGAAGCGTCCACGGAGCCCAGATGCGCCAGTGCATGGGCGTCGGCGGCGTCCTTGGCGGCTCGCTGATACAGGGGCGTTGCGACTGCGTGGGCTCCGCCGAGCCAACACGCGGCTACACCGATGGCACCGTGCCAGAACCCCGGCCGGCTCAGGTACTCACCTGGTTTTCCGACGGCGATCGCCGGTGCATTGTCGAATTGCACTGACCGCGTGTCGGATTCGACCATTCCGGCGTTGTGCCACGTACTGGCCAACGGCCGCACCGCCGGGTGGCTCAGATCCACCGCGTACAAGCCATGTCCACCGGCAGTCAAGTCGGCGGTCACCAGCGCGTGCGTGCAGATACCCGCGCCGGAGCACCAGGCCTTGGTCCCGCTCAGGGTCACGGTGTCACGGCCCGGTGTGGCACTCAGTACCGCATTCGGCGGTTCGGCCGCCCACACGCCCCACATCTGGCCGCCTTCCGGTTCAGGACCGCCGAGTTCGGCGAGGATCGCGACGGCATCGGCGTGCGCCTCGGCGAGCCGGCCCGCGACGACATCGATTCGGGTCAGATCGTTTAGGCCTTGCCACCGCTGCGCGGTGTCGCCCCGGCCAGGCAGCGGCAGGTCCAGCGCCCCCGACGCGAGCCACTGCGCGACCAGATAACTCGTCACGCCCGCGCTCTGTTCTCGCGCTTGAACTTCGACTTCGAGAGCCCGCGCAGGTGCGCAGCGAAGCCCCGCGGAGCGCGGCCCTGTTGACGGTCGGACGTCGTCACCGAAAGGCCGGCGTCCCGGTGAATTCGCACGCCCGCGTCCTCGTAGCGGCCGACCAACTCCACGTCCTCGCCGGTCTCGAGCGCCCGGAATCCGCCGACGTCCCAATACACGTCGGCGCGGAAGCCCATGTTGGCGCCATGAATATGGTTGTGCCCCGGTCCTTTTGATTGGTACTCGCGCAAGAACCGACGTGCTACATCCGCGGGATAATTCCGCCAGTTCGGGATACGCACGACGCCGAGCACCACGTCGGCGTCGGCGTCGGTCATCCGGACCAGCCACTCAGCGCCGACGGCGCTGTCCGCGTCGGTAGTCGCGTACCAAATACGCTCCGGCGAGATGTCACCGCACACCGACCGCGAGTATTCGAAGCCCGCCGCCCGCGCTGCGCCGACGTTGGCCGCGTCGACGGTCACGAAGTGCACGTCCTGGCCGAACTGCCCCGCCAGCTGGTCACTGCCGTCATCGCAGGCGTCGAGCACCACCACGGTCAGCACCGGCACCGGAAGGCAGATCGCCGCCGTTGTCAGCGCGCGCAGGCAACGCGGCAGGTGAGCACGCTCGTTGTGTGCGGGCACCACCACGACAGCCTGGTCAAGATCCATGCAGGTTGATTGCCCAATTGAACGACTCCTCACACCTGGCACGATGGCAGCCATGCACGATGTGCGCGCGGTCCTGTTCGACTACTCCGGCACGCTGTTCCGTCTCGAGGAGGACGACAGCTGGTTTCACGGGATCGAGGTCGACGAACGCCAGATCGACGGTCACGTGCAGGCCGAGCTGATGCGCCGGATGACCGCACCCGTCGGCCAGCAGGTCGAGATGACCGAGGAGGCCCACCACGCGTGGCTCAACCGCGACCTCGCTCCGCACCTTCATCGCGAGGCCTACCTGCACGTGTTGCGTGAGTCCGGGGTGGCCGACGACGACGCCGAGGCGCTCTACGGCCTGATGATCGACCCGTTGAATTGGACGCCGTACCCCGACACCGCAGGCGTGCTCAAGGGGCTGCACCGGCAGGGCATCAAGACCGCGGTCGTGTCCAACATCGCGTTCGACGTGCGCGCCGGCGTTCGAATCGATCGGTGCGGCCGAGTTCGTCGACGAGTTCGTGCTGTCCTTCGAGGTCGGTGCGATCAAGCCCGACGCCGCGATCTTCGAGACCGCGTTGGCACGGCTCGGAGTCGATGCCGCGCATGCGGTGATGGTCGGCGACAGCGACGAGGCCGACGGCGGCGCCCGCGCGGTCGGCTGCGGCTTCGTCCTCGTCGATCCGCTGCCGACCGCCGAACGCATCGACGGGCTGCGAAGTGCGCTAACCGAATACGGCATCGCGGTCTGACAAGTATGTCGCGGCCATGGCCGATCGGATCGCGCCGCCGCGGTGGCTCAAGCCGATGAACAAGGTGTTGATGGTGATGCTGCGGCTCGGGGTGCCGATTCGCGGCGTGAGGCACCGGTGGTGCTGACCGTGCGCGGGGCGCAAGACGGGCAAGCCGCGTTCGACGCCGATCACGCCGATGCACATCGACGGCAACCGGTATGTCGTCAACAGCTATCCGGGCGCGGACTGGGTGGGCAATGTCCGCGCCGCCGAACACGCCACGCTGACCCAGGGCCGGCGCTCCGAGCAGGTTCGATGGTCGAACTGAGCCGCGACGACGCCCGGCCGGTGCTGCGGGAGTTCCCCGCGCTGGTGCCGACCGGGGTCGACCTGATGAAACGCGCCGGTGTTCTGCACGACGGGCACGCCCGACGAGCTGGAGGGCATGGCGGGGCGGCTGCCGGTGTTCCGCATCGACCCGGTCACGTAGCGTCGACGCCATGTCCAACGCCGAGCGCATCCGGCCGCCGTGGTGGCTGAAGTACGTCAATAAGGTGATGATCGGCCTGCAGAAGCTCGGCGTCGGCGGCGTCAACGGTCCGGTGATCCTGGTGGTGCCCGGCCGTAAGACCGGCAAGCTGCGCTCGACGCCGATCACGCCGATGATCGTGGACGGTGAGCGGTACGTGCTTGGCGGACTGCCCGGGGGCGACTGGGCGGCCAACGCACGCGCCGCAGGCGAAGTGGAGTTGCGGCAGGGACGCAACACCGAACGTGTCCGGATGGTGGAGCTGCCGCCGCACGAGGCTCGGCCAATGCTGCGGTTGTTCCCGGTTGAGGTGCCGACCGGCGTGGGATTCCTCAAGAAGGCGGGTCTGGTGACGGGACCCAACCCCGACGAATACGAGGCGCTGGCCGGGCGCTGTCCCGTCTTTCGCTTCGACCCGGTAAACGCATGACCGACAACCCCTTTGATCCGTCGTTGTGGCGCGCGGTCGACGGCTTCGAGCTGACCGACATCACCTATCACCGACACGTCGTCGACGGCACGCCGCAGCCGACGGTGCGGATCGCCTTCGACCGGCCCGAGGTGCGCAACGCGTTCCGGCCACACAGCGTCGACGAGCTCTACCGCGTGATGGACCACGCGCGGATGTCGTCGGATGTCGGCGTGGTGCTGCTGACCGGCAACGGCCCGTCGCCCAAGGATGGCGGTTGGGCGTTCTGTTCCGGTGGCGACCAACGCATTCGCGGCCGAAGCGGCTACCAGTACGCGTCGGGCGAGACCGCCGACACTGTCGACCCGGCGCAGGCCGGGCGGCTGCACATTCTCGAGGTGCAGCGGCTGATCCGGTTCATGCCCAAGGTCGTCATCTGCCTGGTCAACGGCTGGGCGGCCGGCGGTGGGCACAGCCTGCACGCGATCTGCGACCTGACGTTGGCCAGCCGCGAGCACGCCCGCTTCAAGCAGACCGACGCCGATGTCGGCAGCTTCGACGGCGGGTACGGCAGCGCGTATCTGGCCAAGCAGGTCGGGCAGAAGTTCGCCCGCGAGATCTTCTTCCTCGGCCGGCCGTATACCGCCGAGCAGATGCACGCGATGGGCGCGGTCAACGAGGTCGTGGACCACGCCGACCTCGAGACGGTGGGGCTGGAGTGGGCCGCGGCCATCAACGGCAAGTCACCGCAGGCGATCCGCATGTTGAAGTACGCGTTCAACCTGACCGATGACGGACTGATGGGCCAGCAGCTGTTCGCCGGTGAGGCAACGCGATTGGCGTACATGACCGACGAGGCCGTCGAGGGCCGCGACGCGTTTCTTCAGAAGCGCGATCCCGACTGGAGCCCGTTCCCCCGCTACTTCTAGGGATTTGGGCGTGCTGGGTCACGCTGAGCGTGACCAGCCACGCCGAAATCACTCGGCTTCGGCGGCGCGGCGCGGCGTCTCGGCTCGACTTGATCAGGCTCAGCACCGTCGTGATGGTCAGCGTGGCGACGATGAACAACAGCGACGTCACGATGCCGATCTCGGGCAGGTGGAACGAGCCGAGGTGGTCGAGGTGGCTATGGTGCAGCGCCTCGATGATGAGCTTGATGCCGATGAACCCGAGGATGACGGCCAGTCCCTTGCTGAGGTAGACGACCTTCTCGAGCAGGCCACCGATCAGGAAGTACAGCTGCCGCAGTCCCATCAGGGCCAGCGCATTGGCGGTGAAGATGATGTACGCGTCGCTGGTCAGCCCGAAGATCGCCGGAATCGAATCGAGGGCGAACACCACGTTCGCGACACCGATCGCGGCGATCACGATCACCAGGGGTGTGAACATGCGGCGCTTGTCGGCGCGGGTGGCCAGGCGGCGGCCGTCGTAGTCCTCGCTCAACGGAAGGACCTTGCGCAGCAGCTTCAGCGCGGGGTTGTTGTGGAAGTCCGGCTCATCGTCGGAGTCCTCGAGGGCCAGCTGAATCGCGGTGTAGACCAGGAATCCGCCGAGGATGTAGAACACCCAGCTCCATGCGGCGATCGCCGCGGCCCCGGCGAAGATGAACACGGCACGGAACACCAGCGACAGCACGATCCCGATGTAGAGCACCTTGTCCTGCGCCAGCTCAGGCACCGAGAACCGGGCCATGATGATCATGAAGACGAACAGGTTGTCCACGCTCAGGCTGTATTCGGTGATGTAACCGGCGACGAACTCCTGGCCCTGAGCGCCGGGGAGGAAAACGAACAACCCGACGGCGAAGGCGGCCGCCAGTGAGATGTAGACCAGGACCCAGCGCACGGCGTCCTTGGTGGTGACGGTCCGCTGCCGCCGTCCGATCACCGCAAGGTCGAGCACCATGATGGCGAGCAGCACCACGACGGTGATGACCCAAACCAACGGTGAGACAACTGAAATCACGGTCAACCTCCGGACGGCACGAAGCAACGGCCCGAAGGTCTCTTCCGCCTCGGCTCAGGCCGAGACCGGCACCGCCGGGTCGGCCGTGGGGCCTTCCGTGATGACGACGAGTGCCGCGAAGGAATACTCCCCTTCACTGACTAGCAGAAGTCTAGTCTGCTGTTCAGACCCTTGTCGAATCAGCTGAGCCACCGGTAGCGCACTACGCCTGTGCGAACGCATCCGCGGTTCTACCGTAGGAAGCGTGTCCCACGTATTCGTGACCAACGTCTCGTCGCACACCGTCTCGGTGATCGACACGGCGACCAACACCGTCGTCGCGACGATCAATGTCGACGGCCCACCGATCCGAATCGCGCTCACCCCCGACGGGCCACGCGCCTACCTCACCATGAGACGCCCGAACGTGGGTCAACTCGCGGTCGTCGACACGTCGACCCACCAGGTAACCGCGGTGATCGGGCTGACGGACTTCTTCATCGCGGGCGTGGCCGTCAGTCCCGACGGCAGGCACGCTTACGTCGCGAACTCCGGCAATGACCACATCGTCAGAGTTCTCGACACCGCGACGAACACCGTGACGGCCCAGGTACCACTGGACACCTCCATCGATCTCACCGTCGGGCCGGACGGAAAGCACGTGTACGCAACACATTTCGATGGTGTCTCCGTCATCGACACCGCGACCAACACCGTCACGACGACGATACCGATCGGCAAGGGCACGTCGGGGACCGAAGGCAGGGGCATCGCCCTTTCGCCGGACGGCGGGACCGCCTACCTGACCAACGGCGGCTTCAACAGCGTGTCAGTGATCGACACGGCGACCAACACCGAGTCGGGCACCGTCGACGTGGGCACGGACCCCCTCGGGATCGCGGTGACGCCCAACGGAAACCGGGTGTTTGTGACGAACAACGACAGCGACAACGTCTCGGTGATCGACACCTCCACCAACACCGTTGTCGCCACGATCGCAGTAGGTAGTGCTCCGTTCGGCGTGGCGTTCACATCCGACGGTCAACGGGCGTTCGTCACCAACTCCGGATCCAACACAGTGTCGGTGATCGATACGGCGGCCAACACCGTCGTGGCGGACATCGCGGTTGGCACAAAACCGTTCGCCCTGGCGGTCAGGGCCTGAACGTCGTCTGCCCGTGCGGTGACTTCGAGAACGCGATGACCTTCGTCGGCTGCACCCGGAACACATACGCGCGATTGCCCTCGGGGTCGAACACCTCGTCGTCAGCGTCGTAATCCCAGTCGTCGCCGTACTTGTCTCGGTAGGCGTCGGCCAGATCCGTCAGTGCCGCCAGGCCGGTGACGCGTTCAGCGCGGCCCTCCACCACCAAGTCGAGGCCGCGGTCCCAGGTGTTGGAGCCGGTGGTGATGGCGACGGCGTTGCCGTGTTCGAGGTTGCGGGCCTTCTGCTCCGCGCCGCCCGTACAGAACACGAAGCTGTCCTGCAGCCACAGTCCGACCAGCGGTGTGACGTGTGGCCGGCCATCGGATCGGACGGTGGTCAGCCAGTACAGGTCGGCACTGGCCAGTGCCTCCCTTACCGTGCCCCCGTCCAGCGGCTCATCCCTAGCGCCGAAGCGCTTGTCGAGTGTTCCCTTCATCGCCATATGCGTATAGACCGTATGACGACCGCCTAATCATCGGGTGTGAGCTGTAAAAAGAGCCCCGCCTAGACTCGCGGGCTGTGAGCAAGAACCCGCTGCGCAGGCTGAGAGACGAGTTTGTGCGGGCGACCATGCGCCCGCCGATCTCCCCCGACCTGCTCCAATTGCCCGGCCGCGACTCCGTCGACCTACGGGGCAAGCGGATCCTGCTGACCGGCGCGTCGTCGGGCATCGGCGAGGCCGCCGCGGAGAAGTTCGCCCGACGCGGAGCCACCGTTGTGGCCGTCGCCCGCCGCCAGGATCTGCTCGACGCTCTCGTCGACCGGATCACCCAGGCGGGCGGCACAGCTCAAGCGCACGCCTGCGATCTGTCCGACCTCGACGCCGTCGACGACCTCGTCGGCATCCTCGAGCACGACCTCGGGGGTATCGACATCCTGATCAACAACGCCGGACGCTCGATCCGCAGGCCGCTGGCGGAGTCTCTGGACCGGTGGCACGACGTCGAACGCACAATGGCGCTCAACTACTACTCCCCACTGCGGCTCATCCGCGGCATCGCACCCGGCATGCGGGAACGCGGCGACGGCCACATCATCAACGTGTCCACGTGGGGTGTGCTCACCGAATCCACCCCGCTGTTCTCGGTTTACAACGCGTCGAAGGCGGCACTCACCGCTGTCAGCCGGATCATCGAAACCGAGTGGGGCGAACAGGGCGTGCATTCGACCACCCTGTTCTATCCGCTCGTGCTCACCCCGATGATCGCGCCCACCCGTGCCTATGACGGCCTGCCAGGCCTGAGCGCCGCCGAAGCCGCCGACTGGATGATCACGGCCGCCCGCGTGCGCCCCGTGCGCATCGCCCCCCGGATGGCGGTCACCGCACAACTGGCCAACAGCTTCGCGCCAGGAGCCGTCGACGCTCTGATGAAGCGGCAGCGCATGCAGCCCAACGCCTGACCATGCCGCACGCCGCCATCACCAGCATCGCCGACATCGTGCGCGTCCACGCGGCGCGGCGACCGGATGCCGTGGCGCTGGTCTCCGGCGACCGGACCCTTACGTTCGCGGAGCTCGATGCCCGTTCCAGCCAAGTCGCGCAGGCGTTCCGGGCGGCGGGCGTGGGTTTCGGCGATCGCGTCGCCTTCATCGAGAAGAACGGCGCCGAATTCTTCGAGGTCGTCTTCGGCCTCGCGAAACTGGGCGCCGTTGGCGTTCCGGTGAATTGGCGGCTCGCGGCACCGGAGATGCTGCACATCATCGAGGATGCGCAGGCGCGCGCCGTCGTCATCGGCAATGAATTCTTCAGTCACCTCGAGGCCATCGAGGAACGATTGACGACGGTCGACACCGTGGTGGCCATCGGATCACATGGCCGTTGGCCGGCATTCGACGACTGGCTGGCCGCCCATCCCGCTGAAGACACCGGCGTCACAACCGGTTTCGGCGACGTCGCGTTGTTGATGTACACCTCGGGCACCACCGGACTACCCAAGGGCGTCATGCTGACCAACGGCAACTACCTGCGCAAGGCCACCGGAATCGCCGACGAGTGGCGCTTCACCGCGGACAGCGTGAGCCTCGCCGTGATGCCGATGTTCCACATGGCCGGCTCCGGCTGGGTCTTCGTCGGGTTGCACGAGGGTTGCACCACGATCGTGCTGCGCGATGTCGAACCCATCGCGATTCTGGATTCGGTTGTCCGGCATCGGATCACGAACATGCTGCTGGTGCCCGCGGTGATCCAGATGCTGGTCGCAGTCGACGGCGTCGGGAATACGGACTTCTCCAGCATCCGCGCCATCGTGTACGGCGCCTCACCCATCACCGACGATGTGCTGATGAAGGGCCTCGAGCGGTTCGGCTGCGAGTTCATCCAGGTATACGGCCTGACCGAAACCACCGGCTCCGTCACACAACTCGACAGCATCGACCACGATCCACTCGGCCGTCCCGCGCTGCTGCGGTCGTGCGGCAAGCCGTATTCGTGGGTCCAGCTCCGCATCACCGACGACGACGGCAACGCCGTCCCCACCGGCGCGGTCGGCGAGGTGTGGACGCGGTCGGCGCAGAACATGCTCGGCTACTGGAACAACTCGGGTGCGACGGCCGCGACCGTCACCGCGGACGGGTGGCTGAAAACCGGCGACGCCGGGTACATCGACCACGACGGATACCTCTACCTGCACGACCGCAAGAAGGACATGATCGTCTCCGGCGGCGAAAACGTGTATCCCATCGAGGTCGAGAACGTCCTGATGACCCACCCCGCCGTCGACGACGTGGCCGTCATCGGTGTTCCCGACGCGAGATGGGGCGAGGCGGTGAAGGCGGTCGTCGTCGCTGCGGCAGGGACGTCACCCACCGAGTCCGAACTCATCGCGTACGCGCGCGACCGACTCGGCGGGTTCAAGCTGCCCAAGTCCGTGGACTTCGCTGAGGTACTGCCCCGCAACCCCAGCGGAAAGCTGCTGAAACGCGCGCTGCGCGACCCCTATTGGAAAGACGTCGGCCGAAAAATCGGCTGACACGGCAAAACCGTCCTGAAGACCCACTGCGGCATGTTTCGATGGGCCATGCCGAGCGAAGACATCGCCAACATGGCCGGCATAGTGCGCGTGCGCGGCGCCGAGCGACCCGAGATTGCGGCCCTCATGGTGGACGAGCGGCCGATCACCTATGGCGAGCTCGATGAGCGCTCCAGCCTTGCCGCCAACGCATTTGACGCGGCCGGCGTCGGGTTCGGCGACCGGGTCGCGTTCATCGACAAAAACGGTGCCGAATTCTTCGAGGTCACTTTCGGATTGGCCAAGCTCGGGGCGGTCATCGTCCCGGTCAACTGGCGCCTCGCCGCGCCCGAGATGCGTCAGATCATCGACGACGCCGGAGCCGAAGTGGTGGTGGTCGGATCCGAATTCTTCGGCCACATCGAGGCCATCGAGAACGAACTCACGAAAGTCCAGACGATCGTCGCGATCGGCGGCCACGATCGCTGGCCCGCGTTCGACGACTGGATCGCGTCACAACCCACCGAGGATCCCGGCGTCAGCACCGGTCCCGACGACATCGCACTCCAGCTCTACACGTCGGGCACCACCGGCCTGCCCAAGGGCGTGATGCTGACGAACAGCAACTTCTTCGCCCTCGTGCACAACATCGCGTCGGAATGGCGGTTCACCGCCGACAGCATGAACCTCGCCGTGATGCCGATGTTTCACATCGCGGGCTCCGGCTGGGCGTTGTGCGGGTTGTACGCCGGCTGCACCAACATCGTGCTGCGCGACGTCGACCCGGTCGCCATCCTCGACGCCATACCGCGCCACCGCGTCACCAATATTCTGCTGGTCCCCGCGGTCATCCAGTTCGTTCTGATGACGCCCGGCGTCGATGAGACCGACTTCTCCAGCCTGCGCATCCTCGTCTACGGCGCATCGCCGATCAGCGACGACGTTCTCGTAAAGGGCCTGCAGCGATTCGGTTGTGAATTCATCGGTGTCTACGGTCTCACCGAAACCCACGGCGCCATAACGCAACTCAAGGCCGACGACCACGATCCGGAGCAGCGGCCGCATCTGTTGCGGTCATGCGGCAAGCCACACCCATGGGTGGAGATCCGAATCGTCGGCGTCGACGGCGACGACGTCGCCGTCGGCGCCGTCGGCGAACTGTGGACCCGGTCGCCGCAGAACATGGCCGGCTACTGGAACAACCCCGGCGCGACAGCGGCGACGGTCACAGCCGACGGCTGGCTGAAATCCGGCGACGCCGGATACCTCGACGAGGACGGCTACATCTACCTGTACGACCGCGTGAAGGACATGATCGTCTCCGGCGGCGAGAACATCTATCCGGCCGAAGTCGAGAACGTGCTGATGGCACACGAGCACGTCGGAGATGTCGCCGTCATCGGTGTGCCGGACGACAAGTGGGGTGAGGCCGTCAAGGCCGTCGTCGTGCCCGCGGCCGGAACCTCCCCGATCGAGACAGATCTCATCGCGTTCGCCCGCGAGCGGTTGGCCGGCTTCAAGCTGCCCAAGTCCGTGGACTTCACGTCCGAACTGCCCCGCAACCCCAGCGGCAAACTCCTCAAACGACAACTGCGGGAGCCCTACTGGGCGGGTGTCGAGCGCCGAATCGGCTGAATGACGTGATAGACACAGTCGCATGGAGATCCTGGCCAGCCGGATGCTCCTGCGACCGGCCGATTACGAGCGCTCGCTGCGGTTCTATCGCGACGAGCTCGGGCTGGCGATCGCCCGCGAGTACGGCGTGGGCACAGTGTTCTACGCGGGCCAGTCACTGATCGAACTGGCTGGCCACGGCACTCCCAGCGCAGGCGGCACCATGTGGCTTCAGGTGCGCGACGTATATGCCACCGAGAAGGAGCTCGCCGACCGCGGCGTGCCGATCGCCCGTGAGGCCTGCCAGGAACCGTGGGGCCTGCACGAGATGCACGTGACCGATCCCGACGGCGTGCTGCTGATCTTCGTCCAGGTGCCGGAGGACCATCCGATCCGCCGCGACACCAGACGCTGACGGCCCCCGGCCGAGCCGAGGGCCGTTCAGAAAGTGATTCAGCGGGCCGGTGCCGCCAGCGGCCAGCCGACGGAGGCCAGCCGCGAGGCGACCTGATGGATCTCCTCGGGGTTGGGTTCCTTGTCGATCACTTCCTGCACCGCCGCGCGGATCTCGGCTTCGGTGACCGTGTCGGAATCCGCCGACCTCAGGATCGACTGGGCCGCCTTGACGACCTCTTCCTCGGTCAACGACCGCTTCAGCAGCGCCAGCAATGCGAAGTAGTCCTTCTGCGGAACACCCTCCGGGTAGCCCTTGTGCAGCCAGCCGAGCACGTTGTCCAGGACAGATTGGTTCTCGGTCATATGCGCTTATCTCGCTTACTTGACGAAGGGGAAGGGATCGAAGCCGAAGTGGTGGATGATCGTCGTCCTGGTGATCCAGACGACCGCGGTCAGGATCACCCAGGCGACGAAGAGCGAACAGCAGGAGTCCGAAGTACTTCAGTGCCGGGTTGGGCGCGACCATGGTGCCGTCGTTCTCCTGGCCGCCCGCACCCTTCGAGTAGGCCACCATGCCGAACGCGAACACCGCGGGCAGACCCGCGCCGAGGACGAGTCCCACGACGAGCACCTTGAGGATGCTTTCCAGATAGGTCATCAGACGATTCCTTTGTCTAGCGAGAGGTTGCTCGCGGTCAGACCGAGGCCGTGGGCTTGGTTTCCTTGACGGCCTCGCGAACGTCGGCGGGAACGACGGAGTTGGTCGAGTCGTCCCAATCGGCGTTGACGTTGTTGCTGTCGACCTTCTGCTGCTGGGCACGCCACCACATGTAGCCGGACAGCGCGCACAGGATGAGGAAGATGAGGCCGTCGCCGGCCAGCGTCCGAGCCGGTCATCGACTCGACGCCGTGCGAGAGCCAGAACGACAGCGCGCCCACGAGTGCCGCGGCGGGCAGGGTGATCAGCCAGGCGACCGCCATGCGGCCCGCGACCGCCCAGCGCACCTCTGCGCCGGGCTTGCCGACGCCGCTGCCCAGGATCGAGCCGGTCGCCACGTGGGTGGTCGACAGCGCCATGCCCGCGGCGCTGGAGCTCAGGATGATCGCGGCCGACGAGGCCTCGGCGGCGAAGCCCTGCGGGGACTCGATCTCGACCAGGCCCTTGCCGAGGGTGCGGATCACGCGCCAGCCACCGATGTAGGTGCCGAGGCCGATCGCGAGCGCGCAGCTGAAGATGATCCAGAACGGCAGGCCGTTCTCCTTCACGTCGCCGGTCAGGTGGCCGGTGGTGATGAGCGCCAGCGCGATGACACCCATCGTCTTCTGCGCGTCGTTGGTGCCGTGCGACAGCGCGACCAGCGACGCGGTGGCGATCTGGCCCCAGCGGAAGCCGTCTTCGCGGCGCTTCGTCATCGACGTTGCGGGTGATCCGGTAGACCAGCCAGGTTCCGCAGGCGGCGACGAGGCCGGCGATGACGGGCGCGGCGACCGCGGGGATGAGCACCTTCGAGGTGACGCCGCTCCAGTTGACGCCCGCGGTGCCGAGCGCGGCCAGGCCTGCGCCGATCAGGCCGCCGAACAGTGCGTGCGACGAGCTGGAGGGAATGCCGAACAGCCAGGTGAGCAGGTTCCACAGGATGCCGCCGATGAGGCCGGCGAAGATGATCGTGAGACCCGTCGACGGGGTGATGTTCGGGAGCAGGTGCCCGCTCTTGCTGTCCTGCACCTTCAGCACCGACGTGGTCACCGTGACCGCGACCTCGACCGAGAGGAAGGCGCCGACGAGGTTGAGGACGCCGGCAAGCAGCACAGCGGTTTTGGGTTTCAGGGCACCGGTGGCGATCGAGGTCGCCATCGCGTTTCCGGTGTCGTGGAATCCGTTGGTGAAGTCGAATGCGAGTGCCGTTGCTATCAGCAACACCAGGATGATCATCTCTGCGCTCATGGCGCTAATTCTGGGACTAGACCCGGCGATTTGACCAGCCGACAGCCACTCCAAAAGCGGCCTTCGACCAGGTACTTTGCCGGATCCGGCAAGGTGTTCACTCATTGTTCACCTGACGGCGGGAACCCGTTCGCTTAGCGCCTCGGACCCCGCGTCCGTCCGGCTCGGCATTAGCATCGGCATCTCGTGGGTACACACATCTGCCGGGCGACGCATCGGGAGGCGCTATGACCAAGTTTCTCGCCAAGATCGTCGCGTGGATAACCTCCGGGTATCCGGACGGCGTGCCGGGTCCGGACCGGGTGCCGTTGTTCGCGCTCCTCAACCGACGCCTGTCCACCGATGAGGCCAAGGCCGTCGCGTTGGAGCTGAAGGACCGCGGTGAATTCGACGATGCCGACATCGGTGTGCTGATCACTCAGATCACCGACGAGCTTCCCACGCTCGAGGATATCGACCGCGTGCGTAATCGCCTGGCCGCCAAGGGATGGCCGCTGGATGACCCTCGGGACGAGGAGGGGACGGAATAGCCGTACTGCGAGCCGTCCGCGTTGCATCTGGCGCCGCCGCCCTGATCGCTGCTACCTGTTGTGGAGGACGCGCTGGGCGGACGTGTGTCGATATTGCCGGTTCCAAGCGGACGAGCAGCGCGAAACCTCCTTATTGACAACGACTTTGGGTGCCGACTCGGCGATCGACGACGACGTGGCCGTCGTGGTGTCGACGTCGGGCACCACCGGCAATCCCAAGGGCGCCATGCTGACCGCGGCCGCGCTGACTGCCAGTGCCGACGCCACACACCGCCGTCTCGGCGGCGAGGGCCGGTGGCTGCTCGCGCTGCCTGCCCATCACGTCGCCGGCCTGCAGGTCCTGGTGCGCAGTGTGGTCGCGGGCACCACGCCCGCGGCGATTCCGGCGAGTTTCTCTGCGGCGGAACTGATCTCGGCCGTCGAGTCCTTGGGTTCGGGGCGGCGATATGCGTCGCTGGTCGCGGCGCAGTTGGACAAGGCATTGGGCGATTCCGGCGCCTCCGCGGCGCTGGCGTCGCTGGACGCCGTGCTCATCGGTGGCGGTCCGATGCCGGCGGGCATCGCCGAAAGGTCGGCGGCGGCAGGTATTTCGGTGGTGCGTACGTACGGGATGAGCGAAACGGCAGGGGGCTGTGTCTACGACGGCCGTCCGCTCGACGGCGTTGCGGTTCGCATCGACGACGGGCGCGTGGTGCTTGGCGGCGTGACGCTGGCCAAGGGGTACCGCAACCCGGTCTCGCCCGACCCGTTCGCGGAGCCCGGCTGGTTCCGGACCGATGACATCGGCGCCGTTGACGATTCAGGGGTGTTGAGGGTGCTGGGTCGGGTGGACGACGCGATCAGCACGGGCGGCCTGACGGTGTTGCCGCCACTGGTCGAGGCGGCGTTGGCGTCACACGCCGCGGTGGCGGACTGCGCGGTGTTCGGCGTTGCCGACGACCGCCTGGGCCAACGGGTCGTCGCGGCCGTCGTCGTCGCCCCTGGCAACGCGGCGCCGTCGCTGGACGAGTTGCGCACACACGTCGCAACGACTCTGGACATCACCGCCGCGCCGCGGGGGATGCACGTCGTCGACGAAATCCCCCGTCGCGGCATCGGCAAGGTCGACCGCCGAGAACTGGCCGCACGCTTCTCCACGTGATCTCCACACAATCTCCAAGCTCCACCGCTTCTTCCGCGACACCATTTCCATCAACAGGTTCACGGAAGGGACCAGCAATGAAGAACTTCGTCATCACCTCTCTGACCGCAGGCGCATCGGCCCTGGCGGCGCTGGCACTGGCTGGCCCGGCGGCCGCCCGTCGCACGACTGAACGTCGGCGGCCTTTTCCGCTTGGGCGGATGGCTCAACCGTTGGCGAGTGCCTGCCTGGCGTAGGCGCGCACGTCGGCGTCGCCGTCGTCGAGCGCTCCGGTCAGCGCGTCGCGCGCCGCGGCCTCCGACGATGCCCACCGGGTGAGGCTGAGCACGGCCGCCTTGCGAACGTCGAGGTGCGGGTCGGACAGCGCCCGCGACAACGGTGGCACGGCGGCCGTCGGCGACGGGGCCCCCGCCATCGCCCGGGCTGCACCCTGCCGGATCTGCCATGCCGACGCGGCGAGTGCGCCCTCGACGGTGGTCACGTCGACGTCGTCCCAGCCGATCGATCCCATCGCGGCCAGCGCGGCCGCCCGCACCAGCGGGTCGAGGATCCTCGCTGAGTCCGCGGATCGCATCGGCACCGGTGCGCAGCGTCGCCGAGGCCGTTCGCGACGGCGATGCGCACCTCGCGGTTGGCGTCACCGCGCGCTGCGGCGACCCCGTCGGCGTCGTCGAGGGACACCAGCGCGCGGACGGCCTCGATGCGCACACGGTGGTCCTGGTCGCCAAGGGCGTCTCGGTAGCGCGCGCCGTCCCCGACGCGTCGGGAACTCACGACGTAGATCGCCGCGCCACGAACAACAGGGTCGACCGACGTCAGGAACGGTCGTACTGCGCCGGCGTCGGGCAGCACCTCGACGAGTTCGCGGATGCCGTCGGCCGCCACGCGGCGCACCTCGACGTGCTCGTCGCTCAGCGCAGCAAGCAGCGCAGGCGCGTAGCCGTCGGGCAGGTGCTCGGTGAGCACGTCGACGGCGGTGCGCCGCACGCCGGGATCGCTGTCGGTCAGGAACGGCGCAAGCTGCTCGATCGTGGGCTCGTCGAGCGCGAGCACCGCGGCGATGCGCGGCGACGGCGGATCGGCGGTCCCGCCCTCGCGCACGCGGGACACCTCGGACGCGGGCGCCTGGCCGCCGACGAGGTCGGGCTGACGCACCGCGATGGGTTCCGTTTCGCCGCTAGGCAATTCGTCGAGGCCCGGCACCGGAACGAAATAGGGCGCCACGGGCCGCTTGAGGAACTCGATGTCGCCGTCGGCCGTCTTGCGGAGGTTGAGGTGGTAGCGCCAGTTGACGTCGTCGCGCTCGGGGGTGTCGCTGCGGTCGTGGTAGAGCCCCCACCGTGACTCGGTGCGGGTCAGCGACGAACGGGCGGCCATCTCGGCGCAGTCGCGAATGAACGACACCTCCACCGCGCGCATCAGTTCGTGTGGTGTGGTGGCGCCGATGCCCGCGATCTCGTCGCGCATCCGATCGAAGGTCTGCACGGCGATGGACAGCTTGGCGGCCGTCTTCGGCGGGGCGACGTAGTCGTTGACGAAGCGCCGCAGCTTGTACTCGACCTGGGTTTGCGGCGGGCCATCCGGATGCGCGAGCGGCCGGTAGATCAGCTCGTGCGCAGCCGCGATCTGATCCGCCGGAAGCTGTTGCGGCGCGTGCGCATCAGGCAAGGTGGATGCGGCGTGGCGGCCTGCCAGGTCGCCGTAGACGAAGGCGCCGATCATGTAGTTGTGCGGCACACAGGCGAGGTCGCCAGCCGCATACAGCCCGGGCACGGTGGTGCGTGCGTGCTCGTCGACCCAGACGCCGGAGGCGGAATGCCCGCTGCACAAACCGATTTCGGAGATGTGCATCTCGATGTCGTGGGTGCGGTAGTCGTGGCCGCGGTTGGCGTGGAACGTGCCGCGGGTCGGCCGTTCGGTGGTGTGCAGGATGCCCTCGAGGGTGCTCAGCGTCTCATCGGGTAGGTGGCTGACCTTGAGGTAGATGGGTCCGCGCGCCGACTCGATCTCATTCTTGACCTCGGACATCATCTGCCCCGACCAGTAGTCGGAGTCGACGAACCGCTCGCCCTGTGCGTTCACCTGGTAGCCGCCGAACGGGTTGGCGACGTACGCGCAGGCCGGGCCGTTGTAGTCCTTGATCAACGGATTGATCTGGAAGCACTCGATTCCCGAGAGTTCGGCGCCCGCGTGGAACGCCATCGAGTAGCCGTCGCCCGCATTGGTCGGGTTCTCGTATGTGCCGTACAGGTAGCCCGACGCGGGTAGCCCGAGCCGCCCGCAGGGTCCGGTGGCGAGGATGACGGCCTTGGCGCCGACCACGACGAACTCGCCGGTGCGGCTGTTCAACGCCGCGGCGCCGACTGCCCTGCCCGTCCGACGGTCAGCACGCGCACCGGGACGAGCCGATTCTCGATGCGGATCTTCTCGCGCATCGAGCGCTGCCGCAGGACGCGGTAGAGCGCCTTCTTGACGTCCTTGCCCTCGGGCATCGGCAGCACGTAGGAGCCGGATCGGTGGACACGGCGCACGGCGTACTCACCGTGCTCATCCTTCTCGAATTTCACGCCGTAGCGTTCGAGCCGCTGGACCATCGCGAAACCACGGGTGGCGGTCTGATAGATGGTGCGCTGGTTGACGATTCCGTCGTTGGCCCGGGTGATCTCGGCAACGTAGTCCTCGGGGGTCGGCCTTTCCAGGGATGACGGCGTTGTTGACGCCGTCCATGCCCATGGCCAGTGCGCCGGAGTGCCGGACATGCGCTTTTTCGAGCAGCAGCACCTGGGCGCCGTGTTCAGCGGCGGTGAGCGCGGCCATCGTGCCTGCGGTGCCGCCACCGATGACGAGCACGTCACAGTCGAGCCGGATCGCGGCATCGAGTCAGGGGCTTGTCCATTAGCTGACCAACTCCGAATGATCAAGGGCGGCAATGATTTCAGCACGCAGCGCGGTGCGCGAGATCTTCGGGTCGCGCGGTGACGGCACGTCGAGCAGTGCGCGAAGCGGCAGGCCGGCGCGGCCGAGCACTGCGATGCGGTCCCCGATCAGGAGCGCCTCGTCGACGTCGTGGGTGACGAAGACGACGGTGGTCGGATGCGCGCGCCAGGTGTCGATGAGCAAACGCTGCATGGTGGCCCGCGTCTGGGTGTCGAGGGCGCCGAAGGGCTCGTCCATCATCACCGCCCGGGGTGCACCGGCCAAGCCGCGGGCGAGTTGTACGCGTTGGCGCATGCCGCCGGACAGGCTCTTCGGCAGGTAGTCTCTCGAAGCCGGTCAGGCCGACGTCGGCGATCCAGCGTTGAGGGCCTCGTCGCGGCGGCCCTGTTCGCGGGGCGGCCCGCGAGCCTGAGCGCCAGTTCGACATTGGATTGCACGGTCCGCCACGGCAACAGCGCGTTGTCCTGGAAGACCATCGCGCGGTCGCGGGATGTGGTGGTGACGCGCGTGCCGTCGGCGAGCACCTCTCCCCCGTCGGGTGGGAGCAGCCCGGCCAGCGCGCGCAGCACCGTCGACTTGCCGCAGCCCGACGGCCCGGTCAGCACCAGGATCTCGCCGGGCGCCACGTCGAGGTCGAGACCGTCCACGACGGGTTCGCCACCGTAGCCGAGCTCGACGTCGCGCAGCGTCGAGGCATCCATCGCCGGTCATTGTCGCGCAATTCTCCTGCCCGCGCGGCAGCCATCGGGTGACGCGGCGACCGATGAGTTCGACGGCCGCAGAGGTGACGAAGCCGAGCACGCCGATGGTGATGATGCCGACGAACACGTCGGGGTAGGCCAGCACCGTGTAGGCCTGCCAGGTGCGGTAGCCGACGCCAAGTCGTCCGGAGATCATCTCGGCGGAGATGACGCAGATCCATGCGACGCCGATGCCGACCGACAGGCCGCCGAACACGCCGGGAAGGATGCCGGGCAACACGACACGGTGATGACGTCCCACCGATTGCCACCGAGGGTGCGCACGGAGTCCTCCCACAGCGTCGGCAGCGCGCGGACGGCGTGGCGGGTGCTGACCATGATCGGGAAGTACGCGGCGAGGAAGGTGATGAACACGATCCCGGCCTCGTCGGTGGGGAACAGCAGGATCGCAACGGGCACGATCGCGATGGCGGGGATGGGCCGGGCCAGTTCGGTGAGCGGGCCGAAGACGTTCGGCGAACGCCCTCGAGCGGCCGAGCAGGATGCCGGTGACGACGCCCGCGACCGCGGCGAGCGCGAACCCGGTGAGGATGCGGATCAGCGACTGGCCGAGGTCCAGCCAGTAGTCCTGGGTGCCGAGCCGATGACCGAACGCCGCGACGATCTCGGTGACGGTCGGCAGGGTGTCGAACCGCAGCCAGAGCCGAACGTGGTTGGCGGTCAACACCTGCCAGAGCGCGACGGCGGCGGCCACCGAGGCGATGCGGATCAACCAGCGACGGCCAGCTGCGGCGTCGCGGCGCCTTGACGCCGGTGAGCCGTCGGGACGGCGACGGCAGGCGCGTCGGCGGTCAGCACCGCGGGCGGGGCGGTCACACCGCACCCGCCAGCGCCTGCTGATAGTCGACGACCGTGGCACCCGGGTGTGCGCCGGTGTAGCGCTGCGCGCCGGCGAGCGTGCCGAACGGCAGGTAGTCTTGCCGTCCTGCACCCAGACGGACTTGTCGGCGAACCAGCGGGTGCCGAACTCGGTGTCGGGGACGTAGGCGGCGCGGACCTGCTCGCCTCGGGCGGTGGCCTCGCGGACGGCGCGCAGCAGGCAGCCGGGGTTGGCGGCGGGTTGGGTGGTGTCCTGGCCGTCGAGCCACAGTTCGCCCGCCAGCTTGGGGTCGGTGACGCGACGTTGCAGACCGGGTCCTGACCGCGCGAGCGCCGACGGGTTGGCGGTCGCGGAGCAGTGCGGCGTCGTAGTCCTGGCCGCGCTCCGCGAAGGCCTTGCGGATGGCGTCGTCGGAGACGAACCGTCGATGTCGAGGTCGGCGAAGTCGCCGATCGACTTCAGGTAGGGCACGTCGCCCTTGAACGCCTCGATCAGTGACGGCTTGAGCGTGGTGTCGAAGCTGGTGCCGCCGGGGCCGTTGTAGAGGTAGACGACCTCCTGCGGCAGGCCGCTGCCGTCGGCGACGAGTCTTGGCCGACTCGAGCGGGTTCTGCGTTGAGGAACTCGGTGGCATCGAGCTGGGCCTGCAGGAACGCATCGAGCACCTCGGGGTGCTCGGCCGCGTAGTCGCGGCGGACGACGACGCCGTGGAAGGTCGGATAGTTGCCCTCGGCGCCGTCGTAGAGCAGCTTGGCCTTGTTCTGGAAGACGAGCAGTCCCGGCCAGGCGACGAACTGCGAGAGTGCCTGCGCCTGACCGGATTCCAGGGCCGAGGCGCCGACCTGCGGCTGCTGGTTGAGCACCTCGACGCCGGTCTTCGGGTCGATGCCCGCATTGTCGAGCGCCCGCACCAGGGTGCCGTGGCCTGCCGAGCCGACGCTGGCCGACACCTTCTGGCCCTTCAGGTCGGCGATCGAGCGGATCGGCGAGTTCGGCGGCACGACGACCATGTTGAGCGAGCCGGTCGGGCTGTAGCCGGTGACGGAGACGAACTCGGTGCGCGCGCGTTCGTTGGCCTGGGTCTTGGAGCCGTTGATCAGCAGCGGGTAGTCGCCCATCGAGCCGATGTCGATCTTCTCGGCGACCATCTGCGCGGTGATCGGGCGCGCCGGTGTCGTAGTCCTGCCACTGGACGTTGTACTTCGTGCCCGAGTGTACTCGCCGACGTCGTCGAGCCGCTGTCTCCAGGAAACCCTTGGCCTTCAACAGGGTTCCGGCGGTGACGGTGTTGATGGTCTTGGACTGGTAGCCGATGACGACGTTGACGGTGTCGGCGGACTCGTGACTGCGAATCGAGTGAGCAGGCGGCCAGCGAGCCGACGGTGAGCGGCAGCGAGCAGCGGCGGCGATAGTGCGTTTCATGGGTGTTCCTCGAGGTCTGGGTTGGCGAGCGGTCAGCGGATCAGGTAGGGCATGTTGACGGTGACGGCGCCGGTGGGACAGCGGGCCGCGCACGGGCCGCAGTACCAGCATTCGTCGACGTGCATGAAGGCCTTGCCGTTCTCCGGGTTGATAGCCAGCGAGTCGAGCGGGCAGACGTCGACGCAGAGGGTGCAGCCCTCGATGCACAGCGACTCGTCGATCGTCACGGGCACGTCGACGCGTTGGTTGACCTGGGCCATTATGTCTCACTCCTGATTCAGGTTGCCGCGCATGGTGATTCGGTCACCACGCATGCGGATGTATTCGAGGTCGACGGGTCGGCCGTCGTCGAGGCTGGGTGAGCCGCTCGAGCATCAGCAGCGGCGGCGCCGTCGGGCACCTGGAGGGTCGCCGCGGAGTGCGGGTCGGCGGATACCGCTTCCACGCGCCAGGCGTCGCGGCGCCGAGGCGCTGCGCCGCTGACCTGTTCGATGAGCGCGAACACGTCGTTGGTCTCCGAGTGAGTGCTCGATGACCTCGCTCGCCGATGTCGGGGGCGAGGTAGGTCAGGTCGAGGGACAGCGGCAGGTCGCCGAGGTAGCGCAGCCGTTCGATGAAGACGACGGGCTCGCCGGGCTCCAGCTGCAGCCGGCGCGCCACCGGCGGGCGGGGCGGCCAGCTGCATCGCGGCCCGCACCTCGTTGCGGACCTCGCCGTAGCCCTTGAACGTCTCCTTGAGCCCGACCAGCGCGTCGAGGCCGTGGTCGTACTTGCGGATCGCGACGTGGGTGCCGACCTCGGGGGCCGCGGTCGATGAGGCCCTCGTCCTTGAGCACGGCGAGCGCCTCGCGGACGGTGTTGCGGGAGACGAAGAATTCGCGCGGCGAGATCGTGCTCGCGCTGGGCAGCCCGTTCGGCATAGCCGCCGGCGTGGATCTGGTGGCGCAGCACGTCGGCGACGTGGCGGCCTGATCGGCGCGCGGCCGGCGGATCGGCGTCGGTTCGGCATGTTGCCCATTGGCTGGTGCCGAAGCATTGTCGCTGGCCACGGTCACCTCCTGAGGGCTGTTCGGCGGGTTACTGACCTGGTCAGGACGGTATCGGTGCAGGCGGCAGTCCTGAACTGAGCGCGGGCGCAGGCCGCCGCGACTCAGTCGAATCCGCCGGTGGACCCAGGCGTCCACCTGCGGTTAGGCGGCGTGCGAGGTCGATTGCGCCACTTGCCGGACGCGCAGCGGTTTCGAATCGCGGTGAGCAGAACGCCGGCCTCACGGCCGAGCGGGCCGCACGCCCGCTGCCCGCCCGGCCTCACGGCCGAGCGGGCAACCGGCGTGGTTGCTAGCATCCGCAGGTGATCCGCTCACTTGTTCTGGCCTGCTTGCGCATTCGCGCTGTTCGGCGGCTCTGCCGCGGCCTGGGCGCAGCCCACCGAGCAGGGCGACACCGTTTTCGCGATCGGAAAGTGCTACGACCCTGCCGAGCCTCCCGTGCAGCGGCCCGATTCGTTCGCCTACAACTGCGACACCACCGGCGTCATGGAAGACATGGTGTGGAGCTCATGGGGTTCCGACGGCGCGCACGGCACGGGCACCGACAGCTCCGTCGAGTGCCAACCCAACTGCGCACAGGGCACCCGGCTGTCCAATCCGATCGCTGTGCACGCGTGGAACCCCGTCGCCCCGACGAGTCCCGGCTGTCCGGCGAATGTTGCGTTCTACTCCGACATGACCATCGCGTATCCCAAAGGTGCTCCGCCCTGGATCACGCCGGGAACAACCTGGTCTGACGGAACCGATTTCGTGACCGTCGACGGCATGCCTGCGGTGCACTTCTCGGAGCTGACCCCGAGGTGCGCGCCGCTGTGAGCCGCAGTGGCTAGCGCTTGACCGTCACGGGCAACACGTTCCAGATGTCGTCGCAGTACTCGGCGATGGCGCGGTCCGACGAGAACTTGCCGCTGCGCGCGGTGTTCAGGATCGACATCCGCGTCCACGCGCGGGATGTCGCTCCACGCCGCGCTCACCCGGTCCTGCGCCTCGATGTAGGACGCGTAGTCGGCGAGGACCAGGAACGGGTCGTCGTAGCGCAGGTTGTCGACCAGCGGGCGGAACACCTCGGTGTCGCCGTGCGAGAAGCTGCCGCCGGCGATCAGGTCGAGCACCGCGGCCAACTCGTCGTTGCCGTCGACGTAATCCGACGGCCGGTAGCCGTCGCGCTGGATCCGCTCGACCTCGTCGACGGTCAGGCCGAACAGGAAGAAGTTCTCGGCGCCCGCCTCCTCGCGGATCTCGACGTTCGCGCCGTCGAGCGTGCCGATGGTCAGCGCGCCGTTCATCATGAACTTCATGTTGCCGGTGCCCGATGCCTCCTTGCCCGCCGTCGAGATCTGCTCGGACAGATCGGCGGCCGGGTAGATCAGGTGCGCGTTCTGCACGTTGAAGTTCGGGACGAACGCGACCTTGCAGGAATCGGTTGACGTCCGGATCGTTGTTGACCGTCTCGCCAACGGCGTTGATCAGCTTGATGATTCGCTTGGCCATGAAGTAGCCGGGCGCCGCCTTGCCGCCGAAAATGAATGCCCGCGAGGGGATCTCGAGGTTCGGGTTCTGCTTGAGCCGGTAGTAGAGCGTGACGATGTGCAGCACGTTGAGGTGCTGGCGCTTGTACTCGTGGATGCGCTTGACCTGGATGTCGAACAACCAGTCCGGATCGAGGTCGACGCCCGTCGTCGAGCGCACGTAATCGGCCAGGCGCGCCTTGTTGGCCCGCTTGATCTCCCGCCAGCTGGCCGCGGAACGCGGCGTCGTCGACGAACGCCTCCAGACCGCGCAGCCTGTCCAGGTCCGTCAGCCAGCCGTCGCCGATCGTCTCGTCGAGCAACTCCCGCAGGCCGGGGTTGGACAGCGCCACGAACCGCCGCGGCGTGACGCCGTTGGTCTTGTTGGAGAACCGCTCGGGCCACAGCTCGTAGAAGTCCTTGAGCACACTGGCTTTCGAGCAGCTCGGAATGCAGCGCCGCGACGCCGTTGATCGCGTGGCTGCCGACCGTGGCGAGGTGCGCCATCCGGACGCTCTTGCCGCCGTCCTCGCCGATGAGCGACATGCGCCGCAGCCGGTCCTCGTCGCCGGGGAACTTCGCGGCCACCTCATCGAGGAAGCGGCGGTTGATCTCGTAGATGATCTCGAGGTGGCGGGGCAGCGACTCGGCGAACATCGCCAGCGGCCACTTCTCCAACGCCTCCGGCAGCAGGGTGTGGTTGGTGTAGCCGAAGGTGGCCACCGTGATCGCCCACGCCTCGTCCCAGTCCGAGGTGACGTTCGTCGACCAGCAGGCGCATCAGCTCGGCAACACCGATCGACGGGTGGGTGTCGTTGAGCTGCAACGCAAATCGCTGCGGGAGATCACGCACGGAAGCATCGGCCAGGTCGTCCATGATGTGCAGGACATGCTGCAGCGAGCACGACACGAAGAAGTACTGCTGCAGTAGGCGCAGCCGCTTGCCCGCCTCGGGCTCGTCGTTCGGGATACAGCACCTTGGTCACGGTCTCGGAGGTGACCTCGTCCTCGACGGCCTTGTAGTAGTCGCCGGTGTTGAACGCGTCCAGCGCGAACGACTCGACCGCCCGCGCGCTCCACAGCGTCAGCACGTTGCAGGTGTTCACGCCGTAGCCCTGGATCGGGCGTGTCGTAGGCGACGCCCTTGAGACCCGCCCCGGCATCCACCGGACGCGGTCGTTGCCTGCGTCGTCCGCGTAGTGCTCGACGTAGCCGCCCCAGTTCACCAGATAGTTCACGTCGGGCTTGGGGATCTCCCACGGGTTCCCGTTCGCCAGCCAGTTGTCGGTCTTCTCGACCTGCCAGCCGTCGTGGATCTCCTGGTCGAAGATGCCGAACTCGTAGCGGATGCCGTAGCCGATGGCCGGGCGCTCGAGGGTGGCCAGTGAGTCGAGGTAGCACGCGGCCAGCCGGCCGAGGCCGCCGTTGCCCAGCCCCGGTTCCTCCTCGCAGGCCAGCACCTCGTCGAGACCCGACGCCGATTCGCTTCGAGCGCGGCGCGGGCCGCTTCCTCCATCCCGAGGTTCAGCAGGTTGGCGCCGAGCTGCGGGCCCATCAGGAACTCGGCCGAGAGGTAGCAGGTGACCTTGCGGCCCAGGTCGAGCGACGTCTGCGTGGATGCCACCCGGTTGTCCTGCATGCGGTCGCGGACGGCCAGCGCGGTCGCCCGGTAGAAGTGCTCCGGCTTCAGCGCGGCCGCCGGGCGGCCGATCGAGTAGCGCAGGTGGTCGATGATGCTCCGCCGCAGCGCGTCGGCGGACGGCCCGGTGCGGCTGCGCTCCTGCGATGTCGGCGGTGCTGGTCTGGGGGTTGGACGACGTCGGTCATTGCCGGAGTGTGGCACTAAATGGCGTCGCGGAAATGAACTTCAGGCGAGCATGATGTAGCCATGCGCCGCGAAGTCAGCACCGTCGACGAGCTCCGCGCGATCGTCGGTGAACCGAACGAGTACGTCGCCAACAAGGTGAAGGACCGGCTGACGCCGATGCACCGGGACTGGCTCGCCCATTCGCCGCTGGGCTTCCTGGCAACCACGGACGCGCAGGGCCGCGTCGACGTGTCACCGAAGGGCGATCCGCCCGGGTTCGTCCACGTCATCGACGACACCACGATCGCGATCCCGGAGCGGCCGGGCAACAAGCGCGTCGACGGCTACCTCAACGTGTTGCAGCGGCCGTACGTCGGCACGCTGTTCCTGATTCCCGGGCGCGGCGACACGTTGCGGATCAACGGCTCCGCACGCGTCCTCTCCGACGCCGACTACTTCGATGCGCTGGCGGTGAAGGGCAAGCGGCCGATCCTCGCGCTGGAGATCGATATCGAAGAGGTGTTCTTCCACTGCGCCAAGGCATTTCTGCGGTCCGACACCTGGGATCCGTCGACCTGGAATCCGACCGCCGTGCCGAGCGTCGCCAAGCTCGCGAAGGCGCTGTTGAAGACGGACGTGGACCAAGCCGAGCTCGACGAGTACTACAGCGAAGAGAACTACCGCACGATGCTCTACTAGTCCGCGACGATGCGTTCTGCGCGAACGTCGCATCAGCGCGACGAGGTCAGATCTGGTTGAGGCCGCCGTCGACGGGGATGTCGGCGCCGGTGGTGAAGCTGCTCAGGTCCGACGCCAGGAACAACACCGCGTTGGCGACCTCTTCCGAGGTGCCGAAGCGAGCCATCGGGACGGTGCTGACCTGGTAGTCCTCGAACCGCGCCTTGGCGTCCGGACCGGGGAACATCATCTGGGCAAGGCTCTCGATTCCGGGTGTGTCGGTCGCGCCGGGGCTGACCACGTTGACGCGAATCTTGCGGTCCCGCAACTCACTTGCCCACGTGCGCGCGAACGACCGCAGGGCCGCCTTGATCGCCGCGTACACGCCGATGCCGTCGCTGCCCTTCGCGTTGACGTTCGACGAGTTGAGGATGATCGAACCGCCGTCGTTCAGCAGGGGCAGGGCCTTCTGCACGGTGAACACCACGCCCTTGAAGTCGACGTCGAGTTGGTAGTCGAGGTGCTTCCTCGGTGATGTCCCCGATACGCGCGACGTCGGCGACGGCCGCGTTGGCGAACACCACGTCGATGCGCCGTCCGCTGTCGGCCACTGCCGCATAGAGCCGGTCGAGATCCTCTTGCTTGCTCACGTCGCCCTGCACGGCGGTGACGTTGTCACCGAGTTCCTTTGCCGCCACCTCGAGCTCGGCCTGGCGACGTCCGGTGATGAAGACGTATGCGCCTTCCTCGACGAACTTCTTGGCGGTGGCGAACCCGATACCGGTCGAGCCGCCGGTGATTACCGCTGTCTTGCCTGTCAAGAGTGCCATTGTGGTGCCTTCCCTAATTCTGGACCGTTCAGTCAATAACTATGTACGCGGCAGGCCCGCGAACTATTCCCCGTCCCTAACCGGTAGGAATCATGGCGATGATCTCCTCGGCCGCGGCCTTGAGCTGCGCCGGTTTCACACCACCCTTGTGCAGGGCTTCCTGCCCGCGCATGAACGACAGCAGCGTGGTGGCCAGCGCCTGTGCGTTCTGCTTGCGGTCGATCGCGCCGTCGCGCTGTGCCTCTTTGATGCACTCGACGAGTTCGGCGCGCCAGTCGGCGTACGCGCGCTCGACCGCACGCTCGACGGCGTCATCGGTGGCGCCCAGCTCGGCCGCGCTCTTGGCCATCATGCATCCCCGCCTGGCGGAGTCCGCGGCGATCGCCTTGGCCTGCGCGCGGATATGGCGGGCCAGCCGGTCATAGGCGCTGTAGGAACGATCGCGCAGCTGCGCGCGGAGGTCCTCCATCGCCGAGGTGATGTAGTCGTCGAGGGCGAGCATGAACAGCCCGTGCTTGTCGCCGAACGCGCCGTAGAGGCTGCCCTTGCCCAGCCCCGTCGCGGCGGTGAGGTCGTCGATCGACGTCGCGTTGTATCCGCGCGACCAGAACTCGTCGCGGCGCGGCCGCGAGGACATCGGCTTCGTCGAACTCGCGTGGCCTGGGCATACCACAAACATACGCCGTTATGTAACGAACGGTACGAATCAGCCCTTCACCAGCACCGCGCGGGTGTAGAGCAGATGAAAACCCCGCCGTTGCACATTCTCTTGCGATTTCGATCCCGGCTGCGTGGTGACGACGGCGATGTCACAGCCGGCGCGCACCGCGTCAGCCAGCCGCACCGACAGCATCGCGGTCTGAACGCCCCGACGTCGATGCGCGGGCGCGGTCGCCGCACCGGTCAGCTGCGCCACACCGATCGGTTACCCGCATGCTGCCGCCACCGGCGACGACGCCGTCGCGGAATGCGAGATACGGGGTGGCGCCCGCCTGCTCCATGTCGAGTGTCGCGTTCTCGATGATCTCGCGGGGGAAGTCCTCGTGCGACGGCACCCCTTCGATGTCGGGATGGGCGAAGCCATTGACGACCACGTCGAGCCACGCCGCGCGGTCATCGGACAACCGGACCTCGACCCCCGGCGGGGTCACCGCCTCGAGCTCGCCGTCCAGGGCACGTCCGAGCACGTTCTCGAACGAGACCAGCTGGTAGCCCCGACTCGACAGGGCGACGGCGAATCGCGGGATCGGCGAGGTTGGACAGTTCGACCTGGATGGGGACCGCACGTCGCGTGAACGCACGCTCGATCTCCTCGAGGGCATCGTCGCCCGGCACGCCGCCGAAGCCCAGTCCCACCACTTTGTTCATCGGCGACCCGTCCTCGGCATAGCAGGCCGCACCTCCGGCGATCGGCGTCACGAACGCGTCGGTGCCGGCGCGCACGCGCGCGGCTTCGGTCGCCGCGCTGATGAGCTGCATTTCAGACCGTTCGATGCGCTCGGCCAACTCGACGCTGCAGAACAACGGCACGGTATTCATGCCTCCATGAGATCAGCCGCAGGCGGGCATCCCCACATCGGTTATGGAATGAATGGTATGAATCGTGACTTGTAGCCGGCATGACAAACCAATACGCATCGGTGTCCAGCTCTGGCCGGGCGGCGCGCCCGACTATCGTTCGTGGCGCACAGCCGTTCTGCACGCCGAAGAGATCGGTGCCGACGTGATCTTCGGCTACGACCATTTCCACCGGCCCGCGGTCGAGGGAATCGTCGACGGCAAGCCGCTGCTGTCGGCCGAGCAGACCGACGTCAACAACTTCGAGGGCTGGACGGCGCTTGCGTCGTGGGGGGAGATCACCACGCGGGCCGAGATCGGTCTGCTGGTGACCGGCATCGGCTATCGCAACCCCGACCTGCTCGCGGACATGGCCCGCACCGTTGACCACATCAGCGGAGGACGGCTGATCCTCGGCCTCGGTTCGGGCTGGTACGAAAAGGACTACACCACATACGGATACGACTACGGCACCACGAAGTCGCGGCTCGACCTGTTCGACGACAGTGTCCAGCGCATCGAAAGCCGGCTGGAAGCGCTGGTGCCGCCGCCCGTTCGCGACATTCCCATCCTCATCGGCGGTTCCGGTGAGAAGCGCAGCCTGCCGGCCGTGGCCAGGCACGCCGACATCTGGCACACCTTCCCGTTCCACATCGACGAATACCGCCGCAAGAGCAAGTTGGTCGACGAGCTCGCCGCAGCGGCAGGCCGCGACGGCGCCGCCATCGAACGATCCGTGGCCTGGACCGGTGAGCGAAGCGCCGACGAGCTGGTCAACGAGGGCGTGACGCTGTTCACCACCGAGATCCACCCCGACGCGGACGGCTACGACTTCTCCGAGCTCGAAACGGCGATTTCCTGGCGGGATGCCGCCATCGGATAAGCGCCGTCACCGAATCGTCAGGCCGACCACCAGGAAGCCCGCAATAGGCTGGCTGTCGTGCGGATCGGTCGGAGGGAAGCGGCGGCGGTCACCGTCGGCCTCGTCCTGCTGATCGCTGCGTTCGTCGTGCCGCACCTGCACCTGGGCATCGTCACTCCGCTGATCCGCGCGACACCGGAGCGCTTTCGGGACTTCGCCGGCACCGCGCCGATCTTCGGCTGGTGGAATGCGCACGTCGGGTGGGGCACCGTGCCTGCCATCGCGATCGCCGCCGCTGCCGTGCTGTGGGGGCCGACGGTGGCGCAGCGGCTGCCACGGCGGTGGGTGCCCTGGGTCGCATGGGCGACGCCGTGCGGGTGGGCGTTCTCCTTGGCGATGATCGACGGCTGGCAGCGCGGCTTCGCGGGTCGGCTCGATCGCGCGGCACGAGTATCTGCGTCAGGTGCCCACCGTCACCGACATCCCGGAGGCGCTGCGCACGTTTGCCCGCAGAATCCCCGACTTCCAACCGGATTCGTGGATCACCCACGTGTCGGGGCATCCGCCCGGCGCGCTGTTGACGTTCGTCTGGCTGGATCGCATCGGGTTGGGCGGCGGCGCGTGGGCCGGATTGCTGTGCCTGCTCGTCGGCACGAGTGCGGCCGCCGCGATCGTCGTGGCGGTGCGCGCACTGGCCGACGACGCCACGGCGCGGCTGGCTGCGCCGTTCGTCGCGGTGGCGCCGACCGGCCATCTGGATCGCGGTGTCGGCCGACGGCTACTACGCCGGCGTCGCGGCGTGGGGCATCGCGCTGCTGGCGTTGGCGGTTCGCGGCGGAACACGATGGCCCGTGCGGCCGCGGCGGGCGCCGGTCTGCTTCTCGGCTGGGGCATCTTCTGCAACTACGGGCTGGTGCTGATGGCGTTTCCCGCTGTCGCGGTCCTGCTTTCCGCCGTGGACTGGCGGGCCGCCATCCGCGCGCTCGTTCCGGCGGTCGTCGTCGCGCTCGGAGTGGTCGCGGTGTTCGCCGTCGCGGGGTTCTGGTGGTTCGACGGCTACACGCTGGTGCAGGAGCGCTACTGGCAGGGCATCGCGAACGACCGCCCGTTCCAGTACTGGTCGTGGGCGAACCTCGCGTCGGTGGTGTGCGCGATCGGGCTTGGCAGCGTGGCCGGTATCGGCAGGGCCTTCGACATCGCGGCGATCAGGCTACGTCCCGGACTGCACCTGGTCGTGCTCGGCGCGCTGCTCGCGATCGTCTTCGCGGACCTGTCGATGCTGAGCAAGGCCGAGACGGAACGCATCTGGCTGCCGTTCACGGTCTGGCTGACGGCCGCCGGTGCGCTGCTGCCGCCGCGGTCACACCGCTGGTGGCTCGCTGTCAACGTCGTCGGCGCTCTGCTGTTGAACCACCTGATTCTGACGAACTGGTAACGGAAGCGACGGATACGCACACCACAAGGACTTGAAGCGGAGCCTAGAACGCATGGAACGCGACCCACATCCGGATGAGCCGCCGACCAACACTGATGGCTACGGATTTCCGAAGGGCTTGTGGCGCCGGATGGCCGAACACCCCCCGCCCGGGCTGAGACGCGCGCCGCGCTGGCGCAGTCCACTGCGCGGCCTATGGCTGACGTCCGTGCTGGGCTCGGCGCTGTTGGTCACGTTGCCGGTCGTGATCCTCACGGGCCTGCTGTCCTACATCGCCTACGGGCCGCAGTTCGGGCAGGCCATCCCTGGCGACGTCGGGCTGGCTCAAGTTGCCGACGTTCGACTGGCCGACCGAACCCTCGTGGCTGTACCGACTCAATCAGGGCCTGCATGTCGGGCTCGGACTGGTGCTGATCCCGATCGTGCTCGCAAAGCTGTGGTCGGTGATTCCACGCCTGTTCGCATGGCCGCCGTCGCGCTCGTTCGCTCAACTGCTGGAACGCCTCTCGCTGCTCATGCTGGTCGGCGGAATCCTGTTCGAAATCATCACCGGAGTGCTGAACATCCAGTACGACTACATCTTCGGGTTCAGCTTCTACACCGCGCACTACTACGGCGCGTGGGTGTTCATCGCGGGCTTCGTCATCCACATCACCATCAAGATCCCCAAGATGTGGACAGGTCTGCGGTCGATGTCGTTGCGGAAAGTGCTGCGCACCAGTCGCGCCGATACCCGGCCGGAGCCGTACGAAGAAGACGGATTGGTCGCCGCCGAGCCGTCAGCGCCGACGATCAGCCGCCGCGGCGCCCTCGCGCTGGTCGGCGGCGGCGCGTTGTTCATGGCCGTGATCACCGCCGGCCAGACCATCGGCGGGTTCACCCGCCATGCCGCGCTCCTGCTGCCCCGCGGCCGCACCCGCGGCAACGGGCCGAACGACTTCCAGGTCAATCGCACCGCCGCAGCGGCGCGGATCACCCCCGACCTGACCGGTGAACGCTGGCGTCTCACACTGACTGGCGGTCCGGCGCCGGTGGTGCTCGACCTGGCGATGCTGGCCGCGATGACGCAACACAGCGCCCGGCTGCCGATCGCCTGTGTCGAGGGCTGGTCGACCACCGAGATGTGGTCCGGGGTTCCGCTGCGTGATCTCGCGCAACTGGCGGGCGTCCCGGAGCCGACGTCGGCCTTCGTGCGGTCGGTGGAGCGGCGCGGCGCCTTCAACCGAGCGACGTTGCAGGCGAATCAGGTCATGCATCCGGATTCATTGCTCGCGTTGCGCGTCAACGACGCTGACCTGTCGCCCGACCACGGTTTCCCGGCACGGATCATCGTTCCGGCGTTACCCGGTGTGCACAACACCAAGTGGGTCGCGTCCATCGACTTCAGGGCGAAATAGCATGGCAATGACCGGTTTCCGCCGAATATACGGATCCCATCCGTTTCACCTGCTGACGCTCGCGGCAGGTTTCGCGCTTTTCGGCTATGCGGTGGCCACGCTCAAGCCTGAGGCACTGTGGAATCCCAACACCTGGTGGCAGTCGATCGCGGTGTGGTTCGCGGCCGCGATCATCGCGCACGACCTCGTGTTGTTTCCCATCTACGCGATCGCCGACCGCCTACTCCTTGCCACTCAGCGTGAGCGCGCACCGGTGCCGCGCGTACCGGTGCTCAATTACGTCCGGGTACCTGCGCTCGGGGCGGGCCTGACACTTCTCGTCTTCCTGCCGGGCATCATCAAGCAGGGCGCACCGACATATTGGACCGCAACCGGACAGACCCAAGACCCTTTTCTCGGCAGGTGGCTTCTGCTTACCGCCGCGATGTTCGCCGTCAGCGCGGTCATCTACGCAATCCGCCTGACGGTGGTTCATCGAGCTATGGCCGAGTCAGAGTAGCCACCACGCGCGTGCCGATGATCTGGATGTCGGCCACCGCCAGACTGGCTTCTTCGGCGAGTTCCGCGGCGCAGTCGATGCCGACAGAGGCCCATCGGAACCAGGGGCCGATCGTGCTCGACGACTCGAGCCGAACCCAGCCAGTACGAATACCCTTCAGCACCGCATCGAATTCCGCGATGCAGTGGCCAGTGCGGTGCAACAATTCATTCGCCCTGCGCAGCACACGGAGCGGGTCACCGCCCAGCCCGACGTTGCCGTCTGCGAGCAGAACCGTCTGCCATCGACCGGTACCGGGCAAGGCCTCGAACATGTCGCGGCGCAGCACCGGCGCGCCACTGCGCTGCGCCAGTTCCACCGCCGTGGCGGACTGGTCGACGCCCAGTGCCGGAATGCCACGCCGGACGAGGTCTCTCACCAATCGGCCTGGGCCACAACCGAGGTCGATGGTCGGCCCTTCGCACAGCCCCACCACCGCTCGATCGAACTTGCCGTCGGCGTGGCTGCCGCCCAGCCATCGGTGCACCGGAAGACTGCGGAGCTCACCGTCGTCGTGGCGGATCCAACATCGCTCACCGTCGAGTGCGCGGTCGTATAAGTTCCCCAACATCTCAGGCATGCACCCTTCTCGTAGCCCGCGCGAATCTGCTGCCGCTCGCGCACGCGTTCCGAACCGGTCCGATGTCTTGCACGGTGTCGACATCCGCCAGTTCGGCGACAAGACGTACGTTTATTCCTTTGGCGCACAAGGCTGCCAAGGTCAGGGCACCGGTGTCCGGCTGTGACATCGGCACCGAGCGTAGACAGTGGGACATGCCGGGGTCGGTCACGCCGAGCACCCACCATCCACCGTCCTCCGCCAGGCCGAGGACCGCATCGGTTTCGCATAACTGCCTCCGCGCATTCGACGAGCATTTCAGCGGAGACCTGCGGTGTGTCCATACCGATCTGCAGCACCGGGTAGCCCGTGCGGCTGCCGCTGCGTCGGCATGCGCGTTGGCCAGCCGCTCGGCGAAGTCCATGCCGCGCTGGGCAACGACGGTGAAATCCTCTAGTCGCTTACGGATCTCGTCACTGTGGCTGGCTCCTCCAGATCGCCGGTCAACGCCACCACCCTCGCCTGGACTCCGGCGTCGACCACCGCATCCAGCGTGTCGAGCAATGCCGCGGCGGCGATGTCGGCGGCCGCATCATCGCCAACGGCCACAGCGAGCCGCGTCTTCGCCAGGCCGGGCACCGGCGCCTTGGCCACCACGAGCACCGCGACGGGAATCACGAGATGGCCCGCCAAAAGTCCACCGCGGCAATGAAACTGCCACGCACCGATCCACTGACTTTCGACACGCCACCCGTGCGCGGGCCGTAGGCGACGTCACGCTCGACCACCGCCCAATGTGACTGCGCCGCACGTACCAACAGCTCGAGCGGGTATCCAGAGCGGCGATCGGTCACGCCCAGCGCGAGCAGAGCGTCGCGGCGGGTCACCCGCATCGGCGCGATGTCGTGCACGGGCAGGCCGTAACGGGTGCGCAGCCGCCAACACACCGCCGCGGTCCCGAGCCGGGCATGCCATGGCCAGCGCAGCCCCTTGACCGCCCGGCGGCGTCCGATCGACATGTCCGCGCCCTCGAGGTCGGAGACCAAGGCCGGAAGTTCACGCGGGTCCAGCGAGCCATCGGCGTCCAGCACCGCCACGATCGGCGTCGCGGCCGCCACCACCCCGGCGTGCACTGCCGAGCCGTATCCGGGTCGGGCTTCGGTCACAACCTCGGCGCCGTAATGGCGCGCTACGGCCGCGGTGGCGTCGGTGCTGTTGTTGTCCACTACAAGGGGTCTGTACCCATCGGGCATGGCCGCCAGCACGCCCGGCAGTGACGCCGCCTCGTTGAGGCACGGCAGCACCACCGTGACGGGACAGTCGGGCATGACTTGAGGCTAACCACCCCGCAAGGTGCCCAACCAGCCGAATCGTGACGAAACCATGACATCGACGCAGGTCGCGGCGCCGCGCAGCTACTCTCGGAGTGTGACACGGGTCCTGATCGCCGATGACGACAACGTCGTGCGCGATGTCGTGCGCCGCTATCTGGAGCGCGACGGGCTCGACGTGTCGATCGCCAACGACGGAAACGAGGCGCTTCGGCTGCTCGGCTCGCAGCGCATCGACGTCGCAGTGCTCGATGTGATGATGCCCGGCCCGGACGGGTTGACCCTGTGCCGCAGCCTGCGGCAGCGCGGCGACTACAGCGTGCCGGTGATCCTGTTGACCGCGCTCGGCGAGGAGGACGACCGGATCGCGGGGCTGGAGGCGGGCGCCGACGACTACCTGACCAAGCCGTTCAGCCCGCGCGAGCTCGCGCTGCGCGTGCGCTCGGTGCTGCGCCGCGCGCCCGCCCCGACGGGCCAACCGCCGCTGGACATCGCCGTCGGCGACCTGACCGTGTCGATGGCTGCACGATCGGTGACGGTGAGGGGCGCGCCGGTGTCCCTGACCAACCGCGAGTTCGACCTTCTGGTTTTCTTTCTCACCCATGCCGACACGGTGTTCTCCCGCGAGGAGTTGCTGAACAAGGTGTGGCACTGGGACTTCGGCGATCTGTCGACCGTTACTGTGCATGTCAAGCGGCTGCGATCCAAGCTCGGCGACCAACACCGGGTACAGACGGTATGGGGCCGCGGTTACCTGTGGAGTGGGGATGAACGCTCGATGAACGCCCGCGCGAAGAGCAGAAGGCCTAGCGGTGCCGACTGACTTCTGGGAGATCGTCGGGCTGACGCTGGCCTGCTCGGTGCCGGTGGTGCTCGGCGGGGCGATCATCATCCGACTGGCTCGGTCCTGGTCGCTGGCGGTCAGCATGGTGGCGCTGGTGCTGATCCCGGTGCTCGCGACGTTCACCGGAGTGCTCGGGGCCAGCGGGTTCATGATCACCCAGACGTTCGAGCGGACGGCAATCGTGCTGGTGATCGTGTCGGTGGTGACCATTCCGGCGGCGGTGATGCTGGCCCGCTATCAGGCCCGCCGCACGGTGTGGGAGCAGGAGATCCGCGACTCGGAGCGGGCGGCCGATCATTCCCGGCGACGGTTGGTGGCGTTTGTCAGCCACGACCTGCGCACGCCACTGGCCGGGATTCGCGCGGTGTCCGAGGCGATCGCCGACGGCGTGGTACCCGACGCCGAGGTTCGCGTACACGCCAAAACCATTGAGCAGGAGTCAATTCGGCTCGCTGAGATGGTGGACGACCTGTTCGAGATGTCGAAGATCAACGCGGGCGCGGTGCAGCCCGCCTTCGACACGGTGGCCCTGGACGAGGTCATCGACGACGTGTTGGCCGTGCATCGGATCGCCGCGGAGCGCGCGGGCGTGGTGCTGAAAGCCGAACTGCCGTCAACGCCGGTGCGGGTGCTTGGCAGTGATCGCGCGCTGGTGCGGGTGCTGTCGAATCTAGTCGCCAACGCGATCGCGCACACGCCCGAGGGCGGAAGGGTCTCGCTTGCGCTCGGCGCCGACGAGAACGGAGCGTGGGCCCGGGTGGACGACACCGGCGTCGGCATCAACGAGGCCGACCTCCCCCGGGTGTTCGACGTCGCGTACCGCGGCTCCAACGACCGCGTGCCACGGTCAGACTCGTCGCTGCCAAGCGGCTCGGGCCTCGGCCTGGCTATCGCCGCGGGCCTGGTGCAGGCGCATCGGGGCACGCTGTCGGCGCACAACCTCGCGAACGGCGCACGGTTCGAGGTCCGGTTGCCGCTGGCCGCAGACGAGTGACTCTCTCTTGTACTTGAGTGATCGTTCTACTATCGTCGGTGCGATGGCAACGAAGAGTGCACGCAAGGCCCGGCGCAAGTTCAAGCTCGAGCGACAGGTCGGTCGCACCATCGTCAACCCACTGGTCGCCGCACTGGACAAGATCGGCGTCCGCTCGTCGTCGGTCGTCGACCTGGAGACCACCGGTGCCAAGTCCGGCCAGCCGCGCATGGTGCCGCTCACCGGTCGCGCCGACGACGCCGGGGTGTGGGTGATCTCCCAGCACGGCAGGCGCGCCGGATGGGCACACAACATCGCCGCCGATCCGAAGGTGCGGGTGCGGGTCAAGGGCCAATGGCGCAGCGGCACAGCCGCATTCGCGCCGGATGATGACGTCGTCGCCAGGGCCCGCAGTTTCGGCGGCGACAGCAGGTTCAGTCAGTCCGCCACCGCTCTTGGCATGCGTGCCCTGCAGAGCGACCCCATCTCGGTTCGGATCACCTTCGACGATTAACAGCTGCCTCATCCGTTTCGGGCGATGTGTCGTGGGTACATACCCGTCACCCAGACGAAACGGAGGGCTCGATGAGAACGCAGACGAGAACGGGGTTTGCCCTGTTCGGCGGTGCTGCCGCAATGGTGTTGATGGTTGGCTGCGGCGGCGGTGACGACGGAGGGTCGAGCAGTACGTCCAGCACCACCAGCACGACGACGGGCACGACGTCTGCCACGACGAGCGCTCCGGCGATGACGGGTCCCGAAGGGCCTCCGACCTCTGCTCCCGGCGGCGGCGGAACGGTGCCCGGCGGACCGACCGGTGGCGGAGATGCCAACGGCGGCGGCGGCGCCATCCCCGGCGGACCCACCGGCAGCGGCGGACCCGAAGGCGGCGGCGGCGCCATCCCGGGCGGACCCACCGGCAGCGGCGGCCCCGGCGGCGGGGGCGGCAGCATCCCCGGCGGACCGAGCGGTAGCGGCGGCCCCGGCGGAGGTCAAGGTTGCGTGCCCGGCGTCGGTTGCGTCAGCGTGCCGGCGCCCTAACCAAGGACTGTTCGTCAGTCGGGTAGTGAGTTGCTGAGCCGTTCAGTCGCGGCGAGGTAGTCCTCGATGAACTCGCGGACAACCTCGCGTGCCGGCTTCACCTTGTTCATCAGGCCGACACCCTGACCGACGAAGTAGGTCGCCAACGCCTGCGCGCCCGGATGCCCCTGCGATGCCAGCACGTCCACCCTGCGGATGACGGGTTCGGACAGCATCGACTGCAGTGGCAGCGGCAGCGGGCGCTGGCCACCTTCGTTCGGCTGCCACGCGTTGGTCCAGTCCGAAACCAGTTGCCGTGCAGGCTTTCCGGTGCGGCCCGCCGATCGAATGGTGTCGCGTGACGTCGCCGCCAGGAACTTCTGCACGGTGTGCGGCGCCGTCTCGGCTTCCTCGGTGGTCAGCCATACCGAACCGGTCCACGCGCCGTCGGCGCCCATCGCGACGCACGCTGCCATCTGCTTGCCGGTGACGATTCCGCCTGCCGCCAACACCGGCACCGCGCCCTCGATGGCCTCGATCACTTCGGGGATCAGCACGAGGGTCGTCACCTCGCCGCAGTGGCCGCCCGCCTCGGTGCCCTGCGCGACGATCAGGTCCACTCCCGCCTTGACCTGTTTGAGCGCATGTTCCTTGGCGCCGACCAGCGCCGCGACGGGCACGCCGTTCTCCTTGCCGGCATCGATCATGTAGGGCGGGGGCACGCCAAGCGCATTGGCGATCAACTTGATGGGATGGCTCATCGCCACGCCGAGCAGGTCCTGGCCGGTGTCGCCCGACAGGAACGACGGCCCGGTGCGCGCCTTCTCCTCGGGTTCGATGTCGTGCTTGGCGAGCAGGTCGGCGATGAAGCCGCGGTAGTCCTCGGGGATCCGGTCCGCCAGCGCCCCGCGGGACAGATTCTCGCCCTTGCCCTCGAACTTGGCGGGCACGATGAGGTCCAGGCCGTACGGCTTGCCGCCGACGTGGTCATCGATCCAGGACAGTTCCTGATCCAGGCCCTCCGGCGTATACGCGGTGGCACCGAGCACGCCCAACCCGCCGGCGTTCGTCACCGCGGCCACCACATCTCGGCAGTGGCTGAACGCGAAGAGCGGGAAATCGATACCGAACTGTTCACAGATGGCGGGCTTCATCCCACCAGTATTACTAGGTGACACCGGTCGCCGACAGGAACCCTTCGATCTCGGCGAGCATCTGGCCGCCGTCGAGCAGCTCAGGATCGTTGTGGCCTGCGCCGGGCACCACGACATACCGCTTGGGCTCACCGGCCGCGTCGAACAGCCGCCTGCTGAGATGTTCCGGCACGATGTCGTCGCGGTCGCCTGCGATGACGAGGACCGGCACGCCGCATCGACGGGATGCGCTCGATCGACGGGTAGCGGTCCACGAGCAGGCGCCGGACCGGCAGCCACGGATAGTGCACCGCGGCCACGTCCGCCAGCGACGTGAACGGCGACCGCAACACGAATGCCGCAGGCGGACGCTCCGTCGCGAGTGCCGACAGCGACTGCGGCGCCGAGGGATTCGCCGAAGTACACGATCTTCTCGACGCCGGGCTGATCGGCAAGCCACGCCTGCGCCGCGCGGGCGTCGGCGGCCAGCCCGGCCTCCGACGGGCGGCCCGGATTGCCGCCGTAGCCGCGGTAGTCGAACAGCAACACCGACAGGCCCATCCTGTTGAGCGCCGCGGCCAGCGCGGCGCGCATCGAGCGGTCGCCGCCGTTGCCGTTGCACACCAGCACTGCCGGTGCGCCTGCGGTGACCGGGAAATACCAAGCAGCCAAACGGATTCCGTCGTCGGTCTCGATGACGGCATCGCGAGCGTTCGGCAACACCGCGGAGGCGGGCGGCAGCGGTCCCGGCGACGGGAAGTAGATCAGCCGCCGCTGCAGCGACCAGCAACGCGAGAGCCCGAGCCACGAGCGTGACGACCGCACCCGCAGCATCTAGGCCCGCAACGGCGCGAACGCGAACTCGCGCAGGCCGTCGCGCGGATCGACGGCTGCGCGAAAGCCGAGCAGTTCGGCGGCGCGCGCCGGGTCGGCGACGATATGGCGGACATCGCCGCTGCGGTACTGGCCGGTGACGACGGGCGCCGCGTCGCCGCGGGCCTCACACAGCTCGGTCGGCCACCTCGCATGATCGAGATCGGCCGGCCCGAGCAGACGTTGAACGCGGCGAATCCGTCCAGAGATGAGTCGACGGCCGCCACGTTCGCCGCCGCGACGTCATCGACGTGGACGAAGTCGCGCATCTGGCCGCCGTCCTCGAAAACCCTTGGCACATCGCCGGATTCCAGCTCGGATCGGAAGATCGCCGCCACCCCGGAGTACGGGGTGTCGCGCGGCATGTGCGGGCCGTACACGTTGTGGTAGCGCAGCGCGGTGACGGAGCCGCCGACTGCGTCTGCCCATGCCAGCGCGTAGTGCTCCTGCGCAGTCTTGCTCGCCGCGTACAGACTGCGCGGCCGCAGCGGCGCGTCCTCACCGACCAGGCGCCACTCCACCATCGCGCCACAGAGCGGGCAGCGGTGCTCGAACACGCCGGCGTCCAGGTCTGCTCGCGTGCGCGGCAGCGGCTCGACCGGTCCGTGTTCGGGACAGTCGAAGCGGCCCTGCCCGTAGACCACCATCGACGACGCCAGCACCAGCCGCTGGCAGCCCGCGGCGAACATCTCGGCCAGCAGCACCGCGGTGCCGTAGTCGTTGTGGCTGCCGTAGGACGGCGCATCGGCGGCGTTGACCCCCGCGCCGACCACCGCGGCCTGGTGGCACACCACGTCGACGCCGTTCAGCAGCGGCGCAAGGGCCGAGGCGTCGCGGATGTCGAGCACCTGGCAGTCGGCGGGCGGTTCGGCGCCGGGTCCGTGTGCGGCGGGCAGCATCGCGTCGACGGCGACGATGTCGTGCCCCGCGTCGCGCAACGCGGCGTCGATCCGGCCTCCGATGAAGCCCGCCGCTCCGGTCAGCAGAACTCTCACGGCAGTTCGATGGGCAGCTGGACGCCTTCGTGCGGCAGGCAATGGGTGCACGTCCGCTCGACGGTCGACCTGGTCGATCGCCTCGTGCACGAGCTTGCGGAACGGCACCAGGTTGCGTTCGAACTCGGCGAACACATCCACCGCCCGCACCCCGGATCCGGTTTCGATGCCGGCATCCAGATCGGTCACCAAAGCGATGGCGGCATAACACATTTCGAGTTCACGGGCCAGGACGGCCTCGGGATAGCCGGTCATGTTGACCAACGTGAAACCCTGCCCTGCGAACCATCGGCTCTCCGCGCGGGTGGAGAACCGAGGCCCCTGGATCACCACCATGGTGCCGCCGTCCACCACACCGGGCAGGTCGGACGCTGCGGCGCGCAGCGCCGGGCAATACGGATCGGCGAACTCGACGTGGATGCCACCGGAGTCGAAGTACGTGTCGTCGCGGCCGGTCGTGCGGTCGACCAGCTGATCGGGCACCACCATCGCGCCGGGCCCCAGTTCCGGGGTCAGGCTGCCCACCGCGCACGGCCCGAAGATGCGTCGCACCCCGATCGCGCGCAGCGCCCACATGTTGGCGCGGTACGGCACGGTGTGCGGCGAGAACTCGTGGTTGACGCCGTGCCGCGGCAGGAACGCCACCTCGTGCTCGCCGACCGTGCCGACGGTGATCGGCGCGCTCGGTTCGCCGTACGGGGTGTCCAGGCTGATGGCTGCGGGCGTCGGAACCGAAGAACGTATAGAACCCGCTGCCGCCGATGACTCCCAGCACTGTGTACTCCTCACGTCCGCGGGCAACTCGACCATTCTGGGCCATGTCGATACCGGATGGCCCATGACGGAGTTGTGACGCCATCCCCGAAACGCCCCGATCGCTGGCCCGCACCCACAGGCTGGCGCCCATCGATGTCGCCACTACGCGGTATACCCGACGAATTCACGCCTGGGCGGTCCTGCTCGTGGCGCTCTGCGGCGTTGCCGCCGCATTGACGCTGCCGTTCGCCCCGGTCAGCGTTGAGAACTCCACCGTGACCTGGCCGTCACCCGGTCAGCCCGCCGTGTCCACCAGCGCGCTCTTCGCGCCCTACCGCCCGATGACTCTTCGTGTGGTCATTCCGTGCGGGGCGCTCGGCGCCGAGTCCGGGCGGCCGGTCACGGTACTGGCCACCGGGCGGAATCAGGACGCTTTGACGGTGACGACCGGCCCCGCCGGGACGGAGCTTCGTTCGGGCACCTTCACACAAGTTCTGCCTGCCTCCAGTCGTCCCGACTGCCGCATCACGCTGCGGTTCGAGACGGACGGCCTGGCGCTCACAGACGCCGCCGGGGAGACGTTTCACCCCGGACTGCCCGTGCCGGAGGTATTCGGCTTCCGGACCGACCTCGATGCCGTCCGAGCGGCCGGACTGACAGTGGCCGCCGAGGCCACGAGCCCGTTCGCCACCAGCCCGTCCGGCGGGAAGGTGGTGCTCATCGGCATCCAATTGACCGCCGCGGCGCTGGCGCTCGTGCTGCTCGGCAGGCCGCGCCGGATCCGACTCAAACCCTTCCGGTGGCGACCGACCTGGTGGATCGATGCGGTTGTCATCACGATTCTGGGCGGTTGGGCCGTCATCGGCCCGCTGACCGTGGACGACGGCTGGGCGACCACGATCGCGCGCAATTTCGCGTCGTCCGGCACTGCGGGCAACTACTACCGCTGGTGGAACGCCGACGAGGTGCCCTTTGCACTCTGCCAGCAGCTGTTGTCGTGGTTCACCGACATCAGCCTGGCGCCGCTGTGGCTGCGGCTACCCGGTGTCGTACTGGGTGTGGCGACCTGGTTCGTGCTGAGCCGCGGTGTGCTCGGCGCGGCGTTGCCGGGTCGGTCCCGCACTATCCGGGTGCGGGCGGTCGCGGCAATCTTCTTTCTCGCCGCGTGGTTACCGTTCAATTCCGGTGTGCGACCCGAAGCCTATGTCGCGCTTGGTGTTACCACGGTACTTGCACTTGTGTGGCGGTCGCGGAGGCCGGCCGGCCTGGGTTGGGCGGCGCTGGCGGCCGGGCTCACCGTGCCGATCAGCCCGACCGCGGTATCTGTCGTCGCGCCGCTGGTGGTATTCGCGCCGCGAATGCTCCGCATCCTGCGGGCCGATTCGCGAGCTGGACGGGATCTCGCCGCGCGGATCGCTTTACTGTGTTGCGTTGGCGCCGTTGGTGTCACGATGATCTTCGCCGATCAGACGTGGTCGGCGTTCCTCACGGCGACGGAATGGCACACGTACTTCGGTCCGGCTCTGCCGTGGTATCACGAGCCGGACCGGTACTTCTATCTGCTCAGTGGTGATCAGCAGGGCAGCGCGCCCAAGCGATTGCCCGTGCTGCTGTCGGCGGCGATGCTGCCTGCGGCGGGGGCACTGGCCTGGGGCTTCCGGCGGTCAGGTGTTGCACGGTCCGTACTGATTTCCGGCGCGGTTCTCACGCTGGCGCTGCTCGCTTTGGCGTTCGTGCCATCGAAATGGGCATACCACCTTGGCAGCGCAGCGGGCTTGTTCGCTTCCTTCTTGACGCTGGCCGTGGCTGTGGTGTTCAGGCATGCGGGCGCGGCGGTCGGGAAAACCGGATCGCCGTTCTCATCACGGCGTCGGGCACGGTCCTGCTGGCGGGTGCGGCGGCGTTGGCCTTCGACGGACCCAATGCCTGGTGGCAGTCGACGGTCTATGACGTGCCGTGGTCGGCCGGACCGATCAGCCCGGCCGGTCTACCGCTGAACAATCCGCTGCTGTGGCTCGGAGTGGCGGCGAGCTGTGGCGTGCTCGGCATTGTGTTCCTGGCACGCGACGGCCGGTGGGCCTTCCGCACGGCGCCCGCCGCGGTAGCCGTCACGGCAGCGGCCACGGCGGTCGTCGTGTTGCTCGGGTCCTTCGTCGCCGCGCCGTTTCGCAGGCCGGCGGGATCGTTGGCGCTGACGAACATCAACCGGCTCACGGGCAGTCGGGTGTGCGGCCTGGCCGACGACATCGAGGTGCTCCCGGACGGACCCCTCCTCACTCCGTTGGCAGGCGACGGGCGATCAACGGGCTTTGGACCGATGGCGGGCTATCACCCCGGCGCCCCGCCGCCGGACCCACCGGGGGAGGGTTCGTCGAGCCGGCTCTGGGGTTCCTTCGGATCCTCGGACGATGCCAGCATCACCACGCCGTGGTTCGCGCTACCGCCGCTCGACGCGAACGAAGGTGTGGCCTTGTCGGTTTCGGGCCGCACCGACGCGGGCAACTCGCTCGTCTTCGAGTTCGGCCGATCCGACGACGGGCCGCTGGCGGTCGGTGAGGCCACGCCCGGAGACCGAGTCGCCATCGACGAGGACCCGCTACACCCGCTGTGGCGCTCGATCGGCGTGGACGCGGCACAGGTTCCGTCAGGTGCCGACCGTGTCCGGATCCGGGCGGTCGACGCGCGCGCAGACGAGAACGGATGGCTCGCATTCACGGGGCCCCGACTGCGCTCGGTGCTCGGATTGAACAAGTTCCTCGAAGACAATGGCCCGGTGCTGATCAGCTGGCCACAGTCCTTCCTGTTTCCATGCGTTCACAACATCGTCGGAGTGTCGGGGGGCATCGCCCAGACACCGCGCACAGTGATCGAGTCACCACGACCGTTCTTCATCGAGGACCGCAACCCGTCGGTGGGCGGCACCTTCGCCGCGGCCGCGATGTTCGGCGAACTGCATGAGGTTCCCACCCGACTGGTCGGACATCCGGAGGTCGACTGGGGCACCCTCATGACGACGCCTGCGGACCAGGTCCGCGATGACTATGCGCTCACGCGGACACGTGAGATGCGCTGGGGATTCGACGATGTCGGCACCGCGCGGCCGACGCGATGACCCAGTCGGCGTCGCACCGCGGCGGGTTCGACCCGCTACTCGTCCCCGGCCTCGTCGGCGGGCGCCTGCGACGCGCGCCGGGCCCCGTCGCGGATCTCGAAGATGTCGGTGGCGAATCCGCCGATGGCGTTCGCGACGTCCTTGACGGCGGTCGTGATGATCGAGGTCACCTCGCCGACGGTCGACGCACCGGACTCGACGATCTCCTGCATGGCGTCTTTGCGAATCTCGGTCTTGCTGAGTCGGTCCTCCATGCGCTCAGTCTGCCACGGTCATCGACCATGCAAGACTGCCAAGGTGGCCAGTTTCGCGCAGTGGGTAGAGGGCGCTCGCCCACGGACGCTGCCCAACGCGGTCGCACCGGTGATCGTCGGGACAGGCGCTGCGGCCTGGCTGCACGCGGCGTGCTGGTGGCGAGCGCTGCTCGCCCTGGCCGTCGCGATGGCGATGATCGTCGGCGTCAACTACGCCAACGACTACTCCGACGGCATCCGCGGCACGGACGATGTGCGGGCCGGACCGCTGCGGCTGGTCGGGTCGAAGGTCGCCACGCCCCGGTCGGTGCTTGACGGCAGCGGTGATCAGCCTCGGCATCGCGGCGGTGGCCGGCGTGGTGCTGGCGTGGTTCAGCGCGCCATGGCTGGTCGCGGTCGGCGTGCTGTGCGTCGCGGGCGCGTGGCTCTACACCGGTGGCGCCAAGCCGTACGGCTACCTCGGGCTGGGCGAGATCGCGGTGTTCGTCTTCTTCGGTCTCGTCGCGGTGCTCGGCACGCAGTACACCCAGGCGCTGCGGATCGACTGGGTCGGCGCGGCGCTGGCCGTCGCGACGGGATGCATGTCGTCGGCGGTGCTGGTGGCCAACAATCTGCGCGACATCCCGACCGACAAGGAGTCCGGCAAGATCACGCTGGCCGTGCGGCTCGGCGACGCGCGCACCCGGGTGCTGTATCAGGCGCTGATGGTCGTCGCCTTCGCGCTCACGCTGGTGCTGATGCTCGCGACGCCGTGGGCCGCTGTCGGCCTGGTGGCGCTGCCGCTCGCCGTGCGCGCCACGGGACCGGTACGCAAGGGCCTCGGTGGCAGGGACCTGATCCCGGTGCTGCGCGACACCGGGCTGACGATGCTGGTGTGGGCCGTCGCGGTTGCCCTCGCATTAGGGCTCGCGCAGGTCAGGTGACGTGATCGTCGGGGCGTCGGACACCTTCACCAGTTGCACGTCGGGCCTGGCAGGCACTTCGTCGGCGATGAACCAGCGGAACGCCAGGTTGCCGCGCGGATAGTCAAGCGTGGTAATCGAATTCGGGTGATCGGTCATGCCGCGTGAAATGACGACCGTGACCGAACCGTCGGCGTTCGGCACCGCGGAGTGACCGTTGATCGAGCACCTCGCGTCGCTGCGGTTGTGGGCGGCCATGAACTGGTTCCACACGACGAGATTCCAGAACCTGCACGACGGCGGCCGGTGCGTGACGACCAGGGCTTCGTCCTCGTCGAGCACGAAGCTGCCGTAGGCGTAGCAGGCGTCGCGCGCCGACCAGCCGAAGTTGGCATCGGGCACCTGGTAGGGGTCGGCGAATTGGTTTGCGACTTGCGAGATTTCGTGTCCCAGCGTGTGCGCATCCTCGACGCGGACGCCGACCGCAAGCGGAACGATCGCGAACATCGTGCGCAGCCACGCGGCACTGGACCGCAGCGCGGCCGCGGTTTCGGCGTCGCCGTGACGGACCGGCTCCGGCTCGTCGAGCGCCTCGATGCGCCAGCTGACGGGGCGGCCAGTGTCCGGGTCGGCCTGATAATCGCGGGTCACCAGCACCACGCCGTCCTCCGTCGGCCCCATGTCGAAGGAGAAGTTGCCGTCGGCGTCAAAGTCGAGGTCGTCGTCGCGCACGATGGCCACGACCTTGTCCGACCACGCACCCGGTGACGGCTCGTTGTAGGAGGTCACCGAGAAGTACACGCTGTCACCGCGATTGCCGCTGATCCGGTAGCGACGGGCCGGATCGACCGGGCACATGTAGTAGTACGCGTCGGTGTTGTCCCCGCCCCATCGGCGATCGCGGCGGAACGGGGTGTTGAGCTCGATCCACACCGGCCGGCTCGGTTCCGGAAACAGGTAGGTGTCCAGCGCCACGCCGAGCGTGATCGCAAGCATGCGGTAGCCGTCGGCGATGTGCCGGTCATCGCTGACGGCGCGGTCGCCCTCGAGGAAGGTGCGGTCGAGTCCGCCAAGCGTTTCGAGCAGTTCGCGCCATGCCGCGGTGGATTCGTGTTCGGTCAAGACCTGATTCCTCTCGTGATGAGTTCGGTGGTGCGGTCCACCCACGCGTCGTCGAGGGTGTCGCCGTGGGTGATGAGCGCCAGGAAGGTGATGCCCGCGATGGCGTCGACGACGTCGGCCGGGGTCACCTCGGGACGGACCTCGCCGCGCGCCACCGCCGCGTCGAGCCAGCGGGTCAGCCCGCGGGCAAGCACGTGGCCGAAGCGCTCGAGCAGCGCGGCGTGCAGCGTGGGGTCCGCTGCGGTCTCACCGACGAGACCGGGCAGTGCCGCCCGCGCCGCCGGCGTGGTCAGCACGGTCACCGTCCGGCGCATCATCTCGCGGATGTCCCCGTCCAGCGACCCGGTGTCGGGGAGCTCGGTGTCATCGGTCAGCGGGAACACCGCCTCGTGCACGACGTGCGCCTTGCTCGGCCAGCGGCGGTAGATCGCCGGCTTGCTCGTGCCGGCCCGTCGGGCGATCGCGTCGACCGAAAGCGCTGCGTATCCGGTCTCGCCGAGCAGGTCGACCGTGGCGTCCAGCACCGCGCCGTCGATGCGGGGATCACGGGGTCGCCCAATTTCAACCGTCATTACGAAACTGACAGTAACATAAGTCGCTGTGACCGAGACCACAGCAGATCCAGTCCGGCTCGATGACCTCGCCGAGCCCCGCTTCTCCCCCGAAGCCGAGCCGCTGCGCCAGATGATGGCGGCGATGGCGCCCGAGTGCGCGCTCGACGCCGACGGCCTGCACGCCAGGGCCGCCGCCGACACCGGGCTCGACGATTTCGGCGACGACGACTATCGCGAACGCCTCGACGTGTACCTGGCTGCGATACATGACATTCCGGGTCTGCATGGCGCGGGCGTCGTCAACTTCTACGCGCAGCTGTCGCAGTTTCTGAAGAACCGGTTGCTGCTCACCGACCTGCTGAAGCGCCACCCCGAGATCCACGACATCGAGCTGGCGCCACCGATCGTGATCGCGGGCCTGCCTCGCACGGGCACCACGCATCTGCACAACCTGCTCGCCGCGGCCTCATCCACTTCTGCGTCCGGGCGGCCGGAGGCCACCTTCCGCACCATCCCGTACTGGGAATCCAACGAACCGTTCCCGCTGCCGTCGGAAGCGGGTATCGAGCCGGATCCGCGTCGGATCCGGATGGATGTCGCGGTGGAGTTCATGAACCTGGTGATGCCGTACTTCCCGCTGATGCACGAGATGACCACCGACCATGTGCACGAGGAGATCCAGCTGCTGGCCAACGACTTCAGCTCGATGCTGTTCGAGACCCTCGGGCACGTGCCGCGCTGGCGCGACTACTACCTGGCCCACGACCAGACTCCGCACTACCAGCACCTCGCGACCCAGCTGAAGGCGCTGCAGTTTCTCCGCGGCGGACGGCGCTGGCTGCTCAAGTCGCCCCAGCACCTCGAGCAGCTGCCGGTGCTGGACCAGGTCTTCCCCGGCGTGGTCGTCGTGATCACGCATCGCGACCCGGTGCCGGTCACGCTGTCGATGCTCGCGATGATCACCTACACCGCGCGCATGCACTGCTCCCCCGTGCCGGTGCACGATATCGCGGCCACGTGGATAAACCGGCTCGAGCTGATGCTCAACGCGCTGGTACGCGATCGCGAGGTGCTGCCCGCGGAGCGGTCGATCGACGTCCGCTTCGACGATTTCATGGCAGACGAAATGGGCACCGCCGCACAGATTTACGAGCTTGCCGGCGAAACGATGTCGGACGAGGCGCGCGCTACGATGGCCGACTACCTGGCCGGTCACCAGCGCGGCAGGCTGGGCCGGGTCGCGACCTCGACCGAGATGTTCGGTCTCGACGGCGCCGATGTGCGGGCCCGGTTCGCACCGTACGTCGAGCGCTTCCTGGCTTAGACGACACCGGAATCCTGGAGCCCCTCACAGACCACGGGATTACGCTTGGGTATCCGGCCAGCCAACATCGCCGGTGATCGAAGGGGACGGCCATGACCGATACCGAAATCGAAGCAAGCCGGGCGACTCGCCGCAGGCAACGTCGCCGCGCTGCTGCCACAGGAGAATCGCACGATCGAAGAGGAGCGGCTGCACCGCAAGCAGAACCTCGCCGCCGCATTCCGGCTGTTCAGCCGGTTCGGCTTCGACGAGGGCGTCGCCGGCCACATCACCGCCCGCGACCCCGAGCTGACCGATCACTTCTGGGTCAACCCGTTCGGCATGCACTTCGGGCACATCCGCGTCAGCGACCTGCTGCTGGTGCGCCACGACGGCACCGTCGTGCAGGGCGATCTGCCGCTGAACCAGGCCGCGTTCGCCATCCACTCGCAGGTCCACGCCGCCCGCCCGGACGTGATCAGCGCCGCCCACTCCCATTCGGTGTACGGCAAGACATGGTCGACGCTCGCGCGGCTTCTCGACCCGATCACCCAGGACGCCTGCGCGTTCTACGAGGACCACGCGCTGTTCGACCAATACTCCGGCGTCGTGCTCGACCTCGAGGAGGGCAAGCGCATCGCGCATTCCCTCGGCGACTGCAAGGCCGCCATCCTGCGCAACCACGGACTGCTCACCGTCGGGCAATCGGTCGAGGAGGCGGCATGGTGGTTCATCACCATGGAGCGGTCGTGCCACGCCCAGCTGATGGCCGAGGCCGCCGGCACCCCGGTGCTGATCGAGCCGGCGATGGCCAAACACACAGCGGGACAGGTCGGTACCCACTTCGCCGGCTGGTTCAGCTTCCAGCCGCTGTTCGCGCGCATCACCCGCGAGCAGCCCGACCTGTTCGACTGAGGCAGCGCTACGCCGTCGACGTGCCCGTCCAGTACTCGACGAACCGCCCATCGGCGAATCGCAGAATGTCGTTGCCGGTGAATCGCTTCGGGCCGTCGGCGGCCGCCCCTGTGCCGATCCAGCGGGCCGCCACCAGATCACCGTCGACGAACGGGTCGATGTCGACGACGAACTTCAGGTCGGACAGCATCGTCGCGGGTCTCGTCGACGATCTTCTGCAACTCTTCTGGACCGTGCACGTCACGGTCGGGCCAGTGGCCGACGAAGTCGTCGGAGACCAGCTCTGCGGCGACGGGTGCGCCGGCCCACAGTTCATTGATCCAGCGTCCGTACAGCTCTTTCGCAGAGGTCATGGCAAAGAACTACCCAGCGACGGCGTCAAATATGCAGCCGCTACCGGCGCGGCTCCCACCAGGTAGGCGCCGCGCTCCAATCGCCGCGTCCGGCGCGCATACGTTCCCCAGGTCCACGGCCACTGGTTGGGACTGTGTCCGTTCGCGTCGAGATACCAGTTGCCGCAGCCGGTCCAGACCGTACCCACCAGGGCTTTTTTGACCTCGCGGTGAAACTCGTCGGCGACGTCGCGGCGAACCTCGATGCGCCGTTGAGCTCGGTGCGATCCAGTTCGGCGAGGGCGGCGAGCACATGGCGCATTCCCGCCTCCACCGTGAAGACGACCGAACCCGGTTCCGCCGTTCGTGTTCGGGCCGTACAGCAGGAACATGTTCGGAAAACGCCGGGACGCTCAGCGCCCAGATAGGCTTTCGGCGTCTCTGCCCACTCGTCGGCGAGCGAGTGCTTCCGTCGACACCCCGTATCTCCATCGGGGCGACGAAGTCATGGGACTGAAACCCGGTCGCCAGGACCAGCACGTCGGCGGGCGCTCGACACCGTCGCCCCCGACGATCCCGGTCGGCGTGATCCGTTTGACACCGCCGGTGATCAAGCCGGACGCCGGGCTTGGCCAGTGTCGGGTACCAGTCGTCGGTGACCATCATGCGCTTGCAACCGGGCTCGATCCCGCGGCGTCACGGCGTCCGCAGATGCGGGGTCGCTTGATCGCCTTGCTGAATCCGCCTGCGTCCCATGGCTTTAACGGGCCGAGCATCCACTGCCGCCGCGTCATCGCGATCGCGCCGATCTCCATGATCGTCTGCACGACCCTGCGGTCGAGACGCTGCAGCCATGGATGACGCCGAAAGCGGCGCTTCGCCCGTTCTGAGTAGTCGTAGTTCATCCGGGGCATCGTCCAGCCCGGCGACCGCTGATAGACGTCGACCGTGGCCACTATGCGGCTGGATGGCGGGGACGACCTGAGCGGCGCTGCAGCCCGTACCGATGACAGCCACGCGCTTGCCGGCCAGGTCGACGTCGTGGCGCCACTGCCCGGTGTGAAACGCGGGCCCCTCGAATCCGATCGAGCCCATCGATGTCGGGGTATTTCGGGTTGGTCAACTGCCCACAGGCGGTGATCAACACGTCCGCGGTGTGTTGCCCGCTGTCGGTGTCCAGCACCCAGTGTCCGCGGTCGTCCCACGTCGCCGAGCGCACCTCGGCGTTGAACCGGAACGATCCCTCGACTCCGTGGTCGCGGACCACATTCTCGAGGTACGCCTTGATTTCGGCCTGCGGGGCATAGCGACACGACCAGTCGGGGTTCAGTGCGAAGGAGAACTCGTAGAAGTGCGACGGGACGTCGCACGCCGCCCCCGGATAGGTGTTCGTCTGCCACACACCGCCGAGCCCGGAGTTCCGTTCGAAGACGGTGACGTCGTGATAGCCGGCGCGTTTGAGCATGGTCGCGGCGGCGATGCCGCCGATTCCTCCGCCCACCACCGCGACGGAAATCGGATGCGGTCCTGTGCGACGTCATGTCATTTCCCTTCCCGACTCCCGCATGCTCGCTGTACTATCCTTACGAAAGTATCGTTAAGAAAGCAAGGGGAGGTACGATATGGACTTCGCCGGATCCGATGCGCGTCGGTGGACTGGCATGGACACGAGCGACCAAGGGCAGCCTCACGCCCCGTGAGCGACGGCGGCTGCTGGGTCATGTGGCCGCGGGGCTGGGTGACTATGCCGCCGGACGTCTGCGCGCCGCCACCGGCCGCGTCCCCGCCCGCGCCCGCGACCTGTCCGCCGACGCGCTGACACCGCCCGACTCCAAGCTGGTCCGCGAGGCCGAAGCCGCATGCCAGGAACAGCCTCCGTCGCTGATCGGCCATGGCTACCGCACCTGGATGTTCGGCTCCGGGCTCGCCGCCGTCGACGGCGTCGAAATGGACACGGAACTGTTCTACGTCGCGTCCCTGCTCCACGACTACGGGATCGCCGAAGTCGTCGCCGGCGAGGACTTCACCCTGCGCAGCGTCGAGCGTCTCGACCGGTGCGCCGGTGACGCGGCAACCGCCGGCGGCGAGATCGAACCTGCCGCCGACGCGATGACCGTCCACGCGACCCCGGGTATCGACGTCGACACCGACGGCGCGCTCGGGGTCTACGTGCAGGCCGGTGCGATGTTCGATCTGACCGGCCTGCGACTCGGCGATCTCAGCCGCGGCTACCGGGACGAGGTGATCGGCGCACATCCCCGCGGGGGAGTGACCACCGCCATCGCCGCGATGTTCAAGGCGGAGGCGTCGGCGAACCCGGCAGGACGCTTCGCATTGCTCAACCGGTGCGGGGTGCCGTTCATGATGCGGCTCAATCCGCTTCGGCCGAAGTGAAGCGGGCGACCACGCCTTCGACACCGACGGGAAGCGGTGGCGCTGGCTCGCGGGGGAATACACCGTCACGGGTTCAACGCGTCGAGCAACCGGTCGAGGTCGTTCTCGTTGTTGTAGAGATGAAAACCCACCCGAACCGCCCCGGCACGCACCGAGGCGCGGATGCCCGCCCGGGCCAGTTTGTCCGCCGCGCCATCGATCGGTAGCGAGACGATGGCCGAATCCTGATGCGGCAGTTCAAGTTCTGCCCGCAAACGGTCGGCGAGGCCGACGGTGTGCTCCTGCACTGCGCCAGCGTCCAGCGAAGCCAGCCACGGCAGAGTCAGCCCGGCGCCCAGTGCACTGAACCACGCGGGAGACAAGTCGAACCGCCGCGCATCGCCGGCCAGCCGCAAGGGCAGACCGTAGATCGACTGCCACGGGTGTTCGCCCGCATACCAGTTTGCCGCGTGGGGCGTCATGATGCGACTCACCCTGTCGCTCAACGACATCCACGCGGTACCACGCGGCGCCAGCAACCATTTGTAGACCGCGGCCGCAGTGACGTCGACCCAGCCGACGTCGACCCGCTTCCACCCGAGCGCCTGCGTGACGTCGATGACGGTCAACGTGTCGGTGCCTTCGACGTTGCGACGCAGGGTGTCCATGTCGAGGACCGCACCGTTGGCGGACTGCACCAGGCTCGCCGTCACGACATCGAATTCGGCCGCGACCGAGACCAGTTCGTCGGCGGGCAGCTCGGTCACGGTGACGCCGCGGCCGGCCTGCGCGACGAACGGGAAGGTGGTGCTGGTGAACTCCCCCGGTAGCGTCGCGACCCGACTGCCGTCGGGGATCGCGGCTGCGACCAGGCCCAGCGCCGCCGAGACGGTGGCGCCCATGGCCACCGAGCCGACGGGCAGACCGGTCAGCGCCGCGTAACCCTCGCGGCCTGCCCGCACGTCTTCGTCGAACGACGGGACGTCCATGGTCCCGCCCTGCCATCTGCCGATGCAGTCCGCCAGGGCATCGACGAGAAACCTCGGTGGCAACCCATAGGTGGGTGAGTTGAGAAAGCCCTCGGCACCGGCGAATTCGGCGCCGAACGCCTCCCTCGCCGCGGCTGCCGTCATGACTGTCGGCTTTCTTCGCGCAAGCGCTCATCGCTGCGTGGCTCTTCGCCGCGCAGCCTGGCCTGCAGCGCTCTCGGTCCGTGCGCCGACGTTCATCGAAGACGGCGATGCTGGCGGTCGCGCGGCGCCGCAGCGGGGCGAATACCCAGATACCCAGTGGCAATGCGATCACCAGTGCAAAGAGAAGTGCGATCACCAGTGGGAAATCCCGCACACCGAACAAGTGCGCCGCACCGAATGATCACCGCGGCCAGCACCACGACGAGGAGCAGCCGGGCCAGCACGTAGGTCAGCAGGTCCAGGATGAGCCGAGGTCCGGGCCGACTGTCAGACACGAACCGAGCCTACCGACGGCGCGTATATTCAGATAAAGGAGGTTTTTCTCAGTGGCGTTTCTGCTCCTGCTTTTCGTATTGGCCGGGCTGGCCTATGTCGGCTGGCGGCTCATGCGAATGACCGCGAGCCGCCCGAAGTCCCGCGTGATCGGTCCCGACGACGATCCCGATTTCCTGCGTCGGCTCGGCCACGGGGACAACCCTCGGTAGTAGCGGCGCCCAGCTCCTATCCGGCCGGATCCCGCCGCACGTCCGAAAAGCCGGAAGCCACCACCGCCGCCAGTTCGACCAACGCCTGCCGTGTCTCCGGCTTCAGCCGCTCGAGGCTGATCTCGGCGCCTTCCTCCAGGTGCGGATCGAACGGAACCTGAAGCACCGCGCGGCATCGCCGGTTGAAGTGGTCGACCACCTTGCGCAGGTCGACCTTGCCTGACCGCGGCCGCACCGCATTGATGACGGCGATCGAGTTGCGCACCATGTCCTGATGCCCGTGCGCGTCAAGCCAGTCCAGCGTGGCCGACGCGCTGCGGGCCCCGTCGACGGACCCCGAGCTGATCACGACGAGCACGTCCGCCTTCGCCAGCACCGCCGCCATCGCCGAGTGCAGCATGCCGGTGCCGCAGTCGGTGAGCACCAGGCTGTAGAAGCGCTCGAGCACCTCCAGTGCGGCTGCGTAGTCGTCGGAGCTGAACGCCTCGGACACCGCAGGGTCGCTTTCGGAGGCCAGCACCTCCAGCCGGCTCGGCCCTTGCGACGTGTAGCCGCGGACGTCGCTGTAGGCCTCGATCCCCTCGGCGTCGCGCAGCAGGTGGCGCACGGTGGCCGGAGTCTGTAGCGGCACCTTCTGGCTCAGCGTGCCGCGGTCGGGGTTGGCATCGACCGCGATGACGCGGTCGCCGCGTATCGAAGCCAGTGTCGCGCCGAGCGTCGCGGTGATCGTCGTCTTGCCGACCCCGCCCTTGAGCGAGAGCAGGGCGATCCGATAGCAGCCCCGCAGCGGCCGCTGCACCTGCGTGATCAGGCTGTTGCGGTGGATGACCTTCGGGCTCTCGCCGGCGTTGATCAGCTTGAACGACGCCCAGTACAGCCACTTGCGCCAGCCCTCCGACGGTGCTCGCTTGCGTTGCCCGAGCAGTGCCACGGTCGACAGGTCGAGGTACGGCGGCGGGTCGTCCTGGAGCGGCGCCGCGGCGATCGGCTCAGGCTTGCGCGGCAATCCGTTGGGTGGCGTGGGAGCCGTCCACTCCGGCGGCGGGTCGCTCGCCGGATCGGTGAACCGGTTCTGCGCGCGGAATCCGCTTGCGCCGGAAGTGCTTTCGGCTGCCGCAGGCGATGGAGCCACGTTGTTGCTGAACCGATCCTGAGCGCGGTGCGCCGGATGTTCAGACACGCTGAAGATCTCCCTTGGTCGCTTGGCTTCCGTGAGTGAAGCTTAGCGAAGCACCGCCGTCACGTTCGGATGCGCGTCGGCGCGTGATCACCCGATCGCGGCCAGACCCGACCGCCGGCGAACGGACTATGCGTCTCGGGAGAAGCTTCGGTCAGGAGCCGTCACCGCCGCCGGTTCCGCCGCTGTCACCGCCGCCGGTATCCCCACCACCGGTGCCGCCGGTATCGCCACCACCGTGCCGCCGCCGGTGTCGCCACCCGTGCCGCCGCCGGTGTCGCCACCCGTGCGTCTATCGGCAGTGCTGCCGCCTACGGCACCGGATTCGTCGTTCGCGTCCGCATCCGCATCCGCGTTGATGCTGAGCGTGCCGGTGTCTGGCCACGTCGGGTCGAAGATGTCGGGACCGCCCTGACCTCCGGTGCCGCCTGGGCCACCGAGGCCTCCCCTGCCGCCGTCGCCTGCTCCGAGTCCGCCCCCGCCGCCATCACCGCCGGCGCCGCCTGTACCGCCCGCGCCGCCAGTGCCGCCGTCGCCGGCGTCGTAGGCGGAGGCGCCGCCGTCGCCGGCCGTCACCGCCCGCGCCGCCTGGGCCGCCGTCGCCGGCGTCGGCGCCGACGCCATCGGGGACATCCTTGCCGTCGCCGCCGGTGCCGCCCTTACCGCCGGCTCCGCCATCGCCGCCGTCACCGCCGACGCCGAGGTATACACCGGCGCTGCCGCCGAGACCGCCGTTGCCGCCGTCGCCACCGGGGCCGCCGGCGAGGCCGTGGCCGCTGGCGTGCTGGAGCGCCAGTCGCACCCGTTGCGCCAGCTCCGCCGGTACCGCCCTTACCGCCGTCACCGATGAACCATCCGGCGTTGCCGCCGTTGCCGCCGTTGCGCGCCATCGGCGCCGGGGGTCGCACCGGCCCCGCCGGTGCCTCCGGCGCCGCCGTCACCGACGAACCATCCGCCGGCGCCGCCGTTTCCGCCCGTTTGACCGGCAAGACCGGTGCCGCCCTTGCCGCCGTTACCGGCCAGCCATCCGCCTGCCTGGCCGTCCTCGCCGGGGGCGCCATCGGCACCGTTGCAGATCATGCCGCAGCGCCCTTCGACCTTCGCGCCCTCATCCGCCAGCTCTTGGCTCTTCGACCCCACCAGGGCGAGAGCTTCCGGAGAAAACGGCGGATTGCCGTGGACGTCGTGGAACAAGATCTCCCAAAGCGTCGAGGACTGTTCCGACTGCGCGTCTGCCGCAGCGAAAGTCGAGATCGAATTGTCGCCGGGCGTCGCGCTGTTGCTGGGAGCCAGGCCGCGCAGAACGAACGGCGCGAGGCCGCCGCCGTTGCCGGGGGCGGGCGACGCAGTGGGCGCCGTTGCCTCAGGCGAGAACTCGACGCTGTTGCCTGCGAGCGCAAGGCCCGTCGTCACGTACGGGCGCGACGAGACGGGCGCCGCCCACGATGACCCGGAATCGGTCGAGTCCCCCGTCGACCCCAGCACAGTCCCCAGCACCGGAACCCCGATGCCCAGCGCGATTGCCAGCGCCCCTACACGTCCAACATATCCAGAAAGCACGTCAGCAACTCCCTACGTTAACTCGGGCCAGCTGGGCGGACTCGCCGTCGGCAATCGATGAACTCCGCTCCTGCCATCGATGCGCGAACATAGCCGGCCTCAACACGGTGCCCTACCCCCTCGAAAGTATGCAGCGCCAGATCGGCGCGCCCTGCCAGGCAGTATTGCAGTCCAGTCACGGGAAATCCAGTCAAACGCGAGAACTCGTCCGCGATATCTTCGGCGACGCCGCGGCGCGCAGCGAAAGCAGCCGGGGCAAATCCGCTGACCAGCGACAGCGCGAAGAGCTCCCCGGGAGCGAAGCGGCCGTCAGCTACCTTTTCGAAGCGCGTAGCAAACCGTTTCCCGGCGTCGAATTGACGAAGCCGCAAACCAGCCGCAGCGGTAGTCAGCCCGGCGAACTGGCACACCTCCGGACCAGGTAATTCCCAGCGAAATCATCGCCATCGCGCCGGCTCGCGGTGCGCGGTTTGCCCGTGCTCGCGGGCTAGCCGACACCGGCGTACGAGTGCAACCCGACGGTCACCAGGTTGATGAAGAACAGGTTGAACACCATGGCCACGAAGCCGGCGACGTTGATCCAGGCGGCCTTCTTGTCACGCCAGCCCGCCGTCGAGCGGGCGTGGAGATAGGCCGCGTAGATCACCCACGCGATGAACGACACGGTCTCCTTCGGGTCCCAGCCCCAGTAGCGACCCCAGGCTTCCTCGGCCCAGATCGCGCCGAAGATGACGCCGAAGCCGAACACCGGGAACGCGAAGATGGTGGTGCGGTACGCGATCCGATCCAGGGTCTGTGCGTCGGGCAGCCGCTGGACGACACGGGCAAGCGCGCCGTCGGTGTCCGGCGAGCCGAACCGGGACATCCTGAGCAGGAACAGGATGCTCGCGACGCCGCCGACCAGGAACACCCCCGATCCGATGCTGACGACCGACACGTGGATGGGCAGCCAATAGGACTGCAGGGCAGGCATGACGGGAGCGGCGTTGGTGTAGAGCCAGCGGCCCGACACCGTCAGCAGAATCAGCACCGGAACGAGCACGAAGACCCACAGCGCGCGGTACTGCGGACGGCGCAACACGATGGCGGCGGCCACCAGACCCGAGAAACAGGTCAGGTTGATGAACTCGTACATGTTGCCCCACGGCACCCGCGTGGTCGCGAGCCCGCGCAGCACGATGCAGGCCAGCAGCAGGCCGATGCCGACGTAGGTCAGCGCGAGGCCGGCACCGCCGATCCGCTCGTCAACGGGGCGCCGCGGCCGATCGAGAACGACGCCGGGCCCCGTTGCGCTCGAAGGGACACCGGCATTGACGGTTTCGCGCTCGATGACCTTGCGGCTGCGGGTGTAGGCGAGCTCGACAGCGAGCAGCAGCAGTGCACCCACCAGCACGATGACTGACGTGGTGAACGCCCAGTCCGAGTAACGGGCCAACCCGATGTCGATGTGCTCGGTGTTCATGTGCGATCCGTTTTCACTTCTCGCTGATCCTTCACGTCGCGTTCCTCTCGCTGCGGCCGGGCGTCGGGCAGCAGGCGCATCGTCAACCGCTCGAACTCGTCACCCCACCCCGAGTTGTCGGTGCGGGCCAGCCCGCCCAGCTCGACGCTCACCGTACCCGCCCCAGCAGGGGTGATCCGAACCCAGATCCGGCGCCGCCTGACCACCAGCGACACGAGCAGCCCGGCCATCATCGTCATCGCGAACACCAGCACCCACACCTGGGCGGGATCATGAGATACCTGCACGTTGATGAACGGCACCGCACCGTCGAACCGCACGACCGTCCCGTCATCGAGGCGGGTTGACTCGCCGGCGCCCAGGTTGACCCGCGCCTTCTTGGTGAGCCTGCCCTGCTCGATCAGCGACGGGTCGAGGGTGAACAGCGACTGCGGCTTCCCGGTGTCCAGGCCGGTGTCCCCCTTGTAGATGTCGACGGCGACGGCGGGGTCGTCGAGCGCCGGGTAGCTCGACGACAACAGCGTGCCGTGCAGCTGCTCGGTCGGCGCGAACAGACCCTGGATCGCGATCTGGTTCTTGCGGCGTTCGCCGGCATCGGGGTAGGTGCCGCCCGGCGGGTCGAACCGCATGACGCCCGACGACATCAGCGTGATCGGATCGTCGGGACGCCACTGCAGCGTTTGGGTGCGGGTCTGGCCGTCGGGGAACGTGACGGTGAAGGTCGGGGCGTAGCCGTGGCCCTGCAGGTAGATCCGGTCGCCGCCGACCCGCAGCGGCTCGTTGACCTTCAAATCGTAGGGCCGCCACGTATCGCTGTTCAGGTCGGCGCCTGCCTGGTAGTCGATGTCGGCCGCGAAGGACACCGCCTGTCCGGACGGCAGGTAGTGCGCCTCGAAATCGTTGACCCGCAAGCAGATTGGATACAGCGAGGTGCCGTCGACGGTGTTGCCCGCCCGGAACGAGTCGAACGCCGCGGGCGAGGCCGAGCAGAACCCGGGTCCGCCGTCGGCGATCACGATGACATTGCCCTCGTAGCCGAAAAGCTTTCCTGCCGCCACCGCGATGAGCAGGCCCATCAGCGAGAAGTGGAAGACGATGTTGCCGAACTCCCGCAGATAGCCCTTCTCTGCTGATATTTCGGTGTTTTCGTCGGTGTGACGCGTCGTGCGCCGCCAGCCCTTCAATCGCCCGGAAACGCTCGCGGCAACAGTCCCGGTCTCGCCGGACAGTTCGGCCTCGTGGTGTTTGGGCAGGCGCCCGAGGTTGCGTGGCGCGGGTACGGGAACCGCCCGCAGGCTGCGGGCGTGCTCGATCAACCGCGGGGTCAGACAGCCCACGAGCGAGACGAACAGCAGGACATAGATCGCGGTGAACCAGAAACTGGAGAACACCTCGAAGGCCTGCAGCCGGTCCAGCGACGGTCCGATGGTCGGATGCTCGGCGATGTACTGCTCGACCTTGGACTCGTTGAGGCTGCGCTGTGGCAGCAGCGCGCCGGGAATCGCGGCCAGGGCGAGCAGGAACAGCAGCACCAAGGCGGTGCCCATCGACGTCAGCGTGCGCCAGGTATTGCGTGTCAGCGCGAGAAGTCGTCTCATATCGGAAGAGTCACGTCACTGACGAAGGCGTCGCGCACCCATGACACGAAGTCGCTCCATACTCCTGTCAGCAGCGCGATGCCGACGAGGATCAGCAGCACGCCGCCGAAGATCTGGATGGTACGGGTGTTCCGGCGCAGCCACGCCAACCCCTGTACTGCGCGCGCCGAACCGAATGCCAACAGCACGAATGGAATTCCCAGTCCGAGGCAGTACCCGATGACCAGAATCACGCCGCGAACGACGTTCGCGCCGTCGGTCGCCGAGGCCACCGCGATCACACCGGTCAGGGTGGGGCCCAGGCATGGGGTCCAGCCGAGCGCGAACACGGCGCCGAGCAGCGGTGCGCCGCCCAGCGTCGAGAGCTGACGTGGCGTGAACCGCGCCTCGCGCTGCAGCGCCGGGATGAAGCCGATGAACGCAATGCCCATCACGATCGTGATCACCCCGCCGATGCGCTGCAGCAGAACCTGATTGGTGATCAATGTCGTCGTCATGCCCAACACCGCGACGGTGCCGAGCACGAACACCGCAGTGAACCCGGCAACAAACAGGGCCGCGGCGCCGGCTACGCGCAACCGCGCCGTGCGCACCGCGATTCCGCTGTCCGTCGATGAGGATTCCGGCCCCGGCCGCTCCTCCACGCCGACGACCGCGGCGAGATACGACAGGTAGCCCGGCACCAACGGCACAACGCACGGCGAGGCGAACGACACCAGCCCTGCCAATGCGGCGACGCAAAACGCCAGCGCCACCGGGCCGCCCGCCATCAGCTCGTCTACCCGATCCAGCGTCACGTCTTGGGCTCCGGCTCGGCCGCGAGGCGCTCCACCACCGGTTGCAGATCCTCCGCGAGAAGTTCGCGCAGGAAGACCGCCGCGACCCGGTGCTCACGGTCCAGAACGACGGTGGACGGTATGACGGTGGTCGGGTACCTGCCGCCGAAGGCGATCATCGTCCGCATCGACGGGTCGTAGATCGACGGAAATGTGATCTTGCGGTCGACGACGAAATCGCGTGCCGCGTCACTGTTGTTGTCGCGTACATCGATGCCGAGGAACGCCACGCCTTGTGCACGGGTGGCGTCGTACACCTTCTGCAATTGGGTGATCTCGGTCCGGCACGGCCCACACCACTGCCCCCACACGTTGATCACCACGACCTTGCCTGCGAAGTCGTCAACAGAGATGGTCTTGGCGGGGTCCATCAGGTCCGGACCCGCCAACGGACCTGGGCGGCCGCGGCTTTCGGGAGGATCGTAGAGGATATCGGTCTTGCCGCCGGGCGCGACGAACTCGAAGGTGCCACCCTGCGCGACGGCGTCGTCACCGGTGGAGCAGCCAGCGAGCACAGCAATCGCCGTGCTCGCGGCGATGAGCGCTCGCGCGAAGAGCGACGCACGAAGGAAGACCAGCCGCCTCACCGGCCGGCCAGCTCCGCATATCCCCAACCGACGTAGGAGTCCCCGTGGAAGTAGAACGACGTCAGCGAGGCCAGGTTGCACAGGCGCCGGGTTGGGAAATGATGCAGGGGCTGGCCCGTCATCGCGCGGCGCAGCGTTTCGACGGGGAGCTGATGGCTGACGCAGACCGCCTCATGACCCGCTGCCTTGATCCGGGCCCGATCGAGCGCCGCGGTCATCCGTGCCGCGATGTCCTTATAGGGCTCACCCCAGGTCGGGGTGCGCGGGTTGCGCAGGTACCACCAGTTGCGGGGGTCTCGAAGTGCACCGTCACCCGGCGAGACGCGTTGGCCTTCAAAGATGTTCGCCGACTCGATCAGCTCGCCGTCGGTGTCGATGGGCAACCCGTGCCGTTCCGCGATCGGCGTCGCCGTCTCCTGCGCACGCTCCAGTGGGGAGGCGACGACGTAGACGATGTCCCGGGTCGCCAGCCAGTCCGCGACGGCCTGCGCCTGGGCACGGCCGCGTTCAGACAGGTGATAGTCGGGCAGCCGTCCGTACAGAATCTTCTCGGGGTTATGCACTTCGCCGTGGCGCATCACATGCACGATCGTCTTTTCGGTCATGACGGTCTCACGGCCTCGGCGGCAGCGCGCGCCGCGCCGGGCAGGGCGGCGGCGATGCGGTCAAAGGCCTCGTCATCCAACGCGGTTGATACGAACCAGGTCTCGAACGCGCTCGGTGGCGGATAGATACCCGCATCGAGCAGGCCATGGAAGAAGGCGGGGAAGCGCCAGGTCTCGGTGGCCCGTGCGGACGCGAAGTCGGCTACCGGCGCGTCGGCGAAGAACACGCTGAGCATGTTGCCGGCCCGCGCAACCTGATGGGCCACACCGGCTTCCGTCAACGCCCGACCGAAGAGCCCCGCGAGCCGATCGGCATTGCTGTCCAGCGTGGCGTAGGCGTCATCATCGGCGGCCCGCAATGTCGCGAGGCCGGCGGCCATCGCAACGGGATTGCCCGACAGCGTGCCCGCCTGGTACACGGGACCGAGCGGGGCCAGTCGCTCCATCACCTCGGCCCGGCCGCCGAACGCCGCGGCGGGCAGGCCGCCACTCATCACCTTGCCGAAGGTGAACAAGTCGGCGTCTACGGGATCCAGGCCATACCAACCGGATCGGCTGACGCGGAAGCCCGTCATCACCTCATCGGAGATCAACAACGCACCGTGTGCGGCGGTGACGCGGCGCAGCGCCGCGTTGAAGCCGGGCAGTGGCGGGACTGTGCCCATGTTGCCGGGACTGGCCTCGGTGATGACGCAGGCGATCTCATCTCCGAATTGCGCGAAAACATCCTCGAGCGCTTCAACATTGTTGTACGGCAACACGATCGTGTCGGCCGCGGCGGCGCCGGTGACGCCGGGCGAGGAAGGCAGCCCCAGGGTGGCGACACCCGATCCGGCGTCGGCCAGCAGCGCGTCGCTGTGCCCGTGATAGCAACCGGAGAACTTGATGATCTTGGCGCGGCCGGTGTATCCGCGGGCCAGCCGGATCGCGCTCATGGTGGCCTCGGTGCCGGAGTTGACCATGCGCAGCCGCTCGACTGGCGCGACCCGCGCGATGATCTCGGCGGCCAGTTCGGTCTCCGAGGGCGTCGGCGCACCGAACGACAGACCATCGGCTGCGACTCGCTGCACGGCTTCGACCACGGCCGGATGGGCATGGCCGAGGATCATCGGCCCCCACGAGCACACCAGATCGACGTAGCGGTTGCCGTCTGCGTCGGTCAGCCAGTAGCCGTTGGCCGAGGTGATGAAGCGTGGGGTGCCGCCGACCGAGGCGAACGCCCGCACCGGCGAGTTCACCCCGCCGGGGATGACGGCGCATGCGTCGGCGAACAGCCGCGCCGACACCTCGGTGGTCGTCTGGTCCGCCCGCATGGCCACCAGTGTCCCAGCCGGACCGTGAGCGTCAACTACAGGGTGTAGTGGCAGCGGTGCGGCGCCCGCGGGCCGTCGTCGTCAGCTTCGGGGCGTGAGGGCGAAAACCGGGTGGTCCGCGTCGTCGGGGAGTTCGCGCCAGTAACCCTCGACCACCTTGCCTGCAAGGGGACGGTAGACGTCAAGTATCGGGCCGCGCTGCTCGACCGGGATCTCCTTGGCCGCGTAGCTCGTGCTGCCGACGGTGACGTTCGGGTCGGCCCGCACGTTCTTCACCCACTCCGATTCGCCGCGGGTCGACACGAGGTACTTCACCCCGTCGACCTCGGGGACGACCACCGGAATCTGCTGTGGCTGCTTGGTGGCGCGCTTGGTGACGGTCAGCGTCGTACTTCCGCCGACACCCGTCGCCATCGCGATGCGGTTGAAGATCTTGGCGGTGAACCATGGAGGCTTGAGGTAGGCCATGGACAACGAGTTTGATCGCTGGCATGCAGTTACCGCAATGGCTGGTCAGTTCAACCGCCATGTGACCAATCCGGTGCAGCGGCTGTGGGCCGAAGCGTCGGCTGAGGTCAGCCGCGAGGTCGGACATGGGCCCGGATGGGGCCCTTGGCGACGGTGGTGAACGGCACCTCGCACAGGAAATCCTTGTCCACCGAGCCGATCTCCATGTCCCGGATGATGGTGGCCAGTGCGAGAGTGGTTTCCAGCCGCGCGAAGTGCTCGCCGATGCACGGACGTCCGCCGCCGAGGAACGGCAGGAACTGCCAGCGGTCGCGTGCCTTGGTGTTCTCCGGGCTGAATCGGTCCGGGTTGAAGACCGTCGGGATCGGGCCACAGTGCCGGATCATGGTGCAGGCCATAGATTCCCACCGCCAAGAGGCTTCCCGCCTCTACGCGGTATCCGTCGACGGCGATGTCGCGGGTCGCCAGTCGCGCGACACCCGCGGCCGGCGGGCACATCCGCAACGACTCATGCAGCACCTGCACGGTGTACGCCGAGACTCGGCACGTCGTCGGGTGTGAGTTCTCGATCGCCGAGCGCCGCCGCCTCTGCGGCGACTCGAGACTGGATGTCCGGGTGGTGTCCCAGCACCCACAGCGAGTAGGTCAGCGCGGTCGCGGTCGTGTCGTGGCCGGCCAGCATGAAGATCAGCAGATCGTTGGAGATGTCGCCGTCGGAGATCGGCTGACCGGTCTCGGGGTCGGTGGCCGCCATCAACGCCTGCACAAGCGGGGCATCGCGGGTCGGGTCCGCGCGGCACGCGGCCACCATTTCGTCGGTGACCCGGCGCATCGCGGCTACCGCGGCGCGTGCCCGGCGGCGCGCGAGAGTCGGCAGCCATCGCGGTGCTCGCACCGGCCGCAGTGCGCGGTCGGCGGTGTAGCCGGACGCCACATGCATGCATTGGGCGATGGTGTCGGCGCGTTCGTTGAGATCGATCCCGAGAACCGAACGCCCCAGCGACTGCATGGCCACCCGGCGGCACTCGATGTCGAGGTCGACGTCCCCGCCGACAGGCCACCGCTCGACGAACTTCTGTGCCGCCTTTGACATATGGCCGCCGAAGTTTCGGACGTTGTGTTTGGTGAAGACCGGCTGCAGTGCGCGTTTGCGCGGACGCCATTGCTCGTTGGGCAGGACGAACAGGCTGTCGCCGGCCATGTTCTGCACTTCCTCGTGGATCACGCACCGCTCGGACGACGCGTCGCTGCGCCCCAACACGTCGCGCATCCCGTTGGGTGACATCACAGCGACGATCGGGGGCATCAGCTTCTTGGGCCCGAATTGGATCCTGGTGATCGGACCTCCGGCGTCGCGGATCACCTCTTGCCCGGTGTCGAGTCGCCGCACCAGCTTCACCAGCTGCCAGATCGGCAACGGGCTCTTCGGCACCAGCGGCAAGGCACTGACGTCGAGGGTTGTGGTCATGTCACTGATCATTCACGGAGGAGTAGCGGGTGGGTAGAGGGCGCGCAGTTCATCTCACGCAGCGGTCCAGCCAAGGGGTGCGCCTTCGCCCTTGGTCATGACAGTGCCGCGCATCAACCTCAGCCGGTAAGGGGTCAGCCGCAGCGCAGCAAATTGGTCCGAAGTCGGCCCGTCCGATCCACTCAGGAATGATGCGAGGGTCGTAACCCACCGGTTCGGGGCCGTTGGCGAACCTGCTCCACACGGCCGTGCGGGTTTCGTCATCGAGGTACCACTCGACCAGGCATTCGGCGCTGCACGTGTCGTGGCTGGTGGTCCAGTAGTTGAGGGACATCTGCGGGTGCACGGCCAGGTGCGCCTTCTTCACCGGCGATGGCACCGTCGCCACCCAGCCGAACAGGTCTGTGCCGTCCCATTCCCAGATCGGGTGCAACACCCGGCTGCGGGGGCGGCCGTTGGCGTCGACCGTGGCTGCCGACGCCCACACGATCGAGTGCGCCATCTCGATGAAGGCCGGGGCGATCTGCTCGAGGGAAGCCACGCCGGAACTCTACGTGGCGCTATCGGCACTCGTCGCTTCTTCGTCGTCTGTCGTCTGTCTTCTTGCTCTCGTCGCTGTCGTCCTTCTTGCTGTCCTCATTGAATTTCGGATTGCCGTCGTCGTCGACCCAGTCGTTGACCGCCGTGCCCGCGACCGCCCCGTCGGTGCCCGGCATCGAGATGGTCGGCCGTTCCTCCTCGTATTCCTTGCGCATCTCCTTGGCTTTTTCTTTGTGCTCGTCGGTCACCTCGGGCTTCTCGGTGGCCTCCCGCTCTTCGGGCTCATCGAGGACGTTGTGGTGCTCGTCGGTTTCGGGCTCAGGATTCTCCTGCTTCTCAGTGCCTTCGTCTGTGCCTTCTTCTGCGCGTTCTTCGGTACGTTCATCGGTGCTCATGGCTACGGACTGCCCGAAGGTGTGATCTATCAAACAGAGCGCAGCTAAACAGCGGGAACGGCCCGCAGCGTCACCGGCAGGCTCGGCAGGAAGTGCTGCGTGGCGAACGCCCGGATGTCATCGGCGCTCTCCAACGGTTGCGCGCTGGGCATCAGAAGCACCATCCCGGCGTACCGCAGGATCGTGTCGGCCAACTCGTCGACGGTCTGCTCACCGATCCGCTCGGCGAATCCGGGCGGGAAAATCACCCGCAGCGCTTCGGCCATCCGGACCATCGCCGCGCCGTAGTGCCGGCCGTGCCAATTCGAGGACGAGCGCCGGCTCGTCCCGGATCATCCGGTCCAGGACTCGGTGGCGGCGGAATTTCAGAATCGCGAGGGTAAACGCCTCGACGTAGTAATTCGACTGCGGTCCGGCCTGTTTCAGCTCGCTCGCGATGTCGGCGAACAGCGCCACGTTCTCCCGCTCGATGACAGCGGCGATCAGCTCGTCCTTGTTGGTGAAGCGGCGGTAGATGGTCGTTCGGCTGACCCCGGCGCGACGGGCGACGTCCTCGAGCGCAACCCGTCGGAATCCGTGCTGCTCGAATTCGATGATGGCGGCATCGAGGACGGCTTCCGTGGTGGGATCAGCCCCTGGCATAGCCCGATTGCGCGAACTGTTGTACCGCACGCTCATTGGCAGATGATCCCATATCCAGTTCACCGGCCGCGAGCGACAGATCGCGGCGAAGCGCTGATAGCGGCGCTCCTTGCGCTCGCTCCACGGCAGGCCCAACATGTCCCGCGTCCGTGGCGGCATGCCGCCGGTGGTGAGGAAAGCTGCCACGGGATTGAAGACCAAGGAAATCAGCCGCCACAGCACCGGCGGCACTCCCTTCGGGCAGGGGAACCCCTTGGTGACGTAGCCGACGCCGTACTCGGCTGTCGGGTGTGCGATGACGGTCTTGTCGATCATCCGGTCCCAATACCGCTCGAACTCTTGGTAATTGGCGGGCATCGGCCGGTCGCTGACGCCGTAGCGGCGGTACCAGGTCTTGGACTCGAGGTAGATCTGTTCCTTCTCCTCGCGGGTCAACCGCTTGACGAAGGTGTCGGCGAAGTAGAGCACCTGGTCGACGAACGTCGCGTGGGCCCAGAAGTAGGTGTCGGGATCGAGCGCGTGGTAGCGCTGCCTACCGTCGGGCATCTCGCCCTTGATGCTGGTGTGGAAATCGCGGACCTGGGTGCCGGGATGGTCGCCGTCGGAGCCGTAGACGGTGTTGTAGATCGGGGGCAACGAGCGCTTGACCCGCGCGGCAGTGTCGTCGAAGAACACCGAGTGGTCCAACACACCCTGGCCCGAGCTCGGCGAGCATGTTCTGCAGGACCGCCGGCCGCGGCCCGATCAGAAATATCCGGTTGTCCCCGAAATAGCGCCAGACCAGCGACTCCGGGCCCAGGGGCAGGGCATCGCCGCGAGTGTGGACTGCTCGGCCAAGATCGGTCATGTGGAACAGTGTTACAGATTTTGAATTTGTACCAAGCGGTGTGGGCGGGGTCACGCATACGATCTGCGCCATGTCTTTGCCCACCCGAGCCCTCGACCTGTCGACGCGCTACTTCTGGCGGGTCGTCGGTCGCCAAATCGACACGACAGACGAGCACCGTTGGCTCGACTCACCGACGAACGCCATCGAGGCGCACGGTGACTACTGGCTCGACACCCTCGATGACGCCGGCCGTGTGCGTGCCCCGAGCGCAGACGACGGGCTGCTGGCCGACTTCGCGGCGCTGGACGGCCCGCAGTTCTCGTCGGCGAAGGTCGACGACAATGTGCGCGACTTCTACGAGCGGACAGCGTCCTGGCAGATGGAGGTGTGGTCGCAGTGGAACACGCTGTTCGCGCCCGGCGGTGAGCTGATCGCGAGGGTGTGGGGACGGCGCGTCGAGCAGCTGGCGCTTCCCGTGCAGCCGCTGTCGGTCAGCCGGGGAATGGCGAGCACGGTGCGCATCGTCGACGACGAAGAGGGCAACCGCACGGGCGCGGCGTGGCTGCGCACACTGCGGTCGGACGGATCAAAGGTCTACAGCGGGTTCTATCGCGTCGGCCGCCCGCCGGAGGACGAACAGCCGCATGTGCATGTCTCGTTTCCGCTCGAGAGTGGCAGCATCCAGGTGTTTCTCACCCCGCGCAACGACGACGACGGGTCGTTCTGGTTGCATTCTCGCTCAACGTCTTTCGGCGCGGACGGTGCCTACGCTGTGGTCCGGTTCGGCGACAACTGGTACGCCGCGCAACCTCCGCTGCGGGAGACGTTTCACGTCTTCACCGACGAGCACGGTGCGCTGCAGGACGGATCACTGGCTGAAGCTGGGTCCGTGGCGGGCGCTTCAGCTGCATTACCGGCTCGACCGCGACTGAGCCAACCGCGCCACCGCGAGCACGACCAGCACCCCGGCTATCGTCGCCAGCAGCAGCGACAGCAGCACCAGCGGCGCGCTGTACGTCCACCTGGGTCGTCCACGGGCTCGCCCTCCAGGATCGGCGGCACTGACACCGTCGCGCTCGCGCCAGATCCAGCTCAGCACGCAGCCGACGGCCGCAGCGAGCGGCCAGCAGCAGCTCCGGATTCGCGACCGCCTTCATGAGGCGGGCTCCGGGGGGATGCGTTCCTCGACGAGCTGGGTCAGCGCCTCTCGCAGTCGGCATGCTTGCGCGCCCACGCCTGGGCGCCGCGGTCGTTGGTGAGCTTCAGCCCGATGCCGGTGCGGCCGCGCGGTACGCCGGTGAGTTCGCCGAGCGCCCGCGCTGACTGCCATTTCGGCGTCTCGGGTCCGGTCGGCTCCGGATAGATCCGCACGATCTCATCGATGCCGATGCGTTCCGTCGCCCTGCCGCAGATAGTCCGGCGTCAGCTCGACCGAGGTGTGAATCCGTGCCGCCTTGATCTGAATGGCCAAGAAACCCGAGACGAGGACCAGGAACATGCCCGGCACCAGCCACTGAAAGCCGTATCCGGCGGACAACTGGATCAACGCCATGGCGAGCGCTGCAGCCGGTCCCGCCAGCGCCCACCACCAGCTCGCGCCCGGCTCATAGAACAGGGGCTCGGGTGCGACGGGCTCGGGCACGACGCCGGGCTCGGTCACTGCGTCTCCTCCCGGTCGAACCAATCGTGGGCGGACGGCCGCATCATCAGCACCGCGCCGACCATGGTCAGGATCATCACGACGAATACGACGAGGGTGAATGCCAGAACAAATCCCCGAGTCAGCAACGTGAAGAGCGCCAGCACCACAACGATTGCCAGGGCCAGCCCAACCGCCGCCCGCCGGAAGTCGGCATTGCCCGCGCGAGCCCGGCCCGCCAGGTACCCCAATGCCAGCGCCGAAATGATGAACAGGATGCCGGCACCGCGGAAGAGGAACGGCATATTGTCCCGCGACAGCGTCAACAGCATGCCCGACAGAACCAGGAACACGGCGGCGACCACCCAGTAGCCAGAACGCGGCGGTGACGACACGCGGTCGCGCCTGCGGAGTGGTCATGGTCGGCCAGCGTAGCGGGTCATCGCGTGAAGAACGCGTGGGCGTCTTTGCGGTGCAACAGGAACGCACCGCCGGCGATGAGCACCGACCCGAGGATCGCACTGACCGCGTAGATGACCGCGGCAGCGGCAGGGCGATCGATGGTGAACAGGCTGGACACCACGTAAACGACCGCCGCGACGCCGCCACCGGTCAACAGCGTGCGCGCCCACCGGTAGCCATGCCGCATCAGGATCTGAAACGTCAGCACGACCGTCGCCAGGACCACCACGAAGACCACCGAGATGGCCAGCACGGCGATGGGCAGCCCGCGGTCCGCGGTGCCGACCAGGTCGACGATGTAGCCGATGACCATCAGCGGCAGGGCGGCGACCCACAGCCAGAACCCGGTGTCGACGTCCACTGGCCGGGCTCCGGGCTGGGCTTGAGGCTCCTGGGCCGAATGTCGCCGGCCTTCCGGCTCCGAACTCACGCCAGCCAGCCGGCGACGTCGGCCGCCCAGTAGGACAGCACGATGTCTGCGCCCGCTCGCCGGATGCTGGTCAGCGTCTCGAGTGCCACGGTCTTCTCGTCGATCCAGCCGTTGGCGGCCGCGGCGCTGATCATCGCGTACTCGCCGGAGACCTGATAGGCCGCAACGGGAACGGGTGAGATGTCGGCGGCGGCGCGCACGACGTCGAGATAGGCCATGGCCGGCTTGACCATCACGATGTCGGCGCCCTCCTCGATATCCAGTTCCACCTCGTGCATCGCCTCACGGGCATTGCCCGGATCCTGCTGATAGGTGCGGCGATCGCCTTGCAGGGTAGATGCGACCGCCTCGCGGAACGGGCCGTAGAAGCCCGACGCGAACTTAGCCGCATAGGCCAGGATCACCGTGTCGGCGTATCCCGCGGCGTCCAGACCCTCCCGGATCGCCGCGACCTGTCCGTCCATCATTCCGCTCGGACCTACCACGTGCGCACCCGAACTAGCTTGCGCTACAGCAAGTTCCACATAGCGCGCATTGGTGGCGTCATTGTCGACCCTGCCCGCGGCGGTCAAGAACCCCGCAGTGACCGTGGTCGGTGAACTCGTCGAGACAGGTGTCGGCCATCAGCACCGTCTCCTCGCCGAGGTCCTTGGCCAGGTCGCGCAGCGCGACGTTGAGGATGCCGTCCTCGGCCACCCCGATCGATCCGCTTGCGTCCTTGTCCTCATCGCGGGGCACGCCGAACAACATCAGCCCGCCGACGCCGGCGGCGACCGCGTCGCGCGGCGGCGCTGCGCAGGGAGTCACGGGTGTGCTGCACGACGCCGGGCATCGAGGAAATGGGCCGCGGCTCGTCAATCCCGTCGGCGACAAACATCGGCAGCACGAGATGCCTTGGCTCCAAGGAGGTTTGCGCCACCAGGCGGCGCAACGCGGGGGTGGATCGCAATCTCCGCGGGCGGTGAGCTCGGATAGGGCACGTAAAGCCATCCCTCCGTGACGGTTCTGCGGCTAGCGGCGGCGGCTCTTCTTACGCGGCGGCGGCAACGCACCCTCGGCGCGCAGCCGGGCGGCATGCTCGGCGAGCGCCTCGACCAGCGGTCCGACCGCGGCGACCTCGGGCTGCACGTCTACGCGCAACCCGAATTCCGCTGCGGTTTCGGCGGTCTTGGGCCCGATGCACGCCACGATCGTGCGCGCGTGCGGTTTGCCCGCGATGCCGACGAGGTTGCGCACCGTCGAACTCGAGGTGAAGCAGACCGCGTCGAAGCCACCGGTCTTGATCATCTCGCGCGTCTGCGCGGGCGGCGGCGCGGCACGCACCGTGCGGTAGGCGGTGACATCCTCGATCTCCCAGCCGCGTTCACGCAGACCCTCGGCCAGTGTCTCGGTGGCGATATCCGCACGCGGCAGCAGCACCCGGTTCACCGGATCGAAAACGTCGTCGTAAGGCGGGAATTCGTCGAGCAGGCCCAGAGACGACTGCTCACCGGCGGGCACCAGCTCGGGGTTGATCCCGAACGCGCGCACCCGGTCGGCGGTCGCTTGACCGACGCAGGCGATCTTCACTCCGGAGAACGCACGTGCGTCCAGCCCGAACTCGTTGAACTTCTCCCACACCGCACGCACCGCGTTGGTGGAGGTGAACACGACCCACTGGAACCGGCCGTCGACCAGACCCTTGACCGCGCGCTCCATCTGGGCGGGGCTGCGGGGCGGCTCGACGGCGATCGTCGGCACCTCGATCGGCAATGCGCCGTGCCCGACGAGCTTGTCGCTCATCTCGCCGGCCTGATCCTTGGTGCGCGGCACCAGCACGGTCCAGCCGTACAGCGCGCGGCTCTCCCACCAGTTCAGCTTGGCGCGGTTGGCCACGGTCTTGCCGATCGTCACCACCAGCGGACCCGCCAACGGGCCTGGCCGGCTCAGCGGCTGCGAGCGTGGCCTTGTCGAGCAGGCCGGCAAGAGTGGTCTCGACCGAACGCTGCTGGCATGTCGTGCCGTTCGCGGTCACCACGGTCGGTGTGGTGTCGGCCAGCCCGTGCTCGATGAGTGTGCGCGCCGCGTCGGGCAGATGGGACGCGGTGGCGTGCAGGATCAGCGGGCCCGGCGCCGCGGCCAGCGACTCCCAGTCCACATCTCCGCGGACGTCGGCCACGGTGTGCGCCGAACCCAGCGGGAGTCCCGCATAGGTGGGCACCGCGGTGGTGTCGGGCAGGCCCGGCACGATCTCGAAATTCAGGTGCGTCTTCGCCAGCGCCGTCACCTCGGTGATCACCGCGTCCACCGACAGCGGGTCGCCGGCCACCAGTCGGACCACGTCGAGACCGGTGCGGGCCTCGGTCGCCAGGGTCTTGGCGACCTCGGCCGGATCACCCAGCGCGGGCCGGACATCCGGACCGCCGGGGCCACCCGGAAGATGGGGAGATCGTCGGCGTCTCGTGTGCCGCGGCGTCGCCGTCAATCGGCGCGGCGGCCTCTGCGGGTTCGGGTCCCGACGGCGGCGGCAGCTCGCAACCCACCAGGGCCAGCACCGCTTCGGGCACGTCGGGATCGGTGAACACCAGGGCGGCGTTGGCCAGCACAGTGCGGGCCCGCGTCGTCAGCAGACCCGGGTCACCCGGACCCGAACCTACGAACGTGATGCGGCCCGGCTTCGGCTTGCGCCCTCGCCCGCTCCCTTGGCCTGTCATCTATCACTCACCTCTATGCTCTTCGCTGACGCTCATCGCAGCTGTAACTGCTCTGTGCTCCATTGCACGCTCGCTGTCGCTCACGCGTCCGATCCGCGCATGAGCTCGCGCGCCCCGAGTTCGAACAACTCCTCGGCCACCGAGAGCCCCAGCTCTCGTGCCCGATCGGTGGTCCCGACCCCGGACGCACGGATCACGTCGGATCCGTCCAGCGTCGCCACGCAACCGCGCAGCGACACCTCTTCGAAGACACGGCCGTCCTCATCGATGGACTCGACCACCTCAGCGATCGCGCCCACCGGAGCGGAACAACCCGCCTCCAGTGCGGCGAGCAGGGCTCGTTCAGCGGTGACCGCGGCGCGTGTGTCGGCGTCGTCCAACTCCGACAGCAGTGCGGCAAGCTCGGTGTCGCCCGCGCGGCACTCGACCGCAAGCGCACCTTGAGCCGGCGCTGGCAACATCTGTACCGGCTCGAGAGTCTCTGTGACGTCGGCCAATCGTCCGATGCGGGAGAGTCCCGCCCGGGCGACGACGATGCCGTCGAGATCACCGTTGCTAACCCTGTTCAACCTGGTATCAAGGTTGCCTCTTAGGGGGCGGATTTCCAAACCGAGACCCAATGCTCTAAGCTGCGCGGCCCGGCGCGGGCTCGACGTGCCGATCACCGAACCCGCCGGCAACTCCCCCAGCACCATTCCGTCACGTGCCACCAGGGCGTCGCGGGCGTCCTCTCGCGGGGGTATCGCGGCGATCTTGAATCGCGGGTCGGGCGCGGTCGGCAAATCCTTGTAGGAGTGCACGGCAATGTCCACCCGGCCGTCGTCAATGGCCTCGCGCAAGGCGGCGGTGAACACGCCGACGCCGATGTCTGCAACCGGTTCGTCGGAGCGGTCGCCGTCGGTCGAGATGATGATCAGCTCGGCGGAGTGCCCCTTGGCGTCGAGGGCATCTTTGATGACACCGGCCTGGGTCGTCGCCAACAGGCTGCCCCGGGTGCCTATCCGGATCAACAAGTGCTACTCGGTCTTGTCGAGATCGGTTGCCACTGCACCAAATTCGCCGCCTCCGGCCATCAAAGGCAATTCGCCTGCAGCGACGGCGTCGACGGCCTGCTGATCGAGCTCGAACAGCTCGCGTAACGCCTCGGCGTAGCTGTCGCCGCCCGGTGCGCTGGCCAGCTGCTTGACCCGCACCGTCGGGGCGTGCAGCAGCTTGTCCACCACGCGCCGCACGGTCTTGGCGACCTCGTCGCGATGCGCGGCGTCCAGCTCCGGCAACCGGTTGTCCAGCCGCAACAACTCGGCCTCGACAACATCGGCGGCGCGCTGCCGCAGCGCGGTGACGGTCGGGGTGACCTCGGCCATCCGCTGTCCGGCCAGGTAGTTGGCCACTTCGGCGGCGACGATCGCGCGGGCGGCCTCGGTGTCGGAGGAGGCCGCGCGCGCCGAGGGTTCGCGCTGGATCCGGTCCATGTCGACGACGTAGACGCCGGGCAGGCCCGCGACCGCGGGATCGACATTGCGCGGCATTCCGAGATCGCAGATGACCAGCTGTTTGGGCTCCACCGAGCCGCTGGGCCAGGCCGCGGTGAACATCGGCGAGCGACACCACCGGACGCACGGCGCCGGTGCAGCTGACCACGATGTCGGCATCGGTGAGCACGGGTGTCAGGTGGTCGAACGGGAAGGCGTCGGCGACGACGCCGATGCTCACGGATCTTCGCGGCGAGCGTCTTGGCGCGCGGCAGCGACCTGTTCACGATGTGGATGCGCTCGACGCCGGCGCTTGCGCCAGGTGCTTGGCCGACAGCGAGCCCATCGCACCCGCCCCGACGACGACCGCGCTGCGGCCCGCCAGCGAGCCGAGCTTGGCCTCGGCGATGTCCAGCGCGACCGACACCACCGATGCGCCGGCGGCGTCGATGCCAGTCTCGGAGTGCACCCGCTTGCCGACGGACAGCGCGCGCTGGGACAGCTCGTGCAGGGTGCGGCCGACGGTGTGGTTGGCCTCGGCGGCGGCGTACGCCCGGCGCACCTGGCCGAGCACCTGCTGCTCGCCGATCACCGCGGAGTCCAGGCCGCTGGCCACCGCGAACAGGTGCTCGACGGCCGCCTCGGCATAGCGCACGTAGGCGTACTTGGTCAGGTCGTTCAGCGACATGCCGGAATGTTCGGACAGCACCTGGCCGATCACCGACAGGCCGCCGTGGAACGCCTCGACGACGGCGTAGACCTCGACGCGGTTGCAGGTGGACAGCACCATCGCCTCGGTCACGAGCGAGGATTGCAGCACCTGGTCGACGATCTTGGCCTGATCGGACTCGTCGGTGCTCAACTGCTCCAGGACCGACACCGGCGCGCTGCGGTGTGAAACCCCGAAAAGCAATACGCTCACGGCTTCATCACCACGTCATCCAAGGTAGTCGTTGACCAGGTAGCGCTACCAAATTTGCGCGAGTTCGCCGAACTGATTCCGGCACGTCAACGATCGAATTAGTGCCGGAACCTCATTTCGGCGGACGACAGTTCGCCAGATCCGCCCGCAACCTGGGCTCATCGACCTCCCAGTAACTGTGCTCCGCGCCGTCGAGCAGCACCACGGGGAGCCGATCGCCGAACTCCGCGCGCAGCGCCGAATCGCCTGCGGCCGCGGCGGCGTCGACGTCGGTGACGCTCAGCGCGAAGCCCAGCTCGTCGGCCAGCTGCGCAAGCCGCGTCGCCGCCGCGGTGCAGATCGTGCAGCCGTCGCGCGTCAGCAGCTCGACCCGCCTGATCCACCCCGCCAGTATCGCCACACCGTGACTTACGGTGAAACCGTGTCCGATCCGGCGATCCCGAGGCGCGAGCAAGACGTTGCCGGTGAGGCCAGCGCGGAAGCGGCCGTCACGGCGTTGGCCGACGACGGCCTCGGCACGCCGCCTGCCCCGCCGCCCGACCTGACCGCCGCGGCGTTCTTCGACGTCGACAACACTCTCGTGCACGGATCGTCTCTGGTGCATTTCGCCCGCGGGCTGGCCGCGCGCAAGTACTTCACCTACGGCGATATGGCCCGATTCATCTACGCGCAGGCCAAGTTTCAGCTTCTCGGTCGCGAAAACAGCGATGACGTCGCCGCCGGCAAGACCAAGGCGCTGTCCTTCATCGAGGGCCGGTCGACCGCGGAGCTGATGGCCGTCGGCGAGGAGATCTACGACGAGATCATCGCCGACAAGATCTGGCCGGGTACCCGCTCGCTGGCCCAGATGCACCTCGACGCGGGCCAGCAGGTGTGGCTGGTCACCGCGACGCCCTACGAGTTGGCCGCCACCATCGCCATGCGGTTGGGTCTCACCGGGGCGCTGGGCACCGTCGCCGAGTCGGTCGACGGGGTGTTCACCGGCCGGCTGGTCGGCGACATCCTGCACGGCACGGGCAAGGCGCACGCGGTGCGGTCGCTGGCCATCCGCGAGGGACTCAACCTGCGCCGCTGCACCGCCTACTCGGACAGCTTCAACGACGTGCCGATGCTGTCGCTGGTCGGCACGGCCGTCGCAATAAATCCGGATGCCGACCTGCGCGAACTGGCCCGCGAGCGCGGATGGGAGATCCGCGATTTCCGCACGGCGCGCAAGGCCGCCCGCATCGGGGTGCCCTCGGCGCTCGCGCTGGGCGCGGCCGGTGGGGCGCTGGCGGCGATCGTTTCGCGACGTCAGGACGGCGGCTGAGGGCTCACGTCGGCGCAGCGGCAGATCGGGCGCTGATAGGCTCGCGCCGCCAATAACCAGAAGGAAATGACGCGGCATGGCCATCGCTGAAGACATCATCGGAACGCACTACCGCTACCCCGACTACTTCGAGGTGGACCGGGAGAAGGTTCGCGAGTTCGCGCGGGCGGTCAAGGACGAGCATCCGGCGCACTACACCGAGGAGGCCGCCAAGGAGTGCGGCCACGACGCGTTGGTGGCGTCATTGACGTTCCTCGCCGTCGCGGGTCGACGGGTGCAGAACGAGATCTTCAGGCAGTTCAATGTGCCGATCAACATGGAGCGCGTGCTGCATCGGGATCAGAAGCTGGTGTTCCATCGGCCGATCCTGGTCGGCGACAAGTTGTGGTTCGACTCGTACCTGGATTCGGTGATCGAATCGCACGGCGCCGTGATCACCGAGGTCCGCGGTGAGGTGACGGACGATGACGGCAATCCGGTGATCACCAGCATCGTGACGTTGTTCGGCGAGTCCTCGAGCAATGACGCCGAGGTGACGGCGCAGATCGCGGCCGGGCGTGACGCGGCCATCGCAAGAATGATTGCTGGGCAAAGCTCGAAGGGGAGCTAACCGAAATCTCTATCCGAGGAACATGTTTCGACGGTTGGCCAGCATCTGATACAGCGTCTGCTGGATCGTCTCGCGGACCTGGTCGGTCAGTTCGAAGGTGATCATCGGGTCGTCGGCCGCAGACTCGTCATAGTCGACGGTCTCGATCGGCTCGCCGAACGAGATGTGCCACTTCGACGGCAGCGGGATCATCCCCAGCGGGCCCGCCAGCGGGAAGAGCGGCGTGACCGGGAAGTACGGCAGCCCCAGCA
>CAVYCT010000022.1:0-216457 GCA_963766945.1 uncultured Actinomycetota bacterium
AGGCCAGCGCAGGCCGCGTGCCCAATCCCTACGAATAGCCCCGCCTAGGTGTACCGAGACATGAGGTTGGTGTCAGGCGTGTCGGCTTGATGTGAGGAGAACCCCCGGGTGGGGTGTGGCTTGTCGAAGGCCCATCACTCATCCGGAGGTTCTCGTGTCCCACCGTAATGCCCGTACGACCTACCAAGGCAGATTGTTGATCGTCGAGCGGTTCCGCGACGGCTGGAACAAGGCCCACATTTCTGCTGCCATGGGCATTTCACGTCAGTGCGTGCACAAGGTGGATCACCCGCTTCGATACGGAGGGCACCGCTGGGTGCAGGATCGCTCCTCACGTCCCCGAACGATGCATACCGCACCCCTGCGGTACTCGAGGAAAGATCGTGGCGCTACGCCGGTGCGACGGGCCGGGCCAGACCTGATTGGTGCCGAGCTCGGTGTGCCGGCCCGCACGGTCTCACGTGTGCTGGCCCGTCGTGGCGTCCCGCACCTGCGTGACTGCGATCCGATGACCGGTGCGTTGATCCGAGCCTCGAAACACTCGGCGGTGCGCTACGAACGTGGGCGGCCGGGCGAGCTGGTCCATATGGACGTCAAAAAGCTCGGACGCATCCCTGACGGCGGCGGATGGCGAGCACATGGCCGAGGTTGCGCTCCTGATCGAGAACGCAAACGCGGTAACGGTTTGGACTTCGTCCACTCACTCGTCGACGACCACTCCCGGCTGGCGTACTCCGAGATCCTGCCCGACGAGAAAGGCGCCACCTGCGCCGGGTTCCTCCGCCGAGCCGCCGACTACTTCCGCACCCACGGCATTGCCCACATCGAACGCCTCATGACCGACAACGCCTGGGCCTACCGCTACTCCTTGCGCGAGGTCTGCGCCGACCTCGGCGCCCGCCAAGTCTTCATCAAACCGCACTGCCCTTGGCAAAACGGGAAAGTCGAACGCCTGAACCGCACCCTGAAAACCGAATGGGCCTACCGCCAGGTGTTCGCCAACAATGCCGACCGCGCCGAAGCGCTTGCACCCTGGGTCGAGCACTACAACACTCGACGACGTCACAGCGCACTCGGCGGGCACCCACCTGTCAGTCGACTGCTACCAACCTGACGCCCCGGTACACCTGGCGGGCTAAAGCCAGTGGGTTGCCGCCGTTGAGCAGCACCCACACGCCGATACCGACGCCGACACCGAGCAGCAGCGCGACGAACGACCCGATGAACGGGCGCCGGGCCCAGCCGCGGCCCGCGTCGAAGCCGTAGCGGCCGGGCCCGGTCAGGATCGAGCGCCGCGGCCGAGCACGATCAGGATCGACCAGGTATTCGTGCCCGTCGGTCAGGAAGACGACGAGCCGTGGCCTCCTCGTGCGCGGCCATCACCTCCGCCAGCAGCCGGTTGATCAGGTAGGCCAGCGCGCCCGCCGCGGCCAGCGGCGTGAACAGGCCGAGCACCAGCAGCACGCCCGCGGCGATCTGGCCGCCGGCCGCCACGTAGGTCAGGATGTCGGCGTGCTGGAAGCCCATGTCGGACGAGCGACTGTCTTGAAACCGTCCAGCCCGGGACCGCCCCACCAGCCGAACGCCTTCTGCAGGCCGTGGGCGATCAGCAGCGCGCCGAGTCCGACGCGCAGAAGCAGCAGTCCGAGATCCTGCGTGCCCGCGGTCGCCCCGTCGACGCCTGCCCACGCGCTCGTCGGGTTCGATCTCGGTCGGCTCGGCCGAAACGGCCCGAGCGGGTGCCGCCGCGGGCTGCACGTAGGGCAGCGGCTCGGGGTCATCGATCAGCCCGAACCCGGAGTGCTCCGGGCGCGGCTCGGCCGAGTCGTAGCGCGGGATGGCGGTGGTCTCGAAGTCGCCCGCGTACGTCGAGGAGGGCAGATCGTCCTCGGGGTCGACCAGGCTTGCCGACGCGGGCCGCGCGGCCGGCCCCGCGTCGTCGGGCCTCTGCCAAGCGCGTGGATCGTGAGAGGTGACTGGTCACGTTTCCCAGGGTAAGTGCAAGTCACCCGCGAATCGTGGATTGGCGCGGCGCTTTCGCGCACTCGATTCGCGCCGCGCGACGCGGCACCCGACCAGCGCGTGGCGCGCACCGCCGAACGATCCGTAATCTGGCGGGCATGAGATTGCGCCGGCCGATGCGGGGTGTGCTCGTCTGCTGTGCGCGGCGTTGCTGGTCGGGTCGGGCTGCGCCCGGTTCGACGACATGCCAGTCCCAGCCGTTCACCACCGAACCCGAGATGCGCCGCCGCCGAGCGTCGAGCCGCCTCCGCCGCCGCCGCTGCCCGCCCAGCCCTTCCCCAAGGAGTGCCCGGCGCCAAGGGCGTGATGCAGGGCTGCCTGGAGAGCACCAGCGGCCTGATCATGGGGCCCGACAGCCAGTCGGCGCTGGTGGCCGAGCGGACGACCGGCGCGGTCAAAGAGGTGGCGGTGAGCGCCGAGCCCAAGGTCAAGACGGTGATCCCGGTCGACCCGTCCGGCGACGGCGGGCTGATGGACATCGTGCTGTCGCCGACGTACTCGCAGGACCGGCTGATGTACGCCTACATCAGCACGCCGACGGACAACCGGGTCATCCGCATCGCCGACGGCGACATCCCCAAGCCGATCCTGACCGGCATTCCGAAGGGCGCGACCGGCAACATCGGGCGCGCTGATCTTCACCAGCCCGACCACGCTGGTGGTGCTGACCGGCGATGCGGGCAACCCCGCGCAGGCCGCCGACCCGGGTTCGCTGGCGGGCAAGGTGCTGCGCATCGAGCAGCCCACCACGGTCGACCAGGCGCCGCCGACCACCGCGCTCAGTCGGGCATGGGCGCCGGCGGCGGCATGTGCATCGACCCGTCGACGGCTCGCTGTACATCACCGACCGCACCCCGACCGCCGACCGTCTGCAGCGCATCACCAAGGACTCGAAGGTGTCGACGGTGTGGACGTGGCCGGACCGCCCGGGCGTGGCGGGATGCGCCGCGCTCGACGGCACCGTGCTGGTCAACCTGGTCAACACCAAGCAGACCGTGGCGGTGCGGCTGGCCCCGGACACCGGCGCCGTCACCGGTGAACCCGAGGTGATCCGGCAGGACACCCACGGTCACGCCTGGGCGTTGCGATGTCGCCCGACGGCAACGTCTGGGGTGCGACCGTGAACAGGACCGCCGGCGACGCCGAGAAGGTCGACGACGTGGTCTTCCCGCTCTTCCCGCAGGGCGGCGGCTTCCCGCGCAGCAACGCCGACAACACCTAGACGCGAACGTCGCGGACTGCATTTCCGCCGATACCTACGCGCACGCTGCGCCAGTTGGTCGTCGTCGCGGGCACTGATGTAGCCCCGCCCTAGCCGCAGGCGGCCAGCACCAGTTCGCGCACCCGCGCCGCGTCGGCCTGACCCTTGGTCGCCTTCATCACCGCGCCGACGATCGCGCCCGCCGCCTGCACCTTGCCGCCGCGGATCTTCTCGGCGATGTCGGGGTTGGCGGCCAGCGCCTCGTCGACGGCGGCCTGGATCAGCCGAGTCGTCGCGCACCACCGCCAGCCCGCGGTCGGTCATCACCTGCTCGGGCTCGCCCTCGCCGGCGAGCACACCCTCGACCACCTGGCGGGCCAGCTTGTTGGACAGCTTGCCGTCGTCGACCAGCTTGACCACCGCGGCGACCTGCGCCGGGGTGATCGGCAGCTCGTCGAGCTCGACGCCTGCCTCGTTGGCCTTCTGCACCAGGAAGTTTCCCCACCAGGCGCGGGCGGCCTCGCTGGAGGCGCCGTGCTCGACGGTGGCGGTCGACCAGGTCGATGGCGCCGTTGTTGACCAGGTCGCGCATCACCTCGTCGGAGATACCCCAGTCCTGCCTGAATCCGGTTGCGCGGCAACCACGGCAGCTCGGGGATCGTCTCGCGCAGCCGCTCGACCGAGTTCGGCGCTGGGCGCGACCGGCTCCAGGTCGGGCTCGGGGAAGTACCGGTAGTCCTCGCGCGGTCTCCTTGCTGCGGCCCGGCGTGGTGTAGCCGTCCTCGTGGAAGTGCCGGGTCTCCTGGATGATCTCGGCCGCCGGACTCGAGAACCGCTGCCTGACGGCGCATCTCGTAGCGCACCGCCACCTCGACGCTCTTGAGCGAGTTGACGTTCTTGGTCTCGGTGCGGGTGCCGAACTCCGTCTGCGCCGATCGGCTTGAGCGACACGTTGGAGTCGCAGCGCATCGAGCCCTGGTCCATCCGCACATCGGAAACGTCCAACGCCGCGCAACAGATCCCGCAGCGCCGTGACATAGGCGCGGGCGATCTCCGGGGCCCGCTCACCGGTGCCCTCGATCGGCTTGGTGACGATCTCGATCAGCGGCACGCCGGCGCGGTTGTAGTCGAGCAGCGACGTGGTCGCACCCTCGATGCGGCCGGTGTCGCTGCCGAGGTGGGTCAGCTTGCCGGTGTCCTCTTCCATGTGGGCGCGCTCGATCTCCACCCGCCAGGTGGTGCCGTCGTCGAGCGGGACGTCGAGGTAGCCGTTGATCGCGATCGGCTCGTCGTACTGCGAGATCTGGTAGTTCTTCGGCTGATCCGGATAGAAGTAGTTCTTCCGGGCGAACCGGCCCCACGGCGCGATCTCGCAGTTCAGCGCCAGCCCGATGCGGATCGCCGACTCGACCGCCGCCTGGTTGAGCACCGGCAGCGATCCGGGCAAGCCCGAGGCACACCGGGCACACCTGGGTGTTGGGCTCGGCGCCGAACTTGTTGGCGCAGCCGCAGAACATCTTGGTCGCCGTGGACAGCTCGACGTGCACCTCCATGCCGAGCACGGGCTCGTAGCGCGCGATGACGTCGTCGTAGTCGAGCAGTTCGGCGGCAGGCGACAGTCATGGCTGAGCCGAGTTCGTAGTGAGCGTCCGAGTCAGCCGAAGAACTCGGCGGCGTCGTCGTAGCGGCTCTGCGGCACCAGCTTCAGCTGGCGCACCGCATCGGCCAGCGGCACCCGGCCGATCTCCTGGCCGCGCAGCGACACCATCATCCCGTACTCGCCGGCGTGGGCGGCGTCGGCGGCGTTCACCCCGAACCGGGTGGCCAGCACGCGGTCGTACGGCGTCGGCGTGCCGCCGCGCTGCACGTGCCCGAGCACCGTGACCCGCACTTCCTTGTTGATCCGCTTCTCGACCTCGATGGCCAGCTGCTGGGCGACGCCGGTGAACTTCTCGTGCCCGAACTCGTCGATGCCGCCCTCGCGCAACTGCATCGAGCCCTCGGCGGGTTTGGCGCCCTCGGCGACCACGCAGATGAAGTGCGAGTCGCCGCGCACGAAGCGCTGCTTGATCAGCCGGCACACCTCTTCGACGTCGAACGGCTGCTCGGGGATCAGCGTCATGTGCGCACCGGAGGCCAGCCCGGCGTTCAGCGCGATCCAGCCGGCGTGGCGGCCCATCACCTCGACGAGCATCACCCGCTGATGCGACTCGGCGGTGCTGTGCAGCCGGTCGATGGCCTCGGTGGCGACGCCGCAGCGCGGTGTCGTGGCCGAATGTCACGTCGGTGCAGTCGATGTCGTTGTCGATCGTCTTGGGCACGCCGACCACGGGGACGTTCTCCTCCGACAGCCAGTGCGCGGCGGTCAGCGTGCCCTCGCCGCCGATCGGGATGAGCACGTCGATGCCGTTGTCGTCGAGCGTCTGCTTGATCTGGTCGAGCCCGGCGCGCAGCTTGTCGGGGTGCACCCGCGCGGTGCCGAGCATGGTGCCGCCCTTGGCCAGCAGCCGGTCGTTGCGGTCGTCGTTGGCGCAGCTGGATGCGCCGGTCCTCCAGCAGGCCGCGCCAGCCGTCGAGGAAGCCGACGACCGACGAGCCGTACCGCACGTCGCAGGTCCGCACGACCGCCCGGATCACCGCGTTCAGCCCGGGACAGTCACCACCGCCGGTGAGAATTCCGATGCGCATCACCCTCCTGCTCTCGCGTCCGCTGCCCGATCCTCCCCCGTCACGACGCGCCGTCGGCAGCGGTCCGCGCGCAGCTTCGTAGGCGGCGCCGACCCGGTACAGCCGGTCATCGGCCAGCGCGGGCGCCATGATCTGCAGGCCGACCGGCAGATTGTCGTCCGGCGACAGGCCCGACGGCACCGACATCCCGCAGTGCCCGGCCAGGTTCAGCGGCAGCGTGCACAGGTCGAACAGGTACATCGCCAGCGGATCGTCGACCTTCTCCCCCAGCGGGAACGCGGTCGTCGGGGTCGCCGGCGAGACCAGCACGTCGACCTTCTGGTAGGCCTCGTCGAGATCGCGGGCGATCAGCGTGCGCACCTTCTGCGCCTGGTTGTAGTAGGCGTCGTAATAGCCCGCCGACAGCGCATAGGTGCCAATCATGATGCGGCGCTTGACTTCCGGACCGAAGCCGGCGGCCCGGGTCAGCGCCATCACTTCCTCGGCGCTGTGCGTGCCGTCGTCGCCGACCCGCAGCCCGTACCGCATCGCGTCGAACCGCGCCAGGTTGCCGACACCTCCGACGGCAGGATCAGGTAGTAGGCCGCCATCGAGTAGTCGAAGTGCGGGCAGTCGACCTCGCTGACCTCGGCGCCCAGCGCGGTCAGCTGCTCGACCGCGGCGTTGAACGACGCCAGCACCCCGGCCTGGTAGCCGTCGCCGCGCAGCTGCTTGACCACACCGACCCGCACGCCCTTCAGATCGCCGGCCGCACCCGCCCGGGCCGCGCCGACCACGTCGGGCACCGCGGCGTCGACCGACGTCGAATCCTTCGGGTCGTGCCCGGCGATCACCTGCGTGCAGCAGCGCGGTGTCGAGCACCGTGCGCGCACACGGCCCACCCTGGTCCAGCGACGACGCGCACGCGATCAGCCCGTAGCGCGACACCGTGCCGTAGGTCGGTTTCACCCCGACCGTCGCGGTCAGCGCGGCGGGCTGGCGGATCGACCCGCCGGTGTCCGACCCGATGGCCAGCGGCGCCTGGAACGCCGCCAGCGCCGCGGCGCTGCCGCCGCCCGAGCCGCCGGGCACCCGGTCGGTGTTCCACGGGTTGCGGGTCGGGCCGTACGCGGAGTTCTCCGTCGAGCGAGCCCATCGCGAACTCGTCCATGTTGGTCTTGCCGAGGATCGGGATGCCCGCCGCGCGCAGCCGGGCGGTGACCGTCGCGTCGTACGGCGACGTCCAGCCCTCGAGGATCTTCGACCCGCAGGTGGTCGGCATGTCGGTGGTGGTGAACACGTCCTTGAGCGCCAGCGGCACCCCGGCCAGCGGCGACGGCAGCGTGCTCACCGGCGGCGACCGCGGCGTCGATCCGGCGCCGCCTCGGCCAGCGCCTGCGTCCGCCGCGACGTGCAGGAACGCGTGGTAGTCGCCGTCGGTCGCGGCGATCTGGTCCAGGCAGGCCTGGGTCGACCTCGGTCGACGACACCTCCTTGGCCGCGATCTTGGCGCCCAGCGTCGCCGCGTCCAGCCGGATGATCGCGTCGGCGCTCATTCGGCCTCCCCCAGAATCCGCGGGACGGCGAACCGGCCGTCGACCGCCTTCGGCGCCTCGGCCAGCGCCTCGCTCCTGGGTCAGGCACGGCTCGACGGTGTCGGGGCGGAACGACGTTGACGTCCTTGAGCGGATTGTCGGTCGGCTTCGACGCCGGTGACGTCGACGGCCTGGATCTGGCTGACATGGCTCAGGATGGCGTCCAGCTGGCCGGCGAAGCTGTCCAGCTCGTCGTCGGTCAGGGCCAGGCGGGCCAGGCGCGCCAGGTGGGCAACCTCGTCTCGGGAGATCTGCGACACGACTAGCAAGCCTAGTCACGCCGGTGCCGGCGCCTCCGCGGCGCGTCACGCCGGAATGCTCGAGCCGCTGGCCGCTGTGAAACAGTGTTGCGCGTGCCTTCGTATCTGCTGCGGGTCCAGCTGGAGGACCGACCGGGCAGCCTCGGCTCGCTGGCCGTGGCGCTCGGCTCGGTGGGCGCCGACATCCTGTCCCTCGACGTCGTCGAACGCGGCAGCCGGATACGCCGTCGACGATCTGGTGGTCGAGCTGCCGCCGGCGCGATGCCCGACATGCTGATCACCGCCGCCGAGAACCTCAACGGCGTCTACGTCGACAGCATCCGGCCGCACACCGGGCTGCTCGAGGCGCACCGCGAGCTGGAGCTGATCGACCACATCGCCGCGGCGGGCGGGAAGCCAAGCAAGCTGCAGGTGCTGGCCGACGAGGCGCCGCGGGTGCTGCGCGTCGGCTGGTGCACGGTGGTCCGGCTGACCGAGTCCGGGCCCGAGCGCGTCGTCGGCAGCCACGGAGCGCCCGAGACCCAGGCGGCCGAGACGCCATGGCTGCCGCTGGACCGCGCCGAAGCGCTGGACGCCGACCGCCGAGTGGGTGCCGCAGGTGTGGCGCGACATGGACACCACGCTGGCCGCCGCGCCGCTCGGCGACCCCGCACCGCGGTGGTGCTCGGCCGCCGCGCCCGGCTGGGCCCGGCGGGCTCTGGCCGGCTCGTCCACGAGGTGGCCCGCACGTTGCGGTCTACCTGCATGCCGGCGATCGTCGGCGACGGATGCTTGCGCTGACTGGTGACGCCGACGAAGCCGGTCATCGGCGTCGACGGCGTAGTTCGGTCGACATTCGCCTATCGGCTGGTCATCGCTGCCGTTGCAGCGCGCAGCCAGCGGACGGCAGAGTTCGCTCGTCGGCACGATCCTCGAGTGCCTGTCGGCCGAGGCCATGCGGCATCCGCAGTGTCGCACGTCGGCGCCACGGTCGTTGCGCTGGCGGCACGCTCTCGGTCACGTGTCGAAACGTCCGGCGGTGCTGGCCGTCGACCCTGACGTGCTCACGGCTGCAACGACCGCGCTCGTCGTGGTTGACCGACCAGGTATCGCCCTGACGGGCCCTCGGCCCGCCCTCGATGCTCGCCGTCGTCGTGATCGGCCTCGTTGCGCGCGTCCGCTGCTTCGACGAATCGAGCCGCCAGCCGCGGTCTAGACGCCGTCGGGTCCGTTCTCCAGCAGCCGGCGGAAGCCGTCCTCGTCGAGGATCGGCACACCCAGTTCGACGGCCTTGTCGTACTTCGAACCCGGCGCATCGCCGGCCACCACGTAGGCCGTCTTCTTCGACACCGAGCTGGCGGCCTTGCCGCCGCGCGCGACGATCGCCTCCTTGGCGTCGTCGCGGGAGAACCCGGGCAGCGAGCCGGTGACGACGATCGACAGGCCCTCGAGCGTGCGCTCGATGCTGGCGTCGCGTTCGTCGGCCATCCGCACGCCGGCGGCCCGCCACTTGTCGACGATCGCGCGGTGCCAGTCGACGGTGAACCACTCGATCGACCGCGGCGGCGATCGTCGGGCCGACGCCCTCGACGACCGCCAGCTGCTCCTCCGACGCCTCCATGATCGCGTCCAGGCTGCCGAACTCGGTGGCCAGCGCGCGGGCGGCGGTGGGCCCGACGTGGCGGATCGACAGCGCGACCAGCACCCGCCACAGCGGCTGCGCCTTGGCCTCGTGCAGATTGGCCAGCAGCCGCTTGCCGTTGGCCGACAGCTCGCCGCCCTTGACGGTGAACAGGTCGGTGCGCAGCAGGTCGTCGCTCGGTGAGCGTGAACAGGTCGCCCTCGTCGGTGATGACGCCGGCCTGCAGCAGCGCGATCGCCGCCTCGTAGCCGAGGCCCTCGATGTCGAACGCGCCGCGCCCGGCGACGTGGAACACCCGCTCCCGCAACTGCGCCGGGCACGACCGCGTGTTGGGGCAGCGGATGTCGGCGTCGCCCTCCTTGGCCGGGGCGAGCGTGGTGCCGCACTCGGGACACGTCGTGGGCATCTCGAATTCGCGCTCGGAGCCGTCGCGCAGGTCGACGACCGGACCGAGCACCTCGGGGATGACGTCGCCGGCCTTGCGGATCACCACGGTGTCGCCGATCAGCACGCCCTTGCGCTTGACCTCCGACGCGTTGTGCAGCGTCGCCTGGCTCGACGGTCGAGCCCGCGACCTTGACCGGCTCCATGAAGGCGAACGGCGTGACCCGGCCGGTGCGGCCGACGTTGACCCGGATGTCGAGCAGCTTGGTGGTGGCCTCCTCCGGCGGGTACTTGTAGGCGATCGCCCACCGCGGTGCCCGCGAGGTGGAACCGAGCCGCCGCTGCAGCGCGACCTCGTCGACTTTGACCACCACACCGTCGATTTCGTGCTCGACGTCGTGGCGGTGCTCACCCCAGTACGCGATGCGCTCGGTGACCGCGTCGATGCCCTGTGACCCGGGCGGTGTGGTCGGACACCGGCAGCCCCCACGCCTTCAGCGCGCGGTAGGCGTCGTGCAGCGTCTTGGGGCTGAAGCCCTCGGCACGGCCGAGGCCGTGGCAGATCATCCGCAGCTTGCGCCGCGCGGTGACGGCCGGGTTCTTCTGCCGCAGCGAACCGGCCGCGCTGTTGCGCGGGATTGGCGAACGGCGGCTTGCCCTCGGCGACCAGGCCGGCGTTGAGGTCCTCGAAGTCGGCGACGCGGAAGAACACCTCGCCGCGCACCTCGAGCACCTTGGGCACCGGGAATTCCTTGGTGCCGGTGAGCTTTTCGGGGATGTCGTCGATGGTGCGGGCGTTGAGCGTGACGTCCTCGCCGGTGCGGCCGTCGCCCCGGGTGGCGGCGCGCTCGAGCCGACCGTCGCGGTACACCAGCGCCAGCGCCACGCCGTCGATCTTGAGCTCGCACAGGTAGTGCGCGTCGTCGCCGATCTCGCCCTTGATGCGCGCCGCCCACGCGGCCAGCTCGTCCGGGGTGAAGACGTTGTCCAGGCTCAGCATCCGCTCGAGGTGGTCGGCGGAGGTGAAGTCGGTCGCGAAGCCGGCGCCGCCGACCAGCTGGGTCGGCGAATCCGGGGTGCGCAGCTCCGGGTGTTGCGTCCTCGAGCGCCTGCAGTTCGCGCAGCAGCTTGTCGAACTCGGCGTCGGAGACGATCGGGGCGTCCCGGACGTAGTAGCGGAACTGATGCCCGCGCACCTCGTCGGCGAGTTCCTGCCATCGGCGACGCACGTCGGCGTCGGGGGCTTCCTCGGCCTGTTCGGCCAGCGCGGTCTTGGGATCCGGGGTTGCCTTCGGGCTCACCCTGGCAGGCTAGCCGAGCCCGCGGACATGCCGATCCGGCAGCCGATACCCTGGCCCCATGCCGCACCCGATCATGTTCCGCGACGACGACCCCGGGCTGGCGGAGGTGCGCAAGATCGCCCTCGGCTTCCCCGAGGCATTCGAGAAGGTGTCCCACGGCAGGCCGGTGTTCTTCGCGCCGAAGATGTTCGTGATGTACGGCGGCAGCGTCAAGACCGAGACCAAGGGTGAGTACATCCAGTACCCGCACTCGATCCTGGTCAAGGTCGACGAGAGCGACCGCAAGGCCCTCGAGCAGGACGACCGCGTTCTTCTACCCCGCCTACATGGGCCCGTCGGGCTGGCTCGGGCTCGACTTCACCGCGCGAAGAAGAAGGTGGACTGGGACGAGGTGGCAGAGCTGATCGACGCGTCGTTTCGGATGATCGCGCCCAAGAAGCTCATCAAGCAGCTCGACGAAGCTGACCGGCACTGCGGCCATGGTTCGATCGGAGGCACATGAGTTTCGCGAGCCCCTTCCCCGAGGTCGACATCCCGTCGACGAGCGTCTACGACTACCTGTTCGGCGACATCGACGAGGCCGACCTCGACCGGGTCGCGCTCGTCGACGCGAAGTCCGGCAGGGAGACGTCCTACCGCGAGATGATCGGCCGCATCGACGCATTCGCCGGGTGCGCTGGCCGGTCGCGGCATCGGCGTCGGCGACGTCGTCGGCCTGCTGTCGCCCAACAGCTCGGCGTTCGCCGTCGCCTTCCACGGCATTCTGCGGTCCGGCGCGACGGCGACCACGATCAACGCGCTGTTCACCGCCGAAGGACATCGCCAAGCAGCTGACCGACTCGAAGGCCAAGATGCTGGTCACGGTCACGGCCGCTGCTGGCGCAGGCCAAGGAGGCGGCCGCGGCGGTCGGGCTTCCGGCCGACGCGATCTGGTCGTGCTCGACGGCGAGGGGCAGGCGGCCACTGGACATCCCAACGCCGCCGACCTGCTCGCGCCAGGGCACTGCCCGCGCCGCAGGTGAGCTTCGCCCCGTCCTCGCACCTGGCGGTGCTGCCGTACAGCTCCGGGACGACGGGCAATCCCAAGGGCGTGATGCTCACGCACCGCAACCTGGTGGCCAACGTCGCGCAGATCCGCCCGCTGCACGGAATGGTCGCCGACGACGTGCGTCCTCGCCGTCCTGCCCGTTCTTCCACATCTACGGCATGACGGTGCTGCTCAACGCCGCCCTGCACGCGCGGGCGCGGCTGGTCATCATGCGCGAGCTTCGATCTGGAGGAGTTCCTCGAGCAACATCCAGAACCACAAGTGCACGATCGCCTTCATCGCGCCGCCGGTCGCCGTCGCGCTGGCCAAGCATCCGCTGATCGACTCCTACGACCTGACCTCGCTGAACACCGTCATGTCCGGCGCCGCGCCACTGGATGCCGATCTCGGTCGCGCCGTCGCGCGAGCGGCTGGGGTGCCGCGTGGTCCAGGGCTACGGCATGAGCGAGCTGAGCCCGGTCAGCCACATCACCCCGTTCGACGGCGGCCAGAGCAACATGGGCACCACCGCCCCGCTGAGCTCGGTCGGGTGGACGGTCTCCAACGCCGCCTCCAAGATCATCGATCCCGAGACCGGCGACGAAATCGATCCTCCCGCAGAGGGTCTCAGCGAAACCGGCGAACTCTGGTTCAAGGGCCCCAACGTGATGGCCGGCTACCTCGGCAACGAAGAGGCCACCGCGCGAAACGATCGACGACGACGGCTGGTTGCACACCGGCGATCTGGCGCGCGTCGACTCCTACGGCTGCGTGTACATCGTCGACCGGCTCAAGGAGCTGATCAAGTACAAGGGCTACCAGGTGCCGCCCGCCGAACTCGAGGCGGTGCTGCTGAGCCATCCGGCGATCGCCGATGCCGCAGTGATCGGCGTCACCGATACCGAGTCGGGCGAAGAGGTGCCAAAGGCGTTCGTGGTCAAGCTATCTGACGCCGAGCTGACCGCGGACGAGGTGATGGAGTTCGTCGCCGGTCAGGTCGCGCCGTACAAGAAGGTGCGTCAGGTGGAGTTCATCGACGCGGTTCCGAAGTCGGCGTGCGGGCAAGATCCTGCGGAAGGATCTGCGCAGCGGTTCAGGCCTGGCGTAGCCGGTCGACCGCCTGCGCGGCGCGCGCCTGCCGGTAACCGAGTGTGGCACCGGCCGCGGGAATGAGCAGCAGCCCCGCGACACCCCACAGGGGATCAGACCAGTCGGCCGCCGGGGTGACCCCCATTTGTTCCGCCGGGGCCGGCGGCGCGGCGATCCGGTCCACCCACGACGGAAGCGGCGCAGGAGCGGGCGGCGGCGGTGGCGGCGGTGGTGGCGGCGCCGGCTCGGGTTGCGGCCGCCGGCGCCTCGAAGTCCGGCTCGGTGACTTGGGTGTGAGCGCCCGGTGTGCGTCCGTTGCCGAACGTCACGCGTGGCGAGGTGAAGCCGGACTCGGGCGCACTGGGGCTGTCGGAGCCGGCTTCGTCCTCGGGGCCGGTCGCACCCGTCGCGCCAGAGTCGTCGTCGCTCGCGATGGCTAAGCGGGCGCGCCGGAAACGTCGCTCGCGACGGCTCCACCCGGCGCTAGCCATTGCTGATCGTCTCGGCCCGACCCGACGCGGACCCGTGGGGCGGCCTCGACACCCCGTTTCGCATCCTCATCGACGTGGTGATTTCCGCCGTTGCCGTTGCCGTTACGCGTTGCCATCGTCGTTCGCGTCGTCGGCCTCTGCGCTGTCCGAACCGCCCCGACCGTGTGTGCCGTCCTTGTTGGAGCTGTTGCCCCTGTCCGAATGTGAATCACCCGGATCTGCGAGCGCGGCGCCGCGCCCGGACCCCCCAGCAGGAAAAAAGCGGACACGACACCGACACCTGCGGCCAGGCGTGGGTTCAATCGGGCCACGATTACTCTCCTGCTAGCGGCGAAGACGAATTGACGCTCTCGTCGTCTGCAAAGCATTCTTGCATGCGGCGCCCGCGCTTACAGCACGTCTGTCGGGAACGTACGCAAATCCCGGCTATCCATCCTCGACGTAGGCGCGCAACCGGTCGATCGCACTGATCCCAACGCTGCGACAACGCGGTGAGGTATTCGCTGGCGTCGGTCAGCGGCTTGGGCCGCACCCGCCAGATGCGTTCCCGGCCGTGTTCGCTGACTGCTCACCAGCCCCACTGCCTCCAAGAGCAACAGGTGTTTGGTCGCCGCCTGCCGACTGACCGACACGACCCGGGTCACCTCTGACGTCGAACACGGCCCGTCATCACACAGCCGGGTGATGATGCGCAGACGGTTCGGGTCGCCGAGGGCATTGAAAAGGTGCGACAACGGCGCCCCGGCGACCGCAGATGTGCTCACACCTTCTCGCTGAGGGCCAGGTACTTGCGCACCAGCTCGGTCTGCGCGGCCCAGCCCTCGCTGTTGGACTCGAACGCCGACGCACGCCGCTCGGCGGGAATGGCGTCGAAGCCGGACTCGACGATGCGCAACAGCACGCCATCGGCGGTGTCCGCCAGCGTGAACTCCACCAGCGTCGTCGGTTCCCTCGAGTAGTCGACGTCGTCCTCGACTCCGTACGGGTGCCAGCGGAACGCCAGCCGCCGCTGCGGCTCGACGGCGACGATCTGCCAGGCATCCGCCTTGCCTGCATGCGGCTCTTGGGCCTTGGCGACGTCGTCATCGACGGTGGTCGGGGTGATCACGCCGGTGACCGACGTGCCGGGGACGAACGGGCCGTCGAAGCGCACCCCGAACCACCGGCCGAACTCCTCGGCGTCGCTGATCGCCCGCCAGACCCGGTCCAGCGGTGCCCTCAGCAGTACTTCCTTCTCGATCCGATCTGTACTCATATGCAACCTCCTGGTTGCTTCTCACGCTAGCCAGAACGCACGCAATGCGCAACCTTTTGGTTGCGCTTCCGCGACTAGTCGGCAGCGATCGCGTCGGGATCGTCGGCGACCGCGTCGGCAGCCTTCTGCGCGAGCTCGATGGCTGCGCGGGCCCACTCCGGAGTGGCGCCCGCCAGTCCGCAGGCGGGGGTGATGCCGATCCGCTCCCGTAACACGGAACGGGGAAAGCCGAGCCGGTCGGTGACGGCGACCGCCGCCTTGGCCATCATGTCCGCCGACGGCCGCGTGTCCGGGGCGCTCGACGGAACGACGCCGAGCATCACCGTGCGCCCGCTTTCGACGAACTCGCCGATGCCGTCGAGATCGGCAGCGACAAGGGTTGACACGTCGACCGACACCGCGTGAACAGCGCTGCGCCCCATCATGTTCCACGGCAATTCGGGCGCGCAGCTGTGCAGCACGACATCGGCGCCCACGGTGGCGACGCAATCGTCGAGCAGCCCGATGGCCACGCGATTCATCCACCGGGTGCACCGGTGTCATGCTGGTCACCCCGGTCAGCCGGCCAAGCAGAGCGGCCTGCAGCAGCGGCTCGTCGAACTGTACGACGACGCGGGTGTCGAGGCGCCTGGCGACCTGCGCCCGGTGGACAGCCAGACCCTCGGCAAGCGAGCCGGCGAGGTCTCGAACCGCTCCTGCGTCCGTGATGGCGCGATGACCGCCCGGCAATTCCAGTTGCGCCGCCAGCGTGATCGGCCCGCACGCTTGGACCTTGACCGTGCGCGACCCGCCGCGCAGCCCCGCCTTCTCCCATGCCTCCTCGAGAGCGTCGATGTCCTCGTCGAGCAGGCTGGTCGCCCGCCGAACCGCCGAGCTGCGACGCGATGCGATGCGATAGCCGCGCGGCACGGTGTCGATCCCGATATCGACGAGCAGGGCACCCGTGCGTCCGATCATGTCGGCACCGACGCCGCGGGCCGGTAACTCGACCAGATGCGGCATGGTGTGCAGTTCGCCGACGACAACCTCTGCGGCCAGGCGCGGCGTCGTTCCCGGCCACGACCCGATCCCGGTCGCTGCGGCGAAAACGCTCACTCGTTGAACAGTATTCGATCGGGCTAGGCTCGGTCCCGGAAGGGTTGGGAGGGAATGCCATGCCCGTATCGCCCAGGCCCTTCGTGGTGTGGTGCGCCGCGGCAGTGCTCGCGGCGGGGTGCACGCAAACGGTCAGCGGCAATGCGGTGCGCTCGGCACCTGGCATCGACGACGAATCGTTGTCTCCCCTCGATGTCGAGACGATCATGCTCGACCAATCGCAGATGCGCGCGATCACAGGCGCCGGCGAGGATCTCACCATAGTTCCGAGCATGGACGGCAAGGTCCCCGTCGATATCGGGCCGCTCGCGGAAGACGCTCCGCCGCAATGCCAGTGGGTGTTCGCCGAGACGCAGATATTCGGCCCTGACGTCGAGGAGTTCCACAAGACGACGTTTCAGAATCCACCCGACGCCGGTCTGATCTCCGAGGGCGCGGCGGCCTATCGTGACCCCGTCACCGCCCGTCGTGCATTCGACAGCCTCGTTGGATCGGTGGATGGCTGCGGCTCAACGACTTTCGGATCGATGTTCGTCGGCGAGTGGTCGGCCACCGCGGACGCCCTGCAGACGCGCCCGGCCAGCACATGCGGGCGCGACTACCGGCTGAAATCCGTGGTGCTCGTCGAGGTGACGTTCTGCAGATTTCCCGGCTCGGTGCCCGACATCGTGATGACGAACATTCTTGCCAAGGTCCCCGACTGATCGATCAGCGCGCGATCGTCGCGCTGCCGAGCACCTCGTCGCCGTCGAGATCGGGCCGGTACAGCACCATCGTCTGCCCGGGCGCCACCCCACGCAATGGGGCGCGCAGGTCGACGAGGAGCTTTCCGTCGCGCAAGTGCGCAACGCCCTCGCCGATGCCGCCGTGCGCACGCACCTGCACCTGGCACTCGACCGGGCCGTCGGGCGCGACGCCAGAGGTGAAGACGGGCCGCTCGCCGGTCAGCGCCGAGACGTCGAGATCGGCCGCATCGCCGACGTGAACCGTGCCCGTATCGGCGTCGATTTCAGTCACGTAGCGCGGTTGTCCGTCCGGGCCCGGCCCGGCGATGCCCAGGCCCTTGCGCTGGCCGACGGTGAAGCCGTGCACGCCGTCATGTTCGGCGAGCAACGTGCCGCCGGAGTCGACCACGGCCCCGCGGCGCACGCCGATCCGCGCCCCGAGGAATGCGCGCGTATCCCCCGACGGGATGAAGCAGATGTCGTGGCTGTCCGGCTTGTCGGCGACTGCAAGCCCGCGGCGCGCTGCCTCGTCGCGGATCTGTGGCTTGGGCGTGTCACCGATCGGGAACACGGCGTGGCGCAGCTGCTCGGCGGTCAACACCGCGAGCACGTACGACTGGTCCTTGTCGGCGTCCACGGCGCGGCGCAACCGTCCGCCGGACAGCCGCGCGTAGTGGCCGGTGGCCACGGCATCGAATCCAAGTGTCAGGGCACGAGCAGCCAACGCGGAGAACTTGATTCGTTCATTGCACCGCACGCAGGGGTTCGGCGTCTCGCCGCGGGCGTAGGACGAGACGAAGTCGTCGATCACGTCTTGCTTGAAGCGATCCGCGAAATCCCAGACGTAGAACGGGATGTCGAGCACATCGGCGACGCGGCGGGCGTCGCCTGCGTCCTCCTTCGAGCAGCATCCGCGCGACCCGGTTCGCAGTGTGCCCGGCGCGGACGAGAGCGCGAGGTGCACGCCGACCACGTCATGCCCGGCGTCGACCATCCGGGCGGCGGCGACCGAGGAGTCCACGCCGCCGCTCATGGCCACGAGCACGCGCATCATCGGCTAGTCCACAACTCCGGAACTGGCCAGCGCCGCCTGACGCGCACGCTCGACCGCGGCCGGCAGGGCCGCCAGCGCGGCGTCGACGTCGGCGTCGGTGCTCGTGTGGCCCAGGGACAACCGCAGGGAGCCGCGGGCGCTGGCCGGGTCGGCGCCCATCGCGATGAGCACGTGCGACGGCTGCGCGACACCGGCGGTGCACGCCGAGCCGGTCGAACACTCGATTCCCTTGGCGTCCAGCAGCATCAGCAGCGAGTCGCCCTCGCAGCCCCGGAACGTGAAGTGAGAGTTGCCGGGCAGCCGTCCGGCGCCGGTCGCTCCGTTGAGGCGCACGTCGTCGATGCCCGCGAGAACACCGTCTATCAACCGGTCACGAAGTTCCCGCACGCGTGCGGTATTGGCCTCGAGACCATCGATGGCTGCCTTCGCCGCCGCGGCCATCGCGACGGCGCCTGCGACATCGGGTGTGCCAGAACGGACGTCGCGTTCCTGACCGCCGCCGTGCAGCAACGGCACGCATGCGGTGTCGCGACGCAACAGCAGCGCGCCGACTCCGGTCGGTCCCCCGAACTTGTGCGCGCCGATGCTCATCGCCGAAAGTCCGCTCGCCGTGAAATCGACGGGTATCTGACCCACCGCCTGAATGGCGTCGCTGTGCATCGGCACGTCGAACTCGGCGGCGATCGAAGCCAAATCAGCGATGGGCAGGATCGTGCCGACCTCGTTGTTCGCCCACATGACGGTCACCAGCGCAACGTCGTCGTGGTTCTGCAGTGCTTCGCGCAGCCGTCCGGGTGCCACGGACCCGTCGTCCTCGACGGGCAGCCAGGTCACTTCGGCGCCTTCGTGTTCGGCGAGCCATTCCACCGCATCCAGGACCGCATGGTGCTCGACGGGTGTGGTGACGATGCGGCGGCGGCGCGGATCGGCGTCGCGGCGGGCCCAGTAGATGCCCTTGACGGCCAGGTTGTCGCTCTCGGTGCCGCCGCCGGTGAAGATCACCTCGGACGGGCGCGCACCCAACAGCTTGGCCAGCGTCTCGCGGGCCTCCTCCATCCGCCTGCGCGCCACCCTGCCCGTACCGTGCAGCGACGAGGCGTTACCCACCGTCGAAAGCACAGCCGTCATCGCCTCGATGGCAGCGGGGTGCATCGGGGTGGTGGCGGCGTGATCGAGATAGACCGGCGATGACGCGCTTGCGCGAAAATCTGGCCCAGTTTCCGAGGTCATGGCCGTTCCATCGTAGCCGCCCCGGAACGGCCACCAGACGCCGTGGTCAGGCCACCAGTGCGTGCCCGTGGCCCCGCCGCGACAGCTGGCCGCGAACGGCGGACTCGCAGCGGGCCGCGAGATCACGCCGATCCTCGCCCGGCAACTGCAGCGACTCGACCTGCACACGGATGATCGTGCGCCGCGCGGTGATGAGGCGCCGGATGGAGGCCAGCAGCGTGTCGTCGCCGACATAGGCGGCGACGGTTGAAGGTCGGCCGTCGCGATGGTGATAGCTCAGGCGCAGCGGCTGCACCGGCCTGCCCGCGTCGACCGCGGCCTGGAACATCGCAGGCCGGAACCGGCCGTATGCCAGGCCGCACCACGTCGTCCCTTCGGGGAACGCGACGACCGTCTGGCCGGCACGCAGCCGCTCGGCAATGGTGTGCACCACGTTGGGCAGGCGTCGCAGGTTCTCCCGCTCGATCGGGATGACCTTCATCAGGCGCGCCAGCATTCCGAGGCCTGGCCAGGTGGTCATCTCGGACTTGGCCACGAAACGTCCCGGCATGACCGAACCGATGGCGAAGATGTCGACCCAGGAAACGTGACCGCTGACCACCAGCACGCCCTGCAGGTTGCGGATCGGCCCACCGGACACGGTGATTCGCACACCCAGGCAGCGCAACATCAGTCGGCAGTAGCTCCGCTGGACATGTGAGCGCCCCGGGACCGGGATGGCAAGCAGCGGCGTCGCGGACAAGAGAAGAACCGCGAAGGTGGCCCGCACGGCGATTCGCCACGCGACCGCCATCCGCTGCCCGGCAGGCGCCTCCGTGGCGGTCACGCAGCTGGCGTCGCAGGATGCCCGCGGCACCCACGCGCTTTCGGCGGTCACGATGAGATCCCGTCAGCCATCGCGGAAGCCGCGCCGACCGATCTCAGTCGCCGGAGGTAGCGGGTGTCGGCCCGGCGTTTATCGAGCAGGGCAGGGAAGTCGCCCACCCCGAAGTCGGGGTCGTGGGCGGGCTCGCCGCACACCTGGGCCCCGAGCCGCAGGTAGCCCCGCATCAGCGGTGGCACCGCCACCCGGGCAGGCGGATCGATGCCGTCGAGCCCCTTGCCGTCGACCGTCACCGGTCGGTGCGGATGCACGGTGTGCTCCGGCGGTGCGGCGTGGCGACGACGGACGAAGTCGCGCACGCCGCGGATCTGGGTGCCGGGCGCTTCGTCGTCGGGGCCGATCACGGGCACCGACACACAGCCGGTCACGTAGTCGTAGTCGCAACGGTCCAGGTAGGCCAGGATGCCGGCCCACATCAGTAGCACCACACCGCCGTTGCGGTGATCCTCCCGCACCACCGCGCGGCCCATCTCGACAAGGGAGGGCCTCAGTGAGTCGAGCCCCGTCACATCGAATTCGGTTGCGGTGTACAGGCCCCCGGCGGCGATGGCGCCGGGCGGCGGCAGCATCCGGTAGCAGCCGACGAGCTCGCCGGAATTGTCCTCGCGGACCAGCAGATGATCGCAGTACTCGTCGAAGCGGTCGGCGTCCCGCCCGTTGGCCGCGCCCGCAAGCGCGAAGCCGGGCTCAGAGGTGAACACGTTGTGGCGAAGGCGCTGCGCAGCGTCGATGAGCGCAGAATCGGTTGACAGCAGCAGGGTGTAGCGGGGCATTGACGATGAAGCTCCGGCTGCATCGTCAATGTCGTCGGGGGCGATGAGTACAGAAGCAGTGCTCATGGCTGCACGGTCGCGCGGCCGCATCTCCGGATGGCATCGACTGCGTGTCGTGTCTGTGAGCGCTAGGTGACGAATTGGACGCGCTCTCGGGCTCCCCAGTGCGCACGGGGTGCGCCTCAGCCGTCGAGAAACACCACGTTCTGTTCGATGGGATTGCGGGGAATCCGCAGGTGGTTGGCCGGAAATTCCGGATCGGGGTAACCCACGGACAGGCCGCACAGGACGCGCAGGTCGTCCGGAATGTCCAGTTGCTCGTGCAGCACGTCCGGGAATTGCGCGATCGACACCTGCACGCACGTTCCCAGGCCGCGTTCGGTCAGTGCGAGCACCAGCGTCTGCAGAAACATCCCGACGCCGAGACTGTCGACAAGCTCGAGGTCGCGATGCATGCAGACGACTCCGGCCACCGGTGCGCGGAAGAACTCCCAGTTGCGCAGCTGGGCGGTCCGACGCGCCTCTGCGTCGTGGCGGGCCACGCCCATCGATCCGTAGACCATCGCGCCCAACTCCTGGCGCAGCGGCGCGAAGCTCTCGGGAATTCCCATCGTCGCAGGGAACCCGGCAGAGGCCCGCTCCAACAGCGCCTCCACCAACCGGTCGCGGCGAGGCCCTGTCGCGAAAAACAGCCGCCACGGCTGAATGTTGGAGTTCGACGGCGCACGCATCGCCAGTGCGAGCGCCTCTTCGAGGAGTGCGCGCGGCACCGGCTTGTCGCGGAGGAACATGCGGATGGAATGGCGTTCGTCGATGACTCTGCTCAGATCGCTTTGTGGCTCAGCCATTTCCAAGGTCGTCATCGCCCTTCTAACCAGTCGACGAACCGAGTTTTGGCGATGACGGCGTCGTCGCCGGTGACCAGGCTGCGGTCGTCCACCGGAGTGCCGAAGTAGGTCGCGTGCGCGTCGACGACGACCGGCCGGTCGTCACAATGTACGCGCAGCACCGCGCGGGCGAGGTCGGCGAAGGAGATCTTGTCGGGTCCGCCGATGTCGACGTGGCCGTTGCGGGCAGGCGCCACGGCGACGTTGGCCACCTCGGCGGCGACGTCGTCGGACGCGATCGGCTGGATCAGCGCGTCGGGCGCCTGTACCTGGTCACCCACGGTCAACGAACCCGTGATGGCCTCGGCGAATTCGTGAAACTGCGTGGCGCGCACGATTGTGTACGGCAGCCCTGATTCGGTCACGATCGTTTCCTGCGCGACCTTGGCGCGCATGTAGCCGCTGTCGGGCAGTCCGTCGGCCCCAACGATCGACAGCGCGACATAGTGGCCCACGCCGGCCGCTGTGGCCGACTTCACCAGATTGGTGGTCGACGTCGAGAAGAACTCCATCACCGGATCGTCCTCGAAGGACGGCGAATTCGTCAGGTCGACCAGAACGTCGGCACCGCGCAGCGCTTCTCCCAGACCGTCACCTGTGAGCACATCGACACCTGACCGGCGGGACGCCGAGACCACGGTGTGGCCCGCGTCTGCGAGTAGAGCGACCACCTTGGAGCCGATGAGACCGGTTGCACCGATTACCGTGATCTTCATTTCCGAGAACCTTTCTGAGCAGTTTCGACTGTCACACCAATCACTTTCGCAGGCCGTCGGCCCCGCCGAACCCTTGAGAATCCGTAGTCGTCGCGTGGCTGTGCGGTTTCGTCGCCGAAACGCAAAACGCCCCGACTTGCGTCGGGGCGTTCGCGTGTTGCCGGTTGAGTGAACTCAGCCCTTGCGGGCCTTGACCTTCTCGGTCAGCTGCGGCGCGACCTTGAAAAGGTCGCCGACGATGCCGAGGTCGGCGATCTCGAAGATCGGCGCCTCCTCGTCCTTGTTCACCGCGATGATCGTCTTGGACGTCTGCATGCCGGCGCGGTGCTGGATCGCCCCGGAGATGCCCAACGCGATGTACAGCTGCGGTGACACCGTCTTTCCGGTCTGGCCGACCTGGAACTGGCCGGGGTAGTACCCGGAGTCGACGGCGGCGCGCGATGCACCGACCGCGGCACCGAGCGAGTCGGCCAGCTCCTCGACCACGTTGAAGTTCTCGGCGCTGCCGACACCGCGACCGCCCGACACGACGACGGTGGCCTCGGTGAGCTCCGGGCGATCGCCCGCCGCGGCCGGCTCGCGCTTGGTGATCTTCGTCGCGTTCTCGGCGGCCGCGGGCACCTCGACATTGACGACCTCGCCTGCGCCCGCGGCGGGCTCGGCATCGATGGAGCCCGGACGCACGGTGATCACCGGGGTGTCACCCGTCGCCTCGGCCTCGACCGTGAACGCGCCACCGAAGATGGAGTGGATGCCCTTGGCACCCTCCTTGACCTCGACGACGTCGACCAGCAGACCGGAGCCCAGCCGCGCGGCGAGCCTGCCTGCGACCTCTTTGCCGTCGGCGCTGGCGGCCAGCAGTACCGCTGCCGGGGCGGCGGACTCCACCAGGGAGGCCAGCACGTCGACGTACGGCGTGATCAGGTAGTTGTCGGCGTCATCGGATTCGGCGACGTAGATCTTGGCGGCGCCGGCTTCCTTCAGTCCGTCGGTCAGCGGCCCTGCCGTGCCCGACTTGCCCACCACTACGGCGGAGGGCTCACCCAGCTTGCGGGCGGCGGTGATCAATTCGGCGCTGATCTTCTTCAGCGCCCCATCAGCGTGCTCGACGAGCACAAGTACTTCAGCCATGTGTCTTCTACGTCTTTCGGTGTCTTTTGCTTGCGTCGGCTAGATGATTTTTTGAGCAACGAGGTATTCGGCGATCTTGGTGCCGCCCTCGCCCTCGTCGGTGACCTTCTCGCCCGCGGTCTTCGGCGGCTTCGGCGTCGACGCCAGCACCTTCGAACCGGCGTTGGCGACACCGACCTCGTCGGCCTCCACACCGATCTCGGCCAGCGTCAGCGTCGTCACTTCCTTCTTCTTGGCGGCCATGATGCCCTTGAAGGACGGGAAGCGCGGTTCGTTGATCTTCTCGTTGACGCTGATCACCGCGGGCAGTGACGCCTCCACGGTGAACACGCCGTCGTCGGTCTCGCGTTCGCCGGTGACCTTCCCGCCCTCGACCGACACCTTGCGCAGGTGGGTCAGCTGAGGCAGGCCGAGGTACTCGGCCACGATCGCCGGAACCGCGCCGCCGACGCCGTCGGTGGCCTCGTTGCCCGCGATCACGAGTTCGGTGCCCTCGATGGTGCCCAGCGCGCGCGCCAGCGCCCACCCCGTCTGCACGACGTCCGATCCGTGCATGCCGTCGTCGAGCAGGTGGACCGCCTTGTCGGCGCCCATCGACAGGGCCTTGCGGATCGCCTCGGTCGCGCGCTCGGGGCCGGCTGTGAGCACTGTCACAGTGCTCTCGGCGCCTTCCTTCTCCTTGATCAGCAGCGCTTCCTCGACGGCGCGCTCGTTGATCTCGTCGAGCACGGCGTCGGCGGCCTCACGGTCGAGGGTGTAATCGCCGTCGGTCAGCTTGCGCTCCGACCACGTGTCAGGGACCTGTTTGATCAGGACCACGATGTTCGTCATGAGTCTGGTTCGTCCTCCTCGAAGGGGCCGACGACCGGCCCGCACTACCACGTTTCAAGCAACTGCCACCATGTTACTCGCGGGTAACTTATGGTGGCTCGCAGGAACACCATAGCTGGTCGAAGTTTGCGTTCTAGCAGCCCGTAGCCGGTGAACCGTTCGCCGGCGAGACGATCCGCGTTAGCCTGCCTTGCAATGAGCGCATTCGTTACCGGTGGCCCGGATCTGCCCCTGACCGGGGAGCGCACCGTTCCGGGCCTCGCGGAGGAGAACTACTGGTTCCGTCGCCATGAGGTCGTCTATGAGCGGCTGGCCGACCGCTGCGCCGGCCGTGACGTGCTCGAAGCGGGCTGCGGCGAGGGTTATGGCGCGGATCTGATCGCCGAGGGTGCGCGCCACGTCATCGGGCTTGACTACGACGAGTCAGCCGTCGCCCATGTCCGCGCCCGCTACCCGCGGGTGGAGATGCGCCAGGGGAACCTGGCCTCGTTACCGCTGCCCGACGGCGCCGTCGATGTCGTCGTCAACTTCCAGGTGATCGAACATCTCTGGGACCAAGCGCAATTCGTGGCCGAGTGCTTGCGAGTCCTGCGACCGGGCGGGCTGCTGTTGATGTCGACACCGAACCGCATCACCTTCTCCCCCGGCCGGGACACCCCGATCAACCCGTTCCACACCCGCGAGCTGAACGCCGCCGAGCTGACCGAACTGCTGTGCGGTGCGGGCTTTTCGGTCGAGTCGATGCTGGGCGTTTTTCACGGCCCCCGCCTGGTCGAGCTCGACGCACGTCACGGCGGTTCGCTCATCGACGCCCAGATCGCCCGTGCGCTGGCCGACGCACCTTGGCCCGCCGATCTGCTCGATGACGTCGCATCGGTGACGACCGCCGACTTCGACCTGCTCGAGGCTTCTGACCGAGACATCGACGCGAGTCTGGACCTGGTTGCAATCGCGGTGCGGCCGTGACTCACTCGAACCCCGGTCACTTCGCTCCAGTCCGCCGGAAAACGAGCCCGTACCCGGGCTGTTCACGCTTGTCCTACACACCCACCTGCCGTGGCTGGCCCATCACGGTCGCTGGCCGGTCGGCGAGGAGTGGCTCTACCAGTCGTGGTCGGCGGCCTATGTACCGCTGATGCGTGTCCTGCACACGCTGGCCGCCGAGGACCGTCATCACTTGTTGACGCTGGGCATGACGCCAGTGGTGACCGCGCAACTCGACGACCCGTACTGCCTTTCGGGCATGCACCACTGGCTGGCCAACTGGGGCCTGCGTGGCCTGGAGGCGACGACACTTCCTGAGCCGCTGCGGCAGTTCGGCATCCGCGAACACGACGAGGCCGAGCGCGCGCTGAACGACTTCGCGACACTGTGGGCCCACGGCGGCAGCCCACTCCTGCGGGGGTTGATCGACTCCGACACCATCGAGCTGCTCGGCGGGCCGCTGTCGCATCCGTTTCAGCCGTTGCTGAATCCGCGACTGCGGGAGTTCGCGCTGCGCGAGGGTCTCGCCGACGCACAACAGCGCTTCGCGCACACCCCGACCGGAATCTGGGCGCCGGAATGCGCGTATGCGCCCGGCATGGAAATCGATTACGCGACAGCAGGTATCGGCCATTTCATGGTGGACGGTCCGTCGCTGCACGGTGACACCGCTCTCGGCCGCCCGGTCGCGTCGTCCGACGTCGTCGCGTTCGGCCGCGACCTGCAGGTCTCCTACCGGGTGTGGTCGCCGAAGTCCGGCTATCCCGGCCACTCCTCGTACCGCGACTTTCATACCTACGACCACGCCACCGGCCTGAAGCCGGCCCGCGTCACCGGCCGCAACGTGCCGTCGGACGCCAAAGCGCCATACGATCCGCAGCGCGCCGACGCCGCCGTGGACGTACACGTCGCCGATTTCGTCGGCGTCGTCCGCCAACGACTCCTCGATGAAAGCGAGCGGATCGGCAGGCCGGCCCACGTGATCGCGGCCTTCGACACCGAATTGTTCGGCCACTGGTGGTACGAGGGCCCGGTGTGGCTGGAGCGCGTGCTGCGTGCACTTCCCGCGGCGGGCATCCGCGTGGGCACCCTGACCGACGCCGTTGCCGACGGCTTCGTCGGCTCGCCCGTCGAATTGCCGCCCAGCTCTTGGGGTTCCGGCAAGGATTGGCAGGTCTGGGCCGGCGAAAAGGTCGCCGATCTGGTCCAGCTGAACGGCGAAGTGGTCGACACGGCGTTGACGACGGTGGACAAGGCGCTCGGCGAGACGGACCTGCCGCCCGCACGGAATTTCGTCGCCGACCAGATCCTGCGCGAGACGCTGCTGACGGTGTCCAGTGACTGGCCGTTCATGGTCAGCAAGGACTCGGCCGCGGACTACGCGCGGTATCGCGCGCATCTGCACGCCCACGCGACCCGCGAGATCGCCGGGGCGCTGGCATCGGGCCGCCGCGAACACGCGCATCGGCTCGCCGAGGGCTGGAACCGCGCCGACGGCCTGTTCGGCGCGCTCGACGCACGGCGGTTGCCGCCGATGAAGGTGCTCCTGGTGTCGTGGGAGTACCCACCGGTGGTGATCGGCGGTCTGGGCCGCCACGTGCATCACCTGGCCACGGCGCTGGCGGAGGCCGGACACGAAGTCGTAGTGCTCAGCCGTCGCCGAGTCGGACACCGACCCGAGCACGCACCCATCGACGGACGAAATCGCCGAGGGCGTACGGGTAGTCGCCGCCGCACAGGACCCGCACGAGTTCGACTTCGGCAGCGACATGATGGCCTGGACGCTGGCGATGGGACATTCGATGGTCCGCGCCGGTCTCGCGCTGCGAACCGAACGCAGCCGCCACCTGGCATCCCGACGTCGTGCACGCCCACGACTGGCTGGTCGCACATCCCGCGATCGCGTTGGCCGAATACTTCGACGTCCCACTGGTTTCCACGATTCACGCCACCGAGGCGGGCCGACATTCGGGCTGGGTGTCCGGTGACATCAGCCGCCAGGTGCACGCCGTCGAGTCCTGGCTGGTGCACGAATCCGATTCGCTCATCACGTGTTCGGCATCCATGGGTGATGAGATCACCGAACTCTTCGGGCCTGGCGCTCGCCGAGACCCGGGTGATCCGCAACGGAATCGACGCTGCGCGCTGGCCATTCGCGAAGCGACGGCCCCGTCAGGGTCCCGCGCAGCTGGTATACCTCGGCCGGCTCGAATACGAGAAGGGCATTCACGACTCTGATCGCGGCGCTGCCCCGCATCCGGCGCACCCACCCCGGCACGACGCTGGCCATCGCCGGAACCGGCACCCAACAGAAGTGGCTCACGGAGCAGGCGCGAAAGCACAAGGTGCTCAAGGCCATATCGTTCGCCGGCCACCTCAACCACGACGAGCTGGTGAATCTGCTGCACACCGCCGACGCCGCCGTGCTGCCCAGCCACTACGAGCCGTTCGGCATCGTCGCGCTGGAAGCCGCGGCGACGGGCATTCCCCTGGTCACGTCGAATGTCGGCGGCCTCGGCGAGGCGGTGATCAACGGGCAGACCGGCATGTCCTATCCCGCCGCGGGACATCGCCGGCCTGGCCGCCGCGGTCCGCGCGGTGCTCGACGACCCGGACGCCGCCCAGCAGCAGGCGATCGCCGCACGCGAACGGCTCACCTCCGATTTCGACTGGCACACCGTCGCCGACGAAACCGCGCAGGTCTACCTGGCCGCCAAACGCCGCGAACGCGAGCCACACCGGCGGCGGACCATCGTCGAACACGCCCTGCCCGACCGCTGACAGTTCGACCGGCGTCGAATCATTCCGCACCTAGCGTGCGGGTATGGACACGACACAGGCTCACGTTCGCACGACGCTGACCCTGATCGCGGCCTACCTCGGGCTCTTCGTCGGCCTCATCGACGCGAACGCGGTCAACCTGGCGCTGCCCGCGATCCGCGACGACCTCGGCGGCGGCATCTCCGGCGCGCAGTGGACGATCGACGCGTACAACATCACGTTCGCCGCGCTGCTGCTGACCTCGGGATCACTCGGCGACCGGTTCGGCAGGCGCAAGCTGCTGCGCGTCGGGCTGCGTGACGTTCGTCGCCGCCTCGCTGGCTTGTGCGGCGGCGCCGTCCCTTCCGCTGCTGCTGGCCGCACGCGCGATTCAGGGTGTCGGCGCCGCGTTGATGCTGCCGCAGGGGCTGGCCATCACGGCCGCCGCGTTTCCCGAACCCGGTCGAGCGAGGCCGGGCGACGGCGGCGTGGGCCATGGCCGCCGCGATGAGCACCGCGATCGGCCCGATCCTCGGCGGCGTGCTGACCGACACCATCGGCTGGCGCTACATCTTCTGGCTCAACGCGCCCGTCGGCGTCGTCGCACTGCTGATGACCTACCGCTACCTGCCCGAATCGAGGGATCCCGAGGCCGCGAACGTCGACGTGGCGGGCCAGACGCTGGCGATCGCTCGGGCTCGGCGCGCTGACCGTGGTGCTGGTCGAGGGCCGCACGACTGGCGCCCGCCGTGACGGTCGCGCTGGCCGCCGTGGCCGTCGCGTGCATCGCGGCGTTCCTGTGCGAGCCAGCGCCGCGCCGATGCATCCGATGCTGCCGCTCGACCTCTTCCGCAGCCGCAGGCTGGTCGCCGCGCTGGTCGCCACATTCACGATGACATTCGGCATCTACGGGCTGCTGCTGGTGAATAGCTTTGCGTTCCAACAGCAACGGGGCGCCAGCGCCTGGCCACCGCGATCTGGTTCCTGCCGATGCCGCTGACCTATCTGGTGCTCATCCCGGCGGTCAACGCGCTCGCCCACCGGACAGGCCCGCGACTGCCGATGACCGCCGGGCTGGCGTTGATGGCCGCGGGCATGGCGGCTGTACGCGGCGGCGGGCCCGCAGGCCGAGCATGTGGCTGCTGGAGCTGTCGTTCGTTCTGGCGGGCGCGGGCCTGGCCTAACACGGGCCCCGCCGTCGGGCTGGCGATGTCGGCGGTTCCGCTGCAGCGCGCCGGGCTGGCGTCCGGCGTGGTGAACCTGGCGCGGCTGGTGGGTATCACTGTCGGTGTGGCGGTGTTGGGTAGTGCAATGGCGGCGGTCGGCGGGACCGGCGGTGCCCGCATCGCCGTGGCATTGCGCGGCGCGGTCCAGTTGGTGGGCGCCGGGGTCGCGCTGAGATGGACGCGTGCGGGTCGACGCCGCACGGAGAAGGAGGTCTGTCATGCGTGACGCGGCAGCATTGCCGACACGTGGGGACGCCGACATCGCGGCGCTCGCGTCGCTGCTCGCCGACCCGGCGCGGTGCAAGGTGTTGCTGGCCCTCGACGACGGCAGGGCGCTCCCGGCCAGCGTGCTCGCCGACGAGGCGGGCGTCAGCAGGCCCACCGCGAGCAGTCACCTCGGCAAGCTGACCGCCGCCGGCCTGCTGTCCGTGGAGACGCACGGCCGAAACCGCTACTACCGGCTGGCCGGCCCAGAAGTCGGCGAGCTGCTGGAGCAGCTGGGCCGGCTCGCGCCGACGCGGCCCGGTGCGCTCGCTGCGGGAAGGCACCCGAGCGGCCCGACTGCGGACGGCGCGCACCTGCTACGACCACATCGCCGGCAGGCTGGGAGTGCAGGTGATGGCGAGCCTGCTCGAGCGCGAAGTGCTCGTCGGCGGCGACGGCCGCTACGACCCGGACCGTGACAGCCATGACGCGCTGAGCAGTCCCGGCCACGACATCCGCTATGAGCTCACCGAGAACGGGCGCGGCCTTCCTCACCAGGGTAGGCGTCGAATTACCAACGAGCAAAAGGCCTCTCGTGCGCTACTGCGTCGACTGGACCGAACAGCGGCACCATCTTTCCGGTGCGCTCGGGCCGGGCTGTGCTCGATCGTTCGTGTCCGCGAGGCTGGGTGAAGCGCACGCCCCGCGGACGGGCCCTGGTAATCACCGATGACGGCCGCGCGGCCCTGTCGGACACGTTCGGCATCGACTGGATCGCCTAGTTCGCGCGACGCAGCTCGCGCACGAAGGGTCTCGCCCGTTCGCGCATCGCGGTGCGCAATCCACGTCGTCCTGGACCCAGGTAGGCCACCCGGCGCGATGCCCACGCCGAATCGAAGCTCCGAAGCGGTCTCGGGAGCATCGTCAGACGTTGCCCTCAGGAAGCGGTCGGGCAGCGCAAGTTTGCAGATCGTCCGCAGGGTCAGCATGTACTGGCGGGCCAAAGGGCCTGTGGTGTAGGGCAAGTCGTACTTGTCGCATAGCAACCGCACCTGCGCGGCGATCTCCGCGTACCGGTTACTGGGCAGGTCGGGAAACAGGTGGTGCTCGATCTGGTAGCACAGATTGCCGGTCATGAACGCCAGCACCGGGCCCGCATTGATGTTCGCCGCCCCCAGCATCTGGCGTAGATACCACTCTGATCGCGTCTCGCGTTCGATCACCGCCGCATCGAATTTCTCGGCGCCGTCGGGAAAGTGCCCGCAGAAGATCACCACGTAGGTCCATAGATTTCTGCCGAGATTGGCGGCGATGTTGGCGGCGAGCGTCCGACGCCACCGGCGCAGTCCGAGTGCCGGGAAGAACACATAGTCCTTGGCCAGTTGGCGGACGAGCTTGGTGACCATCGCTCGCGTCTGGGTCGATCTCTCGACGTCGTCCTGCACGCGGTCGTGCGCCGAGTGCAAACCGTGCAGAGCGATGCCCAGCTCGAATACGGCGGCCAACAGAAAGTTCCGGAGCGGCTGAGCCAGATGTTTTGGCTGCCATGGCTCGTCGCGGGTTACGCGCATGATGCCGAAACCGATGTCGTCATCGACGCCGATGACGTTGGAGTAGACGTGGTGCGTGTAGTTGTGCGAGTACCGCCACTGGGATGACAGACCCAACATGTCCCACTCCCAGGTGTTGGAGTGGATCTCCGGGTCGTTCATCCAGTCCCATTGGCCGTGGCCGACATTGTGGCCGATCTCCATGTTTTCCACGCTCTTGGCGACGGCCAGCGCGGTGGTTCCGAGCAGCCAACCGATCCGGCCGCGGCTGCAGCCGATGATCAGTCGTGCGACGGCGTCCAGCGTCCGCTGGAATGCGATCGTGCGGCGGATGTAGGCGGCGTCGCTGGATCCACGAGCGTCCTCGATGCGAACTCGGATCTCGTCGAGTTCCCGCCGAGTGCCTCGACGTCTGCATCGGTCAGATGCGCGTAGGCGGCGACCTGTGTGATTGCGATTTCTACATCCCGGGGTTCGAACAGCGTGTCTGCGTAGGGCCCGAGTCGATCTCGGGGCGATCCGTAAATTTTTCATCGGTCGCCCCAGCGGATGCGGGCGCTTACGACATAGCTCTTTGTCGAACCAATTCGCCGTCGGCGAGTGTGGCCAACACTACCTGGTTTGTGCCGCGCTAGCGGGACGCCTTCTTGCGCTCGATATCGGCCAGGGCCGCGGCGAGCTCGGCGCGCTGCGCGGCCGATGTCTCCCACGACAGCTTGCGGTTCTTGACGACCTTCGCCGGTGCTCCGACAGCAATGGAGAAGTCCGGGATGTCGCCCTTGACCACCGCATGCGACCCCAGCACGCATCCGCGTCCGATCGTCGTATTGCGCAGGATCGTGACCTTGGTCGCGATCCAGGTGTCAGGCCCGATCCGAACCGGACCCTTGAGGATGCCCTGGTCCTTGATCGGCACGTGGATGTCGTCCATCCGGTGGTCGAAATCGCACACGTAAACCCAGTCGGCCATGAGCACCGAATCGCCAAACTCGATGTCGAGGTAGGTGTTGATGACGTTGTCCCTGCCGAGCACGACCTTGTCGCCGAAACGCAGAGAGCCTTCGTGGCAGCGGATGGTGTTCTTGTCGCCGATGTGCACCCAGCGGCCGATCTCCATCGTCGACAGTTCCGGGGTCGCCTGGATCTCCACGCCCTTGCCGAGGAACACCATGCCGCGGGTGATGATGTGCGGGTTGGTGAGCTTGAACTTCAGCAACCGCCAGTAGCGCACCAGATACCACGGCGTGTAGGCGCGGTTGGCCATCACCCAGCGCAGCGAAGCCAGCGTCAGGAACCTCGCCTGACGCGGGTCACGCAACCGTGAACCCCGCCAGCGTTTGTGCAGCGGAGCCCCCCACATCGTCGTCATGGCCGGAAAGCCTACGCGAGCGCTTCGGCTCCGAACGGTTACCCTCACTGGGTCTTTAAGGCGTGCAGAACCGACCAGGAAGGGTGCAGTGTTCCGGCGATCGATCGTGCTGGCGTCAACGGCGCTGATCACGGCCGCGCTGGCGGGCTGCGGGAACACCGACTCGTGGGTGGAGGCGCAGGCGGCGTCGGGCTGGGCGGCGCAATACGGCGACGCAGCCAACAGCAGCTATGTGCCGGCGGCGGGCGCCGAAACACTGCGGCTGGAGTGGACTCGCTCGGTCAAGGGCGACCTCGCCGCCGCGGTCGCGCTCGGATCCGGCAGCTACCTGGCCGTCAATGCCCAAACCGCCGGGCGGCTGCTCACTGATGGTGTGGGAGTCCGACAATCGCGCCCGCCAGCGATGGTGCACCCGGCTCGTGCAGGGTGGCGGCGCCACCAGTCCCCTTTTCGATGGATTCGACAACCTTTACGTCGGCCAGCCGGGTGCCATGCTGTCGTTCCCGCCCACACAGTGGATTCGCTGGCGCCAACCGGTGATCGGGATGCCGACCACGCCGCGGATTCTGAAGCCGGGACAGCTGCTGGTGGTGACTCATCTCGGCCAGGTGCTGGTGTTCGACGCCCACAAGGGCATCGTCGTCGGGTCGCCGTTGGACCTGGTGGCCGGCGTGGATCCAAAGGACTCCGAACGCGGACTCGCCGACTGTGCGCCGGCCCGCCCGCGCTGCCCGGTCGCCGCCGCCCCGGCGTTCGCCGCGCAGACCGGAATCGTGGTCCTCGGATTGTGGGAGCCCGACGCCGACGCGCCTGTGTTGGTCGGTCTGCGCTACCGCCCGGGGCAGAACCCGCTGCTGAGCCGGGAGTGGACCAGTGACGCCGTGGGTGGCGGACCGTTGGCCAGCCCGGTGGTCTCGTCGGACGGATCGACGGTGTACGTCAACGGACGCGACGAGCACCTGTGGGCGATCAACGCGGCCGACGGCAAGCCGAAATGGTCGGTGCCGCTGGACTATCTGGCGCAGACTCCCCCGTCGGTGTCGCCCGACGGGCTGATCATCGCCGGAGGCGGCCCGGGCGCGAAGCTTCTCGCGGTGCACGACGACGGCGACCACGGCGAGGTCATGTGGACCCGCGACGACGTCGCCCCGCTATCGGCGTCGAGCCAATCCGGCGACCACGTGGCGTACACCGTGGCGCGTGACGGGGAAGACGGTCTGTCGCTGACGGTGTTCGACCCGGCCGACGGCCACACGATCAACGCCTATCCGCTGCCTCGCGCGTCGGGCTGGCCCGTCGGAGTATCCATCGGCCATGACCGCCGCGTCGTCACCGCGACCAGCGAAGGCGTGGTCTACGGGTTCGCGCCCGCCTAGAGCGCCAGCATCGGCGCCACGACGGCGCGCGGCACCGACGCCTGGACCGGGCCGGCGGACTCCGAGAACAGCTCACCCTGGCTGAAGAAGAAGATCACCGAGTCGTCCGTCACCGCGAAGTTCTGATAGTTGGCCGGGTCGCGGCCTTCGCTCTCCGGTATCTGGTCGATCATCCCCTGCTCCTTCTGCAGGTACCGGTTGACCTCCGGGTAGATGACGTCCAGGGGCTTGGTGCCCGGTTTGAACAAGGTGTCGAAAGTGATCGGCGCGCTGGTGGCGACGTTCCAGTTGAACGCTTGGTAGAACGTCTGCGGGTGGGCGCCCCCGACGTTCTGCCACACCGTGAACACCACGCTGCGCGTGCCGCCGGTCGGCGATCCCGAGCGGTATCCGGCGCCCTCGGCGTCAAGTTCATAGGGCAGGTTGTACGCGTCCGGATCCTGCGCGACGTTGGTGAATCCGTCGCGGGTCTGGGTGAGGAAGTCCACCACCGGCTGCGGGTCCGGATAGTCATTGGGGAAGCTGAGGTCGAGGGTGTAGGTCGCGTTTGTGGTGTGCACCCGGCAGATCCCTTCCGGGTCGACGGTCCCACGCAGATCGGCGCAGCCCGACTGCGCCGAAGCCGTTGGTGTGAAAACCGAGCCGGCGACGACACCGGCCGCGAGCAGAGCTGCCAAGCTGAGAATGCGCATCGTCGGACGTCCTCGCAGCCGGCACCGGTTTCGATACCGGCGCATCACTGCCAAGGGTACGTGCCGCTCTAACCGAGACGGACGACAAATGAATGCCGTTGCCCGGCTTGCGGCCCCGCTTCCGATCCGCGTGATGACGACCGACGCCTGTTGCCGTCCGCGCAACCGCAGCCGAGACCGCAACACATCGGGGTCGACGTCCACACCGCGGACCAGGATTTCGGCCGCGCCGACGTCGAGCGCCGAAAGCGCCTGGCGCAGTCGCCGTTCGCTGTAGCCGAGTTCTTCGAGCACCTCGAAACCCCGCACCTGGTCTGGCAACCGGTCACCGGACAGATACGCGATGTCGCGGTCGAGTTGCCACAGACCGTGCCGGGCCGCGTAGTGGCGCACCAGACCCGCACGCACGACCGCACCGTCGGGGTCGATGATCCACCGTCCCGCAGGTGCCACCGCACAGTCGTCGGGTTCGGTGTCGGTGATCTCCTCGCCGACGCTGAGCATGCGTGGCACGTCGACTCACCCCGGGCGCGGCCAGCTCCGCAGACCACAGACACGCCTCTCGCACACTGCCCGCCAACGAGGTCACCTCGATCTCCCCGACGAAGCCCAGCCGTGACAGCGCATCGAAATCGATTCCCGGAGCGCACTTCACGACGAGGTCGCGGCCGCGGTACGCGTCGAGCAGCGCGTCGAGTGCGGGCGTGTAGTCCCGCGGGTCGAACCGGCGCCGTCCAGCACTCCGCCGCGCGGGGTCGAGCAGGACGACGGCATCGCGGGTGACCGGCCGCAGAGCATCAGCGCGGCACACATCGACATCCGCGACGTTGTGCCTTGCCATGGCCAACCGAACGGGATCGACGTCACTGCCGACGAGCTGGGCGGCCGAGTTGCGCAGGGCCGCAAGCTCGGTGCCGATCGAACACGTCGCGTCGTGCACCCGCGCCCCGGCCAACCGTCGTGCGCGATGGTCAGCCACCGGTCCGGCCGTGGCCTGCTGCAGCGCCTCGTCGGTGAACAGCCAGTCGTCGGCACGGCTGAGCTTCGCCGCCGCCTTGCGGCGCAACAACGTCGTCTCCACCAGGACTGCGGCACGCTCACCGAAACACTCACGTGCCCAAGCGATGTCGCCAACTCGCGCAGTTGTCGGTCAGCCGGCGCTCGGCGACTTGACGCAACGCCTGCGCGCCGGCGTCGCTGCGCAGATAGGCGACGTCGTCGATGCCGAAGGCTACGACGGCTTGACCCCGGTCACCATCACGTTGTAGAACCAGCCCTTCGGCACGATGCGACGCCACACGTTGGCGTCGACCCAGCTCAAGGTGATCCAGCTGTTGAACGCGAATTTGGCGTAGCCCCAACCCAACCGGCCAGGGGGCACCGCCGCCTCCAGCGTGCGCAGCGGCCAGCCCAGCATCGCGGCGGTGAACTCGATCGTGGATGTCGAGATCTCGACGGCGCCCGCGCTGGCCGCCATCCGCTCGAGGTCCTTGGGATCAAACGTGTGCAGGTCGACGATCGCCTCCAGCGCCGCGGCACGGGACGACTCGTCGAGTTCGGCCTGCGGACGCCGCCAGCCGGACAGGCCCGGCAGTTTGGTCACGTTCGTCACGGTTCGCCACGTCAGCGTCGACAACGGCCGGGCGTAGTTCTCGCCTGCATTGCTCGGCTCGCCCGCGAAAACGAACCGGCCGCCCGGCTTGAGAACGCGGACCACCTCGCGCAGCGACAGCTCGACGTCGGGGATGTGGTGCAACACGGCGTGGCCGACAACGAGGTCGAACGTGTCGTCGTCGTATGGGATGCCCTCGGCGTCGGCGACCCGTCCATCGATCTCCAGGCCCAGGTTTTCGCCGTTGCGGGTGGCGACCTTCACCATTCCCGGTGAGAGGTCGGTCACCGAGCCGCGACGGGCGACCCCGGCCTGAATCAGGTTGAGCAGGAAGAATCCGCTGCCGCAGCCGAGCTCGAGCGCGCGGTCGTAGGGCAGGTTGCGCAGCTCGTCCTCGGGCACCGTCGCGTCGAACAGGTCACGGGCGTAGTCCACGCACCGCTTGTCGTAGGAGATCGACCATTTGTCGTCGTACGACTCGGCCTCCCAGTCGTGATACAGCACCTGGGCCAGCTTGGAGTCGTGGCGGGCCGCCTCTACCTCTTCCGCGGTGGCATGCGGATTGGGCACCGGAGCCGCCCCGGCGGCGACATCAGGGGCGGTGTCGGTTTCCTCGAAGCTCATAACAGGGCAGCCTAAACGCCGAACGAGGCCTTCGCGGCAGCCAGTACGTCGGGTGGATAGTCACCGAAACGCTTCGCCCAGGCCAGGGCCGCGTCATAGACATCGTCGGGGGCCACCATCTCGTCGATCAGGCCGAGCGCCAGCGCCTCCTTCGCGTCGATGAACCGGCCGCTGAAGACCAGCTCCTTGGCCTTGCTGAGGCCGACGGCGCGGGCCAGTCGCGTGGTGCCGCCGGCCGGGACGAGGCCCGCCAGGATCTCGGTCGCGCCGAACTTGACGTTGTCGCCTGCGACCCGCCAGTCGGCTGCCAGCGCCAGGGTGATGCCGCCGCCCAGGGCGTACCCGGTGATGGCGGCGACCGTGGGCCTGGGGATCGCGGCCAGCGCATCGATGGCCTCCCGGCACAGGCGTGCGGCGGCGTCGGCTTCGGCGGCGTTCAGCGTGCGCAGTTCGGGCACGTCGTCGCCGGCGGAAAAGATCTCGTGGCCGCCGAACACGATGACCGCCGTGATGTCGTCTCGCCCGCCGAGGTCGGCCGCGGCGCCGATGATCTCGCGGTACACCTGGCGGGTCAGCGCATTTGTCGGCGGGCGCGATAGCAGCAGAGTGGCGATGCCGGGCTGCTCATCGCTGGTGCGGACCGAGACGAACTCATTCATGCAAGCGGGGTGTCTCGGCTGTAGCCCTCGGGCGCGCGGCGGTTGCGGGCGGCGTTGTACCTGTCGCTGTTGAAGAACTCGATCTCCCAGTTGCCCGTGTCCTTGTCGGCCGCCAGATGCGGTGTGACGGATACGATCTGACGTTCGACAGCGAGCACCTCGGCGACGGTGCGTCCATTGAGCGAGTCGAGTTGCGTCCACGTAGGCGGCAGCAGGAACGTGCGCCCTTGCGCGAACTCGTCGAGGCCCGCCTGCGGAGTGCTCCAGAACGCGCGGTCGGTTTCGGTGTTCTCGCCGTCGGCGCGTTGGCCCTCCGGCAGCGCGCCGACGAAGAAGTAGGTGTCGTAGCGACGCGTGCGCTCCTCCTTCGGCGTCACCCAATTCGCCCACGGCCGAAGCAGATCCGCGCGCAGCACGAGGTTTTCGCGCCGCAGGAAGTCTGCGAACGACAGCGAGTGATTGGCCAGCGCCTCCCGGGCGTCGCCGTAGACCGACGCATCGCTGACGATGCCGTCGGGATCACCGGCCGGTCCGGCGAACAGCACGCCGGACTCCTCGAAGGTCTCGCGGGCCGCGGCGCACACCAACGCCTCGGCCAGATCTGGTTCGACGCCGAAACGTTCTGCCCACCAGAGGGGTTCGGGTCCGAACCAGGCGATGTCGGCGTTGCGGTCGCGGTCGTCGACGCCGCCACCGGGGAACACCATCACCCCGGCGACGAACTCCATCGCCGAGTGCCTCCGCATCAGGAACACTTCGAGTTCCCGGGCGAGGCCCGGGCGCTTGTCGCGGACCAGCATCACCGTCGCGGCAGGCCTCGGGATCAACGGATCTGGGTCGGTCATGCTCGCCTCCTGTGCGCCGCCCTGCTCCTGGCTCGCCGCGCAAAGTAGCGCCCGTCGACGACGTCGAGGGCGATCGACTGGCCGAACGCTTTCGACAGGTTCTCCGCGGTCAGCACGTCTGTCAGCAGCCCGGCGTCGACAACCTTGCCCTCGGACAGGATCAAGCCATGGCTGAACCCGCTCGGGATTTCCTCGACGTGGTGGGTGACCAGCACGATCGCCGGGGCGTCCGGGTCGGCGGCCAGATCCTCCAGCCGGGCGACCAGTTCCTCCCGGCCACCGAGATCGAGGCCGGCGGCTGGTTCGTCGAGCAGCAGCAGTTCCGGGTCGGTCATCAGGGAGCGGGCGATCAGCACCCGTTTGCGTTCGCCTTCCGAGAGCGTCTCGTAGGTGCGTTCGGCGAGGTGCTCGGCGCCGACGCTCTCCAGCATGTCGATGGCCTGGGTGTAGTCGACATCGTCGTAGCGCTCCCGCCAACGGCCCATCACCGCGTAGCCGGCCGAGACGACGAGGTCACGCACCACCTCGCCGTCGGGAACGCTCTGCGAGAGCGCTGAACTGCTCAGGCCGACGCGCGAGCGCAGTTCGGACATGTCGACCCTGCCGAGCCGCTCGCCGAGGACCAGCGCCGTGCCCGACGACGGATGCTCCATGGCGGCGGCGATGCGCAGCAGCGATGTCTTGCCTGCGCCGTTCGGCCCGATGACCACCCACCGTTCGTCGAGTTCGACCGACCAGGTGACGGGACCGACCAGAACTTGGCCGCCACGCCGCAGAGTCACCCTGGCGAAATCGATCAGCAGGTCGGGATCGGCTGGATCTCCTTCGTCGACGGGCACTCGAACATCGTGCCCCATCAGGACCGTTGCGCACCCCGCGGGTCAGCTCCCGGGGATTCGCTACTCGGCGAGCGCCCAGCCTGCCGAACCGTTCACGACGACACGGTCGGCCTTGCCCAGGGTCGTCGACACGAGTTCGGAGTTTCGTTGGTCGCTGGCCGCCACCCAGGCACGCGCTTCGGCCGCGGTCTTACCGAACCGGATGTGTCGCTCGACGAGCCTTTGGACGCGCAAGGTCTCGTCGCCCGCGACGAACCAGACGCCGTCCATTGCGGCACGCGCCCGCGCCCAGGCCGGATCGTCGAGCAGTAGATAGTTGCCCTCGGTGATGACCAGGCGGGCGCCGGGGAGCACGACGAGCGCACCGGCCAGCGGCTGTTCCAGCGTCCGCTCGAATCCCGGCACATAGACCGGGCCGGCGGTCTCCTGCCCGACCCGCTCCAGCACGTGGGCATAGCCGGCGACGTCGAACGTGTCGGGTGCACCCTTGCGTGCACGGTTGCCGAGCCGATCAAGCTGGGCGTCGGCGAGGTGAAAGCCGTCCATCGGCACGTGCCCGACCCACTCGTTGCCCTTCATCGCCGCAATCCGCGTCAGAAGGAGTTCGACCAGGGTGGACTTGCCCGGCCCCGGGACTTCCCGCGATACCCAGGATTGCGCGCGCGTCACAAGACTTACTGTCCACCAGCGCTATCGCGTCTCGCGCCAGCGTGTCGAGCACCGTCATGTGCCGCGCCCCCGCGGGGGCGCAACCGATGCGCGCGGGCATCGCGCAGGCCGTCGTCTATGCACGATCGCGACCCCTGGCAACGCGCACGCTGCAGATCGTGCCCGGTCGCGTCGACGGCACGTAAAAATCGATTTCGGCGTGGCCCACCGCTGGCGGCGGCGACGGAAGTTCTCGCGCGCCTGCGGCTAGCCTCGGCGACGGAAGCCCAACCGCTCACCGCGAGTACGCGTTTGGGGGTGATGCGAACAAAGAGCTGAACCAACGGGCCGATCCCGAACGCGTACAGGACGGTGCCAACGCCGACGGTCCCGCCGAGCAGCCACCCGACGGCAAGCACGGTCGCCTCGATCGCGGTGCGGACCACCCGCACCGAAACACCCGTGCGCACGACCAGTCCGGTCATCAGCCCGTCGCGTGGTCCGGCCCCAGCCCGGCGCCGACGTAGAGGACCGTGCTGAACGCGTTGAACACCACCGCGCCCACCATCATCGCGATACGCGACGGCAGCGTGGTCGGCGCCGACAACAGCGGCCAGTCCGGCGTCCACGGTGATCGCGATGACGATGACGTTGGCGACCGTGCCGATGCCGGGCCGGTTCCGCAGCGGAATCCAGGCCAGCAGCACGACCACGCCGACCACGGCCGACGCGACGCCGATCGTCATCCCGGTGTGCAGGGTCAGGCCCTGATGGAACACGTCCCACGGGTCAAGCCCCAAGCCGGCACGCACCATCATCGCCATCGAGAAGCCGTAGCCGGCCAGGCCGACCAGCAGCGCGGTGCCGCGCAGGGCGCCCCGCTTGCCGTCTGCGAGCGACGTCACGAATGGTGCGGGAAGCGCGCCCGGATCAGGTCGAGTTCCATGCGCATCCGCTCGGCGTCACGGTCGAGGAACTCGGCGGGCATGCGCTCCGCCGGCTTGAAGATCCTGCCGATCGGCTGGGCCAGTTTTGACATCCAATTTGTACTCATGACTCGATAATCCGACCAACTGGCTTGCCTTTCAATAGCCAGTTGGCACATACTGGCTTGCAAATGACGATCGAAATGCCCGCCCGAGCGCTCAATGTGGATCTTTTGGTCCGCGAACTCGGCAACTGGCGCACATCCAGTCGAAGTGGCCCCGCCTACCAGGGTCTGGCCGATGCGATCCGGCTGCTGATCGTCGACGGCCGCCTTCCGGTCGGGGCGCGGCTGCCCAGCGAGCGGGCGCTCGCCGACGCGCTGCGCGTGTCGCGCACCACCGTCACCGCCGCCTACACCCAACTGCGCGACGACGGCTACCTCAATGCCCGCCGCGGCGCGCGCAGCACGACCGCGCTCCCGGTCGTCCCCGCCGTCCACACCGACAGCGCACGCGCGCCGACGGTGAGCCTGGCCGCGGCCGCGCTGTCCGCCCCGGCCGCCGCGGTCATGGAGGCGTTCGCCGACGCGACCCACGACGTCACGCCGTATCTGCACGAGCCGGGCCACGAACTCATCGGCGTCGACGCGCTGCGGCAGGCAGTGGCCGAAAGATATTGCGAGCGCGGACTTCCCACCGAGCCCGATGAAGTCCTGGTGACCACCGGCGCACTGCACGCGATCAGCATGATCCTGACGACCTACGTGCAGCCCGGCGATCGCGTGCTGGTCGAGCAGCCCACGTATCACGGCGCCCTGTCGGCCATCACCACCGCCGGGGCGCGGCCCGTCCCGGTCGCGATGACCGAGCACGGCTGGGAATTGGACGCCGTGCAGGCCGCGGTCAGCCAGCTGGCGCCGAACCTGGCCTACCTGATTCCCGACAATCAGAACCCCACGGGGCTGACGATGCCCGCGGCCGATCGAAAACGCCTGGCGCGCATCATCGCCGAGACGCAGGACGCGCACCATCATCGACGAGACCATTCTCGACATGTGGCTGGACGAACCGGTGCCCGCGCCGATGGCCGCCGAGATGACCACGCGGCGCGATCTGGTGCTGACGGTCGGCTCGATGTCGAAGTCGTTCTGGGGCGGCCTGCGCGTCGGCTGGATCCGCGCCGAGCGCGCCACCATCGCCACCATCGCCGCGCTGCGCCCGTCGATCGACATGGGCACTGCGGTTCTCGAACAGTTCGCTGCCGCAAGGCTTCTGGGCCGGCGCGACGAGATACTGCCCGAGCGCCGCGAGATCCTGCGGACCCGCCGGGCGCTTCTGCCAGTCGCTGTTGAGCCAGCATCTGCCCGACTGGGAGCCGACCCCGGGTGTCGGCGGCATGTCGCTGTGGGTGCGGCTGCCCGCGCCGATGAGCACCGCACTGTCGGCGGCCGCGTCCCGCCTCGGCCTCGATCTGCCTGCCGGTCCGCGGTTCGGCGTGGACGGCACGCTGGAACGGTTCGTCCGCGTGCCCTACGCGCTGCCGGAGGAACAGCTGACCGAGGCGGTGGAACTGCTCGCCCGCGCCTGGCACAGCATCACCGGTTCGTCGGCGCCGGAGCCGACGGCCGTCGTCGTCTAGTCATGTCCGCGCGCCCAATCCGCCGCGAGAAAGAGTCTAGTCGTCGGGGATCTCGACGCGACGCACCACGCCGTCGAGGGCGTCGGCGGCCTCGATCTCGCCGCGGGTGATGCCGAGGATGAACAGCACGGTGTCCAGGTACGGATTGCTCAGCGACGCGTCGGCGACCTCACGCAGCGCAGGCTTGGCGTTGAACGCCACGCCCAGGCCCGCGGCGGCCAGCATGTCGATGTCGTTGGCGCCGTCGCCGACCGCGACCGTCTGCTCCATCGGCACCCCGGCTTGCTGCGCGAAGTCCCTCAGCGCCTTGGCTTTTCCGGGCCGGTCGATGATCTCGCCGATGACCCGGCCGGTCAGCTTGCCGTCGACGATCTCGAGCTGGTTGGCCGCGACGAAGTCCATCTCCAGCTCGTGCGCCAGCGGTTCGATGACCTGGCGGAAGCCGCCCGACACGATGCCGCAGTGAAAACCCAAGCGCCGCAATGTCCGCAGCGTGGTGCGTGCTCCCGGAGTGAGCTCGATCTGCTCACCGACCTCCTCGAGCACCTCGGCGGGCAGGCCGGCCAGCGTCGCGACCCTGCGGTTCAGACGATTCTGCGAAGTCCAGTTCGCCCCGCATCGCCGCCTCGGTGATCTCGGCGACCGCCGCATGTGCGCCGACCCGGTCGGCCAGCATCTCGATGACCTCGCCCTGGATCAGGGTCGAGTCAACGTCAAAGACGATGAGCCGCTTGGCCCGTCGCGCGAGGCTGTAGTCCTCGAGCGCGATGTCGACGCCCTCATTGACCGCGACCTGCGCCAGCGCTGTCTGCAGCTGCCGATGGGCGCTTCCCGCGGGCACCGAGACCCGCAGCTCCAATCCGGTCACCGGATAGTCGGACACGCCGCGGATGAAGTCGATGTTGACGCCCAGCGCGGCCACTTCGCGGGCCACCACGCCGAACGCCTCTGCGGTGATCGGTCGGCCCAGCACGACGATGGTGTGGGTGGACGGCTCCCGCAGGACCGGCAGGCCGTCGCTGCGCTCGATCGTTATGTCCAGCCCGACACCGTGGATCGCGGCTGTCAGCTCGTCGCGCAGCTCGGCGCCGCCTGCGACCTCCCCCGGTCCCGCGACGAGCACACCCAGCGTGAGGCGGCCGCGGATGACGACCTGTTCGACGTTGAGAAGCTCAACCTTGTGCCGTGATAACACCTCGAACAACGCCGAGGTGACACCCGGTTGATCGGGTCCGGTGACGGTGATCAACAGCGATGAGCGCTTGCGCGAAGAGCCGATCGGTGAAGTCACCTTGCGACCTTTAACCCCCGGTAGTCCGTGCGGTCGGTCAGGTGCGGACGTTCTCGCCGTCGAGCCGCGTCACGTCGCCGTCGGCGGGGCCGTGAGCGCGACCGACGTGCGCCTCGGCGCGCATTCGGTCCACCATGTGTGGGTAGTGCAGTTCGAATGCCGGGCGCTCGGACCGGATGCGGGGCAGCTCGGTGAAGTTGTGCCGCGGCGGCGGGCAGCTGGTCGCCCACTCCAGCGAGTTGCCGTAACCCCACGGGTCGTCGACGGTGACCGGCTCGCCGTAGCGCCAGCTCTTGAACACGTTCCAGGTGAACGGAATCGTCGAGATGCCGAGGGTGAACGCGCCGATCGTGGAGATGACGTTCAGCGTGGTGAAGCCGTCGGTGGGCAGGTAGTCGGCGTAGCGGCGTGGCATGCCCTCGTCGCCGAGCCAGTGCTGCACCAGGAACGTGGTGTGGAAGCCGATGAACGTCAGCCAGAAGTGCAGCTTGCCCAGCCGCTCGTCGAGCAGCCGGCCCGTCATCTTCGGGAACCAGAAGTAGATGCCCGCGTAGGTGGCGAACACGATCGTGCCGAACAGCACGTAGTGGAAGTGCGCGACCACGAAGTAGGAGTCGGTGACGTGGAAGTCGATCGGCGGGCTGGCCAGCAGCACACCCGACAGGCCGCCGAGCAGGAAGGTGACCAGGAAGCCCACCGAGAACAGCATCGGTGTCTCGAAGGTCAACTGCCCCTTCCACATCGTGCCGATCCAGTTGAAGAACTTGATACCGGTCGGCACCGCGATCAGGAACGTCATGAACGAGAAGAACGGCAGCAGCACCGCGCCGGTGGCGTACATGTGGTGCGCCCACACCGCCACCGACAGCGCGGCGATCGACAGCGTCGCGTAGATCAGCGTGGTGTAGCCGAAGATCGGCTTACGGGAGAACACCGGGAAGATCTCCGTCACGATGCCGAAGAACGGCAGCGCGATGATGTACACCTCGGGGTGGCCGAAGAACCAGAACAGGTGCTGCCACAGCAGCACACCACCGTTGGCCGGGTCGTAGATGTGCGCGCCGAGATGGCGGTCGGCGGCAAGGCCGAACAGCGCCGCGGTCAGCAGCGGGAAGGCAAGCAGCACCAGGATCGACGTCACGAGGATGTTCCAGGTGAAGATCGGCATCCGGAACATCGTCATACCGGGCGCGCGCATGCACACGACGGTGGTGATCATGTTGACGCCACCGAGGATGGTGCCCAGACCGCCGACGGCCAGACCCATGATCCACAGGTCACCGCCCGCGCCCGGCGAGTGAATCGCGTCGGTCAGCGGGGTGTAGGCGGTCCAGCCGAAGTCGGCGGCGCCGCCGGGGGTGATGAACCCGGCGATCGCGATCATCGCGCCGAACAGGAACAGCCAGAACGACAGCGCATTCAGGCGCGGGAACGCCACGTCGGGCGCGCCGATCTGCAGCGGCAGCACCAGGTTGGCGAAGCCGAACACGATCGGGGTGGCGTAGAACAGCAGCATCACCGTGCCGTGCATGGTGAACAACTGGTTGAACTGCTCGTTGGACAGGAACTGCAGCCCGGGCATCGCGAGCTCGGTGCGCATGAACAGCGCCATCAGCCCGCCGATGAAGAAGAAGATGAAGCAGGCGACGCAGTACATGATGCCGATCATCTTGTGATCGGTCGTGGTCACCAGCTTGTAGACCAGGTTGCCCTTGGGACCGAGCCGGGCCGGGAACGGACGGCGAGCCTCGAGTTCTCCAATTGGGGGCGCTTCGGCTACCAACAGGTCCTCCAAACATCCGGTCGGGGCATCCCCGCGGTCTTCACTGATGAATCCTAGCTCCCGGAATACCCGGAAGTCGTGGTGGTCCTACAAACTGTCGTAAATGCGTTGCGACACCGGCTGGCCAGCCGCAAAGACCCGGGCTGACCAGCCGCAAGGTGGCCGGATGTTAACGTCGGCGACGTGCTGATCAGCGGACGGCGAGCGGGCCTGATGGCCTCCTCGGCGGCCATCGCCGCTGCTCTCATCGCTGACCGTCGTCAGCGGGTGCGGTTCGCCGGGCTCCGGCGAGCAGCCGCCGGCGGCCAGCAATCCGTCGTCACCAGCACCACGAAGATCGCCAGCGCGGGCGTGCTGGGCAATCAGCGCAGGCCAGACGAATCGTGCGCCGCCGAGCCGACGCCCCGTCGATCCCGGCCCGCCCGACCGCACGGTCCGCCACGCCGCGGGTGAGACGCAGGTGCGCGCGGACCCGCAGCGCATCGTGGTGCTCTCCGGAGACCAGCTCGACGGGCTGTGCGCGCTGGGCCTGCAGTCCCGGATCGTGGCGGCCGCGCTGCCCGACGGATCGAGATGCTCAGCCGTCCTACCTGGGCACGGTGATACATGACGTGCCGGCGGCGGGTACCCGCAGCGCACCGGACATGGCCGCGATCAAGGCCGCCACGCCGGATCTGATCCTGGGCTCGGAGGCGTTGACGCCCGAGGCCTTCGGCGAGCTGTCGGCGATCGCGCCGACGGTGTTCAGCGGCCCGCCGGGCGCGGCGTGGCAGGACAACCTGCGCACGGTCGGCGACGCCACCGGACGCCTCGATGCGGCGAACGGATTGATCGACGGCTTCGAGAAGGCCGCCGACAAGACCGGCGCGGACAACGACGCCACCCACTTCCAGGCGTCGGTCGTGCAGTTCACCGACACCACCATGCGGGTCTACGGCACGGACAACTTCCCCGGAAGCGTGCTGGGCGCAGTCGGCGTGGATCGTCCTGCGGCACAACGGTTCACCGACAAGCCCTACCTGGAGATCGGGATCACCGATACCGACCTGGACAACTCGCCCGACTTGTCCGCCGCCGACGGTGACATCGTCTACATCTCGTTCGACTCACCGGCGGCGAAGGACCGCGCGCCGACCGTGCTGGACAGCGACGCGTGGAAGAAGCTGTCCGCCAACCGTGACAACCGCGTGTTCGCGGTCAACAACGAGGTGTGGCAGACGGGTGAGGGCATCGTCGCGGCGCGCGGCATCCTGGACGACCTGAGATGGGTCAACGCGCCGATCAACTAACGTCGCCCGTGTGTTCCATGTACTGAAGTCGACATACCTGAAGGCGCCCGACGTCGTCGAGCAGACCCGGCCCGCACATCTGAAATTCCTCGAAGAGGAGATCGCCGCGGGACGCCTCCTGCTGGCCGGCCGTCAGGAGGACGGGTCAGGCGGTGTCCTGGTCACCGGCGATATGAGCGCCGAGGACGCCCAGGACATCGTCGACCGCGATCCGTACACCAAGGCCGGGCGTCGCCGAATACGACCGGCTGACCTTCAACGGCGCATTCCGCGCGCCGGGACTTTGACGAAGCTTTAACGAAACTCACACCTCCTCCCGGGAAGAGGACGGTGGCCTTCGGGGGTTTGTGGACATTAGGCCGCACTGTTGCGGCCTGAATGCGTCACTAATTCCCGGAAGTAGAAGGCCGTGATGAGCACCGTTACTGCATATGCCGCCACGTCGGCGACCGAGCCGCTGGTAAAGACCACGATCACCCGCCGCGAGGTCGGACCACATGACGTGGCGTTCGACATCTACTTCGCGGGCATCTGCCATTCCGACATCCACACCGTGCGCGGCGAGTGGGGCCAGGCGAACTATCCGGTGGTCCCCGGCCATGAGATCGCGGGCATCGTCACCGGGGTCGGCGCCGAGGTGACCAAGTTCAAGGTCGGCGACCGCGTCGGCGTCGGCTGTTTCGTCGACTCCTGCCGGGAGTGCCCCAGCTGTCTGGCCGGCGAGGAGCAGTACTGCACGAATCCGGGCATGGTCGGCACCTACAACTCGACCGGTCGCGACGGTGAGCCCACGCAGGGCGGCTACAGCGGCGCGATCGTGGTCGACGAAAACTATGTGCTGCGTATCCCCGACAGCCTGCCGCTGGAGGCCGCCGCTCCACTGCTGTGCGCAGGCATCACGCTGTATTCCCCTCTGCGCCACTGGAATGCGGGTCCCGGCACCCGCGTCGCGGTCGTCGGCCTCGGCGGGTTGGGCCATATGGGCGTCAAGCTGGCCCACGCGATGGGCGCGAAAGTGACGGTGCTGAGCCAGTCACTGAAGAAGATGGAGGACGGCCTTCGGCTGGGCGCCGATGAGTACTACGCCACCTCCGACCCCGCCACCTTCGCCAAGCTCGCCGGGTCGTTCGACCTGATCCTCAACACCGTGTCGGCGAACCTCGATCTGGGCGCCTACCTGGGCCTGCTCGATGTCAGCGGCACGTTCGTGGAACTGGGCATGCCCGAACACGCCATGGAAGTTCCTGTCGTACCGGTGGTTTCGAAACGGCGCAGCCTGTCCGGCTCGATGATCGGTGGTATCGCCGAAACCCAGGAGATGCTCGACTTCTGCGCCGAACATGACGTGCGGCCCGAGATCGAGGTCATCGCACCGGATTACATCAACGAGGCGTACGAACGGGTGCTCGCCAGCGACGTGCGCTACCGGTTCGTCATCGACACCCAGTCACTGCGCGCCTAACTGTCGCCCTCCCCCACGCCGGACAGCGGCCATCCGGCCGCGGCAAGTGTGGCGGCGACTCGCTGTACGTTCTCGGGACCGGCGTCGTGATGCGTGACGTCCTTGATGAACGCGGCGATCTCGTCGTCGTCGAATTCCCCGTCGGCCGAGGCGGATGAGCCGTCGGCGGTGAGGTTGCGCACCACCTCTTTGATCTGATCTTCGGTCAGCGGGGTGGAGCGCAGCAGCGCCAGCAGCGGGACCCTGTCGGGTCCGGGAACGCCCTCGGGGTATCCGGCGCGCAGCCAGTCGAGGATCGAGTGCAGCAATGAGGTGGTGGTCACGCCAAGAGTGTGATCGCCGGGTGCCGCTACTGCCCCTGTGAGATCGCACAGTTCGGGCCTCATTCACCCATCGTTCACCAACTAGCTTGCTAGCATGCTAGCCTTTCGGGGTGGGCGGCGATGACGTCAAGCAGTTCAACGTGTACCTGCCGATCGGTCTGATCAGGCGGGTCAAGCACCACGCGATCGAGACCGAGATGTCGCTGTCGGCGATCGTGGCCGACGCACTGCGGGCGTACCTCGACACCCACGGACCCGAATCGGACAAGGAGAGCTGACATGACGACCGAGGGCATCGAAGCCGTCTTCCTCGAGACCCACAACTGGGGCAAGGCCGCGAAGTTCTTTCAGGGGCTCGGATACGAGATCACGTTCGCGACCGACCACAACTCCGGGCAGCTGCACAACGGTGACGGGCCGTATCTGTTCATCTCCGAAATCCCCGAGAGCGAACCCGTCAAGCGGCACACGGTGCTGGCCGTGCCCGATGCGGACGAGTTTGCGCTCGACCCGGGCGTCGAGGTGGTCAGCCCATGGGAGGACACCCATTGGGGCACAAGGCTGATGACCGTACGCGACCCCGACGGCCGCGAATGGATGCTGCAGGCACCCAAGAAGTGAGCGAGACATGAGTCAGCCAGACAGCACGGCGGTGCGCACCGCGCTGTGGCGCGCAATGCATGTGGAGCTCGAGGCGCCACCACACGTGCTCGATGACACCATCGGCCTACGGCTGGCCGAGCCCGACCCGGACTGGCGCACGCGCGATGACATGCGTCCCGATGGCACGCGCGCGTTCCGCGCCTCGATGGTGGCCCGCGCCCGGTATCTGGACGACCTCGTGACCGAACACGCCGCCGCCGGCGTCGGCCAGTACGTCATCCTCGGCGCGGGACTGGACACGTTCGCCCAGCGCCATCCCGATGTTGCCGTGCGGATCTTCGAGGTCGACCAGCCCGGGACCCAGGAGTGGAAACGGCGCAGGCTGACCGAGGAGGGGTTCCCGCCGGGCGACGGTCTGCGGTTCGTCCCGGTCGACTTCGAGCGCGGCGAGTCATGGCCGGAGGCGTTGGTGGCCAACGGTTTCGACACTTCCCGCGCCGCGGTGGTCTCGTCCGCAGGCGTCAGCATGTATCTGACCAGAGCGGCGACCGAAGCCACGCTGCGACAGGTGGCCGCGCTGGCGAGCGGGTCGGTGCTTGCGATGACGTTCATGCTGCCGCTGGATCTGGTGAACCCCGCCGAACGGGCGATGCAGGAGTACGTCGAGCAGGCGGCCGCCGGGTCAGGCACGCCGTTCATCAGCCACTACTCTCCCGACGAGATGGCGGACATGTGCCGCACGGCGGGATTCTCGACGGTGCGTCACGTCAGCCCGGAGCAATTGACCGAGCGCTACTTCGCCAACCGGACAGACGGTTTACGGCCACCTACCGCCGAACAACTGATCGTCGCGACGGTCTGAACGTGGTCAGAACGTGCGGGCCTCTTCGGCATTGACGAGCATGCCGTAGCCGGTGGCGTCATACGTGAAGCGCGTCCGATGATCGTCGGGTTGGACCGTCCAGCCGTTGATGTGGTAGGTCTGACCGCTGCTGAGCGGGGTGCCCTCCCCGGGGCCCGCGATGCTGCCCTTGGCGAAGTAGAACTCGGCGGTGCCGCGCTGAGCGGCAAGGTTCAACTGGACGGAGTATTTCTCCGCCGAGTACGGCGCACGTCCGAAGCCAGCAAGATCGGACCGCTGGCATACGACCCAGGGTCCGCCACCGCGTGACACATCGTCCGCGCTGACCACGCACTGGACCGTCCCATTCTGGATCTGGACTATCTGGCCGGGGTCGGCCGCCGCTTGCGGAACCAATGGAAATGCGATCGAAGCGATCAACGCCCCCGAGGCTGCGGTTAGTTGCCGAATCATTTCCGTCCCATTTGTGCCCAATCGTGCGCCGAAGCGCTCTTGAGAGGGATGTTCTCACGCGGGGAGAAGCGAGTTCCGGGTTTCCGGCGAACTTCGCGTTACCCTGGCCGCGTGAGCAGCCAGAAAGTACCCGGCGGGGTGGTGCACAGGCTCCCGACCGACCTGCGTACGGCGCTGGCCGGCAACGCCACGGCACTGGCCGCCTGGAAGGACATCACGCCGCTGGCGCGCAACGAGTTCATCTGCTGGGTCGAGGACGCCAAGCAGGACAAGACCCGGGAGCGCCGCATCCGCCGGACCCAGGAGGAGCTGGAGGAAGGCATGCGCCGACCCTGCTGCTGGCCCGGGTGCAAGCACCGCGAGCGCAACGGCAAGTAGCGCTGCCCCAGCAGGACTCGCTAGCCGGTCGTCGGAAGCTCCACGACGAGGGTGGTGCCCGACGCCGGGCTGGTCATCGTCATGGCTCCCCCGAGCGCATCGACACGATCCCGAAGACCGAGAAGCCCTGAGCCCTGGGAGAAATCGGCACCGCCGACGCCATCGTCGGCCACCGAGACGCGAATGAGTCCCACCGCCTCATCCACCTCGACGACCGCGTGAGTTGCCTGCGCGTGCTTTGCGACGTTGGTCAGCGCCTCGGCGACCACGTAATAGACTCCGATCTCGATCCGCTCCGGCAGCCGTTCGGAAATCCGCACCGCGACATCGACGGGAAGTGGAGCGCGGCGCCCGAGTCTCTTCAGCGCGGACACAAGTCCGGCTTGCGACAGGACGGCGGGATGAATTCCCCGGGAAAGCTCACGGATGTCGTCGACAACCTCTTCGAGCCCCGACGCCACCTCGTCGAAAAGATCTACGAACTCCGGCGGGACGTCGGACTCGTACGATCGCATCTTCAGCGCGAGCGTCACCAACCGCTGCTGCGCACCGTCGTGTAGGTCGCGCTCGATCCGACGCCTGGTCTCGTCTGCCGCCGCGACGACGCGGGCACGGGATTCGATCAGGGCACTGCGGGTCTCCGCGTTCGCGATGGCGGCCGCGACCAACTCGGTGACCTGGGACAGCCGCTCCATCGTCTCCGACGAGATGTCGTGGGGCCGAGTCCAGCAGGCAAACATCGCCCCCCAGATCCGTCCCTCAACCAGAATCGGCGTTCCGACCGCGCTGCGTAGCCCGAGTCGGCGGGCGAACACCGCGATCGGGCCGGTCGCCTTGTCGTAAGTCATCCGCTCCGGCCGACCGCTGTCGAGAATCTTCGAGGCGAGGTTCTCGCCCCCCAGCATCAGTCGATCCTCCAACAGTGACGGCGTCTGCATGCTTCCGCCCGCAGCGAGGTAGCTGAAGGTCGCGTCGAGCTCATATCGACCAATCAGCGTCAAGTCGGCGGCCAACAGTTCCGCGATCTCTGCGGCGACGGTGGTGAACACTTCGCCGGGGGTGGCGCCCTGCGCCACCACGGTCGCCACGTGCCGCAAGGCGGCCTGCTCCACTCGTCGCACGCTGTCGGTGATGTCCCGTGCCGCCGCCACCATCAAACCGTCATTGCCAGGTTCGGGCCGGCAGTTCCACTGCAACCACCGGACGGAGCCGTCGCGAGAAATGCACCGGTTCTCGAACTGGCGCAGTTCACCGCCGTTGGCCAACAGCCGGAGAGCCTCGCGTGTCCGCTCCACGTCCTCGGGGTGCACGAAATCGAGCATCGGCCGCGACACGGACTCCTCGGCCGTGTAGCCCAAGGTCCGCTCAAACGCCGGGTTCACCAACCTGAAGTAACCATCGATGGCACTAAGGCACATCAGGTCTGGCGACAGATCGAAGAGGGTGTCCAACCAGGACGGGTAGGCCTGTACAGGGTCGTCGTCTGGGGGCTGCGACTCAGCCATGGCGGAGATCCGTGGCTCGACCGGTAGACATGCCTCTCCTCTTCGTTCTGTCACGTTCGGTGGTCCCACCGACCTCGTGATCAGCTGTCGAGGAACACCGTGACCAACGCCGAACGGCCTCAAATTGTTCGATTTGCGGCTCGCGCCCGGCCGCGTGTCATCAAACGGCCGAATTAAACGGCCGAATTCTGCGCATATTGGACAGGGATCAGGGCATCCTCCTCGCCCCAGATCGCCAGCGTCGGGACGCTGACTCGGTGCAGGCATTTCGAGGGGGCTCGACCGGGGGTTGCTACGCCGATCTCACCCAAGTGGCCCCGTCTTCCGCGGCCTCGAGCGTACGCGGCTCAGCTGGTAAGCAGACCTCCGTCGACGTAAAGGTTGGAGCCGTTCATACCGCCATTGGTCAGGAGGAAGTCAACAGCGTCGACGACCTCGTCCATCGTCACCAACCTCCCTATGGGGTGTGCGCTGAACGTGTGGGTGAGTGTCTCGGGCATGCAGCCACTTCGGGCTATCTCCAACCACGCCGGGGTGAATCGCGTTCACTCGGCATGGCGCCATCTCAACGGCCAGAGTGTTGATCAGTGTGGCGATGCCGCCGTTGAAAGTCGTCACCATAGTGGATCCCGGATACGGGCGGTCCTTGGCCAATCCGCCGAACAACACCACCGAGGCATCCAAGGTGAAGCGATCGCGGAGAGTCCGGATAGTTGCGGTATAGCCCACCAACTTCACGGTCACGGCCTCAACCGCTTGGGCGATGTCGAAATCTGCGAACGTGTTGACGTATTGCGGAACGGCGCTGATGACTAGGTGGTCCACCTCTCCGATGCTTTGGAGGGCTCCGGCAATTGTCTCAGGCTCTGCCAGGTCCATCGCCAATCCAATTGTGTTGCCACCGATGTGGGCCGCGGCTTCCTTGGCCCGTGACGCATCCCTGCTGGTGATGAAGACACTGTGACCGCGGTCGGCGTGGCGCTGTGCGAGACGGCGCCCGAGTCCGTTGCTACCGCCGACGATGACTGATGTGCTCACTGCGATCCTCTTCATTCGGTTCATTGGCTGTAGATCAAACCTCACATGCCGCCGCCAAGACGAATTGTCGGACGGTCCGTGGATGTAAGCGAGACGTTAGACTCCAGGCGCCAACTCCCCTGCTGGACAGCAACTCTCGACGGCGACGACCGGCAGGTGTGCCGGGCCATGAACCAGCAGACCAGGACTACAGGTCGGAGCTCTCCCGCCATAGGTCAATGCCGGAATCTGAAGCGAAACGGTCGATCTCGCTCAGATCCTCGGGCGTGAATCCGAGGTTGTCGAGCGCGCCGAGGTTTTCCTCCAGTTGCGCGACGCTGGATGCGCCGACCAGAGTGGAGGCGACGGTCGGATCGCGGAGCACCCAGGCGAGTGCCAGTTGCGCCAGCGACTGACCCCGCCGCTTGGCGATTCCGGCGAGTCCCTGCAGCCGCGCGTGCACCTCGTCGGTCACCAGCTCGTCGTCGAACGTCGGCCGCTCGGTTGCGCGAGCGACGTCGGTGGCGGGCTTGTCCAGATAGCGGTTTGTGAGCAGGCCCTGGGCGAGCGCGGTAAAGGCGATTGCACCCATGCCGGCGTTGTTGAGCTCGGTGATGAGATCACCCTCGATCCAGCGGTTCAGCATCGAGTAAGACGGCTGGTGTATCACCAGCGGGGTGCCGAGCCGTTGCGCGATCGTCGCTGCTTCGGCCGTCTTCGTGGCCGAGTACGAAGAGATGCCGACGTAGCGCGCCTTGCCCGCCCGCACCGCGGTGTCGAGTGCGCCGATGGTCTCTTCGAGCGGCGTCTTCGGGTCGATGCGGTGCGAGTAGAAGATGTCGACATAATCGAGCCCAAGCCGGTCAAGTGACTCGTCCAGGCTTGCGAGCAGGTAGGCGCGGCCGCCGAGCTGACCGTAGGGGCCAGGCCACATATCCCATCCCGCCTTGGTGGAGATGATGAGCTCGTGGCGGTACGGCTTGAAATCCCGTCGCAGCATTCGGCCGAAGTTTTCCTCCGCGGAGCCGTAGGGCGGGCCGTAGTTGTTCGCGAGATCGAAGTGCGTGATGCCGCGATCGAAGGCGTAGCGGAGCACTTCGCGTTGAGTATCGAACGGACGGTTGTCACCGAAGTTGTACCAAAGGCCGAGTGAGATCGCCGGCAACAGCAGGCCGGAGGTGCCCACGCGGCGGTAGGGCATCTCGTCGTAGCGGGTGCGTGCGGCTACCCAGGGGTCGTGGGTGAAAGGAACGTCGGTGACGACGAGGTCCTCGTTCATGAAGTTCATCGTAGGTGGGCCCGCCGGGTCGACGAGTCGTCGCAGTCTCAGCAACCCATCGTTATAGAGACGGGCGTCTGGCACGAACGGCTACCAGCCCCCCGCCGATCACAAGGATCATCCCGAGACAGGCGAAGAGCGTTGGTCGATGATTCCAGACGGTCCAGTCGATGAGCGCGGTGAACACGATGACCGAGTAGATGAACGGGCCGACCTTCTCGGCTGGGGCATACCGGTAGGCCACGACGATCAGGACTTGCGACGCCAGCTGTGCGAACCCAAGCGCTACCAGCCACGGCCACGCGGCGACCGGGGTCGGTCGCCAGTCGTACACGGCGATGGGGACCGACATCACGCTGGACAGCAGGAAGTAGTAGAAGAGGACCCTGATCATGGGTTCGGTCGCTCCGAGCCACCGGACGGACATCATCGCGACGGCCAGGAACAGCGCCCCCGCGAGGGCGGCCAACGAACCGAGGTTGAAGCTGTGGCCCTGGGGTTGCAGCACAAGCATCACGCCGATGAAGCCGATGGCCGCGCCAATCCATGTCGCTCTCGCCACGCCTTGCCGGGTCACCGCCCAGGCGATCAACGGCATCCACAAGGGTGCGCTGTAGGTCAGCAGCGTCGCGTTGGCCAGAGGTATCTGGGTGATCGCGAAGAACAAGGCGTACCAACAGGCTGTTCCCATCGCCGCCCGCAACACGTGCAGACCGATCCTGCTGGTTCTCACCGCAGACCACCCGCCGCGCAGCGCCACCGGGATGACGAAGAGCAGGCCGACCGCGTTCTGGACGAGCAGCAGCACGCCCGTGGAGGTGTAGTGCCCGGACTCCTTCGCCAGAGCGCCCACCAGTGCGACACAGAAGAAGGCTGCGGTTGTCAGTCCTGCACCCAGGACCAGGTTCTCGGTCCTGCGCCCCACGCCAATGGTGGACACTGGGCCGGACGACGTTGTGGCGTCGCCGGTTTCACTCACCGGGCCGCCGCTTGCAATGCGGTCTTGACGTCCTCCTGGGTCTTGGCCAAGAAGGTCTGGAACTCGTCACCGACCATGAAGGTAGTCGTGAACTTGCTTCGCTCCGCGATCTGCTTCCAGGTGGGTGACTCCACCATCCTTGCCAGCGCCGTCTGCCAGTACTCGACGGCGTAGGCCGGCATATCCGGCGGCCCGTAGAGGCCCCGCCAATTGCTCAGGGTGACGTCGAGTCCCTGCTCTCTGGCGGTGGGAACGTCAAGACCGGGCAACCGGTTCTCGGCCAGCACACCGAGTGGCGTGAGGTCTCCGGTCGTCACCTGGTCGACGAACTCACTGACGCCGCCGATTGCTACGTCGATGTCGCCGTTGAGAAGCGCGGCGCTCTGGTCGGCGCCACCTTCGTGGGTGACGTAGTGCACGGTAGACGGGTCGCCACCTGCTGCCGATACCAGTAGGTCGAAGGGGGCCTCGTCGTCATGGGCCGCACCGACCTCGACGCGGGCCGGGTCGGCCTTGATTGCCGCCATTATGTCGTTGAGGTTGTTGAATGGGGAGCCGGGACGCGTGACGACGACGAAGTACTCGGTCATCAGGCGGGCGATCATGGTGACGTCGCCGAACCCGTATCCCGACTTTCCGCTGAGCTGGTTCACCATCATCGACAGGGACGTCACCGCGACCTGATCGTCGGCACCCCGGTGGTGCTGGACCATCATGGCGAGGAAGTCGGCTCCACTACCACCGGGTCGATTCTGCACCGGGAGCGGGACCTCGACGATGCGCTCCTTTTGCAGGGCGTCGACGACCGAACGGACGGTGAGGTCGAACCCACTGCCTGGGTTGGCTCCCGCCGTCATCATGACGGGTCCCGTGGGATAGCGCGCTGCCTCAGCGATGGGCGCAGACTGCAGGAGACCGGTCAGGAGGAGCGAGGCAGCGGCGATGGCGCTGAGCGCGGACTTGATCATCGAGGGGGTGGCGCTCCTAGGCCGCTGTGATCGGGCTGGGTTGGGGTGCGCGGGTCCTCGAGTTCATCCGGTTGGTCTCGCGTTCCAGGATGTTGTTGAGCGTGCGCGGTGCGACGACGTCGAGCGCCCGTAGCGCGAGGGCCTTGCGGGGCGCGATGCGGATCGGGCGGGTCTTCACGGCGGTGACCATCCAGTCGGCGGCCTCGTCTGCGGTGAGTGCGGCGATGCCGTCGTAGGCGCGAGTGGGGGCAATCATGGGCGTTGCCACCAGCGGGTAGTAGATGGTCGTGGAGTGCACGCCCGCACCGCCCCATTCGGTGTCGATGACACGGCTGACGGCGCTCAACGCTGCCTTGGAGGCGTTGTAGGCGGCGAACATTGGCGAAGACTCCGGGAGCACGCGCCAGGTGGCGATGTTGATGATGTGCCCGTCGCCGCGATCGATCATTCCGGGGGCCAGGCCCCGGATGAGACGCAGCGGCGCGTAGTAATTCAGGGCCATCACTCGTTCGATGTCGTGCCAGCGTTCCAGCGATTCGATCAGTGGCCTGCGGATCGACCTGGCCGCGTTGTTGATCAGAACGTCGATGGGGCCGACCTCCTCAACCACGGCGTCGACGTTGTCGAGATCGGACAGATCGGCCGGATCGCAGTGGCGTTGCCGCCGGACGCGGTGATCTGCTCGACGATCCCGGCCAGCAGGCTCTCCCGGCGTGCGACCGCGATGACCATCGCCCCCTCGGCGGCGAGCTTCTGCGCAGCAACCGCGCCGATCCCCGAGGACGCACCGGTCAGCAGTATCCGCTTGCCCCGCACGTCCACCTGCGTGCGAGCGTGCCGGTGCGGGAGTCGGACGCATTCCGGCCAGCCTAAGGGCCTTCCTGACGTTCGGAATCACAGCAATCGCCCCTGTCGGTCGGCACAGCGGTCGCTGCTCTGATGTCCAACTCTAGGCTGCAGCGACAGTTGGCGCAGCAAATCTAACGGCGCGGAAAACTACACGACGTTAAGGACTGGCACCGGGGCGGGCGCATCCGCTCGAAATCACCTCGGCGTCGAGGTCGGGTATTTAGAAGTCCCAGTCCTCGTCTTCGGTGTTGACGGCCTTGCCGATCACGTACGAGGAGCCCGAGCCGGAGAAGAAGTCGTGGTTCTCGTCGGCGTTGGGTGACAGCGCCGAGAGGATCGCCGGGTTGACGTCGGTCTCGTCGCGCGGGAACAGCGCCTCGTAGCCGAGGTTCATCAGCGCCTTGTTGGCGTTGTAGCGCAGGAACTTCTTGACGTCCTCGGTCAGCCCGACGCCGTCGTAGAGGTCCTGGGTGTACTCCACCTCGTTGTCGTACAGCTCGAAGAGCAGCTCGTACGTGTAGTCCTTGAGCTCGGCCTGCCTGCGCGGCGTCCTCCATGCGCCAGGCCCTTCTGGTACTTGTAGCCGATGTAGTAGCCGTGCACGGCCTCGTCGCGAATGATCAGCCGGATCATGTCGGCGGTGTTGGTCAGCTTGGCCCGGCTCGACCAGTACATCGGCAGGTAGAAGCCCGAGTAGAACAGGAAGCTCTCCAGCAGCGTGGAGGCCACCTTGCGCTTCAGCGGCTCGTCGCCCTTGTAGTACTGCATGACGATCTCGGCCTTGCGCTGCAGGTTCGGGTTCTCCTCCGACCAGCGGAACGCGTCGTCGATCTCGGCGGTCGAGCACAGCGTGGAGAAGATGTTGCTGTAGCTGCGCGCGTGCACAGACTCCATGAACGCGATGTTGGTGTAGACCGCTTCTTCGTGCGGCGTGATCGCGTCGGGAATGAGGCTGACCGCACCGACGGTGCCCTGGATGGTGTCCAGCAGCGTCAGGCCCGTGAACACCCGCATCGTCAGCTGCTTCTCGTGGTCGTTCAGCGTGCCCCAGGACGGGATGTCGTTGGAGACCGGAACCTTCTCTGGCAACCAGAAGTTGCCCGTCAGGCGATCCCACACCTCGGCGTCTTTTTCGTCCTGCACCCGGTTCCAGTTGATGGCCGAGACGCGATCGATCAGTTTCATGCCATCACTCACGAGAACCCCGTTTCACCTGGCTTTTTTAGGTCTGGGCTATAGAGCAGCTATAGCGCCCTCAACACTACAACTGGGGTCCGACTTTCGACCGCAACACAACATCATGTGTTGACCGTGTCGGCCGCCTGGGCGACAACGGGCTGACCGACTCCGAGAAACTTGTACTCGGACGTCTTGAACTTGCGGGTCGCAAGCCAGTACTCCGAGGCGAAGCCCGACCACAGTGACCGGTTGACGCCGTGCTCGTCCATGTACCAGCTCTGGCAACCGCCGGTGTTCCATACGGTCGTAGCCAGGTCGTGCTGGAGTTCGTCGTTGAATCGGTCCTGCGCGTCGCGAGTCGGCGCAAGCGCCTGCGCACCCGATCGGTCGGCGGCACTGATCGCGTTGGCGACGTACCCGATCTGCGACTCGATCATGAACACCACGGAGTTGTGTCCCAGACCGGTATTCGGGCCCAAAAGAAGGAACAGGTTGGGCACGTCGGCAACGGTGATGCCGCGATGCGCCATCACTCCCTCACGCGTCCACCGATCCCCGATATCCTCGCCTCCCGCGCCTTTGAGTTCGATGTAGGTGTACCAGTCGGTGACGTGGAAACCGGTCGCGCACACGATCGCATCGACGTGGCGTTCGGTGCCGTCGACGGTGACGATGCCGTCCCGGGTCACGCGCGCTATCCCATCGGTGATCACGTCGGTTTTCGGGTCCGCGACGGCCTGATAGAAGTTGTCCGAGACGAGGATTCGTTTGCAGCCGGCGCGGTAGGTCGGGGTGAGCTTCTTCCGCAGCTTCGGATCACGGACGTAGCGCCGCATGTTCAGCTTGTAAAACTGCTCGGCGAACTCGAGCAGCCACGGGTGCTTGGCCAATGCGAATGCCCTCGCGTCCAGGGCCCAGTAGGTGCCTGCCCGGAGCGCAGCGCGCACACCCGGCACGAACTTGAAGGCTCGTTTCACCGGGTCAGGGAAAGCGAAGTTGATCCGCGGCTTTATCCAGGCGGGGGTGCGCTGATAGAGCTGAACCTCACCGGCGACCTTCACCAGTTCGGGAACAACCTGGATCGCGCTGGCGCCGGTGCCGATCACCGCGACGCGCTTCCCCCTGAGGTCGACGCTGTGATCCCACTGCGCGGTATGGAATACCGGTCCGTCGAAAGTTTCCAGACCCGGGATGTCGGGCAGCGACGGAATGTGCAGCGCGCCGGCACCCGAGATCAGGAACTGTGTCACATACTCCTGGCCAGTGTCGGTGAAGACGTGCCAGCGGTACTCATTGTCATCCCAGTGCGCACGCTCGACGTGCTGGCCGAAGCGAACGCTGCGGCGCAGGCCATATTTGTCGGCGACGCCCTTGAGGTAGTCGAAGATGTCGGGTTGATACGAGAACACCTGCGGCCAATCGGGTTTCGGCGCGAACGAGAACGAATACAGGTGCGAGGGGACGTCACAGGCTGCGCCTGGATACGTGTTGTCTCGCCATGTGCCACCGACCTCATCGGCCTTCTCCAGGATCAAGAAGTCCACACCCTGCTTCTGAAGCGCGATGGCCATACCGAGGCCGGAAAAGCCCGAACCGATGATCACCGCGCGGGTGTGCACCGGTTTGGCCGCCGTCGTCTCGGCCGTCGGTTCGGCAACCGTCATGAATACGCCTCCCCTATCTTCGATGTGGGCCCATTTCCCGGGAACGCCGGTACCGGGTATTACTTGGCCCCCAGGTTAACCGTCCCAGCCGCCGGAGCCAACGGCCAGCGATGGCGTCGTCAAATGCCGACGCCATCGCCAGGTCGAGGTGATTAGGCGAACGAACGGGCGCGTTCTGAGGTCAGGTGTCGCTCCGGGTTGAACGTCTCGAAGTGACCCGATCCGACCATACCGATTCCACGCTGGGGCATGTGGAAGTCGCCGAGGCGGGCTTGCCGCAGCAACCGCCCGCCGGGGCCCAGATCGCGACCCTGCAATACCGCTCGCGAGTCGGCGACGGTCCACAACTGTTTCGGGGCCATCATGTAGCACTGGCCGCTCGGCGCACGCCCGGTCAAGCCGGACGTCACCGACGCCAAGCGTGCGTCGTGCCACAGCGCTGAGCCGGCGCAGAGTCGCCGGATTCGTCCATGCCGATTCGGACAGCCGGCCGCCGATCGAGCTCATCAGCCGCGTGGCTGTGGTCGCCTGCAACTCGACGGTCCACTGCAAGAGTCCGGGGATCTCGATGAGCACCGACCACGAGCCCGCCCAGCTGACACCGATATCGCACTGCACTGCGTCGTTCGGAGTGGCCGAGCCGAAGAAGCGGGCGCAGCTCTGCTGTCCGGGCGTCGTCGCATAGAACGTCCAGTTACAGGACGGGTCGCGGTGCCACACCGATATGTACGGGGGTGCGAACGTCGTCGCGGGAAATTGGCGCATTGCCAAGTAGTGCCCGTTGGAGAACGGCAAGCCCATGATTCCGAATCCGACGAACCGCTCGTCGTCACCGGGGGGCAGCACTGGATCGATCAGCATGGACGCAACGGTGTCTTGGGGGGTGAGTTGTTTTGTCATGCCAGGATGTTCGTGCGCGACGGGGTCTCACCACATGAGGCGTCTGCCTCAAATCAGGCGACGGGTTGCTGCCGGCGTACTGCGGTGTGAATCGGCTCGTCGGCGTCGATCTCGATTCCGAGTAGGTCGGCGGTGCCGTTGATCGCGCCCACCATGATCGTCGTCATGTGCGCGATGAACTTGTCGGCAGGCATCCGTCGTGGGCTCTCGTCATCGACGCCCAGCCACCAGTCAGTCGCCGATGCCGCCGTGCCGAAGATCGCGAACGCCGCGAGCTCGAAGGCCTCCGGTTCCGGTGCCAGATCCTTGAGTTCGGTGCTGATCATCGCGGCGATCGCCAGGGTGATCTCACTGCCCTTGTTGACGGTCGTCATCGCCGCCGCGGACTGGTCGGCGAAGCGGCCCTGGAGCAGAAACCGCACGACATTCGGATGCTGGTCGACCAACTCGACGTAGTGCTCGACGCCGCGACCGACGATCTGGCGGGCGGAGTCGGTCTCGACGTTGATCGACGGAATGATCGCCGCCCACAACATGTCCCGCATCCGCTGGCCGATCTCGGAGAACATGTCGGACTTGTCGGCGAAATGGCGGTAGATCTTGGGTTTCGCGGTGCCTGCCTCTTCGGCGATCTCGCGCACGCTCACATTGGGTCCGAGGCGGTCGATCGCGCTGAAGGCGGCGTCGACGATCTCCGCGCGCACCTTCTTGCGATGCTCGCGCCAGCGTTCGCTGCGAGCGTCCACTTTCACCCCCGGCTCATGACCAGAGCGTGACCTCGTCCCTCGTCGCACCCGATCACTGTACCGCCCACATGCCGCTGACCTGCCCAGACCATGCCGCCGGCCAATGATTACCGATCTATTAGGGCATTTCTCCCGGCGATATCGCAGCCGTCGACTTGGGTACTATCTCTGCGACAGCCGATCGACGAGACGAGATTCATGACGCAGCGATACGACCTGGTCATCGCCGGTGGCGGGCCCTCGGGTTCGGCCGCAGCGTGGCAGGCAGCGCAGACCGGCGCGAAGGTAATCGTGCTGGACAAGGCCGAGTTTCCGCGCGACAAGCCCTGCGGTGACGGCCTGACGGCACGGGCGACCAGCTACCTGCAGAAGATGGGCCTGGCCGACGAGGTCTCCACGTTCCACCGGGTCAACAAGGTCACGGTTTTCAGCCCCAGCCAGTGGGAGCTGTCCTTCCCCAAGCGCCCCGGCATGCCCGACCACGGGCACACCGTCAGCCGCACCCACCTGGACACCGTCCTGCTCAAGCACGCCGAGTCCGCCGGCGCCGAGGTGCGCCAGGGCGCCGAGGTGATCAGGTCCCGAACTCGACGCCAACGGCCGGGTGGTCGGCGTGACGCTCAAGGGCGGCGAGAAGGTCTTCGGCGACGCGGTGATCGCCGCCGACGGCGCCTACTCCCCCATCAAGCGGGCACTGAAGATCGACTCCGAGTACAACGGCTACTCCGCGATCGCGATCCGCTCGGAGATGCATGCCAACCGGCCGGACTCCGACAGTCTCGACATCTATCTGAAGCTCGCGTTCCAGGGCGACCAGCTGCCCGGCTACGGCTGGGTGTTCCCGATGGGCAGCGGCGTGTTCAACATCGGACTGGGCTACGTCAACAGCTACAAGAACTGGCAGGCGATCAACGCCACCCAGTTCCTCGGCGAGTTCCTGCGAACGCTGCCTGCGCGAGTGGGAGCTGCCGCCGATCGAGGAGCTCAAAAAGAACAAGAGTGTGCGGGCATGGCGGCTGCCGATGGGCTTCACCGCGTGGCCGCCGTGGCGCCCGGGCGTGCTGTTCACCGGCGACTCGCTGGGCGCGGGCAAGCCGGCGTCAGGCGCGGGCATCTCCAAGGCGCTGGAATCCGGCCTCGCCGCCGGTGAGTGCGCGATCGCAGCGCTGCAGAACGGCGGCCCCGATGACTTCACGAACTACGCGCTGCGGATGGAAGAGGCGTGGGGCAAGGAGTACCGGCGCGGCCGCTACTTCCACAAGCTGCTGGGACAGCCACGGCTGGCCAATGCGGGGATCAAGCTGATCGACAATGCGCGCTTCCGCGATCGCATGCTCAAGGCGTTGTACAAGAAGGCCCAGGGCCCGCAGCACACTGTCAAGTGAGTCGCTCGAGTGGCCAACCAAGGCACGCCTTTTCGCGTTCGATGATTGGCCACTCGGCGCCGCTGGTTACCCCTTCGTGAACAGCTGCGTGACCTTGATCAGCAGTTCGTAGAGGCCATACGCGAACGGGATACCAGCCCATAGCCACGCCAGGGCGATGTACACGCGCGGCTCCGTGGGCTGATATTCGTGACGCTCGGTGTTGCTCGTCCGGTCCGTCATCGCGATACCTCCTGCGCTACCTTGACTACCTCGCCATCAGCGACGGATTCGCTTGGCTCGTACCACTTTTCGTTCACCGGCTTGATCAGCTCGTTGCACACCAGGCCGACGATCAGCAGCGCGATCATGATCGAGAACGACAACGTGTACAGATCGGGGCCGGACTTGCCAGCGGCCTCCTGGCTATCGGCGATCGCGTTGACGATGATGGGCCCGAGGATGCCCGCCACCGACCAGGCAGTGAGCAGCCGACCATGAATCGCGCCGACCTGGTACGTGCCGAACAAATCGCGCAGATACGCCGGTACGGTCGCGAACCCCGCACCGTAGAACGACAGAATCAACATGGTCGCGATCAGGAACACGACTTTGTTCGAGTTCTGCATCAGCGTGATGGTCAGATACAGCAGCGCGCCCACCCCGAGGTACATGCGGTATGCGTTCTTGCGGCCGATCACATCGGACAGGCTCGACCAGCCGATGCGGCCCAACATGTTCGACAGCGACAGCAGCGCCACATAGCCGGCGGCCGCGGCGGCCAGTGCGGCGGCTACGCCGCCGGGGAAGAAGTCCTGATAGATCGGGGACGCCTTCTCCAGGATCCCGATCCCCGCGGTCACGTTGAAGCACAACACAACCCACAGCAGCCAGAACTGGGGTGTCTTGATCGCGTTGTTGGCCGAGACCTGGCCGACGCTGACCAGCGAGCCAACCGCCGGCGGCGCGGGAGTCCAACCGTGCGGTTTCCAGTCCGCCCTCGGCACCCGGATAAGCAACCAGCCCAATGACATGAAAACGGCATAGACGACGCCGTGCACCAGGAATGTCTTTGCGATACCGACAGTGTCGGCGCCGAACTGGCCGAGCATCGCGGTCGACCACGGTGAAGCGATCAGCGCGCCACCACCGAAACCCATGATCGCCAGCCCGGTCGCCATACCCGGCTTGTCGGGGAACCATTTCATCAACGTCGAGACCGGCGAGATGTAGCCGATGCCCCAACCGATTCCACCGAGCAGGCCGTAGCCGAGCAGCACCAGCCAGTACTGACCCATCATCAGCCCGGCGGAGCCGACCAGCCAGCCGCCGCAGAAGCAACACATCGCGACGAACATGGCAGCGCGCGGTCCATTGCGATCGACCCAGGTTCCGAAGAGCGCCGCCGAAAGCCCGAGCATCACGATGCCGAAGGTGAACGGCAACGCGCTCAGGGTGCCGGAAACGTGCAGCGCGCCTTCAAGGGGTTTCTTGAAGACGCTCCAGGAATAGGCTGCGCCGATCGACAGGTGAATCGAGAGCGCGGCCGGCGGCACCAGCCAGCGGCTCCAGCCCGGCGGGGCGACGATTCGTTCCCGGCTGAAAAAGGACGCGCTCACATATTCCTCCGTAGGTTAGGTGTTCTAACTCAGGAGTGGTTTACCACGCATGCGGGCACTCTGACATCTCGGGGCGACAACCGAAAAGTATTGCTGCACAGTTTAATCCGGCGGCAAAGTTGCCAGCGTGACCCTGAGCAATCGTGGCCAGAACCTCGGATTGTTAGCCCAGTTTTGATCGAATGCGTGCGAGCATCGAGCAGCGGAAAGCTTTTCGATTCGCCCAGCAACGCCGCAGGCAAATGCGCGGGTGGGCGCGGGCGCCGGCCGTGCCCTAGAAGAGCTTGGTGGCCTTGATAATCAACTCGTAGACGCCGTAGGCGAACGGGATGGCCACCCACAGCCAGGCCAGGGCGATGTACATCGTCGGCACTGTCGACTCGTAGTCGCGAAGTTCGGTGTCGGCTGTCTGGTTGGTCATCGCGTGGCCTCCTCGAGTTCCCTGGCTTGCTCGCGAGATTCATGCCATTTCTCATCGACCGGCTTGATCAGCTCGTTGCATACCAGCCCGACGAGCAGCAACCCGATCATGATGGAGAACGACATCGTGTAGAGGGCGGGCCCATCCATGCCCGCCGCCTGCTGGTGGTCGGCGATCCAATTGACCATGATCGGCCCGAGGATGCCCGCCACCGACCATGCGGTGAGCAGCCTGCCGTGAATCGCCCCGACCTGATACGTGCCGAACAGGTCGCGCAGATAGGCAGGGACGGTGGCGAAGCCGGCGCCGTAGAAGGACAGGATCAGCATCGTCGCGAGGATGAACACCAACTTGCTCGAGTCCTGCATCAGGGTGATCGTCAAATACAACAACGCGCCAACCCCGAGGTACATCCGGTAGATGTTCTTACGGCCGACTTTGTCGGACAGGCTGGACCAGCCGATGCGGCCAGCCATGTTGGCCAGCGAGAGCATCGCGACATAGCCTGCCGCCGCCGCGGTCAGCGCCGCTGCGGCCGCGGCCGGTGCCGGGAAGAAGTCCTGGTAGATAGGCGACGCCTTCTCAAGGATGCCGATACCCGCAGTCACGTTGAAGCACAACACAACCCACAGCAGCCAGAACTGCGGCGTCTTGATCGCGTTGGTTGCAGACACCTGGCCGCCCGTGTAGACCGACTCGGCCGTGGGTGCCGCCGGAGTCCAGCCCTGCGGCTTCCAGTCGTCTCGCGGCACCCGCACCAACAGCCACCCCAGCGACATGAACACCGCATAGGCCAGCCCGTGCACGAGGAAGGTCTTGGCGATACCCGACGACTCGCTGCCGAACACGTCGAGCATTGCCGTCGACCACGGTGACGCGATCAGGGCACCGCCGCCGAATCCCATGATCGCCAGGCCCGTCGCCATGCCCGGCTTGTCGGGGAACCACTTGATCAACGTCGAGACCGGCGAGATGTACCCGATACCCCAGCCGATACCACCGAGCAGGCCGTAGCCGAGCAGCACCAGCCAGTACTGGCCCATCATCAGCCCGGCGGAGCCGACCAGCCAGCCGCCGCAGAAGCAGCACATCGCGGCGAACATCGCCGTGCGCGGCCCATTGCGGTCCACCCATTTACCGAAGATCGCCGCCGACAGCCCGAGCACAACGATGCCCAGGGTGAACGGCAGCGCGCTGAGCGTGCCGGAGATGTCCATCGCCCCTTCCAGGGGCTTCTTGAACACGCTCCACGAGTACGCGGCGCCGATGGACAGGTGGATGGACAGCGCAGCGGGTGGCACCAACCAGCGGCTCCACCCCGGTGGGGCGACGATGCGTTCCCGGCTGAAGAAGGGCGCGGACGCGGTCACGGTAGAGCCTCCGTCTCGACTAGGTGATCGGGGTCACAAATCGAGGGGTACCCACACAGGAGGTTTTCAGACACACCTCTGCGACCGCCTCCGACGCGGCGAGTGCCGTCGGCATCCCGCTGACGCGGCCCCTAACCCCCTAACGGGTGCGTCGCCGACATCCCGAAGTCGCGCAGGCGAACCAGCGGCATTCGCCCCGTTTTGCCGAATGCCTGGTCGCAGCAGGCTTGGCCGCATGAACATCAAACGACTTCTCGCGACAGCCGCGATGACCGCCGGCCTGGCGATCGGACTAGCCGCGACCGCAACCGCCGCACCCGTGAGCGACGACTTCTGGGAATGCGCCGGAGACCATCCCGACGACATCGGCGTCTGCTGCGTCTTCTACGGCGGCGACTATGACGAACACAGCGGCATCTGCTGGGTAGAGGAAGCCACTCTTGAGGAGGCCAAGCCCCAACCCGGCCCCAAAGTCAAACCCGGAATGCCTGTGCTGACGCCGGCCTCGCGCCTCCCCATCGCGTCCCTCGGCTAACGCACAGGTGCTCGACGCCGAGTGTGGGCATACGCACGGTCACCTCCCCCGCTTCCCGCGTGTATCAAGTCCACACTCGGCGTCGAAGTCTCACAACATGCAGGAGACGCAGCCCTCGACTTCGGTGCCCTCCAAAGCCATCTGGCGCAGCCGGATGTAGTACAGCGTCTTGATCCCCTTGCGCCACGCGTAGATCTGCGCCTTGTTGACGTCGCGCGTGGACGCGGTGTCCTTGAAGAACAGCGTCAGGCTCAGGCCCTGGTCGACATGCTGCGTCGCCGCGGCGTAGGTGTCGATGATCTTCTCGTAGCCGATCTCGTAGGCATCCTGGTAGTACTCGAGGTTGTCGTTCGTCAGGTACGGCGCCGGGTAGTAGACCCGCCCGATCTTGCCTTCCTTGCGGATCTCGATCTTGGACGCGACCGGGTGGATCGAGCTGGTCGAGTTGTTGATGTAGCTGATCGAGCCGGTCGGCGGTACCGCCTGCAGGTTCTGGTTGTAGATGCCGTCCTTCTGCACCGACTCCTTGAGCCGCACCCAATCCTCTTGCGTCGGAATGCGAATGTCGGCGTCGGCGAACAGCTTGCGCACCCGGTCGGTCTTCGGCTCCCACACCTGCTCGGTGTACTTGTCGAAGAACTCACCCGTCGCGTACTTCGACTTCTCGAAGCCCTTGAAGTGCGTGCCGCGCTCGATCGCGATGCGGTTCGACGCCCGCAGCGCGTGATACAGCACCGTGTAGAAGTAGATGTTGGTGAAGTCGACGCCTTCTTCGGAGCCGTAGTGGATCCGCTCGCGGGCCAGGTAGCCGTGCAGGTTCATCTGGCCGAGGCCGATCGCGTGAGAGTCGTTGTTGCCCTGCTCGATCGACGGCACCGACCAGATGTGGGTCTGGTCGGACACCGCGGTCAGCGCGCGGATCGACACCTCGATGGTCTGCGCGAAGTCCGGCGAGTCCATCGTCTTGGCGATGTTCAGCGAGCCCAGGTTGCACGAGATGTCCTTGCCCACTTGGGCGTAGGTCAGGTCCTCGTTGAACACCGACGGCGTGGACACCTGCAGGATCTCCGAGCACAGGTTGCGAGTGGGTGATCTTGCCCTCGATCGGGTTGGCCCGGTTCACCGTGTCCTCGTACATGATGTACGGGTAGCCCGACTCGAACTGCAGCTCGGCCAGCGTCTGGAAGAACTCGCGCGCCTTGATCTTCGTCTTGCGGATCCGCGCGTCGTCGACCATCTCGTAGTACTTCTCGGTGACCGAGATGTCGGCGAACGGCACGCCGTAGACGCGCTCGACGTCGTACGGCGAGAACAGGTACATGTCCTCGTTGCTTCTTGGCCAGCTCGAAGGTGATGTCCGGGATCACCACGCCGAGCGAGAGCGTCTTGATCCGGATCTTCTCGTCGGCGTTCTCGCGCTTGGTGTCCAGGAAGCGGTAGATGTCGGGGTGGTGCGCGTGCAGGTACACCGCGCCCGCGCCCTGCCGGGCACCGAGCTGGTTGGCGTAGGAGAACGAGTCCTCCAGCAGCTTCATGATCGGGATGACGCCCGAGCTCTGGTTCTCGATGTTCTTGATCGGCGCGCCGTGCTCACGAATGTTGGTCAGCAGCAACGCAACTCCGCCGCCGCGCTTGGACAGCTGCAGCGCCGAGTTGATGGAGCGCCCGATGGACTCCATGTTGTCCTCGATGCGCAGCAGGAAGCAGGTCACCGGCTCGCCGCGCTGCTTCTTGCCCGAGTTCAGGAACGTCGGCGTGGCCGGCTGGAACCGGCCGTCGATGATCTCGTCGACGAGCTTCTCGGCCAGAGCGGTGTCACCGGCGGCCAGCGTCAGCGCCACCATGACGACGCGGTCCTCGAACCGCTCCAGATAGCGCTTGCCGTCGAAGGTCTTCAGCGTGTAGGAGGTGTAGTACTTGAACGCGCCGAGGAAGGTCGGGAACCGGAACTTCTTGGCGTACGCGCGATCGAGCAGCGTCTTGACGAAGTTGCGCGAGTACTGGTCGAGCACCTCGCGCTCGTAGTAGTTCTCCTTGACGAGGTAGTCGAGCTTCTCGTCGATGTCGTGGAAGAACACCGTGTTCTGGTTGACGTGCTCGCGGAAGTACTGGTGCGCGGCCTCGCGGTCCTTCTCGAACTGGATCTTGCCGTCGGCGTCGTACAGATTCAGCATCGCGTTGAGCGCGTGGTAGTCCGTCTCGCCCGGCAGCGCGCCCGGCGCGGCGGAGGTTACAGGCTCTGCAGCTGTGACGGTTGGTGGCACGTCTGGTCCTTCCAGAAGTCTGCCAGACCCGCGCGGACGGCTTCCACGTCGTCAGGGGTTCCCATGAGTTCGAAGCGATACAGGTACGGCACGCCGCACTTGCGGGAGACCACGTCTCCCGCGTAGGCGAACTCGGCACCGAAGTTGTTGTTGCCCGCGGCGATGACGCCGCGGATCAGCGACCGGTTGTGTTCGTTGTTCAGGAAGGCGATGACCTGTTTGGGGACATAGCCACCGTCATTGATGTCCGGCGTGGCGCGCCCACCGCCGTAGGTGGGCAGCACCAGCACGTAGGGCTCGTCGACCTCGATGCGCCCGTGCAGCGGGATCCGGGTGGCGGGCAGGCCCAGCTTCTCGACGAAGCGGTGGGTGTTCTCCGAGACGCTGGAGAAGTAGACGAGGTTGGTCATCGTTTTCTCCTCTCCTGCCCGTCCGGATACCCGCTAAGCCGTGGCCGCGACCGCGCCGAGCGCCTTGATGCGATCGGGCCGGAAGCCCGACCAGTGGTCGTTGCCGGCCACCACGACGGGCGCCTGCAGGTAGCCGAGCGCCATGACGTAGTCACGGGCCTCGCTGTCCAGGCTGATGTCGATCTTCTCGTAGGCGATGCCCTGCTTGTCCAGCGCCTTGTAGGTGGCGTTGCACTGCACGCATGCGGGCTTGGTGTACACGGTGATCGATGGGTGAGTCATCTTGCGGTACGGCTCCTCTGCGATCTGGACTGGCAACTGCTCAGGTACTGCATCTCGCTGAAGTTCAGCGGCCCGAAGGCCCTCAAAATTCCTGTCGCCCGGGGCCGCGGATCCCGGCGGTCCGGGAACCGACACCGCTGGATTTCTGGGCTCCGGCCGACCCTGGAAGGTCCAAGAACCGTGGGGGTCTGTCGGTGTTCGAAACACTACACCTGGTGTCCGACATTGCGAAGGGATACCAGATGTTCTGAATAACATTTTTGAAATTCCCTGGTCGTAAGCATCGTAGCGGCTATCGCGTCCCGGCGTGTCGCACATCACATCTGGGGTGTGTCGCGCTCGACGAGTCAGGTCTACCACCGGCCACCGACAGGCGGGCCGGCGCCAAGCCGTCACAGTGACGTAACAGCAAAGCCGCCGACGATGGTCACGATCGAAGCCTGCCGGCGCGCTGTCGAGTACGGCTCAGCCGACTTCGGCGGCCAGCTTGCCCACGATGTCGCGCAGGTTCGCGGCGACCTCGGCGTTCTCCCGCGGATGCTTGCCGTCCAGCGTCGTCGCGGGCACCGACAGCTTGAGGTCCTCGACCACGCGCGGGCCCGGCGATCGCCAAAAGACTTGCGGGTCTCGTCGTGCGCCCACACGCCGCCGTACTGGCCGAGGCGAGCACCGACCACCGCCAGCGGCTTGCCCTTCAGCGCGCTGTCGCCGAACGGCCGCGACAGCCAGTCGATCGCGTTCTTCAGGACACCCGGAATGCTGCCGTTGTACTCGGGGGTGACGACCAGCGCCGCGTCGGCCTCGGCCGGCCGCCCGCCGCAGCGCCACGACCGGTTCGGCGACGTCCTCGTTGTCGATGTCCTCGTTGTAGAACGGCAGCTCGCCCAGCCGATCGAACAGCTGCAGGCTGACCCCGTCCGGAGCCGTCTCGATGGCCAACTCCGCCAGCTGACGGTTGATCGACGCCGCGCGCAGGCTCCCCAGCAACACCAGCACCTTGATGTCCGACATGTTCCGCTTCCCTTTCGGTTATCCCCTGGATACTCGCACAGCTGTAACCGGACTACGGTCCGATTTATTTCGCGCAGATCGAAAGTGTGACAGCACGGCCCTAGACTTGTGACATGGCCGCCCCTCGTGAGCTCAACGAGCTGGCCGTCACCGACCAATCGCCGCAGGAGCGAGGCGACGCCGCGCGCAACCGCGCACTTCTGCTCGATGCCGCGCGCCGCCTGATAGCCGAGCGCGGCCCCGACGCCGTCACGACCGACGACATCGCCGTGGCCGCGGGCGTCGGCAAGGGCACGCTGTTCCGTCGCTTCGGCAGCCGCGCCGGTCTGATGATGGTGCTGCTCGACGAGGACGAGATCGTCCAGCAGCAGGCGTTCATGTTCGGCCCGCCGCCGCTGGGGCCGGGTGCGCCCCCGCTGGACCGGCTGCTGGCCTACGGCCGCGCTCGTCTGAAGTTCGTCCGCAAGCATTACGCGCTGATTTCGGATGCCAACCGTGATCCACAGACGCGCTTCAACGCGCCTGCGATGCTGCAACACCGACACGTGCGGGTGCTGCTGGAGGATGCCGGCACGACGGGCGACCTCGACGCACAGGCCACCGCCCTGCTCGCGCTGCTCGACGCCGACTACGTCCACCACCAACTCATCGAGCGCGGCGAGACGCTCGAGACGCTCGGCGACGCGTGGGAAAGCATGGCGCGCAAGCTCTGCGGCAGATGACGCGGCGATGAGCGCTCGCCCGAACAGCCGGAAGCCCTGGATCCTGCACGTCGACCTCGACCAGTTCCAGGCCGCCGTAGAGGTGCGCCGCAACCCCGAACTCGCCGGACTGCCCATCATCGTCGGCGGCAACGGAGACCCCAACGAGCCACGCAAGGTCGTCACGTGCGCGTCGTATCCGGCGCGGGAGTTCGGTGTGCGCGCCGGCATGCCGCTGCGCACCGCCGCGCGTAAATGTCCGGACGCCACGTTCCTGCCGTTGGACACGGACGCCTACGACGAGGCCTCCGAAGAGGTGATGGGGCTGCTGCGCGATTTCGGCCACCCGGTCGAGGTGTGGGGCTGGGACGAGGCCTACGTCGGCGCCCACCTCGAAGACACCGACGACCCGTTCCAGCTGGCGGAACAGATTCGCGAGGTCATCGCCGCAGGCACGGGGTTGTCGTGTTCGGTCGGCATCAGCGACAACAAGCAACGGGCCAAGGTCGCCACCGGGTTCGGCAAGCCGGCGGGCATCTACGCCCTGACCGAGGACAACTGGATGGCGGTGATGGGCGACCGCGAGGTCGACGCGCTGTGGGGCGTCGGGCCAAAGACCGCGAAAAAGCTTGCCGGACTGGGCATTACCACCGTCGCGGATCTCGCCGCCACCGACGCCACCCTGCTCACGTCGACATTCGGGCCGACCACCGGGCTGTGGATTCTGCTGCTGGCCAAGGGCGGCGGCGATACCAACGTCAGCGCCGAACCGTGGGTGCCCCGGTCGCGCAGCCATGTCATCACGTTCCCGCGTGACCTGACCGACCGCGCCGAAATGGACTCGGCCGTGGTCGAACTCGCGCAGCAGACTCTGGCCGAGATCGTCGAGCAGGGCCGCGTCGTCACCCGGGTGGCGGTGACGGTGCGCACGAAGACGTTCTTCACCCGCACCAAGATCCGCAAGCTGCCCTCGGCGAGCACAGACACGGACGTCATCACGACGGACGGCGCTGGAACTTCTCGGACAGTTCGAACTCGACCGGCCGATCCGGCTTCTCGGCGTGCGGCTGGAACTCAATCCCCCGGACGGCGGATACTGACCACCGATGCTGCAGACCGTCGCCATTCGCGGGTACCGCTCGCTGCGCGAGATCGTGCTGCCGCTTCGCCGGCTCACCGTTGTCACCGGCGCCAACGGCAGCGGCAAGTCATCGCTGTATCGGGCGTTGCGCCTGCTCGCCGACTGCGGCCGGGGCGAGGTGATCGGCTCGTTGGCCCGCGAGGGTGGGCTGGACTCGGTGCTGTGGGCCGGCCCGGAGCAACTGGCGGGCGCCCGCCGGACCGGGAAGGTCCAGGGCACGACCCGAACAGGGCCGGTGTCGCTCGAACTCGGCTTTGCCTCCGACGATTTCGGTTATCTGGTCGATCTCGGCCTGCCGCAGATGGCGGGCCACAACTCGATGTTCGCCCTCGACCCGGAGATCAAACGTGAGGCGGTGTTCGCCGGGCGGGTGATGCGGACAGGCTCGACGCTGGTGCGCCGCACCCGCGACTACGCCGAGGCGATCGCCGAGACCGGTCGGGGATTCGACGAGATGACCCGGTCGCTGCCGCCGTACCGCAGCGTGCTTGCCGAGTATGCCCATCCTGGCGCGCATCCCGGAACTCGCCGCCGTCCGGCACCGGCTGCGCAGTTGGCGGTTCTACGACGGCTTCCGAGTGGACGCGGCGGCACCGTCGCGACTCCCCCACGTCGGCACGCGCACCGCGGTGCTCTCCGACGACGGCGGCGACCTGGCGGCCGCCGTCCAGACGATCATCGAGGCCGGATTCGACGACCTGCAACGCGCCGTCGCCGATGCCTTCGACGGGGCGACCCTGTCAGTGGTCGCTCACGACGGGCTGTTCGATCTCCAGCTGCAACAGCGCGGAATGCTGCGCGCCCTACGAGCCACCGAACTATCCGACGGCACACTGCGATTCCTGCTGTGGGCGGCCGCGCTGCTCAGCCCCAAGCCGCCATCCCTGATGGTGCTCAACGAGCCTGAGACCTCACTGCATCCGGACCTGGTCCGGCCGTTGGCGTCATTGATCCTCACGGCCGCAAACCAGACGCAGGTGGTCGTCGTCACGCACTCGAGGGCCATGCTCGAGTTTCTGGCCACCGTCCCCGTCAGCGATGCGACCGAAGACGGCGTCGCGGTGGAGATCGAGTTGTACAAGGAACTGGGTGAGACCCGAGTCAAGGGGTTGGGCATGCTGACGACGCCCGCGTGGGACTGGGGCAAGCGCTAGATCAGGCGCGACAGTTTCCGTAGCGGACAACCTGTGTTCACCGACGTGCCGTTCAATTCGCACGGCAATTGCCGACGAACGCCGACGAGCAAGGAGATCTACATGCCGGTGAATTCGATATACAAGGCGGTCGGCGTGCTCGGCGCCGCGGCGGTTCTGGTGCTCGCGGGATGCGGCAGCGACGACAAGACGGAGTCCAACGGCAACCCCCTCGACCGTCCCGCCAAGGGCGAACTGACCGCCAACGGCGGCGCCGCCCGGCTCGGCGGTGACCAGACCGACGCGATCCGCGGGGCCATCAACGGCTCGGGCGCAAAGAACATCATCCTGTTGATCGGCGACGGCATGGGCGATTCGGAGATCACCCTCGCCCGCAACTACGAGAAGGGTGCGGGCGGCTTCTTCGCCGGCATCGACGCGCTTCCCGCTCACGGGTTCGTACACGACCTACGCGCTGCACAAGGACGGCAAGCCGGACTACGTCACCGACTCGGCGGCCAGCGCCACCGGCTGGTCCACCGGCACCAAGACCTACAACGGCGCGCTGGGCATCAACATCAAGGGCGAAGCCGCAGAAGACGATCCTGGAACTCGCCAAGGACCAGGGCTTCGCCACCGGCGACATCACCACCTCGGAGATCCAGGACGCGACGCCCGCGGCGCTGTTCTCCCACATCAGCGAGCGGGACTGTTACGGCCCCGAGGAGATGGTCAAGGACTGCCCGGACGAGACGCTGGAGAAGGGCGGGAAGGGTTCGGTCACCGAACAGCTGCTGGCCACCCGCCCCGACGTCACGATGGGCGGCGGCGCCGAGACGTTCGCGCAGACCGCGACCGGCGGCGACTACGCGGGCAAGACGCTCGAGGTGCAGGCCAAGGAGCGCGGCTACCAAATCGTCCGCACCGCAGACGAACTCGCCAATGCGAGCAAGGCCGACCAGGATGCGCCGCTGCTCGGGCTGTTCGCCGACGGCAACATGCCGGTGAGTCTGGGCCGGGCCGCCCGCGGTTCGCCAGGGCTACCTGCAGCCGGCCGCCAAGTGCACCGACAATCCCGAACACGGTTCGGACGTACCGAAATTGGCCGATATGACGCAGAAGGCGATCGACCTGCTCAAGGGCAGCCAGAAGGGAACGGACAAGGGCTTCTTCCTTCAGGTGGAGAGCGCGTCGATCGACAAGCGCGACCACGCCGCCGATCCGTGCGGTCAGATCGGCGAGACGGTCGTGTTCGACGAAGCGGTCAAGAAGGCGATCGAATTCGCCAAGCAGGACGGCAACACGCTGGTGATCGCCACCGCCGATCACGGTCACACCAGCCAGATCGTCGAGCCCGTCAGCGAAGAAGACCTGCGGGGCATCGCCGAGGACGCGAAGCTGCCGATCGAGCGGGTGCGCGACATCATGTACCCGGGCCTGACCCGCAAGCTGACCACCGCCGACGACGCGGAGATGACGGTCAGCTACGGAACATCCGGAGACGTCAACGTCGAGGACCAGACGCACACCGGAACGCAGGTGCGGCATCGCGGCTTACGGTCCGCGCGCGGCCAACGTCGTCGGCCTGACGGATCAGACCGACCTGTTCTTCACGATGACCGACGCGCTGGGCATCAAGCGGTAGGCGTCGCGAGGTTCGGCCGGGTCGCAGCGCGCGGGTGAACAACACGTTCACCTGCCGCATCGCGACGCTGTAGGGCCACCACATCGTGCGCTTGAACAGGTACAGCGCGCGGATGTCGGGCGACGTGTAGACGAGGAACCGGTTGCGGCGCACACCGCGCAGGATCGGTCCGCGACGTGTTCCGGCGAGACCGCGTGGCCGCCGAACCGGTCGGTCCACTTCTTCACATTGGGATCCTCGCGATCCACGCCTGCGATCTGAACCGTCTGCACCAGAGGGGTTTTCACCGCGCCCGGCACCACCACCGACACCCCGATGCGGTGCCGCGCCAGGTCGAACCGCAAGCACCTCGGAGAGCGCCGCGCAGCCCGTACTTGCTCGCGCTGTAGGCGGCGTGCCACGGCAGCGCCACCAGTCCGGCCGCCGAGGACACGTTGACCAGGTGCCCGCCCCTGCGCGCGGCGACCATCGGCGGCACGAACGTCTCGATGACGTGGATCGGGCCCATCAGGTTGATGTCGACCATCGACTTCCAGTGCTCGTGGGTGAGCGTGGAGACCGTGCCCCACGCGGAGACGCCTGCGATGTTCATCACCACATCCATCGCCGGGTGACTGGCGTGGATGTCGGCGGCGAACGCGGCGACCGCGTCGTAGTCGGAGATGTCGAGCGCGCGGTGCTCGGGCACGACGGCGCCCAGCGCGCGCGCGTCGGCGACGGTCTTCTCCAGGCCCTCGGCGTCGCGGTCGGTGAGATAGAGCTCGGCGCCCTGCGGCGGCCAACTTCAGCGCGGTCGCGCGGCCGATGCCGCTGGCGGCTCCGGTGAGAAGACACCGCTTGCCGGCAAAACCGCTCCCCGAGACACCCCAGCCATGGCGGCGACCTTACCGGCGGTACCGCCTAGCCCGGTTGTCCGCCGCCCCAGAACGCGGCCACCCACAGCCGCTCGACGATCTCGACGGCACGATCGGCATCGTCGCGTACGGCCGACGAACGCGCTGTCCTGCGTCAGCGTCATCGAGGTCACCGCGGCCAGCGTGCGCACAAGGGCGGGCAGGTCGTCGGAGATCGGTCGCGCCTCGGAGTCCTGCTCGAGCAGGGTGATCAACTTGTCGATGATGCCGTCATAGAAGTCGTCCATCATTTCGCGGATCTGCGCGTCGGTGTTGCGGGCCACCGCGCAGGCCTTCAACACGGGATCGTCGTTGGCGTACACGGCCGCCGCGCTGCCGACCATCCGCTTGGCGAACGCCGCGGGCGTCTCGCCTGGCTCTCGCGGCGCGAAATGGTGGGTCAGGCTGTCGAGCAGCTCGCCCGCGTCGGCGAGGATCACGGCCAGCACCGCGTACTTCGAGTCGAAGTAGAAGTAGAAGCCCGACCGCGCCACGCCGGCCCGCTCGCTGATGGTGCTGACGGACAGATCGGCGAAGGAGCGCTCGTGCAGCAGCTCGCGCACCGCGGTCACGATGGCATCGCGTTGCCGGTCGCCCCTGCTGCGACGGATCTCGGGGGCGGACTCAGCTGTCATGGCAACAGACCTTCGCATCACGGCGCGCCGGATCCAAACTTGACATGCGTCAAGTCTGCCATCCAGGATGAAGATAGGAGTGACAACGGCCACAGTCATTTTGACTTCAGGAGCATATTGATGCCGACGATCAGCACCAAGGATTACGTGCTCGACCAGGCCAAGCGGCGCGTCACGACGTCGCCGTTCCTCACCTTGCCCGGGCATGGGCCAGGTCGAGAAGCGGCTGCTCGCACGCGATTGGCCGCAGCACGCGTGGGCCGAACCGCCTGCGGGCAGCGATCTCAAGCCGGTGATGGGCGACACCGGGCTGCCGGTCCTCGGCCACATGATCGAGATGTTCCGCGGCGGCCCCGACTTCTGGCTGCACCTGTACCGCACCCGCGGGCCGGTGTCGCTGCTCGACTCGCCGATCCTGCCGTCGGTCGTGGCGCTCGGGCCCGACGCGACTCAGGCGATCTACTCCAACCGCAACAAGGACTTCTCGCAGCAGGGCTGGGCGCCGGTGATCGGGGCCTTCTTCAACCGCGGGCTGATGCTGCTCGACTTCGACGAGCACATGTACCACCGGCGGATCATGCAGGAGGCGTTCGTCCGCACCCGGCTGGCCGGCTACACCGAGCACGTCGACAAGGTCGTCTCCGAAGTCGATCGCCAACGACTGGGTGACCAACGACGCCGCGCTTCCTGCTGTATCCGGCGATGAAGGAGCTCACCCTCGACATCGCCTCGATGGTGTTCATGGGCCACGAGCCGGGCACCGACCAGGAACTGGTGACCAAGGTGAACAGGGCGTTCACCATCACCACCCGCGCGGGCAACGCGATCATCCGCACCAGCGTGCCGCCGTTCACGTGGTGGCGCGGCCTGAAGGCCCGCAAGTACCTGGAGAACTACTTCGAAGAGCGCGTCAAGGAACGCCGCGGCAAGGACGGCTCCGACCTGCTGACCGTGCTGTGCCAGTCCGAGGACGAGGACGGCAACAAGTTCTCCGACGAGGACATCGTCAACCACATGATCTTCCTGATGATGGCCGCGCACGACACGTCGACGTCGACGGCGACGACGATGTCGTACTACCTGGCCGCCAACCCCGAGTGGCAGGAGCGCTGCCGCGACGAGTCCGACCGGCTCGGCGACGGCCCGCTCGACATCGAGGCGCTGGAGAAGCTGGAAACGCTCGACCTGGTGATGAACGAGTCGATCCGGTTGGTCTCGCCCGTGCAGTGGGCGATGCGCCGGACCGTGCGCGACACCGAACTGCTCGGCTACTACCTGCCCGAGGGCACCAACGTGATCGCGTACCCGGGCATGAACCACCGGCTGTCGGAGATCTACCCCGACCCGTACAAGTTCGACCCGGACCGGTTCGCCGAGCCGCGCAACGAGCACAAGAAGCACCGTTACGCGTTCACCCCGTTCGGCGGCGGCGCGCACAAGTGCATCGGCATGGTGTTCGGCCAGCTCGAGGTCAAGACGATCATGCACCGGCTGCTGCGCCGCTACCGCCTCGAGCTCCCCCGGCCGGGATACCAGCCGCGCTATGACTACGGCGGCATGCCGGTGCCGATGGACGGCATGCCGATCGTGCTGCGCCCCCTGCGCTGATCACTCGCCGCGATCGGGTGCCAGGCGATCAGGCGGCGTACGTCACGGCTTGACCGCAGTAGCCGGTTCGCGCACGCGATGACCGCGCTCAGCGCCGACTGCGTCGGGTCGTCTGCGAGGCCCATCGCCCATTCCGACCGCCCGCCGTCGGAGCCGCGGATGAACGTTGCGGTGTGCTCGCCGGACGGAAGCTGGTGAAAGTCGGTCGTCTCGACCGCAATACCGCGGTCGTAGAGCATCGCCGTCAGCGCGGCGACCGGTCCCGACGCGGCCGCCGACGACGTGCTGATCGTGTCCCCGACAGCCAGTGTGGCCTGATAGTTGCGGGCCTGCGGGCCGAGCCGCGTGGCGGGCCGCACGGCGTCGGTGCATGTCCAGTTGCGAAGCCGCAGCGGACCGGAACTGGGCGCATACTCCGCGAGAAACGATTCGAACGACATCGTGTCGGCCTCCTCGCGCAGGCCGCGGGGCATTGGCGCACCCATACGGGCCGCGAACGCGCGGCGCTGCGCTGGTTGCGGTTTCGAACATCATGTGCCGGTCTTCTCTGATCAGAGGAAGTGACCGACGTAGTAGCTTCGACCCACAGCGAGGGGTCGGTCAGGATCAGACCCCGCTGCGGGTTGCTACTACGAGTCGCCTCGGCACGTCCGCGATGTTAGACCCGCAGAGGCGAGGCACGCAACGTATTTCGGACCCAATCAGCGCACCAACCGACGCAGCAACGACGAAGCCACGGCGATCCCCACGACCGCGGCCACGATCAGCACCGCGACGTCGAGCCAGCCATTGGTCGGAGTGCCGATGAGTAGCCCGCGCAGTGCGTTGACCTCATAGCTCAGGGGGTTGACGGCCGACAGCCAGCGCAGCCACTGGGGCATCACATCGACGGGATAGAGCGCATTGGACGCGAAGAACAGGGGCATCGTTATCGCCTGCCCGATGCCCATCATGCGGTCCCGGTGGCGAACCAGCCCCGCCAGCGTCATGGACAGACAGGCGAAAAACGCCGCGCCCAGCACGACGACGCCCATCGCGGCGAGGATCCGCAACGGATTGACGGTGAGGTGCACCCCCAGGATGTAGGCAAGGGCCACGACACCGATCACCTGCACCACCGAACGCACACCGGCGGCGAACGCCTTTCCGGTCACGATCGCCGAGGCAGGAGCGGGGGTCACCATCAACTTCGCCAATATCCCGGCGTCGCGGTCCCAGATGATCTGGATGCCATAGAAGATCGAGATGAACAGCGCTGACTGCGCGATGATTCCGGGCGCCAGGAACGCGAGATACGGCACGTCGCCGGTGTCGATGACTCGAAGCCGTGAAAACGTCTGGCCGAAGATCAACAACCACAGCGCGGGCTGCACCAAACGGGTGAACAGCTCGGTGCGGTCATGGCGCAGCTTCTGCAACTCGACAAGCGCGAACGCGCCCACTCGCAGCACCATGCCGCGCATTCGTCGCCAACCGCGCGGCGCGAGAACTATCTGGGCTTGGATGCGTGGTTCAACTGACACGGCGCGCCGTCCGTCTGCTCGTGCGGATCTCCCGGAAACTGCTCTGCGAGGCGTCATCGCCCAAATGCGTTCCCGCGTAATGGCGGAACACGTCCTCGAGGGTGGCGTCGGGCGCAACTGTCTGTTTCAACTCGTCTGGCGAGCCCACCGCCTGCAGCCGGCCGTTGTGCATCAGGGCCACACGGTCACAGAGTGCGTCGGCCTCCTGCATGTAGTGGGTGGTCAGCAGCACCGTCGTGCCGAACTCCTGCTGCATGTGCCGGACCTGCGCCCAGACCTCGTCGCGCGCAATGGGATCCAGCCCCACGGTTGGCTCGTCGAGGAGGAGCAGTGCCGGCCGGTTCACCAGTGCCTGGGCCAGTTCCAGGCGCCGGACCATGCCGCCGGAGTAGGTACCGGCCACCGCTCCGGCGACGTCGAGCAGGCTGACGGCCTCGAGCGCTTCATCCACCCGGCGTGCACGGTCGGCACGCGGTACGTCGTAGAGTCGCGCGAACAACTCCACATTCTGACGTCCGGTCAACGCTGACTCAATCGAAAGCTGTTGCGGGACATAGCCGATGTTCTGCCGAATGTCCATCGTATGGCGACGCGAATCCAAGCCGAAGATCTCGACGTGTCCGCGCTGTACCGGTGTCAAGGTGGTCAACACACGCACGACGCTCGTCTTGCCTGCGCCGTTGGGCCCGAGCAGGCCCACCGTCTCACCCGCGCGGACCTGCAGGCTGAAGTCGTGCACAGCGGTGACGCGGCCGTACGAGTGAACGAGATTGCGGCAGTCGATCGCCGGCGCTTCGGAACTAGTCATGTTTTGTCCTCGTGAAGTATGCGGGTCACCTCGGCGAGCACCCCGAGCCCGCGTTCCAGACGGTCCATCTGGTCGGAGTCGAGCTGGTCGAGCACGGCCGCCAGCGTTGCCCTGCGGGCCTCGCGTGACTCGTCGGCGAGGCGTTGCGCGCCAGCGGTGAGCCGCAGGCGGCCGATCCTGCGGTCGTCGGCATCGACGGACCGGACCAGCAGGCCATCGGAGGCGAGCTTGGTGACCAACGTGGACGCGGTGTTGGCGACCAGCCCCAGCTCCGCCGCCGCCTCGCGCACCGAGATTCCGGGCTGACGACCGACGAGCCGCAGCAGCTCGGCCTGGGACTGCGTGAGGCCCGTGGCACCGAACCCCGGCCCGGCCGACCTGCGCAGCTGGCGCCGGAACCGCCCGACGACGTCGAACAGCTCGCTCACCAGGTCGACGGTTGTCTCCACACCGTCGATAATACCTCTGACTCAGAGGTATTTATCCCTCGGGGGCGGCTGCGGGCTCACCGGCAGAGGGTTTCGAGCGGGCGCGTGCTGATCCTGGTGGGGCTAACCCAACTCGAAAGGATTGTCGCCCTTGGCGACTCGGGTTCCCACGTCGATCAGGTTCTGCGCCGACGCGTGCAGCGCCTCCCCCGCATCCCGGCTGGCCTGACCCACCAGATAGCGCGACCACGTGCCCTCGATCACGATGCCGAGCTTGAAACACGCCATCGCGACATACCAGTCAAGGCTTGATGTTTCGCGACCGCCGGCGCCCAGGTAAGCATCGAGCAGCTCCCGGCGGGTGGCCAGCCCGCCCAGCGCGGCCAGCTGCGCCCCTGCGGTGATCGTGTAGGTGTCCAGCGGCCAGCAGATCAGCATCCAACCCAGGTCCAGAAGCGGGTCACCGACGGTGCACATCTCCCAATCGACGAACGCCGCCAGTTCCGGGCGGTCCCGGCGAAGGAGGACATTGCTGAGGTGAGGGTCGCCGTGCAGGATTCCGGGCGCCCCATCGGACGGGCGGTTGGCCTCCAGCCACTCCGCGAGTTCGGTGACGGCCAACGACTCGGGGTCGTAGCGGTCATGCCGATAGCTCTCCAGCAGCCGCAGGAACTGTGGAACCTGGCGCTCCAGAAAGGAGCCCGGCCGCTTGAGCTCCGCGAGCGGGCTGCCCTCCCAGTCCACGTTGCCCAGCTGGGCCAGGCTGGCCGCATACGACAGCCCGACCTGATGCCGCATGCCGGGATCGCGCACGTAGGCGTCGTCCATATCGTCGCCGGGGTTGAATCCGTCGACTTCCTCCATCAGGTAGAACACCACCCCGAGCACGTCGAGGTCGTCGCACCCGGCGATGAAGCCAGGGTGCGGCACCTGCGATCCGGCCAGCGTCCGCAGCGCGGCGATCTCGCGAAGCATCGTCTTGTCGCTCGTGGGCCGCGGGTGAACAGGCGGACGGCGCAGCACCATCGGCCGCCCGTCGACGTGCACCCGCACGACGATGTTCTGCGTGCCGCCGGTGAGGGGCTCGACATCGCTGATCGTCGAGCCGAGGCCCTGCGCACGCACCCAGCGCTGCACCGCAGCCTGGTCGTCGTGGCTCAGTGTCGGAAGCTGTGGCGCGTCAGGCATGCTGCCATGCTGTCAGGCCATCCACGGCCCGTTCCAGCCGACGCCCCGACGTTCGACGTCACCTTCGTCTGGGTCACCGCCTAGTCGAGAATGCGTCGCGCCACGTTCGTGGTCACAAGGTCGAGCAGCTCGTCGCCCCGCCCGGCCAGAATCGTCCGAATCGCGTACAGCGAGAAGCCTTTGGCCTGTTCGACGGTGATCGCGGGCGGTATCGACAGCTCCTGGCGAGCGGTGACCACATCCACAACGGCGGGTCCGTCGAACTCGAACGCCGCGGCCAGCGCCCCTTCCAGGTCGGATGGCTTCTCGACCCGTCGGCCGAACATCCCCATCGCCTGCGCGACCGCGGCAAAGTCGGGGTTGACCAGATCGGTGCCGAAGTTGACGATGCCCGCCGCCTTCATCTCGAGTTCGACGAAGTTCAGCGAGGAGTTGTTGAACACGATCACCTTGACCGGTAGCCGGTTCTGGATCAGCGTCACCAACTCGCCGAAAAGCATCGTCAGCCCGCCGTCGCCGGCGAAAGCGACCACTTGGCGCTCGCGGAATGCGGTCTGTGCGCCGATCGCATGCGGCAACGCGCACGCCATCGTGCCGTGACTGAACGACCCGACCAGCCGTCGACGGCCGTTCATGGTCAGATAGCGCGACGCCCACACCACCGGCGAGCCGACATCCACGGTGAACACCGCGTCGTCGGTGGCGAGCCGATCAGCAAGTGCCGCAAGGTATTCCGGCCGGATCGGGGTGCGGTCGCGGTCGTTGACCGCAAGATCGTCGAGGTTCTTGCGGGTCTTCCGGTAGTGGCGCAGCGAACGGTCGAGGTGCTCGCGCTGTGTCTTCTGTCGCAGCAGAGGTGCCAGCGCGGCCAAAGTGTCTTTGACGGTGCCCACCATTCCGAGGTCGATCGGGGTGCGTCGGCCGAGGTTGCGCCCGCGGATGTCGACCTGAATGACCTTGGCGTTGTCGGGATAGAACTGCTGATATGGGAAGTCGGTGCCCAGCATCAGCAGCGCGTCGGCTTCCTTGATCGCCTTGTACCCCGACGCGAACCCCAGCAGGCCGGTCATGCCGACGTCATACGGGTTGTCGTATTCGATGAACTCCTTGCCGCGCAACGCATGCACGATCGGCGCGTTGAGTGTCGCGGCGAGCTCGATGAGAGCGTCATGCGAACCGGCCACCCCGGCGCCGCCGAGAATCGTGACGGCCTCCGCCTCGTTGAGAATCGTGGCGGCCCGCTGCAGCGACTCGTCGTCGGGCCGCACAATCGACCGCGTCGCGACGATGGGCCGCGTCGAGCCATTCCGGCGGGTCGGCTTTCTGAAGGAAGATCTCGCCCGGGATGACCACTACCGCGACGCCGTTCTCCTCGACGGCGGCGCGCATGGCCATCTCGAGGATGCGAGGCGCCATCTCGGGAGTGCTCACAAGCTCGGTGTAGACGCTGCACTCGCGAAACAGCTCCTGCGGGTGCGTCTCCTGGAAGTACTCGGAGCCGATCTCCGAGCGCGGAATGTGCGCCGCGATCGCCAGCACGGGGACGCGGCTGCGCTGCGCATCGAACAGACCGTTGATCAGATGCAGGTTGCCGGGCCCGCAACTGCCCGCGCAGACCGCCAGCTGACCCGTAAGGGCCGCATCCGCGGCGGCCGCGAACGCCGCGGTCTCCTCGTGACGGACGTGCTCCCAAGAGATTTCGCCGGATCGGCGTATCGCGTCGGTGAACCCGTTGAGGCTGTCGCCCGGCAGGCCGTAGACGCGACGAACCCCACTGACGCGCAGGGCGGAGATGACGTGATCGGCGATGGTCGCCACCCGGCCACGATAGCGATCTCGGCGCGTTTACGTGCGCTCAGCACGGGTTAGCGCGCCGAAATCACTCGACTTCGCCCGCGAAGGCGCCGAAATCGGTTACTTGGGGGCGAAGCGCTGGCCGGCGTCCAGCCGCAGGCACTGACCGTTGAGCATCGGATTCTCCACGATCGCGACGACCAACTTGGCGTACTCCTCGGGCCTGCCGAGCCGCTTCGGGAACGCCGCGTCCTTGGTGAGGGCCTTGGCGAACTCGTCGGGGATGCCCTCGGTGAGTCCGGTGGCGAACAGGCTCGGCGCGATGGCAAGCGCGCGGATGCCCAGGCTGCCGAGGTCGCGGGCCATCGTCAGGCACATCCCGGCGATTGCGGCCTTGGACGCGGTGTAGGCCACCTGCCCGATCTGGCCCTCGAACGCGGCGATGGAGGCGGTGTTGATGATGACGCCGCGCTCTTCCTGCTCGTCGTCGACGAGGTCCTGCTGGCTCATCTGCCATGCCGCGAGCCGGCTGATGTTGAAGGTGCCGATGAGGTTGAGATCGATGGTCTTGCGGAAGGACTCCAGGCTGTGCGGGCCGTCCTTCTTGATCGTGCGCTCGCCGATGCCGCCGCCGGCGGTCGTCACGATGATGTGCAGTCCGCCGAGCGCGTCGACCGCCTGCTGCAGCACCTTCTCCGTGCCGTCGAAGTCGGTGACGTCGACCTCGTGAAACGAGCCACCGATGGCGTCGGCCACTTCCTTGCCCTTCGACTGCGGCCGGTCCAGGATCGCGACGCTCGCGCCCCGCGCAGCCAGCGTCTCCGCCGTCGCCCGCCCGAATCCCGACGCACCGCCGACGATGACGGCCTTCTTGCCCTGGATCTCCATCTGGCTCCCTTTCCAAAAAGTGCACGAACCGTAAAGCAACCTAGCCGACGCTGCTTTCCGGTGAGCCTTTCGGGTCGCCCTCCCCTTTCCGCCCTCTTCTCCGCGAGCGCCTACTTTGGCGTGTTGTGAACACCCAAGCCGCCACCCTATGGCGCAGCCGATTACGCGACGCACTGCTCGCCGCCCGCAAGGGTCGCGACGCCGCGCGGGTCTCCGCGCTGCGCTCCGCTCTCAGTGCGATCGACAACGCCGAAACACCGGACGACGTCGCCGTGTACGCCTCCGCGAGCCCGACGATCGCCGGCGCCGTTTCGGGACTGGGCGCAGCCGAGGTCGCGCGGCGCGAGCTGTCCGATTCAGAGATCCGCGACCTTTTGCGCGCCGAGGTCGACGAACGGCTGACCGCGGCGCGGCAGGTCACCGCGGGCGGCCACGCAGAACGCGCCGCGACCCTGCTCGCCGAGGCCGCGGTGCTTGCCGACATGCTCGGAGATGTCTGACGCCCGTGCCAGGCTGAGGTCGTGCAGCTGCTTGACGTCGCTACCGCGTCGGCCGAGGTGGGCGCCTCTTCGGCCCGACTGAAGAAGATCGCCAGGATCGCCGACCTGCTGCGCCGCGCCGGCGAACAGGGCGACGCCAAGCTGGTCGCGGTGGTGGTGTCCTGGCTGTCCGGCGAGCTACCGCAACGCCAGATCGGCGTGGGCTGGGCCGCGCTGCGCTCGTTGCCCGCACCGGCCCCGGAGCCGTCGCTGACCGTCCTGGATGTCGACGCACGATTCAGCGAGATCGGCACGGTCGCAGGCAAGGGATCGCAGGCGCGACGGGCCGAACTGGTCGCCGGCTTGTTCAGCCAGGCCACCGACGCCGAGCAGACGTTTCTGCGCCGCCTGCTCGGCGGAGAACTCCGCCAGGGGGCGCTGCTCGGCGTGATGGCCGACGCGGTGGCGAAGGCCGCGGAGGTCCCGGCCATGGCGGTGCGGCGCGCGGCCATGCTCGGCGGCGACCTGCCCGCGGTTGCGGCCGCCGCGCTGACAACGGGCGAGGCGGCGCTGGAACAGTTCACGCTGAAGGTCGGAAAGCCGATCGGCCCCATGCTCGCGCAGACCGCTACCGGCGTCGCCGAGGCACTCGAACGCCTCGGCGGGACAGCGGTTTTCGAGGCCAAACTGGACGGCGCGCGAGTGCAGATCCACCGCGCCGGCGATGACGTGTCGATCTACACGCGAAGCCTCGACGACGTCACTGCGCGACTGCCCGAGGTGGTGGATGCGGCGTTGGCGCTGCCCGTCACGGACCTGATCGCCGACGCCGAGGCGATCGCGCTGCGTCCGGACGGGCGTCCGCACCGCTTCCAGGTCACCGCCTCACGGTTCGGACGCTCGGTCGACATTGCCGCGGCGCGTTCGGCACAGCCGCTGTCGGTGTTCGTGTTCGACCTGCTGCATCTCGACGGGGCCGATCTGCTCGACCTGCCGACCAGCGAGCGCGTTGCGGCGCTGGACGCGATCGTGCCGAAACTCCATCGCGTGGACCGGCTCATCACCGATGACGCGGCCGCGGCCCAGGACTTTCTCGACGTGACGCTCGCGGCCGGTCACGAAGGCGTGATGGCGAAGTCGCTCACGGCGCCCTACGAAGCCGGCCGCCGCGGCGCGGGCTGGCTGAAGGTCAAGCCCGTGCACACACTTGACCTGGTGGTGCTCGCCGTCGAGTGGGGTTCGGGACGGCGCACCGGCAAACTGTCCAACATCCACCTCGGCGCCAGAGACCCGCAGTCCGGCGAATTCGTCATGCTCGGCAAGACTTTCAAGGGTATGACCGACGCGATGCTGGACTGGCAGACGGCTCGCTTCACCGAGTTAGCCGACGGGCCAACCGACGGCTACGTCGTGAAGGTGCGGCCCGAACAGGTTGTCGAGATCGCGTTCGACGGAGTGCAGGGTTCGTCGCGTTATCCGGGTGGGATGGCGCTGCGTTTCGCGCGGGTGCTGCGGTATCGCGACGACAAGGGCCCGGCCGAAGCCGACACCATCGATACGGTTCGCGCCCTCTACCAGCGCGGAAGCTAATGCCGCCGTTTTGGCACCCGCCACCATCAGCGGTGAAAAAATCGCGGCATGGCATCTCCCACCGCTGCATCAGACCGCATAGAGGAAACCCAAGGCGACATCACGTATATCCGCACCGATAAGGATTTGCCGCCGGTAGCGATCATCGACCGATCGCCGATCACCACCCGCCACAAGATCATCTTCGGAATCATCGCGGTGCTGGGCGCAATCGCGTGGGCGATCATCGCGTTCTTCCGCGGGGAGACCGTCAACGCGGTCTGGTTCGTGATCGCCGCCATCTGCACCTACGTGATCGGGTTCCGGTTCTACGCCCGGCTCATCGAGATGAAGATCGTCCGCCCGCGCGACGACAATGCCACGCCCGCTGAGCTTTTCGAGAACGCCACGGACTACATGCCCACCGATCGCCGGGTGTTGTTCGGGCATCATTTCGCGGCGATCGCCGGCGCGGGCCCGCTGGTCGGACCGGTGCTGGCGATGCAGATGGGCTATCTGCCCGGGACCATCTGGATCATCATCGGCGCTGTGTTCGCCGGCTGCGTGCAGGACTATCTCGTCTTGGCGATCTCCACCCGACGGCGCGGCCGCTCGCTCGGGCAGATGGCCCGCGACGAGCTCGGAACGATCGGCGGCGCGGCCGCCATCATCGGCGTGCTCGTCATCATGGTGATCCTGCTCGCGGTGCTGGCGCTGGTCGTGGTCGGCGCCCTTGCCGAGAGCCCGTGGGGCGTCTTCTCGATCGCGATGACCATTCCCATCGCCATCTTCATGGGCCTGTACCTGAGGTTCCTGCGCCCCGGCCGGGTGTCCGAGGTGTCACTGATCGGCGTCGTGCTGCTGCTGCTCGCGGTGATCTCCGGCGGGTGGGTTGCCGACACCTCGTGGGGCGCTGACTGGTTCACCCTGTCGAAGGTGGCGCTGTCGTGGTGCATCATCATCTACGGCTTCGCCGCGTCGGTGCTGCCGGTGTGGTTGCTGCTGGCGCCGCGCGACTACCTGTCGACATTCATGAAGGTCGGCACCATCGCGCTGCTGGCGATCGGCATCCTGCTGGCCCGCCCGATCATGGAGGCACCGGCCATCTCGTCGTTCGCGAGCAAGGGCACCGGCCCCGTCTTCGCCGGCTCGTTGTTCCCGTTCCTCTTCATCACCATCGCCTGCGGCGCACTGTCGGGCTTCCACGCGTTGATCTCGTCGGGCACCACGCCCAAGCTGCTGGAGAAGGAAAGCCAGATGCGGCTGATCGGCTACGGCGGCATGCTCACCGAATCGTTCGTCGGCATCATGGCCCTGATCACCGCGGCGATCCTCAACCAACACCTGTACTTCGCGATGAACGCGCCTGCGGCACAGACCGGTGACAACCGCGCAGACCGCGGCCGACTACGTCAACGGACTCGGGCCTGTCCGGAGCGCCGATCACCGCCGACCAGATCACCCAGGCCGCCGAGGGCGTCGGGGAGAAATCGATCGTGTCCCGCACCGGCGGCGCACCGACGCTGGCGTTCGGCATGTCCGAGGTGTTGCATCAGGTGTTCGGCGGCGAAAGCCTCAAGGCGTTCTGGTACCACTTCGCGATCATGTTCGAGGCGCTGTTCATCCTCACCACCGTCGACGCGGGCACCCGCGTGGCGCGCTTCATGCTCTCCGACGGGCTGAGCAACCTCGGCGGTCCGCTTCGCAAGTTCAAGGATCCGAGCTGGCGGGTCGGCGCATGGATCTGCAGCCTGATCGTCGTGGCGGCGTGGGGCAGCATCCTGCTGATGGGTGTCACCGATCCGCTCGGCGGCATCAACACCTTGTTCCCGCTGTTCGGCATCGCCAACCAGTTGCTGGCGGCCATCGCACTGACGGTCGTCACGGTGGTGGTGATCAAACGCGGATTGCTGAAATGGGCTTGGATTCCGGCTGTTCCGCTGATGTGGGATCTGACGGTGACGATGACGGCGTCATGGCAGAAGATCTTCTCCGGCGACCCGAAGGTGGGCTACTGGACGCAGCACTCCCAGTACGTCGCGGCCAAGGAAGCCGGCAAGACCAGCTTCCAGGCCGCCAAGGATCCCGGCCAACTCGATGCGGTGATCCGCAACACGTTCATTCAGGGCACGCTGTCGATCGTGTTCGCGGTCCTCGTTCTCATCGTGTTCGCGGCCGGGGTGATGGCGGCACTGCGAACGATCCGCGGGACCGGAAGCCCGCTGACCGAGGATGAACCGGTGCCGTCACGTCTGTTCGCCCCGTCCGGGCTGATCCCGACTCACGCGGAAAGGGAGGTGCAGAAGCAATGGGACGCGCTGCCGAAATCGCACGCCAAATCGGTTGGTACTGGGGCACATTGATGGGCGACAACCACTATCGCCGGTACGTCGAGCATCGCGGCCGCATCCACCCCGGCGAGCCGGTCATGTCCGAGCGGGAGTACTGGCGCATGCGCCACGATGCAACGGAGGCCAATCCCAACCCTCGCTGCTGCTAGCCCGACGCGACAGCGCCTTCCGAACTCCACGGCGCCACAGGCGAATCCGGTGTCAACCGGAACGCTTCGGGCAGGTCGTCGGTGACGCTCCACGTCGCCGCAAGCCGGCCCATGCCGACGGCATAGGCGCAGTGCACACCGAGTTCCACGATCTCGTCTTCGGTGAAGTGCTTGCGCAGTTCGTCGTACACCGCATCATCGATCGAGAGGTGATCGGTGGCGAACAGGTCTGCATAGCGCAGGGCGCTGCGTTCGGCAGGCGTGAGATCGTCGGATTCGGCGGGCTGCTCGAGGGAGCAAACCAGGTCCTCCGTCAATCCGTCGTCGATGGCGCTCTGATAGCGCACGGACATGCAGCTTCTGCACTGATTGTGGAAGGCGATCCGCAGTCGCACGAGTTCGACGAGCCGCGGGGACAGCGTCCCGCTGGATTGAAGCGCGGCTCTCAGCGCTCCGAGCGCGCCCGCGACTTCCGGCCGATGGCCCAGTATCGATGCCACGCCGAGGTTGATCCGGTCGCCCTGACCGAGGCCGTCGAGCGGGATCGAATCGAAGGCAGCTGACGGTGCAATTCGGGCCATCATCACTCCACGTCGCCGTACGTCGTTGTCGAGGACACCGTAACGCGCGAACGCAACGCCGTAATACCAGTGCTGAAGATCACATTGGCCGTCCGCCTCGTCATTCACCGGCCGTACACAACCCTGATAGCACTTACATAGCTCGCTCATAGGGTGCCTTCCTAACCTCGCCTGTGGGTTGGGGCGTCTATCGACGCGGGAAGGCCTGGTATGGAATTCAAACAAGTAATCGCAGGTGCGGCCATCTGCTGTGCACTCGGCACATCGGGAATCGGTCTGGCGAACGGGGTCGCCGCTGCGGCACCTCCGTGCGGCGGGCCGGGCGCGCAGTGTGGTCCCGGCGGACCCGGTGGTCCTGGGACGGCCCCGGTGGCTGCCTGGAGGACCTCCGCAACGCGGACCCGGCGGGCCCGGCGGGCCGCCCGGCGACAACGTGGACCCCGGCGGACCCGGCGGCACCCGGTGACAACCGCGGACCCGGCGGACCCGGCGGCCCACCCGGCGGACACCGGCGGACCCGGCGGACCCGGGCGACATCCGCGGACCCGGCGGACCCGGCGACAACCGCGGGCCCGGCGACTTCCGCGGACCCGGCGGAGACAACCGACCCCGCGGCCCGGGCGGTCACGAATGGCGTCCTCCGTGGAACCCCGGCGACAACGATTGGCGCGGACGGTTCCGCGGCGCCCCGTGGGGTGACGGACCGGCGCCCTGGGGCTGGGGCGCACCGCCGCCGCCGCCCTGGATCGGACCGTTGCCACCGGCCTGGGGCCCGCCGCCTCCGCCCATCAACTACTGGGGCTACAACGAGCAGCCGATATGGGATCCCGGCTACAACCAGTGGGGCTTCTGGTTCTTCGGGATCTGGATTCCGCTCCCGATCTAAACGGTGATACGACAGACGGTCGTCCGCAACCCGGGCGGCCGTCTGTCGGCCCAATTCACTTGAGCGAGTAGCGAATCGGCAGGTGCTTGAGACCGCCGACGAATATCGTCGCCATGTGCGCGGGTTCGCCGGTCAACTCGATCGACTCCAGCCGTGGGACCAGCTCGGAGAAGAAGCTGTTGACCTCCATCCGGGCCAGCGCCGCGCCGAGGCAGAAGTGCACGCCGTAGCCGAACGCGTTGTGCTTGTTCGGCTCACGACCGACATCGAATCGGAAGGGGTCGTCGAAGACCTCTTCGTCGCGGTTGGACGACACATAGGACAACAACACCGATTCGCCCGCGGCGATCGGCACGTCCCGAACGGTGGTGTCCTCGCTGCGCGGTGCGCATGAATTCCTTCACCGGGGTGACCCAGCGGATCATCTCCTCGGTGGCCAGCGGCATCAGATCCATGTTGGCGCGCAACCGCTCTCGCTGATCGGGATTGTCGATCAGCGCGTGAAGACCGCCGGCGATCGTCGCGCTGGTGGTGTCGTGGCCCGCGGTGGCGATGATGAGGTAGTACGACACCGTGTCGATGTCGGTCAGTGGCTCGCCGTCGATCGTGGCGTTGGCGATGGCGGACGCCAGATCCTCGGTCGGGTTGGCACGGCGCGAGGCGGTCAACTCGTTGAAGTACTGGAACATCTCGAGGAGCACGCCAATCTGCTCCTCTTTCGAGGTGCCGCGCTGGAACTCCGTGTCGTCGCTGCCGAACAGCTCCTGTGTGTACTTCAGCATCCGCGGGAAGTCGGATTCGGGAATGCCGAGCATCGACATGATCACGTACAGCGGGTAATTCACGGCGACTTCTTGAACGAAGTCGCATTCCGGGCCGGCGGCCAGCATGTGGTCGACGTAGCGCTTCGCCAGCTCGTCGATTCGTAGCTTGAGCGCCCGCATGGCCTTCGGGCGGAACCAGTCGGCACCGATCGCCCGCACCACGCGATGCTGTGGGTCATCCATATGGATCAGGGTGCTGACACCGACGGCCGCCTGTTGCTCGTCGCCTTCGATGTTCGCCAGCACCGGCCGAGGCGAGTTGGTGAACACCGTGTTGGCCCGCTCGATCTCCATGACGTCGGCGTGCTTGGTGATCGCCCAGAACGGCCGGTAGTCGGGTACATCGACCCACGACACCGGCGCGTTGGCGCGCAGATGCGTCAGTGCGGCATGCAATTTCGCCTCGTCGGCATACGCCTGCGCGTCGGCGAAGACCTTCGCGGCTTCGTCCATAATCCGGGTACTCATGGGCGGTTCCTCACTGTGCAGTCGACTCACGCAGCTCTTGCAGCACGGCGCAGACGGTCGTCTCAGCGGTGGAACGCGGAAAGCCGATCATGACACGGTCGATCACACCGTCGCACCGATCCCGGACCTTGGCCGCCAGCTTGTCGATCGGGGCGACGACCGCGAACGCCTCGAGGATTTCGTCGTCGATGAGCGCGCCCATACCGTCCCAATCACCCTGCAGCGAAAGGCGGTGCAGCTCGTCGTGAAGGCCGCCCCAGCCGTGCAGCTCGAGAACCTTGCGGTAGGCGGGCGTCGATCCGTAGAACGCGATCTGCTTGCGGGTGCCGACGGCGGCGGCGCGCAACTCGGACTCGTTTTCACCCGTCACCACGAAGACCGGGCACGAGACCTGGAAGTCGCTGCGTTCGCGGCCGGATCGGCTCATTCCCCGCACAAGAGCGGGTGTGGTGACCTCTTCGAAGTAGCGCTTCGTCGTGAACGCATGCGCGAGCAGTCCGTCGGCGACTTCGCCCGCCATCTCCGTCATCGCCTCGCCCACCGCGGCGATGAACACCTTCGGGAAGTCGTAGTCCTGCGGCTCGGGGGTGAACATCGGTGTCATGAGCTTGTGCGTGTAGAACTCGCCCTCGAACCGAAGCTTCGACCCGTCGCGCCAACACGTCCAGATCTCGCGCATCGCCAGCACGAACTCACGCATGCGGCGCACGGGATGACTCCACGGCATGCTGAACCGCTTCTCGATGTGCGGCCGCACTTGTGAGCCGAGGCCCAGATTGAGCCGGCCGCGCGAGTACTCCTGCAGATCCCATCCGACGTTGGCGACGGTCATCGGATTGCGCGCGAACGCGACCGCGATGCTGGTGCCCAATTCGATCGTTTCGGTGTGTTCGGCGGCAAGTGCCAGTGGCAGGAAGGGGTCGTGGTTGATCTCGGCCGTCCAGCAGCCGTCGTAGCCGCGTCGCTCCAGCGTGGTCGCCGCGTCAACGACGTTGGCGAGCTGGCTGAAGACGCCGCCGTCGACCTTGAGGCCGGCGCCGCTACCCATAGCCGCAGACGCTACAGTAAGCAATTCAGTATGGTCAACGTGAACATGCCGGTGCGACGATCGCCTTGCGACGACAGGAAGTGCGCATGACGAAGCCCCAAGACTGGGACGAGACGCTCGACGAGCTGAGCCGCCGGCGCGGGCACGCTCACGAGATGGGCGGCCACGGAGCGATTGGCCAAGCACCACGGCAAGGGCAAGCTCGACGCCCGCGCGCGCCTCGAGCACCTGCTCGACAAGGGCACGTTCCGAGAGTTCGGCACGTTGGTCGGCGGCGACATCGCGGCCGACGGCATCGTCGCGGGCTCCGGACTCATCGACGGTTCGCCGGTGATGGTCGGCGCGGAGGACTTCACCACCCTCGCGGGCAGCATCGGGCCCGGCGGCAACGCCAAGCGCTACCGGCTGGCCGAGCTGGCGCTGCGCGACCGGATCCCATTGGTGATGCTGCTCGAGGGAGCCGGTTTCCGGCCCAGCGGCGAGCATTACGGACGCACGCCGACCGATCTGCTCGCCCAGGCGCAATGCTCCGGCAAGGTTCCGATGATCGGCGGACTGCTGGGTCCGTCGGCCGGACACGGCGCGCTCGTCGCGCCGGTCTGCGACTGGACGATCATGAGCCAGCAGGGCGCGATCTTCACCGCCGGCCCGCCGGTCGTGAAAGAGTCGACCGGCGAGGAGATTTCGAAAGAGGACCTGGGCGGCCCCAGCGTCGCACTGGCCAGCGGCGTGATCCACAACGTCGCGGACGACGACGAGGCGGTGCTCGACGACATCCGCCGCTATCTGTCGTACTTCCCGCCGAGCGCCTGGTCGTATCCGTCGTCTCGTCCCGAAGATGAAGCGGCCGAACCACGCTCGACGCCCGAACTGCTCGACATCGTGCCGCGCGGCAACCGACGCGTTTACGACATGCGCGCCGTGCTCGACGTCGTCTTCGACGATCGCGGCTGGTTCGAGGTGCAGCCCAAGTTCGGAAAGGCGATGATCTGCGCGCTCGCCCATCTCGGCGGCCATCCCGTCGCGGTGGTTGCCAACCAGCCCAACGTGCTGGCGGGCTCGATCGACGCCGACGCCGCCGACAAGGCAGCGCATTTCATCACCGTCGCCGACTCGTTTCACCTTCCAATCGTGTTCCTCGCCGACAATCCGGGGATGCTGCCCGGCAGCCGGTCGGAGAAGAGCGGCGTGCTGCGCAGTGGCGCACGGATGTTCGCCGCGCAGACCGCCGCGACGACACTGAAGCTGCACGTGACCCTGCGCAAGGCCTACGGTTTCGGCTCGATGGTGATGTCGTTGCTGGGCTTCGACAACCAGAGCGCCACGTTCGCCTATCCCGGCGCCACGATGGGTGCGATGAGCGCCGCCGCGCTGAGCAAGGCCTCGCACGCCGAGGAGGACGTGGAGGCCAAGCTCCGAAAGGCGGAGGTGGAGGCGTCATTCCGGTCGGCGAGCCACCTCGGCTTCGACGACCTCATCCATCCCGAGGAAACCCGCAACGCGCTGCTTGTCGGCGCTGCAGCGCGGGATCTACAGCAGGCAGGCCGCCGCAGAACCGGTGTCGCGCACCGTCATCACGCCCTAGCCTCCAGGCGATTTCGCGCGTGTCTGGTCACGCTGAGCGCGACCCAGCACGCCGAAATCACACGGTGGTGCGGTAGGCCGCGACGATCGGCTCGAGCTCGTCGGGGGTGGCGCCGTGCATGATCACCGCGTCGGCGCCGTAGTCGAACTCCTTGACGAATCCGGTCGACGCACTGCTGTGCCGATCCGGTTGCGGACGGCTCCAGCCATTCGTCGGGGATCAACGTGGCGATGTGCTCGATCTGCTCGGCCGTCGCCTTGTGGTCGATGCCGCCGGGGATCGACGTCACCACCGAGTCCTCCCGGAATCGCTTGAGCACAGCGGGATCCCAGTTGTTGGTCGTCACCATCAGGTCGCCGTAGCCCTGCAGGTAGGTGGCCAGCCGCGCGACGGTCTTCTTCAGCCGCAGCTCTTCCGGCAGGTGGTCGCCGACGGTGGCGAAGCACGACCACACCCGCACACTGTCGGGATCGCGCCCCGCCTTCTCCGCGGCGTCCTTCACCGTCTTGACACACCGCTGCAGCGTCTCGGGAGTGAAGTAGGTGTGCAGGATGACGTCGTCGAACGCGCGGCCGCCGAGCGCAAGCGTGTTCGGCCCGAACGCCACAAGGGCGAGCCGGATGTCTTCGCGGAAGTCGGGGTCGAGGAACAGCACCTGGTACTTGCCCATCGGGCCGTCGTGGTTGAAGATCACCTCGCCGTTCCAGAGGCGGCGCATGACCGCTGCGAAGTCCTCCATCTGCGCGGTGGTCACCGAGGGCACACCGAACGCGGCGTACATCGCCGCCACTCCCCTGCCGATGCCGAGCGTGAACCGGCCGCCGGACAGCCGGTGCATGGTCGTCGCCCAGGATCCGGTGATCAACGGGTGGCGGGTGTTGTGATTGGTTGCGGCGGTGGCGATCTGCATGCGGCTCGTCACCGCGCATGCCGCACCGACCAGCGACGAAGCCTCCTTGACATTCCAGCGTTCGGAGATGAACGCGGTGCCGAAGCCCATCTCCTCACCGCGGCGGGCCTCGTCCATCAACGTTGCCGGCCCTTCTCCGCCCGCACCCGCCAGCAGGTAGTAGCCGAGCTCGTCGAGCACGCGTTCTGTCACTCCCACACCCCTTGCTTGTAGCCGCAATTCCAGACTTCGGTGATCCTGCCGTCGACCACCCGGAAGATCTCCATGCTGCCGACGTCGGTCTTGGTGCCGTCCTTCAATTCCATCGGTGACTGATACACGATCGCGACGTGCTCGCCGTCATCGCCCGCCACCACGAGGTTCAGATCGAACCGCAGCTTGTCGAACATCGCCCAGTGGTCCACGATCCGTTGGACAGCTTGCTCGTGGGTCAGCGTCGTCGCCTCGCCCACTTCGTGGCGGATCACGGTATCGCCCATCAGCTCCTCGGCGAGTTCGAAGTTGCGCTCGTTCCAGACGACGAGGTTGTACAGCTCGACCACCTCGCGGGCGGTGCGCGTCATGCGAACACCTCCAGTGCGCCGATCTCGTCGATGGCCGCCACCGCCCGCTCGGTGAGCTTCATGCACAACGCGCGAGAACGTTCCGGCATGGCGTCCCAACCGTTCAGCGTGATGACGGGAAGCACCATCAGGTAGGCGACGGCGAATCGGTAGTGCCGCCACGCCTCGTCGAACGAGTAGTCGGTGACGCCGTGCGAACTCAAGCACGCGAGGTATTCGCGGACCAGCGCCTCGTCGTGGCCGCGGCGCACCTCGGTCGGCAGCCCCTGGCTGACCAGATAGGCGACGTCGGCGGCACCTGCGCCCACGGCGGCGAACTGGAAGTCGACCACCTTGAGTCGATCACCGTCGAAGAACATGTTGTCGGCCCTGATGTCGCCGTGCAGGAGCATCGAGCGCTCCGTCAGCGCCTGCAGCGCATGACCCGCGAAATCGGCGAACCGCTCGGCGAAGCTCCGCGACCGCGGGCGGCACCGGCACCGGGGAGTTCTCGAGGTAGACCTGCCATCCCGGCCCGAAGGCGGGCACCAGCAGATCACGCGCGATCGGCGTGTCGATGCTCGGGAAATGCTTCAGCGCAGCGGAATTCGCGGTACGGTAGACCAGGCGTGCAACCCGGCCAACGCTCGATACAGACCCGCGCGCGCTCCATCGACAGGCCGGCGAGGTGATCGGCGTTGTCCCAACTCTGCAGATCCTCGAGCACCAGGACGAAGTCGGCCGTGCCGTCCACCATCCGGGCGGCATACACGTGCGGCGTCTCCATCGGCGCGCGGCCGGCGACGTCTTGGTAGAACGCCAGTTCGCGTCGGTATCCGCCCAGCAGTTCCATCGCTCCCCGCGCCTCGGATTCCGCGGGCAGTTTGACGATCACCGTCGACGGGATGCCCTCGGCTCCGGTCAGATGCGCGCGGTACAGCAGCGACGAGAACCCGCTGTCCTCCGCGATCTGCTCAACGCCGCAGGTCGGTGACGGTGGCGCCCAATGCAACCGTCAACCACTCCGGAGTCACACCGTCGATTCCAGGCGGGACGTCCGCCGTCGCTGACGTAGACATCAACCTCCGAAGAAATTTGTCGGTGCGCAATTAAGTTAGTTGTCACCCGTCTAATATGCAAGAGTGCCTTCTCCCGCCCGCGGATTGACGCAGCCGGAGCGCGTCGAGATCTCGAACCGGCGGCTGCTCGAGGCCGCCGCCGAGCTGATCGTAGAAAAGGGTTGGGACGCAATCACGGCCGCCGAGATCGGCAGGCGAGCGGGCTACAGCCGTGCAATGGTCCATGCCCGGTACGGAAGCAAGGACGCCATCCTCGAGGTCTTCCTCCATGGAGTATGTGAAGCGTCTCAACCCAGATCCCGACCCCGGCGCCAGCGGTATGGACCAAGTGCTTGCGCACTTCGACCGGATACAGGAGATCTACTCAGAGGATCACCAACTCCTTAAGGCAATGTTCGTCGCCACCTTCGAGGCGGTGAAGACCACCTCGCCGCTGCGCCGCCGCCTGAGGAATCAGCTGACGAGTGGCGCGGAGAAGGTCGAGAAGGGGTTGCGGAGGGGCATCCGCGACGGATCGGTGCGATCGGGAATCAACATTGCGCGCGCCGCCAACGACATCAGCGCCGCAGTGTTCGGTATCGCATTCTCCTGGATCGTGCTGCCCAACCGATACGACCTCGGGCGGGAGCTGAGGAACGTTCGAGCCCGCATCATCGAGGACTACGGCGTTCCGGCGTCCAGCTGATTCATCCTCGAACCACAACGAAACCGCAGCTCACGGCGACCGCTCGCAAGTAGCTTGCTTATATTGTGGGTCTGTGCTCATAATATGAATGGGATGCACGTCACATTCACCTGACCCCTGTGCCACGCATCAGCGCCATAGCCGCCGTTGAAAAGGATTCGTACCTATGTCAGACACCGCAGTCGTCATCAACACAGCGGTCGCGATCATCGCGGTTGTCGTGATGATCGTCCGGTTCAAGTTCAACCCGGTCGTGGCCCTGGTGGTCGGATCGGCCTACCTGGGACTGGCGGTCGGCATCGGCGTCCAGGAGACGATCGACGCGATCATGACGGGGTTCGGCGACATCATGGCCGAGGTGGGCCTGCTGATCGCGTTCGGTGTGCTGATGGGGGCGATTCTGCAGCAGACCGGGGCCATTCAGCGCTTGGTGCAGACGCTGCTGAAACTATTCGGTGCCGAAACGTATGCCCTACGCGATGTCGCTGACGATCGCCACCTTTCTCCAGTCCATCTTTCTCGACGTGCTGCTCGTCATCTCGGCGCCGCTGGCCCGCAGTCTGGCGAAGAAGATCGGCAAGAACGGAACCGCACGCATGGCCACGGCGATGGCCATCGGCCTCGAATGCGGAATCGTGCTCACCGTTCCCGGCGTCGGCGCGCTGGCACTTGCCGGTCTGCTGGGTGTGCCACTCGGCAAGATGTTGCTCTTCGGCGTGATGCTGGTGATCCCGACCGTCGCGATCTCCGTGGCCATCATGTCGTTCCTGTTCAACCACGGCTGGTGGAACCCCGAACGCGACGAGCAGGAGTTCCTCGGCGCGGATCCCGAACCACTTGACGACGACGGACCGTCGAGCCCATCGGTCCCACAACGAGTTCCGACGACGACACCGTCGACGCACAGCTGGTCGGCAGTGGCGGCGTCGCCACCAAGACGGCAACGGTGACTCGCGCGCAGACGCCACTGATCGTGTTGTTCGCGCCGATGCTGCTCTCCCTGATGCTCATCGCGACCGGCGCGATTCTCGATGCCGCCGATATCCACAATCCGATCGTGAAGTTCGTCTCCGCCCCGGTCATCGCCCTGCTGATCGGCCTCATCGGCACGAGCTTCGTCGGCCGCTACGCCCTGGGCGCCGAGCCGATTCAGCGTGCGATCGCCACCGGCTTCAAGGAGAGCGGACAGATCCTCATCCTGACCGGTGTCGGCGGCTCGCTGGCCGCCACGATCAAGGCCGCCGGCCTCGGCGACATTCTCGGCGAGTACTTCACCGCCAGCACTGCCGCTCCGCTGCTCGTGGTCTGGGTGATCGCCGCAGCACTGCACGTCGCCGTCGGATCCGTGACGATCTCGGCGATCACGTCCGCGGGCATCCTTGCGCCCGGTCGCACCGATCATCGGCCTCGATCCCGTGCTGATCGCGCTCGCCGCCGGCGCAGGCTCACTGTTCGCCGTGCACGTCACGAGCAACACGTTCTGGCTGCTGCAATCGCTGCTGGGGCAGTCCACGCGAGGGACGCTGAAGACCGTCACGGTGGGCGTCTCGGTCGCGTCCGTGGTCGCGATCCTGCTCATCCTGCCCATGAGCATCCTGTTCTGAGAGCGCTATACGAGTAAGGAACGATATTGACCACCAACGACATTCGCCCACTCGCCGGCGTGCGCGTACTGGAACTCGGCAACTACATCGCCGCCCCGACCGCGGGCCGGATGCTGGCCGACTTCGGCGCCGAGGTCATCAAGGTCGAGCGTCCGGTCACCGGAGACGAGCTGCGCAACTGGCGGCTGTACTCCGGGGACACCTCGATGCTGTACCGGACCATCAACCGCAACAAGAAGTCGATCGTCATCGACCTGAAGACGCGAACGGGGCCGCGAGATCGTGCTCGACCTCGTCCGGCACTGCGATGTGCTGCTGGAGAACTTCCGGCCCGGCACCCTGGAGAAGTGGGGGCTCGGACCCGAGGAGCTGGACCGAGCGAACCCGGATCTGGTGATCACCCGCATCTCCGCGTTCGGCCAGACCGGACCGATGTCCGCACGGCCCGGGTTCGCCGCCGTCGCCGAGGCATTCGGCGGCCTACGCGAACTCGTCGGCGATCCCGACCGGCCGCCCGTGCGTACCGGCGTGTCCATCGGCGACTCGATCGCCGGCATCTATGCGGCGTTCGGCACCGTGATGGCACTGTTTCAGCGCGAACGCGTCGAAAGTGCCGCTTGCCGCAGCGCATCATCGACGTAGCGCTGAACGAATCGATGTTGTCGGTGATGGAGTCGTTGGTGCCGGACTATCTGGCATACGGCGTCACGCGGGAACGTGTCGGCGGGCGGATGGAGGGCATCGCGCCGAGCAACGCCTACCCGTGCTGCGACGGCACCAGCATCATCGTGGCGGGCAACGGCGACGCGATCTTCCAGCGCTACATGCAGACCATCGGCAGGCCGGATCTCGCGACCGACCCGGATCTGCAGACCAACGCCGGCCGATGGCGGCGGCGCGAGGAACTCGACGCCGCGATCGGCGAATGGACCATCCAGTACAACCGCGACGACGCGCTCGAAGCTCCTCGACGAGGCCGGCGTCCCATCCGGCCCCATCTACACCGCCGCCGACATCTGCGCCGACGACCAGTACGGGCGCGAAACATGATCCAGCACTTCGATGTAGACACCGGAGAGGCCGAACGCCAAGCGGTCGGATTCCCCGGCATCGTGCCCGTGATCGGGCCGGCCTCGCTGCCGATCCGCAGTGTGGGGCCCGACCTCGGTGAGCACACCCGAGAGGTGCTCTCGATCTCTGCTGGACCTGAGCGATGACGAGATTGGAGCCCTGACATGACCCCCCGGCCATACACACCGCGCGCGGAGCTGCGCGACGTGACACTTCGCGACGGACTCCAACTCACCTCCAAGGGGCTGCCCACAGAACGCAAGGTGCAGATCATCCGCGAGTTGTTGGCACTCGGCGTCCCGACACTGGAGATCGGTTCGATGGCGCGACCCGATCTCGTTCCCCCACTTGCCGATACGCTCGATGTGGTCGCCGCGCTCGAACCGGATGAGCTCGCACGGTGCTGGATCTGGGTGGCGACGCCGCGACACATCGAGAAGGCGGCGGCCGTGGGCGTGCGCAACTTCCAGTACTGCTTCTCCGCCTCCGACTCGCACAACAAGGCCAACATCGGTCGGACAACAGAGGACAGCGTGGCGGCGATGCCCGATGCCGTCCGGATCACGCAGGAAGTGGGAGGGGCCATCCAGCTGTGCATCGCCACGGCCTTCACCTGCCCCTTCGAGGGACTGATCGACCCGGAGCGGGTCATCGGCATCGCCAATGACCCGCGCACGGCGGGCGCAGACGACATCGTCGTCTGCGACACGATCGGCCAGGCGATACCCACACAGGTCGGCGACCTGATTCACGCGCATCGGGGAACGAACCCCACAGCGCCGCATCGTCTTCCATGGGCACGACACCTGGGGGCTCGGTGTCGCGAACACTCTGGCAGCCATCGACGCGGGTGCCACGTTGGTGGACGGGTCGCTCGGCGGCCTTGGCGGCTGCCCGTTCGCCCCCGGCGCCAGCGGCAACACCTCCACCGAGGATCTGTTGTTCGCTACGCGACCGGACTGGTTCACGCCCACCACGCTGGCCTCGATGGTGGAGGTCACCGACAAGCTCCTCGCGGAATTGGGCGAACCGAACCGCTCCCGGGCCGCCCAGGGCGCGCGGTCGAAATCCGCGGCGTTCGAGTGGGTCATCGGCGGCGGTGATCCGAGGCCATGAGAGATGCCTGACCGCGGGTACATTCACGACATGGCAACCGAAGAGTCCGCGGCGTCGTCCAAACAGCAGCCGCTGCTCGTGCTGGGCAAGATCACCGAGATACTCGACGCCTTCACGCTGACACGTCCGGAGATGACGCTTGGCGAGATTCAACAGGCAACCGGGCTGCCCACCTCGACCGTGCAGCGGCTCGTGAGCAACATGGCCGCGCAGGGGCTGCTGGACCGAAAGGGCGATCGGATTCGAATCGGCGTCCGGATGTCCTACTGGGCGGCCACGGCGCTCAAAGACCTCGACGTGCTCGCCGTCGTCAACCCGGTGCTCAAAGAGATCCGCGACAAAACCGGCGAAACAGCGTGCTTCTTCAAAGTGGAGCAGAACTATCGGGTGTGCGTCGCGGTCGCAGAGACACATCACGCGCTCCGTCGAGACATGTACGTGGGCAAGGTCATCCCGCTTCATGTGGGCTCCGCCTCACGGGTACTGCTGGCGTGGAATCCTGACCTCGCCGAGAAGATCCTCGCCGCGCCGCTCGAGCCGATGACCGACGGCACGGTCACCAGCCCAGACGAACTGGGCGCACTCATCGCACAGGCCAAGGCCGACGGCTATGCGATCACGACCGGTGAACGTGAGGATTCGGCGTCGGGCCTTTCCGCGCCCGTGTTCGACGTCGCAGGAGACATCTTGGGCGCCATCACGATCAGTGGACCGACGATTCGCATGCCGCAAGCGCAGTGCGAGGCGTGGGTGGATCTCGCGGTCGGTTACGCCGAGCAGGTCACCCGGACGATCGGCGGCCGACTCCCGCACTGATGGCGCCGAGAAACTGGTCCGTCGCCGCCTGCACCCCACCCGCGAACAGATGGCCCACATGGCTGCCCGGGTGCCAGTACAACTGGCCGCCCCAGCGTTCGTGAAGTACGAGCGCGGGCTCACGCCTGGCCATCTGGTCGTGCCAGGCGCCGACGATCAGTCGGCGATCGGGCGGCGGCGTCGGTTCGACAGAGTGATAGTCGACCGCCGACATCACCTGTCCCACCACGTCTGACCGCAACAGCTCGATGGTGTCGTGCACCGACGGGCCCCAGCGACCGAGGTGGGCCGCGATCATCGCGTTGAGCCCGAAGATCGGGGTGTACAGCGCGACTGCGTCAACCTCTTCCAAGTGGGAAACCAGCCCTGCCACAGGACTTCCCATCGACACCCCGGACACCGCGATCGCGCTGGCCTGTGGTCGCAGCCACCGCACCAGCGCGCGGACCTCCGACACGACCCGCATCATGCCCGCGACGTTGGTCAGCGGATCCATGTCGGGATAGGGCGGCCACGTGGTGCGCCGCACCCCGTGTCCCGGCTGTACCGGCAGCGCGATGTTGAATCCGAGCTCGTCCTGGATTCGTCGCGCACGGGAGAACAGCAGATCGATCGGCTGCCCCTGGCCGGCGCCGTGCACCCAGATCAGCCAGGGCCGCCGCTCGTCGCCTCTGACGGCACAGGTGTACCACGGCGGTCGCCGGACCCCCGAGACCCTCTGCGGCCAGGGCGTCCGGCAGGCGTGGATCGTGCTCGAACGTCAGCTGTTCGTACGTCGTGCGGCCGAGCCGGCGGCGTCGAATCGATCTGACCTGCAGTGGATTCGGCTCGGCATGGGCACCTGTCAGCCCAAGCCCCGACAGCGCCTCCGCCGCCGCGCCGCACGAGTCCACCGAGCGCTCCAGTCTCGGCGGTGGCGCCGTCAACGTCATGCCGGTCAAGGCAAGCTCGTCGAGCACGACCTCGCCGAACTGGCGAGCACCGCTCGGCGACAGCGCGATTCCAGTCGCTGTGCCTGCCACCGCCGAATGCGCCCGCGGCACCACGCCCGCGAAGTCCCTGCCGATGCGCCAGGCGCGCTCACGTTGCCCTCATGCGAGCTTGAAGCCCGTGTAGCCGGCGGCCGCGATCTCGTCGCAGCGGCGTCGGTATTCCGGAATCCCCGCCGTGTAGCCCATGTACATCCGTTTCTTGCCGGGCACGTTGCCGCCGTTGTACCAGGAGTTGCAGGACGGGTGGACGAGCACGGTCGGCGCGACCAGCGACGTGGTGTGCTCGATCCACTCGCGCTGCGCATCGGGCAGCGCTTCGATGGTCCGATAGCCGTTCGATGCGCAGATAGGCGATGCAGTCACCGATCCACTCCACGTGCTGTTCGAGCGCCGCCACGAAATTCGTTGCTGCCGAAGGGCTTCCCGGTGCCTGGACGATGAACAGGTTGGGGAACCCGGCCACCGCCAGACCGAGGTAGGACAGCGGGCCCTCGTCGGCCCAGAAGTCCCGCAGCGAGACGCCGTCGCGGCCGCGGATGTCGATGCGGGTGAGCGCGCCGGTCATGGCGTCGAAGCCGGTGGCGTAGACGATCACGTCGAGCTCGTAGAAGCCCGTCCGTTGTCCGGATGCCCGTCGGCGCGGACATCGACGCATCGGTTCGTTGCGCAGGTCGACCAGCGTGACGTTGTCGCGGTTGAACGTCTCGTAGTAGCCCTGGTCGATGATCGGCCGCTTGCACCCGAACGGATGGGTCGGAGTCAGCGCCGCTGCGGTTGCCGGGTTCTCGACGATGCGCGCGACGGCCTCGCCGTAGAGCTTGGCGGCCATCTGGTTGGCCTCGATGTCGAAGAAGACGTCGCCCCAACTGAGCGCGCCCATGACGCCGGCCTCCTCGATGGCGCGCAATTGGTCCTCGCGCGACGCCGACTTCAGCGGCGGCTTCGTGATCATCTCGAGCATCACCGAGAAGGCGCTCAGCCGCGCCGCCCCGACCGGGTGTGCGCGCTGTGCGGCACGGATCTCGCCGTAGCGGGCCTTCATCTCGTCCAGCTCCCCCGGCTCGAAGGCCCGCACCTGCCACGGCAGTGTGTATGCCGCGCGAACGCTGAAACACGGTCAGGTGCACGGCCTCGCGGGCGACGACGGGGATCAGCTGCACGCCGGTCGAACCGGTGCCGATGACGCCGACCCGCTTTCCGGAGAGGTCGAAGCCCTCCTTCGGCCAGCGGCTGGTGAACAGCGAGGTACCCGCGAAGGTGTCCATCCCGGGGAAGTCGGGTTCGAGCGGCGCCGACAGGATGCCGGACGCCGCGACCACGAATGGAGCGGTGAACGACTCCCCCGCCTGCGTCTGCACCACCCATTCGGCGGCGTCCTCGTCGAAGGTCATCGCGACGACCTTGGTGTTGAACGGGATGTCGCGACGCAGGTCGAGCCTGTCGGCCACGAAATTGAGATAGGCCTCGATCTCGGGCTGGGCCGGCATGGTTTCCGTCCACACCCACTCCTGCTGGATCTCGTCGGAGAAGCTGTAGGAGTACTCGATGCTCTCGATGTCGCACCGCGCGCCGGGATACCGATTGAACAGCCACGTTCCGCCGACGTCCTCGGCCAACTCGAGAACACGGACGGCACGCCTTGTTCGCGCAGCCGATGCAGCGCATACAGGCCGGAGAATCCGGCGCCGATGACGATCGCGTCGAAGCGGGCAACTTCGCTGTTCACATCGCCTCCTCGCGGTCCACCCAGGCTGCCGAAAACTATACTGTAATATCTTCCGTTGGCTAGGGATGGTTGGAGGAGGCCCGCGTGAAGGTCCCGTTCACCTGGAAGGTCACCGGCTGGTTCATGGTCGGCTGGTCGGCCGAGTTCGCGCCGGGCGAGGTACGCCGCTGCGGTACTTCGGTGAGGACCTCGTCGCCTATCGCGACGAATCGGGTGAACTGCACGTGCTGTCGGGACACTGCAGGCATCTCGGCGCCCACATCGGTCACGGCGGCAAGGTGGTCGGCGACTGCGTCGAGTGCCCGTTCCACGGCTGGCGCTGGGGTCCCGACGGGACCAACCGCTACATCCCGTATCAGCCCGACCGGCCCAACAAGGCGCTGCGGCTACGCGTGTATCCCGTGCGCGAACAGTACGGCTGCGTGTTCGTCTGGCATCAACCCGACGGCAAGGACCCGCAGTGGGAGATGCCCGACCTGTTCGAAAAGTTCCCGCAGTTCGCGACCGACCCCGACGCGTATTACCGGCCGTACCCCGAGTTTTCGCGTCGCGCCGAGCACGAACCCGTGCATCCGCAGATCGTCGCGGAGAACGGGCCCGACAGCGCACATTTCCACTACGTGCACGGTGCGACGGTGACGCCGGTGTGTCTGAACTGGGAGGCCGTCGACGAGGAATGGCGCTTCCTCACGGGCTGGCCGGACGCGCGCAGCGACGACCCGGACAAGATGGCGCTGTACATCCACAGCCACTTCTCCGGGCTCGGATTCGCGATCAGCGCGTTCGAGGGGTCGTCGAACCACCGCCTGATCTTCGCCTGCACCCCGGTCGAGGACGGCTACTCGGACATGTTCTATTCGGTCTGGTGGCCGCGCCTTCCCGGCGACACCTCCGAGGTTCCGCCGGACTCGGTGCGCGAGCAGGTCGAGCGTCAGTTCCTGGGCACGGTGTGGGACGACTTGAACATCTGGCGCTACCAGGAGTACGTCGAGAACCCCGCGCTGTCCAAGGTGGACGCGAAACCCTATATGGCCATGCGTAAGTGGGCGACACAGTTCTATGAGGTTCCCGCCACCCCACCCGGCGAAGTTCCCGCCACCCCACCCGGCGAAGTCGCCACGCGTCGCGTATGAGAATCGACCTCGCCGACATCGCGGCCCCGCGCACACCGCGATCGTCACCCAGGAGTGTCAGGGTGCCGTCGTCGGCCCCAACGCCGGGCTGGCCGTCCTCGCCGCGGAGGCGCGCCGCGAGGCACTGCCGAACATCGAGCGGCTGTTGCCCGCGGCGAGGGACGCCGGGGTGAAGGTCGTGCACTGCCTCGTGCAGCGGCGGCCGACGGGCTCGGCGGCAACCACAACGCCAAGATCTTCGCGATCGGCGGCGATGTCGCCATCACGCCGGGCACCGAAGGCGCCGAGCTGCTTCCCGAACTCGGCCCGGCACCAACCGATCTCGTGCTGCGTCGAAGCCACGGCATCGGCCCGATGGGCGGCACCGACCTCGACGCCGTCCTGCGCAATCTCGGGGTGTCGACGATCGTGGCCGTCGGCGTCTCGGTGAACCTGGCCATCACCAATCTCTGCATGGATGCCGTGAACAAGGCCTACCGCGTCGTCGTGCCGCGTGACGCGGTCGCCGGCATCCCGACCGACTACGCGAACTCGATCATCGACAACATGCTGTCGCTGCTGGCGACGATCACGACCACCGACGACTTACTAGAGGTGTGGAAGCGGGCGTGACCGAAACCGACAACGAGAGCAGCGCCTTCCCGAAGATCGAACCCGTCGACACCGGCCCGGAGTTGGGCCGGTTCATGACCGCCATGCGGCGGCTGCAGGACATCGTCGTGTCGACGAACCCGGACGACGCGCTGTGGGCCGACGCCGCAGGCCAGATCGAGGATCTGTGCGCACGACTGGAAGACCACCGGGCACCGCAGGGTGTCGCCCCCGCCGGCCGCGGACCCCACCTGCCCGGACTCGGGCATCCGCTGATGCCGCCGTGGATGATGACCGACTTCGGGCCGGACGGGGTGACCATGCACGGGCACTTCAGCCGCTTCCACGTCGGCGGCAACAACGCCGTCCACGGCGGCGTGATACCGCTGTTCTACGACTGGCATTTCGGGATGATCGTCTCCGCCGCGGACCGGGCCAACAGCCGCACCGCCTACCTGCACGTGGACTATCGCAAGGTCACGCCGATCGACAAGCCACTCGTGTCGCGCGGACGGATAGATTCGATTGACGGCCGGAAGGCGTTCATCACCGCGACGATGACCGACTCCGACGGCAACGTACTATCAGCGAGGCCAGCGGTCTGATGATCCGGCTGCTGCCCCACCAGCCCTGAGAGGCCCGATGTCTGACTCCGTCACCCCAGTTCACCGTCCCGGCCGCCGCGGACGCCGTCGCCGCCGTGATCGGCGACCGGGAATTCATCGTCCAGGGCCACCGCCGCTACACCTATGCGCAGGTCGTCGAGCGGGCCAACCGGCTCGCCGCATATCTGCACTCCCGCGGATTGGGATGCAAGACCGAGCGCTCCGATCTCGCCGGCCACGAGGTGGGCCAGGACCTGCTGGGCATCTACGCGTACAACGGACCCGAGTACGTCGAGGCCATGCTCGGCGTCATGGCGGGCCCGGGTCGCGCCGTTCAACGTCAACTACCGGTACGTCAAGAACGAGCTTCACTACCTGCTCGCCGATTCCGGCGCCACCGCACTGATCTACCACGCGACGTTCGCGCCGCGCGTCGCCGACGTGAAGCCGCCAGCTTCCGCAATCTGCGCGTGCTCATCCAGATCGCCGACGAGTCGGGCAACGACCTCGTCCACGGCGCCGTGGACTACGAGTCGATCGTCGAAGTCGGGCACGCCCGTTATGCCGCCCGGACGAGCCGTCCCCCGACGACCTGTACGTGCTCTACACCGGCGGCACCACGGGCATGCCCAAGGGTGTGCTGTGGCGCCAGCACGACATCTTCATGACGTCGTTCGGCGGCCGGAACATGTACACCGGCGAGGTCGCCGGCTCCTACGACGAGATCGCCAAGCGTGCTGCGGAGAATCCCGGCACCAAGCTGATGACCCTCCCGCCGCTCATGCACGGCGCCGCCCAGTGGAGTGTGATGACGGCGATGACCACCGGGCAGACGGTCGTGTTCTCCTCCACCCCAAGTCGTTTCGACGCCGACGAGGTCGTTGCGACGATCGAGCGGGAGAAGGTCCTGGCGGTGCAGGTGGTCGGCGATGCGATGGCGCGGCCGATCGCCGACGCCATCGAACGCGGGTCCGCCGATCGTGTCGTCGCTGGCGGTGGTGGCCAACGGCGGGGCACTGCTGACTCCCACCGCCAAGCAGCGCCTGATCGACGTCAAACCCGGCCTGATCGTCATGGACGGCGTCGGCTCGTCGGAAACCGGAATCCAGATGAGCCACATGTCCGCCCCCGGCGCGGTGTCGACCGGCAAGTTCAACGCGGGCCCGGACACCTCCGTTGCGGCCGAGGATCTCGGACGCGATTCTGGACCCGCCGGTCACGACGGCATGGGATGGCTGGCGCAACGCGGTTACGTGCCGCTCGGCTACAAGGGCGATGAGGCCAAGACGGCCAAGACATTTCCGGTCATCGACGGCGTGCGGTATCTCGATACCGGGCGACCGCGCGCGTCATCTCGAGGACGGCGGAATCGAACTGCTCGGCCGGGAATCTCAGACCATCAACTCCGGTGGCGAGAAGATCTTCGTCGAGGAGGTCGAGACCGCGCTGCTGTCACACCCCGCGGTGGCCGACGTGGTGGTCTCCGGGCGGCCCAGCGAGCGGTGGGGTCAGGAAGTCGTCGCGATCGTCGCCCTCGTCGACGGAGCCAGCGCCGACGCCGAGGAACTGATCGAGCACGCGTCGGGCTCCATCGCACGTTACAAACTGCCCAAGGCGGTGGTGTTCCGGCCGGTGATCGAGCGCAGCCCGGCGGGCAAGGCCGACTACCGGTGGGCGCGCGAACAGGCGATCAGCGAGGGCGCCTGAGCCGACGGCGGGTGCGGTGCGCGCCAGCTGAAGTGCGACGCGCAGAGCTAGTCGGCACCATGACTTGCCTCCGCCTTCTCGATCGATTCCGCCGCAATGCTCTGGTCGGCCAACCGGTTAAGCCATTCCGCCATGAGGACGCGTTCGCCGCGCGTGAGCGCGACGCCGGGGTCGTCCCGCAGCGCTTCCCGTAGCGCAACAGCGCGGCCGGTGAGCGCCGGCATGGTCGACCCGGGCGTCTCCGTGTCGTTCACAAACGCCCGACAACGCGTGTTCGCGGGCGATCAGCGAGAGCTGGGGGTCCCGCTCGTCTGCCGGGAGACAGATCTGCGACAACGCGAATCCCACTCCCGCGGCAAAGGCGAGCTGGGCGGCGCTGTCGACGCTCATCCGCAGCCTGCCCTGATGCCCCAGTCGCGAAATCGCTCCTCGCAGGATCTCGAATGACTCCTTCGCCGCGGTGCCCATCTTGCCGGCGCGGACCACCCCGTAGGCGAGTACATAACATTCCGGTTGACTCAGGCCGAACGCGATGTGAAGGTCCCACAACTGGCGCAGGTCCTGCACTGGGTCGCTGGACGCGGCAGCCCGCTTATCCCGCATGTAGTTCTGCAGGACAAATGCCGTGACCGCGTCCAGCAGTCCCTCCTTATCGCCGAATTCGCGGTAGATGACGGGCGCCTGGACACCGGCAGCGGCGGCCACGGCGCGCGTTGAGACCGCTTCGACGCCGCCAGAGTCCAACAAGGCAGCGGCCGCCCGCAACACCTTCACCGAAGTCGGAACTTGGATTGCCTCGAGGCGTCTCGGTCGTCATATATCAACGATAACACTCAGCGATATCACAGCTTTTACCATGTGGTATCAGCTGATATATATCAACGGAAACACGCGGCCGGCCACGGTCGTCTGACATGCAGGAGAAATTGATGTCCCCGTCATCCCCGTCATCCCCGTCCTACGACTTCGTCGTCGTCGGCGCCGGCAGTGCCGGCTGCGTCATGGCCGCCCGACTGTCAGAGGACACCAGCGCCCGGGTGTTATTGCTCGAGGCGGGCGGCGCAACACCGCAGCCGCTGAGTGCGATTCCGCCGGCATGGCCTGCTCTCCTCGCCGGCGAGTCCAGCTGGGGAGACACGACAACCGTGCAATCCGCAACCGGCACTGCGGTGCCGATCCCCCGCGGCCGGGGTATAGGCGGATCGTCGGCGATCAACGCAATGTTGATGGCGCGGGGGCATCCCTCGAGTTATGAGAAGTGGGAGAAGGCAGGGGCCACCGGTTGGGGCTTCGACGATCTCTTGCCGTACTTCAAGCGAAGCGAAACCGCGGCGGGCGGGGACCCCGAACTGCGGGGTGTCGACGGCCCGTTGGTCGTGGCACCGGCCAATCCGCTCCACGAACTGTTCTCCGCGTGTTTGACCGCCGCCGTCCAGACTGGATACGAGCGAGTGAACGATGTGACCGGTGGCCTCGAGGTCGGTTTCGGGTCGGTCGACCTGAACATCGTCAATGGCCGGCGGCAGAGTGCCGCAGACGCATACCTCGCGCCCGCGTTGCACCGCCCGAACCTGGATTTCGTGGCCGACGCCATGGTCCACCGTGTGCTGATCGAGAGACGGGTGCGCAACCGGAGTCGAGTACCGCACGGGCCGCGGGGCGCTGGTTTCGGTGGCCAGCGCGCGGGAGGTCGTGCTCACCGCCGGGGCGATCGGATCGCCGCAGTTGCTGATGCAGTCCGGCATCGGTCCGAAGGCCCATCTCCGCGAGGTCGGGGTCGAGGTGGTACTGGATCTTCCCGGGGTCGGCGCGAACCTGCACGATCACCCCACTGCCCTCCTGGTCTATCGCGCGGCGATCCCCGTGCCGGCCGCGGTCAACAATCACGCCGAAGTCATCGGAGTGATGCACAGCGAATGGGCCAGTGCCGCACCTGATCTGCAGGTGGTGTTCGTCGATGCGGTGGCAGAAATGGCCGGCGTCGACGTCCCTGTGGACAACGGCTACACGGTCGGGGTCTCGCTCATGCAACCGGTCAGTCGCGGCACAGTCAGGCTGTCGGTGCCGGACGGCAGCACGGCCCCGCGGATCGACCCGAACTATTTCGGCGACGACCGGGACATGCGCACGATGATCGCCGGTCTGCGGCTGGCCCGCGAAATCGGTCAGGCCGGCGCCCTGGCTGCCTGGCGCCGCGAAGAAGTGGCACCGGGGTCAGACGTCACCGACGAGGAGGCCCTGCGCGCGTATGTGAAGTCCAGCTTCATCTCCTACTACCATCCGGTCGGAACGTGCGCGATGGGCAACACCGAGTTGTCGGTGGTCGACAGTGAGTTGCGGGTGCGGGACATCGCCGGCCTGCGGGTCGCGGATGCATCCGTGATGCCCTCGATCCCGTCGAACAACACCAACGCCACCGTCTACGCGATCGCCGAACGCGCGGCGGAACTGATCGGCCCCCGCTGAACCCTTCTTTCCAGACATGTAGACCCAGCATTCATCACCGACCGCGGGACATTCTTGGTCCCGCTCAACTTCAAGGAGAAATGAGTCGTGCCGAACCTCACACAGTCGGAAGTTGTTGCGAGAGAGACATTGCCACGCTTCGATGCCGCGAATCCGGTTGCCCTGTTGATGTGCACCGCACACCTGACCGGAGATCTCGGCCTCCTGCGCGACGAGTGGCGGCCAAACATGATGATGGGCGTACCCGACGGCGGTTATTCGACGGAGCGCCGTGCGGAGATCGTTGGCGCGTGCCACGCTGCGCTTGCGCGGACCGGCGAATGGGCGTGTGGGGAACCCGGCTACGAACTGTTGGCGCGGGCGGTCGTCTGGTCGATGGGGCCTGCGTTTGCGCCCTACGTTCCGCTGCTCGCTGACGGGCTCTGCTTCTCACCGGGAAGTGAGCCCGACAAGCCGCGGTGGCGGCGAACCGCAGTAGCGGCAGATCGCGATTTTCAGGTCGCGGTGATCGGCGCGGGTGAAAGTGGCCTGCTGTTGGCGCACCGGCTGCGGCAGTCGGGTGTGGCGGTCGTTGTGCTGGAGAAGAATGCTGACGTCGGAGGCACGTGGTACGAAAACACCTACCCAGGCTGCCGTGTCGACCTCACCAGCCAGGCCTATCAGTACAGCGATTATCCGAGGCGCTGGGACGATCACTACGGCACGCAGCCCGCTGTCCTGGAGTATTTGAAAGCCTTCGCGCGCGACAACGATCTCTACGCCGACATCGAGTTCGATTCCGAGGTGGTCTCCAGTCGGTGGGATTCCTCACGCGCGAAGTGGGTGTTGCAGGTGCGAAGCGGCGAGAGTGTTCGTGAGGTCGTTGCCGACGTTGCGGTCAGTGCGGTGGGCCAACTCAATCGGCCGCATATTCCCGACATCCCCGGCATCGAGACGTTCACTGGCGACGCCTTTCACTCTTGTCGCTGGGACCACTCGTTGGATCTCACGGGGAAGCGAGTCGGCGTGATTGGCAGCGGCGCAAGCGCGGTTCAGTTGGTGCCGGAGATCGCGGGCTCGGCGGCCGAAGTGTCGGTGTTCGCCCGCACCATGCCATGGCTCGTCCCGACTCCCAATCTGCGCAAGGCCGTTGGCGACGACGAGCAGTGGTTGCTCGACAACCTGCCCCACTATCGCACCTGGTATAGGGCGACCGAGTTCCTCGCGACAGTTGAGGGCAACCTGGACGCCGTCACCGTCGATCCGGACTACCCGCCGACGGAACGCGCGGTATCGGCTGTCAACGATCAGGTCCGCGCGCTGATGCAGCAGTGGATCGACGTGCAGACCGAGGCAGATCCGGAGCTTCGGGCGGCGGCGGCACCCGGCGGACCGTTTGGCGCGAAGCGCTGGATCGCGGACGACGGTACGTGGCTGTCCACCCTGCGGCGGCCGAACGTGCGCCTGATCCGCGAACCCATCAAGGAAGCCTCATCCTCGGGGCTGCGATGTGTCGGGGACGAAAGCCACGACCTTGACGTACTGGTTTACGCGACCGGATACCGGGCTGCGGAATTTCTGTCGCCGATGCGTATTGAAGGCCGTGACGGGAGGGATCTGCGAGGCCAGTGGGCCGGAGACAACGCAAGTGCCTACCTTGGCGCGTGCGTGCCAGGATTCCCGAACTTCTTCACTCTTTACGGCCCCAATACCGGCATCGTGGTGCACGGCGTTTCCGTGTTCTTCATATCCGAATGCGCAGTCCGTTACGTCGTGGATGCAATCAAGTTGCTTCTGGAGAGCGGCGGTTCGTCCCTGGAAATACGCGAATCGGTCTTGGCGGCATACCAGCGTCGCATCGATGAGGCCAGCAGCATCCGGGCTTGGGGGTTCTCGCAAGTCAATTCCTGGTACAAGAACAGCGCCGGCCGGTCAACCCAGAACTGGCCGCTGACGACCTTCGAGTTCTGGCAGCGGACCCGCCAGGTCGACGCGGCCGACTTCATCTTCACCCCGCTACCGACGGCGAGCGCGCCAGCTGATCGTTGGGCGGCCTATCCAGCTTGTATAGAGTACTGTAATACTTACTGTACGATTCGCAGGACCGAGCCGGATCACTCGAAGATGCGGGAGACGAGCCGTGGATACCCCAGTTCTGGACGTCACGACCGACGAAGCGGCGGACCTACTTCGAAACCCCTATCCCCTCTTCGAGCGTAGGCGGCACGAAACCGGCGGCGTGTTCCGCGGCAGCGTCATGGACTGGACGAAGGCACCCGCCGAGATGCGGCCCGAACATCTCTACTCGGCGGTGTCCTTCGACGCGGTCAACACGGTGTTCCGTGACGGCAAGGTGTTCAACTCGCACATCTACGACTCCACCATCGGCTTGTTCATCGGCCCGACGATTCTGGCGATGGAAGGCAAAAAGCATTGGGAACACCGCAATCTCGTGTCCGCGGCCTTCAAGTCCAAGTCGCTGCTGCGGTGGGAGCCCGAAGTCGTCCGCCCTGTCGTCAATGCGCTGATCGACGAGTTCGTCGACGCCGGCGCCGCCGACCTGGTCCGCGACTTCACACTGGAGTTCCCCACCCGGGTGATCTCGAAATTGTTGGGACTTACCCGAGGAGGACCTGCCATGGTTCCGCAAGCGCGCGGTCGAATTGATCAGCTACCACGTCAAGTGGAAGCAGGCATTCGAGGCATCGTCGGCGCTGAAGGACTACTTCCTGCAACAGATCGAGCAAGCGTAGGTCCAAGCCGACCGAGGACATCATCGGCGATCTCGTGACCGCCGAGATCGACGGTGAGAAGCTCACCGACGAAGCGATCTATTCATTTCTGCGGCTGCTGCTGCCCGCCGGGCTGGAGACCACCTACCGGTCGTCGGGAAACCTGCTCTACCTCCTGCTCACCCATCCCGAGCAGTTCCAGGCGATGCAGGCGGACCGCGAGCTGATCGCACCCGCTATCGAGGAGGGTCTGCGGTTCGAGACTCCCGCTGACGACCGTGCAGCGCTACGCGACCGAGGAGACCGAGCTCGAAGGAGTCACCCTGCCCGAGGGCGCGGTCATCGACGTGTGCATCGGCTCGGCGAACCGGGACGAACAGCGATGGGAACGTTCGGAGGAGTTCGACATCCACCGGAAACGCGTGCCGCACATCTCCTTTGCAGCGGGCGAACACACGTGCCTGGGACTTCACCTGGCGCGCATGGAGACACGAGTCGCCCTCGAATGCCTGCTCGATCGGCTCGACAACATCCGGCTCGTCACCGATGACGACCCCTACATCCACGGTCAGCCGTTCCGCTCCCCGACCGCGATTCCCGTGACATTCGACGCGGCGTGATCGCTTGCCGGGCTAGGTTTGATTCGTGATCAAGGTGATGGACGGCGTTCGCGTCCTCGAGGTAGCGCAGTTCACGTTCGTCCCTGCCGCCGGGGCGATACTCGCCGACTGGGGCGCCGACGTCATCAAGGTGGAGCATCCGGTGCGTGGCGACACCCAGCGCGGATTTCATCAACATGGGCGGCATTCAACTCGATGCGGAACCGGCACCCGCTGATGGAGCATCCGAACCGCGGCAAGCGCAGCGTCGGCATCGACGTGTCGAAACCCGACGGCCAGGAAGTGCTCTACGAATGGCCAAGACCGCCGACGTGTTCCTGACGAACTACATGCCCCAGGCGAGACAGAAGAACAAGTTCGACATCGAGCACATCCGCGCCGCGAACCCGAACATCATCTACGCGCGAGGCAGCGCCTACGGCGACAAGGGCCCCGAGCGGCTGGTCGGCGGATTCGACGGCACCGCGTTCTGGACGCGCAGCGGCGTCGGGCATGCGCTGACACCCGGAAGCGCTCGGCGGCGCACTATCGCAGGGAATTCCGGCGTTCGGCGACTCGATCGGCGGGATGAATATCGCGGGCGGCATCTCGGCCGCACTGTTCCATCGCGAGAAGCACCGGGGAGGCAGTCGAACTCGACGTTTCGCTGCTGAGCACCGCGTGGTGGTCCGCAGGCGCCAGCGTGACACAGGGCATGGAGATCGGCGAGACCATGCGCTCGATGATGCCGGATCGAGGTCGGGCCGACGGTGAATCCGTTCCTCGGCAACTACCTGACTTCCGATGGCGGCACGATCAACCTCTGCATCGTCAGCCCCACCGGCTACATCCGCGACGCGTTCGAGCATCTGGGACTGCCGGAGTTGGCCGACGATCCGCGGTTCAACGACGTGATGCCGCTCATCGAAAACGCCGCTGCCGCTGCGGAAATGATCACGGAGTCGATTCGCAGCAAGCCCTTCGATTACTGGCGCGAGCATCTGAAGACGATGAAGGGTCAGTGGGCGCCGTTCCAGAGCCTGATCGACCTGGCCTCCGATCGAGCAGGCGATCGCCAACGACATGATCGTCGAGGTGGAGGCCGCCGACGGCGGAGCGCCGTTCAAGGTCGTTCGCGGCCCGGTGCAGTTCAATCACGAGCCGCTGGAGACCACCCGCGCCCCGCAGGCCTCCGAGCACACCGAGATCGTGCTGATGGAGCTGGGCATGGACTGGGACCGCATCGAGGAACTGAAGAACTCCGGCGCCATCGCCTAGACCCCCTCTTCCGCGAAACTGTATTCCACAACGCATCCGCCGAGTAAGCCTGCGCGGAATACAGTTTCGCGGAAGCTAGACCCTCTCGACGCGCACGGGCACGCCGGTCAGCCACGCCATCCCCGACAGGGACTCGACATCCTCGGGCGCACTCGACGTCAGCTGGTTGACGTTCGCACCACCGGCGCTGTTGGCCAGCCTGCCACCCGCCGGTGCCCTTGTGTCCCCAGCCGTGCGGCACCGCGATCACGCCGGCGATCAGGTCCTTGGTCGGTGGTCACGCCGACCGTGATCTCGCCGTAGGGCGAGACTGCACCCGCACCATGTCGCCGTCAGCGATCCGCAGTGCGGCGCGTCGTCGACGTGCATGAGCGCACGGTGGCGTCGCTCCCCGCGCATCAACAACGGGGAATTGTGCATCCACGAGTTCTCCGAGCGCGGCTCCCGCATGCCGATCATCCGCAACGGGTAGCCATCGGGACCGCCGTTCTGCGAGAGCTTGTGACCTCGGCGGCGATGTCCGGATGAGCCAACCGGATGCGCCGAGACAGATAGGCCACTGCGTCGCGCAAGCACACCGGTGCGGATGTGCGGCGCCAGCACGACGCCGTGCGGATGCTGTTCGGTCAGTCGGCGCAGCGTCAAACCGCCGCGGCGAACGCCGAAACGGTCGCCGCCCTGCGACATCCGGATGAGCGCATCCATCATGACGCGCGGCGTCAGGCCGATCCCGAAGACGCTCAGGGCCTTTCGCGCAAGACCGAAGCCCGCGAACGCCGGCACTCGCGCGCCAACCGCTGGGCGAGGTCATCGACGATGTCCCATTCCGGACGCGCCTCACCCGGCGGTGCGACGACTGCCTCGGTGGCCTGGCGAAACGGCGTGGCCTGGAACGCCTGGAAGGTGTAGGGGAAGTCGTCGCGTTCATACATGGTGGTGACCGGCAGGATGTAGTCGCACCGCGCGGTGGTCTCGGTGACGTAGAAGTCGAGCGCCACCGACAGCTCCAGGGTCGTCGAAAGCGGCCTCGAGCTCATCGCCGTTAGGCACCGAGAGCACGGGTTGCCCGCCGATACGAACATCGCTTTGATCTGGCGATCGCCCGGCGTGGTGATCTCCTTGGCCATCAGGGCGGCGGGTTCGGACCCGATCGCACTACGGATCCCGCCGATACGCGACCGCTTCCGGCGATACGACCGCCGCATGATGGCGCCCATCATGGTGTTCTGCCATCGCTGACCCACGGTGTGCATCGAACTGAAGACGGAGCCACCCGGAGCGTCCAGGTTGCCTGCGACGAGGTTGACCGCGTCGATCAGGTAGGTGGTGAGCGTGCCGTACCGGCCCACGCAGGTACCGAGTCTGCCGTAGACGGCGGCGCGCGGCGTGCTCACGAGGTCGCGCGCCAGAGCCCGGACCGCTCTCCGGTTCGATGCCGGTCCGGGCGCAGTCGCCTCGGGGGTGAACGGTTCGCACAGCATCCGCAGCCAGTCCACGCCGTCGGCCTTCTGATTCACGCCGGCGAGTCGACGAGGCCCTCGGAGAACATCACCTGCAGCAGCGACAGCAGCAGCAGCGAATCGGTGTCGGGGACGATGCCGAGCCATTCGAATGCGACGGCGGTCTCGGTCCGGCGGGGATCAACGACCACGACGCGCCCACCGCGCTTGACGATGTCGTGCATGCGGTCCTTGATCCGGGGGGCGGTAAGGAAGCTGCCGTGGGAGACAACCGGATTGGCGCCGATCATCACCAGCAGGTCGGTGCGCGTGAGGTCAGGAATCGGGACCGACGTCGGCACACCGTAGAGCAACTGGCTGGCGATCAGCCTGCTGTTGGTGTCCTGCGACGAGGCGGTGAAGTAGTGGCCGTGGCGTCCGAGCCCCTTGATGAACATCAGCGCCGCGAAGGTGTGCGCATAACTGAACGCGCCGGGGTTGCCCATGTACCAGCCGACCGCGCCGGAACCTTCTCGACGCAGGATCGCCGAGAGCCTGGCCGCGATGTCGGTCATCGCCTCGTCCCAGCTGACGGGTTCGAAACCGTTCGGCCCGCGGCGCAGCGGCGTGGTGACGCGGTCGGGGTCGTTCTGGACCTCGGTGAACGCGATGCCCTTCTGGCAGGCGAAGCCCGACGACAGCGGGTGGTCCTTGTCGGGGCGCAGCGCGACGAGCCGGCCGTCCTCGACGGTCGCGATCATTCCGCACAGCGGCTCACAGATCCGGCAGAACGTGGGCTTGTGCTCGATCACCGGCGCCACCCTGACTAAGATACTGTAAGAGTTACAGTTGCAGCGGTGGCAGTGGCTAGTCCTTCGGACCCGCCCTCGCGCAGCTCGCCGTAGGCAACCGTTGACACCGCAGGACGTAGCTGGTTAATTTGCGGTTCACAGCTGTTAGCTGGGCGTTTTTTGCCAGCTTTTTCGTGAGGATGGGTGGTGTCCGCGGGTGACATCTCGGCATCGCTCACGATGAGTGACAGCGGACCGCGAAATCGAGAACCTGATCTACGCCTACGCCGCAGCGACTGGACGCCGGTGACCTGGACGGGGTGGCCGCACTGTTCGCGCACGGCCGGATCTGCGGTGTCGAGAACGGCCCACCGGAGACGGTCTTCACCGGCACCGCCGGGGTACGGCAGATGTACGAGATGGCGACCCGGCTGTATGACGACGGCACACCGAAGACCAGGCACAACACCAGCAATGTGCAGCTCGATGTCGACGAGGAGCGGGGCATCGCGAGCGGCCGCGTCCTACTACTGCGTGACTCAAGCGACGCCGGACTTGCCGCTGCAGGTGATCGTCACCGGCCACTATCACGACACTTTCCACCGCATCGACGGTGTGTGGTGGTTCGACAGCCGCACCATGTTCGTCGATCAGATGGGCGACATGAGCCATCACCTGAAGTTCTGACGACAATGGGAAATCCCGCGTTCGACGTGGCAAGGGTGCATGTCCGCCGCCGAGCACAAGGAAGGGCTATCCGACTGGGGCCCGTTGCCGTTCGAGGAACCGCTGGCGATCCTGCTGGAAAGTTACGCGACGGCGGACCTGAACGACATCGGCGACCTACATCCTGCGGTCGGGAGTCGTGCACAGTCTCCGGATGCGCTTGCGCGCACAGGAGTGGATCCGGCGGAATCCCGCGATCACCGACGAGCGCGATCGCAGCGCCGATCGTGGTGGTCGGGATGATGCGCAGCGGCACCACGCTGTTGCAGCGTCTGCTGGCCGCCGATCCCCGCTTCCACTGCGCCTACGGGTGGGAGGTCGTCGAGGTCGCGCCGCAACTGGACCACGGTGCTTCGACGGTGAGGATCCGCGGATCGCGATCAGCGAGATCCGCGAGGCGAAGTCGCGGGAACTCGCGCCCGATCTGTTCGCGATCCACCCGATGTACGCGCGCGAGCCCGAGGAGGAGATCGTCTTCCTCGCCGACGCCTTCCTCTCGCACGTGCCGGAGGCCGGCGCGCACGTGCCGGCGTACCGGTCGTGGATCGACGGTCAGGACTTCGCGCCCGCTTACGCCTACCTGCACCGCATGCTGCAGTTCCTGCAGTGGCAGAAACGCCGTCGAAGCGAGCGACGACGCAGCACGAGCGCTGGGTGCTGAAGACCCCGGCCCACCTCGGCTACCTCGGACACGCTGCGCGCGCAGTTTCCCGACCTGCACATCGTGCACATGCACCGCGATCCGCGCGACACGATCGCCGTCGGGCGCGAGCCTGAACGCCACGCTGCACGCGATGCACGCGGACACTGTCGACCTGCAGCCGGGTCGGTGCGCGAATGGGTGGAGCGGATGGGCTGGACCAACGACCGGGCGATGGCCACCCGCGCCGCTGGACAGACGAGGCGCAGCGCGTCACCGACATCGAGTTCGGCGACGCGGTCGCCGACCCGATCGGTCAGGTCGCGAGGGTGTACGACGCCATCGGCGTCGAACTCACCGCCGAAGCCGAAGCCGCGATGTGCCGGTGGCTCGTCGACCGCCCCCGCGAACCCGCACGTCCGGCGTACGCGCTCGACGACGTACGGTCTGAGCGACGCCCAGATCGATGAGCGCTTCGTTGACTACAACATCGCGATTTCGCTCGACGGAACCAGTGAGGAGCATCGCCTGCCGCCCCACAGGCGACCCCATAGCCACGGCGGCGCAGCACGAGCACGAGCTGGCCGCGCTGGAGCTGACCGAGCACCCGACCGTCAGGGCGGCGTACGGCACGGTCGCCGAGAACTGGCTCGGCCGCGCGAAGCCGTCCGACGCGATGCGGGAGCGCTTCGACGACGCCTTCGCCGAGGTGATGTTCTCGGCCGCGGTGTGGTCGTCGAACCAGGACACGCTGCGGCCGAAGGTCACCTGCATCACGCGGCTGGCGCACGCGGTGGTCGGGTCGGCACGATCCCCGGGTCACGTTGGGGCATCGACAACCCCGACAGCGTCTACCGGGTGATCCCGATCTCCGGCGACGAGCGCTACGAGATCCGCGGCCGCGTCGGCGAGAACCGGATGACCGAGAACTACTTCACCCTCTGGGACGCCAACATGGGCACGGTCGACGTGCTCAACGGGCGAACCATGGAGGTGGACGCCGACGGCTCGTTCACGATCACCGTCGACGCCGAGCCCGCCGCGGTCGGCCGAACCACGTGCAGTCGACCGCCGGCGGCGCACGAGTTCTACATCCGCGACGTGCTGCTGGACTGGGACCGCGACGACCCCAACTACCTCGACGGTCGAGCGGCTCGGCGGCGCCACCGGCGGTGCCGGCGCGCACGCTCGACGAGCAGGCCGACGCCACGGCGGACGATGATGGCGCTACTTCGCCGACTTCACCGGCAAGCTCAGCCACGGCATCTACAAGATGCCGCCCAACCACTTCAACCTCGCATGGTCCGCGGACAAGGTCGGCGCGATGCGCAACCAGGTGTACGTGATGGGCCGCTTCGATCTGCGACCCGACGAGGCGTTCGTCGTCGACGTGAGCGACGGCGGCGCCGAGTACTTCACCGTGCCGCTGAGCAACATCTGGGGCACGACTCTGGAACATCGTCGACCGCACCGGCAGCCTGAACAAGGCTCAGTCCGTGCCCAACGAGGACGGCACGCTACACCTACGTGATCGCCGCCACCGATCCCGGACTTGCAGAACTGGATCGACACCGACGGGCTGAACGAAGGCATCCTCACCCTGCGGATGGCCGAGTTCGGCGGCGGACGGTCCGAAGGAGGACCTCGGCGCGCGCGGCCGGGTGGTGAAGCTCGACGACCTCGCCTCTGAGGTGCCGACGTTGAACCGGGTCGGCGCCGACGAGCGTGCGGCCGAACTCGCGGCCCGCCGTGCCGCATACCTGCGCCGGCTTCCCGAGGGGACGGTCTGAGATGGCCCGCTGGTTGATCACCGGGTGCTCCACCGGTATCGGTCGTGAGATCGCCCGCGCCGCACTCGAAGCCGGCCACGGCGTCGTGGTGACGGCACGACGGACCGAGGCGGTCGCAGGACTTCGCCGACGACATTCGGCGAGCGTGCGGTCGCCATGGCGCTCGACGTGACCGACAAGGATCAGATCGCCGCCGCCGTCAAGGCCGCCGACGAGGCGTTCGGCGGGATCGACGTCCTGGTCAACAACGCCGGCTACGGCTACATGTCGGCGGTGGAGGAGGGCGACGACGCCGAGGTCCGGAAGCTGTTCGACACCAACTACTTCGGTGTCGTCGACACGATCAAGGCGGTGCTGCCTGCCATGCGCGCCCGCCAGTCGGGACACATCGTCAACATCTCGTCGATGACCGGGTCTGGTGGCCAACCCGCCGAATGCGTACTACTCCTCGACCAAGTTCGCGCTCGAGGCGCTCACCGAGGCGTTGGCTAAGGAGGTCAAGCCGCTGGGCATCAAGGTGACGGCCATCGAGCCCGGCGCCTTCCGCACCGACTGGGCGGCGCGCTCGATGAAGGAATCGTCGACTCCCGATCGGCGACTACGACGAGAACGTCGGCGCCCGCAAGACGCTGATCAAGGAGTTCGCCAACCACCTGCCGGGCGACCCTCGCAAGGTGGCCGAGGCGGTGCTGATGGTGACGACGCTCGACGACCCGCCGCTGCGACTGCTGCTCGGCCGCGACGTGCTGAAGGCGGCCCGCGACAAGATCGCTGCGATGTCGGCATCCATCGAGGAGTGGAAAGCCATCACCAAAGACGTGAACTTCCCGGACGACCTGACGATGGGCAGCCTGGAGGGCACAGGTCGCCTTCATCACCGGCGCCGCCCGTGGCATGGGAAGAGCGCACGCGGTCAAGCTTGCCGGAGAGGGCGCCGACATCCTGGCTCTCGACATCTGCGCGGAGTTCGAATCGACCGACTATCCGGGATCGACGCCCGGAGGACCTGGCTACCACCGTGAAACTGGTTGAGGGCCTTGGTCGCCGGATCCTGGCGCGCCAGGCCGACGTCCGCGACGCCGCAAGCGGTGGATGCGGTTGTCGCCGAGGGTATCGAGCAGTTCGGCCGACTCGACATCGTGATCGCCAACGCCGGCATCATCCGGGTGACCGACAGCGACGATCCGCGCCGGACATTCCGCGATATCGTCGACGTCAACCTGGTCGGCGCATGGAACACCGTCGATGCGGCCATCCCCGCCCTGATCGACGGTGGACGCGGCGGCTCCATCGTCCTGACGAGTTCCACGCAGGGAATCAAGGCCTCCGGCACCGACCGCGCCGGTCTGCAGGCTTATGCCGCGTCGAAGCGTGGGCTGGTCGCCTTGATGCAGGGTTGGGCGAGCTCAGCTCGCGCCGCACTCGATCCGGGTCAACACCATCCACCCCAGTGGCGTCGCCACCGACATGATCATCAACGAGACGACCATGGCGCTCGCCGCAGCCCAGGATCCGTGGCTGGCCACACAGCAGAACGCACTGCCCATCGCCCTGCTGCGAGCCAGAGGAGATCGCCGAGGCGGTCGCGTGGCTGGTTTCGGACGCCGCCCGCTTCATCACGGGCACGACCTGGCCATTGGATGCGGGTTTCACTGTGCGGTGACCCCGCCCGACGGTTCCACCACGGGTGATACTGTAAGAATTACAGTTGAGCTGGCGCCAGACACACCGGGGGTCGAGAGAGGATGTCGGACATGAACGACGTCGCCATCATCGGTGTGGGGCTGCATCCATTCGGTCGCTTCGAAGGCAAATCGGCCATGGAAATGGGCGTCGACGCCATCTTCGCCGCGGTCGACGACGCAGGCGTGGAATGGAAGGACGTCGAGGCCGCGACCGGCGGCAGTTGGACGGTCGCGAACCCGGACGCGATCGTCGGGATGGTCGGACTGTCCGGAATCCCGTTCACCAACGTTTTCAATGCGTGCGCGACGGCGGCCAGCGCGGCCAAGGCATGCGCCGACGGTATCCGGTTGGGCGACTACGACATCGGCATCGCCGTCGGTCTGGACAAGCACCCGCGCGGTGCCTTCACCGAGGATCCCGCGCTGGTGGGCATGCCGAGCTGGTACGCCGAGAACGGCCAGTACCTCACCACTCAGTTCTTCGGCATGAAGGCCAACCGCTACCTGCATGACCACGGCATCTCGCAGAAGACGCTCGCCAAGGTGGCGGCCAAGAATTTCCGCAATGGCGCGCTCAATCCGAATGCGTTCCGGCGCAAGCCCATCCCCGAGGACGAGATTCTGAACTCGACGATGCTCAACTACCCCCTCACCCAGTACATGTTCTGCGCGCCAGATGAGGGCGCGGCGGCCGTGGTGATGTGCCGGGCCGACATCGCCGAGCGCTACACGTCCAAGCCGGTGTACCTGCGCGCGGTCGAGGTGAGGACCCGTCGATATGGCGCCTACGAGGTGAACACCACGTGCGCTCCGGTCGAGGAGGACGTTGCTCCCACCGTCTACGCGGCCAAGGCCGCATTCGAAAAAGCCGGTGTGGCACCGCAAGACGTCGATGTCATCCAGCTTCAGGACACCGACGCCGGCGCGGAGATCATCCATATGGCCGAGTGCGGCTTCTGCGCCGACGGCGACCAGGAGCAGTTGCTTGCCGACGGCGCCACCGAGATCGGTGGCGCCATGCCGATCAACACCGACGGCGGACTCATCGCCAACGGCGAACCGATCGGAGCCTCTGGCCTGCGCCAGATCCACGAGCTGGTGCGCCAACTCCGCGGTGAAGCCGGAGAACGCCAGGTACCCGGCGAGCCCAAGGTCGGGTTCGCACAGCTCTACGGCGCGCCGGGCACTGCTGCGGCTACGATCCTGACCACGTGAAAGGCGGCGATATGTCGAGAACAGTTGTGATCGGCGCGTCAAGCGGACTCGGGCGCTGCATCGGTGTCGGCTTGGCGCAGAAGGGCGCCCAGGTGGCGCTGCTCGCACGGCGGTTCGATCGACTCGAGCGTGCGGCGAAGGAAGCCGGTCCGGAGGCGGTCGCGATCGAGTGCGACATCTGCGACGAGAACTCCATCCGATCCGCCGATCGACTCCGCCGCCGAATCGCTCGGCGGGATCGACAACCTGGTCTACACCCCGGCCATCGGCCCGTTGGTGCGACTTGTCGATACCGATGCCGACACGTGGCGGCGGGTCTTCGAAACCAACGTGATCGGCGCGGCGCTGGCGACCGCGGCGGCGGTGCCACACCTGACGGCCTCGGGCGGCAAGGTGGTCTACCTCTCCTCCGACGCGGGCACGTACGGTCCGCCGTGGCCCGGCCTCGGGGCGTACGGGGTGAGCAAGTCGGCGCTCGAGCGACTCATCGAATCGTGGCGGGGCGAGCACCCGGAGATCGGCTTCACCTGCTTGGTCGTCGGCGAGTGCGGCGGCGGTGAAGGCGACGCGCAGACCGGCATGACCGCCGGTTGGGACATGGAACTCGCGGCGAAGGCCTTCCCGCTCTGGGTGTCGCGGGGCTGCATGCCCGGCAAGTTGATGCCCGTCGAGGATCTCATCGAAGTGGTGCACACCATCCTGAGCACGAACTCGACGACGTCGATGCCGATGGTGATCGCCAGGGGTGCGCCCGACGGCATCGATGGGAACTCTCAACGCCTGATCCGCGCGCTTAGCCGAGCATGCGGCTCTTCGCGGTCTCTCGGCCGCGCTGGTCGACGTAGAACTGAGCGGCCTTTCGTATCGACTCGGAGGTCGGGCGCGGCTGCCAGCCGAGTTCGCGCGTCGCCTTGCCGTGATCGGCAGGCGGCATGGAATGCAGCAGCCAGACGCCTCGGACGTTCAACGGAACCTCGCGTCGCAATAGTCGGCCCACCAAGCCGGTGAGGGCCGCCATCGCGTAGATCACGGGCACGGGAATACCGAACCGTGGCGGTTTGGCCCCCACCGCTTTCGCCGCAGCGTCTCGAGCAGTTCCTTCATGGACATGTAGCTCTCGGAGATGATGTAGCGCTCGCCGATTCGCCCGCGTTCACCGGCCAGCAGGAACGCCTCCGCAACGTCCTCGACGCCGACGACTTCACAGCGCATTCCTTTGGGATATGCGGGAACCTTGCCCAGCGCAGCCATTTTCACGAACATCCCCTGGCTCGGCTGCCAATCACGGGGACCGTAGGGATGGGACACACACATCGCGACCGCGGGTAGCGCACGCTCCCGCGCGTATCGCAGCACCATGTCCTCGGCCTGACGACGGGATTCGATATAGGGACCGCCCTTGCCGTCCCAGTCGAAGGGCATGTCCTCGGTGACCGGCGTGTGGCCGTCGCCGAGCGCGATCGTGCCATTGGTGCTGCAGAAGACGAACCTGTGCAGATCGGCATCCGCCGCAACGTCGAGCACCCGTCGCAGACTCTTGACATTGGTTTCGAAAAGCGGCGCCGGGTCGCGCAAATGGAATCGGGTGTCGACGATGCTGTAGTAGACGACGTCGCGGTCGGCCATCGCTGCGCGCAACGCCTCGTCGTCGGTCAGGTCGCCGTAGCAGCGTTCGACATCGAGGTCATCGATTGCGACGGTGGAACTGGTCTTGCGCAGGTATACCCGCGACATCGTCGCCGCGCTCGACGAGCTTGCGGGTGACGTGGGATCCGACGAAGCCGCTCGCTCCCATCACGAGCGCCCTGACGCTGGCCGGTCAAGACGCTTTCTTCTGCACCGGCGGCGCATAGGCCGGCTTGCCGAGGCCGAGCACGTACTGCGCGATCATGTTGCGGAACACCTCGAGGGTGCCGCCGTAGATTCCGACCAGCGGCGCGAACCGGTAAACGTATTCCGCCGCACCGTCATCGGCGGCACCGTCGGTCCCGTCCGGCAGCGTCGACGCGGTGCCCAGAATGTCCATCAGATCGGGTGAGATGTCGCGCATCGTCTGGGCGAGCGCGACGCGGCCGAAGATGCTCGACGCGCTCAGCGATGCCTCCATCCGGGCGACGCTGCGGCCCAGGCGGTATGCGACGGAGCCGTCGTCGATCAGACGGCGGCCGTTGGGATCCTTCTCTGCCACTTTCGCAGCGGCTTTGTCGACGGCATCGGCCATGAAACCGGCCTGGTGCATCATGATCGAGACGTCCTGCAGACCGTCCGGGGCGGCGGCCACCGCGCCGTGCTCGACGTTGAGCGGTTCGCGCACCACCGTCCAGCCGTCGTTCACCTCGCCCAGTCGGTACTTGTCGTCGCACGCGCACATCGCTGTAGTAGACGATATTCGTCCGGTCTCCGTCGACGGTGCGGACGCCCTGGATCTCGATCCCCGGCGAATCGAGCGGGACCAGAAACATGGTCAGGCTCTTGTGTTTCGGCGCATCCGGATCGGTATTGGTGATCAAGTAGACGTACTGGCAGTTGTGCGCCCCGGTGGTGAACATCTTGGAACCGTTGATCACCCAGCCCTCACCGTCGCGTACCGCGCGGGTCTTGCACGTGGCCACATCGGAGCCGCCCTCGGGTTCGGTGTAGCCCAGGCAGAGCCGTGCGTGGCCGCTGTAGACACGCGGCATCACTTCGGCTTTCAGCTCGGGGGAACCGAACTTCTCCACCGACCGCGCGATCATGGCCGTGGTGCCCGAGGTCACCCACGGCACGTGCGCGCGCCGCTTCTCGAGTTGCCAGATTCGATTCCGCATGCGGTTGAAGCCGCCCTCGGACTCCGGCTTCCACTCACGCTCCAGGTAGCCCGCGCCGCCCAACGCCAAGTGCACACCCTCGTCGAAGTTGTCGCCGGTTTCGCGATCGCGCCGAATGACCTCCTCGGTGACGTGTGTGCGCAGGAACTCGCGCGCCTCGTCGAGGAAGGCCTGGTCGTCGTCGGAGAGTTCGACTCGTGAGAAATCCATTGTGTCCCTTACCTATGCTCTTCGCGCGAGCGCTCATCGGCCTCTCCCGGGCCGCGACGATCTCGGCGATGTACTTCGCGGTGATACCGGGGTCCCCGCCCGCCAGCGACCATCCGCGGGCACGCACGAGATACGCGGTGGCCGCCGCCTCGGCCGACACCCCGAGTCCACCCTGAACATGCACGCACATGGTCGCGGCCTTGGAGGCCTCTTCGGCCATGAACACGAACGCCGACGGTGCCAGTTCCGGTCGCTCGGCGGGCTCGTTGTCGAGGAACCACGCCGCGCGGCGCGCCAGGTTTCGCCCACCCTGCACCGTGATCGCGATGTTCGCGAGCGGATGGCAGATGCCCTGCAGCGTCGAGATGGGCACCCCGAGCGTGTAGCGGCTCTTGGCGAACTCGGCGGCGATGGTCATCGTCTCCTCGACGAGCCCGACCAGTGCCGCGGCGCTCAGCACTCGCCATTCATCCAGCGCGCGCTGGTATTCCGCCAGCGCTTCACTGCCGCTGCCGAGCACGGTGCGACCGTCGGCGGCGCCTGGATCGACCCACGCCATCGGCAGCCGGCCGATGTTGTCGACCTTCGCGGGCCGGGTGCCGAACGCCAGCCGGACGACGTCTTGTCGGCCGTCGCGCACGATGATGTGGTCGGCGATCGATCCGGTTGGTATCAACCGGACGCCGGAGACATTGTCCTGTTGAGGATCGAGGGCGGCCAACTGCTTTCCGCTGACGACGTCGGGATCGACCGTGCCGAGCCGCGCGAGCAACCGAGCCGCGACCACGTGATCGATCCACGGCACCGGCGCCAGCGATCGGCCGACTTCCTCGGCGACCAATGTCAGGTCGACAAGCGTCGCCCCGTCGCCCCCGCTGGCTTCGGGCAGCGCCATGCTCGTCGCACCCATCGCGCACAGCCGCTCCCACAGACTCTTGTCGAACCCGGACGCCTCGGCGGCGCGGACGGCCTCGATCGAGCAGTGGGTCTTGAAGAAATCCTTGTACGCAGCCTGCAGCGCCTCATGGTCGTCGGACAGGCTGTAGTCGAGCCTGCGCAGTTCGTAACGGTCCATCAATGCTCCTCTTTGGCCCCGAAGAAGAATTCGTGTGCGTTGTTGTAGAGATAGTTCTCCAGCACCTCGGCTGGCAGGTCGAGCGCATGCGCTTCGGGTACGACTCGGCGCATCTTGAGCACCGGCCAGTCCGACGCGAACATCACCTTGTCGGGCCCGCGGGTGCGCATGTAGTGCAGCAGGCTGTCCGGCAGCCGCTTCGGTGACCACGCCGACGTCATCAGGCGCAGGTTCTTGTACTTGATCATCAGCCGGATCGCGACGTCCCACCACGGGTCGGCGCCGTGGATCATGCAGAGTTTGAGCTCGGGGAACCGCACGCACACCCGGTCGAGATGAATCGGGTTCTGCACCTCACCGGGTATCGGCGGTCCCGGAAGACCGGTGTTGACACACAACGGCAGGCCCAACTCCGCGCACTTGGTGTAGAGCGGGTAGTAGACGGCATCGCTGGGCGGATACTGGCCGTCGCCCCAAAAGCTCGGCCCCACAGCGGTATACGCCACCGGCAGATCGTTGACGACCGCGCTCAGCTCCCGCAGCGACGGGATCGGCCGCAGCAGGTTGACACCGCCGATCGCCAGCGCGAACCGATCCGGCTTGGCCTCGACGAACTTGCGTGCGGTCGGTCGACGGCTTGGCCAGGTTGTCCATCAGGATGGCCTTGGCGACGCCCTGCTCGTCCATCTCGTCGAGCAGCTCGGTCAGGTCGACCGGTGCGAACATCGACTCCGGACCCTTGAAGTAGTCGTCGCGCACCTTGAGCATCCATGTCGGTTGCTGCTCGGTCTCGCCGAAGTGCACGTTGACCAGGCAGTCGATGGCTTTCGGGGTGGCCTTCGTCATGTCAGTGATGCCTCTTGTGCCGCAGTGCTTTTCGCCCAGCGGTAGTCGGGCTTGCCGTTGCCGAGACGGCGGACTTGATCGACAAAGATGAACTCCTTCGGCGCCTTGAACCGTGCTAGCTGCGCTGTGCACTGGTCGTGGAGCAGTTCGGAGGTGGTCTCGGTGTCGGGTTGCAGACGCGACCAGGGCGACGAGTTCTTCGCCCCACCGCTCGCTCGGCCGTCCCACCACCAATGCGTCGGCGACTCCCGGATGGGCGCGCAGCACCTCTTCGACCTCTTCGACGAAGACCTTTTCGCCGCCGGTGTTCACGACAAGCGAGTCGCGTCCGAACAGTCGCAGAGTGCCGTCGTCGGTCCAGCGAACCGCGGTCCCCGGAGATCACCACGCGCTGGCCGTCGACAACAGGAAACGTCTTGCGGGTGGCCGCCTCGTCGTCGAAGTAGCCCAGCGGGATACGACCCGCACCGCGCGACAAACCCGATCTCGTCCTCGCCCGGGTCGAGAAAGCGGGTGTAGTCCTCCGACAGCACCAGCGCGCCCTCGCGCAGGACGAACGTGTCCTTCTCGTCCCCGCGCTGGCTGCGGCCGAATCCCACGTTGCCGGTCTCCGACGAGCCGTATCCGTTGATCAGAGTGATCTGCGGCAGCAGTTCCAGCAGCGCCCGTTGGTGTTTCGGGTTGGTCGCCGCTCCGCCGGTGCCGATCGCGAACATCGACGACAGATCGTAGGAGCCGCTTCGCAGTTCCTCGACCAGCGGCGCCGCGTACGCGTCGCCGACCATCGTCATCATGCCGACCTTCTCGCGCTCCGCGGTCTCGAAGCACTGCGCGCGGGTCGAATTTCGTTCTGTCGTAGAGCACCACGGGCAGGCCGTTGAGCAGCGCCGCGAATGCCGTCCACATGCCCGCGGCGTGCATCAGCGGCGATACGGCGAACCAGGCCTGGCCCTCGTGGCCGAGCTTGGCGTGTATCTCGTCGACGGATGCGTGGTCGGCGCCGTTCATCGACACGACGTAGGTGTCGCTCTGCCGCCACATCACACCCTTGGGCCGTCCCGTGGTGCCGCCCGTGCACACCATCATCACGTCGTCGGGTGACGGCGTGATGTCCTGATCCGTATCACCCTGCGCCAGAGCGTCTTCCAAGCTGATCGCGCCCGGCAGACAGCGGGACCGAGCCGTCGTCGTCGACCGAGATCATGAGATCGGCGTTGGCGGGCGGAAGCACGTCGGCGAACTTGGCGCCGAACGACCGGTGGTAGATGACTGCCCGCGGCTGAAGGTAGTCCAGCAGTTCGCCCACCTCGCGCGGGCGTGTAGTGGTAGTTGACGTTCACCGGGACCGTGCGGGCCTTCAGACAACCGATGACCATGTCGGGGTAGAGGTCGTTGTGCATGATCAGCGCGACGCGGTCCTGCCCGCATTCCCAGTTCTCCAGGTCAGCTGCGCTCGCGATGGGCGCCAAACCCTGGCCGGCAAGGAAATTCGCCAGCCGCCGGGTGCGGTCCGGCCGACTCGCCGAAGGTGCTGCGGCGCGGCGCCGCACACCGTCATCAGCCGGTCGGGAACGGACGTCGGCGATGGCGTCGAGAACCGCCCCGATGGTCCATTCGCTCATGGTGCTGGACGGTCAGCGCGCCGTCACGTTCGCGCCCAGCAGCTCCAGGGCGTTGTCGCGCATGACCTTTCGGGTGTCTTCGGCGCTGAACTCGGGGAACTGCGGGATGTCGGCGGTGAAGGTCATCGGGTCCGCGAGCCCCTCGCCGTGCGGCCAGTCCGAGCCGAACAGGATCTTGTCCACGCCGATCGTCTCGGCGAGCAGCTTCACGTCGTCCTCGTAATAGGGGGCGATCCAGACGTTGTTCCGCAGCTGCTCCACCGGATCCTCTTTGAAGTGGTACGGCGCGGTGTTGGCGGCCTTCTTCAGTCGCTTGATCAAGCGGTACACGAAGTAGGAACCGTTCTCGATGCTGGCGACCTTCAGCTTCGGATGCCGGGTGAACACCTGGTGCACGATCATCGAGGCCATCGTGTCGTGGATCGCCCGGTCGTCGAGCAGGATCTGATCGAGCGGATCCTTCTTGCCGAATCCCTCGAACTTCGCCTTGCCGCCCCACAGCGCCGCGATCGCCAGATAGCCGCTGTCGGACAGGTGGAAGCCCACCGGGACACCGGCTTCGGCCAGCCGCGCCCAGACCGGATCGTGCAGCGGATCGCCCAGCGACCGCGGCTTGACCAGGCCCGGGCACCGGCGCCGGCCGCACCAGCACCATCTTGGCCCCGCGCGCGAGCACGAACTCGACTTCCTCGACCGCCTTGTCCGGATCGGCCAGCGAGATGATCGGCGCCGAGATGATGCGGTGGTCGGGACGGTCGAAACCCCAGTCCTCGTCGAGCCAGAGATTGAACGCATGCACCGAGGCCATCGTCGCCTCGATGTCGTGCTTGAGCGCCTCCTCGACGCCGCAGGCGAACGTCGGCAGCATGAACACGGTCTCGAGGTTCTGGCGGTCCAGGACCTTCACCCGCGCATCGCGGTTCTGGTACTCGGGATGGTTCGCCATCCGGTCGACCTTCATCAGCGACGCCGGGTCGACGCCCTCGGGGATCTCGCCGCGGAACAGCAGATCCAGGCAGCCCGGCTCGATGATCGGGTCGAACGTCGGATTGGGGATGAACTGGTTGATCTCACCGCCCATGACGGCGAAGGTGCGCTTGCCCTCGGTGAGCATCTGCACGCCGCGGCGCTTGAACTCCTTGGGCAGGTGGCGGGTGAAGGAGTCGATCGGCTCGTAGTAGTGGTTGTCGACGTCGATGGCCTTGTAGTCCAGTGTTGGATGCGCGATCCGCTCCGCTACTCGCTCGGCTGTCATTCTCCCTCTCCTTTCAGAGGCGGAAAGTTCGGCGGGCGCTTCTCGAAGAAGCTGGTGATGCCTTCGATGAAGTCCGGCCGCTGCATGGACTCACCCATCAGCTTCTCGGCATTGTCGCTGGCCTCGAACACATCGCGCATAGTGTCTGCGTACACCTGTTGCTTGATCACCGCTAGAGAACTCGGCGCACAGTTGGCGGCGATGTCCTCGGCGTAGCCGATCGCGCGCGCCAGCAGCTCCTCGGGCGCCACGACCTCCTTGACCAGCCCCAGTTCGGCGGCCTCGTCGGCGTAGAAGACCCGGCCGGACAGCAACAGGTCGAGCGCGGGACCCCAGCCCGACGAGCCGCGGGAGGATCCAGGAGATGCCGTACTCGGCGATCAGTCCGCGCCGCGCGAACGACGTGGTGAACTTGGCGCCTTCCGCGGCGAAGCGGACGTCGCACGCCAACGCCATCGTCAGGCCCATGCCCGCGCATGCGCCGTTGATCGCCGCGATGACGGGCTTGCGCATGGTGGTGACGAAGTGCGGATGCCGCGCGCCGACCAGCTTGCCCACGTCGGTGTCCGCGGCGGCGTCGACGGTGGTGGCGCTGATCGAGCTGAGGTCGCCCATGTCCGCGCCCGCGCAGAACGCGCGGCCCTTCCGGTGACGACGATGGCCCGGACGTCGGGATCGGCCTCGGCATCGTCGAGACGCGAGTAGAACGTGGTGGCCAGACCGCCGCCCCAGCCGTTCATCCGCTCGGGCCGGTTGAGGGTCACCACCGCGACGCCGGTGTCGCGGACCTCGTAAAGCACCGGCTCGCTCGGGCTGGACGCGACGGGTTCTGCGACGCGGTCTGCAACGCTCACCCGTCAGGCCTCCTCAGGCGGTTCGAGCTGGATGTATGCACATACTGTACACCTATCGGTAGTGCCTTCCGCAAACGCCCGGCGGCTCAGCCGCCGACGAGTCCGAGCCGTCGATATGCGGCGTCGATCTGGGCCTTTCCCTCGGCTGGCAACTCGGCCTGCGGCGGACGCGAGTGCGGGTAATCCCCGATGGGCAGACCGAGCACCGACGCCGCGTATTTGAACGCGCCGCCCCAGTGCGTGAAGTAGTCCGGCCGCCCGGGATAGCAGGTGAACCACGAACGCATGTCGACGCCGAACTGGTCGAGCCCCGACTTCTCGGCGTAGTCCATCGCCTCGATCAGCTTGTCGCTCCACACCAGGTCCCAGTACTCGGAAAGTATTGGCTGTTGCGGGGTTTCGTACAGGTAGCCGGCCGTGCCCAGTTGCGCCGGGCCGACGATGCCTGCGCGCAGCCAGCCCGCACGGTAGACGGTCGTGTCGCATTCCCAGATCGTCAGGTCGGGCGCGAGTTCGTGAAGTAGCCGGCTGCTGGCGGGCCGGAACGCGCCCTCCTTGGTGGCGCACACCGCGGGGATCTCGTCGTAGATCCGCGCACCCTCCGCAGGCGTCAGCACATATCCCGAGGACGGGGAGTTGAACATGCCCAGCGCGATGTCGGTGCGGTCGGCGATGTAGCGGAAGAACCTCAGCACTCCCTCGCCGCCGTGGGCTTCCATCATCGGCGTCTGGATGTAGACGATGTCGGCGCCCGCCTCCTGGGCGTGGCGCGTCAACTCCAGGCAGTCCTTGGCCGACATCGCGGCGGTGCAGGCCTGCACGACGACGTCGGGATTGCCTGCGCGGCCCTCCTCAATCGCCACCTCCAGCAGGCGCTTTCGCTCGTCCATCGTCAGCGACCAGAACTCGGAGATGCCGCTGGTGCACCACAGCATCGGGTGTCCCAGCTCGCCGACGCAGTAGCGCACCAGCGTCCGGTAGGCGTCCCAGTCGATGTCATCGCCGTCGTCACCGCTGAACGGCGTGTAGAGGCTGTTGCCGATTCCGCGCAGCGTTGAACGTGCCCAGTCGCGAGCCTCTTTGGCAGTCGCCATGATCGTCCCTTCAAGTACTAAATCACGTGAAATCACTACCGCCGTCGACATTGATGTTGGCTCCGGTCATGTACGAGTTGCGTTGCGACGCGAGAAACGCGACGACGGGGCCGATTTCGTCCGGCAGGCCCGCGCGAGGCAGGTGCGCCGGATGCCCGAAATGCTTGTCGATGGCGGACATCAATGCGTAGGGGTCGCTGCCGTCGACACCGACCGATGCCGCCCAACCGACCAGAGACTCCGACGCGATGCTGCCCGGCGAGACGACGTTGACCATGATCTCGTCCTTGGCCAGCGCCAGCGAAAGGTTCTTCGAGATGCTCGTCACTGCGGCCTTGGCGGCGGTGTACGCCGGCAGGATGACGCTCTGCCGTTGCGTCGAATGGGCGGAGAAGTTGACGATCCTCGCCCATTGCGCCTTGCGGAGCAACGGCAGCGCGGATCGGACGCAGTGCACCATGCCCATCACGCCGTCGTCGAACGCGGCGCGCCACTGCTCGTCGGTGAGATCGTCGAAAGTGCCTACGGCGCCGGGTCCGACCGCGTTGATCAGCACGTTGAGTTCGCCGCCCCACCGCTGGCTCAGTTCATCGAACACACCCTGAACCTGGTCGGCTTCCGAGGTGTCGGCGACCAGTCCGAGCGCGTCGGGACTTCCCCGCCCGGCCAGATCCCGTGCCGCGTCGTCGAGCACCGCCTGCGTCCGGCCGACGACCGCCACCCGCGCGCCGTCCTCGGCAAGGCAGCGAGCTGCGGCGAGTCCCATCCCCCGGCCGCCGCCGACCACCACCGCGGCCGCGCCATCGAAGCCGAGATCCATCCGCCATCTCCGATTATTGCTGGAAACGCTTACTATAGGCCTTACAGTAGAAGAGCGGAACGGTGGCGGGCCTCAGTTCACACGGCAGCTGCCGGTACATTCAGGTCGACCAAATTGATGGAGGTGCCCTTCGTGGCAAGGCAGGTGACCGCCGAGAAGCGTCAGCGACGCGAGCGCGGATCCATCAACCCCGACGACATCATCAAGGGCGCGTTCGAGCTCGCCGAGAATGTGGGCATCGACAACCTGTCCATGCCGCTGCTCGGTAAGCATCTCGGGGTCGGCGTGACGAGCATCTACTGGTACTTCCGCAAGAAGGACGATCTGCTCAACGCGATGACGGATCGCGCGCTGCGCCAGTATGTGTTCGCCACGCCCTACATCGAAGCCAAGGACTGGCGCGAAACGCTGCGCAACCATGCGCGCTCGATGCGAAAGACGTTCCTGGGCAGCCCCATTCTGTGCGACCTGATTCTTATCCGGTCGGCGCTGAGCCCGCGGGCAGCCAAAGTCGGTGTGCAGGAGGTCGAGAAGGCGATCGCCAGCCTCGTCGAGGCGGGCCTGTCACCCGAGAACGCGTTCGACACCTATTCGGCGATGTCGGTTCACGTCCGCGGATCGGTGGTGCTGCAGCGGCTGCGGGACAAGAACCGCGCGGCCGACGACGGTCCCAGCGACATCGAGGAAACAATGACCATCGATGCCGACTCCACCCCGCTCCTCGCCGAGGTGACCGAGAAAGGCCATCATCTGGGTGCGGCCGACGACTACAACTTCGAGTTCGGTCTCGAATGCATCCTCGATCACGCCGATCGGCTGATGCACGACGGCGGCAACAAGTCGGCCAAGGCCCCACGCAAGACGACCAAGCCCAACACCGCCCGCTCCTAGCCCGGCTACTGCACCTTGTAGATCCAGATGAGGTTCGTCGTCAGCTCACCCGTCGGCGTCCACTGGTACCTGCGTGCGACACCCTGGCCGTTGTAGTGGCGGACGAAATCGAGGAGAGCCTCGCGGGTAATCGCGCCTGAGTCAATGCCTTTCACGAGGATGGTGCCGAGGTCGTAAGCCTCGGTGCTGTACGTCCCCGGCTCCTGACTGAACCTATGGCTGTATTCGTCGGCGAACGCTGGGCTCGCCGGCGCGCACGGGCACGAGAACAGAGTGTCACGGGCCGATTCTCCTGCGAGCTTGACGAACTCCTGGTCCTTGCTACCGTCGCCCGCGGCGAAGGTCGCGGTGACACCCGCGTCGCGGGACTGCTGAACGAGTTGGGCAGCTTCGGCGTAGTAGCCGCCGTAGAAGATGGCGTCCGGCGCAGCGGACTTCAGCTGGGTCACCGCCGCCGAGAAGTCTTTTTCGCCCTTCTTCACTTCGATCTTGCAGTCGGCGGCGGCAATCGGCCCAAGCGTTTCGGTGACCGTCTGCGCAACGCCGAGTCCGTAGTCGGTGCTGTCATCGATCACGCATACCTTTTTCGCGCCCATCACGTTTTTCAGATAGTTCGCGATGGAAGGGCCCTGAACACCATCGTTCGCCAGCCCTCTGAAGAAGGTTCGCCAACCATTCTGGGACAGCGTGACATTGGTCGCTGCGGGGGTCGCTGCCAGCAGCCCGGCTTGGCTGAAGATGCTCCCGGTTGCTTTCGTCTCGCCCGAGAACTGCGGACCGACCAGCCCAACGATCGATTGATCGTCGATGATCTGCGGTGCCACCTCGGTGGCCTTCTGGGGATCGTCCTCGGTGTCGAACATCTTCAGCTGCACCTGGCAAGCCGGATTGGCGCGGTTGTGCCGGTCGACGGCGAGTTGTACACCGTCCTTCATGTTGGTGCCCAACGCGGTGTCAGGTCCGGTGAAGGCGCCCGCCATCGCGATCGAAACGGGTGGGCACGACGCCTTGCCGTCACCAGCGGGGTCGACGGGAGCATCGCCACCATTTGTCGTGACTTGCACGCCGTTCGCATCGACCTGTGCCAGGCCGACGATCTTCAGATTGGTCTGTGCCTGTTCCGGCGCGGCCTGACTGCAGGCCGAGGCGGTAAGGGCAAGCAGTGCAGCAATACCAACAGCGATCGCGTCCCGCGCGGTGCGACGGCGCATTCGTTCACCTCCGAGTTCGAGTTTCCACTCGGAGAGAACGTCGCGCCGCCGCGGTTCGATACAGTCACGGCCTGACGTGGCCGTTTGGCGTGCTAGACCTCGATGATGACGGCGCCGCCCTGGCCGCCGCCTGCGCACATCGCGGCGACACCGATCCCGCCGCCGCGCCGCTGCAGTTCGTAGACCAGCGTCGTCACCATGCGTGCACCCGACGCGGCAATGGGATGGCCCAGGCTGCAACCACTTCCGGAGAAGTTCACCAGCTCCTCGTCGATGCCGTACTCGCGGCACGCCGCGATCGGGACCGACGCGAACGCCTCGTTGATCTCCCACAGCGTGACGTCGGACGGCTTCAGTCCGGCACGGTCGAGCACCTTGCCGATCACCTTCACCGCACCGAGCCCGCAGTCGCGCGCCGGCACACCCGCTGCGCCCCAAGCCTTCACGGTGGCCATCACCGACAGCTTGTTGGCCTCGGCGTAGTCACGTTCGACGAGGGCGACTCCGGCGGCGGCGTCGTTGGTGCCGCTGCTGTTGCCCGCGGTGATCGAGAACCCTTCGATCTCGGGATGCAGGACCTTGAGTCCGGCCAGCTTCTCGACGGTGGTGTCGCGACGCGGATGCTCGTCGACGCTGAAATCGACCACCGACCCGTCGAACTGCTGCACCTTCAGCGGGATGATCTCGTCGAGGAACTTGCCCGCGTCCATTGCGGCGATCGCGCGCTGATGCGACCGCGCCGCCCACGCGTCCATCTCCTCGCGGGTGATGCCGACCGCCTGCGCGGTGTTCCACCCGACGGTGATCGACATGTCCTTGGCCGGCGCGTCCGGCGTCTCGACGTGCGTCGGCGGCATCCACCGCTCCTCGAACTTCAGCTCGGGGCCGGGGATCCGCCAGTTCGTCAGCGGCGTCATCGACAGCGACTGCACGCCACCCGCGATGAGCACCCGCTCCATGCCCGAGCCGATCTGCGCCGCCGCATTGCCGATGGCGGTCAGGCTGCCCGCGCAGTGCCGGTTCACCGACTGGCCCGGCACGTGGTGCAACCCGGTGGCGTCCGCGGCATACCGCGCCAGATCGCCGCCGCCGTAATGCGATTCGGCGAAGATGATGTCGTCGATGTCCGCGGGGTCGACGCCGGACCGGCGGACAACCTCCGGGAGCACCGTCGTGATCAGCGTTTCGGGCGGGGTGTTGACCAGCGTCCCCTTGAAGGAACGGCCGATTGCCGTCCTGGCGGCACCGACGATGACGGGTGTGGGCATGTTCTCAACCTCGGGTTTCGGCGGCAACGACTTTACAAAAGTAGCAGATACTGTATCGCTGTCAGTAGTGAGGGCCGTCACTCCGGCTCGGGCACGTGGAAATGCTCGTCACGCAGCCGGAACGCCTCCTTGGTGCCGTGCGCCGCGCGGGTCTTGACGAAGTTGAACTCACCCGGCGCGAACTGCAGGTTTGTGCCGTAGGCGTGGAACAGGTAGCTGGCCACTTCCTCGCCCTGATAGGCCTGGCTCTGCTCGACGAGGCGGAACGCCTCCTTGGCGATGACGACCCCGTCGGCCGGCATCTTGGCGGCCTTCTCCGCCCAGTACCGCGCACGCGCGGGCACCGAGGCGGCATCGCAGGTGTCGGTGAACACCCCGAGGTGCTCGACCGCGCCTGCCTCGACGATGTCGCCGGTGAGCAGCAGTCGCCGCGCCAGCACCGGGCCGAGTCGGTGGAAGAACATGTGCAGGCTGCCGAGGGCGGGCCCGAGGAACCGCGTCGCGGGCATGCCGATCTTCGTATCGCGGGCGATCACGGAGATGTCGGTCATCAGCGCCATCTCGAATCCGCCGCCGAGCGCGTAGCCGCTGATCTCCCCGACGGTGACCTTCGGAAAGCCCATCAGGTTGTGGTAGAAGCCGAACGACTTGCGATCCACCGTCAGGCGCCGTCGCTGACTGGGACGGCTCCTCTTCTCGGCCCAGCGTGCTTGTCTGCTCTTCGCGCGAGCGCTCATCGCCCTTCTCGCCGTACCACCCGTAGGCGTTGTTCATGTCCGCCCCGGTGCTGAACACGCCCTCCGCACCGCGGAGCAGGACCACCGTCAGGTCGTCGTCCTCGGCCACCTGATCCAAGTGGCGGGCGAGGGCCTCGCGCATCGCCGCGTCATACGAGTTGCGCTGGGCGGGGTTGTTCAGCGTGATGGTCGCGATGCGCTTCTCGTGATCGACATCGAACAGCACGCGATTGTCGGTGGTCGTCATCGTGGGTCCTTCAGTACTCGGCATTCGAAATCAGCTTGGCCTCAATGGTTTTGTCCGCGCCGACCGCGAGCGTGTTGCGTCGCGCGGCGGCCAGATGGTCCTGCGCCAACCGCACGGCCCGCGCTTCGTTGCCGTCGCGGATCGCATCCACCAGCCTCTGGTGGTCGCGCAGCGCGGCCCGCATGGTCTTGTGCTCCATCGGATCGCCCTCGTCGCTCCACACCGACGACTCATGGGCGGACCAGATCAGTTCGAGCGACCCGATCAGCAGGATCATCGGCTCGTTGCCGCACCGGGACACCAGCGCTTCGTGAAACCTCCGGGCGTTCGGCACGTAGCGCGACAAGTCGTCGAATTGTTCTGTCTGCAACTCGATCTCGGCTTCGAGATACGGCACCACCTCGGTCATGCGGTCTTCGCGGGCGGCGCACATGCCCGCGCAGATCGGCTCGAGGTGCATCAGCGCGCCGCTCACGTCGGCGGGTGTCGCCGCTCGCGTCTGCAGCACCATGCTGATCATGTGCGCGGTGCGCTCCGCCGAGGGCGGGTGAACGACTGCGCCGCCGACGTTTCCGCGTCGCACCGAGATCAGCCCGTCGGTCTCCAGGATGTGAATCGCCTCGCGCAGTGCCGGCGGGCTGACCCGAAACTCGGAGAGCAGGCTGTCTTGGGACGGAAGCACGTCGCCTTCCTTGATCCGTCCCGACAGGATGTCATCGCGCAGCCGCGACGCCACGATCTCCGCGACCCGCGGTTGACGGATCCGCTGCACGCTGGTCATCAGCTCTTGACCCGCCGTTGGCCGAAGTCGAACACCGACAGTTTGTCCGGCGACGATGCCGCGGTGTTGAGCTCGCCGATGCAGAGCACCTCGTCGCCGTGCAGCAGCCGGGCCGTCGACGTGACCCGTCCGTCGGCTTCGGCCCGGACGACGTCGAAGCGCAACTCGGTGAGGATCGGCGTCGGCCTGCGGTAGGTCACATTCAGCGACCGGGTCTTGCCGGTCCGTCCCGCCGCGCAACTCTGATGCTGCGTGACGCAGTCGAAGAAGACGGCGAGAAATCCTCCGTTGACCAATCCCGGCGGGCCCTCGAACACGAGCGGAAAGGTCACCCGGCCGGCAGCCGTGTCGGCATCGAGATGGTCGAAGGTGTACTCGGGAAAGCACGGGTTGTACGCGCCGACGTCGAAGGCGTGGTCGAGGTAGACGCGCTGGTCCTCCGTGCTGTCCGGCCCGATTCGCGGGGTGAGGTCGGCGGGAATCGCAGCGGCGAGTTCGCGCTCCCACTCGGCGAACTGGGCCAGCATCGCGTCGACAGTGGGGTGGTCATGCTCCAGCGAGAGGAGTAGTCCGTTCAGCCGCCGGATGGCACCTGCCGCGGCGACGGTCTGCGGACAGCGGCTGCTCGCCGAATCGGGGCGTGCGCTCCATGGGTCCCCTTCCGTCGGCCGCTGTTCCGTCAGGACGCTTTCCTTGCTAACTTGTACAAGATAGCAATACTGTATGCCTAACCGTATAGCGATGGAACGGCGGATTCAACGGTGACTGATGACGGGGCGGTGACGACGTCGCGGGAGGACGACATCCTGCGCGTGACGCTCGACCGCCCGTCGCGGCGCAACTCGCTGAGCCAACCGATGGTCGAGGCCTTCGTCGAAGCTCTGACCGGCGCCGCGACCGACGACGCGCTTCGGCGATCCACATCCACGGCGCGGGAACCGATTTCTGCTCCGGAGTGGACTGGGCGTCGCCAACAGCGGAGAACGACCCCGCACAGGCGACCTCGTACGCCGTGTCCCCCATGGCGCCCATCGCATCATCGAACTGGTCCACACCATCCAGCTGCCGGTGGTGTGCAGCGTGCGCGGCTGGGCCGCCGGCCTGGGCTGCAATCTGGCGCTGGCCGCCGACTTCACCGTCGCCGCCGCCGACGCCGTCTTCTGGGAACCGTTCGTGGACCGCGGCTTCAGCCCGGACTCGGGCTCGACCTGGCTGCTGCCGCGACTGGTCGGTCTGGCGCGGGCGAAGGGCATGCTGCTGCTCGGCGAGAAGGTCAGCGGCGCCGACGCCGCGGACTGGGGCTTGATCCACCGCTGCGTGGACGACGCCGAACTCGACGCGGTCGCGGCGAACTGCTTGGCCCGACTGGCCGCCGGCCCGACGGTCGCGATCGGGCTGGCCAAGCAGGCCATCCACTACGGCCAGCACGCGACGCTGCCGCAGTCGATGACCCAGGAGCTGTTCAACCTCGAACTGTCCTGCCGGACCAAGGATTTCAAGGAAGGCCTCGCGGCGTTCCGCGAGAAGCGCGCACCGGATTCGACGGCCGATGACGGATAGGAAACGGAATGTCATCCCCAACATTCGACGACATCACCTACGAGGTCGACGGGCACAAGGCCACGATCACGCTGAACCGGCCCAACGCGCTCAACGCGCTGAGCCCGCACATGATCACCGAACTGCGCACCGCCTACGACGAGGCGGAGAACGACGACAACGTCTGGATCCTGATCGTCACCGGCACCGGCCGCGCGTTCTGCACCGGCGCCGACGTCGGCGAGATCCCCGAGGACGGCAAGGTGATCTACGAGCGGCCGTACCTGTCGACCTACGACCAGTGGGAGGCGCCGCAGGAGGGCACGCCGCCGTTCCGCCGGATGGCCAAGCCCGTCCTCGCCGCCGATCAACGGGTTGTGCTGCGGCGCCGGGCTGGACTGGGTCACCACCGGCGACATCGTCATCGCCTCCGACAAGGCCACGTTCTTCGACCCGCACGTCAGCATCGGACTGGTGGCCGGCCGCGAGATGGTTCGGCTGGCCCGCGTGCTGCCCCGCAACATCGCGCTGCGGATGGCGCTGATGGGCAAGCACGAACGGATGAGCGCACAGCGGGCCTACGAGCTCGGCATGATCAGCGAGGTCGTCGAGCACGACCGGCTTCTCGAACGTGCCCACGAGATCGCCGACATCGTCAACTCGAATGCGCCGCTGGCGGTTCGGGGCACCCGGCTGGCCATCCACAAGACGCTGGACCTGCCGCTGCACGAGGCCGAGATCCTCGCCGAGACGTTCCGCGAACGCGTGGTCCGCACCGAGGACGCGCTCGAGGGACCCGAAGGCGTTCATGGAGAAGCGCGCCCCGAACTGGCAGTGCCGATGACAGCCTTCGAGACGATCCTGCTCGACGTGGACGCCACCGCCCACGTCGCGACCATCACGCTGAACCGGCCGGAGTCGCTCAACGCGTTCAACCGGACGATGTGCGAGGAGATGGCCGAGGCCTGGCGCATCGTCAAGCTCGACGACTCCGTCAACGCGGTGGTGCTGCGCGCGGCGGGCAGCCGGGCGTTCAGCGCCGGCCTCGACATCAAGTCGCCCTACGGCCAGCCGGACAACGTGTGGAACCACGAAGATCCCGGCGAGCTGCTCAGCCCGAAGTGGCAGAAGATGTGGAAGCCGGTCGTGTGCGCGGTGCAGGGCATGTGCACCGCCGGCGCGTTCTACTTCGTCAACGAGTCCGACGTGGTGATCTGCTCGGACGACGCGACCTTCTTCGACTCCCACGTCAGCGCCGGCCTGGTGTGCGCGCTGGAGCCGATCGGGCTGATGCGCCGCGTCGGTCTCGGTGAGACGCTGCGAATCGCGTTGATGGGCAACGACGAACGCGTCAGCGCGGACACCGCGCTGCGGATCGGGCTGGTGTCCGAGGTGGTCTCCGCCGACCGGCTGTGGGCGCGCGCCGCACGAGATCGCGACGGCCATCGCCGCCAAACCGCCGTCGGCGACCCAGGGCACCGTGAAGGCGATCTGGGAGTCGCTGGACAAGCCGTACCGCGCGGCGATGGAGCAGAACCTGATCTACACCCGGCTGGGCAATCCGCTCGGTCAGGCCGAACTCGCCGCCGGTGCCGACGGCGATGCGGCCAAGCCAAGGATCCGGTGATGGCCGACATCCGCTCAGCCGGCGCATCGCCGACGTCCTGGCCCTGCGGCCGGACGCACCCGCGGTGGAGTACGACGGCCAGTGGCTGTCGTGGGGCAGCGTCGCGGCAGCTGGCGCGCCGCGATCGAGTCGCTCGATGTGACGGCAGCGCGCAGGTCGGAATCCTGTTGCGCAACACGCCCGCCCACGTCGCGGCCTTCCTCGGCGTGCTGATGGGCGGCGGCACCGTCGTCGTCATCAACCCGTCCCGCGGCGACGAGCGCATCAGGGCCGATATCGAGTCGCTGCAGCTGCCGCTGGTCATCGGCACGCGCGACGATCTGGCGACGCTGGTGACGCCGACGGCCGCCACGACGACGGTGGCGATCTCGGACCTCGCAGACCCGCCACGGGTAATCGCCGCCGACCGAGACCGCCGGCGATGCCGGCCGTGCAGGTGTCGCGGTGCGGATGCTGACCAGCGGAACGACCGGACCACCCAAGCGAATCGACCTCACCTACGACATGCTGGCGCGCAGCGTGATCGGAGTCGATTTCGACGCGTCACCGCGCCGACGCGAACTTCGGCGCGGGGTCGCGATCGTCAACGCCCCGCTGGTGCACATCGGCGGCGTGTTCCGGGTCCTGCAGTGTGTCTGCGAAGGCCCGGTCGTTCGCGCTGCTGGACCGCTTCGAGCTGAACCGGTGGGCCGACGCGGTGCGCAGGCATCGACCGCAGGCGGTGTCGCTGGTGCCCGCCGCGCTGCGCACGGTGCTGCACTCCGACCTGACTCGCGACGATCTGCAGAGCATCCGCGCCGTCACCTCGGGCACCGCGCCGCTTGTCGGCCGAGGACGCCGACGCCTTCACCGAGAAGTTCGGCATACCCGTGCTGACATCCTATGCCGCAACGGAATTCGGTGGCGGCGTCGCCGGCTGGACGCTGGCCGACTACCAGAAGTACTGGCACGCCAAGCGAGGCAGCGTGGGCAGGGCCAGCCTCGGCGCGCAACTGCGGGTGGTCGACGACGGCGGTGCGCCGCTGGCGCCCGGCGCAGGCCGGCCTGCTCGAGGTCAAACCGGGCCAGCTGGGTCCGTCCGCGGATTGGATGCGCACCACCGACATGGCGCGCATCGACGCCGACGGCTTCCTGTGGATCCTGGGCCGCGCCGATCAGGCGATCATCCGCGGCGGGTTCAAGGTGATGCCCGACGATGTGCGCACCGCACTGGAGAGCCATCCGGCGGTGCAGGGCGCGGCGGTGGTGGGCCAGCCCGACGACCGCCTCGGCGAGACACCCGTCGCGATGGTCGAACTGCGCGAGGCCGTCGACGTGGCAGCGCTGCTGGAGCATCGTGCGAACTCGGTTGGCGCGCTACGAGATTCCCACCGACATCGCGATCGTCGAGCAGATCCCCCGAACGCCGTCCGGCAAGCCGGACCTCGGCGCCGTCCGACGCTTCTTCAGTGGCGCCGTCGAACATGCCTGAGACCACGGTCGCCGAGGTGCTGCGCGAGCAGGCGACGCGCTCGCGGCGACCATCCGCTGCTGGTCTGCGACGCCGACCGTCTCAGCTATGCCGAGGCCGATCGCCGCTCGGCGAAGCTGGCCCGCGGCCTGGTCGCGCTCGGCGCGGGCAAGGGCACCACGTCGGCGTGCTGTACCCGAACGGGGCCGACTTGGATCGTCGGCGATGCTGGCCGCGGCCCGCATCGGTGCCGTTGTCGTCCCGTTCTCCACCTTCGCCACCGCCCCCGAACTTGCGACGCAACTCGCCCACGCCGATGTCGAGATCCTGCTGGCCACCGGCGTCCTACCGTGGTCACGACTACCGCGAGCGGCTCGCCGACATCGACGAAGCCGCCATCCCGCTGCTGCGCCACGTCTTCATCGACTCCGCACCGCCGGACGCCGTCGACGACGGAGCTGCTGCGAGGCGATGGAAGACGACGTCGACGCCTCGCGACCCGCTGGCGATCGTGTACACGTCGGGGTCGACCAGCGCCCCGAAGGGAGTCGTGCACACCCATGCGTCACTGCTCGAACATCAGCTGGTTCTCAACGAGATCCGCGGGCTGACCGCGGAGGACAAGTTGTTCTGCAACTCGCCGTTCTTCTGGATCGGCGGGATCGCGTTCGCGATTCTGGCCACCATGCTCGCCGGTGCCACGCTGGTGTGTTCCAACGCCGTCGACCCCGGCGAGACGCTCGACCTGCTCGAGGCCGAAAAGCCCACAATGACCAACGGTTTCGTGGCCGGCATCGCATCGCTCGCCCGTCACCCCAGCCTCTCGCAGCGCGATCTGTCCTCGATGCGCCGCGGAAACCTGTACCCGATCATGGCGCCCGACGTGCGACCCGCCGATCCCGAGTTGCGGCACACCATGCTCGGCATGACCGAAACCGGCAGCGTCATCACGATCAGCGAGGACGAAACCGACCAACCCGAGCACCGCCGCGGCTCCTTCGGCAGGCCGGCGCCGGGCTTCGACACCAAGAGTCGTCGACCCCGACACCGGTGCGTCGCGTCGAGGTCGGCGAGATCGGCGAGCTGTGCGTCCGCGGGCCGTACCTGATGCAGCGCTACTACAAGCGCAGCCGCGAGGAGTGCTTCGACGCCGACGGCTGGTTTCACACCGGCGATCTCGTCCGCACCGACGACGACGGCTTCGTCTACTTCATCGGCCGCCGCGGCGCGATGATCAAGACCGCGGGCGCCAACGTCGCGCCCGCCGAGGTGGAGAAGGCGATCGCCAAGGTCACCGGCGGGACTGGTGGCGCACGTCGTCGGGCTTGCCCGATCCGAGCGCGGCCAGCTGGTGGCCGCCGTCGTCGCGCTGGAGGACGGCGCCGAGTTCGACGAGGAAGCGCTGCGTGAGCGTCTCGAAGGACGAACTGTCCGCCTACAAGATTCCGAGGCGATTCGTTGCCGTGCCCAGTGCGCAGATCCCGGTGATGTCCAGCGGCAAGGTCGACATGCCGCGTCTGACAGAGGTGTTCGATGCCTGACACCATCGACGAGCTGGTCAGGCTGCGCGCCGCTGAGGACGGCGAGCAAGCCGATGGTGATCGACCCGGACACCCGGATCACCTACGCCGAACTCGACGCCTCCACCCGCGATCTGGCCGCGGCGTTCATCGCCGCGGGTGTCGGCAAGGGCACCCGCGTCGGGCTGATCATGCCCAACTGTGTGCAGTGGGTGCAGATCGCGGTCGCGCTGACGCGCATCGGCGCCGTGCTGGTGCCGTTGAGCACGCTGCTGCAGCCGCCCGAACTGGTCGCCCAACTGCGCGCCGCCTCCGTGCAGTACCTCGTGACCGTCGAGGAGTTCCGCGGCCACCGCTACCTCGACGACCTCGAACCGCAGCGGGCGAACCTTCCCGCGCTGCGCGAGGTGTGGACGGCAGACCGGCTGCCGCCGGCATGCCGGCGACGCCGACGTCGACGCGTGTGGCCGAAACCGTCACGCCCAGCGACACACTCGCGATCATGTTCACGTCGGGCAGCAGCGGCCCACCCAAGGGCGTCATCCACTCGCACGGCAATGCGCTGCGGCGCGGTGCGGTCGGGCCTCGCCGCACCGGTGCATCGACGCCGACACCCGGCTGTATCTGCCGATGCCGTTCTTCTGGGTCGGCGGATTCGGCAGCGGCGTGCTGTCGGCGCTGCTGGCCGGCGCCACGCTGGTCACCGAGCAGATCCCCCGGCCGGAGACGACACTGCGGCTGCTGGAGCGCGAGCGCGTCACGCTGTTTCGCGGCTGGCCCGACCAGGCCGAGGCGCTGGCACGCCAAAACGATTCCGTCGCAGCCGATTTGTCGGCCTTGCGGCCCGGCAGCCTGGAGGCGTTGCTGCCGCCCGAGCAGCGGGCCGAGCCCGGTGCGCGGGCGAAGCTGTTCGGGATGACCGAATCGTTCGGCCCGTACTGCGGCTATCCGTGCCGACACCGACATGCCGCAGTCCGCATGGGGCAGCTGCGGAAAGCCGTTCGACGGCATGGAGGTTCGGATCGTCGACCCCGACACCGGCCGGCCGCTGCCGACCGGCGCGGTGGGGATGATCCAGATCCGCGGGCCACACGTCATGCGTGGGATATGCCGGCGCGGCCGCGAAGACCTGTTCACCGCCGACGGCTACTACCCCACCGGCGACCTCGGGCACCTCGACGACGACGGCTTCATGTTCTACCACGGCCGCATGCGACGACATGTTCAAGGTCAGCGGCGCCACCGTCTATCCCAGCGAGGTCGAGCAGGCACTGCGCACCATCGACGGCGTCGACAACGCATTCGTCACCGAGGTCTCCGGTGCCGTGGGCGCCGTCGTGATATCCGACGATCAGCGGTCGACGACCTGCGCGCCGCGGCACGAAAGCTGCTGAGCGCGTTCAAGGTTCCGACGGTATGGCTGCTCGTCGGACTCCGACGACGACATCCCGCGCGGCACGACCGGCAAGGTCGACATCCGGCTGCGGCTTGCGCGAGCAGACTAGTCTCGCCGATCAGGACGCGATCGCACGTCTACGCGCTAGGTGACCACGCCGCGGTGCGGTGAGGTGGTCGATCAACGGCTTCGCGCCCTGCGGCGAGATGCTCCGACATCGCGGTGCGGGCCAGGTTTTCGTCGCGCTTCTCCAATGCCGCAAGCAGCCGCCGGTGGTGCTTGTTCGACTTCTCGGGCCAGCCTGTGATGGTCGGGAACACCGATTCGGGTGCGTAGCGGGTGATCTGCGACATCAGCTGGGCGAGCTTCGGTGAGTCGGCGGCGACGTTGATCGCGCGGTGGAAGTCGTGGTTGAGCCGCACCGCGCGTTCGTCGTCATCGGCGGCGTACGCGTCCTCCAGATCGGACTGGATCCGCTGCAGCTCGCGCAGCTGCTCGTCGCTGATGTTGGCCGCCGCCCGCGCGGCGAGTTCACCACCGATGTAGGCCTGCACGTTGGACACGTCGGTCGAGGTCGCGGCCGGTCACCGGCAACACCACGAAGCCGCGGTGCGGTTGCTGCGCGAGCAGTCCCTCGGCCTTCAGCTCGAAGAGCGCCTCACGCACCGGGGTGACGCTGATCCCGAGATCGGCCGCGAGCTGGTCCAGCCGGACGTATTCGCCTGCGGCATAGGTGCCGTCGAAGATGCGCTTGCGCACGATGCGCGCGACATCCTCGGCCAGTTGCGGCCGGGCGAGGACCTGGGAATCTCGGGAACGGTCACGGTCAGATCCGATAGTCGGCGAGCAGTCGCTTGCTGATGATGTTCTTCTGGATCTCGCTGGTGCCCTCGCCGATGAGCAGGAACGGCGCATCGCGCATCAGCCGTTCGATCTCGTACTCCTTGGAATAGCCGTAGCCGCCGTGGATCCGGAAGCTCTGCTGGGTGACCTCGGAGCAGAACTCGCTCGCCAGGTACTTGGCCATTCCCGCCGCGACGTCGTTGCGCTCCCCGGAGTCCTTCAGCCGGGCGGCGTTGACCATCATCAGGTGTGCCGCCTCGACCTTGGTCGCCATCTCGGCCAATTGGAAGGCGATGGCCTGGTGCTCGGCGATCGGCTTGCCGAACGTCTGGCGCTGCTGCGCATACCGCACGGCCAGCTCGAACGCGCGGATCCCGACGCCGCAGGCCCTGGCGGACACGTTGACGCGGCCCACCTCGACGCCGTCCATCATCTGGAAGAAGCCCTGGCCGGGCGCCTCGCCGAGGATGTCGTCGGCCTGGCGCCATGGTAGCCGTCGAAGATCAGCTCGGTGGTGTCGATGCCCTTGTATCCCAGCTTGTCGATCTTGCCGGGGATCGTCAGGCCCGGCGCGACTTCGCCGAAGCCGGCCGGCTTTTCGACCAGGAACGCGGTCAGGTTGCGGTGCGGCTTGTCGGCTCCCTCGTCGGTGCGCACCAACGCGGCGACCAGTGTCGAGCTGCCGCCGTTGGTCAGCCACATCTTCTGGCCGTCGATCGTGTACGTCGCCGTCCGCGTTGCGCTTGGCCGCGGGTGCGGATCGCGGCGACGTCGGAACCGAGTTCGGGTTCGGACATCGAGAACGCGCCGCGGGTCTCGCCGGTCGCCATCCGCGGCAGGTAGTGCTGCTTCTGCGCGTCGGTGCCGTGCTGGCGGATCATGTAGGCGACGATGAAGTGGGTGTTGATCACCCCGGACACGCTCATCCAGCCGCGCGCCAGTTCCTCGACGCACAGCGCGTAGGTCAGCAGCGATTCGCCGAGGCCGCCGTACTCCTCGGGGATCATCAGCCCGAACAGGCCCATCTCGCGCATCTGCATCGACGATCGCCTGCGGGTAGGTGTCGGCGTGCTCGAGTTCCTGCGCGGCCGGGATGATCTCCTTGTCGACGAATTGCCGTACGTTGGCGACGATCTCGGTCTGGAACTCGGTGAGCCCGAGCGTCTGCGCGAGTTTGGTCATGCGCCGACCCTTTCGAACACGGCGGCCAGGCCCTGCCCGCCGCCGATGCACATCGTCTCCAGCCCGTAGCGGGCCGTCGCGCCGGTTCAGCTCGCGCGCCAGCGTGGCCAGCATCCGCCCGCCGGTCGCGCCGACCGGGTGGCCCAGCGAGATGCCCGAACCGTGCACGTTCGTGCGGTCGCGGTCGGCCGCGCGTGAAGTTCCACTCCCGCATGCACGGCCAGCGCCTGCGCGGCGAACGCTTCGTTGAGCTCGATCAGGTCGATGTCGGCCAGCGTGAGCCCGGCCTTGGCCGAGCGCCGACCTCGGTGGCGGGCACCGGGCCGATGCCCATGATGTTCGGCGCCACGCCCGGCCGACGCCCCACGACACCAGCCGCACCAGCGGCGTGAGCCCGAGTTCGTCGGCCTTCTCCGGCGTGGTCACGACGCACATGGACGCGGCGTCGTTCTGCCCGCTGGCGTTGCCCGCGGTGACCGTGGCCTCCGGATCATCCTGCCAGCAGAACGGGTTTGAGCTTGCGCCAGCGACTCCACCGAGGTGTCGGCGCGGGGGTGCTCGTCGGTGTCGATCAGCTCCTCGCCCTGCCGGGTGCGCACCGTGACCGGGATGATCTCCTCGGCGAGGATCCCGTCCTTCTGCGCGGCGACCGCCCGCTGGTGCGACGTCACCGCCAGCTCGTCCTGCTCCTGCGCGCGAGATGCCGTACTGGCGGCGCAGGTTCTCGGCGGTCTCCAGCATGCCGCCGGGCACCGGGTAGTGCCGCCCGCCCGCGGTGGTGCGGCCGCGCGCGAGCCCGTCGTGCACCTTGACGCCGCCGCGGGCGCCGCCCCAGCGCATGTCGGTCGAATAGAACGCGACGTTGCTCATGCTCTCCGCGCCGCCGGCGACCACAACGTCGTTGTCGCCGTTGGCCACCTGCAGGCACGCCTGGATCACCGCCTGCAGTCCCGACCCGCAGCGCCGGTCGACCTGCATGCCGGGCACGGTCACCGGCAGCCCGGCGTCCAGCGCGACGACGCGGCCGATCGCGGGCGCCTCGCTGCTCGGGTAGCAGTGGCCGAGGATGACGTCCTGCACCGCGTCCGGCGCGATGCCGGTCCGGTCGAGCAGCCCCTTCAGTGCGGCGACGCCGAGGTCGACGGCGGTCAGCGATTTGAACATGCCGCCGTAGCGGCCGATCGGCGTGCGCACGGGCTCGCAGATGACCGCTTCACGCGTGCTCATACGTGCCTCCCGCCGGTGACCTCGAGGACGGTTCCGGTCATGTACGACGACAGATCGCTGGCGAGGAACAGGGCGACCTTGGCGACCTCGTCGGGCTCACCGGCCCGGCCCATCGGCACCTCGGCCAGCTTCTGGTCCCAGATCCGTTGCGGCATGGCCTCGGTCATCGCGGACCGGATCAGCCCCGGCTGGATCGCGTTGACCCGCACACCGAGGTGGGCGAGCTCCTTGGCGGCGGCCTTGGTCATGCCGACGATGCCGGCCTTGGCCGCCGAGTAGTTGGTCTGGCCGACCAGGCCGACCTTGCCCGAGATCGACGACATGTTCACGATCGCGCCGCGCTTGTTCTCGCGCATGATCGCCGCGGCCGCCTTGGTGCCGTTCCAGGTGCCCTTCAGGTGCACGGCGATGACCTGATCGAACTGCTCCTCGGTCATCTTGCGCAGCGTCGCGTCGCGGGTGATCCCGGCGTTGTTGACCATGATGTCCAGCCCGCCGAAGCGTTCGACCGCCGCGGCCACCAGCGCGTCGACCTCGTCGCCGCGACGTCACGTCGCAGCGCACCGCGAGCGCGACGTCGTCGCCGCCCGAGTTGCTTGGCGGCCGCTTCGGTGGCGCTCGAGGTCCAGGTCGCCGAGCACCACGCGCGCACCCTCGGCGACGAACGCTCCGCGATGGCGCAAGCCCAGACCCTGCGCACCGCCGGTGACGACCGCCGTCTGACCGGTCAGCAACGACACCTGATCACCCCTCTTCGCTGGTCGAGCCCTACGGGGCCGCCGTCAGATCGCACATCATATTTCATATATGATTTGCTCCGGCCATCGGGGCCACTCGCCGAAGAGGAGCATGCCGTCCGATGACCACCGCCGAAGTCAGCGACGAGGATTTCCAGGAGATCCTGGCCCAGACCCGCCACTTCGTCCGCACCGCCGTCGTGCCGCGCGAGCAGGAGATCCTGGCCGACGACCGGGTGCCCGACGACCTGCGCGACCAGGCCAAGAAGATGGGCCTGTTCGGCTACGCGATCCCGCAGGAGTGGGGCGGCCTCGGCCTGAACCTCGTCCCAGGACGTCGAGCTGGCGATGGAATTCGGCTACACCTCGCTGGCGCTGCGCTCGATGTTCGGCACCAACAACGGCATCGCCGGCCAGGTGCTCGTCGGGTTCGGCACCGACGAGCAGAAGGCACGCTGGCTGGAGCGCGATCGCCTCCGGCGACGTCGTCGCCTCGTTCGCGCTGACCGAGCCGGGCGCCGGCTCGAACCCGTCGGGCTTGCGCACGAAAGCCGTTCGCGACGGCGACGGACTGGGTGATCAACGGGCAGAAGCGGTTCATCACCAACGCGCCGATGGCCGACCTGTTCGTCGTCTTCGCGCGCACCCGGCCCGCCGACGACGACGGCGCCGGGCATCGCGGTCTTCCTGGTGCCCGCCGACGCCGCCGGCGTCGACGGTCGGCGCCAAGGACGCCAAGATGGGCCAGGAGGGCGCCTGGACCGCCGACGTCAGCTTCGACGACGTCCGCGTGCCCGACGCCGCGCTGATCGGCGGCAGCGAGGACATCGGCTACCGGGCCGCGATGACCTCGCTGGCCCGCGGCCGCGTGCACATCGCCGCGCTGGCGGTCGGCACCGCGCAGCGTGCGCTCGACGAGTCCGTCGCCTACGCCGCCACCGCCACGCAGGGCGGCACGCCGATCGGGGACTTCCAGCTCGTGCAGGCGATGCTCGCCGACCAGCAGACCGGGGTGCTGGCCGGACGGGCGCTGGTCCGCGACGCCGCCCGCATGTGGGTGACCGGCGAGGACCGCCGGATCGCCCCGTCGGCGGCGAAGCTGTTCTGCACCGAAATGGTCGGCAAGGTCGCCGATCTCGCGGTGCAGATCCACGGCGGCAGCGGCTACATGCGCGAGGTGCCCGTCGAACGCATCTACCGCGACGTCCGCCTGCTGCGGCTGTACGAGGGCACCAGCGAGATCCAGCGGCTCATCATCGGGTCGAATCTGGTCAAAGCGGCACAGAAGGAGCACAAATGAGCGGTCGCCTCACCGGCAGGGTCGCTTTCATCACCGGAGCGGCGCGCGGACAGGGCCGCGCGCACGCCGTGCGGATGGCATCCGAGGGCGCCGACATCATCGCCGTCGACATCGCGGGCCCGCTGCCGCCGAGCGTGCCCTACGACCCCGCGACCCCGGAGGACCTGGCCGAAACGGTGCGACTCGTCGAGGCCACCGGCCGCCGCATCCTGTCGCACGCCGTCGACACCCGCGATCACGACGGACTGCGCGACGGCCGTCGACGAGGGCGTCGCCGACGCTGGGCCGCCTCGACATCATCGTCGCCAACGCCGGGATCACCGCCCCGCAGGCCTGGAACGCCATCACACCCGAAGAGTTCCGCGACGTGATGGACGTCAACGTCACCGGCACCTGGAACACCGTGATGGCCGGGGCGCAGCACATCATCGACGGCGGCCGCGGCGGGTCGATCATCCTGATCAGTTCGGCCGCCGGAGTCAAGATGCAGCCGTTCATGGTGCACTACACCGCCAGCAAGCACGCCGTCACCGGCATGGCCCGGGCGTTCGCCGCCGAACTCGGCAAGCATTCGATCCGCGTCAACAGCGTGCATCCCGGCCCCGTCGAAACCGCGATGGGCTCCGCGCAGATGGTCGAGGCGATCGCCACGGCGGCGGAGTCCGACGGCGACAACGCACTGTTGAACATGCTGACGCCGTTTCTGCCGAACTGGGTGGCCCAGCCCGAGGACATCGCCGACGCGGTGTGCTGGCTGGCCAGCGACGAGTCGAAACTCGTCACCGCGCAGCGATATCCGTCGACCAGGGCTCGTCACAGTTCTGACGTCCGAGCATCTAGCCGAGGATCAGTCGGACGATCGACTCCGCCACGGCGGCGGGCTTCTCCGAACCGTCGATCTCCACGGTCGTCGTCATCGTCGCCTGCACGGCGCCGTCGAGCTGGTCGACCTTGGTGATCTCCGCGCGGGCGCGAATCTTGGCGCCCACCTTGACCGGCGTGATGAAGCGAACCTTGTTGTAGCCGTAGTTGATCGCCATCGCGATGTTCTCCACGGTGTACAGCTGATGCATGAAGTGCGGCAGCAGCGACAGCGTCAGCAGGCCGTGCGCGATCGTCCCGCCGAAGGGCCCGTCGGCCGCGCGCTTCCGGATCGACGTGGATCCACTGATGGTCATCGGTGGCGTCGGCGAACAGGTTGACGCGGTCCTGGGTGACCTCCAGCCACTCGGTGGGACCGAGCTGGCTGCCCTGCGCCGCGACGAACTCATCAAGCCCGCTGAACGTCTTCACGACCACTCCTTCTAGAAGATCACCGTCTGGTTGCCGTATCGGATGATCCGGTCCTCACAGTGCCACAGCACCGCCCGCGACAACACCAGGCGTTCGACGTCTGCACCGAGGCGCACCAGATCTTCGACGCTGTGGCGATGGTCCACCCGCACCACGTCCTGTTCGATGATCGGCCCCTCATCGAGGTCCTCGGTCACGTAATGCGCGGTCGCCCCGACGAGTTTCACTCCGCGCTCCTTCGCCCGCCGATAGGGCGCGGCGCCGATGAACGACGGCAGGAACGAGTGGTGAATGTTGATGACCGGGCAGCTGACCTCGGTGAGAAAGCGCGGAGTGAGGATCTGCATGTAGCGGGCCAGCACCACCAGATCGACGTTCCCGCGCAGCAAGTCGAGCTGGCGCTGCTCGGCTTCATCGCGAATGTCCTTCGTCGCAGGCACATGCAGGAACGGCACCGAGAAAGCGCGGACCTGTTCGGCGAGATCCGGATGGTTCGAAATCACCATCACCACCGACATGTCGAGTTCACCTCGACGGTTGCGCCACAGCAGATCCAGTAGGCAGTGGTCCTCCTTGGACGCCATGATCGCGACGCGTTTCGGCTTCGACGCCTCGGTCAGCCGGAAGTCGATTTCGAACTTGGTCGCCACCTGCTCGGCGAACTCACGCTCGAGGGCATCACGCGCGGCCGTCAGGCCGGGCAGATAAAAGATCGTGCGCTGCATGAAGGTGCCGCCGGACTGCTCGGTCGAGTGTTGGTCCAGCGACACGATGTTCGCGCCGGCACCGGCCAGAAACGCACTGACGGCCGCGACCAGTCCTGGCCGGTCGTCGCAGCGCAGCAACAGCCTGCCGATGTCCTTGACCGGTAGATCCCCTTGACCCGTCGTTGGATATTCCCTGGCCATCTGAGTCAGAGTGTCATAACGCGGGCCGAAAGTATGGCGTGGAAAGAGAATCTCAGGCCGATTCTCGGCTACCAGACTCCCCCGGCGGGCCGATCTAGGACCGAGAGCCGAGGCGACAGGACCTGTTGCACCCGGTTTCCGCCGTCACGGCGGGCCTCACACATCGCCGCGGTGGCAATGGAAAGCACCTCGTCCAATACGTCGTACGGGGGATGACCCGCCAGAGGGCTCAGCGGAGTACTCACCACGCCGATGCTGGCCGTCAATCGACTGGGCGAAGACGCAACCGTGGCACGCACCCGTTCGACAAAGGGGGATGGATCATCGTTGGTGAGCACGTCGGCAATGAAGAACTCCTCCTCCGCGACGTGGGCGAGCACCGCGACGCGGCGGACCGTCTCACGCAATCCCTGGCCCACGGCAACACGCGCACGGTTGGCCGCCGTCACGCCGGCCATATCTTGTAGGAGCGAGAAGCTGTCGAGGTTCACGACGGCCACCGCCAAGTATCGGTCACCACCACGGCCTCGCGAACTCATCAGCGTGGCGACCTTCTCCAAGAATGCATCCCGGGTCAGGAGGCTGGTAAGCGGTTCGACGTCGTCGAGCATCGTCTCGCTGTTGATCGACCGCAACAGCGTCCGACATGCGAATACCCCGAACACGTTGACCCCTACGACAAGAAGTGCGCCGCATACGGCCAACACAGCATCGGTCGCGGCCACCCGCGCCGCCAACACGCCGACGGTCGCAGCGGCGACCAACCACATGAAGATCAACAACCGCATCGAATGAAACAGCGCGATGAAGCCGCCCAAGACGGCAAACGCGGTCGATCCCAGAAGCCCAACCACAGGGTCGGCCTCAACCAGGCTGGCGGCCAAAATGCAGATAGAGCCGGTGACGACACACAATTCCGATGCGACCCGCGAGGGCCAGCGATTTCTCAGCCAGACCCCAGCCATCACCAGGGTGCACACCGCGACAAAAATCGCTACGTATTGGCCGCTCAAACCGGACGGGCCAACGGGACTCGTGAGCAACAACGGCGGAATCGCGCCGCCCACAAAAATCACCGCTGCGATTACACGACACGTCGTCGTTTGCGCTCCCCGCGCCGCGAGAAAAGCTGTCAGCCAATAGTAGTGATCGCGACTGCGTTCTTTGGGTCGGCGTTCAGTCCTCATCGGCCATCCGCACGATGACACTGGGACCGCACATCGGCCAATATTAACGCTTAGCTAATCGACATGTAGCGAGTCGCTGACGAAGTTTACTGTCCCGACACAGATTTGCTGATGCTGCTCCAATTCGCACGTTGCGGAATTGATTCATAACCGCGAAAGTCCCACTCCGATGCCGCAATAAGCACAACACCTGTTGCTTGCTACACCGGCTCGGCAGGCCTGGTGTCATTTTGCAGCCGCCCGCTGCGCAAGATCAGCGCGGTCAGAATGGCTCCGGCAAGAAATAGCGCGCCTGCGATATGAAACGCGACGGTGTAGCCGTGGATGGCGCCGGCCGCTGCGACACCAGGTGTGGGCGGTTGGTGGTTGTCGATGTAGCGGGCGAGAGCGGTGGTGAAGATCGTCGACAGGGCCGCGGTGCCGATCGTTCCGCCGATCTGCTGGCTGGTGTTGACCATCGCCGAGGCGACGCCGGCGTGCTCGGTAGCGACTCCGCTCGTCGCGGTGGCCACCGCTGGAGAGAACGCCAGCCCCATGCCGACACCGAGTAAGACGATCGGGCCGAGGATGTCCCGGGCGTAGGTGGCGTCCACACCGAGTTGACCCAGCCATGCCATGCCTGCCGCTGCCACGCACCATGCCGGTCGGGATGATCGGACGTGGCCCCACACGGCGCATCAACACCGTGTTCGCCAACCCGGCAGCCAGTCCGATCCCGGCCGCCATTGGCAGGAACGCCACACCGGTGGCGAGCGGGCTGTAGCGCAAATCACGCTGCATGAAGTAGGTGAGGAAGAGGAATGCGGCGAACATCGCGCAGAACGTGACGGCGATCGTCAGGTAAGCACCACCGCGGTTGCGATCGGCGATGATCCGAAGGGGTAGGAGCGGCGCGTGCACCCGCATTTCGACGACGACGAAAGCACCGATCAGAACCGCCGACGCGGACAGCATGGCGACCGTCAACGGCGCGCTCCATCCGTCAGTCTCGGCAGTCGATAACCCGTAGACCAAACAGAACAGCCCTCCGCTTGCGGCGGCTGCACCACGCCAGTCGAGCCCGACCCGGCGTTGCCTTGGGGCCGCCCTCACCAAAAGGAGTGCGCCGAGTGCGGCGGGCAGCGCGAACGCCATGTTGATGTAGAGGCACCATCGCCAGGACAGCCACTCAGTCATCGCGCCGCCGAGGAGCAGTCCGAGTACCGCACCGCTGGCTGCGATTGCCGAGAAGACGGCGAACGCCTTCGCGCGATCGTCGGGGTCGCGTGAACGTGATGTTCAGGGTGGACAACGCGGCGGGCGCGAGGATGGCGGCGAAGACGCCTTGTGCCGCCCGGGCCGCGATCAGGATCGCAAACCCGCCGGCGGCTCCACCGACAGCAGATGCCGCGGCGAACCCGATCAGCCCGATGATCAGGGTGCGGCGCACACCCACTCGGTCGGACAACCGGCCCCCGAGCAGCAGCAGGCTGCCGAATGCCAGCGAATAGGCCGTGATCACCCACTGCCGGCTCGCAATGTCGAATCCGAGTTCGTCTTGAGCCGACGGCAGGGCGATGTTCACGATGGTGATGTCCAGGACCACCATCAGCTGCGCCGCTCCAATGACGGCTAGTACCGACCATCGCCGGGCCGGTGGCGGCGCAACCGCGTGGCCGGAACCGCTTCGCTGCGGGCGCCTGTCAACACGACGCTCGGAAGCTCGATGACTCAATGTTCTCCTTGCCGGCTAGTGGGCGGACGACCATCAGCGCTCGTCCGGCGCCACGACTCGCCTTCCCCGGATTGCCAAGCCGCGCGCGGGCAGGCCGCAGCCTACGGGCAATCATGGGTCCGCATCGTTGGAAGAGGATGAATTCAAGCTGCCGGTGCGAGCACCACCGCGGAGTTGTGTCCGCCCATTCCCAGCGACGTCTTCAGCGTCAGTGCACCGGCTTTCAGGGGTGTGGGTCCGTCCAGCAACAGCGGATGACCGGGCGCCACGACTGGCGGCGCCGGCACGGTTCCGTGCGCATAGCCGAGCGCGGCGGCGGCGAGCTCGACGGCTGCGGCGGCACCCTGGCAGTGCCCGACCATCTGCTTGATGGAGTAGATGCGCGGTGTTCCGTGCAGTACCTCGTCGACGAGCTCGGCTTCCGCGGTGTCGCACTGTTGGGTGCCGGGTCCGTGAGCGTTGACATAGGCGATCTCGTCGGTGGAGGTATTCGCGGCACTCAGCGCGTTACGGACGCATTGGTCGATATACGTGCGGGCCGGGTCGACCGAGGTCAGGTGGTGGGCGTCGTGGGTCATGTCGCCACCGAGCATCTGCACGTAGGGCCGCTCGGCGCGTTGCGATAGCACGAAGGCGACCGCCGCTTCACCGGCCGGGAATCCTCGGCTGCCCTCTTGAAATGGTCGGCAGCCCTCCAGCGGTTCGACATCGACGACGCCGACGCCGAGGCGAACGAAATGCTCCACGTTCTCCGGTGTCAGTGACAAATCCGTGGAAACGAACACAACGTCGTCCACGAACCCGCTGTCCAGCCACATCTTCGCGGTGATCAGCCCGGCGTTGCCCGACGAGCACATCGCCGAGACGTTCATCGCGGGCCCGTGAAAGTCGTATTCCTGCATCAGCATTGATACCGGGGTGGACGGCATCAGGGTCAGGTAGTCACGAATTCTCCGGTGCGCTGCGTCCTTGAGATAGAAGTCGCGCCAGCCCTCGACTTCAGAAATCACCACTGCATGGAGGAGTCCGACCCGGGCGCCGGGCACCCAGCCTCGCTCGGCCGCGTCGGTCAGGGCTTCGCGGGCGGCTCCACGCATGGCGCGAGAGAACCTGCTGAGCCCATCGAGCGGATCACCTTCGTCGGCGATCCGCGCCACCCACGCATCCTCGTCGCCGGTCGAGCCGAACCCACCGACCAACTTCGCGGCAGGCTTGCCGCTGAGCAGGCCATTCCACAACGGCTCCGCGCCCCAGCCGTACCCCGTTACTGCGCCGATCCCGGTGATGGTCATCGGTCCTACCATGATGTGTCGCCTTTCTGTTTTTTCACGTTGCTAAGAAAGTTCCCATTCAATTAACGCCTATTCGGCCGGAGTTGACCAGGCAAAATGTCACACATGAGACAGTGGGAATAGTGACAATGCACAAGGTTAAACTGCGTGAACCGCCAGCTAATTCTCGATCGAGGGCCCGTTGATGGCCGTCGAAGCCGACGACGCGAGCACGAGCAACGCTTCTTCCCTACCGCTCGATCCGGTCGAACGGCGATTCCGGCAACTGCTGGAGCACAGCCCCGACCCGATGTGCGTCCACGCCGACGGACGGGTGGTCTACGTAAATCCCGCCGGCCTTCGAGGAATTGCCGCGCAGAGCGCTGACGACCTGGTTGGCCGGATGATCACCGACTTCGTCCACCCCGACTCCATCGCACCGATGCTGACCCGAATTGCCGGCCTTCAAAAGGAGGGCGACAGCTCCCCCGCTTCGGAGGCGGTGATGCTGCGCCTGGATGGCAGCCCGGTGGACGCCGAGGTCGTCTCGGTGTTGACGAGTTGGGACGGCAAACCGGCCTACCAGGTCATCTTCCGCGATTTGACGATGCAAAAGGCTGCCGAGGCAGCTCTGCGCTATCAGGCGGCACTCGTGACGCACGCCACAGATGCCATCATCGCGACGACGTTAGCTGGCACCGTCACCAGTTGGAATCCCGCAGCGGAAGCAATTTATGGGAGGTCGGCGGCGCGCGCGCTGGCGCTTCCGATCACCGAGGCGGTCGGCGCCGCCGTCGATCCGGCCGCGGTCGTCGCCGACGGAGGCGTCGCGCACGCGATTCATTACGCCGCCGATGGTAGGGCGCTCATCGTCAGGGTGGCCGCCGCGACCATGGATGACGGATACGTCCTCGTCTGCTCGGACCAGACTGCACTGCGGCGCGCCGAACGGAGATTCCAGACCGTTGTGGATTCGCTCGTCGAGGGGGTGGTGGTGCTTGCCGCAGATGGTCAGCTCGAGTCGATCAATCCCGCCGCGCGCCGCATCCTCGGCTTGCCGTCCGTCGGCAAGCTGCAGAATCACGCCGACCTGTCAGCCGCATTCCCGCTGTACGATGCCGACGGCAAGGCGCTCGACGATTGGCACCGGATCTTTATGAGGTCACTGACTACCGGCCTCGTGCCTCGACACTTAACCGTTGGCTTCGAGCGGTCCGACGGCGCGCGACGCTGGCTTTCGGTCAGCTGCCGCCTGCTCGACCCGGCCGAAACCGGGCAGCAGGCGCTGCTCACCTCATTTACCGACATCACCGACCAACGTGATGCGCAACTTCAGCTCAGCCACCAGGCCCACCACGACTCGCTCACCGGACTCCCAAATCGGGCGTATGCCGAGGCGCAGGCAACCCAAGCACTGCAGGCGGACCCACCGACGCTCGCGGCCGTGATGTTCATCGACCTCGACAACATCAAGACCGTCAACGATGCGTTCGGACATCACGCCGGCGACGCCGTGATCAAGACTGCGGCGGAGCGGTTGCGAGCCACCCTGCGCTCCGAGGACTTGATCGGCCGCCACGGCGGCGACGAATTCGTCGCGCTACTTTTCGGCAACGCCGACCACGCCGCACTCGAGCGCCTCACCGAACGACTGCATGTCGCTCTGGCGGCGCCGTTAGACGTAGCCGGTATCTCGTGCAGCCTGACCGCAAGTATCGGCGTGACCGAGGTGATGCCAGATGATTCCCGCGACGCCGCAGAGATCCTGCGTGACGCCGACGCCGCCATGTACAAGGCCAAGGTGTACCGCGCCACCACGCACTTCCTGTCGCCCTGAAGCAAATCGAGCCGAAATTCTCACCCGACCCCGGCACAGCTCACCTAACTAACTAGGTTTACTCTCTCCGTAGCGCTTCAGCAGACAGGGGGAACAACCATGGACCTCACGTGGTCGACCGCCGACACGGCGTTTCGCGACGAGGTGCGGGGCTTTCTCGACGAGAAGCTGACACCGGAGCTGCGCCGGGCGGGTCGCCTAATGACGAGCGTCTACGCGGACCATGACGCCAGCATGGAGTGGCAGCGGATCCTGCACGAACGCGGCTGGGCTGCCCCGGCGTGGCCGGTCGAGCACGGCGGCTGCGACTGGACGCCTGACCCAGCACTACATCTTCAGCAGGGAGTCCCAACTCGCGGGCGCTCCCTCGCTGTCCCCGATGGGCATCCGGATGGTCGCCCACGCACTCATCGCGTTCGGTACGGATGAACAGAAGGATTTCTTCCTGCCCCGCATCCTGACGGGCGAGGTCTTCTTCTGCCAGGGCTACTCCGAACCCGAGGCAGGCTCCGACCTGGCGGCGCTCTCGATGGCCGCTGTCATGGATGAATCGGCCGACGACCTGATGTGCACCGGCAGCAAGATCTGGACCACCCACGCCGGCGAGGCGAACTGGATGTTCGCCCTGGTCCGCACGTCGAAGGCGCAGAAGAAGCAGCAAGGCATCACGTTCGTGCTCATCGACATGACGTCACCGGGCATCCAGATCCGCCCGCTGGTGATGACCTCGGGCGAGGAGATCCAGAACCAGGTCTTCTTCGACGAGGTGCGGGTGCCCAAGTCGAATGTGCTCGGAAAGATCGACGACGGCTGGACGGTCGCCAAGTACCTACTCGAGTTCGAGCGCGGCGGTGGCGCGTCGTCGCCGGCCCTGCAGGTGATGGCCGACGAGATCGCCGCCGTCGCGGCCGATCAGCCCGCACCGGAGGCGGCCGCCTGCTCGACGATCCCGCGTTCGCCCGCAAGCTCGCCGACGCGCGAATCCGCACCGAAGTCCTGGAGATCCTCGAATACCGAGTACTCGCCGCCGTCGCGGGGGGCAAGAACCCGGGTGCGGCGTCGTCGATGCTCAAGGTGATCGCGACCGAGTTGAGCCAGGCGCTGACCGAACTCCTGATGGAGGCGGCCGGGCCGCGGGGGCGGGTCTACCAACCGCACGCGACGTGTCCTGGCGGACCGATCGCCGAGTACGAGCCCCCGCAGGATGACTACCTCAGCGGCGAGGAATGGCAGGCCGTCGCACCGCTTCGTTACTTCAACGACCGGGCCGGCTCGATCTATGCAGGCAGCAACGAGATTCAGCGGAACATTCTGGCCAAGGCGGCTCTCGGACTTTGATGAAGGGCTTCGGATGGACTTCAACCTGAGCAAGGAACAGGAACTGCTGCGCGACGGGCTGGGCAAGTTCCTGTCGACCCGATACGACCTCGAGAAGAGCCGGGCCGCGGCCAAGACCGGGCCGGGTTGGCAGCCCGACATCTGGCGGGGCTTCGCCGACGAACTCGGCATCCTCGGCGCCGCACTGCCCGAGGATGTGGGCGGCATCGGCGGTGGACCCGTGGAGATCATGGTCATCGCCGAGGCGCTCGGGCACGCGCTGGTCGTGGAACCGTACGTCGACACCGTCGTGGTGGCCGGTGGGCTGTTGCACCGCGCGGGCGGCCCGCGGGCGACGGCGCTACTGGAGAAGATCGTCGAGGGCACCGCGGTCGTCGCGTTGGCCGCCGCGGAGCCGGCGTCGGGTGAGCACTGGCAGGACGTGGCGACAGTCGCCGAACGCGACGGCGACGGGTGGCTATTGCGCGGGTCGAAGATCGTGGCGATGAGCGCGCCGTTGGCGACTCACCTGCTGCTGACGGCCACCACGACGAACGGACTGTCGTTGTTCCTCGTCGATATGGGCGGGACGGCACGGGCATCGACATGCACTCCTATCGAACGGTCGACGACCGTCGCGCCGCCGACATCGTCTTCGACGGGCTGCGGCTCGACGGATGATGCGCTCCTCGGCGAGGAAGGCCAGGCGTGGCCGTCGGTCGCCGCAGCGCGCGACGAAGGCGCGGCGGCGGTCTGCTCCGAGGCGGTGGGCTGCATGCGGAAGGTGTTGGCCGACACGGTCGAATACGCCAAGCAGCGCCATCAGTTCGGCCAGCCCATCGGCAGCTTCCAGGCGCTGCAGCATCGCATGGTCGACATGTACATGGAGGTCGAGCAGGCGGTCGCCGCCGTCTACCTGGCGGTGCTCAACCTCGAGGCCGAACCCGCGGTTCGCGCACGCGCCGTCTCGGCGGCCAAGGCGACGATCGGGCGCGCCGCGCGCTTCGTCGGCCAGCAGTCGGTGCAGCTGCACGGCGGAATGGGCATGACCGAGGAACTCGCGATCGGCCACTACTTCAAGCGCTTGACGGCCATCCAGTACGAGTTCGGGTCGACCGACCAGCACCTCACTCGGTACGCGGAGCTGACCGCGCAGCGTTGACATAATCCCGTCGACGACGGTCGGCGGCGACTCGTAGGGTGACACCGTGAGTTCTCGCGGCTGGATCTTGTTCCTCGCGATGAGCATCATCTGGGGCATCCCCTATCTGATGATCAAGATCGCGGTCGAGGGTGTGTCGGTTCCTGTGCTGGTGTTCACGCGCGTCGCGGTCGGCGCCGCGGTACTCCTTCCGCTGGCGCTGTCGCGACAGACGGTGACCATCGTGCGGAATCACTGGAGGGCCCTGCTCGGGTTCGCGTTCTTCGAGATCATCGCCGCGTGGTGGCTGCTCTCGGACGCCGAGCGACACCTCACCAGCTCGATGACCGGCCTACTCATCGCCGCCGCACCGATCATCGCGGCGGTGCTGGATCGCTTCACGGGCGGTGAACGGCTGGGCGCCAAACGGATCTTCGGACTTTCGGTCGGAATCGCGGGCGTGGCGGTGCTGGCCGGGCCGCACATCGGGGGCAGCACGTGGCCGATCGCCGAGGTGCTTCTGGTCGCGACGTGTTACGCGATCGCACCGCTGATCGCCGCGCGCTACCTCGCCGACGTGCCGGCGCTGCCGATGACGGCGGTGTGTCTGGGGTTCGCCGCGCTTGTGTACGCGGCTCCTGCCGCGGCGACATGGCCCACCGAGATGCCCTCCACCCGAGTGCTTTTGGCGCTGGGTGGCCTCGCGGTCATCTGCACGGCCCTGGCGTTCATCGTGTTCTTCGCCCTGATCCGTGAGGTCGGAGCGGCGCGCGCCCTGGTCTTCACCTACATCAATCCGGCGGTCGCGCTCGCCGCCGGTGTGCTCGTGCTCCACGAGCCGTTGACACTGTGGAATGTCGCTGCACTCGTGCTGATTCTGGCCGGCTGCGTGTTCGCGACGCGACGGCGCGAAGAGGACGCCTCGGACATCGCCACGGAGCCGACGCAGGTGGCACCGCGGTAGGTGCGCGAACGCTAAAGGTCGTCGCGTGCTTGTTCGACGTAGGCGGTGATCACGTCGGTCAGCGCGCGCAGTTCGCGGCTGACGATCGACGGGCCCGGGCACAGCCATAGTGGCGACCATCGCGCCCATCAGTGTCGTCCAGATGAGATTTCCGACCGCGTCGGCCTTTTCGGGTGCGATGCCCTCGGCGACATAGCGACCCAGGTCGGTGAGCGTGGAAAACAATTCGACCAGATGGCGTTGATCACCGTCGGGTCGGCCAGCGCGCGTGGCAATCAATATTTCAAGCGCGGCAATGGATGTCGGGCTCAAGAAGGCATCGGCCACGGTGTTGACGAGGAGTTCGATCCTGGCGCCTCCCGAATGGGCGCCCAGTTTCGGCTCCACGTCCTGCAGACTCGCCAGCAGCTCACTGAATCCACAATCGACGACGGCCATCAGCAGTCCGTCGCTGTCACCGAAGTGGTATTGGATTACCCCCCAGGTGACACCCGCACGCTCCGTGATGTGTTTGGCGCTCGCCGCGCCGAACCCCTCTTCGAGCACACAGCGCACCGTCTCGTCGATGACCATCGCCCGCGTTCGATCCGCGCGAATCTGTTTCCCGTTCGCAGGACGGCGCGGCGGGACGTTGGTGGTCATGATCGCTCAGAGTCTACGGTTCACGGCCCGAACGCGGGTGCGACGAAGCGTTGCACCATCTGCCGCTCGACCTCGACGTCGTCGACGGGCCAGTAGAGCATTGCCATCACCACACGCACGATCCACTGCGCGGCCTGGGGGTCGTCGTCGGTGAGTCCGTTGAGGTCGGTCGCGAAGCCGGCCACGACCGGGGAGCCGGCGAGCCAGCTCACCTCGTTGGCGCGAATCGAGTTGAGCATCAGTTGGCCGAGCGGATCGGTCCGGATCCTTCCGAGCGCCACCGTGATCGCGGTGACGATCCGTTCAGAACCGTTCAAGTCGCTCGACCGCACGCCGCACGGCATCGATGATCCGTGCCGCGGCGCGAAACACCACTGCGTCGCGGATCTCGGCCTTGCCGCCGACATGGCGATAGATCGTCGCGCGGGAGCAGTGCACACGCGCGGCCAACCTGTCGATATCGAATGCGTCCAGTCCGTCGCGGGTGATGAGGTCGGTGGCGGCGGCATAGATGCGTTCGGAGGCCGCCTCCCGGCGGTCACCACCGACGAGCCAATCGTCGCGAACCATCGGCTCTACTTTCTCATCTTGAGACGAAAACGGCGAGACATCTCATATTTCCCGCAGGTCCGGCGGCCGGGGTTGAGACGGCCGACCGAATCGTGCATCACCTGCGGCTTTCAACTTCTCCGGCGCCCATTGACGCCACCCCGGGCCAGCGCCTCAGCCTTGGGGAATGACGGTGCGTGAAGGGCAGCTCGGTCTCGCCCTGTTCGAGGACGAGTTCATCCAGGACCCCTACCCGTTGTACGCACGCATGCATTCCGGCGGCCCCGTCCATCCGATCGGCGATTCGGGGTTCTACGCGGTGTGCGGCTGGGCCGCGATCGAGGACGTCATTGCTCGGCCCGACGACTTCTCCTCGAATCTCACCGCCACGATGACCTACCAGGACGGCGAGGTAGGCGCATTCCCGATGGGCGAACTCGGCGGGGACATCCAAGCGCTCGCGACGGCCGATGACCCCGCTCACGCCGCACACCGGAAGTTGTTGGTGCCGCAGTTGACGGCTCGAACGGATCAACGCGCCTCGAGCCGTTCGTCGGCGATACCGAACGACCGGCTGTGGAACGAAGGCGCGCAGGGCGGCACCATCGAGTGGATGTCGGCGATGGCCAATCGGCTGCCGATGATGATCGTCACGCGACTCATCGGCGTGCCCGACGTGGACATCGAACAGCTGATGCGGTGGGGCTACGCGAGCACCCAAGTGGTCGAAGGGCTTGTCGGTCAGGAGGAACTCGACGGCTGCGCGCATCGCGGCGATGGAACTCGCCGGCTACATCAGCGAACACTTCCGGCGCGCGGCCGCCGACCCGCAGGACGACCTGTTGAGTGACCCTCGCAACGGCGTGCGCCTCCGGAGAGCTACCCGAAGTCACAGCGCTGACCATGATGATCACGTTGTTCAGTGCCGGCGGCGAGTCGACGGCGTCGTTGATCGGCTCGGCGGCGCATGTGTTGGCGAGTCGACCCGACATCCAACAGCAGGTACGCGAAAACCCTGATCTGCTGGGCGCATTCCTGGAAGAGGTGCTGCGCTACGAACCACCGTTCCGGGGGCACTACCGTCACGTGCTCAAGGACACGACGCTGTGCGGCGTCGATCTCCGTGAAGGATCCCGCCTTGTGCTGCTGTGGGGTGCGGCCAATCGGGATCCGTCCCACTTCGATGATCCCGACACCTTCCGGCTGGATCGCCCGAGCGGCAAGGGCCACATCGCCTTTGGCAAGGGCGCGCACTTCTGTGTCGGTGCAGCGCTGGCTCGTCTGGAGGCCAGGATCGTGATCGGCCAACTCCTGGAACGGACTTCGCATATCGAGGCGGCCGACACCGGCCGATGGTTGCCCAGCCTTCTGGTGCGTCGGCTCGAACGACTGGAACTCAGCGTCGACCTGAGGCGTCCTCACAGCTTGAAGCGCCCGGCGAATCCGCGCAACGGCAGATCCGCACTCGTCACCAGTCCCGGCGGGGCGGCGATCACGGACCTGATCGCGCTGAGCGCGGGCATGCCGGTCACCGTCATCCCGATCGACGCGAAGTTCGCGGGGTCGGACAGGTCAACGCCGGGCTTCGGGAAGATCATGTGCTTGTTGTAGACGCAGGGATCGCCCTTGATCGCAGTGATGTAGCAGCCCTTGATATCCCAGCTCGGATCGGTGTGCGGGGTCATCTGCCACTCGAGATGCGTCTCGACCCTGGGGACACCGTCGACCATGCCCTGGTACTTGATGTAGTTGCCGCCCAGCGAGCCCTTCGGCAGGGTGTACCAGCCGAGGTCGACGTCCTTGGTGCACGCGCCCAGTTCATAACCGAACTTCACCTCGTCGAGCTCGAGGTCGAAGCAGTCGGCCATCATCAGCACGCTGTCGGCGAAGACCCGGGTGTACTTCTCCAGCTTGGCCGGGATGCTCGGATCGTCGACCGGCAGGCCGTAGCCGACCTCGATCCAGGTGTCCTTGGAGTGGTGGCACGAGACGTCGACGGACTCGATCGTCGTGACGTTCTCGATCTCGGCGACGTCGGCCGAGCACACGATGCCCGAGGATCTGGTTCAGACCGGGATTCATGCCGGTGCCGTAGAACGTGGCCCCGCCCTTCTCGCACGCCTCCCGAAGGAGCTGCGAGACCGGCTTGCCCGACGGGTGCGGATGGTTGGTATCGCGGTGCCAGCCGGTGATCCAGTCCGCGGTGGTGACGATATTGATGCCGGCCTCGAGGACCTTCACGTAGAGGTCCTCGTCGGGAAAGACGCCGTGGAAGGTCAGCACGTCGGGCTTGGCGGCGATGATCTCCTCGATCGAGCCGGTGGCCGTCACACCGTTGGGTGCGACGCCCGCCAGCTCGCCGGTGTCCTTGCCGACCTTCTCGGGCGAGTAACAGTGCACCCCGATCAACTCGAGGTCCGGCCGATCGGCGATCCGCTTGATCATCTCGGAGCCGACGTTTCCCGTCGCCACCTGGAACACGCGGATCGGCTTGGTTGCGCTCAACTCTTTGGCCCTCTCTCGGAAACGGATTGAAGTTCGGCGGCGCTGCCGCCGAGGCCGTCGGGATAGAACTGCATGGCCCACTTGCGGATCGCGGTGAACCCCTCCTGCTCCGCGTTGGCCAGCGCTGGCGGATCCGAGTAGCGCTGGTGTTGCCAGATGTGCACGTCCTGGGCGAACTGCCGGATGACTTCCTCGCCGAACTCACGGGCCTTGGTCTCGGCTCGCTCCGGGTCTTTGGCGGCACGACCGGTCTGGCGGCCGATGTACACCATGAACCGAACGTCGGAGGTGCGGTCGTCGACGGGGTGATCGCGGAGATGGTCCGGTTGTCGACCATCCCCCAGCTCTTCGTCACCGCGATGCCGAGCCCACCGTTGATGGCCTCGACGCCGCTCTTGACGTCCTCGATGCTCTGGTTGTCGTCACCTTCGAACGTGATGGTGAAGTCGACGTACGAGATCGGGTCGTCGAAGTCGTGTCGAGTGAACACCGGCACGATGGGGGTCTGGTGCACAAACTTGAAATGGGCGAAGTCGACGCCGTTTTCGAGGACGTACTGCGGATGCATTTCCAGCGCCTCGCGGTAATACCGCTGCTGCGGGTAGTAATCGTCGACACCGCTGTTCTGGTCGAAACTCGCGAAGATGTCGGGGGCTTCGAAGAACGGATCGCGCCGCTCGATGTCGTGCCAGATGTAGACGGACTCATTGCGCTCGACGACCGGATAGGTGCGAATGCGGCGACCCCGGTTTGGCCGATCCTGGTAGGGAATGCAGACGTTGCGGCCCTCGTGATTCCACTGCCAGCCGTGGAAGGGGCACTGGATGACCTCACCGTCGACGTGACCGCCGTGGCCGAGATGAGCGCCGAGGTGCTCGCAGTAGGCGTCCATCACGGTCAGCTGACCGGACTCCGCGCGCCACGCGATCATCTCGGTGTCGAAGTACGTCATCCGGCGGACGTCACCGGTCTTGATCTCGTCGGACCAGGCGACTTGGAACCAACCTGTCGGCTTCATCGACAGCGGTGGCTTGGCCATACACAAATGATAGAGCAGTCAATGTAAAAACGACACCGCGATTGTGTGCAGAAATCCGCGCTCAGCGCGGGTTATCGCACACACAACGGGTTAAATAGGCCGTGGCCAATCGCATCCAGTCCCTGCTCGGCGTCGAGTATCCGGTCGTCCAGGCGCCGATGACCTATATCGCCCGGGCCGCGCTCGCCGCGGCCGTCTCCGAGGCCGGCGGACTCGGCATGATCGAGACGCTCACACCCGAGGGCCGCGCCGACCTACAGCGGGTGCGCGGACTCACCGATAAGCCGGTGGCGGCGAATCTGATGATCCAGGGCTGGAAGAAGGACCCGTCGATCGTCGACATGTTGGCCGAGGCCGGCGTGCGGCACGTTTTCACGTCGGCGGGCGATCCCGCTCTGTTCACCAAGCCGCTCCACGACGCGGGCATGACGGTGGTGCATGTCGTCGGCTCGCTGAAGGGGGCATACAAGGCGGCCGATGCCGGCGTCGACGCGCTGGTCGTCGAGGGCGTCGAGGGCGGCGGGTTCAAGTCGCTGCTCGGAGCCTCGACGATGGTGCTGCTTCCGCTGGTCGCCGAGAATGTCGACTTGCCGATCATCGCCGCGGGCGGCATGTGCGATGCACGATCGGCCGCGGCGTCACTCGTGTTGGGCGCCGAAGGGGTGCAGATGGGCACCCGGATGCTCGCCAGCCGGGAGTCTGCGGTGCACGCCAACTTCAAGAACGCCATCGTTGACGCAAACGACGCGGGCACAGTGCTTCTCGACATTCCTGGCAATCCGACCATGCGCGTGCTGCGGACGGGACTGGCGGCACGCGTGGCCGCGCACGACCCCGATGCCCGGCTGCTGGGCAAGATCACCGAGCTGTACTTCGACGGCGACATGGAAGCCAGCGTCGCCAACACCGGCCAGGTGTCTTCCCGGATCGCCGACCTGCTGCCCGTGTCCGAGATCGTTCGCCGGACGTGGGTCGAGATCGAGGCGGCGTTGGCCGGGGCGCGATCGCGGGCCGGAAACCCATGAACGTCGCCGTTATCGGCGCCGGACCGGGCGGGCTCGTCGCCGCGCGGTGGCTGCTGTCGCAGGGATTCGAGCCGACGATCTTCGAGCAGGCACCGATGCTGGGCGGGCAGTGGACGGGACTCGACGGGTGTGAGCGGCGTGTGGCCGACCATGCACACCAACACCAGTCGAATCCTGACTGCCTTCAGCGACCTCGAACACGACGGCGACCTCGTGTTCCCGTCGAACCGCGACATCCTCGACTACCTCAACCGTTATGCCGACATGTTCGGCCTTCGATCGCGTATTCGGTTCGGCACGCGGGTCGAGCACCTCGGCCGGGACGACGACGGCTGGCTCGTCGGCCATTCCGGCGGCGACGAGCATTTCGACCGGGTCGTGGTCGCGAGCGGCAGGTTCCAGTGCCCCGCCATCCCAGACTGTTCCCGGGGCTCGACACATTCACCGGCCCGCGGGAGCGATCTCCACCTACCGACTACCGCGGTCCGTCGCCCTATCGCGGCAAGCGCGTCCTCGTCGCGGGCGGCGCGATCAGCGCCCTCGAGATCGCCGCCGAACTCGCCCAACTCGGCGCGGCGCGCGTGGTCGTCACCCAGCGGCGGCAGCGGTACGTCCTGCCGAAGTTCGCGGCCGGCGTGCCCTCCGACCACCGGATCTTCACGCGATACGGAACGCTCGCGACCGAGACGCTCCCGCCTGCCGAGATCGACCGGCAACTCAAGGAGATCGTCGTCGAGGCGGGCGGAAGCCCGGAGCAGTACGGCGCACCCGCGCCCGACCCGTCGCTGTTCGCCGCCGGGCGTCACGCTCAGCCAGCAGTACCTGCCGCTGGTCGCGGAGGGCCGAATCACGGTGCGGCCGTGGATGGAGTCCATCGCGGGCACGACCGTGACGTTCGCCGACGGGCACGCCGAGGAGTTCGACGGAATCGTGTTCGGCACGGGGTTCGAGCTCAGCCTGCCGTTCCTGAGCGAGGACATTCGGGCGATCCTCGACCTCGACGCCGTCCACCTCGACGCCGACCGGTACACCTTCCACCCCGACCTTCCCGGGCTGGCCTTCATGGGCATGTGGGACCAGTCGGGCGGATACTTCGTGCCACTTGAACTTCAGGCGCGATGGATCGCCTACACGTGGGGCGGGGCGATCCCGGCGCGAGCGAGGCCGACCAGCGCTCGTCGGTCGACGCATATCGCGTCGCGGCGAGGAATGCCGCAGAAGACCCGGATGAACCTGGCTGCGCTGACCTTCGCGCGGGCCGCCGGTGTCGAGCCGCACCTGGAGAACTGGCCGGACATTGCGCCGCGCACTGTTGTTCGGCCCGCTGGCGCCGAGTTGTTTCCGGCTCGAGGGCCCCGACGCGCTTCCCGATGCGGCGGCCCGCTTCGCGCGCGACGCCGCCGCCTTCGGCGCGATCACGTCGAACGAGTTGACGCAGCGCGAACAGACCTACTGGTCGTTGGTGCAGACCGTGACGGTCTAGGCGACGCGCTCGAGGTGACGCTTGGCCGGGCCGGTGATGCCTCTTGACGGACGGACGCGCGGTACGCTGACGGTTGGTGCGCAGCGTTCGCCCGATGGAGTGCGATCAGGCCGCCCGAACGGACAATGCCCAGCGGGCCCGAACCTGCGAACCGCGCGATGCCTGCCACCCGCACTGCCCAGCCCGCTTTGGCCTGGCGGTATCCGACCCGAATACCGGCCGCGCTGATCACCAGCAGGCCGGCGATGCCCGGCAGCGCCAAGGCGGCCAGCGCCGTCAGCGATGCCGGCACCAGGATCGCGCTCACGACGTGCTGGAACAGCGACCGATTGTCCGTCGGCCTGGTGCCCTGGGGCGCCAGCGATGCCATCTCGTGAAGCGCCATCTGCTGACCCAGCAGGCCGGTTCTGGCGACGGCTCCAATGCTCGGCGCCGGAGGCGTCATGGTGCCGAACAGGGGCCCATCCACCTTTTCGGTGAGGACCACGGCCGGCGACTGCGATGCTCGCGGCCCGAACAGCGGTGCGGCGCGGTCAACAGTGAGCGCGGGCAACGCCTCCCCTCGCCGATCAGCGGTGCCGTCGTGTGTTGGATACCAAGGAGGGCATAAAGGTCGGACGGCACCTGCGCCAACGGAATCACCGCGCCGTATACCTGGGAGAGCATTTCCTGAACCGACGTGATGACATCGATGACCGGCGTCCTGGACGCGGGTAACGCTGCGATCCTCGCGGGCACTGAATTGATGACATTCGCGACGGTGGTGATCGCGTTCGCCACCGGCTGCATCGCCGTCATCAGCGGCGAGATGCGGGGAGTGACCGGAGGAACCACGTTCGAATTCGACGTCGCCACACTCGAATTCGGCGCCGGGACGTTCGAATCCGCCGCGGGGATGTTGGAATCCGCCGCGAGGACGGTCGGGTCCGGCGTGGGTGTCGACATCGGCGCCACCGTGGCGTCAGATCCCGATGCGGATCCGGACCGTTCAGACTCAGACGTCTCGACCAGCTTCTTCGCGAACTCGTCCTCTGTCGTCCCCGGGTCTGTCGTCGGCTCACTGGCGGCTGCGGCTTGGGGCCCGAGTTCGGCGCCCCGCTCGACCCGGTCCCGGCGGCGTCGCCCTGATCCGCTTCTGGCTCGGTGGTCGGCTGGGTGTCAGCGCCCGCGGTCATCACGGTCGCCGAGCCTGTCGAGCCCGACCCTTCGTCGGCTTGACTACCGGCGGGAGTGGCAGCATCGGTATCGGCCGCGGCAATAGCCCCCCCGCCGATGCCGATGAGCAGGCCCGTGGACAGCACGAAAACGCCCGCTACGCTGCGAAAATGCGTCGTGAAGATGATCTCCCCCGTTCACCGAGAGGCTCAGCGCTCAAATCGATGAACACATTCTCGCATAGAACGTCTAAATGCTCGACAAATCCGCTGCAAAACCTTGAAAATTGACGGCAGCGATGGTACTTCGCGCGCTGGCGCGACGCTCTGCGTGCGACGACGGCGCAATCGGGCACGCGATTTCCGCACCATGGTCGTCGATCCCCGGCAGGCACAACCCTGGTGCAGAAATCGACGAATTGGAAGACTCTTTGCATGACGATGAGGGCGATGTCTGGAGCCACGCGTGTTCTCGTTCTCGGGTCGGGGTTCGCCGGGCTGTGGGCGGCGCTGGGTGCGGCCCGGCGGCTGGACGAGCTCGGCGTCCCCGAGGAGCGGTCGACGTGACCGTCGTCAGTTCAGCAGCCGTTCCACGATATTCGGGTCCGTAACTACGAGGCCGACCTCAGCGCATGCCGAATCCCGTTGCGGGACTTGCTCGATCCGGCCGGGGTCGGCCATATCGCGGCTGAGGTGACCGGCATCGACGCACGGCCGAAGACGGTGAGCACGGCCGACGGCGCGGACTCTGGGCTACGACCGCCTCGTGCTGGCGCTGGGCAGCAGGGTGGTCAAGCCGAACCTTCCCGGGCTTGCCGAGTTCGGCTACGACGTCGACACCTACGACGGGGCGATGAGATTGCAGGCCCACATCCGCGACCTGGCCGGACGCGCGACCGATCCCGCAAGCTCGACGTGCGGTCGTCGTCGGCGCCGGCCTCACCGGCATCGAGACCGCCAGTGAGCTGCCGAAGATGCTCGGCGGACGCCCTCGGTCCCGGGCCCACGCCTCGGGTGATCCTCGTCGACCACAACCCGCACGTCGGTTCGGACATGGGCGACTCGGCCCGGCCGGTCATCGAAAAAGCGTTGGCGCAGAACAAGGTTGACACGATCACCGGAGTGGGCGTCGACCGCCGTCGACGAGCGAAGCGTGACGCTGTCGTCCGGGGAGGTGGTGCCCGCGGCGACGGTGGTGTGGTGCGCAGGAATGCGGGCGAATCCGCTGACGGCGCAGTTGGGTGTGCCGTGCGACCGGCTGGGCCGGCTGCCCGTCGACGACTATCCTGAGAGTCGAGGGCGTCGGCGATGTGTTCGCCGCAGGCGATGTGGCGGCGGCGAGGATGGATGACGAACACCTTTCGGTGATGTCGTGTCAGCACGGTCGGCCGATGGGCCGTTACGCGGGCTACAACGTGATCAGCGACGTGGTGGGTGCGCCGATGCTGTCGCTGCGAATCCCTTGGTATGTAACCGTTCTCGATCTTGGTCCGGCCGGCGCGGTCTACACCGAGGGCTGGGACCGCCGGGTCGTCAGCACCGGAGCGGAGGCCAAGTCGACCAAGCGGGTGATCAACGGTGAACGCATTTATCCGCCCCTGACCCGTGACCGCGCCGCGCTGCTCGCCGCGGCGGCTCCGGAGCTACAGGCCGCGCCAACGTACGGACATTGACCACACTCCGACAAGCCACGAAAACCCTTATCGATAACCGCGCTTCAAGAGATGCTTGGCACCGGCGTTCATGGCGGCCGGACTTGCGACGGCGAAGTCGAACGCGTCGGCCAGCCGGTCGGTGATGTTGAAGGCGAGGCACACGGCCAAGGCGTCCTCGATCTGCTCACGGCTGACGCCCTCGGCCAGCACAGCGCGGACGTCGTCCGCGTCGATGCCGTCGGTCCGGGTGAGCTTGCCGAGCATGCGCAGCGTCGCCCGCAGTGGCTCCTCGATCGGCGCCGTGTCCACATCGGCGAGCGTGGCAGCGACCTTGGCATGATCGCCGTAGAACAGGCCCGAGGTGGCCGAGTGCGCGGCGATGCAGAACTGCGTGTCGTTGACCTGTGAGACGTAGGCAGCCATCAATTCGCGATCGCCGACCGACCAGGCCGACGGTCCGCGCATCGCCTCGTGGGTGAGATCGCCGGCGCCGTAGAAGTCGGGGCGGTAGAACGCCAGCTTGACGGCGTCGACCACGGGCTGACGCGACACCAGGCGAATCACGGTCAGCAGGGCCTTGGTGCCCAGGCGATGACCCCGGTCGAGGATTTCGAGCCTCATCGCCGACCTCCCGTCTCGTCGGTCGCGCCTGCCACCGCGGCAAGCGCGCTGCTGTACTGGCGGCCCGCCTGGCCGATCGCCGCGCACACCACGATCTCGAAGATCTGGTCCTCACTCAGGCCCGCGGCGCGGACAGCGGCGACATCCTCGTCGGTCACCGTGACCGCGCGGTGGGCCACCTTCTCGATCAACGTGCGCATCGGTTCGTCCAGACCGGCATTGTCGAACGCGGCCCGGCGAAGCGCGGGCGGCGCCGTCGCGGCGCTGTCGAGGACGCGGGCGACGAGCCCGCGATGCAGTCGGGTTATGTCAGTCATGGCTTCTCCCAGTCAGAGACTCTTCGCGATATCTATAGCCAGGACGATCGGCGGCACGTCCGTTGTGACATCGGAGGGCAGCTCAACTGAAATCGATTCAACTAGTCAGCATCCTCGCGGGCAAGCCCGAGGTGGAGTCGGGGCACCGTCGTGGTGAGCACCTTCTGCGGCCGTGAAGTCCACGCATCGTCCGGTTTCGGTGTGCTCGCTACTTGCGGCGGGGGCGTTCCAGCGCAGCCGCCGCGGTGCCGGAAAGCTGAAGTGCTGTGCGCGCGGGGAAATCGATGAACAGCAGCGCGGCGGTGGGATCGACGGCGAGGTTGCCGAAGCTGTTGAACATGTTGTTGCCCGGATAGTCCGGCCACCACAGGTGATTCGGTGTCGCATGCACGAAGCCCGTAGGTCCACCACGATGAGATGCATCGTTGCCGAAGTCGGGGTGGGTGGTGCCGAGGAAGAACGTTTGCGCGGCATGCACAAGCTGGATGTCGGCGTGCCGCAGGACATCGCCGCTGTAGGTGCGCGACGGTGTGGCGTCGGCGCGTGATCCGCCGACGCGGAGACTTCGGCGGTGGATGTACTGGGGGCAGTTGCCGTAGGCCTGCTCGACGCCGACAGTGAGCCCGTTTCCATTGACAGCAGCCAGGATTCCGTTGATTCGTACGCGTCGCCGGGTAGCGAAGTCGATGGCGATCAACCCGACGCGCTGCCCATCGGGCAGCCCGTGCAGTGGGTCGACTCGGGCAGAGCCCCTTCGATGCTCAGCGTGGTTGGCGACGTGGCGGTCATGAACCCCGGCGGCCCGACCAACGGGGAGATCCACAGCCGGCCGGTGCGATCGCGCGCAGTGAGCGCAGCGAACGAGACGTCGGCGAGGAAAGCCGCTATCCCGGCGCGAAGCTCGCCACGGGCCACCATCGGCGAAAGTCGGGCGGCTTGCCGCTGCACGCCGGCCTGTCGTTGTACTGCCAGCTCGCCCGCGTGGAAACCCACCGCGGCCTCCAGCCCCTGGTTCGTCATCGCGACTCGACCGCCCTCGTATCTAACGTAAGAAACATGCTCTATCCATTAGAAGTCATACCACCTTTATTCTAATGGGTGCAAGCCACTTCACCCGTGATAACGTCGGGCGGGTGACTAGCGACGGGCCAGCCTGGGTCCTGCCCGGCGAGCCGGCGCCGGTGCGGCTCATGAACACGATCTGGGCCGACACAAAAGGCGTGCACGACGACCTGACGACTCCGATCGCACTTCGCGAGTGGTTGACCGTCGTAAACGACCGAGACTGGAGAACCGTCACCAAGGTGAACGTTGAAGAGTTGCCGAGGCCAGGCTGCTGCGAGACTCCCTGCGCCGGCTGGCGGCAATCTGCACTCACGATCTACGCGCGGGCGCCCAATCTCCGGTTGAGAGTCCCGATGAAGCGCTGGCCGCGGTGAACATCGCGGTAACTCATCGCTCGATCCCCCAATTGGCCATCCGCGACGGCCGGCTCCAGCCCGGCCATGTCACGTCCGCCTCACCGACCCGTGCCGCGCTTGCCGAACTCGCCCACGGCTCGATCGAGTTGTTCTCCCGACCGGCCACTCCGACACTGCGGGCGTGCAATGCACCGGGATGCGTCCTCTACTTCGTCAAATCCCATCCCCGCCGCGAATGGTGCTCGGAAGCTTGCGGCAACCGCGCCCGGGCGGCACGTCATTACCAACGCAGCCGCGGTCGTAGCGGCTGAGGTATCGGCGCGTCTACCCACGGAGATAGGCGAGGACCGCGAGGACGCGGCGGTGCTGCTCGACATCCGGAGGCAGCGCCAGTTTGGTGAAGATATTGCCGACGTGCTTCTCCACCGCGCCGTCGCTGACGACGAGGACCCTGGCGATGTTGGCGTTGGAGCGGCCCTCAGCCATCAGCGCCAGCACCTCCCGCTCGCGCTCGGTCAGCTCGCGCAGCGGGTCGTCGCGGCGGCGGACGATCAGTTGTGCCACCACTTCGGGGTCGAGGACGGTGCCGCCGGCAGCGACCCGTTGCAACGCGTCGAGGAATTCGTCGATTGCCACCACCCGATCCTTGAGTAGATAGCCGATCGCGCCCGCCCGGTCGGCCAATAGGTCGTCCGCATAAGCAACTTCGACGTATTGGGATAGCACCAGCACCGGCGTTGCGGGCACCCGCCGGCGCGCCTCGACCGCGGCGCGCAACCCTTCGTCGGTGTGCGTGGGCGGCATCCTCACATCGATCACGGACACGTCGGCCGATGCTCCTCGACCGCGGACACCAACGAAGGCCCGTCGCCGACCGCGGCCAGCACCTGGTGCCCGTTTTCTTCCAACAGCCGGACCAGGCCCTCGCGCAGCAGTACCGCATCGTCGGCGACGACGACCCTCAGCACCGCAGTTCCACCCTGATCTCCGTCGGTCCGCCCCTCGGGCTCATCACGTCCAGGGTGCCACCGGTGGCCCGGACCCGGTCGGCCAGACCGGACAGGCCGTGGTCCTTGCCTACGTGCGCGCCGCCGTCACCGTCGTCGATGATCTGAATGCCCAGTGCGCCCCGCCCATTCGCCGACCGTCACCCAGCAGGTGCCGGCGTTGACCGTGCTGGCCAACGTCGGTGAGCGCCTCGGCAACCGCGAAATACGCAGTGTTCTCCACCGCGGCATCCGGCCGGCCATCGGCTTCACCCAGCGTCGGGTCGATCGCCAGCTCGATAGGGACAGGACACCGACCGGCCAGGGCGGCGAGCGCGCTGGGCAGACCGCGGTCGCTGAGCACCGGGGGTGCGATACCGCGGGACAGCGCGCGTAGCTCGTCGAGGGTGTCCGTGGTTTGGGCGATCGCCTCGTCCAACGTCTTTCGTAGTGCCTCCGGGTCGGTGTCCAGCTGTTGCCGTCCTCGACTCAGGTCCATCGCCAGCCGCACGAGACGCTGCTGAGGCCCGTCGTGAATATCGCGTTCCAGCCGCCGTAGCGCTGCGGCCTCCGCGGATACGGCGGCGGCCTTCTGGTCCGTGAGCACGCCGATGGTGTTGCGCATCTCGGCGACGCCGGTCAGCAGCAAGCGGCTGAAGGCGGCCGAGATCCATGCGCACCCGCGAACCATGAATGGCAATGTGACCAGACAGAGCAGACCCAAGGCGGTCTGCAGACCGATTCGGGCAAACGCGCTGTCGCCCAGCCCGATCAGCTGCGCCAGCGATTTGTTGTCGGGGCCGCGCGGGATGCTCCAGTCCCAAGCGATGGTCAGGGTCCCGGCGATCGCGATCGACCACCAGCTCAACACGACGCTGAAGGTGGTCACGGCGATCGGAAAGTGGAGTAAGGCGTGTGCCGCGTCGAGCCAGAACTGGATCTGGGTGAGCGGTGTGACGATCCGTTTCCACACGCCGGCGCCAGGTTCGGCCATCCGGTATGCCGGGCGGACCCGCGGCCGCTTCAGCACCGCCGGGATGCGCAGCCGCTCGACATCGGCGAGAAACCGGGCGGCGAAGAGAGTCGCGGCCAGTACCGGTACGCCGATCACGGTGATCAGCAGGCCCAGCCCGGCGGAGAGCCCGGTGACAACGACGACGAAGCCGACGATGGCGAGCGGAAAGCCGAGCAGCACGTAGCCGGTGTCGATGGCGAGCTGGCGGAGAATGTTCTTCACTTCGACGACGCTAGGCATCTGCCGGGTCCGTTCCCATCTGGTGCGCCAGTCTTTTCATGGTAGGGCTAGCACCAGGAAGGGCTGCTGGCGTCCTCGATGCCCTCGGCGGCTCGAGACTGAGCAACGCGACTACTTGTACCTCGCAAACACCCGCGATATTGACCCGACCGGCGATACGATCTCGCTGGCCGATTGTTGCAACTTCAAAGGAGAAGCCCATGGGCGCTGCGCGGTATGTCGGTCGGGTCGGAACACTCGCAGTAGCCCTTGGCATAGGCGCCGCAATCGCCAACGGTCAGGGTGTCGCCTGGGCGTCGCCCGGCTCCACCGGGTCCTCTTCGCAGGGGTCTGACTCATCGTCAACCTCCGGTTCGTCAACAGGCGGGTCAGCGAACGCGGGCGACTCATCGGGCAATTCAGATGGCTCGAGCAAGGCTGACGACAATGGGGCGGACAACACCGACACCGGGGTCCGACCACATCGGCGGACGCCGATGACTCAGAATCCGACGCCAAGGGATCGTCGAATGAGGACGGCTCGACGACCCAGGACGGCAGCAGTCAAGGCGTTGACACCACTAAAGACGATGTGACGGCTCGACATTCGAGGTCGCGATCGAGCGTCTCGTCGTCATTGGCCGGTTCCAGCGCACGTCCATCATCGTCATCGGCAACGACCACAGCGGCCGGCGACAAGCGCACCGACACGCAAGGTTCGACCTCCGCCGACGACGGCGTCGTGCGGTCACTGACCTCAACGCCGGATTCGCCGTCGACTCTGCGCACCACCGTTGAGGACTCGACCACCCCGGTCATGACGTCACTGTCCGCGTCGAATGCGCAAAACCTCGTCGTCAGCCCGACGGTGATGTCGCTGCCGGCGCCGCCCGCGCCGAGCCCGCTGGTCTCGATGGTCAGTGTCGCCACGGCGGCGATTTCTGGGATTCTGGATCCGTTCGCCGGAACGTCGCCGACGACGCCGCCGCAGGACTCACCGCTTTCATGGCTCACGCTCGCGGCCGCGCGCCGCGAGATCGGAACAGCGTCGCCGGCGGTCGTTGCGGCCACCGGGCCCATCGTGTACGTCCCCAACGCCCTCGTCGTGACGGACCCGACGAGCCCGCTGGCTGGCGTGATCAGCAACAGTGTGCAAGGGACGGATGCCAACGGACTCCCCCTGGCCTACACGGTCCTTTCACAGCCCAGTGGAGGCGGCAAGGTCAGCCTCAACCCCACGACGGGCGTATTCGCGTTCCTGCCCGACTCGTCGACTTTCACCTCCGCCACACAGACCGAGACCTTCACGATTTTGGTTCACGAGGTGACGCCGTTCGTCTCGGCGCTGGCGCCGTTGACAGCCATTCCGCTTCTCGGCACCTTTGTGAACGACGGTCTGACGCTGCTTTATCAGATGCCGGTCCTGAACACCCTGTTGGTGCCGATCATCGGCAATTCGATCATCACGCCGGTCAGCATCAACGTTGATGGCGTAAACCCCACGGGCAACCCGATCGCGTTCACCACAACGGTTATCTCACAGGACGGCACGCCGATCAGCACCAACTTCTTCCCGGCGCTCGGCTTGCAGACAGATGTACAGGCGCCCACGATCCTCAACGGACCGGGGCTGGGCAGCCCGGGCAACATCGATCCGACGTCGACCATCAGCCCGGCCTCCGGGATTCCCGGTCTCGCCGCGTTCCGCGCGGCCGGCTACAACATGGTCACGTGGGACCCCCGCGGCGAGTTCGACTCGGGCGGCAGGCTGGAACTCGACAATCCCGCCTACGAGGGCCAGGACGTCAAGGCCATCATCAGCTGGGTTGCCACTCAGCCCGAAACCCAACTCGACGGCGCCGGGGATCCCCGGATGGGGATGGTAGGCGGCTCGTACGGCGGCGGGATCCAACTGGTGTCAGCCGTGATCGACCCCCGCGTCGACGCGATCGTTCCGACGATTGCATGGAACTCACTGACCAGTTCGCTCTACCCGAAGCAGACGTTCAAGACAGCGTGGGGCACGCTGTTGCTTCTGGACCTGGTGGAGGCCGGCGCTCGCATCAACCCGCAGATCTACACCGCGGCCCTGTTGGGCGACGCGTTGGGCATCCTTTCCCCCAGTGACGTGGCGCTGCTGGACGCCAGCGGTCCCGCCGGTCTGGTCGGCGGAATCACGGCGCCGACACTACTGATTCAGGGCACCGCCGATGGCTTGTTCCCGCTGCAGGAAGCCATCACGAACGCGCAGTTGCTCACGGCCGCAGGTACTCCGGTCAAGATGGTCTGGTTCTGCGGTGGTCATGGCGTCTGCCTGGACCCGGGTGTTGATCTGCTGGCTCAGGCGAGTGCGCTACAGACTGACCAGCTGGCGTGGCTGCAGCAGTATGTGAAGGAAGTCGGCACGCCCGCAGATGACCTTCCGAACTTCACGTGGATCGACCAGTTGGGCAACACCTACTCCTCCGATCTGATGCCGTTCAACTCGGACTTCCGCGGAACTGCCGTCACCGCCTCGGGACCCGGCGGCTTCCTGCCGATTGTGCCGTTGTCCGGCGGCTCGGGACCGGCCGCCAACCTGCCCGCGGCCGTTCCGGCGCTCCTCTCCATAGCTCTGGCGGCGAAGGCAAGCAACGCGATCAACCTGGACGTGCCGGTGGCCGAGGGCACACAGCTCGTGGGTGCGCCGGAGTTGACGTTCACCTATTCGGGCCTCGGCACCACCCGCGCGTTGTACGCACAGATTGTCGACGAAGACAGCGGCCGCGTGCTCGGCAACCTCGCCACGCCGATCCCGGTGACGTTGGATGGGTTCAGCCACAAGGTGTCCGTTGCGGCAGGGGCAACTGGCGAGCATCGCCTACACCGCCCCGGAAGGCGGTGGCCACCTCACCCTGCAGCTGGTCGCGTCGGCCACCCAGTACGAGAATGTCACGTCAGTTGGCGTGATCAACGTTTCTGACATGACAGTGAGCCTGCCGACGGTCGGTGATGGTGTCGCGACGCCCCAGTCCATCTCCGCCGCCGGCTTGACCACCGTGGCCTGACAACCTGAACCCCGCGCTCGACGGGAAGATGTCCGAACCTCACAGCGCAATGTGCTCGCGGCGAAGTCGTGCGTCTCCCGTCTCGGCGTCAAAGAAGTGCGTCTGCTCCGGCGGCAGGACGAGGCCGATCCGGGCGCCGGACTCCAACTCGGTGCCCGCCGGGGCGTGGACGATCACCTGCGTATCGGCCGATACGCCCTGCAATTCTTCGGCCCGGACATCGACCAGCGCGGTCACCAGGACGTGGCTGCCGAGCGGTTCGGTGAAGTCGACACGGGCGGGGACCATGCCACCGGCGCATGTGCGGTGCAACTGCAGGTGCTCGGGGCGCACGCCCACGGTTACCGGGCCGTCGGGCGCGGGAACCGCCGTGACTGCCGCGCCGCCGATGTGCAGGATCCCGGAGCGGACGACGGCGGGCATCAGATTCATCGGCGGGCTACCCATGAATGCGGCGACGAACGTGTTGGCCGGACGGTTGTAGATGTCGTCGGTGGTCCCGATCTGCTGCACCTCGCCGTTCGACATCACGCACAGCCGATCCCCCAGCGTCATCGCCTCGACCTGGTCGTGTGTGACGTAGATGGAGGTGACCGGAATTTCGCGATGCAGGCGTTTGAGGTCTCCGCGCACCTGGTTGCGCAGTTTCGCATCCAGGTTCGACAGCGGTTCGTCGAGCAGGAACGCCTGCGGCTTACGCACCAGCGCGCGCCCCATCGCGACCCGTTGACGTTGGCCGCCGGACAGCTGGCCGGGCTTGCGGTCGAGCAGTTCACCGATCTGCAGTAGGTCGGCGGTTTCGCGCACCCGGCGCTCGACCTCGGCCCGCGGAGTGCGGCGCTGCCGGAGCCCGTAGGCGAGATTTCGATAGACCGTCATGTGCGGATAGAGCGCATAGTTCTGGAACACCATCGCGATGTCGCGCTGTCCGGGAGCCAGGGCGTTGACCACCGCAGCCGCCGATTAGGATCTCGCCCGACGTCGGCTTGTCGAGCCCGGCCAGCAGCCGCAGGGCGGTGCTTTTGCCGCACCCCGACGGTCCGACGAGGATCAGGAACTCGCCGTCCGACACCGTCAGATTGAGATTCTTGAGCGCGACCACCCCTCCGGGATAGCGCCGCACGACGTCTCGGAACTCCACTTCTGCCAACGTCTTTCCTCCCTCAGCCCTTGATTCCAGTGCTGGCCACGGACTGAACGAAATACCGCTGCGCGCCGATGAACACGAGCAGCATCGGCAACAGGCTCATCACATTCGCCGCCATCAACAGCGGCCACCTGACGAAGTGGGCACCCTGGAAATAGCTGAGCCCCAACGGAATCGTCATCTGATCCTGCGAGGTGATCACGATCAGCGGCCACAGGAAGTCGTTCCACGACGTGAGCACGGTCAGTGCGGCCAGCGTCGACATCGCGGGCAGAGACAGGGGCAGCACGATCTTGAACAGCACGCCGAGCCGTGACGTCCCGTCCACCCTGGCCGCCTCCTCGAGTTCGACGGGCACCGTTTGGAAGAACTGGCGCAGGAAGAAGATGCCGAACGCCGTCGCCAGGTTTGGCAGCATCAACGCACCGATGTGGTCGATCCCCAGGCCCTCCCAGACGTTGTCGCCGAACCACTTGACGATCAGGAACACCGGAATCATCGTCACCTGAAACGGCACCATGAGCGTCGCCATCAATGTGACGAACAGTGCTCCGCGGCCAAGGAATCGAATGCGCGCGAAGGCGTAGCCCGCGAGGCTGCAGACGATCAGGTTGCTGACCAGGACCACCAAGGTGACGAGCGCGCTGTTGACGAAGAAGTGCCCGAACGGCGCCGCGGCCCACGCCTCGGAGTAGTTCTCGAATCGAGGACTCTCCGGGATGAGCACCGGAGGAAAGCGGTTGGCCTCCCCCTCGGTCTCCAGCGAGGTGATGAGCATCCACAGCAGCGGCACGATCAGCAGGAAGGTCACCGGTATGAGGACCAGATGCCAAGGGCTGAAGGGCAATCGAAGACGGCGTCGGCGCACGGACGGTGCCGCGGTCGTGGCCGCAGGCTCGGCATCGGGTAGCCGCGTGGTCGTCACGATTGCACGTTCCTACGGGCGAGCCGGAACTGCACGGCGGTGATCACCAGGATGACGAGGAACAGCGCGTAGGCCATCGCAGCGGCGTAGCCGGCGTCGAACTGCTTGAAGGCGCGGTCCCACAGGTAGAAGACGATGACGGTGGTGGCACGCAGCGGTCCACCGCGGGTGGTGGCATAGACCTCGTCGAACAGTTGCAGTGCGTTGATCGTCAGCCAGACGACGAGGAACAGATTCGCCGGACCCAGCAAGGGCACGGTGATGGTGCGAAAGCGGGTGAACGCGTTCGCGCCGTCGATGGCCGCAGCCTCGTGTAGTTCCGCGGGGACTCCTTGCAGCGCAGCGAGATAGACGATGACGGAGAAGCCGGTCCAGCCCCAGATCGTCATCGCGACGATCACGTAAAGGGCCTGCGACGGCGACGCCAGGAACCCTTGCGAGGACACGCCGACACTGTTGAGCGCCGCATTGATCAGACCGTAGTCACGGTCCGTCAACCACAGGAAGATGATGCCCTGCGAGATGGTCGAGACCGCCATGGTGATGTATGCGGCGGTTCGGTACACCGAGATGAAGCGCACCGAGCGGTTCAACGCCGCGGCGACCAGCAGGCCGACCAGCATCGTGCCGGGCACGAACAGCGCGGTGTAGACGATCGTGTGCTTGATCGCCTCGACGAACACCGGGTCGTCCGCCAGCTTGCGGTAGTTGTCCAGCCCGACCCACGGAGTCTCCGGCGTGAGCAGGTCCGACTTCTGGAACGACAGCTGCAGCGACATGAGCACCGGCAGCAGACCGAAGATGCCGATCAGCACGACGCCGGGACTCACCAGGGCCCATCCGGCCGCGGTCTCCGAGCGGCCGCAGGCGGCGCAGCAGTGACGGCATGTTCTCGATCCTCGCCGGAGCTACTTGCCGGCGAGCGCCTCGTCCGCGGCCTTGGCCGCGGAGTTCAACGCGTCCGCCGGCTGCTCCTTGCCGAGCATGACAGACACGATCGCCTGGCCCAACGCCTCCGAGATCGCCGGATACTGCTCGACCTGGGGCCTGACCGTCTTCACGTTGGACAGGTTCTTCACGAACTCCGCGGTGCCGGGCACGTTCTCGTTGAGCTTGTCGAGGACCGCCTGGTCCTCACCGACCGACGTGCGAATGGGCAGATCACCGGTGCCCAGCGAGAACGCCTTCACCTGCTCGGGGGCCGACAACCACTTCACGAAGTCGATCGCCGCCTGCTTCTTCTTCTCGTCGCCGTTGTTGAACACGACCCAGTTGTCTGGACCGGCGATCGTCTGATGGCCGCCGCTGCCGCCCGCCGAAGGTGGGCATCACCTGCACGCCGTACTCGATGTCGGACAGCTGGCTCAGATCCCACGGGCCCGTGACCAGCATCGCCACCTTGCCGCTGTTCATCAGCTTGGGGCCGTTCTCATTGGTGGTGTCGAGGTACAGCGACTTGTCGGTGACCGCCATCTGCTGCAGCACGGTCAGCGCCTTGACGCCGGCCTCGGAGTTGAAGGTTGCCTTCGTGTTGTCGGGCGACAGGATGTTCCCGCCGGCCTCCCAGAGCATCGGAACGTAGTGCCACACGGTGTCTTCACTGCCGTCGGCCGGGATGAGCCAGCCGTACTGCCCCTTGGCCGGGTCGGTGAGCTTGGCGGCCGCCGCCCGGAAGTCGTCCCAGGTCCACGTCGGGCTCGGCGGTGCGACCCCTGCGTCGGCGAAGAGCTTCTTGTTGTAGACGATCGCGAGGTTGTCGACCAGTGCGGGCACGCCGACGACCTTGTCGCCGACCGTCGCGGCGTCGCGCTCGGCCTGATAGAAGTCGTCCCACTTCCAGTCCGGCTTGGCAACCTCATCCTTCATGTCGACGACCTGGGGAATCTTGGCGATGTTCGGGGACCAGGACCCGAACATGTAGGCCACGTCGGGCGCACTGCCGCCGCGCACCGCGGTCAGCACCTTCTGCAGCACCAGGTCATTGCTGGAGTACAACTCGCTGACTTTGACGTCGGGATGGTCCTTGTTGTACTGCGCAACAAGACCCTTGAACACGTCTCCCTCGGTGTCCTGGTAGCCGTGCCACACCGCGATCTCGGTGGGACCCGACGGCGACGAGCCTCCGCCACCGCACGCGGTGAGGGCGAAGGCGAGGACGGCAACCAGTGCTATGCAGAGCCGGCGTCGAATCACAGTGGACACTCCTTAGTTGGCGACATCTGGGTGAGCTGAAGCGGTCGAGCGCAGGGGCTCGGGAAGGAGGTCGCCGTGTGCGAGTGTCAGCTCGTCGCACAGTGCCCAAATCTGGTCGACGGTGAGCGTCGCGGCGGTGTTGGGGTCGACCATCGCCGCCGCGCGCACCAGCCGCGGATCCCCGTCGACCGCGGCGCGCACCGCAAGGTCCACCGGGCCGAGGAAACTGCGGTTGAGCGCGGCGCACTGCGGCAGGCAGGTCGCCCACCTTCATCGGATGCGCGCCAAGCGCATCGAGCACCGTCGGGACTTCGACGGCCAGCCCGTCGGGCAGGTTGGTGATCAGCCCGTCGTTGACGACGTTGGCGGAGATGACGCGCGTCGTCCCGGTCTCAAGGGAGTGAATGACCTGCGGCGCGTACTCCGTGGATCCCGTGTCGATGGGAAGCGTCTCGCTGCCGGCCAATTCCGCTCGGACACGGCGGTATTCGGCCAGGTTCGCCTCGCTGATCGAGACGTACTCACCGACGTTGATCCGCAGGCGCTCGATCTCGCCGGGATGACGCAGGTACCAGGGGACGTACTCGCTGCGAATGCTCACTGGTCTCGGTCGGGTAGTAGCCCAGCCGCCGGTACATGTCGACCCGCACGCGGCGCCGCAGTTCCGGATCGGAGGCGATCCGCTCGATCCAGCAGCGGGTACAGGTCTTGCCCGCCGCGTTCCCACCTCAGCACCCACGCCTGGTGGTTGACGCCCGCCGACCAGTAGGACACCTCGTCGTAGGGCACGTCGATGAGTTCGCACAGGCCGACCATCGTCCAGTACACGGAGTGACACAGTCCGAGCACCTTCAACCGTGGCGCGACGTGGTGGAGGAACGTGACGTTCATCGCCATCGGGTTGGTGTAGTTGAGCAGCCACGCGTCCGGGCACACCTGCGCCATGTCGCGCGCGATGCCCGGCGAGGACCGGAAAGGTCCGCAGGCCGCGGAAGATTCCGCCGATGCCGATGGTGTCGGCGATGGTCTGCTTCAGCCCGTACTTCGCGGGGATCTCGAAGTCCCGCACCGTCGCCTCGTGCATGCCGACCTGGATGACGTTGATGACGTAGTCGGCGCCGTCGAGCGCGCGGCGACGGTCGGTGGTGGCGACCACCTCGGGTTGGGCACCGGCCGCGCGGGCGGTGGCGTGCGCGATGGCCTCCGCGGTCTCGAGCCGCTCGACGTCGATGTCGTGCAGCACGACCCTGACCGAGTCGAGCTCCGGGAACGACAGGATGTCCCCGAGCAGTTCGCGGGTGAACTCGACGCTGCCCGCGCCGATGATGACGATCGTGGGTTTCACTTCACCGTCCGAGCGTTCCGTAGGTGCGGGCGCGTCGGCCACGACCGCTTCGGTGAGGGACTCGCCGCGCTTCTCGTCGGCGTACACCATCAACGTCGAGCCGACGAGTGCGAGCACGATGCCGATCGCGCCGTAGGGAGTGGGCAGGGTCTGGTAGGCGATCAGCGAGATGATCACGGTGAGTGCGGGCGCAAGCGCATTCGTTGTGGGCGCCACGATGGAGGCCTTGCCGCGGGCGAGTGCCATCACGAGGAACAGCGCGCCGACGGCGTTGAGCACCTGGGTGCCGGCCGTCAATGCGGGTGCCTGCCAGGGGAAGTCGGTCGGGATGCCGCCGAGCGAGATCAGGGCGACGGGGATCAGGAGCAGCCCGCTGATCGTCATCCATCCGAATGTGGTGGCTTCGTTGACGCCGATGGTCGCGGTCTTGCGCATGAAGTAGGCCTGCACGCCCCACGCCACGCAGATCAGGATCGCCAGCAGCAGCCAGGGGCCCGACGATCCTCGGCTTCACCGCCGGTGATGGTGAACAGCACGATGGCCGCCAGCGCCATGACGAGGCCGACGACGGCCAGCGGCGAGAGCCGTCTCGCGCAGCAGGACCATCGCCATCAGGACAGTGATCGCGGGGGAGATCGAGATGATCGGGAAGATGAGGTAGGCGGGGCCCATGGTCAGCGCCTGGAACAGGATCAACTGGCCGCCTGCACCGGTGAGCCCGATCAGAAGGCCGTAGATCGTGGCGGCAGGGCGGCGATCCCAGCGTTGGCCGCGCAGTATGAAAGCGGCCGGGATGATCATCGTCAGTGCCCAGATGCTGTAGATCATCTCGTCGGGATAGCCGTACTTCGTCGAGGGCAGGGCGGAGAACGCGCCCCACACGCCCCAGAAGAGGATGAGCAGGGCGGCGTAGAAGATCCAGCTGCGGGTCCGTGTGGTAGTCGGTGTATCGGTCATGGTGACTTCACCTCGTCGAGTCGTTGTCGGAGAGTTGTTGCACGGCATCCGGACTCAACGGATGTCCGCTGTGCTTGGCGGCGTACAGCGCGGCGCCCACCGCCGGGTCGAGCAGCGGACGTCGCAGGTCGTACTTGGCGGGAGCGCCCTGCAGCGCGGTGACGAACAGCGTCGAGAAAGCCGTCGTCGGAGAACATTCCGCCGGAGTAGGACACCGGGACGGTTTCCTGGTCGGTGAACCCGACGAGCGTGCGGGTCGTTTCGATCAGCGTGACGAGTTCGTCGGCAGCCGCGGACAGGATGCGGCTCGACACCTCGTCGCCGGCGCGCGCGGCATCGCAGACCGTGGTGGCCAGCGCCGCGATCTTGCTGCGGTTGCCCTTCCACGTGTCGATCACCAGGCTGACGACGTCGAGGTCACCGCCGACCTGCAGGCGGTCCTTCAGCAGTGGGTGCAGCGGGCCGTGCGGCAGCCTGCCGTCACTCATCCGGGAGAACGCGTTGAGCCCCTGGGTGGCAATCCAATACGCCGAACCTTCGTCGCCGAAGAGCTCGCCCCAGCCGCCGACCCGATGGCCGACGCCCTGTCGCTCGCCGTACGTCATCGACCCGGTTCCGCTGATGACGTTGATGCCGTCCTCGCCGGCGAGTGAGCCCGCCCAGCCGCACACCATGTCGTTGTTGCAGCTGTACCGGTCGTGGCCGAGCACCCCGGCCGGGACTGCGTCGAGTTGCTCGATGTCGCCGCTGGCCTCGCCGTAGCCGGGCAGGCCGAAGAATGCCGCGTCGATGTCGGAGGTCGCGATGCCTGCCTGCGTGCAGATGTCCGTAACGCCCTGTGGCGAGAGACTTTTCGACGACATCGAAGCCGTCGTTGAAGTAGTAGGACGTCGGTGCGGTGGCACGTGCGATGACATGGCCTGCGTCATCGATGAGCGCGAACGCCGTCTTCGAGCCTCCGCCGTCGACTCCGAGGTAGCGGGCCATCAGTGGACTCCCCCGTTCGCGGCATGGGATAGATGGTGACGCCCCGCACGACACGGCTGACTTCACCGGACGGGAACGGATTGTCGGGTGTCTTGGCGTATTCCAGCGACGTGAACAGCGCGAGGTACTGCGCGAACACCAGATACGCGAGCGCGACGAGGGCGTCGTCGCAGACCCTCGAGACCGGGCAGCACGATGGCCGTGCCCAGCTCGGCCGGTATGGGCTCGGTGCTGAGTACGGTGACGGCGTCCTGCCCGAGCTGGGCGCGGATCTCGGCGATGATGTCGAGGTCGTAGCGGCGCGTGTAGGGATCGGTCGACACGTACACCACGACGAGCGTGTCCGCGTCGAGCACCGACTTGGGTCCGTGCCGGAATCCCAGCGGTGAGTCGAAGTACGTGACCACCTCTCCGGCGGTCAGTTCCAGCAGCTTGAGCGCCGATTCGCGCGCGAGCCCCTCCAACGGGCCGCTGCCGAGGTAGACGAAGCGCTGCTTCTTGGTCTGCGCGAGCGCCCTGATGTCGGGCTGCAGACTCGACGACGTGCTCGGCTGCGCGGGCGAGGGCCTCGGCGTCGTCGGGCCCGGCAGGTCCCAGCATCATCAGGCACGACAACAACATCGACGTCAGGCTGGACGTCATTGCGAAGCCGGTGTCGTTGGTGCGCTCCGGCATGTAGACGACCAGCGAGTTGGCCCGGCCGTCGTGCGCACGACCCAGCTCCCCGTCCCGGTCGCAGGTGAGGACGAGATGCCAGACGTCGTAGACGAATTCGTCGGCCAGCGCCGTGGTCGCCAGACTCTCCGGGCTGTTGCCGGACCGGCCGAATGAGACCAGCAGCGTGGGGGTGTCGCGCTCCAGGTAGTCGAGCGGGCTCGCGACGATGTCCGTCGTCGCGATGGCCTCGACGCGGCGGCCGAGGTGACGGCGCAGCGCGGGCGCGGCGATCTCACCCGCGAACGCCGAGCTGCCCGCCCCGAGTCAGGATGACCCGCAGGTCGGGCCTCTCGACGAGTTCGCGAAGAAATCCGGCGGCCCGCTCGTCGGAGCCGCCCGCGACCTCTCGCCACGCGTCGGGCTGCTGCCCGATCTCGAGAATGGTTGCGCCACCGTCCTCTTGGGCGGGAATGGATGAGTTACTCATTGGCTGCTCCGGTGGATCAGGCATGCACATGCATACGGACGCAATGCGTCTCGTATTCGGTCGATGACAAGGGCCTGCGCGACGGGCTCGAGGCCGGCCGGCACGTATCCGGTCGTACTGGATGGGGAGGAACTGGCTGATCAGGGGCAGCGGGATGCCGGTGCGGTCGAGATTGGCCAGCAAGGTGCGGCGCGCGGCGTCGACCTCGTCGTCGGCCCAGTAGTAGCGGAGCCGGTCGCTGTAGCTGTAGCGGCGGGAGGTGCGCTGGGCGATCGGATCGCCCTCGTAGTAGCCCTGCCAGTGCTCCGGCTCGGCGAGCATTCTGCGCTCGACGACCTCGACCAGGTTCGATCGGGACGGTCGCGGAACGAGCTCCGTCTCGATCAGGGCCAGCGCGAACAACGCCTCACGCATCGCAAAGGTCAGGGCGGGCCCGACCTTGAGGATGGCCCAGTGGTCCTCCACCAGTTCCCGCAGCTGTGCGGGCCGCTGATAGTCGGTGGAGTGCGCCTCGAAGACCAGGTTGTCCTCGGTGTCGAGCACGTGGCGCAATTCGGTCGTGGCACTGCGTTGGTAGTCGATGACGTTGAGGTGATCGAACTCGACGCCGGGTTGCACGACGAGGGCGACGACGCGCGGCCAGACGTCGCGCGAGCCCGAGTTCGGCGAACGCGGCACGATGCACGGCAATGGTGCGCTTGGCGCGGTCGGCAGGCGTCGGGGTGAGGCGGCCCAGCGTCTCGTGTGCGCCGCCGGGAACGGGTACCTCGGTGCCGATGACGTAGACCGGACCGTCGGAGCCGAGCGCGGCGGGCGGCGTCTTCGGCCACCTGCAACAGGCGGGCCGCGCGGCTCGCCACGACCTCGTCGGAGAGCACGGCAGGATCGTCGGCGCACGACATGCTGCAGTCCAGGTGGATCTTGGTGTAGCCCGCCTCGACGTACGCCGCGATCAGGACCTCGGCCTTCTCCATTGCGGCACTGGACGGATTCGCGCTGCCAGCGGTTCGGGCCCAAGTGGTCGCCGCCCAGCAGGATGCGGTCCCGAGCGAAATCCGCTCCGGTCGGCGATGCCGAGGACCAGGTCGCGGAAGTCGGCCGGCCGCAATCCGGTGTAGCCGCCGAACTGGTCGACCTGGTTCGACGTGGCCTCGATCAGCACGTAGCTGCCGTCGGCGGCGGCCTGGGTGATGGCCGCCTCCACCACGGTGGGGTGCGCCGAGCACACCGAGTAGACGCCGACCGGCGTCACCGGCCTTGTGGCTGGCGATCGTGTTGGCCAACCAGTTGACTCGGCGCAGCGTCGGCGCGGGCTGGCTCATTGCGCGTCACGCTCCGCGACGTCGACTGCCGGCTGCGGCTGCGACCGCGCGGCAGAGGGCGGCCACGCGTGTCGCCGATGGCCTGGCGTCCGGCCGTCAGATACTTGCGCGGGTCGGTGATGGTGGGGTCGGCCGCGAGCACCTCGCGTATCGCGCCGGTGTGGGCGACGTTGAGCGCCGTCCCGACGTTGACCTTGCGGATCCCGGCACGGACGGCCTCGCGCAGCGCAGTCGTCGGGCACTCCCGAGGAGCCGTGCAGCACCAGGGGTACCGCGACGCGTGCGGCGAGCTTCTCGATCAGTTCGATGTCGAGCCGTGCGTCGCGGGTGGTCATCGCGTGCGAACTTCCCACCGCGACGGCAAGCCCGTCGACCCCGGTCAGTTCGGCGAACGCGACGGCTTCGCCCGGGTCGGTGCGGACGCCGAAATCGTGCGCGTTGCCCTTCCCGCCGATCTCGCCCAGCTCGGCCTCCACCCACAGCCCGGCTTCATGCGCGGCCTTGACGAACGCGCGTGTCCGCTCGACGTTCTTCGCGTAGGGCAGATGCGCGGCGTCGACCATGATCGAGGTGACACCGAGTTCGCCCGCGGTGCGGATCGCCTCGTCGGTCAGCGCGACGTCCTGGAAGTGGTCGAGGTGCACGGCGAGCGCCGCCGTGGAGCAGGCCGGCGATCCGCGCGCAGGCAGCCACCAGCGGCGCGATCTCGGCCGCCGTGGAATCTGACGGTGTTCTCGCTGACCTGCATCACCGCGGGGACCCCGGCGCGTTCGACGCCCTCGGCGATGCCTTCGGCGTGCTCGATGGTGATGACGTTGAATGCCAGGACGGCGGAATCCCGCGACGTCGCTGACGCGACGAGGTCGGCGGTGGCGGCCAGGGTCACGTTGTCACCCGTCGCCTCGTCCATTTACGGAATCCATACATGCGGAACATGTGTCGATCATGAGAAGCTCGCTCAAAGCGCGCAATGGCAATCGGCGAAACGATCAGTAAAACTGATCGTCTCTTACCATCGTCCCAGGAGAGTCGTCAGCGATGTCGATCAAGCGCACGGACCGGATGCGGGAGGTGCTCTCGCTTCTGCGCGACCGCGGCGAAGTCGCCTCGGAGGTGCTGCGCGCCGAGTTGCGCGTGTCCGCCGCGACGCTGCGCCGTGATCTCAGCGAACTCGAGGAGCAAGGACTCCTGGTGCGAACGCATGGCGGCGCCAAGGCGCTCGACCCGAGCGGCAGTGAAATCCCGGTGCGGCTACGCGACCACCGGATGGTCGCGATCAAGCGGCGAATCGCCCAGCACGCCGCCGCACTGATTCCGGCGGGCGCGCACGCGGTGGCACTCACGGGAGGTGTCACCACGGGTGAGGTCGCCCGTTCGTTGCGGGGCCGACCGCAAATGACGATCGTGACGAACTCGCTGACGATCGCGACCGACTGCGCCGTGGACGCTCACATGAAGGTGATCATGACGGGAGGGTTGGTGCGGGCGAATTCCCTTGAGGCCGTTGGCCCGATGTCCGAGCACGCGTTCCAGGTGATCACTGTCGGCACCGCGGTGCTCGGCGCCGACGGGATGTCCGCCGAGGTCGGTGCGACCACCTTCGACGAGGCCGAGGCCCGCACGGCGATCGCCATGGCCGCCAACGCCCAACGTGTCGTCGTGGCGGTCGACGGATCCAAGATCGGCAAGGTCACCTTCGCGAAGATGGTGCCGCTCAACCAGATCCACCATCTGGTCACGGACTCCAGCGCCGATCCTCGACAGCTGGATCAGATCACGGCCGCGGGCGTGCAGGTCCATATCGTCGAGGTGGACGACGAATGACAAATTGCCTCTGAAATGTGCCGCTGAAATTTGTGTAAGGATCGGGCTCGCTTCCCGCTCTTGTCTATATGGACAACGCCACGAGCCAACCGTCAACGCCTGCGAACTATCCGCCGCCTCCGCCGCCGCGTGTACTACCGAGGCGCGCCTACATCCCGTGGGTCAGACGTCTGCTGGCCTTCCTCATCGATTGGATCCCGTTCTGGATCATCATGGGCATGCCCAACCTCGTCGAAACGATCGAGTACCACGCGAATTGCACCGCGTACGACGCGGCGTACGACACGCCCTGTGACGGCCTCACGGACCGTTGGGCGATTTTCGCGGTGATTGCGTTGCTCCTGCTCCCGGCCTACTTCTTCTGGAACTTCTGTTACCGACAGGGCAAGACGGGGCAGAGCATCGGAAAGTCGGTGCTCAAGTTCGTGGTGATCAGCGAAAAGACTTGGCAACCCATTGGTTTCTGGCGGTCGTTCGCGCGCCAGATCGCCCACTACATCGACCAATTCTGCTACATCGGCTATCTGCTCCCACTGTGGGACGAGAAGCGTCAGACGATCGCCGACAAGATCATGAGTACCGTTTGCGTGCCGGTGGGCACGCCGCAGCCGCCACCGAGGCCGTATCCGTCGTGGGAAGCTACTCCCGTCTGACGGCGACAGTAAGGAGAAATCGGTGCAGTACTTCGTCCAGTTCGACATTCACCAGCCGGTCGACATGAGCCGCGAAGAGCTGTTCACGATCTGGCTCGAGGAAGCCCGCGCGGCACAGGGGGCGGTCGATGCCGGGGCGGTGACCAATCTGTGGAAAGTCGTCGGCCAGCGCAGCGTCTTCGCCGTGCTCGACGTACCGGACCACACATCGCTCGACCAGGCACTCGAGTCGCTACCGATCATCCAGAAGCTCGGCGGCTCGGTGGACACGCGCGCTTACGCGATTCGGCCTTACAGCGAATGGGCCGAAGAACTGCGCGTCGCGGTTGAGGGCCAGTAGCGCCTGAATCCCCAGTCTCGTGGCGAAAGTCTCAAGCGACGAATCGGAAACGCGGGCCGGCGAACTGTCCTGCGAACGGGCCGTCGGTGAGCTTTACCTGCAGCAGGTCCTCGATGGCGCTCTGCAAGCCGAACATCTTCCCGACCGCCCGGCCGACCAGAGTGCCTTCTCCATTGAAGGCACGGTGCAGCAACCGCAGCATGTCGGAATACAACACGTCGGCCTTCGCCGACAGTTCCTCGGCATGCGCATCCGCGGCGGCGTACGTGACCAGCGGCGGGTCATCAACCATCGCAACGACATCGGCGTCGTCATCGATGGCTATCGGCTGATCGGGGTCGAAATGCACCGGCGACGACCCATCGTTAACGATGTGCATGCCCTTGGAGAATTGCTGGAACGAGTAGAAGTGCGCGACATCGTGCTGCAGGTCCAACGGTGATTTCGGCGTTCCTTCGCCCTGCTCGACGATGGTGTCGATCGCCTTGATCGCTGTGTCGACGTCGGTGACGGGGAAGTCCCCGTCGAGATGCCCCTCGACTTGCAACTCGGCGCCGCCGGTGAACAGCTCAGGATGGCCGGCGATCCGCGCGCGGATACCGGCGTAGAACTGGCCGATAGTGATTGACGGCGCGGCATCCGCCAGGGATGGGAGCGTCGGGATGGGAAGAATCTCCTCGGGCTCCTCAATCTTCATGAACGTGTTCTCGATCAACGCCTTCGAATAACGCCGTAGACCTACGTCGAGGTCACCGGCGACACCCATCGGTAGCGGTCCTGGGTAGGTCGGGATAAAGCCGGCGTCGGCGATCATCGGGCGGCCGCCGATCGCGTTGAGGATGTTGCAAGCCAAGGTCATGTGCAACATCTCCTCCTGTATCACTTCGGATATCTCGCTTTGGGCGTATTGCACCGAATCGGACGTACCGCGCAGCGTGAGCAGCGCCGTGAGATAGGGCGGAATAGTCGAGTGCTCAAGGGCAATCGCGTTCTGAAGCGCGGTACGCAGATCGTCCTCGGTCGACAAGGGCTGAGGGTTAAGGCGAAGCATGGGTTGCCCCCTTTCGTGCATCGGACACCGAGCGGGCCTAGCGACAACTCGTCGTATCGCGGCAGATTCGGTGACATCGCCTTCAAGGTCGCCGCACCGGGCTGGGCGCGGCTGCAATACAGTTTCCGCCGGACCACGATCAAAGGGCTGAGTAATCGACTACCTGTCTTCACGCCTCTGAATCTCAACCCAGGTGGTCGCCCCTTCGCGTTCGTAGGGGTTACCCCATGGTCTGGGCGATCACGTTTGGGCGGAATGTGCTGTGGCGCAGCTAGTCTCGGCGATCGGCCTCTGCGACCGTAGCGAGGAGGGCGTCGATGAGTTCCTCGGCGGTTGTCTGCCATTTGTCGGTGCGCAGCAGGCCACTCAATTCCAGGCCGGCGGCACCGTGCACGCCGGTCAGGAGTATGGCCGCGTAGCGCTGGGCGTTCTGTTCGCCGACGACCGCGGCGACGATCGCGAGAAACTCGTCGCACATGCGTTGCGCGGCCCGGACCACCGCGGCCGGATCGCCGACCGGTGTGCTGAACATCAATTGGTAGAGGTACGGCTGCTGACGGCTGAGGGTGATGACGCCCACGAGCGCAGCGCGCAGCCTGTCGGCGGGCAGACGTCGCGAGTCTGTCTGCAGCGCGTGCATCTGATCGCCGATGCGCTCCCAACTCTCGGCAGCGATTGCAGTCAGCAGGCTCTCCTTGTCGGCGAAGTGCCGGTAGGGCGCACCGCGGCTCACACCTGCACGTGCGCCCACCTCACGCAACGTCACTGCGTCGGGACCGCCACCGTCGAGCAGCGCGGCGGCCTCGTCGAGCAGGGCGCGGCGCGTGGCGGCGGCTGACTCGATGCGGCTCATGGTTCCCATCCTAGGTTGACATTGTCATCTGAACGCGTAGCTTCATTGAGATGACGGTGTCACCTGGAATCCAAGAGCTCGCCGTGGTCACCGGTGCGTCCACCGGCATCGGCGCGGCCACGGCACACGAACTGGCGCGGCGCGGGTTTCACGTCCTCGCCGGTGTCCGACGCGACCGGGACGCCGACGCCATCCGGGGGCCGGACATCGAGCCGCTGATCCTCGACATCACCAACCCGGACCACATCCAGGCATTGACCACCCGGGTGCACGACGACCCGCAGGGCCGCGCAGTGCGGGCGCTGGTGAACAACGCCGGCGTCGGGGTCAACGTACCGGTCGAGGCGTACGCGATCCACGATTGGCGAAACCTGTTCGAGGTCAACCTCTTCGGCCACGTCGCCGTCACCCAGGCACTGCTGCCGGCCCTGATCCGCAACAAGGGTCGCGTGGTCAACATCAGCTCCGTTGGCGGCAAGGTCGCCATGGCCACCTACGGTCCGTACGCAGGCACGAAGTTCGCGCTCGAAGCGGTCAGTGACTCCCTACGCCGCGAACTCGCCCCGCTCGGCGTACACGTGGTCGTGATCGAACCGGGCGCCGTGGTCACCGAAATGCTCGGCCACGCGAGCGCCACCGCCCACGAGCAGGCGTCGGCCATGACGCCCGAACAGAGCCAGCGCTACGGCGCGCTGGTGCATGCCGTCGCCGCGCAGGCCGCGTCGTCCGCCAAGGCGGGCCTGCCCGCTGATGCCGCAGCCAAGGTGATCGCCAAGGCAGTGACGGTGCGCAGGCCACGCACCCGCTACACCGTCGGCCGCGATGCCGCGCTCGTCACCCGCTTGGCGCGGTTGCTGCCCGACCGGGCACTCGATCGCGTCATCGCCGCCGCTCTGCGTCCCCACTTTCCCAAGGAGAGGACGTTGACTACGCCTTGCCGAGAGTGACCTGTGTTGTCTGGGCGGCTCCGGAGTCATCGAGGTAGGTCACCGAGACGGTGTCCCCGGGAGCCTTTGATCGAACCGCGGCCACGAGCGCTTCCGGACCGTCGATCACCTGCTCGTCGATCTTCGTGATCACCGCGCTGTCCGGCAATCCAGCGGCTGCGGCCGGGCCGCCCTCGACGACCGCGGCAATGGCCACGCCGCCGCCCTGGGGGGCGTCCTTGCTGAGCTGCACACCGAGCGAACCGTGGCTGGCGGTGCCGGTGGAAACCAACTCATCGGCGATCCGCTTGGCCTGGTCGGCCGGGATGGCAAAGCCCAGCCCGATCGACCCGCTCTGACCGCCGCCAGAGTCGGCGTCGCCGCCCATGCTCGCGATGGCGGAGTTCACCCCGATCAGTTCACCGTCCATGTTCACCAGCGCGCCACCCGAATTGCCCGGGTTGATCGCGGCGTCGGTCTGAATGGCATCGAGTACGGTGACGTCCCCACCGGAGCCGTCGCCGGCCGCGACCGGCCTATCCAGCGCACTGACGATGCCGGTTGTCACGGTGCCCTGCAGCCCGAGCGGCGAGCCGATCGCCACGACCTGCTCACCGACCTTCACATCCTTGGACGATCCCATGGTGATCGGCGTCAATCCCGACACTCCTTCAGCGCGCACGATGGCCAGATCGCCTGCGGGGTCTGTGCCGACAACACTGAACGGCACCGTCTGGCCATTCGAGAAGGTCACAGTCTTGGTGGCTCCCCCATCTTCGCTGGAGTCGGCCGAGGTGGGCTGGGCACTTTGACTGTCGCCTGCGACCGGAGCCACCACGTGATTGTTGGTCAGGATGAGGCCATCGTCGCTCAACACGATGCCCGAACCTTCCTCGCCTTGGCCCCCCATCTGGATCTGCAGCTTGACCACACTCGGCATCACCTTGGCCGCGACCTGTTCCACCGAGCCCGCCGGCTGCTTGGTGCCGGCATGGGGTGCGACGGGCGCCTGGGCGACGGGTGCCTTCGTGGCGGTCATGTCGTGCTCTCGTCCGGTCATCTCCATCGCGGCTGCGCCGATACCGCCTCCGACCACCGCGGCGGCAACTGCACCGACGACGATGACGCCGCGACGAGATTTCTTCGGCCGAATCCTAGGAATGGGCGCCGTAATTGCTTGGCCCGCAGAGTGATAAGGATCATACGGTGATGCGGTCGACTGCTGGGTATAGCGCCAGTCGTAACGCAAATTTGAGGGAACATGCGTCGGGGCGCCCGGGTATGGCTGTCCCACAGAGGGACTCGGATTCGGGCTGTAGCCGGGCTGATCCGTGGGGTACCGCGGAGGGTTCGTCATTGTGTGCGTTCTCTTTTCGTCAGTCGTGTATCAGCCCACATGGCTTCAGCACACCGTGCCTGCAGTCACTGAGAGTGAACTGAGAGCTGGCTCAGCAAAATCCGAGACTTTGTGCGCTTAGAGCGAAACGGCACCGCGGCGCTAATGAATTCGAGCGCTGCCGCCGAGGCCGATCTCGAGGACGCTACCGGTGACGACGCCCGGATCCGTGACCAAATACAGGAGCCCGCGACTGACGTCCTCGGGTTCGATCCACGGTTGAGGAATCGGATTCGCCTTCATCATCCGGCGAACCAATTCGTCGGGAACGTCGTCGCCGCCGACGGGCTGGACCATCGGGGTGTGCACGGTGGTCGGGCAGATCACGTTGACCGTGATGCCCTCCTTGGCGACCTCCAAGGCCACGGACTTGGCGAGCCCGATGACTCCCCATTTGGTGGCGTTGTATGCCGCCAACTCCGGGATGCCCATGCGGCCGCCCATTGAGGACGTGACGACAATCCGGCCGAACCGCTGCCGCCGCATCACCGGTATCACGGCCCGCAGAGTGTGAAATGCGCCCGTCAGATTGGTGTCCATCAGCTGTTGCCAGATCTCGTCGGTCACCTCTTCCAACGGACCGGTGCTCACGATCCCGGCGTTGGCCACCACGATGTCGAGACTTCCCAACCTGTTGACGGTTTCCTCGACGGCCGCACCCACCGCCGCGGGGTCACGCACATCCATCACGATCGGAATGCAGAGGCCGCCCAATTCCTCGACATGTTTGGCGGTTTCGCGAAGATCATCCTCGGTGCCGAGCGGATACGTCAGATTCATCGGACGGGGTGCGTCGGCAATAACGACGTTGGCACCTTCGGCGGCCAGCGCCAATGCATGCGCGCGTCCCTGCCCGCGGGCCCCTCCGGTGATAAACGCGACTCGACCATCGAGCACACCCATGGCTAGCGAGCCTGACGCTGAGCAGGATCGACGAATGTCGGCCTCTCCCCAGACATTCCAGCCACGACGGCGGCGATCTGGTTGGGCTTGCCGATCAGCCCGGTCTGCAGCTCGGATTCGAGCAGCAGTGCGGCCGCGCTGTCGTTACTGGCCCAGGTCTCGTCGTAGAGGCGCTTCGCGGCGCGGACCGCGTCCGGGGATTTCTGCGCGATCTCATCCGCGAGTTCCAGCGCCGCGGAAAGCGGATCTTCGGCGGTCCGAGTGACCAACCCGAGCTCGAAACCCTCACTGCCGGAAACGATGCGACCGGTGAACGTCAACTCTTTCGCGACGTCGATCGGTAGGAGCCGCGGCAGTGTCTGCGTGATGCCCATGTCGGGAACGAGGCCCCACTTGATCTCCATGATGGACAGCTTCGCGTCCGGCGCGGCGATGCGGATGTCGGCACCGAGCGCGATCTGTAGACCGCCGCCGAAGCAGTTGCCGTGGATCGCTGCGATCACCGGTGCCGGCACCAACGACCAGTCGTAGGTCACGCGCTGAGCGAAGTTGGCCAGCCGGTCGTCGTCGCGGTCCAGCAGGACGCCGGTGCCACCTTCTCCGGACATGAAGCTTGCAATGTCCAGGCCCGAGCAGAAGCTCTTGCCCTCGCCGTGCAACACGACCACGCGAACCGACGCATCATCTGCCAGCTGCTCAGCGGCCTTTACCAACCCTTCGAACATCGCTTGGTCGAGCGCGTTGTGCTTGTCCGAGCGGACCATCGTCACCGTTGCGATGCCATTGGGGTCTATCCGCACACGAACTCTGTCTTCGCTCACGGGTCGCAATCTACCGCGACGTCATCCTCGACCGGTGTTGACAAGACCCCACGTCGCTCTTAAGGCTGACGCCATGGTTCGAGTCATCGTGCCGGCTGCGATCTTGGTCTCGGGTTTGACGGGTTGCTCCGTTCAGGCGCCTGTCTCACAGACAGCCAGCTCGACCGCGACCGCATCGCCAGACGACGAGGGACGTTCACCGGCGTCCTACTTTCGGGCCGGCGACTGCATCGAAGATCTATCACAGGGTGCCCAAGAAGCGGCGATCGTGGACTGCGCAAAGCCCCACGCTGCCGAGGTATACGCCGTATTCCCGGTTCCCGATGGGGAGTTTCCGGGCGAAGCCCGCATCAAAGAGTTCAGGAGCAAGTGCAGTCGAGAGACTTTCGCCGATTACTCCCCCACGGCAGGTCGACAATCCGGACGTGCACCCCGTCGTACGGTTTCCCGACGAAAAGTCATGGGAGTTGGGCGACCGGTCGGTGACGTGCATCGTCACCCTTGACCCGCCGCGGACGGGATCACTCCGGGGCCAATAGGCGAGACCAACAAGGGATCAGGGCACCGGACATTTACGGACGACGATGGAAGGCATTTGCGCCAAGCTTTGACCCACAACGCAGTAGCGTTCCGTCAGCTCGCCCAGTTTGGCCAACGTCGCATCGTCGGCATCAGTGTGCAGGTCGGCGACAATGCTGATTTCCTGCACGCCGATCGGTACGTCGCGGGCGACACCCAAAGTGCCACGGGCGTCGAACATCCCGGTCGCATGCAGTTCGGCGTCGACGATGACGATGCCCATGGCCGTGGCGACGCTGCGCATCGTCACACCGGCGCAGGCGAGCAAGGCCTGCAACAGCATGTCGCCGGAGCAAGCGTCAGTTCCGTCCCCACCAGTGGCCGGGTGCAGACCCGCACGGACCGGGCCCGACCAAGTCTTGACCGACGTGGTGACACCGCCGGTCTCGAAGGAAGCCTCGGCTTCAAGGGGCGTGCGCGAACTGAGCGGATCATCGCGATAGAGCTGCTTGAGCGGTGCCTGCAGTTCTCGAAGCGTGGCTGCGTCCATCCGGCCATGGTGGCACCGAATGTCGACGGGCATCGATGAACGCGTTGCAAGCCGGCCCACCCTTGCAGCGACTCACCGAGATGTGAGCACAGAGCACGGAGTTTCCCGAGTGGGATGAATTTTCGAGCCGGCTCGCGTTCGCGCAGGAAGGAGGGTCACAACGTTGCCGCTGAAGGCGGTCAGGAGGAGGAAAACATGAGCGTGGACAACATTTCACTCGGTGCCCAAGGGCTCGACGAGTTGGTTCCCTCGCGCTATGCGCTGAACGTCGGCGACATCGAAGTGCTGGTGATCAGCGATGGAGTGCTACCGATCACGGGCAAGACGATCGCCTACAACGCGGACTCGGCCGACCTGGCGTCCTGGCTCGATGACATGTTCCTGCCGCCGGATGTCCTCGAGTGGCCGCTGAACGTCGCCGTGGTGCGTAGCGGCGACCGGACCATCCTCATCGACGCTGGGCTGGGGGGCGAGTTCCCGGACTTCCCGACGCGCCGGGCGGCTGGCCCTGCGACTGGATGCCGCCGGCGTCGACGCCGCATCCGTGACCGACGTGGTGCTCACCCACATGCACATGGACCACATTGGCGGGCTGCTCGGCGACGGGCTGGGCAGCCGGCTGCGTCCGGACCTGCGGGTCCACGTGGCCGCCGCCGAGGCCGAGTTCTGGGAGTCGCCCGATTTCACCCACACCAACATGCCGGACGGGGTGCCGGACGCGCTTCGGTCGGCCGCCACGCGGTTCCTGGACGAGTACCGCACCCGGCTGCGGCCGTTCGAGACGGAGTACGAGGTGGCGCCGGGAGTGCTCGTCAGCCGCACCGGCGGGCACACCCCCGGGCACAGCGTGGTCCGCCTGGCGTCCGGCGGCGACCGGCTGACGTTCGCCGGCGACGCCGTGTTCCAGGTCGCATTCGATCGCCCCGACTGGTTCAACGGCTTCGAACACGACCCCGAAGAGGCGGCCCGTGTCCGGGTCCGTCTCCTGCAGGAGCTGGCGTCGACCCGCGAGGCGCTGGTGGCCACTCACCTCCCGTTCCCGTCCGTCTGCCACGTGGCGGTCTCCGGCAACGCCTTTCGTTGCGTACCGGCAGTCTGGGATTACTGACCGCGCGCTAAAAAACGCGATTTGATGGATTTCGACCTGCGGACACAGTGGAGGGTGCTGACGGCGTAAACACACTTGGCGCCTTTTGGACCCCAACATCACCGACGATCTGCGAAAATCGGCCAGCTCGAAAGATGCTCCGACGCGAGAGCTGAATCTCACATCGAGCGTGCGACGCGCTGCGGTGACGAAAGGTGATGGAAATGCGCAGAATGACAGCCCTGGCGGTTGCGGGGGTGGCTGCCATGACCCTGTGCGGGTGCTCGTACGCCAACATGGGACCCGGCGAGCAGGCCGTTGTCCAGGACGGGTATTGGATGATCCCGACGGACCCTGAGCTGGTCGGCTGCATCGAGCCGGAGCGGTCGCAGAACGAGATCACGAACAACGTCTACCGCTATCCAGCCCGCCAGATCAGCTGGGATGCCACCGGCGACCCCGGCTCCGAACGCGGTCCCTACGTCGTCGTGTCCAGCGTCAAGGCCCCTGCCGACATGAACGTGCCGGTGGTCGTCACGTTCGATCTGACGACGGACTGCGAGAAGCTCAAGCAGTTTCACCGCGATTTCGGCACCAAGTACAGCGGCTGGCTCAACGACGACGGAACGGTGAGCTCCGGCTGGACCGAGTTACTCAATTACGTTGTCGGGCAGCCGTTGCAGGACACGCTGAACGCGGTCGCGCAGAAGTACACGTGGCAGCAGATCTGGAACGACGAGTCGGTGCGCAACGACTTCCGGCAGGCATTGCAGACCACCCTTCCCAATGCGAGCAAGGCGCGCACTGACGGCAACGACTTCTTTTCCAATTTTCAGGTGACGGTGCTCAAGCCGACTCCCGTCAATCCCGAACTCAAGGCGGCGATCGAGCGGGAACAGGCTGCGATCCAAAACGCCCAAGCGACTAGGGCACAGGGTGTGGCCGAGGCCGACGCCAAGAAGGTCAAGGCCGAGGCTGACCTCGCCGCCGCCATCGCCGAGACGAAAGTCGCCGAGCAAGAGGCTTTGAAGCGGGCCGCCGAAGTCCGAGGGTTCCCCACCGTCGATGATTACCTGCGCGCCAAGTGCATCGAACAGGGCTGCAATCCATATCAACCGACCTACGTCGTTCCGCAGGCCGGCTGATCTCCTCGGCTGACCGAGTCCCGGATTCAATTCCGGCGCCGTCAGCTGAACTCCTCGTCGACACGCGGCCGGTAGAACGACCACGGCTGGCGGTTGCTCGGCTGCGCGTCGATCATCTCTCTGAGCAGGTCGAGCTGGTAGAGGGCTTTGACCGGGTCGCAGGCTGCCTCTCCATCTGTTGCGAGGGTGGCGCGAATGTCGTTGAGCGCCTTACGCACCTGCTTCAGCATGTCCATGTCAGGTTCCATGGTCTGCCCACCAGCGCGTGTAAACGTCGACGAGCCAGGCATTGAGTCTCCCGTAGTCGGGCTTCTCCGGCAGGTCGACGGTTTCGGTGAGGGTCACCAGTTGCGCGCGCAGATCTGCGATCGTCTCGATCACCGTTGACTGTGCGACCTTGCCCAGGCGAAGGTCGTGCAGCCAGGTGCGCGACGGTTCCGGGACGGGCAGTGTGATGCGGCCTGTGGTGAGAAGCTCGACGCCCTGCAGCCCGAGCCGGACTGCGTGGTAAGCGAACTTCGTGTCGAATCCAAAGACATCGACAAGCTCGGGCCGGTTCGTCCGCTGTGATCGCAATCCGAGCATGCGGTCGCGCTGCGCGTCGAGGTATCCGACGAAGCGGCGGCCGCACTCCCGCGACAGGAACAGCTCGGCGTTGGCCTGAATCTCTCTGCCCGGCCAGTCGATATCGACTATCTCGGCTTCGGGCACGAACAGCAGCAGCAGAACGGTGGGATTGCCCTGCGCGGCCAGCCGTGCCCACTTGCGCAGGCTGTAGACGGTCAGATCGAGATCGCCCGCGCCGGAGCGGGCACCTTCGGGCTGGGTGCGGTACTGGTACTGCTCGAACTTCCGCAGCCCGATGACGCACTCCGGCGGTTCGATGCACACGCCCATCTCGTCGCGGTCGTCGGTGCCGGCGATCGTGACGCCGTGCAATCCAGACCCCACCTGCACGCGCAGCGCGATGTTGGCCTCGGCAACCTCACGGTGCCAGGCGGTGTTGTGCGGGTTCCGGAACGTCTCGGTGTCCGTGGTGACGTAATCCCCTCCCATTGCATCCATTTGAGCAGGGTAAACATTGTCGTGACGTTGGCACCACGACTTTTAACTAGAGAACGGCAACCATTTCTATCTGGAGCGTGTCACCGACTGAGCCGCCGTCGTCATGAGATCTCTGCGTCCCCCGGTTCGGTGTTCAGCACCTCGGGGCTGAAGAACAGCATCTTGGCGAAGTAGATCCCACCCACCAGGATCAGACCGACGACAACCAGGTCGGGCACGAACGCAGCCTCGGGAGTCACCAGAACGAACAGCGCGAACGCCAGCCAGACCAACGCGGCGACTGCTATCGGAAGCTCGAAGCGCCCGAGGCTGAACCCACCCTCCTTGCGCTCCAGCCGTTTCCGCACCACTAGGTAGAGCACCACGGTCGCGCCATAGATGAGCGCAGGCAGAATCGTTCCTGCGGTGATCAACTGCATCAGCGCGTCACCGGGAAGCGCGACCATCAGAACGACTCCCACCATCAGGATCAGAATCGTGGCAGGGACCGGAGTCTGCGTACGCGGGTTGACCCGCCGCATCAGCCCATGTGCCGGGAAGCGGCCGTCACGCGCCATCGCGAACGCCTGCCGCGAGCCCGCGGTCATCACGACCATCCCAGCGCCGAACATCGCGATTACAATGCCCACCAACAGGATTCGCTCAACAGTCGGCCCGAGCTGACTGCGGATGATCGCAGCGACCGGCGATCCTTCTGTGCTCACTGCCGGCACGTCCTTGATCGCGACGGTGAGCGCGATCAGAAACACCAGACCCAGCACTCCCGCCGCGACGACAGAAGCCACGATCGCGCGCGGGACGCTACGGAACGGATCCTTGGCCTCCTCGGCGAGATTCGCCGCCGAGTCGAATCCGACCAAGGTGGTGAGGCCCACGATCATGCCCGCCATCAACCCGCCGCCGATGGCGAAGTAGTTGGGATCTCCCACGGTGATGCCGCGCGAGGTGAGGTTGTCGAGGTTGCCGCTGCCGGTGAAGACCACCACGGCGGCCAGCGCGATCACCAACACCACGACGATGCCGAGCTCGATTCCGACCGCGCTCGAGGTGACCCAGCCGAGCAGTCGCGTGGACACAATGACCAGCACGGCCTGAACGATCAAGATCGCCACCGTGAGCAGCCTCGCGGTGTGCTCGTCCTCCTGGATGCCGAGGAGCGGCATCAGCGCCTGGCTGGCCAACGCGTTGTCCATGGCGACCACGCCGGCGGCCAGGTACCAGAAGGACAACCACCCGAAGAACCACCCGACCCTCGGGTTGGCCAGACGCGAGGCCCACTGGTAGGAGGAGCCGCTCAGTGCGATGCGCGCAGCGAACTGTGCGACGACCAAGGCCACCAGCGTCTGGCCGACCGCCGCAATGGCAAAGAGCCAGATACCCACGGGCCCCGCGGTGTTCAACAAGTCGTCGAACGTCGCGAAGATGGCGACCGCCACCGAGATGAACGCGAAAGAGATGGCAAAGACTTGAAAGGACCCGAGTGTCCGTTTGAGTTCCGGCTGGTATCCACCCTGGCCGACGTCGTCGTCACCAGCGACGGGGACCGCGATGTTACCTGTTGTCATCGAGACATCCGATCTTCCGCAGCGGGTTATGCGGGAACACTAGATGACGGACCGACCACCATCACAGCAAACTTACGTATTCGTCAATGATGGGCAAGATCGAGCACTGCGGCGTGGTGACATCGCGTGTTGTTAGCTCGCGCTCCCCGAATGTCGACCCTCCGTTGACTGCATCACGTAGGCGCGCTACGGTGACTCCAATCACTAATTGAAACGTTTCAATACGCGACGTGCAATTACCGCTTCAATCGAGGGGTGAACTCGTGAAACTGGGCGCGAAGACTACGACGGGCTGGCGGGCGACCATTTCGGTGGCGATGTCGAACTACATCGAGGCCGGCTCCATCATCGCCATAGCCACGAGCCTGACGTTCTGGCAGACAGCGTTCGGCATCAGCGACTTCGCGGTTGGTCTGTTAGCGGCGCTGAGCGCAAACGCATTCGGAGCCGCGATCGGGGCCGGCATCGGTGGACCTCTATGTGACCGGTTCGGCCGGAAAGCGATCTACACCTACGACCTGGTCGTGTACATGGTCGGCGTGCTCATCGCCGCGTGCGCATTGAACTTCACCATGCTCCTGGCCGCTTTCGTCATCACCGGCATCGCCGTCGGCGCGGGTATCCCAGCGTCCTGGACCTACATCGCTGAGCAGGCACCCGCGATCGACCGGGCACGCCATGTCGGGACCGCGCAGCTGGCCTGGTCGATCGGCCCATTCATAGGCTTCGCGCTCGCAGCCGGCCTCGCGCCGCTGGGGCTGCTCGGTTCCAGACTGATCTTCTTCCACCTGTTTGTCGTGGCCGCCATCGTGTGGTGGATTCGGCAGGGGCTGGCTGAGTCGACAATCTGGAAGGACGAGGCCCGGGACGCCAGCAAGGCCGACCTCGCGGCGTCCAAGATCGGTTCCAGCGGTCTACGCGGCTTGTTCTCACGCCGGGTCAACATCACGGCTCTACTGGTCCTGATGGGCATTTACGGTTTCTGGAACACAGTCGCCGGCCAGGCTGGAATTTTCATGCCCCGCGTCTACGAGACCGCAGGCCTCGACAGCGCCGTCCAGCAAGACCTGCTGCAGGTCTTGGTATGGGGTTGCACCGTTGCCGCGACCTTCTTCGGATTCATGGCATTCGCCGACAAGATGTCGCAGCGCCTGCTTTACGTCATCGGGGCGGCGTTGGGCATCGTCGCCTGGGGCATCCTCGTGGTGTTTGCCGATTCGGGTATGCCAACGCTGCTGACCTTCGCAGTCTGCTGGGGCATCTCGAGCGGTATCGGCGCGCAGGCTTTCTACGGGCTGTGGGCCAGCGAGTTGTTCGCGACCCCCTATCGCGCCAGCGCCCAGGGCTTCATGTTCTTCGTGGTGCGTTGTGCCACCGGTCTTTTGAGCTTCTTCTTCCCCACCCTTCTAGCGGCCTCCGGCCTCACCGTTGTCGGCCTGCTGCTCGTCGGACTGCTTGCCATTGCGCTGATCATCGGCGCCGTCTGGGCACCGAACACCCAGGGCAAGACCCTCAAGGAGATCGAGACTGAACGGTACGGCGCACCGATCTCCCCTGAGATCGCCGACGATGCAGCGCCGTCGACGTCCGCCCCACTCGCCAGCAAGGGAGAGTGAGATGAAATCCCCGAACTCGGAAGGGACCACCACTATGACAGCCCAGGGCTTCGGGCCTGCCGTGGACAACCTGGCCCTCGAACTGCCGTCCTGGGCCTTCGGGAACTCGGGCACCCGCTTCAAAGTCTTCGGCACACCGGGCACGCCTCGCGATATCCGGGAAAAGATCGCCGACGCCGCGACCGTGCACAGGTTCACTGGGTTGGCGCCGGTCGTGGCCCTCCATATTCCGTGGGACACGGTTGAGGACTACCGGGCGCTTTCCGACTACGCCGGCGAAAAGGGGGTGCGGCTCGGGACGGTGAATTCCAACACCTTCCAAGACGACCAGTACAAGTTCGGCAGCCTCACCCACACCGACAAATCCGTCCGGCAGAAGGCGATCGAGCACCATCTGGAATGTCTGGAGATCATGGCGCAGACCGGGTCTCGCGACCTCAAGATCTGGCTCGCTGACGGCACCAATTACCCGGGCCAGGGCAATATCCGAGCACGCCAGGATCGGTTGGCCGAATCACTGGCCACCATCTATCAGCACGTCGGGACGGACCAGCGCCTGATACTGGAGTACAAGTTCTTCGAACCGGCCTTCTACATGATGGACGTGCCAGACTGGGGGACTGCGTGCTCGCACGTCAGCGACCTCGGAGATCGTGCGAAGGTGTGCCTGGACACCGGTCACCACGCGCCGGGCACCAACATCGAGTTCATCGTCGTCCAATTGATGCGGCAGGGGAAGCTCGGTTCATTCGACTTCAACTCGCGGTTCTACGCCGACGACGACCTCATCGTCGGAGCGGCCGACCCGTTCCAGCTGTTCCGGATCCTGTACGAGCTGCTCGACACCGGCGGCCTGGAACCGGACTCCGACGTGGCGCTGATGCTCGACCAATGCCACAACGTGGAAGCAAAGATTCCCGGCCAGATCCGTTCAGTACTCAATGTGCAGGAGATGGTGGCGCGGGCCACGCTGGTGGACAGCGACGCGCTGGTTACCGCGCAGGAGGCCGGTGATGTGCTGGGCGGCAATGCGATCATCATGGACGCGTTCTACACCGACGTACGCCCGCAGCTGGCGCAGTGGCGCCTCGACCGCGGATTGCCTTCCGACCCCTTAACCGCTTTCGCCGAATCAGGCTACCAAGAGAGCATCGTTGCCGACCGGGTCGGCGGCTCCCAATCTGGCTGGGGTGCTTGATAAACAGACGCAAAGCCCACGATCGAGAACGAGGAGACTTTCATGACAAATCCCACCGTTGAGGCTTTGATCGCCCGCTCCAACCGATTGGGCTCCGATCCGAAGAACACGAACTACGCGGGCGGGAACACCTCGGCCAAAGGTACTGCCGAAGATCCCGCCACCGGAACGTCTGTCGACCTGTTGTGGGTCAAGGGTTCCGGTGGCGATCTCGGAACGTTGACCGAAGAGCGGACTGGCCGTGCTGCGGCTGGATCGGATGCGCGCGCTGGTCGAGGTGTATCCGGGTGCCGAACGCGAAGACGAGATGGTTGCGCTGTTCGATTACATGCCTGCACGGCAGGGGCGGCGCCGCTCCCTCGATCGACACCGCCATGCACGGCCTGGTCGACGCCGACCATGTCGACCACCTGCATCCGGATTCCGGCATCGCGCTGGCGACTGCCGCCGACGGGGAGGCACTGACCAAGCAGATCTTCGGCGACCGTGTGGTCTGGATTCCGTGGCGCCGTCCGGGCTTTCAGCTCGGCCTCGACATCGCCGAGATCAAGAAGCGCAACCCGCAGGCGATCGGCACCATCCTCGGCGGGCACGGCATCACCGCGTGGGGTGCGACGTCCGAGGAAGCCGAGGCCAACTCGCTGGAGATCATCGACACCGTCGAGCGTTACATCGACAGCCAACGGCAAGTCCGCAGCCATTCGGCGCGCCGATCGACGGTTACGGTGCGCTGCCCGACGAGCAGCGCCGCGCCAAGGCCGCCGCGCTGGCGCCGTTCATCCGTGGCCTGGTCGGACCGACCGCAAGCCGCAGGTCGGTCATTTCACCGACGACCCGCGGGTGCTGGAATTCCTCGGCAGCCAGCGAGCATCCGCGGCTGGCTGCGCTGGGCACCAGCTGCCCCGACCACTTCCTGCGGACCAAGGTCAAGCCGATGGTGCTCGACCTGCCCGCCGACGCGGCGGTCGAGGACTGCCGGGCCCGGCTGGCCGAACTGCACGAGGCGTACCGCGCGGACTACCAGCGCCTACTACGAACGCCACGCCAGAGCCGACTAGTCCCGCCATCCGTGGCGCCGATCCGGCAATCGTGCTGATCCCCGGCGTCGGAATGTTCAGCTACGGCAAGGACAAGCAGACCGCGCGCGTCGCGGGCGAGTTCTACCTCAACGCCATCAACGTGATGCGCGGGGCCGAGGCGATCTCGACCTACGCCCCGATCGACGAGTCGGAGAAGTTCCGCATCGAGTACTGGGCGCTGGAGGAGGCCAAGCTGGCCCGGATGCCCAAGCCCAAGCCGCTGGCCACTCGCATCGCGTTGGTCACCGGCGCCGCCTCCGGCATCGGCAAGGCCATCGCCACGCGTCTGGCCGCCGAGGGTGCCTGCGTCGTCATCGCCGACCTCGACGCCGAAAAGGCCCGTGCGGCAGCCGAGGAGATCGGCAACGCCGACGTCGCCATCGGTATCGCCGCCGACGTCACCGACGAGAGCCGCCGTGCAGGCCGCGATCGACGCGATGCGTGCTGGCGTTCGGCGGCATCGACATCGTGGTCAACAATGCCGGCCTGTCGCTGTCGAAGTCGCTGCTGGAGACCACCGCCGCCGACTGGGATCTGCAGCACAACGTGATGGCCCGCGGTTCGTTCCTGGTGTCGCAAGGCCGCGGCGCGGGCCCTGATCGACCAGAAGCTCGGCGGAGACATCATCTACATCTCGTCGAAGAACTCGGTCTTCGCCGGACCCAACAACATCGCCTACTCGGCGACCAAGGCCGACCAGGCACACCAGGTTCGGCTGCTGGCCGCCGAACTCGGCGAGCACGGCATCAAGGTCAACGGCATCAACCCCGACGGCGTGGTCCGCGGGTCGGGCATCTTCGCCGGCGGCTGGGGCGCCAAGCGCGCCGCGGTGTACGGCGTCGCCGAGGAGGAGCTCGGCGCGTACTACGCCCAGCGCACCCTGCTCAAACGCGAAGTGCTGCCGGAGAACATCGCCAATGCCGCTTTCGCACTGTGCACGTCGGACTTCTCGCACACCACCGGCCTGCACGTGCCGGTCGACGCCGGCGTCGCGGCCGCCTTCCTGCGATGAGCCGCCCCGGAACCGGGCAGTTCGTCGCAGTCGACCTCGGGGCGACCAGCGGGCGGGTCATGCTGGCCGACGTCGGCCCGGGATCACTGGAGATGCCGGCAGGTCACCCGCTTCGCCAACGAGCCGGTGTACCTGTGGAACGGCGATCGCTCCGCAATGCACTGGGATGTGCCCGGGCTGTTCGGCCACATGTGTGCACGGCCTGGCCGAGGCGGGCCGGCAATCGCCCGACCTGGTCGGCATCGGGGTCGACTCCTGGGCGGTCGACTACGGACTGCTGCGCGAAGCGGGGCACTTGGCCGGATTGCCGTACCACTACCGCGACACCCGCGACGACGACGGTGTCGAACCGTGCACGCAACCATCTCGCAGCAGGATCTATCACGCCCGCAACGGTTTGCAGTTTCTACCCTTCAACACTGTCTACCAGCTGGCCGCCGACGGGCAGCGACGGATTGCTCTCGATCGCTGATACCGCCCTGCTGATCCCGGATCTGATCGGCTACTGGCTCACCGGCGAAGCAGTCACCGAACGCACGAACGCCTCCACCACCGGGCTGCTCGGCGTCGACGGCCGATGGGACGACGAGCTTGACGCGGATGCTCGGATTGCCCGCCGGCCTGTTTCCCGCGCTTGCCGAGCCGGGCACCGAACTCGGCCCGGTGTTACCGGGGCTCGCCGCGAGCGGTGGCCTGCAGCCAGCGCCCGCACGTCACGTACCGTCGCCTCGCACGACACCGCTTCAGCGGTGGTGGCGGTGCCGATGGACCGCGAGTCGGCGGCCTACATCTCCTGCGGGACCTGGGCACTGGTCGGCGTCGAAATCACCGCTCCCGTGCTCAGCGAGGCGGCGCGCGCGGCGAACTTCACCAACGAGGTCGGCGCCGACGGCCGAATCCGCTTCCTGCGCAACGTCATGGGACTGTGGCTGCTCAGTGAGTCGGTCCGGCACTGGGAGCGCGAGGGCGCCGAGATCGACCTCGCCCGGCTGCTCGACGAGGCCGCTGCCTGCCCTACGCCGGCCGAGGTGTTCGACACCGACGATCCCCGCTTCGTCAGACTCCCGGCGACATGCCCGGCCGCATCGCCGCGTGGTACGCCGAGCGCGGCCTGCGACCGCCGGCGTCAGTGCGCGGAAATGGCCCGGGCGATCGTCGAGAGCCTCGCCGCCGCATTCGCCCACGGGGTCGATGCGGCGTCGCGGCTGTCCGGCACTCCCGGCCGAGACCGTGCACATCGTCGGCGGCGGCGCCCAGAACCAGCTGTTGTGCCAGCTGGTCGCCGACCGGGTCGGGGTCCCGGTGGTCGCGGGTCCGGTCGAGGCGACCGCGATCGGCAACGTACTGATTCAGGCGCGCAGCCACGGGTTGCTGCACCGGTGACCTCGAGGCTCTGCGCGCGACCGTGGCCGACGCCGAACTGCTCCAGGCAGTACGCTTCGACCCGCACCGCTCTCCCGCCGGAAAGGTCGTGACGATGAAGCGCCAAGTACCCAAACTCGCGCGATCTCGCGCCGCTGATGCAGTTCAAGAAACCGCAGTTCAACGCTACGGAAGCGCCGGCTGGACAAGGCGCTGACGATCGAGGACCTGCGGCGCATCGCCAAGCGCCGCACCCCGAAGGCGGCGTTCGACTACACCGACGGATCGGCCGAGGCCGAGCTGTCCATCGCGCGCGCCCGGCAGGCGTTCCAGGACATCGAGTTCCACCCGGCGATCCTTCGCGACGTGTCGACGGTCCGAACCGGATGGGACGTCCTCGGCGGCCCGGTCGCCCAGCCGTTCGGCATCGCGCCGACCGGATTCACCCGGATGATGCAGACCGAGGGCGAGATCGCCGGTGCGCGCGCCGCGGCCAGAGCGGGCATCCCGTTCTCGCTGTCCACGATGGGCACCACCTCAATCGAGGATGTCAAGGCGGCGAACCCGCTCGGCCGCAACTGGTTTCAGCTCTACATGTGGAAGGACCGCGACCGCTCGATGGCGCTGGTCGAGCGGGCCGCCGCGGCGGGGTTCGACACCCTGCTGGTCACCGTCGACGTGCCCGTGGCCGGGGCGCGGTTGCGTGACAAGCGCAACGGCATGTCGATCCCGCCCGCGCTGACGCGTCGGGACCGTCGCTCAACGCGCTGCCCCGGCCCGCAGTGGTGGATCGACTTCCTGACCACCGAGCCGCTGGCGTTCGCGTCGCTGGACCGCTGGTCGGGCACCGTCGCCGAGCTGCTGGACACGATGTTCGACCCGACCGTCACCTTCGAGGACCTGGCCTGGATCAAGATCGCAGTGGCCGGGCAAGGTCGTCGTCAAGGGCATCCAGACGGTCGCCGATGCCCGCAGCGTCGTCGACCTCGGTGTCGACGGCATCGTGCTGTCGAACCACGGTGGGCGCCAACTCGACCGGGCGCCGATTCCGTTCCACCTGCTGCCCGCCGTGTCGCCGCCGAGGTCGGCAACGACACCGAGATCCTGCTGGACACCGGCATCATGTCCGGAGCCGACATCGTCGCCGCCATCGCGCTCGGCGCGCGGTTCACCCTGATCGGCCGCGCCTACCTCTACGGTCTGATGGCCGGCGGAGAGGCCGGCGTCGACCGGGCCATCGAGATCCTCGTCCGGCCAGGTCGCGCGCACCATGCGGCTGCTCGGCGTCACCTGTCTGGAGGAACTGACGCCGTCCCACGTGACCCAGCTCGTCAGATTGGCCCCCCGTGCCAACTGGTAGACCATGTGGTGGGTAGCCGGGTAAGACGCTGAGGAGTGGGCCACGTGGCAGCGGGCATGCGGGACGTCGCCGCAGCAGCTTCGGTGTCGGTGGGCACTGTCTCCAACGTGCTCAACTCCCCGGACCAGGTCGCCCCGGCCACGGTTGCCCGTGTTCACGCTGCCATCGCCGAGCTGGGATTCGTCCGCAACGACGCAGCGCGACAGCTCAAGGCGCGGCCGATCGCGGTGTGTCGGGCTGCTGGTGCTGGACGTCGGCAACCCGTTCTTCACCGACGTCGCGCGCGCCGCAGAGCGCCGGGCCGCTCACCACGATCTGACCGTGCTTCTTGGTACGTCTGACGACGACGCCACTCGCGAACACTCGTACATCGAAACGTTCGACGAACAACGTGTCTTCGGCCTATTGGTGTCCCCGGTCAGCGACGACTTGTCCCGGATCGCGGCCATGTACCGCCGCGGCACCCCGGTAGTGCTCGTCGACCGCGACGGTACGGAAACGCCGTTCTCTTCCGTCGCCGTCGACGACGTGGCTGGTGGCCGGCTGGCAGCCGAACACCTTTACGCAACGGGGCGGCGCCGATTGGCGTTCGTCGGCGGGCCCTTCGCTCTGCGCCAAGTGCGCGATCGTTTACGCGGCGCCGAGGAGGCAGTCGGGAGGTTCCCCAGCGTGTCACTAGAAGTCATCACCACCACAGAGCTGAGCGTGCTGGCCGGCAGAGCCGTAGGCGAGCACCTGCGCGACCGCCGGCCGCAAGACCGCCCAGACGCGGTCTTCTGCGCGAACGACCTGCTCGCGATCGGCATGCTGCAGGCTTTCGTGTTGATGGGCGATGTGCGGGTGCCGGACGACGTCGCCCTGATCGGATATGACGACATCGATTTCGCCCGCTCAGCGGTGATCCCGTTGTCGTCGATCCGGCAACCCAGCGCCATGATCGGGACATCTGCCATCGACTTGCTGATCTCCAACAGCGACCGAGATCAAGAGGCCCAGCACATCGTCTTTCGGCCTGAACTGATCA
>CAVYCT010000023.1:0-67807 GCA_963766945.1 uncultured Actinomycetota bacterium
AATCCGAACTGTCTCTTTCCTGTTTGATCTTGTCGACTGCTTCTCCAGGTAGATCCCGACGCGTTGAGGGCCTCACTCTCGGTGGGCCCCGGGGCAACCGCGTTGACTCTGCACGTTCTCCGGCGCAAGCTCCAGCGCCCCACTCCGGGTCAGCATCTCGATTGCGCTCTTACTTGCCGCGTAGTGAGATCCACCGGGCAGCGGACGGTGCCCAAAGGTGCTGGAAACGTTACGATTGAACCGGAACGTCGCGCAGATGCGGGAGAGCCGCGCGGGCGAGCAGGCTAGGAGCGATGACGTTGAGAGCAAACAGCTGGGCGACGCGGGCACCCGTGATGTCTCGCAGCGGCATTATCGCGGTGGCTCCCGCATTGTTCACCAGCACGTCGATTCTTCCCGAGCGACTAATCGCCGCATCGACAACCGCCGCAGGCGCGCGCCGTCAGCGCAAATGTCGGCAACGAACGGCGTGATCGCAGGATGCGTGTTGGCGGTCTCGCGCAAGTTGGCCTCGCGGCGCCCCACGCCGAGGACGTGGGCTCCGGCCTGGGCGAAGGCGACCGCGGTGGCACGCCCGATCCCGGAACCGCTCCGGTAACGATTACTGTCTTGTCGGCGAGGTGGCGTGTTGTCGGGGACATGCGACCCATAACCGCGAATCACCCAACAAATAGTCCCTGTTGAGGTGGCCCGGTGCGAGAAATTCGCCGACGCAGAACGCAGCGTGGTTTCGCGCATGCGTCAGCCTGCTGTGGCGTCCAATACAGCCTTCAGCGTCGCTTCGGCACCTTGCTCCTCAAGGGCCTTGCGGTAGTGCTCGAAGGAGGCGACGAAATCGGCGTGCTCGGCGGCACCGCTGGCCAGCAGCGGCTCGATCCTCAGCGCTTCGCGTGGATCGCCCGATATCAGTAGCCGACGGGCGGCTTCATCGAGGCGCGGTTCGGTTACATCGAAGGTCTTGCCGTTGTCATCCTCGCCCTGCAGCACGCGGCTCCAGGCGGCGAGGATGAACGCCGGGATTCGGTGGTCTGTACCGCGCGCCAGCACCTGCTGAATGGTGTTGGTCAAGAACACCGTCACCTTGGATGCACTGTCGGAGGCGATACGGGTCAGCTGATCGTGCATCGCTTCGTTGGAGAAGCGGTCGAGCACCGTGTTCTTGTAGTCCACCAGGTTCACATCGCGCGGCGCCTCGAGCAACGGCAGAACGACCTTGTCCAGAAAGCGATCCAGCAGCACGGGTACCTGCGGGTCGCGCATGGCCTCGGCCACCTCGTGGTAGCCGAGCAGCAGGGCGGGATACGTCAGGGTGAGGTGCCCTGCATTGAGCACACGTACCTTCACCTGCTCCCACAGCTTCACCTCGTCACTGAACTGAACGCCGACTTCTTCGAGTGCCGGGCGGCCGTCGGAGAAGCGGTCCTCGATGACCCACTGGCTGAAATCCTCGGCAACGAGCGGGATCTGGTCGGCCAGGCCGCTCGCCGCGTTGAGACGCGCCGCGTCTTCCGCCGATACCGACGGCGTGATGCGGTCGACAAGCGAGTTCGGAAACGCCACGTTGGAATCGATCCATGCGCCGAGTTCTTGGTCCAGTGCGCTGGCGAAGCCGACGAAGGCCGCGCGCGCCACTTCGCCGTTGTGGCGCAGGTTGTCGCACGACACCACAGTGAACGGTTTTGTCCCCGCTGACCGTCGCCGTGCGAGCGCCTCGGTGACGAAGCCGAACACCGTGCGCGGATCGCCTTCGCCGGCCAGGTCGTGCGCCACGTCGGGGTGGTCGGTGACGAAGACGCCCGACGCTGGATCGACGTGATACCCGCCCTCGGTGATGGTCAGCGTCACGATGCGGAGGGCCGGGTCGGTCAACAACGCGAGCACCTCGGCCGGTTGCTCCGGCGCGAGCAGGTAGTCGAGTTGGGCGCCGATGACGCGCACACTCGTATCGCCCTTTGCCGGCGCGACGGTGAGCGAATACAGACAGTCCTGGGACCGGAACTGATCGGCCTTCTTCCGGCCTCGTTCGCCGCCGGCAAGGCCGATACCGACGATGCCCCAATCCTGTTGTCCCGGTAGAGCCAGACAACGATCGATGTAGAACGCCTGATGCGCGCGGTGGAAGTTGCCAACGCCGAAATGGGCGATACCGCGTTTGAGGTGGGTTCGGTCATAGGGCGGCGTGGCGACATTGGATGGCAACCTCGAAAGCGTGCCCTCGTTGAGCTCGGTCATGGTTGACCCTCCAAACAAACAGTGCTTACTTCTCGCGGAGCAACCGAAGGTCGGAAGGTTCGCGGAGCAGGTCTTCGAGAATCTTGTTGCCTTCGGTGTTGTAGGGCTGACGCATGTGCTCGTCCCACGCGGTGCGCGATCGGAACATCTCGAGCATCATCCAGGTGTCCGAATCATCTTGAGGCTGCAGGAAATGCATGAACACACAGCCCGGCTCGGTCAGGGTGTTCTTGCGCATCGACTGCAGCTGTGCCTCGGCCTCCGCGAGGCGGTCGAGTCGCGGCTTGATGGTGACGACCAGGTACAGCGGTCCGTCCTGCTCGTCGCGGTCATCGTCCGACAATTGGCACCTCGATCGAGCTTCTGCAGTGTGTCGATGAATCCGTCCGCGTTCTTGCTCTCGCGAAGGATGCCACCGCGTCGTAGACGCGCCTGCTGGAAGTCCGTCGACATCACCTCGCCATGGGTCATCGACAGCAGGATCTTGTCACTTCAACAGCGCCTTCGACGCCTGGCGCTGGTAGGGGGGCAACGATGCCACGTCGACGTCGTCGCGGATCGGCACGGATCCCTTGAGCTTGTTGAACTCCAGTGATGTCTTCGGGTCGGCGATGGTCTCCAAGAACTTCATGGCATTCACGCCGTCCTCGGCTTCGGCCGACACGACGAACGTGTCCACGATCGCGAGGTACGCACCCGAGGTTCCTGGATATGCGACGTAGCCGAAGTCCTTGCCTTCCAGCGACCTTATTCGCAACGAGCTCGCCATAGACGGAGTCGTTCATCGACAGGAAGGCGCACTGGCCGGTGGCCAACTTCTTCGCGGCCTGGTCCCACGTGAGCCCGGGCGCTTCCGGATCGGCTCGGGAGACGATCTCGCCGAATTGGGTCAGTGCCTGCCGCAGTTGGGCTCCCCGCCAGTCGAACGAATCGTCGCCGAATCCGCGACCAGCCATCGGTGCCGACCACACCCAGCAGGGTGTTCTCGAATAGCTCGGTCGAGGTGAACCGGTCCTTCCCGCCGAGGCACAACGCCGTCTTCCCGCTTGCCGCCACCTTGGCGAGATCGGCTTCGAACGCCTTCATCGTGTAGTCGGGACCCGGCGGTGTCACGCCGGCCTCCTTCAGCACTCGCTGGCTGAACCAGAGCACGTTCCCGCGGTGGGACCCTGTCGGCACGCCCCAGGCTTTGACCCGGTAGGTCGCCGCGTCGAGCAAAGCCTGCGGCATGGTGCGATCCAGACCCGAGCTTTCGTAGACGCCGGACACGTCGACGATCCGGTCGGCGTTGACCCAGGCGCGCAACGAACTGCCAAGGAATGTCTGCCATACGTCGGGGGGATCGCCGGCCTGCAGGCGCGCGGCGAGCGCGACCTGGACGTTGCTTCCGCCGCCGCCGGCAATGGTGCCGTCGACGGTCTCCACGTCGGGATTCGCCGCCTTGAATGCGTTGAGCAGCACCTCGAAAGCCGGGTGCTCGGAAGGTGACACCCACCACGACACGACTTCGAGCCGGTTCGTCGGATCGGAGAAGTTGCCCTTTTGCCCGCCGCCACCGCACGCCGCGAGCACGACCGCCAGGAGAATGATCCAGTAGCGCTTCATGCTGCGTGCTCCTTAACCATGGCGGGCGCCGCTCTCAGGTCGTAGACGGCGAAACTGGCGACGACGGCGAAGCAGACGGCGGGAACGATGAACGAGATCGCCGGGCTTGTCGCGTCGAGAAGGAAGCCCTGGACCAAGGGCATGATCGCCCCGCCGACGATGGCCATCACGAGTCCGGCGGCACCGAACTTCGTTGCAGGACCGAGCCCTTGGAGGGCGACACCGTAGATCGTCGGGAACATCAGGGACAGGCAGAAGGACAGCGCGACGACGGCGGCCACGCCGGCCACATTGGGCGAGAACATCGCGAACACACACAGCGCGACAGCCAGCAGGGCGAGGACCGTGAGGACCTTCGTCGCGCGGATCTTGCCGATGAGCCACGTCATGAAGAACCGGGATATGAGGAACACGATCAGGCTCACCTGCAGGAGATAGCCTCCCAGCTCGAGCGATCCGTTCAGCGCCTGCTGCGAGTACTGGATCAGGAACGTCCACGTGCACACCTGCGCCGCGACGTTGAAGAACTGCGCGATGACCCCGATACACGTACCGCTTGTTCGACATCAGGATTTTCAGCGGCGACTGGCCCTCCATGTCAGCGTCGGGAAACTCCTCGACGATGGGCGGGGACTTCTTGATCGCGATCACCAGCCCGATCGCGATGAGGACGAAGCCGAGGCCGAGATACGGACCCATCACCGCGCCCAACTGGCCGGCGCGCACGGCGGTCTCCTGGGCCGGAGTCACGTTGGCCATGTTCACCGGCTCGTCCAATTTCGGCAGGATGAGGGTGGCGGCCAAGAGCACGCCGATGTTCGTGCCGACAGGGTTGAACGCCTGCGCGAAGTTGAGCCGTCGTGTCGCGGTTTCCTCCGGGCCAAGCGAAAGTACGTAGGGATTGGCGGACGTCTCGAGAATCGAGCACCCGGCGGCGATCGCGAACAGAGCGACCAGGAACGCCTCGTAGGTCATGATCTTGCTCGCCGGATAGAACGCGATCGCGCCGGCCGCTGCGAGAAGCACACCGGTAAGAAGCCCGGCCTTATAGCCGAACCGCTGATTGATGAGCGCTGCGGGGATCGCCAGCAGGAAGTACGCGCCGAAGTACGCCAACTGCACGAGCGAGGCCTGGAAGGTGTTCATCTCGAAGATGCGCTTGAAGCCCGCGACCATCGGCGTGGTGAGGTCGGCGGCGATACCCCATGCGGTGAAGCAACTGATAAGGACTACGAACAGCACCCCCATCCCTGGATAGACCAACCCTCCCTTTGCCGTGGAGGCGGCCGGTGCGTCGGCGGGCTGATCGGCATGCTCAGTCGTCGTCATGGTCAGTACCTCTTGTCCGCTGAGAAATCTGCAGCCCGCTCAGACTGTGATCTGGGTCACGCTACTCAGATGTCATGACCGATGGAACCGATTCGACATGTGGCTTGACATGGGTATTTGTCCGTTTCGGCCCGTTTGTCGCCCGACCCCGAAAACGGGTCGGGGCAGCGAGCGCCGGAAAGGTTGCCAGTCGTCGCAGATCCGCGCGAATGCGACCGACGGGTCGAGGGTTACGCGTTGGCCATGGTTCCGGTGCGGATCTCGCGCACAGCGGTGCGGAGTCCCCGGCGCTTACCCGTCGTTGGATCGACACCGAAGCTCTCCCGCACTCCGTCGCGGATGCGGAACTTCAGTTCCGAATTCGTCTCGGGCGCATCATCGGAGGTCGCTTTCAGGAGCTTGTCGGGCAGTGCGAGCTTGAGGATGGTCCAGAAGGATTGTGCGTACTGGCGCATAATCGGTCCGGTGGTGTACGGCAGGTCGTACTTGTCGCAAAGCGCCCGGACACGTTCGCTGATTTCGGCGTACCGGTTGCTCGGCAGGTCCGGGAACAGATGGTGTTCGATCTGGTAGCACAGGTTGCCGCTCATGAACGCCATCAGAGGTCCGGCATGGAAGTTGGCCGATCCCAGCATCTGTCGCAGGTACCACTCTGCCTGGGTCTCGTTCTCGAACTCCTCCCGGGTGAACTTCTCAGCGCCATCCGGGAAGTGCCCGCAGAAGATCACCATGTATGACCAGTAGTTGCGGATCAGGTTCGCCACCGCGTTGGCGCCAAGGGTGTGCTTCCAGTTCGGTCCCGTCAGGGCAGGAAAGACGATGTAGTCCTTCCCGACCTGCTTGCCGATCTTCTTGCCGATGATTCGCAGATCCTTGCGGACCTCGGCCATCGACTTCTCACCCTTGCGGTACTTCGTCGTCTCGACGCCGTGCAGTGCGACACCCCACTCGAACAGCGTGCCAAGCAGCATGTTGTAGATGGGGTTGCCGATCATCCACCCCTCCCAGCGCTGATCGCGGGTGAGGCGCATGATGCCGTAGCCGATGTCATCGTCCATCCCGACCACGTTCGTGTACTTGTGGTGGATGAAGTTGTGCGACTTCTTCCAGTGCACGCTCGGAGACGTGGTGTCCCACTCCCATTCGGTTGAATGGATCTCAGGATCGTTCATCCAGTCCCATTGGCCGTGAGTGATGTTGTGGCCGAGTTCCATGTTCTCGATGATCTTCGCCAAGCCGAGCATCGCTGTGCCAGCGAGCCATGCCGCCCGGTTCCTGCTCGCGAACAGCGCGATTCGACCGCCCGCGGCCAGTGCTCGCTGCAGTTGAATTGTGCGGCGGATATATCGGGCGTCGCGTTCGCCGCGAGACTCCTCGATGTCGGTTCGGATCGCGTCGAGTTCCCGCGCGAGTTCCTCGACGTCCTCAGCGGTCAGATGTGCGTATTGCTTGATATCGGTGATAGCCATGTCTCTCCTAAACTTTGAGTGTGCAGTCGCCGGATGCCGTGGAGATGCACGTGTTGATGCGGTCGCCTTCGCCGTGCTCTTCCCCGGACCGGAAGTCGCGGATGTGCCCTGATTCCAGCGGCAGCACGCAGGTCTGACAGATGCCCATTCGACAACCGAAGGGCATCTGGATGCCGACTTTCTCTCCGGCCTCCAGAAGCGAAGTGGCACCATCTATTTCGATGCTCTTATCGGAAATGGAGAAGGTGACGGTGCCACCCTCGCCGCCTTTGTCGGTCCGCGCAATGGCGAACCGCTCCATGTGTAGCTCGTCCTGCAAGCCGGCGTCTTTCCACACCTTCTCAGCGGTATCCAGCATCGCGGTGGGACCGCACGCCCACGTGGGCCGGTCCGCCCAGTCCGACACCAACTCATCAAGCTGGTCGAACTCGAGATGGCCATCCTTTTCGGTCAGCTGCAAATGCAACCGGTAGTTGGACTGGCTCTTCTCGAGTTCGCGTAGCTCATCGTGGAAGATCACCGCCGCCTCTGACGGTGCCGAGTGGATGTGCACAATGTCGGGACTCTCACCGCGGGCTTTGAGTGAACGCAGCATCGCCATGAGGGGGGTGATGCCGCTGCCGGCGCTGACGAACAAGATCTTCGACGGCGCCGGGTCGGGTAGGGCGAAGTCACCCTTGGGTGCGGCCAGGCGAACGATCGTTCCCGGTTTGACGCCGTTGACCAGATGAGTGGACAGAAAGCCCTCGGGAGTCGCTTTGACGGTGATGGTGATGAGCTTGTTGTCACGGCGCGAAACCGACGTCAGTGAATACGATCGCCAATGCCAGCGCCCATCGATGCGCAGCCCAATGCCGACGTACTGGCCGGGCTGGTACTCAGCGGAGAAGCCCCATCCTGGCTTTATCGTGACCGTGGCAGAGTCCTCGGTTTCGCTCCGCACCTCGACGATCTCGCCGCGCAGCTCACGCGCCGACCACAGCGGGTTGAGCAGTTTGAGGTAGTCGTCAGGCAGCAGCGGTGTCGTTGCTCTTGCCGCCAGACCCCGCAAGCACGTTTACTCTCGGTGTTTTTGCGGTGTCGACGTTCTTCGCCGGTTTGATACTCCATCGTGCAAGGTCGCGCAGACGTCGCAGCCATCGGTAACCACTCCCTTCGATGGGATGACGCATTTGTATGGGTGAACACGTGTACACCCAATACCCACCGTGGTTCGGATTCACACACCGGTCCTACGTTCGCCGTGATTCGCGCCACGCGCCTCCACGGCGTGGGACTGCGAGGCGATCAACCCGCGTTGCTGTGAGCACGCTGTATTGCATCGGAGGTTTCGAATGAAACTCGGACTTCGTCTGCCCCAGAGATTGGGGGTCGACCTACAACACGACGTGGTCGAAGCAGCCAGAACGGCCGAAGCGGCCGGATACGCCAGTTTGTGGACGTACGAACGGCTGCTCTTCCCGCAGACGCCCCTCGAACCGTATGCCCCGCCGGACGTGCCGTGGCCGGAATCCTCGCGGCAGGTCGCCGACTCCCTGGCAGTCCTGACGGCGGCGGCGGTGGTGACCGAAAAGGTGCGCCTCGGTACTGCCATTCTGATCGCTGCGCAGCACACACCCGTCCAGCTGGCGAAGGCGCTGGCCACGATCGATCAGATCAGCGGCGGCCGCATGATCGCAGGTATGGGCCCCGGCTGGTCCAGCGACGACCTCCGGGCCACTGGCGCCACCCGAGCGGATCGCGGCCGCTTCCTCGACGAGACACTGGACGTCTTCGATGCCGTGTGGGGGCCCGACCCGGTGACTTTCCGCAGTCCTCGCGTCGTCATCGACAATGCCTCGGTCCTGCCCAAGCCCGCTTCGAAAATCCCCGTGATGCTGGGCGGCGGTGGCAGCAACCTGGGCCGCAGCACCAGTCCCAAGGCCGTGCAGCGCATCGCCAAACGCGCAGACGGCTGGCTGCCGCTGCTCACCACACCCGGGCCGGCCGGGGCCGCCGAACTGCGCGCAAGCTGGGACCGCATCCGGGAAATGGCTTCTGAGTATGGCCGGGACACCGAGCCGGATGGAGATGGTCGTGGTCGGAAACGTCACCTTCACCGACCGTCCGGCAGGACCAGACCGATCGGCATTCGTCGGCACACTCGACCAAATCATGGACGATGTCCAAACAGCTGCAGAGGCCGGCGCAGACGAGCTCATCATGGATCTGAACCTGCAGGACTGGTTCACCAGCACTCGGCAGATGCTCGAGACGGCGGTAGAGATCCGCGAACGGGCCGCTGCCTCATGACTTAACTGGTTTGTGGATGGATGTTTGGGCCGAGTCGCATGCGTATGACGCGGTTGACTTCGCTCTGGACGCGCTCGAGAAAGCCGAGTACGCGGTGCTCGACGCCCTATATGCGCGATCCAACGCCGAGGCGTTGAAAGTATGAGCTGAGGTACCGTTTCGTGCGGGGCCGCCATCAACGGTCGGCCCCGCACCCGGGGTCGGTGGTGACTCGCACGTGGACGCATCGGCAGCGCAACGGCGTGAGTTCGGTCGCGCTCGCCGCGCAGTGATGCCGAGATCTGCGCTGGCGGAATTGATAGCGCCGCAGAACCGTCCGGACCCGGTCGACCTGCTGGAGTCGCAGGCCGCGTCGCGGATCACGGATCTACTGCCGGTGCGATACGGGCGGATGTTGCAATCGCGATTCGCATTCTTCCGCGGCGGCGCGCTGCTGATGGCCTCCGACCTGGCGTCCACCCCGGATGTCGGGCTTACCGCGCAGTTGTGCGGCGATGCCCATGTGTCGAACTTCGGCCTGTTCGCATCGGCCGAGAGGAAGCCTGGTCTTCGACGTCAACGACTTCGACGAGACACTGCCTGGTCCATGGGAGTGGGATGTCAAGCGACTAGTAGCAAGTGTCGCGATCGTCGCACAGGACAATGGTTTTGGTCGCGACGATCGCAAGCGCGTCGTGCGAAGCTGCGCACGCGCCTACCGCGATCGGATGCGCACGCTCGCTACGATGCGTGAGCTCGACGTGTGGTACGCGCGAACAGTTGTCGATGACACAGCTGAGGTCGATGTCGATCACACATACGAGCAGGCGATCCGGCGCACGGCTGCCAAAGCCCGCACACGCGACAACCTCCAGGAGTTGTCGAAGCTGACCAGGGTTGTCGACGATCGGCGCAGGCTGGCCAGCGATCCGCCACTGCTGATTCCGATCGACGAGCTAGTGGGCGAGTCGCAGGCGCGACACTACGAACAGCAGATGAGCGATCTCATCGAGGAGTATCAACAGAGCCTGGCACCCAGCCGTCGCCGGCTCATGGCCCGATTCCGCTACGAAGGAGGGGCCAGGAAGGTTGTCGGCGTTGGCAGCGTCGGCACCCGGGCGTGGGTGGTATTGCTGTTGGGGCGAGATGACGATGATCCGTTGCTGATGCAGGTCAAAGAAGCCGAGTCCTCGGTGTTCGAACGCTATCTTGGCGCGTGCGGCTATGCCAACGCCGCCGAGCGAGTGGTGCAGGGCGAAAGGTTGATGCAGGCCAGCAGCGACATCCTGCTTGGCTGGCTGCGGTGCGTAGGCCCCGACGGCCACGAAGGCGACTACTACGTGCGTCAGCTGCGCGACTGGAAACAGTCGGCGAGCTTGGAGTCGATGGGGCCGCAGCTCCTTGCCGACTACGGTCGCTCTTGCGCGCACGTACTTGCGCGTGCACATGCCCGGACTGGTGATCGCATCGCGATCGCGGGCTACCTCGGCCGCGGTGAGGTGGCCGACATCGCGTTCACCCGGTTCGCCGAGTTGTACGCCGAACAGAACGAGCGAGATTACGCCGCCCTGCGCGAGGCCGTCGCAAGTGGTCGCGTCGCCTCCGAACCCGACCTCTGAGCACTCCTATCACTCGGGCCAGTCGTCGGACGACATCCTCCGCCACGTGACGGGCCTGGTCGCCGAACAAGCACGGCATGCGGTCCCGCCCGATCACTCCGACAGCCTTCATCGCCGACCCTCTTTGTCGAGTACCTTCGATCCCGCGTCCACTTTAACAATGAAGTGATATGATAATTCCCGGTTCAATCTTTAAGTTAGAATGAGGCCATGGACACTGCGGACACGACTCGGTGGCTGGACGAGGAAGAACAGCTGACCTGGCGGCAGCTGTCGACGATGATCCTGCGGTTGCAGCCAGTGCTCAGCGCGCAGCTGCAGCGCGAGTTCGGAATCAGTCACTTCGAATACCTGATCTTGGCGTGCCTATCGGAAACGCCGGAATTGAAGCTGCGGATGAGCGTGCTGGCCGCGATGACCGGCAGTTCGCTGTCCCGGCTATCCCAGGCCGTCGGCCGCCTCGAGAAACGTGGCTGGACGTCACGGCAACCAGACGAAGAGGACAGTCGCTACACCCTGGCGGTTCTGAGCAGCGCGGGACGTCGCCACCTGGAAGAAGCCGCCCCGTCGCATGTAGCCGAGGTACGCGAGTTGGTCTTCGACCGATTGACGCGGGCTCAGACTCGCCAGCTGGGCACGATTTGCCAGCTCATTCTCGATGGCCTCCCGCCAGACGACAGCTGGCCGAACGTCGCGGCATCCTGAGCCCGCTAACCACCTTCTCCTCCCTGCAGCCGGCGTCGTACCTGCTCAGCGGCCCATTCTCAGGCAAGTGAGGTAGATCACTTGCTTTGCCGGAATCGCAGCTCCAGCCGCTCACTTGTATTGGGCAGGCTGTCACTTAAACATTGAAGCGACGGTGACTGGGAACACGGAAGAGGGGCCAACCATGAGCACCGTCACACCACTGGTCGTCAGAATGAGCAAGCTGACTATCCACGCCGCACTGTCCACGATCTTCGTGGCACTCGCTGCCGCCGCGATGCTCGTCGGCTCGTTTGGGACGCCACCGGCGGCGAATGCCGCCGACGACTCGTGTCCTGCCGTCGAGGTCGTCTTCGCCCGCGGCACGAATGAGGCACCCGGAGTCGGTGCGACGGGGCAGTCCTTCGTCGACGCTCTCAACGCGCGCCTGCCCGGCAAAACGGTCGCGGTGTATGGGGTGAACTACCCGGCGTCGATGAACTTCGGGCAGGCCGTCGACGGCGTCGCCGACGCCAGCAACAAGGTCCAGTCGATCGCCGCGAGCTGCCCGAGCACCGAGATCGTGCTCGGCGGTTACTCACAAGGTGCGGCAGTGGCCGGCTACACCACTACCGATGCCGTTCCCGCCGGATTCGACCTGCCGGCCAGCATCACCGGCCCGATGCCTCCCGCCGTCGCCTCACACGTCAAGGCAGTGGTTCTGTTCGGAACGCCAGATGCCTGGATCATGAACCTGCTCGACCGCAGCGCACCCCCCATCGCCATCGGCCAGAACTACGCCGCGAAAACCCTTCAGCTGTGCGCCACCGGCGACCCGGTCTGTTTCCCCGGCGGCCTTGACCGCTCCGCACACAGCTCCTACAAGTACAACGGGATGGCCGACCAGGCAGCGGACTTCACGGTCGGCCAGCTGACACGGTAGCTGCGCCGGCGGCGACGGTGCAGCAGACCGCAGGTGACCTCGGTGCGGGCCAGCCCGCCGCAGCCCCGGCTCCTGCTCCTGAGCCCGCGATGGACGCACCGGTTGGCAACTGAATGACAGCATCACCACGGAACCCGAGGTGACCGACCAACGGCCGGAAGTGAGTCTCAGGACCACTTCCGGCCGTTGGTCTATCGGGCGTCGGCATCCGAAAAGTCGATCCGTGAGTCATCGGCGGCACGGGCACGTGGAAGCCACACGGTGTGAATGTGACGTTGTAGTACGTCGGTTCCCTCAGCGTCTGTTCAGCCGACGGCTCGCACTCCATCACAGCAGCGCGCGAATCTCCTTTTCGAATCCCACGACATGAGCGAGGGTGAGGGCGGACGCAGCGACTTCATCGCCGGCCATGATCGCTTCGAGTAGTGCGACATGTTCGCGCACATGGTTCGCGACGTCGGGGAGACGCTCCAGGAACAGGCACCAGATACGCGTCGCGTGCGCGCCGAGACCGATCAGGATCTGCTCGAGGTGCGGATTGCCCGACGCTCGATAGATCTCGCGGTGCACATACACATCGCGACGCAGTATTTCGCGCGGATCGTCATCGTCCTCGATCGCAGCGATACCCTCGGCCAGAACAGCCAGCCGCGCACGCGCTTGAGGCGACGCCGTGCGGGCGGCCCGAGCGGCGGCCGTCGGCTCGAGTTGTTTGCGAATCTCCGAGATGTCGGCGAGATCTGTCATGTCGACGGCCGTGGCGAATGTGCCTCGCCGCGGGTAAGCGATGACAAGGCGCTCCTGTTCGAGCCGCTTGAGTGCCTCCCGGACGGGTGTTCGCCCAAATCCGAGTTCGGCGGCCAGACGGTCGTCGTTGATGGGGTCACCCGGTCGGATGTCGAGCATGACGAGACGTTCGCGGATGACCTCGTAAGCCCGATCAGCGTGACTCTCTGTGCTGGTGTCGGCGCTTTCGGAGGAAGACTCCATCAAGGTCATCGTCGCTTGCCTGCCGTCCTGTTGACGTCGTCGCGTTCTGATCGTAGCCTAATCGACAACTAATATATTAGTACGCGCAGACTGAAGTTCCAGGAAGGTATAGATGACGCCCGCGGATGCCGCGCTGTGACGACCACGACTGCACCTCCCGGCGCCCACCTTCCGGATCATCCCGATTTTCTCTGGCGCACACCTGAACCGAAGAAGTCCTACGACGTCGTCATCGTCGGTGGCGGTGGACACGGACTCGCGACGGCGCACTACCTGGCCAAAAACCACGGCATCACCAACGTTGCGGTGCTGGAACGCGGTTGGCTTGCTGGCGGCAACATGGCCCGCAACACCACCCTGATCCGCTCGAACTATCTGTGGGACGCGAGCTCACGCATCTACGAGCATGCCCTCAAACTGTGGGAGTCCCTCGAAGACGACCTCGACTACCCCATCCTGTTCAGTCAGCGCGGCGTCCTCAACCTCGCGCACAGCCTTCAGGACGTTCGCGACAGTGTCCGGCGCGTCGAGGCCAACAAGCTCAACGGAATCGACGCCGAATGGGTCGATCCCCGACGAGGTCAAGAAGCTCTGCCCGATCGTCAACATCTCCAGTGACATCCGCTACCCGATCATGGGTGCGACCTATCAGCCTCGGGCGGGCATCGCCAAGCACGACTACGTCGCGTGGGGTTTCGCCCGTCGTGCCGACGAGGCCGGTATCGACATCATCCAGAACTGTGAGGTCACCGGATTCGTCACCGACGGCGACCGGGTCACCGGGGTGCGCACCACGCGCGGCGACATCGGCGCCGGGCAGGTCGCCCTGTGCGCGGCCGGGCACACATCGACGCTGACCGACATGCTCGGCATCCGCACCCCGCTGCAGAGCCATCCGCTGCAGGCGCTGGTCTCGGAACTGCTCGAGCCCGTGCATCCGACGATCGTGATGTCGAATGCCGTGCACGTCTACGTATCCCAGGCCCACAAGGGTGAACTGGTGATGGGCGCCGGCGTCGACTCCTACAACGGGTACGGCCAGCGCGGAGCGTTCCACATCATCGAGCGCCAGATGGCCGCCGCCGTCGAGTTGTTCCCCGTGTTCGCCCGCGCGCATCTGCTGCGCACCTGGGCGGGCATCGTCGACGTCTGCCCCGACGCCTCCCCGATCGTCGGGCCGCACGCCCTACGAGAATCTCTATCTCAATGCCGGTTGGGGCACAGGCGGATTCAAGGTCGACCCCGGGTATCGGGTGGTGCCTGGCCGACACGATCGCCAACGACGAGCCCCACGAGTTCATCGCCCCGTTCGGCCTGGACCGATTCGTCACGCGGCGCCCTGGTCGACGAGCACGGCGCCGCCGGCGTCGCGCACTGACCCGAACAGCCGACCCACACAGGAGCGACACCATGCAACTCATCGAATGTCCGTGGTGCGGACCGCGTGAGGAAACCGAGTTCCACTACGGCGGTGAGGCACACGTCGCCCTACCCCGACGATCCGCAGGCGCTGACCGACGAGCAGTGGGCACACTACGTGTTCTTCCGCAGCAACCCGAAGGGGCTCTTCGCCGAGCGGTGGAGCCACAGCGCGGGCTGCCGCCGCTGGTTCAACGCCGTCCGCGACACCGCCACCTACCGATTCCACAGCGTGTACCGACCCGACGAGCAGAGGCCGACGATCCGATGAACGCACCGTTCCGCACCCGCGAGGGTGGCCGCATCGACCGCGAGAACACCCTCACCTTCGTCTTCAACGACCGCGAACTGACCGGCCATCCCGGTGACACGCTCGCCTCGGCCCTGCTGGCCCACGGCGTGCACCAGGTGACCACGAGCATCAAACTGGGTCGGCCCCGCGGCTTCACCGCCGCGTGGGCCGAGGACACCGGCGGCCTGGTCCAGATCGAGCACCCGTTCCCCGAGCCGATGCTGCTGGCGACGACCGTCGAACTGTTCGACGGCTTGGTCGCGCGCGGCATTCCGGGCCAGGGCCGCCTCGCCGAGATCGCCGACACCGCAACGTACGACGCGACCCACGTCCACACCGACGTGCTGGTCGTCGGCGCCGGGCCGGCCGGTCTGGCCGCCGCACTGACCGCGGCCCGGTGCCGGAGCGCGGGTGGTGCTGCTCGACGAGCAGAGCGAAGCCGGTGGCGCGCTGCTCGGCAGCACCGACACCATCGACGGCAGGCCCGCGCTGGACTGGGTCGCCGACGCCGTCGCCGAACTGGCCACCTATCCCGACGTGCTGCACCTGCAGCGCACCACCGCATTCGGCCACTACGACGACGGGTTCGTGCTGGCGCTGCAACGGCGCACCGATCACCTCGGCGCCGAGGCACCCGCCGCGGTCAGCCGTCAGCGGGTGTGGCGGATCCGGGCCCGCCGCATCGTGGTCGCGGCCGGCGCCCACGAGCGTCCCGTCGTGTTCACCGACAACGACCGGCCGGGCATCATGCTTGCCAACGGCGCCCGCACCTTCCTGCACCGCTACGGAGTCAAGGTCGGCGAGCAGGCCGTCGTGTTCACCACCAACGACAGCGCCTACCTCGCCGCGTTCGATCTGCACGACGCGGGCGTGCGGATCAACGCGATCGTCGACGCCCGCGCCGAGCTGTCGCCAGGATCTGCTCGACGAGTGCGCCGCTCGCGACATCGCGCTGCACCTGGGATCGGTGGTCAGCGGCACCCGCGGCGAGAGCGCGGGTCACCCACGCCACGGTCTCGCGGCCACCGCCGACGACGCCGCTGCCGTCGACGTCGCCGTGCGACGTGCTGCTCGTCAGCGGCGGCTGGAATCCGGCGGTGCACCTGTACAGCCAGGCGCGCGGCAAGCTGCGCTACGACGAGGCGCTCGGCGCCTTCGTGCCCGGCGAGCCCCTCGACGGAGTCGAGCGTCGCGGGTTCGGCCGACGGCGTCTTCGACCTGCCGGGCTGCCTGCGCAGCGGCCGCGAGGCCGCCGAATCGGCGGTGACCGAACTCGGATTCACCGCCGCCGTCCGAACCGATTGCGGGCGAAGCGGATCCGGTGCGCGCAGCCGGCGTGCCGGCCTGGTGCTGTGGCAGGTCCCCGACCCGGACGCCGCGTCGCGGCAGTTCGTCGACGTCCAGCGCGACGCCACGGTCGCCGATCTGGTCCGCGCGGTCGGTGCGGGCATGCGCTCGATGGAGCACATCAAGCGCTACACCACCATCGGCACCGCACACGATCAGGGCAAGACCTCCGGGGTCGTCGCATCGGGCATCACCGTCCGAATTGCTCGGCGTCGCCAGTCGAAGAGCCTCGGCGTCACGACCTTCCGGCCGCCGTACACGCCGGTCGCGTTCGCCGCGCTCGCCGGTCGCAGCCGCGGCCGCATGTTCGATCCGGAGCGCGTCACCGCGGTGCACGACTGGCATGTGGACCGCGGCGCGGTGTTCGAGGACGTCGGCCAGTGGAAGCGGCCGCGGTACTACCCGCTGCCGCGGCGAGGACATGGACACCGCGGTCCTGCGCGAATGTGCCGCCGTCCGTGGCGGAGTCGGCATCCTCGACGGCTCCACCCTCGGCAAGATCGACGTCCAGGGCCCGGACGCCGGCGAGTTCCTCGACATGCTCTACACGAACATGATGAGCACCCTCAAGGTCGGGATGATCCGCTACGGCGTGATGTGCGGCGTCGACGGCATGGTCATCGACGACGGCACCGTCATGCGGCTGGCCGACGACCGGTTCCAGGTGTTCACCACCACCGGCGGTGCCGCCCACATCCTGGACTGGATGGAGGAATGGCTGCAGACCGAGTGGCCCCACCTGAGGGTGCGGCTGACCTCGGTCACCGAGCAGTGGCACACCTTCCCCGTCGTCGGGCCCGAAGTCGCGTGACGTCGATCGGCGCCGTCTTCGCCGACCTCGACGTCAGCAACGACGCGTTCCCGTTCATGGCGTGGCGCGACACCACCCTCGACGGCGTGCACGTGCGGGTCGGCCGGGTCAGCTTCTCCGGCGAACTCGCCTACGAGGTCAACGTCATGGGCTGGTACGCAACCGCGGTGTGGGAGAGGCTCATCGCCGCCGGCGAGCCCTACGGGATCACCCCGTACGGCACCGAGACGATGCACGTGCTGCGCGCCGAGAAGGGCTACCCGATCATCGGGCAGGACACCGACGGCACCATCACCCCGCAGGATCTCGGGATGAGCTGGGCGGTGTCGAAGAAGAAGCCCGACTTCATCGGCAAGCGGTCGTTCACCCGCAGCGAGAACCTCAACCCGCTGCGCAAGCAGTTCGTCGGACTGCTGCCCCTCGACGCGGAGACCGTGCTGCCCGAGGGCGCGCAGATCATCGAGCGCCAGCCGACGGCGTACTGCCTCCGGCGCCGGTGCCGATGCTGGGGCACGTCACGTCGAGCTACCGCAGCGCCGAGCTGGGGCGCCCGTTCGCACTGGCCCTGGTCAAGGGTGGCCACGCCCGCATCGGAGACACCCTGACCGTCCCGGTGGACGGAACCCTGGTGCCGGTGGAGGTCACCGGCTCCGTCCTCGTCGATCCCGAAGGAGCGCGCCGCGATGGCTGACACCCTCACCCGCCGAAGCCCATTGCAGGGCTGGGCATCCGGTTCGCGAGTCTGCCGGAATCGGCGAGCGTCAGCCGAGGAGCCGTTCGTCGCGATGGTCGACCTGTGGGTCGACCCGGTCCGGTCCCGGCGGCGCCGCAGCCGCCGAGGTCCTCGGTGTCGCCGCGTTGCCGACCACCCCGTCGACGTGCGCCAGCGGATCCGGACACGACGGTGATCTGGTTCGGACCGGAGGAATGGCTGGTCACCTCCGACCGATCGTGGCCGGCGAGGAGCTGGAGTCGCAGCTGCGCGAGGCGGTCGGTCGAGCACGGCGGCGCGGCGGTCGACGTGTCCGCGCAGCGCACCACGCTGCGGCTGCGCGGCGCCCACGCCCGCGACGTGCTCGCCAAGGGCTGCTCGCTCGACCTGCACCCGACGGTGTTCGGTCCCGGCGCCGCCGCGCAGACGATGCTCGGACAGGCCGCCGTCGTGCTGATCCCGTTGACGACAACGGAACCGACTACCGGATCCTGGTCCGATCGTCATTCGCCGGCTATCTCGCCGAGTGGTTGATCGACGCCGCCGAGGAGTTCGGCGTCTGAACTGGCGAGCCGGAGGCCTGCACCACATCCTCTAACCGTGCGTGGTCAGCGCGACACCGTCTTTGGTGGATCTCACACGCACGCAAGACAGATCGGCCACGATCACATCGGCGCTCGCCACTTGGTGGGCAGTGTGGGTGGTCGTCACCGCCAGGACTTGCGCGCCAGCGGCCTGCCCCGCGGCGATGCCCGCGGGCGCGTCCTCGACCACCACGCACTGCCCGGCCTCGAAGCCCAACGCGGCAGCCGCCTGTAGGTAACCTTCGGGGCTCGGCTTGCCGGCGGCGACATCTTCGGCGCAGATCATGATCTCGGGGATCGGTAGTTGCGCCGCCGCCAGCCGAGCGGTCATCAGCGCGCGCTCGCCCGACGTCACTGCGGCCCACCGCTGACGAGGAAGGACATCGAGGAGCTGCTGCGCGCCGGGCAATGCATGCACGCCGTCGAAATCACCCAATTCAAGTCCCTGCAGCCGAGCCACCGCGGCGGCCAGCTGCTGCGGCGTGACGAACTCAGCGACGGTGTCCTCGGTCCGCCTGCCGTGACAGACTCGCATTACCGCTTCGGCGTCGGCGTCGTATTCCTGCGCCCATGTGCGCCAAGACCGTTCGACGACAGGGGTCGAGTCCACCAACGTCCCATCGATGTCGAACAGAATTGCCCTCGCGTGCAACATGGGGGCACCCTATCCGGCGGCCGCTCACCCGTGGATCACGCCGCCTTGACCTCGTCCGTGAAGGCTTCGTTGATCTCCTTCGGGCCGAACGGCCAGGTGTGCTCGGCCTTGGCGTAGATCAGGAAGGCGATGCAGCCGAGGGCGATCCAGCCCACGGACAGGCCGATCGACAGCCAGGTCGCGGAGACGTAGACGTAGACCCAGCCGACCAGCGCGACGATCGTCGGCACCGGGTACAGCCATTGGCGGTACGGGCGCGTCGAGATTCGGTTGCCGGCGGCGCAGCACGACGATCGCGGCGACCTGGGCCAGCGACTGGATGATGACCAGCGTCGCGACCGCGGCGTTGATGATGGTGGTCAGCGTGAACAGCGAGCCGATGATCGTGATCACGCCCATGGTGAGCACGCCGGCGGTGGGCAGGTTCAGCTTCGGGATGCAGCTTGGCGAACACCGGCAGGAAGACCTTGTCCCGGGCGGCTTCGAACGGGACGCGGGACCCGCCGAGCAGGCCGGCGAACACCGAGCCGATGGCCGCGACGACGATGAGCACGGTGATCACCTGCGCGGCAGCCGATCCCCAGGCCTGCTCGAGCACCGTCGAGGCGACCGAGGTGGCGGTCTTGAGCTCGTCGAGCGGGAGCGAGCCGAGCACGCCGATCTGCAGCAGGAAGTACAGGCTCATGATGCCGAGGATCGAGAAGACGATGGACCGCGGGATGGTGCGGCCGGGGTCGCGCACCTCGCCGCCGAGGTAGGCGGTGGTGTTGTAGCCGAGGTAGTCGTAGATCGGCGATGATCAGGCCGGCGCCGAGGCCGGCCCAGAACGTGCCGCCGCTGAAGCCGAACGCGCCGGGGGTGAAGGCGAAGGCCTGCGCGCCGCTGAAGTGGCTGAACGCCGCGACGATCGTGCTGAGCACCGCGACCAGCATGACGACGAACAGCACCGTGGTGAGCTTGCCGATCTGGCCGATCTTGCGGAACAGCGCCGCCATGATCAGCAGCGTGATGCCGACGCCGATGATCTTGCCCAGCGCGGTGTTTCCGGCGTCGTCGGTGACGCCGGGGATCAGGTAGCCGAGGTACTGGACCAGGCCGATGATGCCGGTGGACATGATCAGCGGGATGAAGAGCACGGCGCTCCAGACGAACAGGAACGGCATGAGCCGGCCGGTGCGGTACTGGAAGGCCTCGCGTAGGTAGATGTAGGTGCCGCCGGCGCCGGGCATGGCGGCGCCGAGTTCGGCCCAGATGAGGCCGTCGGCGAGCGCGAGGATGGCGCCGACGATCCAGCCGAACATGGCTTCCGGGCCGCCGATGGTGGCGACCATGGCGGGGATCGTGACGAAGGGGCCGATGCCGCACATCTGGGTCATGTTGATCGCGGTGGCCTGCAGCGGGCCGATCCTGCGTTCGAGCGCGGGCTGCGCGGACGCCGGGGCTCCGGTCGACGGTGAGCTCATGATGCACCTCCTTCGTTGTAGTTCGTTAGGAAAGTTTCTTAACATAGATCGGCGCGGGTGTGGAAGAGTTCGTGCGTAAACTTCTGGCGTAGACGTGGAACGGAGGTGGCGGTGGACGGCCCGACTGCGCCGCAGGCGGGAACCCCGGCGAGCATGCGCGCGCTCAACCAGCGGCTGGTGCTCGACCGGCTCCGCGACCACGGCGAGGCGACGCGCCCGCAGATCGCCGGCGACACCGGGCTGTCGAAACCCACTGTGGGACAGGCACTTCTGGATCTGGAACAGCACGGCCTGGTGCGGGCGATCGGCCGGAGGCGCGGACCGTCCCGGTCGGGCGGCGGTGGTCTACCGCACCGCTCCGGACGCCGGGTCACATCGTCGGCGTCGACGTCGGCCGGCGCGTGCTGCACGTCGCGGTGGCCGATCTGGACGGCGACCGTCGTGGCCCGGGTCGAGCAGCCGAACCGCAGCCGCTCGGGGGCGATGTTGGTGCGCACCGTCGAGGAATCCGTCGACCGCGCCGTCGCGGAGGCCGGGCTGGCCGACGACGACATCGTGGTGACCGTCCTCGGAACGCCGGGCATCCCCGACACGGCCACGGGCACCGTGCACCGGGCGCCGAATCTGCCCGGCTGGGAGCGGCGCGGCCTGCTGCACGAGCTGGTGGCGCTGCTCGGAGCGAACGGCTCGGAGGTGATCGTCGAGAACGACGCCAATCTGTGCGCGGTCGGCGAGCACGCCCGCGGCGCGGCGCAGGGCGTCGACGTGGTGGCGTGCCTGACCGTCGGTACGGGCATCGGCATGGGAATCCTGGTCGACGGCAAGCTCTTTCGCGGTGCGCACGGTGCGGCCGGGGAGATCGCCGACCTGCCCTACGGCCGCGTCCCTGCGGGGGTGACGGCGCACCGGCCGGGTCCGGTGGAGGTCGTGGCGGCGGGCCAGGCGGTGGTGTCGGCGGCCCGCGACGCGGGGCTGAACTTGCCGACCGCCAAGGCGGTGTTCGACACGGCCCGCGACGGCGACGAACGCGCGTTGGCGCGTCGTCGCGGACGAGGCGTCCAAACTGGCGCACGTCGTCTCGGTGGTGACCGCCGTGCTCGACCCGGGGCTGATCGTGCTCGCGGGCGGAATCGGTCGCAACGCCGACCTGCTCGCCGACCCGATGCGCCGCGAACTCGCCGACGACGATTCCGTTGGTTCCCGACATCGTCGGGGGACACCTGGGCGACGACGCCGTCCTCGTCGGCGCGATCGCCACCGCGATGGACACGGCGTGGGACCTGGTGTTCGACCGCCGCGTCCTCGGCCGAGCGAAGCTGATGATCGAGCCAGGCGACGACAGAAGGTACGATGGAAGTCATCGTCGAGCGGGACGAGGCGGCGTGCGGCGCGACGGTTGCCGACGTCTTCGACCGCGCCGTCCGTTCGGGCGCCACCACGCTGGGGCTGGCGACGGGGTCGTCGCCGCTGTCGGTGTACCGGGAGCTGATCCGCCGGCACCGGGAGGAGGGTCTCGTTCGCGGCGGTACGGGCGTTTCTGCTGGACGAGTACGTGGGCCTGCCGGCGGGGCATCCGCAGTCCTATGCGCACGTCATCCGGGCGGAGTTCACCGACCACCTCGACATCGACTCCGCACGCGTGCACGGCCCCGACGGTGTGGCCGACGACATCTTCGCTGCCGCAGAACAATACGACGCCTTGATCGCCCGATCGGGGCCCGTCGACGTTCAGCTGCTCGGCATCGGCGCCAACGGGCACATCGGGTTCAACGAGCCGGGTTCGTCGCTAGGCTCGCGCACCCGGGTGACGACGTTGACCGAGCAGACCCGACAGGACAATGCCCGATTCTTCGACAGCGTCGACGAGGTGCCTCGCCATGTCATCACCCAGGGCCTGGGCACGATCAGCGCTGCCCGGCACCTGGTGCTCATCGCGACGGGAGCGCACAAGGCGGCAGCCGTTGCGGCGGCCGTCGAGGGGCCGGTGACCGCAAGCTGCCCGGCTTCGGTGCTGCAGCTGCATCCTCACGTCACGGTGGTCGTCGACGAGGCGGCGGCATCCCGGCTCGACAACGCCGACTTCTACCGATACGCGATGAGACATCCTCCCCCGCAACGGAAGTAGTCCCCCGCACGGCGCGATCGATCCGCTCGGCTTCGAGTGTGCTTTGGATGTCCTCGATGTGGGTCTCGAGATCCACGGTCGCAGAGGCAAGGTGTCAGACTGCTGGGCCGAAGCCGATACCGACCGATTCGTCGAGGCAAGTAAGTATGGTTCCAAATTGACGGCCACGTCGAGCAGCGGGAGCGAGTGTGGATCTTCCAGCAACGATCGAACCGAAACGCCGTCCGGACGGGCCCGAGCTCTTGAGCATGGCGGACGACTACGCGCGGCACGCCCTCTCGCAGCGCGCCGCCTTTGAGGCGACCCACCCGGCCGTGATGGCCGCCGCGGAGAGGCTGGCGAGCGAGCCCGTGCTCCGCGTGGCCGATCTGGGCGCAGCCGACGGCGTGAACTCTCACGGCCTCATCCGCGACCTGATGGCGCAGCGCGCCTGCCGGCCGATGATCTACGCGCTGGTTGATCTCCCGACGAACGCATGGCGGGTCGCCGCCGCCCACCTGCGGGACGCCTTCGGCCCGGCGGAGGACAAGGGCGTGATGGTCGTGATCCCGGCCGAGGCCGATTCCGGCCCAGGGGTCGTCGACTCGGGAGCGGGCGCCCATTACGCCTCATCGGAGGCTCACGGTGAGGCCTGTCAGCGAGCTCTCGATCGCGAACCGCCTCCCACCACGGTCGTCTCCATGGCCGGAATTCCACTCCACCAGGCTCCCTCCTTTCCGCGTGGCACAGTCCACCTCGCGGTGACCGGGACGACCATGCATTGGATCGCCGACGCCGCAGGCCTGGCCTCGACCGGCTCGGTCTTCCCCGCCCACCCGGACCACGTGGACGAGGACGAGCGACGCGGCTGGCGCATCGCCGCGGAGCGGCAGTGGAAGCAAATGCTCGAGATGCGCTCGCTAGAGCTGGCGCCGGGGGGATGGTTTATCGCCGCCATCCCAGCCTCCCCCGCTCCCTGCCCGGACAGGACGGGGCTGTACGACGAGATCGTCGGGGACATGAATCTGTTGCTCGCCGAGTGGCGTCGCGCGGGGCGCATCGGCGGCGTCACCATCGCCGCGGCCGTCGTTCCGGTCTGGTCGCGCACACTCGACGAGTTCCGGGCGCCCTTCGACGCGTGCGGCGGAAGCTTCGCCGACCTCGAACTCGAGAGCATCGAGCTCTTCCGTCTCGACAACCCCTACCGTCACGACGATCCCGCGGTGTTCGCGCGGGACTACGTGAAGAGCGTGACCGCTTGGGGAGGGCCGCTCCTTCGCCGTGCGTTCGCGCTCGAGGGCGAGGCACGCGCTGCCAGTCTCCTCGCCGACTTCCTTGCAGAGCTCGAGGAACGCGTCATGGAGGCTCCCGACCGCTATCGATGGGACTACATCGAGGCCCTCGTCATCTGCCGGAAAACGAGCGATCGCGCGGACTGAACCTATTCCAGTACTGACGGCGTGGAGCTCAGACTGCTCCAGAGTTGGGGCATCGGACGGACGCCGAGCTGGTTCACCACCATCTGGGCAGCCTGACTGACTCCCTCGGTGAAGGTGGGGAAGGCGAACTGAAGCTCGGCGACATCCTCGACGCGCATGCCCGCCGCCATGCAGGCCGCGACCATCTGGATCACTTCGGCCGAGTACTCGCCGAGCACGTGAGCGCCGACGATCTGCCGCTCTGCGGTCTCGACTATCAGCTTGCAGAACCCTTCCGGCTGCCCGTCAGCGACGGGCCGCAGCATGTCCTCATAGCGGGCCACCGCGACGGCGCAGTCGTAGCGGGCGCGGGCCTGCTCCTCGGTGAGCCCGACGCTGCCGTACTCGGGGTCGGTGAAACTGCCGGCGGGGACGATCTCATGGACGACCCGACGGCGCGGGCCGAGCACCGCGTTCTCGGCGGCGACACGGCCTTCGAGCGTCGCGCTGCTGACGAGCATGCTGTTCCCGTCGACGTCACCCGCGGCGAAGATGTGGGGGACGTTCGTGGCCGTGAACGCGTCGACCGATCACGTAGCCGCGCTCGGTGGCCACGCCGGCAGCGGCGGCGTCGACGAGGTCGGCGTTGCCTGGCCAGCCGACGGCGAAGAACGCCGCGTCCACGTCGACCGTTCTGGACTCGTCGCCGACTCGGTACTGGACGCGCACACCGGGTTCGAGCGCCTCGAGTTGATGGACTGCGGCGCTGGTGATGACTTCGATGCCGCGCCCCCGGAAAGCGTGTTCGAGCGCGACCGAGACGTCGACATCGGCTCGCTGCCACGATCCGAGGCGCATACTCGACGAGCGTGACGTCGCAGCCGAAGTCCGCCAGGATCGACGTGAGCTGGCAGCCCGTGTCGGCCGCCCCGATGACGCAGACCCGGTCGGGCAGGGAGGTCAGGCTGCGCACGTCCTCGTAGGTCAGGCCGAGCTCGGCCCCGGGGATCGGCAGTCGCCCAGGCTTGCCGCCGACGGCGATGATCACCCGATCCGCAGTCCACGTGCGGCCGTCGGCCGCGGCGACCGTGTTGGCGTCGACGAACCGGGCGTCGCCTGCCTCTTCGACGAGGTCGACCCCGACGGAGCGGATGTGGTCGGCGATGCGCTTGCGTTCATAGAGGTAGCCGGCTACCCGCTGGGCGTTGGCCAGGGTGGCGGCGACGTCGACCTCGGGCCGTGGCCCGCGCAGACCGAACGTCTCCCACGAACTCCAGTCCCTCACCAGGCGCGCGGCCCGAGCCAGCGTGCGCACCGGTGCCGGGCCGCTGTTGAAGGCGGTGCCGCCGACCCGCCCCCGCTCGATGAGCGTGACCTCTGCGCCCAGCTCGGCGGCGTGCAGGGCGGCGGAAACACCAGCGGGGCCGCCCCCAATGACGACAACGCGCATCTCGCCTGCTCCTCTCGCACCGACGCGCGGTCGTGGGAATGCGCCAAAGCCTCAGTAGCCGTTGCCCAAAGTAAGGCACAGTCGGGGTCCGCCCAGACGTTATCCCCCATGCCGATCCGCCAGGAGTGGGCGCGGAGCCAACCGGACCAGCTGTGTGACGTGGCCGGGGTTCAATTCCTCGAGTGTCGCGGCGCCAAGCAGGCGCATCGTGCGAGCGACCTGTTCCGACAGGATTTCGACGGCACGGTCGACACCCGCCTCCCCTCCGGCCATCAGGCCGTACAGGTAGGCGCGTCCAATGAGAGTGAACTTTGCACCCAGCGCGATCGAGGCCACGATGTCAGCGCCGGACATGATGCCGGTGTCCAACAGGATCTCGACGTCTTTCCCCACTTCGGAGACAACACTGGGCAATAGGTGGAACGGGATCGGCGCGCGGTCGAGCTGGCGGCCGCCGTGGTTAGACAGCACGATGCCGTCCACGCCCAGGTCTGTCACTGCGCGTGCGTCGGCTACCGTTTGAATGCCCTTGACCACCACTTTGCCTGGCCACTGCGACTTGATCCAGGCGAGGTCATCGAAGGTGACAGTGGGATCGAACATGGAGTCAAGTAATTCGGCCACGGTCCCCGACCAGCGATCCAGCGAGGCGAACGCCAGCGGTTCAGTGGTCAGGAAGTCGATCCACCACTGTGGCCTCGGAAGCGCATTGGCGACGGTGCGCAGCGTCAGCGCCGGGGGGATGGACATGCCGTTGCGTTTGTCGCGCAGTCGCGCGCCGGCGACCGGGACGTCGACGGTGACGAGCAACGTGTCGTAGCCTGCCTCCGCTGCGCGCGCAACCAGAGCCATCGACCGATCCCGGTCCTTCCACATGTATAGCTGAAACCAATTGCGGCCGTGCGGGTTCGCGCGCTTGACGTCCTCGATGGACGCCGTTCCCATGGTGGACAACGCGAACGGGATACCGGCTCTCGCTGCAACATGAGCCCCTGCGATTTCGCCTTCGGTCTGCATCATCCGGGTGAAACCGGTGGGGGCGATACCGAACGGCTGACGCACGGGAGCGCCCAGCACGTCCCAGCCGGTATTCACCGTCGACACGTCCCGAAGGATCGACGGATGAAATTCAATGTCCTGGAACGCCTGCCGCGCCCGCCCGATGGACAGTTCGGCTTCCGCTGAGCCGTCGGTGTAGTCGAACGCCGCCTTGGGTGTGCGTCGCTTGGCGATGCGGCGCAGATCCTCAATGGTCAAGGCACTGGCCAATCGGCGTTCTTTCGCGTTGAATCGCGGCCTTTTGAACTGCATGAGCGGTGCGAGGTCACGCGCACGCGGTATCTGACGTTTCATGAACTCTCCCTAGCCGGGTGCCGTCGAGGAGCCGATGATTAGTTCCGGTTCGAAGTCGACATAGCCGTGTCCACCAGCGCAACGTCGTCGGGCACTCGCACATCATCCATCAACGTCGGTGCAACGTGATCCGTCAAGGTCATGACTTCCGCATACCCGGACGAAGGGCGCTTGGGGCACTTCTCCGCGTCATTGGCGAACATCAGTTGACTCAACAGATCCGACGAATCGTCGGTTAGAGATCCCGTCAGGTGCGTGGGCCAGACCAGGTGTCTGCCGGGAATCGCGCCCATGCGCCATGCGTTATGACAGCAGCATCGTCGGTTTGCTCCTGAATGTCCTCAGGCCCGGAACCGACGACGGTGCGTCGCGGCGCCGCGAGGGCGTGGAACTGCGAGGCATCAGCTCGGTTAGCGCTGACGCTGGGTGTACTACATCGGAGGGTCTCAAATGAAGCTCGGACTGCGTCTGCCCCAGAGATTGGGTGTCGACCTGCAACACGACGTGGTCGATGCGGCCAGAACGGCCGAAGCGGCCGGATACGCCAGTTTGTGGACGTACGAACGACTGATCTTCCCGCAGTCGCCCCTCGAACCGTATGCGCCACCAAACGAGCCGTGGCCGGAATCCTCGCGGCAGGTGGCCGATTCCCTGGCAGTCCTCACGGCAGCGGCGGTGGCGACCGAAAAGGTGCGTCTCGGCACTGCGATTCTGATCGCCGCGCAGCACACACCCGTCCAGCTGGCCAAGGCGCTGGCCACGATCGATCAGATCAGCGGTGGCCGCGTGATCGCGGGGTTGGGCACCGGCTGGTCCAGCGACGATCTTCGGGCCACTGGCGCCACCCGGGCCGATCGCGGCCGCTTCCTCGACGAGACGCTGGACGTCTTCGATGCCGTGTGGGGGCCCGACCCGGTGACCTTCCGCAGTCCTCGCGTAGTCATCGACAACGCCTCGGTCCTGCCCAAGCCGGCCTCGAAAATCCCCGTCATGCTGGGCGGCGGTGGGAGCAACTTGGGCCGCAGCACCAGCCCAAAGGCCGTGCAGCGCATCGCCAAACGCGCGGACGGCTGGCTGCCGCTCCTCACCACACCTGGCCCGACCGGAGCCGCAGAACTGCGCGCAAGCTGGGACCGCATCCGGGAAATGGCGTCCGACTACGGCCGGGACCCGAGCCGGATGGAAATGGTCGTGGTCGGCAACATCACCTTCACCGATCGCCCGGCAGAACCAGGCCGATCGGCGTTCGTCGGCACGCTCGACCAAGTCATGGACGATGTCCAGACGGCCGCTGAGGCCGGCGCAGACGAGCTCATCGTGGATCTGAATCTGCAGGACTGGTTCACCAGCACTGCCCAGATGCTCGAGACGGCGGTCGCAATCCGCGAACGGGCCGCAGACTCCATTGAGCCGCCCGTTCGATCCCCTGCCCGGTGAAAGAGCGACCTTCCATCTGTGAAGCGGATGGTGAGCCGAGCACTCTGTGTTCTCAGACTTGGTTGTGGTGCAGGTGATCGCGTTGGGTCACCCAGCCCGACGGCACATCGACGGTCAACGCCAACTGCACGAATCGGCCGACCGCTGCGGTTGGGGCTCGATCGGGATTCCATTGAAGCGTGTACGGCACGACGACGGTCGGAGTCACCGGTAGAAGCGGGTCAGTCATCTCGTCACTGGCGATTGATTCGGTTGTCAGGATCCAGGCGATGTCTTTCTGCGCGTGCCAGTGGCACGCCGACAGATCGGTATCTGCGAGCTCCACCGTGGGGGGAGACACACCGGCCGTCTCAAGCGCCTGCCGCTCGGCCAACGCCCAGGCTGGAAAGAGTTCTTCTCGGTGAACGCCCAGCGTTTCATCCTTCAACTGAGCCAACGTCACGGCGGCGTCCTCGGCGACCGGGTGATCTGGCCTCACGCAAACGAATAATGGCTCGCCGCAGAAGACTTCGCTGACCACTCCCGGTGGATCTGACACAAGACCACAGGTGATCGCAACGTCGATTGCGCCCTCGGCGATAGCGCGCCTGACGTCGGTCAGCCACATGTGTCGAACGACGAGCTCCACCTCTGGCGCCGCGGCGCGCAGGCTTCCGACAAGGTGGGGCGATAGAACCGGCGCGACCGGAGGCGTGATCCCCACGCGCACTGTTCCGGTGTCCCCTCCGGCCAGCCGATGCACTTCGGCGGTAGTGCAGGCAACTTCGTGGAGAATGGCTTCAGCGCGACTGAGCAATACGACTCCGGCGCTGCTTAACGCCACACGGCGAGTGGTTCGCGTCAGCAGCGGTGTGCCCATTTCCCGCTCCAGACGCCGGATCAGGTCGCTAAGCGTGGATTGACCCATGTGTAATTGTTCCGCGGCGCGACCGAAGTGCAGCTCTGTTGCCACAGCAACGAAAGCCTCGAGTTGTCGCAGCTCCACCTGCAAATTCTAACGAGGCTGTGAACGAACCGCCCGGATTATCCGGCCCCGGCGATAAGTGCATCCCGAACTGGCTCTTTTTCCGATCGGAGAACGAATGCAATCTGTTCTCAATCCAGTGACGAAGAGCAGGAGGCGCCATGACCCATGTCCCGGAATTCATGAAACGGCGGGACCGCGCGCCTCTTCTGCTTCTCTCGCCAACGTCGTCCCCTTCTGACCGGGACGTCGCCGGTCTCGGGAGCCCTCTCGCGAACTACAACCGCCCTGACACCGCTGTCGTCGTCATTGACCCGCAGAACGATGTCTTGAGCCCGTCGGGCAGGAACTGGGATGTACTGGGCGCCAGTGTGACTGAGAACAGAACAGTCGAGCACCTCGTCGACATCCTCGCAGCCGCCAAGGCGAGTCGATTTCCGGTGTTCGTCTCTCCGCACTACTTCTATCCGACTGACCACCGTTGGCTGTTCAATGGGCCGCTAGAGGCAGATGAACTTCGCACCAACACATTCGCGCGGGTTGGCCCGCTCAACCTCGATGGTTTCGCTGGTTCTGGTGCTGACTGGCTCGACGAGTTGAAACCATTCATCGAAGACTCGACCACCGTCGTCGCTAGCCCCCATAAGGTGTGGGGCCCTCAGACCAACGACTTGGTGCTGCAGCTCCGCAAGCGCGGGATCACCAAGGTGATCCTGTGTGGCATGCTCGCCAACATCTGCGTGGAGTCGCACCTGCGGGATCTGCTCGAGCAGGGATTCGAAGTAGCCGTGGTCCGCGATGCGACAGCGGGGCCTCGACACCCGACTTTTGGGGACGGTTATCTCGCCGCTTTGGTGAACTACGCATTCCTCGCACATGCCGTTCCGACCACGGCGGAGACGGTCGCGGCCATCGAAACGGACGGCCCATCGACCCCGGGTGCAGCTGCGACGTCCGAGCCAGAAGACGCGTGACCGGACACCAACCGCGCAGAGGTATTAATCACGTCGTTCATGTCGTTGGAACTACCGCATGAGTGGAACAGCAGACCAAACACCTTCTGCCACCGTCAAACCACAGCGTCGGACACGAGCCCGGTTGATAGTGGCGGCGGGGGCGATGGTGTCTTCGGTCGTCCTGACCGGCCAATCGGCTACGCCGCATTACGACGATTGCACCCTCATCGGTCCGTCAGCCCCCTGCACCAAGACCGACGGAAGCTCGCTCTCTACGGCTCCCAACAACCTTGACGTGCTCCCTCATTCCGACGACCCGCGCTGGCTGGCGCTCGGCTACAACCCCAAATGGCCCTCTCTTGGGTATAACCCAAAGTGGCAGAACTTCGGTTATGAACCGCAATACAAGGGTTTTCAGCCGCGGTCGACGCTCCGCAGCTCCACATCCACGCAAGCGACGCCGACCGGCCCAGCTTCATCGTCTTCCGTTCTGAGTGATACGCCCTCGCGTTCTCGACCCGACGACATCGGACAGACCGAGACATACGGGCGGTAATCGAAAGGGGATCCTGATGCCTGAGGCGAATTATGTTCTATTACAACACTTTATCTAAGAGGCTATCAATACCACGATGGATGCGGGTCTCGGCTCGCTCCCGGCTGATACGCGGGTTCAGCATCATCGCTTCGTGTACTGCACTGGCGACTGCGGCAACGCTCACGCTGACAGCCGGCGCCGACTCCGACCCCAATGCGCCCGCGCCTCCACTACCGGTGTTCACGCCGACGCCGACCAATTGGGCGCCGAACTTCGCCTTTCCCCACAATCTTCATCAGAACCGAGTCACCGACGCCGACATCACTTCCGAACGCGAGATGTGCGAATGGTTCAACGCCCAATACGACACATTGATGGACCAGATCAACACTTTCAACGCGAGTCTCGCCGCCAATCACGACGACTACACCGCACCTGGCATTCAGCAGCAAGCCGACGCGGTGACCGCCAACATCGATCAATCCGAGGACTACCTAGCACCCAGAGCGCGGGCCTTCACCGTGGTGGATGACTGCAACTATTGCCTGGAAGGCGATCCGTGTGATACCTACATCCCCATTTATGAAGGGAAAGACTTCCGCGCGGTCTGGCAACAGCAGTCCAACATCAGCACAAGCATCAAGAATCACAATCCTTCGGGGATCAACAACATCTCGATCGGACTGACCAACCTCTACGCCAACGGCATCCGAGGCTCAGGGGTGTGCGCATAACGTGCCCCATACGGATCACATGAATCTACCGCCTGCCCGTGTCTTCGCTTTACTCGACAACATGGACGTCCAAGGAATCGGCGCACTCTTTGCCGAGGATGCACGGGCGGTCTTCGGCAATGCGGAACCTATGATCGGACGCGGCGGAATCGTCGCCGGCCTCACGGAGTTCTACACGACGATTGCTGCTTTGCACCACGATGTCGTCAATACATGGACAAGCGGAAGACACACGATCGCTTATGCCGACGTCACCTATCGACGGCTAGATGGTCGACAGGTCACTGTCCCTTCGGCGACGATCTATCGCGCGAACGACGCTGGCAAGATTGATGATTACCGCATCTTTGTCGACCTGTCGCCGGTCTACTCATGATGTCATCGTCATGGCGGTCCCACATCGACCATCAGACGTCTAGCAGACAATGCGACCAATCCGCGAAAGCAGGTCACTCGATGTTATCTAGTTTGGCAAAAGGGTCACTGATGCTTCGCCTGCTGCTGCCAGATTTCGAGCACGTGAGCGTAGGCCTCGGGTTTGACGGACAGCGTTCCGACGAACGGATGCTCGAGGGCGAAGATCAGATACATCACGAAGCCCATCAACGCGGCGGTCAACCCGACGGCGGTGGCATGGACCACGGCATCCGGTGTGCCGAACATGAATGTGAACGCCATGACGACCGCCCCGCCGCCGAGCAGCAGAACCCACAATTCACCGGGTATCTCCGCCTGACCGGTCGCAATGCGTTCCTTCCGGCCGGTACTCAAGTCGTCCAACCTATGGATAGCCTGGTCATAGAAGGCGATCTCGGTTCTGGTCACCGGCTCAATCTTCAGATATGACTCCCAGACGGCTGTCAGTTGCTCCGACTGTTGCTCGATCGAGTCGCCCCTTCGCATCCGCGGGAACTCGTCGTTGCGTACGTCATCGAGATAGGCGATCAGCGCATTCTGCACCGCCGGGCGGTCGGCAACCGGAAACGCGTGCGAGTCCCGGAGCAGGTCGGCAATGGCGCTGGCCTCGTTTTCTGTGGCCCCTTCAGCGTCGCCGAATTGTTCCCACACCACCACGACGACGAACGCGACGAGCACTGCGTAGAGCACTCCGGCGAGCGAGAAGAACACTTCTCCCGACACACCGTGGGCACTTTCGAGGCGGGTTTGGGATACGAGTCGGCGGAAAATGAAGAGCCCGAGGAGCGACAGCACCACAACGACAATCACTGTCAGAGTGCCGACGATCAGAGGCGAAATCTGCAACAGCCAGATCATCGAGCCATTCTCTCGTGCGGCGCGGCCCGCACACGTCGAATCGCGAACACACCTCAAACCGCCGCCGATCCGAACCCCAACGAGAGTTCACGCGGTTCTGGCACCTCGTCTCTGTTCCCCCGATACCGTGAAGGGTGGTCGAACTAGCGAGAGGTATCACCATGACCGATGCCAAGCAGGGCGCGTACGACCCCAAGAAGGGCGGCAAGTTCGAGCCGACCACAAAGGCAAAGCCGCCGCCACCCCCGCGGCCGGGACACAACAAAGACAAGTAACCACAGCTGAGGAACCCTTCTGCTTCCTGGTCACGCCCAAGCACTATTCGGCAAGGGCGCTGGCAGGTTGTGGGCATGATCGCGCTCCGCGTCGTTGGGTGGCGGCGTCCGCGGGTCGACACTCAAGCTCATGAGGGTGTCAATTGAGAAGCCTGCCGGGAACTGTCGCTGGGTTTCGAGCTCAAGTGAACGATCTCGTCACCACCGCGTCGCCAACGCACCGCTGCCCAAACCCCGCCAAGCCCGCGCTGCGGGCTGTCCTTGCATTTTTGCTCGTTGGCTGCTCCATTGGAGACTCCTCACCGATGTTGACCGGAACCCGATGGCGACTGGTGGAAATCCAATCGATAAATGACGACCAGGGCACGACCAAGACTCCGGACCCCGGCAAGTTCACCGTGGATTTCGGCGCCGACGGGCGCGCCGCATTTCAGATCGACTGCAACAGGGGAAACGGGTCATGGACAGCCACGCCGAGCGGCAACGATGACTCGGGGACATTGACATTCGGGCCGATCGCCACAACCAGGATGATGTGCCCCCAGCCATCGCTTGATCAGATCGTCGCCGAAGCGCTCTCCTGTGTGCGGTCATATTTGATCCGGGATCAGAAGTTGCACATGTCGTTGCTCGCCGATGGCGGCATCTTGATATGGGAACCTGCGTAGGTGATCTGGCTCTGCTCTGTACATCGATCGCGCCGTGTCACATACGCGCGCGAACTCGGCAAAACAACATCGACCACTGTGACCTCGTGGAACTGTCGGCAGAAGGTCTGTTGGGCATCAACACGAGTTTGTCTTAGGTTTTGAGGCAACTGGGTCGGCTTGTTGGGATCGGTAGCAATGCCGGCGGTGTCCACTTGCACCCACGAGATAGGAATATTCCGAGTCTTCGAACCGCCCGCCAGCGCACACTATGCGGTGGGCGGTGCCGGAGGCCGCGAGGAACAAAGGAAACGACATGAACGCCACCCATATCGCGAAACGAGGAATCGTTGGTTTGATACCGGCCGTCTTGATGTTCGGCGGTTTGGGTCTGGCCAGTTTGGGGCTAGCCGGTACCGCCCAGGCCCGGCCCACCTGGTGCCCAGGCGATAACAAGCCGGCCGAGCCGCCGTGGCCAGACTTTGATTGGTCCTCCTGCTACGAGTACAGCGGAGCTGGAGGACAATACGGCTGGGTCGACTTGGGCACCGGAATCTTCCACCCCATGCCCCTCGACATTCCGGCCACGCCTCCGCCTCCCAATTCCCCGGAATGCATCGGCTTAATTCCGCTCCCCGGGGTGGATCCGTCGCACTGCGTGATCTAACGGAGTGACAGAAAATGCTTCCACATCGTTCCCTTTGAGGTCGCCATTCACGTCGCGCGTAGCTGTGAATTCGACTGAGCAGCAGGCAATGTAAGGTTTCGTATCCGCAAGGGGCGGCGGTTTGTGTCGTCGCACAACGACCTCTTTGGCCGCTTCACGATGGCTACGTCAGTTCCTTGGCTCCGGCATTGGCCTGACGCCACAGCAGCACAATCGAGGTGAGGCTGATTACGGCCAGCACGTCGATGTAGCCCGCCACCGACCAGCTGGTGTGGGTGGCCGCGAGCAGAGATGCGGTCACGAATGGAGCGAGGCCACCGCCGAACACGGTCCCAATCTGATACCCGAGGGATGCCCCCGAATAGCGCACTTCGGTCGGGAAAAGCTCTGCGTAGAGCGCCACTTGCGGCCCGAACATCATCGAGTGGCCGATGAAGCAGACGACAAGCGCGAGCAACAAAAGCCATAGGTTGGCTGTGTCGATGAGGGCGAACATGGGCCAGGCCCATACCGCAACACCTATAGCACCGATCAGAAACAGTCGTGGCCGGCCGTACCGATCGCTGAGGTGAGCGAAGTACGGGATACACACCAAGGGGCAGATGCAGGCGGCGAGAATGACGCCGAGGACATCACCTTGCCGGAGCTCGAGAGTCTGGACCCCGTAGTTCAGCACCCCCGAGACGATGATGAACGCGACCGCATTCGGGAGGACGAATGCGCCACCGGCGAGAAGAATGGTTCGCCAGTGAGTCTTGATGACGCGGAGGATGGGCGCAGAGTCGGCTTGCGTCGCTCCGGTCTGGGCTTGCGGCACGCTTCGCCTGGAGGCGGCGAAACATCGGAGTGTCTTCGATTTCGCGGTGAATATAGAGGCCGATCCCGACCATCACGATTCCACTGAGAAAGGGAATGCGCCATCCCCACGACGTCATCTGCTCGTCGGACAAGGCAAGCGACAGAACGAGATAGCTCGACAGACCGCCTATCAGCCCCAGCTGCGCCCCGACCTGTACGAAGCTTCCGTAGAACCCACGACGACTACGAGGAGAGCTCTCGGTCAACAACAGGGATGCCCCGCCCCACTGCCCGCCAAGAGCGAACCCTTGGAGGATCCGCAAGGCAATCAGGATCGTCGGCGCCGCCCAACCGATGACAGCCGCGGTCGGCAGGAGGCCGATACCAAAGGTGCTCACTCCCATGAGAAGGTTTGACGCTACGAGAACAGGTTTGCGGCCGTAACGGTCGCCGTAGTGTCCGGCGACTGCTCCTCCGAGCGGACGGGCCACAAAGCCAACGGCGAACGTCGCAAATGAGGCGAGAGTGGCAGCCGTCCCACTCAACTGCGAAAAGAACTGCGGGCCAAGGAATATCGCTGAAGCGGTCGCGAAGACGAAGAAGTCAAAGTACTCGACGGCCTGGGCGAGAATCGCGACGGTGATCAGCCGTGGCGGGGGTCCCGTGTCTTCACTGCGCGGGCCCAGTTCATCTCGAATCGGGTTACCATCCGCCGACGCATGCGCGATCTCCGTCATGTTCGTGAGCCGCGGCTACTTCTCGACGCGATCAGCGAGGCGTCGGGCTTCTTGCGAATCGCGATGATCCCTCCGCCGATCACCAGCGCCATGCCCAGCACAACGAACAGCGTCGGCGCCCGGTCCCAGATTGCCCAGTCGATCAGTGCAGTGAAAACGATGACTGTGTAGATAAAGGGACCAACCTTGACCGCCGCCGCGTAGCGGTATGCGAGAACGATAAGCACCTGGCCCACAAGCAGTGTCAACGCGATACCGATCAGGTAGATCGATGCCCGTCCCCCGAACGGTTTCCAATCGACCAACGCGAACGGAGCGACCAACACGGTGGAGAATAGAAAGTAGTAGAAGAGGATTCTGGGCATCGGCTCGGTCGCTCCCAGCCAGCCGACCGACATGAGCGCGACCGCGAGAAAGAATGCACCAGCCAGTGCATACACGGCGCCGATGTTGAAATCCTGGTGATGGGGCTGGAGGACGAAGACCACACCGATAAACCCGATAACGGCGCCGACGCAAGTTGCCCTCGATGCTCGCAGGCGGAAAACCACCCACGCGATCACGGGCATCCACAGTGGTGCGCTGAACGTCAGCAGGATCGCGTTCGTCAGCGGCATCAGAGTGATTGCGACGAACAGCGCATACCAGGCAGCGGTTCCGGTCGCAGCCCGCAAGATATGCAGACCGATCTTGTCGGTTCGAAGCGAACCCCAACCGCGATGGATTGTGACCGGAATGATGACCAGAAGGCAGATCAAGTTCTGGAACAGCAGGACGACCGCCGTCGACGTGAGTTCCTCGGTTGCTTTCACCAGAGCGCTCATCACCGCGGTGCAAAAGAACGACAGTGAGCTCAGGGCTGCGCCGAACGCCAAGTTTTCAGATACATGACCTGCGCGGGTGCTGGGCATCTGCACCCCCGCCCTGACTGTTCGCTCTGAGCATCGCTTGTCGGAGAACCTTGCTGTTAGCGGTTCTACCGGCTTCCAAGCGCAGCGTAACTGTCGGAAACGACAAATATCCGTGTTTGCCATATGACTGGCCCGTCGTCCCAGAAGAAGCCCAACCGGCCTCGGAGCAGGAGTAGATCACGTCGCTCGTCCTGGGCAGCGGATCAGGTCGCGTCGGCGTGGTTCGGGCAGAAGTACAGCGAAGCGCCGGCCATGATGTAATTCGACAGGTTTTGGTTCTTGGTTGCGAGGTCCAGCCTCTGCACGACGCTGTTCAAGTCGAGGCCGCGATCGAATTGAGCGCACACCTCTTTGGCAAGGGTAGTCAAAGTGACGCAGTCGCTGGTGAACCCGACGGCGGCCATCTTCCGGCAGAAGTCACTTTCGGGCGACGCATCGGCAAGTGGCGCGCCGACTAGTGCGCCGATAACGGGCGTTGCCAACAGCAACGCAATCCTTGCAAGTGTGTTCACGTCGCGTCCTTCCTATCCTCCGAGTGCCCGCTTCTGGACGGCGCCACGCGGCAGCCAGCACACACTGAGATTGATTCGTTACAGGCGCTCGCTGTCCTCGGCTTCGCACGCCGCCTCAGGGGACGACTGCCCGGCTCCATCCCCGCGGGCCAGGCCTTTCGGTCGGGTAACGCACGCGGCATCGCCGTCGCTGACGGCTCGACTCAGAGCGAGATGACTCCCAGCTGAGTCATCACCTTCAGCAGGTTGCCGACTCCCCAGTGCTCGGTGATTCTGCCGTCCACGACACGCATGACGTCGACGGTTTCGAATTCGACCCGCCGGCCGGTCGGGGCAACGCCAAGGAAGGTTCCCGTCTGAGTGCCGCTGTAGATCTTGTAGGTCGTGACCAATTCATCTGCGGCGGACTGCCACTGGATGTCGGCATGGAAGTCGGGAAATGCTTCCCGCAGACGGTGGTAGAGAACTCGGACGCCGTCCTTGTCAGGCGTGGTTCCGGGTTGCGGAGTGTGGTCGATGAAGTCGTCGTCGAATAGCTCCTCGAAGAGGTTGAAATCGCCGTTGCTCTGCACCTCTTCAGTGTTACGTCGCACGACGGCAATGGCCGCGTCGCTGACTGCGCTCCTCATGTCCTACTCCTCCTCGATTGCTTGTTCCGTCAAGCAAATACAATCACCTATGCGGTCTCGGATATTCCGCGCCGGCACCGCGCGGCCTTAATTGGACCTGCAAGCAGGTCACTGATGCGTTGTGCGGTGCCCCGCAGTGGTCCCAGCAGCGAGCGCGGCAGATGCGCGAGGGGTACGACGACGCCGAGGTTGATGGCATACGGGTTGCCGCCCGTGGGATATCCCCGTGGTAGTTGCTGCGTCAAGCAAATGGATGCTCCACGGATTACCCGGCGGCAATAGGGGGCAGGGCTCGGCTAGCAATGGAACTTGCCGCGTCAGGCAACTACTATGTTGCGCGTGACCAGTAAAGCGTCGCCCGCGCCCGCACCCTTGACCGCGGAGGAGGAGGCCGCATGGCGCGCGTTGGCGCGAGCGGTTCTCGTCATACCGCGCCTGCTCGATTCAGACATGTCCGAGACACAGGGCCTGAATATCACCGAATACAACGTGCTGATGAATTTGTCTGAGGCGCCCAAGCGTTCCTTGAGAATGAGTGAACTCGCAAACTACGTCGCGATTACCGACAGCGGGCTGACGCGAGTTCTTGATCGGCTCTCCCGCCGAGGGCTCGTCGAGAGAGTGCGCGCACCGGAAGACGGCCGCGGACAGATCGCGGTACTTACACGAGCGGGGCTAGCACGGCTGAAGAAGGCATGGCCAAGTCATCTCGCGACCGTCCGACACCACATTCTCGACCATCTCGAGGGACTGGACCTCGTCGCCCTGGCCGATGCCTTGACCAAAATTGCCTCTGTGGAACTCGGACCTCCTCTGCGTCGAGGAGTTCCTACGTCCAGATGACGGTAAGGGCTCCAGCGTCGCTGGGAACATCAATTCGCCTCTGCGCGAATGCCTTTGCGGACCGGGCGCCATTTCGGACTCCGTCGGCGAGGTGATCCCAGGGCATCCAACCTGATATCTGGCTGAGCATGAACGGGCGCAGAGACCGCGGTCGTCGCTGCGCAACGTCTCCAGCAGCGGCGTGGAGCCGAATCGGCCGTCGGCTTCCTCCGTGACCAGGCCGACCGACACGCCTGCCTCAGGAGACGAGAGTGGTCTCGGGCGCGCTGCCCTCGCGCAACGCCACTTCCTCGGCGGTGAGGCTGCGACCGGCCAAGTGATCGGCGATGGAAAGATCCGCGATTGCCCTGATAATCCAACACGCCCAGTAGTCGTATATCGTCCCCGCCATTTGGTGGTACGCATCGCTACCGGCCTTCCACGGTGCAGGCTGCGGAGCCCGTGTCGCCTCAATGAAGTGGACGGACCCCTCGGTGGTTCCCTGTCCCACACGCAACTAACGCGACTCCGACGCGGATTGAGGGTTAGTGACCACCCAGCGGTCACCAACGACCTGGGGTTAGCAAGAGGTCTTGATGACATCAACACGAGTTCGCCTAGGTTCTGAGGCCAACTGGGGCGGTCGTAGCGCTGGAATCGGGTCAGGGACCGCGTCGGGCCTGGACCAGGCGGCGAAGGCACAGGACGCCATGACAAAGGAATTGGAAGCGGCGGCCCAATTCAAGCAATCCGAACTACAGGAGGGCCAGCTCCAGGCATTGCAGGACACGATTGATGAGATCAAGACGAAAGTTGCGCAAATCATCTCGTCGCAGCAGGAGATGCTGGCGTCTGCCGCCGGAGCAGCCGACGTGAGGGCGTCCATCCAGGAACCTCCTGTGAGCAGTCCGTCGACTGGGTGTCATCGTGACTACGAACCGGATGCGGTCGGAACTGGAGACACCTCGCTGCGAGGCTCCTCCCCGGTGGGGCCGAACTTCAAGCCCGACTTCTGCAGGCGACGTTCGAACACGCGCTGCAGCGGCGTGGCGACGAACGTGGTGATGATCGTCATGAGCGCCAGGATGGTGTAGAGCTTCCCCGAGATGAGCCCCGCTTCGAGTCCGATGTTGAGCAGGATGAGTTCCATCAGGCCGCGCGCGTTGGCCAACGCACCCATCGAGCCGGCCTCGTACCAACTCATGCCCTGCGAACGCGCCGCCAGTCCGACGGCACCGAACTTCGCGGCGAAGGATACGACCAGCACGACGCCCGCCATGAGCAGGGTGGACGGGTCCAAGATCAGGGTGAGCTGGGTGTTCAGCCCCGAGTAGATGAAGAACGCGGGTAGCAGCAGGTAGCCGACCAGCGGTTCGAACCGTTCGCGGATCGCGTCGAGCAGCGCGCCGCGTGGCATGACGGCGCCGGCCACGAAAGCACCGAAGACCGAATAGATTCCGACCACATCGGTGAACCAACTCGCGGTCAGCACGACCAGGAGAACGACGGTCAGATGCGCGATCGGTAAGCCACCCGTGCGTTCGATATGGGACGCGCGGCGGCGTCCAAGTCTCCAATCTCCCGAGTAGCGGACGGCCGACGTAGACCATGAACAGCAGGTAGGCGAGCCCTCCCCCGATGGCCAGGAGCGCGCCGAAGAGACTTCCCTTGGCCGTCGCCACCACCGTCGCCAGGAGGACCCAGGCGCACGCGTCGTCAACGGCGGCGCAGGACAGCGCCATCGTCCCGAGGCGGGTGTTGAGAAGCCCGGAGTCGTAGACGATCCACGCCAGCATCGGAAACGCCGTGATGGCCACGGCGGCCGCGACGAACAGACCGCCCTGCCAGTGCACGACCTTGTCCGTGAAGTATCCGCCGAGGCTCACCATCCACCATCCGACGACGCCACCGAGGACCAGCGGGACGCCGATGCCTGCGGCCGAGGTGACACCGGCCTGCCTGACGTGCGCGCCGAGGATGTCGAGCTTGAACGACGCCCCCACCAGGAACATGTAGAGCACGAGTCCGAGTTGGCCGACGACGTAGATGACCGTGAGGTTCGGATGCGTGAACGTTTCGGCGCCGATGGTCAGCTTCGTCGGGAACAGCCAGTGCTGCGCAGCCGGCCATATCCACCCCAATACCGAAGGGCCGAGCAGGAATCCGGCCACCATGATGGCGACCACCTGTACCTGAGCGAGTCGGCGGAACAACGGCCACAGCAGGCGGTAGGTCAGGAGGATTACCGCGATCTGCAGGAAGAAGTGGGAGGTGATCGAGAGAAGAGGGGGCATCGAAGCTCCCAATCAGTTTCTGTCCGACCAGCGGAAGACGCGAGAGGCACGCCAGCAGGCCGACGATGCTCCACGCGGCCAGAACCAGGAATATCCGCCCGTGCTCCCAGCTGCCCGCCGGTTCGAACACGACCATCTGCGGTGGCAACAGCACCGAGCGGAAACCCTGAGCCATCCACTTGACCGGAAAGAACGATCCGACGATCAACATCCACGTCGGTAAAACCATGAGCGGCACATAGGTGCCCGAAACGAACTGCAGCCCGACTGCCGGGCCGTTGGTGATGACAGCAGCCGACAAGGCGTTGTTAGCCAAGTTGCTGACGAAGATGCCCAGCAGTGAGCAGCTGACGATGCCCAGGATGAACACCCACGTCAGCGTGAACCATGCGGAGACGTCGGTGGGTAGTTGGAGCCGAAAGACCAGGACCCCCAACGCAAGAAGGATGACGGCCTCGGCGAGACTCGCGATGGCAACCAGCATGATCTTCCCGATGAAGTACGACGACGCGGTCGCGGGCGTTCCACGCAGTCGCCTCAGGGCACCCGTTTCGCGATCGGCTGCGATGCCGATGCCGAGGTTGATGAACGACGTCGAGAGGATTCCGTAGGCAAGCATGCTCGCTGCGATCACGGCACCGGTACTGGTCTGCGTCCCAGGCAGTTTCGCCGAGAAGATGGAGCCCAGCAGAACGCAGATCACCGCAGGCATCGAGAACGTCAGCACCAGTTGTTCGGGCCGCCGGTAGAACATCTTCAACTCGGGGACGACTCGTGACAACCCGATGCGCGCTGCGGACGGGAGGCTCGAACCCGAATCGTCTCCGCGGTGCCTGGACTTGGACGCGCGCTCCGCAGACTCGATCGCCATCACGCCTCCCCGATCAAGCGCAGGTAGGCGTCTTCGAGTGTTGGTCGTGTGACGGTGAGTTGAGCCAGTTCCACCCCGTCGCTCGACCGCTGCCGGATCAGCTCGGTCGGATGGTCGGTCTCCTCCTCGTGGAGTTCGTCTCCCTCCATCCACCGCACCGTCGCGGCCGCGTTCATGTGTGCGGTCAATCGTGCCGGCGAATCCAGCGCGGCGACCCGCCCACCGGCAATGACCGCGACTCGGTCGGCCAGCGCGGCGGCCTCCTCCAGGTAGTGAGTGGTGAGCAGGATGGTGGTGCCGTCGCCGGCAAGCACCCTGATGAGATCCCAGAACTGCCGTCTCGCTTCGGGATCGAAACCCGTGGTCGGTTCGTCCAGGAAGAGCAGTTCGGGCTTGGCGATGATGCCGAGCGCGACGTCGAGTCGGCGTCGCTGTCCCCCGGAGAGCGTCCTGACCCTCGAACCGGAACTCGAGGCGAGCCCGACGAGTTCGAGTAGTTCCTCGGGGACTCGCGCCTCGCCGTAACACTTCGCGAACATGCGCGCGGTTTCCAGCACCGTCAGCATTCCGAAGTCGCTGGTTTCCTGCAGCACGATGCCGATCCTGGCGCGCCAACTCCGCCCTGCAGTCCCTGGATCCTCGCCCAGGACGCGTACCTGCCCGGCATCGCGTTTCCGATGGCCTTCAAGAATCTCGATGGTCGTCGACTTGCCCGCCCCGTTGGGACCGAGGATCGCGAAAATCTCGCCGTAGCCGACGTCGAGGTCCAGATCGCGCACCGCGTGTAATCGCCCGTAGGCCTTCGACAAACCGCGCACGCATACCGCGGACGTCACGAGTGCGCCTCTCCGGCTTGCGGCCCGGCCTGTGCCTCCAGTTCAGCCAGCAGCTCTCGCAGGTCGGCATCCGACATCTCGTCCATCAGCCGGTCCACGTCGTCTATCGACGACAGCGGGCTGCGGTGGCGACGGCTCTTCGGCGGCCGCGGGCACGTCGCCGTGGATCGAATGGAGCTCGGCGAGCACTCGATCGGCCAACGAGTTGACGCTGACGCCTCTGAGTATCTCGAGGACTGGCAGGTCGATCGAGAACACCATGTTGATCCTGACCCGGAAATCCATCGCCATCATGGAATCCAGGCCGATGTCGTCCAGCATGTCGTCGGGCTCGAAGTCGTCTACGCCACAGTCGAAGACAGCGGCGACGATGTGTTTCACCTGATCCGCGATGACCGCCGGCCGGTCGACCTCCGGAGTGGCTGCGAGCACGGCGAGGATCGAGCCGTCCGAATCGGTCTCGGCATCCAGTGTTTCGGATGTTCCGAGTTCCGAGAACATCAGCGGTAGCCGTCCGTCGAACCCGGCCTGGCGGGCTCGACTCCAGTCGGCACTGATCGCGACGACGCTGGGCGTCTTCTGGTTGATGAGCCGATCGAGGATCCGTGCGCCCACGGCGGGTGTGATCAGCTCGATGCCGCGCTGAGCGTAGATCTTCTCCAGCTTGAGCTCTTCGACCATTCCCACCGACCACGGTCCCCACCCGATGGTGAGCGCTGGGAGACCCTGCGCCCGGCGGTAGTGCGCGAAGGCGTCGAGGAAGGCGTTGGCGGCCGCGTAGTTCCCTTGGCCCGGCGAGGCGATGGTCGACCCCGCGGACCCGAACATGACGAAGAACTCGAGATCGTGGTCCTTGAAGGCGTCGTGCAGCACGCGCGTACCGGTGATCTTCGGCGCCATCACCTTGGCGAAGTCGTCTTCACTCGCGTTCACGAGGAGTTGATCGTTGACCGATCCTGCGGCGTGGACGATTCCGCGGACCGGCCTGCCGCCATCTTCGGACGTGATTGCGCAGCCAGGCCTTCACCTGGTCGCTATCGGCGACATCGACACTGGCGGTGGCGATCTGGACACCGAGGCGTTCGATCGCCCGGATCGTGGCGACGGTCGCGAAGTGGGGGTCGTCTTCGGCCAGTGTCGGCCAGCGGTGTCTCGGCGGGACGGCGCTTCGGCTCAGCAGCGTGATGTGCCGTGCTCCACGTTCGGCCAGATAGGTGGCCACGACGCGGCCGAGCGCTCCGGCACCGCCGGTGACGACATAGGTCGCGTCAGGGGTGAGCTTGGTGGGGAACGGTTTCGTCAGGCCGTCGCACGGGCGCAGACGCGGGACGAACGTCGCTTGGCCGCGGATCGCGATCTGATCTTCGGGGCCGTCGTCGAGAAGGTGCTCGCAGATGCGTGCGGCGGTTTCAGCGCGGTCGGGGGCCGAAGCGTATCCACGTCGATGTCGATGAGGCCGCCCCAGTACTCGGAGAACTCCTGGTGCCCGATGACTCGACCGAGCCCCCAGATCGCGGCCTGGTCAACGGAATTCAGCGGGGTTCCTGGAGCGGGTTGCGCATTGGCGGTGATCAGATACAGGCGGGCTTTGATGGTGTCGTGCTCGGCGAGGGCTTTGACGAGACGCAGCGTGGTGAACGCGCCGAGCTGGTGGTTCTCGTCGACGGAGAGGGCGTCGCAGATATCGAGTGGCCAGCAGTTGACGATGCCTTCCAGGTCATCTTCGGTGTCGAGGCGCGTGAACAGCTGGCCCATCTGCTCGGGGCATCGGGTGTTCATCTCGTAGCCCCCGTCGATCTCGGCGAATTCACCGACGGATCGATGGATGACCGTGCGGACGCGGTGGCCGCGGCGGCGTAGTTCTTCGCCGACGGTTGCGCCGACGCCGGAGTCGTCGGCGAGGATCAGCCAGGAGGAATTGCCCGGTGGTGTCCTTCCGCTCGCCGTTTGCGGCCGAGTTGTCGTCGGCCATGATGCACCATTGAATTTCGAACAGTCCCTTGTCGATACGATCGAGCGACATTCGCGACGAGGCGCTCAGCGACTGCACCGCGAATCCGTCGAAGACAGCCAGCGCCCTCCCTGTCGCGTCGGTGATCGTGATGTCGCACTCGACTTCTTCGCTGGTCGCCGATACCACACGGACATGAACCCTCATGTGCTCTTCGGGTGCACCGTAGATCGCGCAGTGGCGGATCCGGGTCGGCAGGAACGGGTCCTCTGCTCTTCCTGCCCGAGAAACGGTGCACCGAAGAGTGTTTGGAAGGCGCCGTCGACGAGCGCCGGATGGAATCGGAAGTGCTCGAGTTCGTCGGCGATCGCCGCCGGAATGGCGATCTCGGCGACGGCCCAGTCCTCACCGGCGGTCACGCTTTGGACAGATCGGAACGCGTCGCCGTAGTCGAATCCGATGGACTGGGTGCGGGCGTAGAAGTCGTCACCGCCGATCGAGGTGGTCGGCTCAGCCCGGTCCGGCGGGCTCTGACGGCGCGGCGCCGTCGGAAGGGTGTTGAGCTCGGCGGTCGCGGTGATCCTCCACTTGGAGTCCCCATCGGCCGTGGCGGTGAACGCGGCGAACTCCAGCGTGCCGTCATCTTCGTTCAGCGTGGTCCTGAGAATGGGGTCGCAGGTCTCGTCGAGGATGACGGCGCGGTGAAGCACGAGGTTGTCCACACTGTGGTTCGACCCGTAGGTCGCGTTCGGCCGCTGCCAGCGCCATTTCGACGTACACCGCCCCGGGTACGACGACGCTGTCCCTGGATCCGGTGATCGGCGAGGAATGGGTTGAGAACTGTGCTCAGTTCGGCTTCCCAGGTGGGATGCAGGGCGCTCACCGATTGCCCCAGCAGCGGATGCACCGGGTCGTAGAACAGGGCCTCCACCGCTTCCTGGGTTTCGTTCCAGAAGCGTTTCGTCTGCCACGGGTAGGACGGGAGCTTGAGAAGCCGACCCCCGTCGCCGGGGCTGCACCGCGTTCCACGCGACGTCGATGGCCGTGGCAGTGCAGTGCGCCGACGCAGTTGAGCAACGTGCGGCTGTCGTCGTGATCCCGCCGCTGGGTCGACATCACCGAGACCCGTTGCTTTCCTGCGGTTTCGAAGATCGATGCCGCCAGCACGGGATGCGGACCCAGCTCGACGAAGTGGGTGTACCCGTCCTCCAGCATTCGGCGGACCGCCGGTTCGAAGAGAACGGTGGCACGGGTGTTCTGCCACCAGTAGGCGGCGCCGGCCTCGTACCCCTCCAGTCGTTCGCCGGTGACCGTCGAATACAGCGGCAGCGCGGCCGATTTCGACGACAGGCCCTCCAAGGCGCTGAGGAGGTCGTCCTTGACGGCCTCCATGTAGTGCGTGTGATACGGCACCTTCCCGGAGAGGTGCCGGTTGAAGATCCCGGCCTCGTCCAACTGCCGGGCGATGTCGTCGAGCAGGTCGCCGTCGCCGGCGACGGTCACCGCCGACGGGCTGTTGATCGCGGCCATCGACACCCGCCGTCCGAACTCGTCGAGCGCCTCTCCCGTCGATCGTCTGCATCAGCGATTCGGCGTCGAGGCCGACGGCGAGCATCCGGCCCTGCCCGCTCGTGCGCTGCTGGAGTCGGCTTCGGTGGTAGATCACCTCGATCGCCTGCTCGAAGGTGAGCAGACCGGCCAGGTGATGAGCGGCCACTTCACCTGCGCTGTGGCCGATTACGGCATCCGGCCGTATGCCGAACTGCTCGAGTTGCTCGGCCAACGCGACCTGGATGGCGAAGTTGGCAGGTTGCGCGAACTCCGTCTCCGCCATGCGAGATCGGCTCTCATCGCGTCGGAGCTCGTCGAGCAGAGACCAGTCCGCGTAGCGGGACAGCTCTCGGTCGCTGCGCTGGATGCTTTCGGTGAACGCGGGGAAGACGTCCAGCAGTCCGCGGCACATCTTCCACCACTGGGGGCCCATGCCGGTGCACACGAAGGCCAGTTTCGGCGCGGTGGATTCGGTACGGCCGGTGTCGATCTGCCCGCCGTCGGCGAGGGCCTGAAGTTGTTCTCGCGCATCGGCGATGCTGTCGGCGATCACGGTGTGCCGATGGTTCAGGTGGGTGCGCCGTTGACCGAGCGTGTAACCCAGATCCGACAGCGTGACGTCGGGGTGCGCGGCCAGATGGCCGGCCAACCGACCGGCGGTCGCGACCAGTGCTTCCTCGCTGCGGGCTGAGATCGGCAGGACCGTCGGCGGCCGCTGCGGCGGATGGTCTGCGACGGTGCGTGGCCGCCGGGGCAGGCGGCTCGGCGAGCACCACGTGGGCGTTGGTGCCTCCGAATCCGAATGAGTTCACACCGACGATGCGGCGCTCGTAGGCGGGGAACGGCCGACCCGTAGCGGGAACGTCGATCTTGAGATCCGCAAGGGACACGAGTCGATTCGGAGTCCGGAGGTGCAGATTCGCCGGAATGTAGCCGTGCTTGGCAACCAACGCCGCCTTGATCAGTCCGGCCACCCCGGCGCCGGCCTCGAGGTGACCGATGTTGGTCTTGATCGAGCCGATCAGCAGGGGATTCGTCGCCGACCGGTCCAACGTCAGCGCACTCGAGAGTGCTCGCATCTCGATGGGATCGCCGAGCGGCGTGCCGGTGCCGTGTGCCTCCACGTACCCGACCTCGGTCGGCTGGACACCCGCGCGGCGAAGGGCAGTTCGGACCGCCGCTTCCTGCGCTTCCTCGCGGGGCACGGTGATGCCGTCGGTGTGGCCGTCCTGCGACACCGCCGTGCCGAGGATCTGCGCGTAGATCTCGTCGCCGTCGTCGAGCGCCTTGCGCCAGCGGTTTGATGACGACGACCGCGCCACCTTCTCCGCGCGCGTAGCCGTCCGCGGAGTCGTCGAATGCCTTGGAGCGTCCTTCGGGACTGAGGAATCCGCTCTTCGACTCCGCGATGGCGGTGTTGGGGCCGATCATGATGTTCACGCCGCCGGCGAGGGCGAGGTCGCACTCGCCGTTCCAGATGCTCTGCGCCGCAAGGTGTACCGCGACGAGCGAGCCGGAGCACGCCGTGTCGATCGTCATGCTGGGTCCGCGGAAGTCGAAGGCGTGCGAGATCCGGTTCGCCAGCATCGTCATCATCATCCCGGTGGCGGAATGGGACTTGAACCGGTAACGACTGGTGCGGCCCTGGTTCTGTAGCAGTTGATAGTCGAGGGTGAAGCCGCCGATGAATACTCCGACGTCGGTGCCCGCCAATCCGTCGGCGGGAATCCCGCCGTCTTCCAGCGCCTCCCACGTGGCGTGCAGCAGGAGGCGCTGCTGCGGATCGAGCGAGTGCGCCTCGCGCGGGGACATCCCGAAGAACTGGGGATCGAATTGATCGATCTCGCTGAGGAATCCGCCTCGCCGGGTGACGATCTTGCCGACCTTCGACGGATTCGGATCGTGGTATCGCGCAGCGTGCCAACGTGTTTCGGGAACGACGCACGTGGCATCGGTTTCGCTGCACAGCAGATCGCCACAGACCTTCCGCGGAGTCGGCACCGCCTGGGAGGCGGCATCCGATTCCGACGATGGCCAACGGCTCATGGCCGCTTCGTTCGGGGAGCATGGTCAACTCGGCTGCAGCACCGGCGAGGTGGCGACGATCCAGTCGCTGCTGAGCGGGTTGGTCGCCTGCTCCTGGCGGTACGCCGATCGCAACTCGTGCAGGAGCGAATCCCGTTGCCACGCTTGCACCTGCCGCATGACGTCGTCGTCTCCGAACATCGACGATTTCTCCGCGAGAACGGTTTCGACCAGCTGACCCGCGAGCTGACGCAGCAGCCGAGCATTCGCATCGAACTGCTCGGCGAAGTTCGGGCTGGTTCCGATCATCGCGGTGTGCAGCGTGACCATGAAGTTCAGCGGCGCAGTACAAGTCGACGAACGGACACCGACGAGGTACCGCTTTCGACGGCGGCCCACTCCCGGAAGAACCGCTGCACGCGATTGCTCAGCGCGATGAGCCCCTCGAGGTAGGGGACGAAGCCGGGATCGTCGGCGACGCTGACGAACCGGCCGTTCATGTAGAGCAGACCGACGAAGCCCCAGTAGAACGCGACGTCCCAGATGATCTTCGCCGACATCACGGTCGGCGTGCCCATCAACGTGTACTGGTCCTGGTAGACGGCGAGCCACATCTCGGTGAGCGATCGAAAGAGAGTGTCGCTGATCTGGGTTCGCGCGACGACGTCCTCGCCGTCCAGCTCACGGCAGATCATGTCGGTGATCAGCCCATTGCCGATCGCGACCAGGTCCAGTCCTGACGAATACAACGGATCGAGGAACACCCCGGCGTCGCCCGTGAGGCACCATCGGTCGCGGCCGTCGAAGACCTTCGTCGCCCCGTGGCTGTACTTCTTCATGACCCGGAAGTCCTTGATCAGGTGGTCACTGCTCCGCCACCACCGCGGCGCACTGCGGCTCGTGTTCACGCAGCCACGCTCTGGCCTTGTCCAGCGTGTTGAACTCGTCGAACCCGTGGAACGCCGGGTCGGCCACGATGCCGACGCTGGTGGCACCGGAGGCAAGTCGGATGAGCCAGACCCAGTACCCCTCGCCCATCAGATGGTTGGTGGACATCGCACGGTCGCCCTCGATGAGGCGGCCCTGCCAGGTCCGGGTCGTCGCTCCACCGGCCGACGTCGATCTCCGTTGCCACGCGGAACCACGCCGCGTTGCAATGGTGCTCGTTGGCTCGCTTGAGATCCAATTGCCTGGGCAGCAACCGATTCCGCCCCGACGCGTCGACCACCCACCGCGTCGTGGTCTGCGTGACGGCGTCGCCGTCCTGAACCGAAATCGTATGCGGCCGACCTTCGGAGCCGAACTCCACCGAACGAACCCGCCCGCGGGTGATGTCGACTCCCGCGGATAGGCAGCGCCGGTTGAGCTCGTTTTCCAGCCTGCCGCGGTCGATTTGGTAGGTCACCTGCGGGACGAACGAGGAGCTTCCGAGTTCCATCCGTTGCGCGATGTCGGTGTTCCGCTCGTGCGTGAAGAACATTCGCAGGCCCATCTTGCGAATGTGGGAGGAGCTCAGGTGGTCCGCCAGACCCAGGCGGTCTCGTAGGTAGTGCGCTGACACTTCGACGGTCGACTCACCGACCGTGTGGGTGATTTCGGGTACCGGGTACGCGTCCGGCGCGATGACCAGAATCCGCGTCGCCGGACGCGCTCGGCGCAGCTCCAGCGCCAACGTGAGAGCCGCGGCGCCTCCCCCGACGATGCTCACGTCATGATCGGTTGCCGCGATGTCAGCGTGCGAAAGACGCGATCTGATGCGTTGCGCGAGAGCGTCGCGTGTCTCTTGATTCATATCCGACACCTGCGCTCGCACGTCCACGCATCACCTTCCCGGGTCGTGTTGACGGTGCACCGAGCAGCGCGGACCCATGCGGGTTCTGCCAGAGGAAAATTCCTCGTCGGCTAATCGATGCGCAATCGTTGCAAGTCGACCCCATCACACTCGCGGCGCGGGGGCATCTTAAGAACCATTACGGAATTCTGACGTCTCCCGGGCCGCTGCTGCCAAGGGCTGCTGGCCGGCGGCTCAGCGAGGCTCAGGGGTGTGCACCGAAACAGATCCCGGCTTGTAGCATTTTGCTACACTTGTAGCATACTGCTACAAAAGTGAGGAATCATGGCCGACGCTGCCGATCGGGTGACTCGATTCGCCGCTGACCTGCTGGACAGCGCTGCGGCCGAAGGCGCGCGCCAGAGCCGCTCGGCCAAGCAACAGCTCGACCATTGGGCGCGCGTCGGGCGCGCGGTGTCGAGCCGGGAGTCTGCGGCCCGCCGACGGGTTGAGGCGGCGCTGGCAGGCGAACTCGAAGTGGCCGAGCTCAGCGACGACGAAGGCGTGGTGTTCAACGCCGAGATCACCGCGGCGGTCGAAGAGAACCTCGCCTCCTCCGACTACGGCAGTGTGCTGGCCAAGCGCGGCATCACCACAGTCGCGCTCGACGAGAACGGACAGATCGTCGAATACCGACCCGACGGCCGCTCGATGGTGGTGGGCACTCGGTGACTCGGACGGGAACCAGACTCAATGCACCTTCCATCCCGTGAAACGTCTTGACCTCGTCGTCGGTTCCAACGGCGCGGGTAAAACGACCTTCGTTGAGCTGACCCTGGGTCCGCTGCTACTCGGCAGTGTGTTCGTCAACGCAGACGAGATCGCCAAAGCGCGTTGGCCGCAGGACCCGCCGGGGCACGCCTACGAGGCCGCGAATGTCGCCGCCGAGACCCGAGCCAAGCTCATCACCCTGGGCCGGTCATTCATCGCCGAGACGGTGTTTTCCCATCCGTCGAAGCTAGAGCTCATCGACGCCGCACATGCCGCGGACTACATCGTCGTATTGCACGTCGTGCTCATACCCGAGGAGCTGGCAGTCCAGCGCGTCGCGCACCGTGTGCAGGCCGGCGGACATAGCGTGCCGGAGAACAAGATTCGCGAGCGCTACCACCGACTTTGGGCACTGGCCGCCCAGGCCATCACTCGGTGCGACCAGACGACGGTCTACGACAACAGTCAACTGAAAGGGCCGCGCATCGTGGCCCAGATGACCGACGGTTTCCTCGTCGGCTCGACCGCCTGGCCTGACTGGACTCCGCGCGAGTTGGCGGAACGCTGGCCGACCCCCTAGGCGACCCCTGTGCTGGGTCGTTTGTTGGGATCGGGAGGCGACCGATCTGGTCCTTCGGGATCGGCTTACGGTGTCCAATCGCGGACCTGATCGACAACCCAGCTCGGGTCGTCGTTCGGCAGGTCGTGCCCGCCGTTTCGCCACGCCACATCGAGACTTGGACGTCGACAGGCACAGCGGCGCTTGATAGCCGCGGCGGCCGCGGGTTCCGTTGACGTCGCAGTCAAATGAGGGTGCTAGGGTCATCCGGCCAAATCAAGATCACCAGACAGGAACCGGCCGGCAAATGCGTCGTAATCCCCGACACCACAAGCACGTTCGCAGCACTACGGCTGCGCTCGGCGCGGCCGCAACTGTCAGTTTCTTGTTCGCTGCGCCCGCGTTCGGCGCTGCGGCGTTCACGTTCCGCGGGACCGACATTCTCAGCCCCGGCGATCGGCCGGAGGACCTATTGCCGTCGCTATTCGCAGACGATGAGGTGGTAGACGTCGATTACCCGGCGTCGATTTTTGGGATGGATCGAAACACCGCGACAGCCGTGGACAACCTTGCTGCAGCGATGAAAGGTGTCGGCGGTCCGATCGTCATCGGCGGATTCAGCCAGGGCGCTATTGCAGTCACGTTGGAGAAGCAGGCAATCATGGCGCTACCGCCCGAGCAGCGTCCGACCGACGTGACGTTCGTGTTGATCGGCGATCCGACGAGCCCGCAAGGAATCCTGCACTGGCTACCCGGGCGTGTGCCGGTGATCGGCGCCGGCCCGGTCGACGTGCCCGATACCCCGTACAACACGATCATCGTGAACCGCGAATATGACGGCTGGGCCGACTTCCCCGATCGCCCCTGGAATCTGGTCAGTACGGCGAATGCAGTGCTGGGCATTGTCTTCGTACATGGCCAATACGGCGAACTCGGACCGATCGACCTATCCACGATTCCACCCGAGAACACCACCGAAACGGTGAACAGTGCTGGAGGCAAGACGACGACCTACCTGGCGCCCACCGACAAGCTTCCACTTGTGCAAGTTCTGCGCGATCTCGGTGTGCCCGAATCGATCGTGAAGAGCATCGAGCAGCCGCTGAAGCAAATCGTTGACGCGGGCTACTCGCGCAACGACGACGCCGACCAGGCCGTCCGGTCTGTCGAGGCCACCAAGCCGGACCAGCCGACCAAGCCCGTCGAGCCGAAGACTACAGATGGCAAGGCCGACGAAACGAAGACAGTGGACGACAAGCCAAACGAAACGAAGACAGTCGACGACGAGACGACCGCCGCCGATACAGCAGACAGCACGACGGACGACACGAGTGGCAGCGGCGTTAACGACGCGACCCCGACCAAGCCGCGGCACCGGGCCGACCGCCACCGGCCCGCATTCAAGTCAGGCGGCGCGAACGAGGCGAGCACGCCCAGGCACCGCGCGACGGTCACCCATCGTGACGGCCAGCAGTCAGCCAGCACGGCACACACCGAAGATCACGAGCACGGCGGCGAGGACCGCTCCGCGGCGTAATCGGCTACGTCGAACGCGTCATCTCGTCGACCGGTGGGTCAGGCCTTTGAATCGTGGCGATGCCCCCGAACTCCCTGTCACAGACGGGGATTGGGGTGCTCGCCATGTTTCTCGTTGATCTGGTGGACACGAACGCTGACCTCCAACTGGAAGCGGTCCGCGGGGTTCTTCAACGACAGGCCCGTGAGTTCCTCGATGAGCTTGATCCGGTACAGCAGCGAGTGCCGATTCAGAAACAGTGCCCGGGCCGCCGCGCTGGTGTTCGTCGCCTCGTCAAGCAGGATCTCCAACGTGTGAACGAGCTGCCCGCGGCGCGTCCGGTCGTAATCGACCAGCGGACGCAGGGTTTGCAGGATCGTGACCATGCTCAACGGATGGTGCCGGAGCACTTCGGCGAACTGCGCCGGGCCGACGGCGCCTTCGGGAACGTGCGGCGCCGACGCCGGGACGGTCATGGAGTGGCTGTGCGCGGGCGGCAGCAGCACCCAGCTGATGGCGTCGTCCGGCATGCCACACAGTTTCTCGGCGGACTCGACCAAATCCGAGATCGTGGAGGCCGGCTGAGCCGACGAGAAGTGGCTCATCACGAGATCGTCCGTCACAGAGGACTTCACGGCGATGCCAGCACCGATGGCCAGCTTCTGCAGCGCCTCGGTGAAGGCGTGCGCGGAATCGCTCCATCCGGCCTCATCGAGTTCGCGACGGCCGATCGCCATCTGGACCTGGGCATCGGGCGCCGTCGTCGGCACCAGCGGAAGCAGGCTGCGCTGGACGTCGGAGAAAGCAACCTCCCAGGGCAGCAACACCAACGGAAGCTCGTGCCGATCGGCAAGCGGGACCAGCACGGCCAGGAGTTCACGGGTGTCGATCTCGGGCGGCGGGCACAGCACCACACCCGCCGCAGGCGATGCGACGAGGAAGGTGAGAAACTCGCGGACTCCCGGCTGACGTGTATCGGAGCTGGTCGTCAGGACCAGGTCGCCCGCACGCAGGAAGGACTCGGCCGGCGCGTGCACAATGTTGACCCAGAAGACGTCACGCGTCAGGCCGCGGTGCCCGGCGATCACCGAGCCCTGATCCAGCGGCGGGACCGTCAAGGCCGTCGCCACGGTCAGTGGCGAGCCCTGAGACATGTCGCCCCATTCCGTGATTTCGAACGCGGCAGGTCGCTGACGCCGCCGAATTTCGACGGTATCAGCGACCCGCTGCGTTCCGAGGGCGCTCCTCGCGATCGGTTTCTACCGTGGCGGCGGAGGTACCGACAGGTCATCGGGCGCCCGGCCGCTCAGTGCAGCGCCGATTCCGAGCAACACCACCGGCGCGATGCCGAAGATGATGGCCAGCGTGGTGGAACCGCCGACGACGAGCGTCAGGTTCACCGCGATCAGCACCACGGAGGCGGCCAGGGCGAGCGTCGCCACGACGGCCAGCACGATGATGTTCGTCGGGCCGCCGCGCCGCTTGAAGAAGAGGGCGACGGAGATCGTCGTCAGCAGCCACAGGATCGCCAGCCCCCAGATACCCAACCCGCCGAGCGGGCCGAAGATCTGGAGCACGGGGTCGAGGCCGAGCGCGGCGAACACACCCATGATCACGAATGACAACACCGAGACCAGGACCGACGCGTTCGCCGGGGAACCGAGGCGTTCGTGAACCGCGCCGAACCGCTTGGGAAACACGTTGTCGCGTCCCAGCACGTACGTGTAGCGCGAACAGATGTTGTGGAAGGCCAGGGCGCAGGCGAACACGCTGACGAACCAGAACAGCGTCGTCAGGTCCTTGCCCACCATGCCGAGGTACTTCTCGGCGGTGTTGACCATGAAGTTGTCCGGATCGTCCTTGGCGATCTGGATCGCGTCGTGCCCGCCGTTGCCCTCGACGAGCGCCCAGCTCGAGAAGGCGTAGAAGGTGGCCACGATGCCGACCGCCCAGTAGGTGGCGCGCGGCACGGTGCGATCGGGGTCGCGGGCCTCGTCGCGGAAGAGGGCCGTCGCCTCGACGCCGACGAAACCCCACAGTGCGTAGAGCAACGCGATGCCGACACCGCCTGCGAGACCCGACGGCGTGAACGAGTCGCCGGTGATGCCGTGGTCGCCACCGCGCATGACGATCACGAAGTCGAGAACGAGCAGGATGGCGACCTCGGATACCAGGAAGACACCCAGGACTTTCGCGCTGAGGTCGATGTCCCGGTAGCCCAGGAACCCGACGATCAGGAGCACCAGCGCCGGTCAGCACCCACCACGGAATCGCAGGCCCGTGAACGACCTCGATGAGGCTGGCCAGGATGACGCCGTCGTAGGCCGCAACCGCGAGCAGGGTCGCCGCGTACGCCGGGAGTGCCAGCACCGCTGCGCCGGTTCCCATTGCTTTGCCGAGACCCTTCTGGATGTAGGCGTAGAAGGCGCCGGTGTCGCTGACGTACTTCGACATCGCGACGAAGCTCGCGGCGAACAGCAGGAAGATCACGCCCGCGACGAGGAACGCGACGGGCATACCCGAGGTGTCGCCCAGCGCCATGCCGATCGGGACGTTGCCGCCGATCGTCGACAGCGGCGCCGCGGCGGCCACGACCATCAGGACGATCGCGGGTACGCCCAGGTTCCCGCGGAGATGGCCTCGACGACCCTCCGGCGTCGCGGTGCTGGGCCTGTCTTCTTCGTTGACCACTTCGGACACGGGTGACCTCCTCTGCACGCGGAGTCGCCTATCGCCGTCTCCGTCGAGTTCGGGGCAAGTGTGCGAGACGCGCGACCCATCTGCCAGACGCTTTCGTCAGTTTCCAACACCTTGTTGAAACGAGCTGGCACGGCCGTCACACATGTTGTTGGAAGCCCCGCGTTTGCCGTTGCATCGCAGGAGTCACGGGTCGATGCTGTGTCGGTCACGCAACGAGAGAGGTACACCGAGTAAATGGACCTGAACAGCTCCGAGCCTGAGCACGATCACCGGCTGGGGCGTATTCGCCTGCTCGATGAGCAGCGTGTCAACCTCGACGGCTTTGCCGAGCCCGACCCCGAGCTCGGGATGATCTCGCATCTTTCGCCCTACGACCCGGAACCGTCCTGGGTTGTCGGGCGATGACGGCACCGTGCTGGAGATGGACTCGACCCCGGTCGCGGACTTCGACACGATCGACGAGTTCGTCGTGCGGTACGCCATCGACCACGCCGAGGCGCCGACGTCGATGGCGATGAGCGAGGTCGAGCTGGCTCGCCTCATCGTCGACACGAGCGTGCCGCGCGAGCAGGTCCTCAAGGTCTGTGCGGGACTGACTCCGGCGAAGATGGCGCGCGTCGTCGCGTCGCTGCACCCGGTCGAGATCCAGATGGCGATGATGAAGATGCGGGCCCGGCGGACGCCCGCCAACCAGGCCCACGTCACCAACCGCCTCGACGATCCGCTGCTCATCGCGGCGGATGCGGCGACCGCGGTGGTGTACGGCTTCCGCGAACTCGAGGCGACGGTCCCCGTGCTCGACGACGCACCCGCCGTCGCCGTCGCACTGCTGATCGGCTCGCAGGTGCCGGCACCGGGTGCGTTGACGCAGTGCTCGGTCGAGGAGGCCCGCGAACTGGAACTCGGTGTGCGCGGGCTGGTCTCGTATGCCGAGACGGTCTCGGTCTATGGCACCGAGGATGTCTTCACCGACGGTGACGACACCCCGTGGTCCAAGGCGTTTCTGACGTCCGGCTACGCCTCCCGCGGAATCAAGATGCGACTGTCCAGTGGCGCGGGTTCCGAAGTGCTGATGGGAGCGGCGGAGCGCAAGTCGATGAACTACCTGGAGGCCCGATGCGTGGCCCTGGCCAAGGGCATCGGCGCGCAGGGCGTACAGAACGGCGGCATCGACGGCGCCTCGATCACGGCCTCGGTGCCGGGCGGAGTCAAGGAACTGCACGCCGAGAACCTGATGGTCATGCTCCGCGGGCTCGAATCCTGCAGCGGCAACGACTCGCTCGTCTCGGAATCGACCATGCGCCGCACCAGTCGTACCCTGCCGACGTTGCTGTCGGGGTCGGACTTCATCTTCTCCGGATTCGGCTCGATCGTCTCCTACGACAACATGTTCGGCCCATCCAACTTCAACGCAGCCGACCTCGATGACTACCTGGTGATGCAGCGCGACTGGGGCGTGGACGGAGGCCTGCGGTCCGTCGACCCGACCACGCTGGAGGCCATGCGCAGAAAAGCCGCTGAGGCCACGCGCGCGGTGTTCGAGTACCTGGGCCTGGCCGACTTCAGTGATGAGCACGTGGAAGCCGTTGTTCAAGCGGCGGGTTCGAAGGATCTGCCGGATTCCGACGGGGTGAAGGTGCTGAGCGCCGCCAGGATGATCGACCAGTCGGGGCTGACGGTGCTCGATGTGGTCACCGCGCTCGCCGAGACCGGCTTCACCGACGTGGCCGAGCGGGTGCTGGGCATGGCGAAGGCTCGCGTGATCGGCGACTACCTGCAGACGGCGGCGATCTTCGACGAGGAGATGAACGTGCTCTCCGCGTTGGAGGATCCGAACGACTACCGCGGACCCGGGACGGGTTACCGGCCGTCGGCGGAGCGGCAGGCCCAGATCGACGCCGTGCGGCAGGCGCGGTCGGTGACGGATCTGGCCAAGGAGCAGGCGGAGTACGCGGAGCCGGAACGGCTCAGGGTGCTCGGCCCAGCCCAGGTCGGCGAGGACCCGCGCGAAGTCGTCATCGGAGTCTCACCGGCGTTCGGCACCAAGCTGTTTCGCACGCTGTCGGGTATGACCATCTACGACGCGCTCGAGCAGATACTGGCCGGGCTCGAGGAGGAGGGGTGCGCGCCGCGGATCGTGCGGATCGCCGACAGCATCGACCTCGGGTCGATCGGCAAGACCGCCGCGGGACTGTCAGGCTCCGGCATTGGAGTCGGCTTGCAAGCCAAGGGCACCACGTTGATCCATCGTCGCGACCTCCCGCCGCTGGCCAACCTCGAACTGCTCAGCGTGGCACCGCTGATCACTCCGGACATGTACCGGCTCATCGGGATCAATGCGGGCCGTCATGCCAAGGGGACAACGCCCGCGCCGATGCGCAACGCGTACAGCGACGAAGCGATCACGGCGCGCTACCACACCAGGGTCGTGTCGATGGTCGCCATCGAGCGAGCCGAATGTTCATCGCGCGACGGCGACGAGCGCAGGCAGCACACCGAGATGGAGTTCAAGCGATGAGCACCTTTTCGCACTCCGGGCCGAAGCATCGCCGACGTGACCGTCGAGGCGGCATGCAACGGGGATCTCGTGCTCGACGACATCCGGATCAGCCGCGAGACGCTACTGCAGCAGGCGGAGAACGCCGAGCGCACCGGATCGATGCAATTGGGTCTGAACTTTCGCCGTGCGGCCGAGATGACCGCGCTGAGTACGGAGGACATGCTGTCGGCGTACGAGGCGCTGCGCCCTCGACGCTCGTCGTTCGCCGAATTGGAGGAGCTGGCCGACCGGCTCGACGCGCACGACGCACCCACCTGTGCCGCGTTGGTCCGTGAGGCCGCGGTGGTCTATCGGCGGCGCGGCCTGCTGCGGTGACCGTGTGGGCCGGTGTCGACATCGGCAATGCGACCACCGAGGTCGTGTTGTGCACGTCGGGTCTCGACGTGGTGGCGAGCTCACGCACGCCGACGCGCGGCGGCAAGGGGTCGGTGCGGGCTGTCCAAGGTGCTGCGCAGCTCGTCCGACGCCTTGCGGATGCACACGGTGTGGCTGTGGACCGCGCCGCCTTCGCTCCGACCGCGCCCGTCCACTCGACCGTCGAGCGCGTCCAGCTGGAGGCGCAGCGCACCGGTCGGCTCACCATCGCCACGCGGTCGGCGGCCACCACCGCGGGCGACGCCGCGGGCGTGGGCACCCCGGTGTCCATCGAGCACCTCGAATCCGTTGAGCCCGGTCGTCCCGTGGTTGCCTGCGCTGGCGAGTCCTGGGGCTACTCCGATGTTGCCGGCCGGGTAAATGCGGCTGTGGCGGCCGGCCGCAACGTCGTCGGGGTGCTGACCGCCGCCGACGAGGCCGTGCTGGTGTCCAACCGGTTGGCGACGAGCCTTCCGGTGGTCGACGACGTCGACGTCGAGCGCATGATGGCGGCGACGCTGGTCGCCGTCGAAGTACGCCAGGGGGTCTCACCGCTGCAGCGGCTCACCGATCCGTTCTGGCTCGCCGACGCCTTCGACCTGCGTGACGACGAGCGTTCAGATGCCCGCGTCGTCGCGGATCAACTCTTCGACAGCGTGTGTGCGGTCGTGACGCTCGATGCGGTTCCCACGCCGCGTGCGCCGACGTCCATACCCGACGTACCCTCCGGCCTCGCGCACGTGGTCCACCTCGCCGATATTGCCGCACAGGCGAATTCGCGGCGCGGTTCGGTGGCGGTCGACAGCCTCGTGTTGGCGACGATGGGCGGCGATGCGGAACCGCCGGCGGACGCCGATGCGCTCAGTGCCGCCCTCGGCGTGCCGGTCACCCGGATCGACTCCGAGGCCGAGGCGGCGCGTGCCGGCGCTCTGACGACCCCTGGGGTCACACCGGACGTCGTGGTGGTGGACGTCGGCGGTGGAACGGTCGACGTCGTGGCCGACGGGCACCGGGTCATGCTGCCGGGCGCCGGTCAACTCCTCACCGCGGCGACAGCGACGGCATTGGACATCTCGACAAGCGCCGCCGAGTATGCAAAGCGTGCGGAAGCCGTCACCGCCGTCACCGTCCAGCTAGTCGAAGACGAACACGGGCGACGACGGTTCCTGGACAAGCCGATCGACGGCCGCTGCACGGGCTGGCTGCTCACGAACGCGCCAAGCGGGTTGCTGCCGTTCACTTCCCGGATCTCCGGGGCGGAATGGCGCAGCTGGCGGCTCGCAGCCAAACGTCTGGTGATCGGCGGCAACGTGACCACAGGCATCGAGCGGGCAGCGCCCGGCGCATCCGGCTTGCTGCTCGTCGGCGGCGGCGCCGGAGACGACGAACTCGTCCGCGCCATGAGTGAGCAACTGGGCCAACAGATCACGGTCGGGCGGGGCAACGTCGTCGGGCAGCTGGGTCATCGGTTCGCCGTGGCCTACGGGCTGGTGGCTCTCGCGATCCACGAGCCGTGAGCCGCCTCGAGATCAAACATGTGTTCCAAGAACTCGGAACACCCCCGCAAACGGCAAGCAACACCGAACGACAGGGGTTCCGCGTTATCGTGTTTCGGTGACCAAGGCATGACCATCGACCTCAGCACCGCGCAACGGATGATCGCAGCCGCGCATGCCGAGGCCGAGAAGCGGTCGATCCGCGTGTCTGCTGCCGTTGTCGACGCCGGCGGCAATCTCATCGCGTTCGGCCGGATGGACGGCGCGGAGATCGCGGGCCCCGTTCTCGCAGTGGACAAGGCCTACACCGCCGTTGCGCATCGGATTGCCACATCGGAACTCGCGAGCATGGCCGCTCCCGGCGGGGAACTGTTCGGGCTCAACGCGAATGGCGGCGGTCGCTTCGTCACGTTCGGTGGCGGCGTACCCATCACGATCGAAGGCGTCGTCGTCGGCGGAATCGGCGTCAGCGGCGGGAGCGCTGCCGAGGACGAATCGTGCGCCCTCACATCTCTGAGCTGTCTCGACTGAGCCCACGTCATGACGCTTGGTTGCAGACTCCCGCGGTCGCCAAGTCGACGCGGCCAGCGGTCGGCTACGCGAGCATCGGGTCGATCGCGGAGCGTGGTACCAACACCTGAGTGGCACCTGCCGCATCGGGCAGCATCTGGCCTTGGTTGAAGAAGAAGATCACGCCGTCGTTCGTGACGGCGAAATTCTGATAGTTCGCCGGGTCGTAGAGGACCGCCGGCGCAATGGTCACCGGCGGTGCCGTCGGCGTCGGGCTCACTGGCGGTGTCGTCGGCGTCGGGCTCACCGGCGATGTCGTCGGCGTCGGGCTCACCGGCGGTGCCGTCGGCGTTGGGCTCACCGGCGGTGCCATCTGCTTCTGCAGCTCGCCTGCACGATCGGCGCGACGGTCTTCAGCGGGTCGTCGACGCGCCACAAGGGTGTGTTGTTCTTGTCGTCCGGTGCTGCGGTCCACACAATCGCCTTGCGATAGGTCTGGTCCCAGTTGAACGACTTGAACGTCGTCTGGGGGTGTCCGGCGCCGATGTTCTCGACGACCTTGAACACGACGGCCTCGGTGCCGCGCGGCGGTATCGCCGACCCATAATTCGTCGACGTGATGGTCAGCTGGTAGGGCTGATCGCGGGGTGCGGAGGATTTGGCGACATTGAGGAAATCGTCGCGCTCCTTGGCGATGTAGTCGGCCACGGCCTGGTCGTCGGGGTAGGCGAGCGGAAAGCTGATGTCGAGGTTGTAGCCCGCATCGGCCACCTGGATCCGCATGCCGAGCCGGTGTTGACGCCTTTGAGGTCGGCACAGTAGTCCTTGGGCGGCGCGGCTGCGGCGACGCCGACAGAGCCGAAGAGAACGAGGGCCGTGGCGAACGCCGCCACCTTGAAGCTGCGCATGTTGGACTTCCTCCGAGCAAGTCGCGGTATCGATGCGACGGACGAGGTAAAGATAAGCCATCGCCGCCGCCCGCCATGGTTGCTGGTCTCCCTGTGAGGGTCTCCAGCGAGCGCCCCCAAATCCGAACAACTGCCCCCCGGCATAGCATGAGGCGGCGGTGAGTGCGACTTCGCCGCCCGGAGGCACCGGTTGCGGACGCTATTGCGCTAGGTATCCGCCATCGACGGGCAGCACGGCGCCGGTGACGAAGGAGGCGTCATCGGAAGCGAGGAAGACGATGGCGCTCGCGACTTCGGCAGGTTCGCCGATACGGCCCATCGGGTGCATGCGTTCGACCGCCGCCAGATATTCCGCGCCACCCGGCTCCTCCGGAAACCGCTTGACAGCCTCGGTTCGGATCGTTCCGGGAGCAACGGCGTTGACTCTGATCCCCTGGTCGGCCCACTCGACCGCCAGGTGCTTGGTCAAGCCGGTAGCAATGAACTTGGCGGGCCCGTAGGCCGCCTGCCGCTTCTGCCCGGCCAGTCCGGATATCGACGAGAGGCAGACGATGGCCCCACCACCGGTCGGCAGCATCGCCTCGATCGCGAACTTGCACGTGAGAAACATGCCACGCCCATCGATGGCCATTACCTCGTCCCAGTCGGCGACCGTCACCTCCATCGCATCACCGAGCGGGATGATGCCGGCGTTGGCGACCAGCACATCAAGCCGTCCGAAACAGTCAGTCGCTGCCTTGATCATCCGACGCGCGTCGTTTTCCACGGAGACGTCGCCGATAACCGTCTCGACCTCCGCCCCGGCGTGCCGCAGTTCATCGGCTAGCGCCAGCAGCGGCTCGCCCTGAACATCGGTCACGGTCAGCCGAGCGCCCTCCTGCGCGAAGAGCACGGCAGTCGCCCGACCAATCCCGAATGCTGCGCCGGTGATTACAGCGGACTTTCCGTGGAGGCGTCCTTGTCCATGGGCACCGCCGCTACTTCCGTTGGCGTTCACCGCGATATCGCTTCACTGCTCGTCACGGTTTCCATTCTCTGTCGTCTCGGTGCGGTTTGGCGCCATCTGCGAGCGACGGTCGAAAGTTCAAGTCGCTCGCCCTTTTCGAGCCGAGATCGGCAGGCTGTCGGACCGGCCCTCCCGACTCTGCGATCCCGACCAACTCGCTCGAAGACGTCCTTATGTGGCGTCGAGCGTAATTGGTCGCCGCCGCTCCGAGGGTGCCGAAACGAGAAACGGGCCAGGACTTTTCAGTCCGAGCCCGTTCCCAACCGGTGGAGCTGCGGGGAATCGAACCTGTTTCGGGGTGCTGGTCGCTGAGCCGAACCAGCCCTGAGCTGCGAAATGAACATTCGTAGTGATTCACCATAATTGTCCTCTGTGGTGCCAGCCGGTCCCATGACTGTCAGCGCAATTGCGCTCGCTTAGACGGGGCTTCGTCGAGCGGGTGTCCACCGGACTGGCCGGCGTGCGCGAGCTGGAGGGCGACGAGGGCCTGGTCTTCCTCGAGGTGGCCTCCCGCGCTGTCTGTGAAACGAAGGACCTGCCGTTGTACAACGCATACAATCCAGGTCGGTCGGAGGGAGAAGACCCGCGGTGAAGATGTCCCCGTTCGACTACCACCGACCAGACACGGTCGACGAGGCGGTCGCACTGCTCGAAACGTATGGCGGGGACGGCAAGGTGCTTGCCGGTGGGCAGAGCCTTCTTCCGGTGCTCGCCCTCCGGCTGACCCATCTCGGGCATCTCATCGACATCGGCCGCGTGCAAGGCTTGCAGTCGATCGAGGTGGATGACGACGGCACTGTCTCGGTCGGAGCGACAGTGACACACGCACGGGTCGAGCGGTCCGATGTCATGGCCGCCGCCGCGCCAGCGGTAGCCGGCGCCATGCCGCACGTCGGTCACCGGGCGATTCGGAGTCGGGGGACGGTGTGCGGGAGCTTGGCCCATGCCGATCCGGCGGCGGAACTGCCCGCAGTTGCTCTGGCGGTCGGCGCGGAGATGATCGTGCAGGGCCCGGCGGGGCAGCGGACGATGGGCGCGAGTGACTTCTTCGAGGGATATCTGTCATCCGCGCTGGGCGAGGACGAGTTGCTCGTCGGAGTGCGCTTCCCCCCATGGGCCCCACACGCGGGGTGGTCGGTGCTGGAGGTGAGCAGGCGACACGGGGACTTCGCGTTGGTCGGGCTGGTGACGACGCTCGAGGTCGACGAGACCGGATTGCTGCGGCGACCGGCGTTGTCGTTCTTCGGTGTAGCCAGCACGCCGGTGCGCGTCGCCGAGGTCGAGCAGTTGCTCGACGGCAATGCTCCCGACCCCGCGCTGTTTGCGGAGGCAGCGAAGGTCGTGTCGGGCGCATTGGAGACACGCGCTGACGATCACGCATCGTCCGAATACAGGGCGCACGTTGCGGGGGTGCTCACCCGCCGCGGGCTCGCCGAGGCCGCAGCGCGGGCCACGGAACGGGCGGCCGTCTGATGCGGGAGATCACCCTCCGCGTCAACGGTCGGGACGAGCGCGCGGTGGTCGAGGGTCGCACGACCCTGGCCGAATTGCTTCGGGACCACCTCGCGCTCACCGGCACGCATCTCGGATGCGAACACGGTGTGTGTGGTGCGTGCACGGTGGCGGTCGACGGTCAGCCCGTCCGTTCCTGCCTGATGTTGGCGATGCAGGCGGAGGGAGCGAGCGTCGAGACCGTCGAGTCGCTCGGCGACGGTGACGACCTGGGGCTCATCCAGCAGGCGATGTGGGAGCGCCACGCATTCCAATGCGCGTTCTGCGCACCGGGATTCCTCATGACGGTGCGATGCCTGCTGGCGGACAACCCGACGCCGACGACGGCGCAGATCAAAGAAGAGCTCTCCGGAAACCTGTGTCGTTGCACGGGATACGCATCGATCCTCGAGGGTGTCGCCGAAGCCGTCGCCAAGTTGGCCTCCACCGCCGGAGGTGCGAACGATGCGTGAACAGATCGTCGGGCGATTCGTCGGTGCCCGCGTCCGGAGGGTTGAGGACCGCCGCCTGCTGAGCGGGCGCGGGCGGTTCGTCGACGATGTCGTCGTCCCGAACATGGCGCACGCGGCATTCGTCCGGAGCCCGTGGGCCCACGCCCTGATCCGCGGTATCGACACCACCCGCGCCGCGCGCATTCCCGGGGTGTACGCGATCTTCACCGGTGCTGACATCGCTGCGATCACCAACCCGCTAATGGGGATGCTGACCTTTCCGGGCCTTTACGACCCGTGGCACTGGGCCCTGGCCGTCGACCGCGTTCGTCTGGTCGGCGACCCGGTTGCCATCGTGGTAGCGACGTCACGCGCGGTGGCCGAGGATGCGGCAGAGATGGTCGACGTGGAGTACGAGGAGCTCGAACCGATCGCGACGTTGGCGCACGCGCATGATCCCAGCCGCCCGGCGATCTGGCCGAAGGCCAACGGCAACGTCGTCTATGCGGCGTCGGAGTCGTTCGGCGACGTCGATGCGGCGTTCACGGGGGCGGATCGTCTGATCAGCGAGACGTTCCGTCAGCACCGGCACGCCAACCAACCGATGGAGACCAGAGGCACGGTGGCCGAGATCGACGCCGACGGCAACCTCACGTTGCACGCAGCTCATCAGGCTGCCCACGCCCTCAAGTGGGCGATGGCACTGTGCTTGGCGCGCCAGCCGGCGTGGAGGTCGGTGCGCGACATGTTCCGCCAACGCGAACAGACGAAGGCCGTATTCACCGGGGCCCGAGAGTTCGTTCGCGCCCACCCGACGATCATGAAGGACACGCAGCCGATGATCCCGATCATGCTGCGTCAGATCGCCAGGGATCCGATGCGGATGGTGCACCTCAACCGGGCACTCCTCGGATTGATGGCCACGCCCAAGGAACGCCTTCCGCGCGTCGTGACGGGCGATATCGGCGGTGCGTTCGGATCGAAGAACACGGTACTGCGTGAGGACATCGCCCTGTGCGCCGCCGCGCTGCGCCTCGGTCGATCGATCAAGTGGATCGAGGACCGCAACGAGCACCTCGTGCTCGGCGGCCAGGCCCGTGACGAACAGGTCGCCGTCGAGGCTGCGGTGATGAACGACGGGAGGGTGCGGGGCCTGCGCGCCAAGCTCACGATGGACGCGGGGGCCTATCCGGGCTTCCCGTTCGCGGCACCGATGTTCTGCCGCATCATCCAGACGATGTTCCCCGGTCCGTACCGGTTCGACGCCATGCAGTTCGACATCGAGGTCATCTCATCCAACAAACCGACGTACGTCGCCTACCGGGGCCCGTGGGCGGTCGAGACCTGGGTCCGTGAACGGCTATTCGATGTCATAGCCCGCGAGCTGGGAATCAGCCGGGCCGAGATCCGGATGCGCAACATCGTCGGTCCCGACATGCTCCCAACGACGATGGTCACCGGTCCGGCCCTCGATGTGCGCATGTCGGCCAAGACCACGCTCGCGAGGGCTCTCGAAGTCGCCGACTTCGAACACTGGGCAGAGCACCAGGCGGCGGCTCGGGAGCAGGGTCGCCGCCTCGGCCTCGGGATTGCGACCTACATCGAAGCGGCTCCGGGGCCGCCCGGCTACGCCGACAACGATCATGCCCGGCCTCTCCGCGCTCGCCGGCGCCGAGCCGATCCACGCCGTCCTCGAAGGCGATGGCAGCGTCACGGTCCACACCCAGCAGGTGCCCCATGGCCAAGGCCACGAGACGACGCTCGCGCAGGTGGCCGCTGACGAGCTCGGCGTTCCCGTTGAGGCCATCCGAGTCAGATACGGCGACACGAACTTCGCGCCGTTCGGCATCACGGGCACCGGCGGAAGCCTGTCGGCGGCGATGGCGGGCGGTGCGGTCGGGCTGGCTGCGCACACGCTGCGCGAGCACATTGTCGACATCGCCTCGGACCTGTTGGAGGCATCGCCGGAAGACATCGTTATCGAAGACGGTGCCATTCACGTCGCGGGCGTCCCCACGATGTCGCGGACCTTCCGCGAGGTCGCTCAGGAGGCGATGCGGCGTGGCGTGGTCGGCAACACCGACCGGCTGGGCCGTGGCGAGGCCATCCGGATTCACCGGGACTGGAACGGCGGCGAAGGGGGATGGGCGCAGTCCACGCACCTCTGTTGGGTTGAGGTCGATCTCGAAACCGGCCAGGTGAGGATTCCTCGCTACGCGGTCGTGGAGGACTGCGGCGAGATGATCAACCCGGCCATCGTCGAAGGCCAGATCCGCGGTGGCGTCGCGCAGGGCGTAGGCGCCGTGTTCTACGAGAAGACCACCTACGGGGAGGACGGCCAGCCCCGGTCGGGGACGTTCATGGACTACCTGATCCCGACCACCATGGAGATCCCCGAGATCGAGATCCACCACATCGAGACGCCGACGGACATCGCCTACAACTATCGAGGCGTCGGCGAAGGGGGCATGATCGGCGCACCGGCGGCGATCACCAATGCGGTGGAGGATGCCCTCGCCGACCTCGGCGTCCGGATCACCGAACAGCATCTCCCGCCGACCAGGATCCTCGAGCTCGCAGGCGTCATCCCCGAAGCAGTCATCTCGAGATGACCCCAACCAGATCGTCCAATGCGTTCAGGTTGTGACCGTCGATGAATTCGTCGATGTACGGCAGTGCTGCGGCCATACCGCCGGCCAGGGGGGCGTAACCAGGCGACGCCTTGAGTGGGTTGACCCACACCACCTTGTGAGCCACGCGCGACAGCCGCGCCATTTGATCGGCGATCACGGTCGGGTCGCCCCGCTCCCAGCCATCAGAGAGGATGACAACCACGGCGCCACGAGACATGCCCCGCATCCCCCACTCATCGTTGTAGTCGCGCAAAGTGACCCCAAGTCGCGTGCCCCCAGACCAGTCGGGCACCACCGCGCCCGCGCGACGCAGCGCTTGATCGGGGTCGCGGGACAACAGCTCCCGCGTCAGCCGGGTCAGGCGTGTTCCCATGGCGAAGGCCTCCACGCGGCGGCGACCAGCCACCGCCGCGTGCATGAACCGCAACAGCGCCCGGGAGTAAGGATCCATCGAGCCGCTGACATCACATAACAGGACAAGCCTGCGGGGTTGCATGGTCGGCGCGTACCAGGCTCGGCGGATGGGCTCCCCACCGGTGCGCAACGCACGGCGCACAGTGGCGCGGATGTCAGGCTGCGGGTGCCGCCGCCGCTTGGCGGGCCGCCGCCGCCTGCTGCGTCGCATCGCCGCTGTCGCACGAAGACCGGCCATCAACCGCTGCGCATCGGCAAAGTCCGCTGCGGTGTACTCGCCAAAGTCCTTGCTGCGCAGAACTTCTACCGGGCTATAGTGAACGACCGTCGCGGGTGCTTGGCTCTGTTGCTCAGCGTCGTCTTCGGTCTCCGGGTCAAGGTAGTCGTCAACACCGGCCTTCGCGCTTGCGGCTATCGCGGCGAGCCGGGCATCCGACGGTTGGTGGAGCCAGACCGAACGGAATACGCGATCGAAGGTATCGATGT
>CAVYCT010000024.1:0-85424 GCA_963766945.1 uncultured Actinomycetota bacterium
TGGCATACGTCGCGGGCGGTGGCGAGTTCAACCGCGACACCAACTACATCACCACCCGCATCACGGCCGACGGTCGCGACGGCTATCCGGTCGAGGCCGGACCGCTACCGGCTGGTCGTCGCGCGGGCCTGCCCGTGGGCCAACCGCACCATCATCGTGCGCCGGCTGCTCGGCCTGGAAGACGTTCTGTCCATTGGCTTTTGCGGACCCACCCACGACGAGCGACAGCTGGACGTTCGACCTGGACCCCGGCGGCGTCGACCCGGTGCTGAAGATTCCCCGGCTGCAGGACGCCTACCTCAAGCGGTTCCCGGACTACGCCGAAGGGCATCACGGTGCCCGCGATCGTCGACGTGCCGACGGGCGCAGGTCGTCACCAACGACTTCGCCCAGATCACGCTGGACTTCTCCACCGAGTGGACGGAGTTCCACCGCGACGGGCGCGCCGCAGCTGTATCCCGAAGAGCTGCGCGACGAGATCGACGAGGTCGCCCAGCGCGTCTACACCGAGGTCAACAACGGCGTGTACCGGTGCGGTTTCGCCGGCTCGCAGGAGTGCCTACGACAAGGCGCTACGACCGGCTGTTCACCGCGCTGGACTGGCTGTCCGAACGGCTCGACGAATCAGCGCTACCTGGTCGGCGACACCATCACCGAGGCCGATGTCCGGCTGTTCACCACGCTGGCCCGCTTCGACCCCGTCTACCACGGCCACTTCAAGTGCAACCGGCACAAGCTCGCCGAGATGCCGGTGCTGTGGGCCTACGCGCGCGACCTGTTCCAGACGCCCGGCTTCGGCGACACCACCGACTTCGTGCAGATCAAGCAGCACTACTACATCGTGCACAAGGACATCAACCCGACCCAGATCGTGCCGAAGGGCCCGGACCTGTCGAACTGGCTGACGCCACACGGACGGGAAGCGTTGGGCGGCAGGCCATTTGGTGATGGCACACCGCCGGGCCCGACGCGCGAGGGCGAACGGGTGCCCGCCGGTCACGGCGCGGGCTGAGGCCAGACGGTCCGCATAGACCATTCCGCATGCGGCACGGGACACCTCTTCGCCGTCCATCGTGATCAACGTCGGCAGTTGCACCGCTATGCCGAACAGCCTGCCCCGGTGCGGGTCGACGGTCGGGATCGTGACCGCGAGCGTGGTGTGCGCCCGGAACTCGTCGACGACGTCGCCGCCCTCGTAGGAACGCACCAGAACCCACAGTGCCCGGCGATATCGCGGGCGGGACCGACAGCTGGACGGGATGACGGCGGTCGACGACGAGTTCGCCCTCGGTCTGCGGGTTTTCGCAATCGTTGAGGTCGAGCACATTGCAGTACAGGTACGGCCCGACCCGCGCCAGCTGGCCGTCGGTGTATGCGCTGATCTCCGGATGCGTGGGCGGCGGCGTCTGTGGCGAGCCGCCAGATCAGCACTCCGGTGCCGATCGACGCGACGACGACCACCACCGCCAACGCGGCGAGGACACGTTTCACTCCGTCGCCACCGCAGCGGTGTTCGGCCTGTCCGCCCTCCTGCTCGGCCAGCACGGGACGGTTGCCGCCGAAGCCGGGGATCAACGACTCGCCGAAATAGCTCACCACGCGTCTGCGCCAGTCCGAGAATCAGCACCGCGGTGATGGCGGTGAAGCCCACCCACAGTTCGGTGTAGATCAGCACGCCGGTGGCACCACCAGCGACCCAGGCCAACTGCAACAACGACTCCGAACGTCCGAACGCCGACGCGCGCGACCGCTCGGGCAGGTCGTCCTGCAGCGACGCGTCCAGTGACGCCTTCGCGATCGCGGCCGCCGCGGACGTGACCAGGGTCGCGAGCGCGGCCACCATCAGCTTGCCCGTCAGCGCGGTGGCCAGCGCGCACAGTCGTGACCGCGATCGTGCAGCGCACCACGAGCAGCGACGGATGGCCGAGTTTCAGCCGGGCGGCGGTGAAGTTGCCCCCGAAGTTGCCGATGGCCGCCGCTGCGCCGATCACCCCGAGGATGCGCAGCTGCTCCCAGCCGCTGGCGTCGTGCGACTTGGCCACGAACGCGGGATACAGGAACAGGAAGCCCACCATCACCTTGATCGTGCAGTTGCCCCACAGCGCGGCGATGGTGTTGCGGCCCAACGGTTGTCGTGCCGCTCGACGTCTTGTGCCTGTCGGGGTGACGGCGCAACTCGCCGCTGCCGCCGTGATAGCGTCAGCGTTGCGGGCACTTCGCCTGCGGTCACCTCCACCCACTTCGGGATCCGCATCGCCAGCGCCGCACCCGCCACCGTGACCGCGACGACTGACGTACAGCGCGCCGGGCAGCTGGAACACGTTGAACAGATACTCGCGCGGCCGCGGCGATGGCGCCGCCGACCAGGGTTCCGCCGAGCAGACCGAACATCGTCAGCCGCGAGTTCACCCGCACCAGATCGATCGTCGGGGGGAGCACCCGCGGGGTCACCGCGCTGCGCAACACGCTGAATGACTTGGACAGCACCATCATTCCCAGCGCGCACGGGTAGAGCACCCACGACGGGAAGCTGCCCGTGGCGCCGTCGTAGTTGGCGATCAGCACCAGCGCCAGCACGGTGCGCAACATGAACGAGGTTGCCAGCGCGACGCGGCGGCCGTGCTGGAGCCGGTCCAGCGCCGGGCCGATCAGCGGGGCGATGACGGCGAACGGGGCGATGGTGATCACCAGGTACAGCGCGACCTTGCTCTTGCTCTCGCCCGAGGCCGCGGCGAAGAACAGCGTGTTGGCCAACGCGACGGCCATCGCGGCGTCGACGGCGAAATTCGCGACGACCGGCCACGTCAGCGCCGTCAGCCCGGACTTGTCGGCGCCGTCGGCGGTCGCGGCCCGGTGCACCAGGCCGTACATCTTGGAGCCCATCTCACGGCTGCGCTGCGCGGCCGCCCTCGTCACGGTGACCTTCTGGCCGGCTGCCGGCGCCGACGGTCCGCGGCGGCGGCTCGGAGGTGTGCGGCCGCGCCGGCTCGTCCAGCGGTGGCAGCCACCGGTTGGCGCTTGGCGTCGGACCCGACCGCCGCGCCCGGCGGTAGCCGCTATCGCCGGGGTCGCTGGGGTAGTTGGCCATCCCGGGATGGTCCGCATCGCCGTCGCGCGGGCGGGCGGGGCGGGTAGTAGCGAGGGTCGTCCCGACCCGCCGAGTCCCACTGGTCACGACGCGGTCCGGTCACACAAGGATTCTCCCCCATTGCGGCGACAGGGGGCGTGCAGCCGACCGGTGTGGCTACCTGGGAGGCACTCAGGCAAAATTGGTAGCGATGGACAGCGTGACGGAATCTGCCGAGCCCGGCGCGGCGACCCCCGCAGGAGCGGCCGAGCGCCGACCTGGAGGCGGTGCTGATGGGCGCCGTCGATGAGGCGCGCTCGGCGATCGTCGAGTTCAGCGGCGAGGACACCCTCGGTGAGTATCTCGGCGCCAGCTTCGAGGACCCGACCTCCGCCACGCACCGATTCCTGGCCGTGATGCCCGGCTACCGCGGCTGGCAGTGGGCCGTCGTCGTGGCCGCGTGGCCCGGCGCCGACCACGCCACCATCAGTGAAGTTGTTCTGGTGCCCGGACCGACGGCCTTGCTCGCGCCGAAGTGGGTTCCGTGGCAGCAGCGCGTCAAGCCCGGCGACCTGAGCCCCGGCGACCTGCTCGCACCGCCGGCCGACGACCCGCGGCTGGTGCCCGGTTTCATGTCGAGCGGCGACCCCGAGGTCGATGAGGTCGCCGCTGAGGTCGGGTTCGGCCGCAGGCAGGTGCTCGGCCCCTGGGGTCGCGCCGATGCCGCGCAGCGGTGGCACGACGGCGATCACGGCCCCGGTTCACCGATGGCCCGATCCACCCGGCGCGTGTGTCGCGACTGCGGCTTCTATCTTCCGCTGTCCGGTTCGCTGGGTTTGATGTTCGGGGTGTGCGGCAACGAGATGGCGGCCGACGGTCATGTCGTCGACGCCGAATACGGTTGTGGCGCACATTCGGACACGCCGCAGCCGCCCGGCAGCGGCTCGCCGCTGTTTGACCCGTACGACGACGGCGTGCTGGACCTGACGGAGCCCGCCGACTAGCTCGAGTCCGCTTTGCGCCCCGCGCGAACCGCGGCGCGCGGCCTGGCGTTGCCACAGAAATATCGATGTGCCGAGCACGCCGACGCCAAGCCCGGCCACCGCGTACGGCCGCCAATCGTGGAGTCCGGGCACGGCGAAGGCCAGCACGGTGGCGACCAGCCAGCCCGCGGTGATCACGACGATCACCGGCCACTGTTTGACCAGGGCGGTCGGTAGATCGGGCGGTTGCGGGGTCATCGATGTGAACGTAGCCCATTACGGTCATTTTCTTCAGCCCTGCTATGTATTCTTTGCTTTGTGAAGGACGCCGACGGCCGACTCGCGAACGATCTGTCGCTGGCGGTCATACGTCTGGCTCGCCAATTGCGCTTCCGGCGCCCGGAATCCCCGGTCTCGCTGTCTCAGCTGTCGGCGCTGTCCACCCTCGCCAAGGAGGGTGCGATGACACCGGGTGCGTTAGCCGAGCGCGAACGGGTGCGTCCGCCGTCGATGACGCGGCTGATCACCTCGCTGGCCGAACTGGGTCTTGTCGCCCGAACGGCTCATCCGGTGGACGGTCGTCAAGTGCTGGTATCGGTCTCGCCCACCGGCGCCGACCTCATCGACACCGAGCGTCGCGCCAGCCAGGAGTGGCTGATGCAGCGGCTCTCCCGGCTCGACGCCGGCCAACGCAACACTCTGCTGATGGCCGCCGATCTGATGTCGGCCATGGTTGACGAAAGCGCGTGAGCCCCAACGTAATCGACGTCTCCGACCCCGTCAGACACGCGGCTGGACGACTTTCGGGACCTCAACAGCGTTGACCGCAGGCCGGACCTGCCCACCGGCAAGGGTCTGGTGATCGCGGAGGGGGTGCTGGTCGTGCAGCGCATGCTGGGCTCACGGTTCGTCCCGCGCGCACTGCTCGGCACCGACCGGCGCCTGACCGAACTCGCCGCCGACCTGGACGAGCGTCGCGGCGCCGTACTACCGCGTGCAGGCCGACGTGATGGCGGAAGTGGTGGGGTTTCACCTCAACCGCGGGGTGCTGGCGTCGGCGTCGCGCGCGCCCGAGCTCACGATGTCGCGGGTGCTGGACGGCGCGCGAACCATCGCAGTGCTCGAGGGTGTCAACGACCACGAGAACCTCGGTTCGATCTTCCGTAATGCGGCGGGCCTCGGCGTCGACGCGATCGTCTTCGGCACCGGCTGCGCCGACCCGCTGTACCGGCGCGCCGTGCGGGTGTCGATGGGCCATGCGCTGCTCGTGCCGTATGCCTGGGCCCAGGCGTGGCCGGATGATCTGGAGTTACTGCACGCCAACGGCTTTCGGCTGCTGGCGATGACGCCCGACCCGTCGGCTCGCACGCTGGCCGATGCGATGGCGGAGGTCGCCGACGAGCGGGTGGCGATACTCGTCGGTGCAGAGGGGCCGGGGCTGACCGAACGGGCCATGCAGGCCAGCGACCTACGCGTACGGATCCCGATGGCGCGTGGCACCGACTCGCTCAACGTCGCCACCGCCGCGGCGTTGGCGTTCTACGAACGGGCTAGATTGGCGACGGTGGGCTGGAGCGGAGCGACCGGGAGGGGAAATCTGACGTGACCGACGACTCGACCCCGTGGGCGACGGGCCTGACGGTGGCCGCGTTCGTCGCCGCGGTGACCGCGGCCGCCATCGTGGTGCTCAGCCTCGGCCTGATGCGGGTGCACCCGTTGCTGGCGGTCGGGCTCAACCTGGTCGCAGTCGGCGGGCTGGCGCCGACGGTCTGGGGATGGCGCAAGCGCCTGGTGTGGCGGTGGTTCGTGCTCGGAGCCGGCGTCGGCGTGGCCGGCGCGTGGCTCGCGGTGCTGGCTATCGTCCTCGGGAGATAGCGCGTCTTACCGCTGGCCGCCCGAGCGCACGCCGAGCAGCACGTCCTCCCACGCCGGAACCGGCGGCTTGCCCTTGCGGGCCCGCGGCTTGGGCGCGGCGGGCGGCTCGGGCTCGGGTGACGAGGCGGCGCATCGGCGGTGGCGATCGGGCAGCTCGGCTCGTCGTCGCTCCTCGAAGTCGAGCTCGGGACAGCGAGCGACCGGGCGCAGCGGGCGCGCGAAGTCCGGGTCGATCAGCTCGCAGGCCGCGTCGTCGAACGCCGTGGCCGTGCCGCCGTGCGCGCCGGGGGTGAACCGGAAGTGCGCCACGTTGTCCGACATGCCGGCCTTCCACGCCAGCTGCACGGTCCAGCGCCCGTCCTCGTTGCGCCAGGCGTCCCAGGTGGTGCCGTCGGGGTCCAGGCCGCGGGCGACCAGCGCCGTCGTCACCGTCTCCAGCAGGGTCAGCACCGAGGGGCCGTCGGCGAGCACCGGATGCGCGGCGGTTGCCAGCTCGGCCGCGCGGGAGCGCTCCAGCAGCACCGGGTGGGCAAACCGCTCGACCCGCTCGATATCGACCCCGGCCGCTGTCGGCGACCTGTTCGACGGATGCGCCCGCGCGGATCCTGGCCTGAATCTCCTTGGGACGCAGCACGTTTGGGACCTCGACATCGATTTGGGTTTGACTCGGACCGGTCTTGTCGCCGCGCACGGCGGCCCGCAACCGGTCGTCGGAGCGCAGGATGAACTTCTCGCCGGAGTCGGCGGTCTCGCAGATGATGCGTTTGCCGTCGACGTCGAGTCCGACGACTTTGAGTTCCCGCATGCCGACCTCCTCCGGGCTAGCGCCAAGCCCGATTAGAGGGGACCCTACTGCGTTATCTGTCCGTTACCGGTAGACACGCCCGGCAGACACGCCCGGAGGTCAGAGGCGTTCGACCACCCAGTCGATGCAGGCGGTCAGCGCGCTGACGTCGTCGGGCTCGACGGCGGGGAACATCCCGACCCGCAACTGGTTGCGGCCGAGTTTGCGGTACGGCTCGGTGTCGACGATGCCGTTGGCCCGCAGCGTCTTGGCGACCGCCGCGGCGTCGACGTCGTCGGCGAAGTCGACGGTGCCGACCACCTGCGAGCGCAACTCGGGATCGGCGACGAACGGGGTGGCGAACTGCGACGGCCTCCGCCCAGCCGTACAGCCGCTGCGAGGAGTCCGCGGTGCGCTTGACCGCCCAGTCCAGGCCGCCGTTGCCCAGCATCCAGTCGAGCTGCTCGGCGAACATGATCAGCGTGCCGATCGCCGGGGTGTTGTAGGTCTGGTTCTTGACGGCTGTTCTCGATCGCGATCGGCAGCGACAGGAAGTCGGGCACCCAGCGACCCGAGCCGGCGATGGCCTCGACGCGGGCCAGCGCGGCGGGCGACAGGATCGCCACCCACAGCCCGCCGTCGCTGGCGAAGTTCTTCTGCGGCGCGAAGTAGTAGGCGTCGGCGTCGGCGATGTCGACGGGCAGGCCGCCGGCCGCCGACGTGGCGTCGATCGCGATCAGCGCGTCGCCGGAGCCGTCGGGCCGCTGCACGGGAACCGCGACGCCCGTCGAGGTTTCGTTGTGCGCCCAGGCGATGAGGTCGACGGACGGGTCCGACTGCGGCTTCGGGGCGCTGCCCGGCGTCGGCCTTGATGATGACCGGGTCGCCGACGAACGGGTTCTTGGCCACCGCCGAGGCGAACTTGCTGCTGAACTCGCCGTAGGTCAGGTGCAGCGAGCGCTTGTCGATCAGCCCGAACGCGGCGGCATCCCAGAACGCCGTCGTGCCGCCGTTGCCGAGGATGACCTCGTAGCCGTCGGGCAGCGAGAAGAGCTGGCGCAGCCCGTCGCGGACCCGGCCGACCAGGTTCTTGACCGGCGCCTGCCGGTGCGACGTGCCGAACAGGTCGCCCGCGGCGGCCAGCGCCAGCAGTTGTTCGGGGCGGACCTTGGAGGGGCCGCATCCGAAGCGGCCGTCGCGGGGTTTGAGGTCGGCGGGAATCGTGAGGTCGGCCATGCGGTCAAGAGTAGTGACCGGACTCTGTGCGCTTTCTGCGGGGAGGGTGGGCAGAAGCGGAGACCGGAAGACGTTGGCTGAAATGCCCGAAACACCGATCGATCGACGCTGTCGTGTCCATACTGTGATCTTGTCGGGCCGCACTGAGCGTGCTTTGAGGGGCACGCTGATCAGTCGCGGGACAATTTCGACGCTGCTGTCGGCATGTGCGGCGGCCATCACGGCTCTTCGGTTCCGTGCTCGCCGCGGTTCCAGCCCAGGCCGACGGCGGTGACCAGGGCGGCGCGGTGCTGAGCCAGATCAACGCCACGCGCGCCGCGAACGGCTGTGGCCCTGTTGCGGCCAATCCGCAGCTGACTGCGTCCGCGGCGCGGCAGGCCAACGACATGCTCGCGAACGGAGTGCAGGGCCACACCGGTTCGGACGGCTCCTCCCTCGCGCAACGCGTCACGGACGCGGGCTACGCGTCGTACGCGAGGCTCGGCGAGATCGTCTTCTGGAGCACCGGCCCCGGCGGCACCCCGGCTGCCGCGGTCACCTGGTGGATGAACAGTCCGGGCCACCGCGCGATCATCACTGACTGCGGATTGACCGATGCGGGGTTCTCGGCGGTGAGCAACGGCGACAAGATCGACCGCGGCGGGGGATTTCGGGAAGAAGTAGACGCGAGCGCCCTGTGCGCGCTCAGCTCGACATTGTGCGCTGTCCAGCGAGTGTGCTGATCGCTGCAGCACATCGCACAACGCGGGTCTGTTCAATATGCGATACCTGCGGTACTGTGTACGACAACAGCCGGTAAATGTAAACCTCATGGGAGGCTTCGAATGGCTCGGACCAAGATGGTCAGGCGCTGGCGCCGCAACATGGACGTCAGCGACGACCCGCGTACGTGGACATGCTCACCACACTGTCCGAGGGGTCGGTGCGGCGCAACTTCAATCCGTACACCGACATCGACTGGGACTCGCCCGAGTTCGCGGTCATCGCCCAACGACGCCCGCTGGATCCTGCCGGCGACCGATCCGCTGGGCCGGCACCCCTGGTACCAGGCGCAGTCCGTCGAGCGGCAGATCGAGATCGGCATGTGGCGCCAGGCCAACGTCGCCAAGGTCGGCCTGCACTTCGAGTCGATCCTGATCCGCGGCCTGATGGAGTACTCGTTCTGGACGCCCAACGGCTCGCCGGAATACCGGTACTGCCTGCACGAGGCGGTCGAAGAGTGCAACCACACCATGATGTTCCAGGAGATGGTGAACCGCATCGGCGCCGACGTGCCCGGCATGCCGCGGATGCTCAAGTGGATCCAGCCGGTCATCCCGCTGGTCGCCGGGCCGCTGCCGATCCCGTTCTGGTTCGGCATCCTCGCCGGCGAGGAGCCCATCGACCACACGCAGAAGAACGTGCTGCGCGAGGGCAAGACGCTGCATCCGATCATGGAGCGGGTGATGGCCATCCACGTCGCCGAGGAGGCGCGGCACATCTCGTTCGCGCACGAGTACCTGCGCAAGCGGGTTCCGCATCTGCCGCGGCGCAAGCGGTTCTGGTTGTCGCTCTACGTTCCGCTGACCATGCGGATCCTGTGCTCGGCGATCATCGTTCCGCCGCGGGCGTTCTGGAAGGAATTCGACATCCCGCGCTCGGTGCGCAAGGAGATGTTCTTCCGGTCGCCGGAGTCGCGGCAGATGCTGCGCGACATGTTCGGCGACGTCCGGATGCTGTGCCACGACACCGGCCTGATCAACCCGATCGCCAAGCTCGATGTGGCGGATCTGCCGGATCGACGGCCGGCCGAGCCGCTACCGCAGCGAGCCCGCCCGTCAGCACGTGGTCGCCGTCGCCTAGGGACATGCCATGCCCCACGTCATCACCCAGTCGTGTTGCAGCGACGGGTCCTGTGTCTTCGCCTGCCCGGTGAACTGCATCCACCCGTCACCGGACGAGCCGGGCTTCGCCACCGCCGAGATGCTCTACATCGACCCGGCGGCCTGCGTCGACTGCGGCGCGTGCGTCAGCGCCTGCCCGGTCGGGGCCATCGCGCCCGACACCCGGCTGGAGCCCGAGCAGCTGCCGTTCATCGAGCTCAACGCGGCGTTCTACCCGAACCGCGAGGGCAAGCTGCCGCCGACGTCCAAGCTGGCGCCGGTGCTCGGAAGCGCCCGATGGTTCATCCGCGGCCCGGCGGACCGCTGACGGTGGCGATCGTCGGGTCGGGTCCGGCGGCGATGTACGCCGCCGACGAACTGCTCACCCAGCGCGGCGTGCGGGTCAACGTCTTCGAACGGCTGCCAACCCCGTACGGGCTGGTGCGGGCCGGGGTGGCGCCCGACCACCAGAGCACCAAGCGGGTGACGAAGCTGTTCGACAAGATCGACCGAGCGGCGCGGGTTTCGGTTCTACCTCAACGTCGAGGTGGGATCGGACCTGACGCACGCCGAACTGCTGGCCCACCATCACGCCGTGCTCTACGCGGTCGGCGCGCCCAATGACCGTCGGCTCGACATCGACGGCATGGGCCTGCCCGGCACCGGCACCGCCACCGAGATGGTGGCCTGGATCAACGGGCATCCCGAATTCGCCGATCTGCCAGTCGATTTGAGCCACGAGCGGGTGGTCGATCATCGGCAACGGCAACGTCGCGTTCGACGTCGCGCGCATCCTGACCACCGACCCGGACGCGCTGGCGCGCACCGACATCTCGGATCACGCGCTGGCCGCGCTGCGCGATTCGAAGGTCACCGAGGTCGTGATCGCCGCGCGCCGCGGCCCGGCGCGACTCGGCATTCACGCTGCCCGAGCTGATCGGCCTGACGTCGACGTGCGACGTGGTGCTCGACGCCGCCGATCATGAACTGGTGCAACGGGATCTGGCGGAGGTCTCCGATCCGCTGACCCGCAACAAGCTGGAGATACTCGAGCAAGCTCGGCGACGCTTCGGCGCCGCCGTCGCGGCCTCGCATCCGGCTGGCGTATCAGCTGACGCCGAAGCGGATTCTCGGTGAGCAGCGAGCCGAAGGTGTCGAGTTCACGGTGACCGGGAGCCGACGAGGTCCGCCGCATCGACGCCGGGCTGGTGCTGACCTCAATCGGCTACCGCGGCAAGCCGATTCGCGATCTGCCGTTCGACGAGAGCGCCGCGGTGGTGCCCAACGACGGCGGCCGGGTCGTCGACCCGGATCGGGCACCGGTGCGCGGTAGCTACGTCGCCGGCTGGATCAAGCGCGGTCCGACCGGGTTCATCGGCACCAACAAGTCGTGCGCGGCGCAGACGGTGCACAACCTGGTCGCCGACTACAACGACGGACTGCTGGCCGACCCGTCGGGTCAAGCCGGCCGCGCTGGACAAGCTCGTGCGAAGCAGGCGACCCGACGTGGTGGACGCCGCGGGCTGGAAGGCGATCGACGCCGCGGAGATCGCCCGCGGCGGCGGCGACCGGCCGCGCGACAAGTTCACCACCGTCGCCGACATGCTGGCGGCCGCCGCGAGTGCGCCGAACCCGAATGTGGTCCAGAGACTACTGGCGGGGCTGCGGGACTGACTTTGCGGTAAACGCCATGGTCGGCGCGCCGCTCATGGACAATTGCGCCGACATGGCCGTAGAGGACCTGGCGGCGGACCCGCGTTGGCGATCCAGCAGGCGAATAATCGCCGTGCTGGTGCTGATCAGCCCGATCGACCAGATCGGTTTCGACCTCTACGCTCCTGGGCTCCCGATCATGGGCGACGAGTTCGCCGTCACCAACGACGTTGTGCAGAACACCGTGACGGCGTACCTGCTCGGAATGACGCTTGTGGTTCTTCCCGCTGGGCTGATTTCTGACGCATTCGGGCGCAAACGCCTGCTGCTGTCGGGGCTGTGCCTCGTCAGCGTGACCGGGATCGGTTGCGCGATGGCGACAGACCTGAACGTTCTGCTGGCCCTGCGCTTCATCCAGGGGCTAGGAGCGGGCACGTGTCTGTTGCTTGCTGCGACCATCGCAGCGGACTGCTTTCGGGGGGCCAAGCTCGTCTCGGTGCTAGGACTACTGGGCGCGGCCTGGGGCGCGGCGCCGGTGCTGGCGCCGGCGGCGGGGGGCGTGGTGGTGGAATTCTTCTCGTGGCGTTGGGTTTTCGTGCTTCTCGCCACCATCGCCGCGATCGTCGCGGTGTCCGCTGCCGCGGCCCTGCCCGAGACGCTCCCAAAGGACCGGCGGGTTCCCATCGACCTCCGTGCCACGGTGCTGACGATCGGCGATGCCATGCGGCACCCCGTATTCGTGGGATTCGTGGCGATGTTCAGTCTGGTCGCGGCCGCGCAGGCGATGTTCGGCGTGGTGGCGCCGTTCCTCTATCAGGATCTGCTCGGATTCTCTGCCGCACAATACGGTGGGGTCGCGCTACTTGTCGGGAGTGCGAACCTGGCTGGGGCGCTCGTCTGCGGCTGGCTCGCGCAGCGTACGACTCGGCGAAGGCTCGCGCTCGCCGCGTGGGCACTGTTGGTTCTCGGCGCGGCGATACTCGCTCTGTCCGGCCGGGTTCTCGGTGTGAACGTGTGGGCGATCACCATCCCGTCGATGGTGGTCATGTTGGCGATCGGAGTGCTCGACCCGCTGACCAAAGGCCTGGCCATGGGGGTCTTCACCCGCCAGATCGGCCTCGTCACGGGTCTGATCACCTCGTGTTGTTACCTGGTCACCACGGGCGCAATGGCGTTGATGGCGTATCTGCCCGAAAGTTCACCAGAACCATTGGCGCTGGCCTACCTCGGCACGGCGATCGCGTTCGTCGTGCTTCTTCTCTTTTCGATGTCACGGCCGGCGCACACCCACCCGTCCGCGGGACTGCGCACGTCGCTGTGCGCAGAGGGCATGGACTGATCCGCGGGCACTTTCGTGAAAGCCTGCACGACCACTGTGGTGCAGCTGTATAGCAAAAGCATGAGTGCTGCGGCGTACGTCGGTCGGGTCGGTAGTTTGGCGGTCGCGCTTGGGGTCGGAGTCGCGGTCGTCACCGGATACGGCGCGGGTCCGGCGTGGGCGAAGCCTCCCGCCAGCGGTACGTCGTCGTCGGGAACTTCGGCCTCGGATTCGGCGGCGCCGCCCGACGACGATTCGGCATCGCAGCCCGACACCCCGTCGGCGCCGACGGACAACGAAGACACGGACACCCCATCCGAGTGACGGTGCCGATGGCGGACGTCGAGACTACGGACGGCGTTGATACCGACGACGTTGATACCGACGACGTTGATACCGCAGACGAGACGGACATCGAGGACATCGCCGAAGCGGATGGGATCGAGGCCGGCAGCGGGTCGCAGGACGATGCTCAAACCGGCGATGGAATGCAAGTGCCTGGCCGGACGGCCGAACCCGATTCCGACTCCGCCGAGGAAGCCGACGACTCGGTGCACGACTTCGCGGACTTGACGAACCATGATGAGGCCGCCGACCTGCAGACCAACCGCATCGCATCCCTTGCCGGGTCGGAGCCAGACGATTCGGAGTCGGGGAATTCGTTTGCGGCGCGGACGATGTCTTCAACCCGCATGGATACGGCAGACGCGGACACCGCCGACATCACCACTGCGGTGGCGCCGCCGAGTGTTCCGTCGTTGCGGCTGTGGCCGACCGCCTTCGACCCGACGACCGCGGTGACCTATGTGACAGGAATCGTGTCGAGTCTGGTGAGCGCCGTGCTGAGCCCGTTCGCGGCAGGCCTGCCCGCACTCCCGGCCGAGCCGCCGACACTGTGGACATTGTTGGCGTGGGTGCGCCGCGAGTTCTTCAACTCCTCACCGACCATCACCTACAACCCCCTGCAGAACGCCCAAAGCCTCACCGATGGTGACGTCCTCATCAAAGGCAGCATCGGCGCGGCCGACGCCGACGACGATCAGTTGAGCTACACGGTCATCGGTCGGCCACTCAACGGCGGCGTGGTCGACGTCGACGACGACGGCAACTTCACCTACCGGCCGATGAACGCGATGGCCGCGGTCGGCGGGACCGACCAGTTCGTTGTGGTCGTCGACGACGAGGCCGCCGGCCTGCACATCAACGGCCTGCAGGGACTCCTGCAGTTCGTGCCGATCCTGGGCGATCTCCTCAATCCCGGTGGCGGACATCGCGTCGCGCAGACCATCACCGTCACCGTCGATCCGGTCGCCGGCGTCGACTTGTCGTTCCCCGACGACTTCCACTGGGGCGTGGCGCACGCGGGATTCCAGGCCGAGGGCGGCCCGGGATCACCCGTGGATCCCAACTCCGACTGGTACAAGTGGGTGCACGACCCGATCAATCAGGCGCTCGGGATCTCCAACGGCGTGCCCGAGAACGGGCCAGGCACCTACGTCTCCTACGACAGCGACGCGCAGTTGGCGCATGACGAACTCGGGATGAACACGTTCCGGATGAGCATCGAGTGGAGCCGGATCTTCTCGAAATCAACTGCGTCGGTGGATATTTCGGATGAGGGCGGCGGCGTCAGCCGAGGCCGATCTCCAGGCGCTGGACAAGCTGGCCAACGCCGACGAGGTTGCCCACTATGCCGCGGTGTTCGCCTCACTGAGAGCGCACGGGCTCGAGCCGCTGGTCACCGTCAACCACTTCACGCTGCCCGCGTGGGTGCACGACCCGATCACGACGCGTGTGCTGGCCCAGCTCGGGCTGCCTGCGCCCGCCGCGGGCTGGCTGTCGCCGGACGACGCCGGTCGAGTTCCAGAAGTACGCCGCTTACGTGGCATGGAAGTACGGCGACCAGGTCGACAACTGGACGGTGCTCAACGAGCCGGTCCCTCCGGTGCTGACGGAGTTCCTCGCCATCCCGGGCCTCGTGCCCAATTGGCCACCCGGGCTGCTGCGGCCCGACCTCGCCTCGACGTTCCTGGTCAACGAGGCCAAGGGTTACGTCGCCGCCTACAACGAGATCCACGCCTGGGACACCGAGGTCGCGACCACCGGTCAGCCCGCCGCGTTCGTCGGGTTCGCCAACAACATGGTCCCGGCGCGGCCGTCCAACCCGGCGAACCCGCTCGACGTGCAGGCAGCCGACGCGTGGAACAACTTCTTCAACCGCTGGTTCCCCAACGCGGTCATCGACGGCTGGGTGGACGCGAACCTCGACGGAATCCAGACGCCCGACGAGATCCACCCCGAGTTCGTCGGCAAGGTCGACTTCATGGGCGTGCAGTACTACGGCTCGCAGCCCATGCAGGGCTTCGGCCTGGCACCCATCCCCGGATTCCCGTTCCTGCAGGGCCTTCCGATCAGGTGCCAGGCCAGTTCGCCGACGTGCAGCGACTTCAACCAGGACATCGACCCCGGCGGCTTCCGCGAGGTGCTGGAGACGGCGGCGTCATACGGAGTGCCGTTGTGGGTAACCGAGAACGGCATCGCCGACGCAGGCGACTCGAAACGCCCGCCCTACCTCATCAACCACATCGCGGTCGTGCAGGACTTGATCGCCCACGACGATATGGACATCCTCGGCTACACGTACTGGTCGTTCGTCGACAATCTCGAGTGGGTCGAAGGCTACGACCTCGAGTTCGGCCTGTACGGCTCCGACCCGACGACGCCCGAGCTCGAGCGCACGCCGAAGCACGGCGAGCATCGATGCGATCAGCGCCATCACCGGCTCGAACTCGTTGCCGCTGAGCGTGTTGCAGATGTACATCCCGGGCGAAGGTCTGAGGAGCCGGGATTCAGCCACCCCCACAGCCGCCGCCGCCTCCTCCGCCGCAGCCGCCCCGCGCCACCCCGCAACCCGCACCTGCTCCGCCGCATCTGCAGCCGCCCCCGCCGCCCGACCCATCGATGCCGTAGGCGCCGACGGCACCCGCGGCACCGGCAGCCCACGCGCGCTGCCGCCTCTTGGCGCGCTCGGCTCGTCGTGCGCGCCTGCCGGCTGGCCCGCCACGTTTGTGGAGTAGGTCGCAGGTTCGCGGCCTCGCGCCGATAGCGATCCGCAGCAGATTTGTCCGACCGTCCTGCCCGGCGATCGTTGAGCACGAGCACCTTGAGAACCCAGATCAGCAACGCGATCATCAGCGCGATGACCGCCAGCGCAAACGCCGATGATTGCGGCGTCTCCCCCGCTCATGCGCAAAGGCTACGCGTCGCCCGCTTCGGCTGCATACAGTGAAATCGTGCGCCGTTTCCACGGGAAACAATCGGATCGGGCCTACGCGGCAGTGGCGCAGCTCGATCTGCCGCCCGCAGTGTTCAAGACCTGCCCGTGGCAGCCACGCGAGCTCATCGACACCGGTCTGCGGCAATGGCTCCGGTGCTGCGCGGCCGCGCTGACGACGGCCAGGTGATCGGGATGCCGTCGCACGCCGTCGACGAAGCGTGGCACGGCCTCATCCTGTGCACCGCGCGCTATGCGGCCTTCTGCGACAAGGCATACGGCCGCTTTCTGCACCACCATCCCGAAGGCGGAGCGTCCGACGACCACGCCACTCACGCCGACTCGATGGGCGAACAGCTTCGCCGCACCGTGATCGCGTGGTCGCTGGTCGCCAAGCCTGGCGAGCAGTGTGTGCTCTGGGATCTCGACGAACGCGTCGGCGTCGACGATCCGTGGGGTATCGACGCCGATCGCGTCGCGGCGATCGAACACGCACTGGCAGGCCTCGACTGAAGCTGACCCGCTATTGCTGCTGCTTCATCGCCTCTGAGATCTCGTCGATGCTGACCTCGCGCACCGGCTGACCCATCGACCAGTGGTGGCCGAACGGATCGGACACCACGCCGTAGCGGTCACCCCAGAACTGATCGTCGAGCGGAGCAACGACCGTCGCGCCTGCGTCCAGGGCCCTCTGGAACTTGGTGTCCACATCGGTGACCGTCAGGTGGATCGTGACCGGCGTCCCGCCCAGCGACTTCGGTGTCATCGACTTGCCTCCGGACATCTCCGGGAAGTCGTCGTTGAGCAGGATCGTGGAGCCGTTGACGGACAGCGCGGCATGGATCAGCTTTCCATCGGGCCCGGGGACACGGCCCAGCTCGACGGCATCGAAAGCCTTGACGTAGAAGTCGATCGCGGCAGCGGCGTCGTCGACGACGAGGTGCGGGGATACTGCGGGCTGAACTTCGATCGCCATATCGGTCTCCTTGGAATCGGTGGTAATCCCGTGCGGGACCCGGCATGCAACCACTGGCCACCGACACGTATCGTGGCTTCTGGCAACATGGCGGCGTGTTCGGCAGGGACTCCCGATGAGACCGCGGCCGGTCGTGCTGGACCCCCTGGGCGTCGGCGTGTTGGCGGCGGCGGTGAGTCTGGCGGGCGCGGGTCGCCCGTCCTTCTGGTACGACGAGGCCGCGACGATATCGGCCGCATACAGTCGTTCGCTCGGCACAGTTGTGGCAAATGTTGAGCAACGTCGACGCCGTCCACGGCCTGTACTACGTCCTCATGCACGGCTGGTTCGCTGTCTTCCCGCCCACGGAGTTCTGGGCCCGCGCGCCAAGCGGTCTGGCTGTCGGAGGAGCGGCGGCCGGAGTGGTGGTGCTGGCCAAGCAGTTTTCTTCTCGCACAGTCGCGGTGAGTGCCGGGGTCGCCTGCGCGATATTGCCACGGGCGACGTGGGCAGGCATCGAGGCCCGGCCGTATGCGCTTTCGATGATGGCGGCCGTGTGGCTGACCGTACTGCTCGTCGCGGCCGCACGCCGCGACAACGCCTGGCTGTGGCTGTCGTACGGGTTCGTCCTCGCGACGTCCGTTCTGCTCGACGTCTATCTCGCGCTGATGTTGTTGGTGCACGCCGCATTCCTCTGTCTCTACCGGCGTGGCCGTACGGTCCTTGTTCGATTCGCCGTCACGTCGGCCCTGGCGGGGTGCGCGGTGGCGCCGTTCGTGCTGGAGACCGTCGGCCAAGCGCATCAGATCATCTGGATCTCACCGGTTGGTCGCCGGACGTTCGAAGATGTGGCGATTCAGCAGTATTTCGAGCGAAACCCACTGTTCATGCTCGTGTCCGCGTTGATCGTGATGACCGCTGTTGCCCTGTGGTGCTTCACATCTGCGCAACTCGTGCAATCGGACAGACAACTCTTGGCCGTGGCGACCGCATGGTTTGTGATCCCGACCGCCATGATCGTCGGCTGGTCGGCGTTGGTTCATCCGATCTACACGCCACGGTATCTGTGCTTCACCGCACCGGCGATCTCGCTGGTGTTGGGCGTCAGCATCGGCGCATTGGCCGTGCGTCCGTGGGTGGCAACGGCCGTCGTTGAGTGTTCTTGCGCTCGCGGCGGGTCCGAATTATCTTCTTACGCAACGCAGTCCGTACGCAAAATACGGAATGGACTACAGCCAGGTGGCCGATCTGATCACCGCGAAGGCCGCACCGGGTGACTGTCTGCTGGTGAACGACACGGTGACCTTCATGCCTGCCCCGATGCGACCTCTGATGGCGGCGCGCCCCGATGCCTACCGCAAGCTGATCGACACCAGCCTGTGGCAACCAGCGACGGACCGCGACGACGTCTTCGACACCAACCTCATTCCGGAGGCGAGTGTCGGGCCGTTGACCGGCTGCCACGTCGTGTGGATCATCACCCAGGCCGACAAGTCGGTGCCCGCTCACGAGCAGGACCCCGTGTTGCCGCCCGGCCAACTGTTCGGGGCCACATCGACGTTCGCCGTTTCCCACGACCTGGGCTTCCGGCTGGTGGAGCGCTGGCAGTTCAACCTCGTTCAGGTCATCAGAGCCGAACGGTGAGCGCCGACGCGGCTACCAGACGCGTAGGTAGTCGATCAGCATGGCCGCCGGGAACTGACCCAGGTTGGGATCGCCGCCGCCCACCCCGCCGACCGCCAGGGTGAACATCGGAGACAGCCAGTAGCCGGGATTGTTGAACGGCCACCGCCAGTCGTCGGGTCTGCCGGAAACCTGAATGGGCTTGTTCGGCACGCTGAAGTACGGCTTCGCACCGTCGACGTAATCCCGCCAGAACGTGAAACCGTCCTCGTCCCAACGCATTCGCCAGGTGTGCCATGCACCGTCGACCAATGCCGGGGATCGACTTGCCTTCCCACGTCTTCCCGTTGGACGCGGCGTGGACGGTCGTTCCCGGGGCCCAGTTCCCGTTGCCGTACCACTCGAACACGTCGACTTCACCGTCGGGCAGATGGATCCTCGTTGACCGCCCAGTACGCGGCCCAGGCGCCGGTGGTCAGGCAGTCGAGCTTGATCCGCGCCTCCCACGTGGTGTTGATCAGGCCTCTCCAGTTGCCGCGCAGCTTGCCGCCGTAGAACTGGCCTGCGTCATTTGTGGCCAGCAGGACCAGATTGGAGTTGCCGTCGAGGAATACGTTTCGGCGGTCGTCCCGGTACATCCCCTCAACCGGCGGAAAAACGTCGTCCTGCCAGCTCTGCACCGTCCACTTCGCCGGATCGGGCGCGGCGCCCATCGGGCCATCGAATTCGTCCTGGAAGATGTAGGCAGGGGTTTGCCCGCTCGGTGTCGGCGCCGGCTGTCCCTGGGCTTCCGGGAGGGGGAGTGCGGCCGCCAAGGGACCCATCCCCGCCATCATCATCAAGTTGCGACGGTCTATCTGAGGCACTCCGCCACCTTAAAGGCAGAATCGCCGTTCGGGTGGCATTCGGGGTGTCCAAAAGGTGGATGAACAAACCCCGGAGGTCAGACCACCGAGAACGATGGCGGCAGGGTGTCGCGCCCGGTCAGCGCGAGAAGCACCGCCTCGCCGAGTCCGGTCACCGCGGCGATCCGTGTCGCCAGCACCATCGCCTCGTCGAGCACGTCGGTCGGCAACCTGTGCGGAATGTCAAGCGCCCTGGCGATATCGAGTGTGTGCACCGCCAGCTCGAACGTCCGCGTCGGCAAATAGTGTGTGCAGTCGGATACCGAGCCCGCCGATCACTGTGATCAGCGGATCTCCCGCGGTCGCCACGCTGGTCCAGCGCGCGTGACACCAACGCATCGATCGCGGCGTCGGGGTCGTCGCCCAAATCCCTGCCTGCTTGCCTGCCGCGTTCGGCCACATCGGCGGGGTCGATTCCCAGCGCCTTCGGGGTCACCCGCACGTAGTACTCCTGCGGGGTGGTGATGTCCTCGCGTTCGGCCGTGGTCTGCAGGTAGCTGCTCACCGTGATCAATGACCGCGAGGCGTGTCCGACCAACGAGCGAAGGTCCCACTCACCCAAGCCCGGGACCGCCCCACGCGTCCCGCCGGAATCTCGCGAACCAGTCCCGCGAAACTCCTTGCCGCAGAAGCGAATATCGTCGTCACGGCTTGGCGATCAGGTCCCAACCCTCGACGGACTCTGGGCTGCGCGGGACCGGGGCCGACGTAGATTGCCGCCGGGCGCACCAGCTTGCCGAGCCTCTTCTGCTCGAGAATGTGCGCGCACCAGCCGGCGGTGCGGCCGCAGGTGAACATCGCGGGCATCATCTTCGTCGGCACCTGCGCGAAGTCCAGGATCACCGCCGCCCAGAACTCGACGTTGGTTTCGATCGGCCCGGTCGGGCCTGCGCTCCCGCAATTCGGCGAGCGCGGCCTGCTCCAGCGCGGCGGCCACCTCGTAGCGCGGCGCCTCCAGGCGCTTGGCGGTGGCTCGCAGCACCCGCGCGCGAGGATCCTCGGCGCGGTAGACGCGGTGGCCGAACCCCATCAGCTTTTCCTTGCGGTCCAGGATGCCCTTGACCACCGCGCCGGCGTCGCCCGTCTTCTCGACCTCTTCGATCATCGGGATCACCCGCGCCGGGGCGCCGCCGTGCAGCGGCCCGCTCATCGCGCCGATCGCACCGGACAGCGCGGCCGCCACATCGGCACCCGTCGACGCGATCACCCGCGCGGTGAACGTCGAGGCATTCATGCCGTGCTCTGCCGCGCTCACCCAGTAGGCGTCGATCGCCTCGACGTGCTTCGGATCCGGCTCGCCCTGCCATCGCGTCATGAATCGTGCTGTCACGGTGGAGCACTCGTCGACCAGGCGCTGCGGGACCGCGGGCTGGTAGATGCCGCGCGCAGACTGCGCGACGTACGAAAGCGCCATCACCGACGCGCGGGCCAGCTGGTCGCGGGCGGTCGCGTCGTCGATGTCCAGAAGCGGGGGATAGCCCCAGATCGGTGCCAGCATGGCCAGGCCGGCCTGGACGTCGACGCGGACGTCGCCGCTGTGGATCGGCAGCGGGAACGGTTCGGCGGGCGGTAGGCCGTGGCCGAACCTGCCGTCGACCAGCAACGCCCACACGTCGCCGAAGGTGACCCGCTGGCTGACCAGGTCCTCGATGTCCACGCCGCGGTAGCGCAGCGCGCCGCCGTCCTTGTCGGGCTCGGCGATCTCGGTGGTGAAGGCGACAACGCCTTCCAGTCCCTCGACGAAGCCCTCGGGTACCTCAGACGTCACAGTCATATATAAATTCTTGCACTGTCGGCTGGGCGTAGTTTGGTCGAGTGGCAACCCCCTACGACGAGCACTTGGCGAGGATGCGCGTGGAGTACGGCTCAGTGGAGAAAGACGGCAGCGGCGACCTGGACGCCGACTGGCTCGCCGACGGCTGGGTTGCCCTGCTGCGCAAGTGGTTAGCCGATGCCGAACGCGCCGGCGTGGCCGAACCCAACGCGATGGTGGTGGGCACGGTCGACGGTCGGGGAAGTCCGGTCACCCGCACGGTGTTGTGCAAGGGCGTGGACGAGACCGGAATCACATTTTTCACCAATTACGACTCCGCGAAGGGTGAGGAACTGGCCGCGACGCCGCACGCGTCGGCGACGTTTCCCTGGTTCCTGCTCGGCCGCCAGGTCCATGTCCGTGGGCCCGTCACCAAGGTGCCCGCAGAGCAGACCGCCGACTACTGGTCCAAACGGCCACGAGGTTCTCAGCTGGGCGCGTGGGCGTCGACGCAGTCGAAACCGATCGCCTCCCGTGCGGCGCTGCTGGAACAGCTGGCCGACGTGACACAACGATTCGCCGGTCTCGATGAGGTACCGGTGCCGCCGAACTGGGGTGGATATCTGATCGCGCCCGAGATCGTCGAGTTCTGGCAGGGCCGAGAGAACCGGGTGCACAACAGGATTCGGGTTCGGGTATCGGACGGCCGCATCGAGCGGCTTCAGCCCTAGACGTGGCGAGGATCTTCGCCGACACCACCCCACTGCGGACACCGGACTTCCGGCGGCTGTGGCTGGCGGGCATCGTCACGCTCATCGGCGCCAACCTGACCGTTTTCGCGGTGCCGGTGCAGCTCTACGCGCTCACGCGGAACTCGGCATACGTCGGCCTGGCCGGGTTGTTCGCACTCGTTCCGTTGATCGTCTTCGGCCTGTGGGGCGGAGCGTGGGCCGACGCGATGGACCGGCGGCTGTTGTTGATCATCGCGTCGTGCGGGTTGGCACTTTCCTCGGTGCTGCTGTGGCTGCAGGCTGCGCTGGCGCTGAACAACGTCTGGGTGGTGCTGTGTCTGCTGTCGGTGCAGCAGGCGTTCTTCGCGATCAACTCGCCGACCCGGGCGGCGGCGATCCCGCGAATGGTGCCCGGCGGCCAACTGCCCGCCGCCAACTCGCTGAACATGACGGTGTTTCAAATCGGCGCGATCGCCGGGCCACTGCTGGCAGGCGTGATGCTGCGCTGGGTCGACCTGTCCACGCTGTACCTCATCGACGCGATCACCTGCATCGCGCCGATCTGGGCGACGTTTCGCCTGACGCCGATGCCGCCGTTGGACGCTGTGCGCGGCGTCGCGCGATGGGGGTTCGCCGCCGTTCTGGACGGGTTTCGGTACCTGGCTGGCAATCAGGTGGTGCTGATGTCATTCGTCGTCGACCTGATCGCGATGATCTTCGGCATGCCGCGCGCGCTCTTCCCGCAAATGGCGCACGAGAGCTTCGGCGGCCCGCTCGAAGGCGGAACGACGATGGCGCTGCTGTCCGCGGCGATGGCCGTCGGGGCCGTCGGGGGCGGGGTGTTCTCCGGCTGGCTGCCGCGGGTACGACGCCAGGGCGTGGCCGTCGTGGTCGCGATCGTAGTGTGGGGCGTTGCCATGGTCGGCTTCGGCATCGCGGGCGGATTCGGGCGCGGCCAGCCGGGCGTGGTCTTTTGGATTGCACTGGGCTGCTTGGCTATTGGCGGCGCCGCCGACATGGTGTCGGCCGCATTCCGGGTGACGATCCTGCAGCAGGCGGCGTCCGATGAACTCCGCGGCCGCCTGCAAGGCGTGTTCACCGTCGTGGTCGCGGGTGGCCCGCGACTTGCCGATGCGGTGCACGGTGGCGCCGCCGCGATCGTCGGCACCACGGCGGCCGCAGCGGGGGGCGGAGCGCTGGTGGTGGTCGGCCTGACGCTCTGCGTGTTGCTCGCGCACGGCTTCGTCCGCTACCGGGTGGCTGAGGATGACAAAGTCTGATGGCGGCCAACTGTCCGTGGTTGCCAGTTTCTCAGCTGGTTCTTAACTTGGCTGGTTAGCATGCACTTCGTGGCTGATGTCAGGGGGGAGCCAGCCCTCGGTCTTCGCGAACGCAAGAAGAAACGGACCCGCGCGATGTTGATCGACGCGGCCGTCGAGCTATGCGAGCGGCAGGGGTTCGAGCGCACCACCGTCGACCAGATCGCCGCGATCGCCGACGTCTCGCCGCGCACCTTCAGCAGGTACTTCGCAACCAAGGACGCCATCGCGACGGCGTTGATCGACGAGGCCATCGACAAGGCCGCCGTCGAACTGGCGCGCCAGCCACGCGAGCGTCAGCCATTTCGACGCACTGCGACGCGCCTACGTGCAGATGTACCGCAACACCGAGTCGGCGCTACCCGGTGAGCTGTCGGCCGAGCGCACGCTGTGCACGGTGCGGATCATCATGACGTCGCCGACGCTGCGCCAGGCCGCGCTCGAGTACCGCCCGCACGCGGTCAACGTGGCGCTGGCCAAGCGGATGGGCGTCGACCCCGAGGACCGCACGGTGCAGCTGATATCCGCGGTCTGGGGATCGGTCATCATGACCGCACTCGCCGACCTCGCCGATGAGAAGACGGACTGGGAGCAACTCGGCGTCGACGACATCGTCGCCCGGCTGGACGCGACATTCGCCGAGTTCACCGGTCTGATGGCAAGCGTCCGACAGGCGGTCTGACCAACTGGCCGCCCCCCCGCGGGCATGGCTGCCCGAATGGGACTACCTTTTGTAGGGCAGACTTCACATTCCCAGCAGCGAAGAAGGGATCCCCGTGGCCGATAACCCAAAGAATGGGGACCAGCACGCCACCCTCAACTACCCCGGTGGCGAGCTCGACCTGGACGTCGTCCACGCGACCGAAGGTTCCGACGGCATCGAGCTGGGTTCGCTGTTGGCCAAGACCGGCTACACCACATTTGACGAGGGCTTCGTCAACACCGCCTCCACCAAGAGCGCGATCACCTACATCGACGGCGACGCGGGAATCCTGCGCTACCGCGGCTACCCGATCGAGCAGCTGGCCGAGAAGTCGAATTTCATCGAGGTCAGCTACCTGCTGATCTACGGCGAACTGCCGACCAAGGACGAGCTGGACACGTTCACCGACCAGATCCAGCGGCACACGCTGCTGCACGAGGACCTCAAGCGGTTCTTCGACGGCTTCCCGCGCAACGCGCATCCGATGCCGGTGCTGTCCAGCGCGGTGAACGCGTTGTCCGCGTACTACCAGGATTCGCTCGACCCGTTCGACGACGAGCAGGTCGAACTGTCGACCATCCGGCTGCTGGCCAAGCTGCCGACCATCGCGGCCTACGCGTACAAGAAGTCCGTCGGACAGCCGTTCCTGTATCCGGACAACTCGCTGACCCTGGTCGAGAACTTCCTGCGGATGACGTTCGGTTTCCCCGCCGAGCCCTACGAGGTCGACCCGGAAGTCGTGCGGGCACTGGACCTGTTGCTGATCCTGCACGCCGACCACGAGCAGAACTGCTCGACGTCGACGGTGCGTCTGGTCGGCTCGTCGCAGGCCAACCTGTTCACCTCGATCTCCGGCGGCATCAACGCGCTGTGGGGCCCGCTGCACGGCGGCGCCAACCAGGCCGTGCTGGAGATGCTGGAGAAGATCCGTCAGTCCGAAGGCGACGTCCACGACTTCGTCAAGAAGGTCAAGAACCGCGAGGACGGCGTCAAGCTGATGGGCTTCGGCCACCGGGTCTACAAGAACTACGATCCGCGGGCCCGCATCGTCAAGGAGCAGGCCGACAAGATCCTCGGCAAGCTCGGCGGCGACGACGAGCTGCTGGACATCGCCAAGGCGCTCGAAGAGGTCGCGCTCACCGACGACTTCTTCATCGAGCGCAAGCTGTACCCGAACGTCGACTTCTACACCGGCGTGATCTACCGGGCGATGGGCTTCCCGACCCGGATGTTCACCGTGCTGTTCTCGATGGGCCGGCTGCCGGGCTGGATCGCCCACTGGCGGGAGATGCACGAGGACGGCGGCGGCAAGATCGGCCGCCCGCGCCAGATCTACACCGGGTACACCGAGCGCGACTACGGCGCTACTCGACTCCCGCTAGTCAGCACGTTCGCGCTGTTGTGAACGTCACCGGTCTGCGCCTTGCCATCGGACAGTTGTAGTTTCACAATAGTTGTGTGAATGAAACCGTCGTCCGCTCGATGAGCCCACGGCGCAAGGCCATCATCCTGGTGTCCTGCTGCCTGAGCCTGCTGATCGTGTCGATGGACGCGACGATCGTCAACGTCGCGATTCCCAGCATCCGCGCCGACCTCGGTGCCTCGGCGTCGCAGATGCAGTGGGTCATCGACATCTACACGCTGGTGCTGGCATCACTGCTGCTGCTCTCCGGGGCCACCGCGGACCGGTTCGGCCGCAGGCGCACGTTCCAGATCGGGCTGACGGTGTTCGCGCTCGGCTCGCTGATGTGCAGCGTCGCGCCGAATATCGAGACGTTGATCGCCGCTCGTCTACTGCAGGCCATCGGCGGCTCGATGATGAATCCGGTGGCGATGTCGATCATCACCCAGGTGTTCACCGGTCGGGTGGAACGGGCTCGCGCGATCGGCATCTGGGGCGGCGTGGTCGGCATCTCGATGGCGCTGGGACCGATCGTCGGCGGGGCACTCATCGAGTTCGTCGACTGGCGCGCGGTGTTCTGGATCAACCTGCCGATCTGCGCGCTGGCCATCGCTGCTGACCGCGATCTTCGTGCCGGAATCCAAGTCGGCGACGATGCGCGACGTCGACCCGATCGGACAGGGCCTGGGCATGGCCTTCCTGTTCGGCATCGTCTTCGTGCTCATCGAAGGTCCGGGAATGGGCTGGGCGTGACGCGCGCATCGTCGCGGTCGCCGTCGTCGCGGTAATCGCGTTCATCGTCTTCCTGGCCTACGAGGCGCGGCGCCATGACCCGTTCATCGACCTGCGGTTCTTCCGGAGCGTCCCGTTCGCGTCCGCGACCGATGATCGCGGTGTGTGCGTTCGCCTCCTGGGGCGCGTTCCTGTTCATGATGTCGCTGTACCTGCAGGACGAGCGGGGATTCTCCGCGATGCACACCGGGCTGATCTATCTGCCGGTCGCCGTCGGTGCGCTGATCTTTGCGCCGCTGTCCGGTCGGATGGTCGGGCGTTTGGGCAGCCGGCCGTCCCTGCTCATCGCGGGCGCCCTGATCACCGCGGCGACGCTGATGCTCAGCCAACTGACCGCGACGACCCCGGTGTGGCAGCTGCTCATCGTCTTCGCGGTGTTCGGCATCGGGTTCACCATGGTGAACGCGCCGATCACGAACGCCGCGGTCAGTGGCATGCCGACCGATCGGGCCGGAGCCGCCTCCGCGATCGCCTCGACCAGCAGGCAGATCGGCGTCAGTCTCGGTGTGGCGCTGTGCGGTTCCGTCGCAGGCACCGCCCTGTACACGACGGGCGCCGACTTCGCCGCCGCCGCCCGCCCCCTGTGGTTCGTCTGTGCGGGCCTCGGTGTGACGATCTTCGTCCTGGGGTTCTTCTCGACGTCGCCGCGGGCGCTGCGCTCGGCAGAGCGCCTGGCACCGCTGATCGCCGGGCCCGTTGCCCACGGGTGGCCGCCGATGTCGCGTAACCCATTGGCCGACGATGTCTGGCGGGCGATGACCGCGCTGGTCTTCGACAACCGTGACACCTGGAAACGCGCGGTGATCGAAGAGGCGGGGCTGCCGTTCAGCAGGATCCGCATCCTGCGGCGGCTGAGCCGGGAACCGATGACCGTCAAGGAGCTGGCGCGGGCGGCGACCATGGACGCGCCCGCGGCCACGGTGGCGATCAACGACCTCGAAGGGCGGGGACTGGTCGTGCGCGAGCCCGATCCGACGAACCGTCGGTGCAAGGTGGTGTCGCTCACCGAGGCCGGTCGCGCCGTCGTCGGCAAGATCGATGCGGTCGACGACCCGGCGCCGGACGTGCTGGCCGCACTGGACGAGGCTCAACTCGAGGAGCTGCGCGTTCTCCTCGAAACTCGCGACATCGGCGAGTCTGCCGTCGTCAGCTGGGCGATGGTTAGCGCGCCGACGACTCGCCCTGTTCGCGGAGTATATTCCGGTGGCGATTTCGTGCCGTGCGTGTCGGCGCCGAACTGCGCGACGGTGCCCGATTCTGCGACGCCTGCGGTTCGCCGGTCGCCGCCGCCGAGAGCCACGCCGAGTACAAGCAGGTGACCGTGCTGTTCGCCGACGTCGTCGGTTCGATGGACATCGCCGCCGCGCTGGGCGCCGAACGGCTCCGCGAGATGATGGCCGAGGTGTTCAACCGCTCGTCGACGATCGTGAAGCGATACGGCGGCACGGTCGACAAGTTCACCGGCGACGGGATCATGGCGGTGTTCGGCGCGCCGATCGCGCTCGAGGACCACGCCGTGCGGGCGTGCCGTGCGGCGCTGGACATCCAGAAGGATGTCAGGCCGCTGGAGGCCGAGGTCGAACAGCGGGACAGCCTCAGCCTCAAACTGCGGATCGGGCTGAACTCCGGCCAGGTGATCGCCGGTGAGATCGGGTCCGGCCCGCTGGGTTACACCGCGATCGGCGAGCAGGTCGGCATGGCGCAGCGGATGGAATCGGTGGCGCCGCCGGGCGGGGTGATGGTCAGCGAGCTCACTGCGCGGCTGGTCGAGAACACCGCGATGCTGGGCGAATCGGAGCTGGTGCACATCAAGGGTGCCGATGATCCCGTACCCGCGCGCAGGCTGCTTGGCATAGCGACGGGCCGACGAGCCGACCGGGCGCCGACCAGGTTCGTTGGGCGGGACTGGGAGATGGGCGCACTCAAAGGAATGCTGGACCGGTCCGCGGCGGGCAACGGCTGTGTCGTCGGCGTGGTCGGTCCGCCGGGAATCGGCAAGAGCCGCATGGTTCGTGAGGTCGCCTCGCTCGCAGGCGACAAGGGCGTCGAAGTCTTCATGGCCTACTGCGAATCCCACACCACCGACGTGCCGTTCCACGCCGCGGCGGGACTGGTGCGGTCCGTGTCGGGCTCAGTCGGTCTGGAGGGAGCGGACGCGCGCGCACACATCCGAGCGCGGTTCCCCGACGCGGACGACGAGGATCTGCTTCTGCTCGACGATCTTCTCGGCATCGCCGATCCCGGGTGCCGTGATGCCTCCGATCGATCCCGATGCCCGACGTCGCCGGATCACGGCGATGGTCAAGTCCACCGCGCTCAACCGCGCCACACCGACGGTGTACGTCATCGAGGACGCCCACTGGGTCGACGCGATCAGTGAGGCGATGCTGGCGGAGTTTCTCAACGCCGTACCCCGGACACCGACGTTGGTTCTGCTGACCTATCGTCCGGAATACGATGGCGCACTTGCCCATGCGCCCCGATCGCAGACGATCGCGCTGGAGCCGCTGGACGAATCGCAGATGCTGGCGCTGGGCACCGAACTGCTCGGCGATGACCGTTCGGTCGCTGCGCTGGCCGGGCTCATCGTTTCCCGGGCGGCCGGGAATCCGTTCTTCGCCGAGGAGATCGTGCGCGACCTCAGTGAGCGCGATGTGTTGGTGGGCGGTCGCGGCTGTTACCTCTGCGCCGACGAGGTCGCCGAGGTACACGTGCCGCGCACGCTGCAGGCGGTGATCGCCGCCCGTATCGACCGTCTCGACCCGGCCGCCAAGCGCACGCTGAATGCCGCGGCGGTCATCGGGTCGCGGTTCACCCCGGACATGCTGGAGGCCCTCGGGATACCGGTGGCGTTGCGCGACCTCGTTTCAGCGGAGCTCGATCGACCAGACGGCGCCCGAACCGCAGCCGGAATACGCCTTCCGGCATGCGCTGGTCCGGGCCGTCGCGTACGAGTCGCAGCTGAAAGCCGATCGCGCGCAGCTGCATCGGCGGGTCGCCGCCGCGATCGACCAGGATGATCTGAACGCCGCACTGATCGCCGAGCATCTGGAGTCCGCCGGTGATCTGGCCGCCGCGTACGAGTGGCGCATGCGGGCGGGCGCCTGGTCGACCAACCGCGATCTCGCCGCGGCGCAACTCAGTTGGGAGCGCGCGCATTGCCGTCGCCGACGCGCTGCCCGCCGATGACGCCGAACCGATCGGCCATGCGCATCGCGCCGCGCACCTTGATTTGTGGCAACTCGTGGAAGCGGTTCCACCCCGACATGTCGGCCCGGTTCGAGGAACTGCGTGACCTGTGCACGCAGGCCGGACGACAAGGCGTCGTTGGCGGTGGGGATGGCCGGGATGACGATCGAGCACGTGCTGCACGGCCGGGTTCGAGACGCCTCGCGACTGGCATCGGAGAACATGGCGGTGGTGGAGGCCATCGGCGACCCCGCGTCTGACGATCGCGCTGTCGTTCGCCGGCATCGTCGCAAAGCACGAAATCGGTGAGCACCGCAGAGGCGTTGCGGTGGACGCAGAGGGTCATCGACCTCACTGAGGAGGATCCCGACAAGGGCAGGCTGATCTTCGAGTCGCCACGGGCGACGGCGCTGGCGTGGCGGGGGGCGGCCCGGTTTCGGACCGGCCTTCCCGGCTGGCGCGACGACTTCGAACAGGCGATGGCCATCGCGGAGCAGTCCGACACCTTGGCGAAGTCGACCATCATCACCTACAAGTACGCGGGGATACCCAGAGGCGTGTTCCTCGCGGACGACGCCGCGTTGCGTGAAATCGAGTCGGCACTGAAAGAGGTCGAGCGGTCGAGCGATGACATGGCGGTGGTCCTGCTGCGACTGACCCTCGCGATGGCGCTGATTCACCACGGCGCCGACCGCGGACGCGGCTTCGACAGCATGCGTGACCTGCGCGAGACGTGCATCAAGGAGCAGTTCGCGCTGAACATGCTTCCCCTGATGGACATCTATCTGACCCTCGAGCGGGCGCAGCAGGGCGATGTCGACGGTGCGGTCGAGCGGTGGTGCGCGATCGCCGACGCGATGGCCGACGAAGGCAAGTACAGCAACATGGATCTCCCGTTGGTCTTCACGGCCGAGCAGCTGCTGGCGCGCGGCGACTGCGACGGAGCGGCCCGTGCGGTGGACCGACTGACGATCGCTTGCGGTCGACCGGCAATGGGGCTCGCGAAAGATCGCCGTATTGAAGCTGCGTGCTGAACTGGCGGCCGCCCGTGGCGACGAAGCCGGATACCCGGAGCTCCGGGATCAGTACCGTCAAGATGGCCGACGACTTCGGCTTCGAGGGCCACATCGCGTGGGCCGCCGCGAGATGGCCTAGCTCTCCAGCACCGCCATCGCGGCGTTGTGGCCCGCCGATGCCCGACACCGCGCCGCCGCGACGGGAACCCGAGCCGCACAACAGGATCCGGTCGTGCGCGGTCGCCACACCCCAGCGTCGCGCGGGCGTATCCAGCGGCTCGTCGTCCTCGGCGAACGGCCACGACAACGCGCCGTGGAAGATGTTGCCGCGCCGTCATGCCCAGCGTCTGTTCCAAATCGATCGTCGTCTTGGCCTCGACGCACAACCGCCCCGCCGAGTCCTCCATCAGCACGTCCTGAATGGGTTCGGCCAGAACGGAGTTCAGCGAGTTGAGCACGGCCGAAGTCAACGTGTCCCGCATCCGGTCCGGGTCGCTGACCCGCGATCAATTGATGCGGGGTGTGCAGGCCGAACACCGTCAACGTCTGCGCGCCCGCTGCCCGCAGACCGTCGGACAGGATGCTGGGATCGGTCAAGCGAATGGCAGTAGATCTCGCACGGCAGCGGGTCGGGAACCACACCGTGCTCCGCGCGGGTGTAGGCCGTGGCGAGTTGGCTGTAGGTCTCGTTGATGTGGAACGTCCCGCCGAATGCCTGCTCCGGCGTGACGGTCTCGTCGCGCAGTCGCGGAAGCCGCCGCAGCATCAGGTTGACCTTGACCTGCGCGCCCGGTGCCATTGCGGGCGCGGGCTCGCCCGAGCAGCGTTGGCCAGCACGGCAGGCGTCACGTTCGCCAGCACGAACCCGGCGATGCACGCGGTGCTCCCGACCGTCGCGGCGGTAGCGCACCAGTCCGTCGGCGTCTGATGGCGATAAACCTCTGCACCCCAGATGATTTCGGCACCATAGCCGGCTGCGGCGGCGGCCAGCGCGCCGCTGACCGCGCCCATCCCGCCGACCGGGACGTCCCAGTCGCCGGTGCCGCCGCCGAGCAGGTGGTAGAGGAAGCACACGTTCTGCGCCAGCGACGGATCGTCGACTGCGGGCGAACGTGCCGATCAACGCGTCGGTGGCCATCACTCCGCGCACGAGGTCGTTGGACACCGCGTCGGTGATCGCGTGCGCGATGGGCTCGTCGACGCATGAACCCCCACGCGGCATCGTCGCCCACATGCCTGCGGGCCTCGTCGCGCGTGCATCAGCGGCTTGGTCAGCGTCGGCCACAATCGCGACGTCACGGTGCCGCAGCGGCGGTAGAACTCGTCGAACCCCGCCTCGTCGCCCGCGGCGCCGACGGCGTCGAACGTCGATTGCGGTCCGATCAGCAGCCCCGTCTCGCCCGCGGTCGCGGGGTCCGGTGTGTAGGACGAATAGCGGCGGCGCACCAGCCGCACCCTGGCGCCCAGATCCTCGACGATGCGCCGCGGCAACAGGCTGACCAGATACGAGTAGCGGGACAACCGCGCGTCGATCCCGTCGAATGCGTGCGCGGACACCGCCGCGCCGCCGACGTGGTCGAGCCGCTCCAGCACCTGCACCGTGCCTGCCCGCTCGCGCCAGGTAGGCCGCGGCCACCAGGCCGTTGTGCCCGCCCCCGACGATGACGACGTCGGGCTGTGTCATCTCGTCGGCCGGCCGAGGCTAGCCAAGGTAGCCCTCGACCTCGTCGGGCGGTCGCACCTGGGCCTGCCGCGGGTCACCGCCGGTCTCACGCAACGCGCGACGCTGTCGTAGCAGGTCCCAGCACTGATCGAGCTGGACCTCCACGGCGCGCAGCCGCTGATGTTCCTCGGACTCGTCGATCTCGTGATGCTGCAGCTTGGACCGCAGCTCCTTTTCCTCTGCGACGAGGTTGTTCACCTGAGCGAGAATGTCTTCGTCCTTTGCCACCGCACCAGTCTGCCCGACTACGGTGTGTCCGGTGACTACGAAACCGGAGATCGAGTTTCCCGACGGCCCCGCACCCACCGAGCTGGTCATCAAGGACCTGGTCGTGGGTGACGGTGCGGAGGCGGTGCCCGGCGGCAACGTCGAGGTGCACTACGTCGGTGTCGAATACGACACGGGCGAGGAGTTCGACAGTTCCTGGAACCGCGGCGAGTCGATCGAATTCCCGCTGCGCGGGTTGATCGAGGGCTGGCAGGACGGCATCCCGGGCATGAAGGTCGGCGGCAGGCGCCAGCTCGTCATCCCGCCCGAGAAGGCCTACGGTCCGCCGGCGGTGGACACCGACTCTCCGGCAAGACGCTGATCTTCGTGATCGACCTCCTCGACGTCCGCTGAGCACGAATCAGGAGGGCCCATGACGGGTGCCGAGGACAACCGCACGATTACAGACTGGCGAACCGCCTCCAGGTTCTATCGAAAATCGCCAGGTGCCGCTTGGCTGCTGGCGCTTATCGCCATCCCGTTGTTGTTGGGCTTGGATGGGGTGGAGCGGCCTGCACCGATCCGATGCCGGGGCCAACCCGACGGCGCCCGCGATGACCGCGCCCGCGATGACCGGACCCGCGATGACCGGCGCCCGCGATGACGGGGCCCGAGGCGGCGGCGTATCGCGCCCCTGACGGTCAAACGCGTCGGCAGCGGGTTCACGCTGACGGGTGACCTGCCGGATGCAGGAGATGAAGACGGGACTGCTCAGCGCACTGCGCAGCGCATTCGGTCCCAACGTCACCCTCACCGACAACCTCAACATCAAGCCGGGTGTCAACGGACCCGAATTCGCGGGCCTCGGCGCCGTGTTCGGCACGTCTGCGGGGATTCCGGATTTCGGCTTCGACGTCAGCGGTGACACGGTCACGCTCACGGGAACGGCGCCATCGGCCGAAGTGAAATCGGATGTCGAGGAGGCGGCCAAGTCGGCTTGGCCGAATATCGTCGTAGTCAACAACATTCAGGTGCGATCGACAGCACCGCCAACGCCCTGATGCGCACATCCGACAACACACCGCGGGAGGTTTGACATGGACTTCGTCATGCAGTGGCTGTGGTATCTGATCGCGTTCGTGGTGGGGTCGCTGGTCGCCTGGCTGATCGCCGTCGTTGCGATCAAGCCGACGAGCGAGGATGAAGCATTCGCCGACCTGCCGGGCTCGCGAGAGCTGGGAGCCGCCGATGCGTGACATCAACTGGTGGTTGATGGTCCTTTCGTTTGGCTGTGGGTTGGCGCTGACGCTGGCCCTGATGATCCGCCGGGTCAAGCGGGAAGTGCCGGTATACGGCAGCGCCGCCGTGGCCGAGGAGCAGCGCGATGAGGACTGACTAGCGCACGCCGGGCAGCTTCAGCAGCAGGCGGGCGCCGCCCAGCGGGCTGTCCTCCAAAGAGGCTGTGCCGCCGTGCAATTCGGCCTGCTGGGCGACCAGCGCCAGGCCCAGGCCCGAACCGGAGTGCGACGCCGTCGACCCGCGGGAGAACCGGTCGAAGACGAGCCGTGCGCTCCTCCTCCGGAACGCCGACGCCGTCGTCGTCGATCGCGATCTCCACACCGGCGCGCGAACTGACCGCCGACAGCTGCACCCGCGTCGCGCCGCCGTGTTTGACGGCGTTGGCGATCGCGTTGTCGACGGCCAGTCGAAGGCCCGCGGGCAGCCCGACGATGATCACCGTCGGCGCAGGCACCAGCGACACGTCCAGATCCGGGTACACCCGCATCGCGTCGTGCGCGGCGCGGTCCAGCAGCTCGGTGATGTCGACGGGCACGTGGTCGTCGGCGGTCGACAGCTCGCCCTGGGCCAGCCGCTCCAGCGCGCCGAGCGTGGCCTCGATCCGCGACTGCGTGCGGATGACGTCGTTGACCACCTCTTTGCGCTGCTCCTCGGGCAGGTCCAGGGTGGACAGCACCTCGAGGTTGGTGCGCATCGCGGTCAGCGGCGTGCGCAGTTCGTGTGCGGACACCGACGCGAAATCGCGTGCCGACGTCAGCGCCGCCTTGGTGCGGTCCTGCTCCTTCCAGACGCGCTCCACCATGCCCTTGCACCGCCTCGGCGATCTCGACGGCCTCCGTGGCGCCGCGTACCTCGACGTCGGGTGCCTCGTCGCCGGCGTCGATCTGCCGGGTCTGCTGGGCCAGCCGTTTGAGCGGCCGGACCGCGAACGCGGCCAGCACCCAGCCGAACACCGTCGCCGCCCCGACGGCGAACACGCAGATGATGAGCACGCGGCGATGCAGGTTGTTGGTGTCGGCGATGGTCGCGTCGTAGGTCGCGCCGACGGCCACCGACATCGGTCCGGGGTAGTACGGGATGTCGACCGTGCGCACCCGGTAACGCACCCCGTCGACGTTGGTGTCGGCATAGCCGGGGCCCAGCTGGGGCAGCACGACGTCGGAGTTGGACGTCACCTCGTCGCCGCGTGCGGACGGTGATGACGGCGTCCTGGTTGTTGGGCGACTTGGGGATCTCGTCGAGACCGCGCGGCAGGAACGGAATCGCGAAGCCGGCCGCTTCGTCGAGCCGGCGGTCCAGCCGCTCCTTGCGGTCGTTGGTGATGCCGATCCAGACGACGGTGCCGACGATCACCACGACGATCGCCGCGCCGATCGCCGTGGCCAGCGCGACGCGGGTGCGCAGCGACGGGGTTCGGCGGAAGATCCGCGACAGCAGGCTCATGCCTACTGCGTCCTCAGGACGAATCCCACTCCACGCACGGTGTGCAGAAGCCGCGGCGCGCCGCCCGCCTCGAGCTTGCGGCGCAGGTACCCGATGAACACGTCGACGACGTTGGTGTCCGCGGCGAAGTCGTAACCCCAGACCAGCTCGAGCAGCTGCGCCCGCGACAGCACCGCGGTCTTGTGCTCGGCCAGCACCGCGAGCAGGTCGAACTCCCGCTTGGTCAGGTCGACGTCGACGCCGTTGACGCGGGCGCGCCGGCCCGGGATGTCGACCTCCAGCGGGCCGACCTGGATGGTCTCCGACGAGAACGTCGCCGTCGCCCCGCGCCGGCGCAGCAGCGCCTTCACCCGTGCCACCAGCTCGGCGAGCACGAACGGCTTGACCAGGTAGTCGTCGGCGCCGGCCTCCAGCCCGGCGACGCGGTCGTCGACCGAGCTGCGCGCGGACAGCACGCAGACCGGCACGTCGTTGTCCATCGCCCGCAGCGCGGTGACCACGCTGACGCCGTCGAGCACCGGCATGTTGATGTCGAGCACGATCGCGTCCGGCCGGGTCTCGGTCGCACTGCGCAGCGCCTCGGCGCCGTCGATGGCTGTGGACACGTCGAAACCGGACAGCCGCAGCCCGCGCTCGAGCGAGGCGAGCACGTCGGGGTCGTCGTCGACCACGAGAACCCGGGGCGAGGCGGCACCACTGTCCATGTACGCCAATCTTGCCTGATGCGATGCCAGGGATGTGACAGGCGCGAGAGCAGCGATGGTCTCACCGTTGCGGCGGTCGCATCACCGATGCGTCACGGCAAGCTGAACGTTCGCGCGATAGCAAAGCGACGCACATGGTTCCGGTGCTAGCATCCGGCAGTTGTGCTTCCGACCAGCCCGCGCCTGATTGTCGAGCCCGACGACGGCTTGGAACCGGTCCGCGAATTCATCGAATCGGCGCAGCGTTCGCTGCTGATCAAACAATTCACCTTCACCGAAGACGAGTCTGATCGAGGCCGTCATCGGCCGGAAGAAGGCGGGCGTCGACGTGCGGGTCATGCTCAACGCCGCAGCGGTCCGGCGGCGACCGCGCCAATGACGAGACGTACGAGAAATTCGAGAGCGCCGGGATCGCCGTCCAATGGTCGAATCCCAAGTTCTACGTGACGCACGAGAAGTCGATCGTGGTCGACGAGAAGGCCGCGCTGGTCGCGACATTCAACCTGTGTGACAAGTACTTCACGCTGACCCGCGACTACGGCATCATCACCGACGATCCCGTGCACGTCGCGCAGATCGTCGAGGTCTTCAACGCCGACTGGGAACATCGGGATTGGGACTGCTCGGCCTATGAGGGCCTGCTGTGGAGCAATTCGAATTCGCGCTATCACATGGCGCAATTCATCGACACGGCCAACGACGCGACTCGACATCCAGCACCCGAAGTACGTCGACGCGGTCATCCTCGAACGCATCGCCGCGGCGGCCGACCGCGGCGTGAAGGTGCACGTGCTGTGCGGCGGCAAGCACGGCATCAGCGAGTGGGACATCCTCGACACCTTCGCCTCGCTGCGCACGCTGCGCGCTTCGGCGTCAAGGTGCACAAGCAGAAGAACCTGAGGGTGCACGCGAAGTTGATCGTCGTCGACGACGAGCAGGCGCTGGTCGGCTCGATGAACATCGACCGCAGCGCGTTCGACCTGCGCCGTGAACTGGGCATCATGATCAGACGACCCGGCCATCGTCGGCCCGGCTGAAAGAGGTCTTCGACAGCGACTGGGACACCTCGCACCACTACGACGCCCCGGATCCGCTCGATCCGTCGCAGCACCACGAGGACGACTTCCCGCACGACCACGACCTCATGCATGAGTGAACTCGAGGACGAGGCCGGGCCGGACAAGGTCTCGCTGCGTCGAGCTCGCGCTGGACGTTCAACCACATCGCGCTCGCCTCGTTCGGCGGCGGGCTGTCCGCGTGGTCGCGCGAAGTGCTGGTCGTCGAGAAGAAGTGGATGGGCGAGGAGGAGTTCCTGTCCGCGATGACGATGTGCCGGATCCTGCCCGGCGCCAATCAGGTGAACATGGCGGTGTTCGCCGGATCGAAGATGCGCGGCCTGCCGGGGCGTGGCGGCCGCGTTGTTCGGGCTGTGCCTGATGCCGGTGGTGATCATCATGGTGGCCGGCTTCTTCTACTTCCGGTTCAAGGAGATCCCCGCGGTCAAGGGTGTCCTGCACGGTGCGTCCGCGGCGGCGGTCGCGCTGACGCTGGCGATGGTCATCCAGACCGGCCGGAAGTGCCTGACCGGCCTGGTGCCGGTGCTGCTGTTCGCCGCCGCGTTCGTGCTGAACGGCCTTGTGCGGTGGCCACTTCTGGTGGTGCTGGCGATCCTCGCGCCGATCAGCCTGTTCTGGGCGTGGCCGAGGGAACGGCCCGCATGATCCACACCTACCTGCAGCTGGCGGGGTTGTTCGGCATCGCTGTCGCTGCTGTCGATCGGCGGCGGGAACGCGGTGCTGCCCGAGATGCACATGCAGGCGGTGCGCGGCCATCACTGGATGACCGATTCGCCAGTTCGCCGACATCTTCTCGATCTCCCAGACCGCGCCGGGGCCGAGCATCCTGATCGTGACGCTGGTCGGCTACGGCGCCGGGCTCGACGGTCGGAGGAGTGCCGGGCGCGATCATCGGCGGCGTGATCGCCACCGTCGCGATGATCGTGCCCGCGGCGTCGCTGATGTACGTCGTCACGCTGTTCTGGCAGAAGGCGCAGAAGGCGAAGTGGCGAATCGCCGTCGAGAAGGGGTTCGCGCCGCTGACCGTCGGCCTGATCATGGCCACGTCGCTGGTGATGAGCCGCGCGGCCGACCACGACTGGCGGGCCTACCTGCTGACCGCGATCTGCACGGCGATCTTCGTGTTCACCAAGCTCAACCCGCTGCTCATCGTCGCCGCGGCCGGGGTGATCGGCTATTTCGGCGTGGTCTGACACGCCGGGGAAGTCATTGACCTCATCCATTGTTGAGGTTCTACGGTGATTCGATGAGCATTGAGACCGTTGCCAGACAGAGTCTGTACCGGCAGACCCATGCCCGCGGCGGCGACCTGCGATCGCTGGCCGACCGCAAACTGGTGAGCCGGATCTGGCGATTCGCCGGACGACACCACCGCAGGCTGGGCGTGTTCGTGGCGGTCAGCGTGGTCAGCGCGCTGCTCGGGGTGGCCACGCCGGTGCTGGCGGGCAAGGTCGTCGACCAGATCGTGCACGGTGGCGGCTCCGGCGTTGTGGTCATGCTGGCGACCGTCATCGCGGGGGTCGCCGTCGCCGAGGCCGCGGTGTCCCTGGTGACGCGGTGGCTGTCGTCGACCATCGGTGAGGGTCTGATCCTCGATCTGCGCACCGCGGTGTTCGACCACGTGCAGCGCATGCCGGTCGCGTTCTTCACCCGCACCCGCACCGGCGCGCTGGTCAGCCGGCTCGGCAACGACGTGATGGGCGCTCAGCGCGCGTTCTCCGACACGCTGTCCGGCGTCGTCTCCAACATCGTCACGCTGACACTCACGCTTGCTGTGATGCTGTCCATCTCATGGCAGATCACGCTGTTGTCGCTGGTGTTGGTGCCGCTGTTCATCGTGCCTGCGCGCCGCATCGGTGCCGCCATGGCGCGGCTGTCCCGCGAGGCCGCGACTCACAACGCGACGATGAACACGCAGATGACCGAACGGTTCTCGGCGCCCGGCGCGACGTTGGTCAAGCTGTTCGGCAGCCCGGCGCGGGAGTCGCGCGAATTCGCGGTGCGGGCAGGCCGGGTCCGCGACATCGGTGTCCGCACGTCGATGCTGCAGTCGGTCTTCATGAACTCGCTGACGCTGATGTCGGCGCTGGCGCTGGCGCTGGTTTACGGGCTGGGCGGGGTGTTGGCCATCGGCGGGCACCTGCAGGCAGGCGCGATCGTGTCGCTGGCGCTGCTGCTGACCCGGCTGTACTCGCCGCTGACCGCGCTGGCCAACGCGCACGTCGAGATCGCCAGCGCGCTGGTGAGCTTCGAGCGGGTCTTCGAGGTGCTCGACCTGTCGCCGCTGATCCAGGAGACGCCCGCCGCGGTCGCCGTGCCCGACGGACCGGTCTCCGTTGAGTTCGACGACGTGCGGTTCTCCTATCCGTCGGCCGACAAGGTGTCGCTGGCGTCGCTGGAGGAGGTCGCGGAGCTCAGCGAAACCGATGTGCGCGGCGGAGACGAAGTGCTGCATGGCATTTCGTTCACCGCGCAGCCCGGGCAGATGGTGGCGCTGGTCGGCTCGTCGGGCGCGGGCAAGTCGACGATCGCGTCGCTGATCTGCCCGGCTCTACGACGTCGACTCCGGGGCCGTGCGGCTCAACGGCGTCGACGTGCGCGACCTGACGTTCGCGTCCCTGAAGGACACCGTCGGGATGGTCACCCAGGACGGGCACCTGTTCCACGAGTCGATCCGATCCAACCTGGCGCTGGCCGCTCCGGAGGCCACCGACGATGAACTGTGGCAGGCGCTCGAACGCGCGCGGCTGGCCGATGTCATCGCCGACATGCCCGACGGGCTGGACACCGTGGTCGGCGAGCGCGGCTACCGGCTGTCCGGCGGGCAGCGGCAGCGATTGACCATCGCCCGCCTGCTGCTTGGGACGATCGCGCGTGGTGGTGCTCGACGAGGCCACCGCGTCGCTGGACTCGTCCTCGGAGGCGGCGGTCCAGCAGGCGCTGAGCGAGGCGCTGGCGGGACGGACGTCGATCGTCATCGCCCACCGGCTCTCCACGGTGCGCGCGGCCGACGTGATCCTCGTCGTCGAGGCCGGCCGCATCGTCGAGCGCGGCACGCACAAGCAGCTGCTGGCCCGCGGCGGCCGCTACGCCGAGCTGTACGAGACGCAGTTCGGCCGCCAGGAGGATGTCGTAGCCGCGTGCATGTCGATTCGTCGCGCTACGTTATCCGCTTGCCTCACATGGGAAGATCTACTAAGTGATTGAACCGGTGAATAACGCTCTGCAGCTCGGCGCCGGCCATTGCGCCGGCGCCGGCGCCGGTCGCGAACCGGTTCGGATCTGTGGCGGATGCTGCCCTACCTGATGCCGTACCGGGTGCGGTGGATCTCGATGATCGTGGTCGCGATCGTCAGCCTCGTTGCCACCGTCGCGATCCCGCTGATGACCAAGGCCGTCATCGACGGGCCGGTGCGCCATCAGGACCAGCAGGGGCTGTGGCTGCTGGGCGCCGCCGCGATGGGCGTCGGCATCTCCGAGGCGGTGCTGTGGTTCATCCGCCGCTGGCTGGTGTCCCGCGCGACGATGGGCGTCGAGGCCGACATCCGCAAGGACCTCTACGCCAGGCTGCAGATCCTGCCGATGTCGTTTCACGGTCGCTGGCAGTCCGGCCAGCTGCTGTCGCGAATCATGAACGACCTCAGCACGATTCGTCGGTTCATGTCCTTCGGGCTGGTGTTCCTGATGCTCAACGGTCTTCAGATCACCGTGGTGACCGCGATTCTGCTGGCGATGTACTGGCCGCTGGGTGTGGTGGTGCTGGTGTCGATCGTGCCGATCACCGGCACCGTGCTGCACTTCCAGCAGGAGTACACGCGGCTGTCCCGGCTGGCCCAGGACCAGTCCGGCCACGTCGCCACGCACGTCGAGGAATCCGCGCTGGGCCTGCGGGTGGTGAAGTCCTTCGGCCGCGAGCGCTACGTCTACGACCGGTTCGACGAACAGCTCACCAACCTCTACGACACGCAGGTCAGCAGGGTTTCGGTGTCGGCGAAGTTCTGGACGCTGCTCGAGGTCATCCCGAACCTGACGTTGATCGTGGTGCTCGGCTTCGGCGCCTACGCCGCCGGGCCACGGCTACGTCACGATGGGCACGCTGGTCGCGTTCATCACGATGATGCTGTCGCTGGTGTGGCCGATCGCGTCGCTGGGATTTCTGCTGTCGATGACGCAGGAGTCGTTCACCGCCGCCAACCGGATCGCCGAGATCTTCGACGCGCCACGCGAAATCGTCGACGGCCCGCAGGCAGACGCGCCCGGCGGGCGGCAGGCTGGAATTGGTCGACGTCGGCTTCCGCTTCCCCGACTCCGGACGACACTGGGCGCTGCGCCACGTCACCGTCGACCATCGAACCGGGGGAGACGATGGCGCTCGTCGGGTCGACCGGATCGGGCAAGTCGGTGCTCGCCGCGCTGCTGTCGCGGCTCTACGACGTCACCGAGGGCGCGATCCGCATCGACGGCACGCGACATCCGCGAGCTGTCGCTGCCCGCGCTGCGGCAGACGGTGGCCACCGCGTTCGAGGACCCGACGCTGTTCTCCATGTCGGTGGCCGAGAACCTGCGGCTGGGCCGCCCCGACGCGACGGACGAGCAGATGGCGCAGGCCATCGAGGTCGCCGCCGCGCAGTTCGTCTACGACCTGCCGTTCGGGCTGGACACCAGGATCGGCGAGCAGGGCATGAGCCTGTCCGGCGGTCAGCGGCAACGGCTGTCGCTGGCGCGGGCCATCCTCGCGGCGCCGAGGATCCTGGTGCTCGACGACACCCTGTCCGCGCTGGACGTGCACACCGAGGCCGTCGTCGAGGAGGCGCTGCGCCGCGTGCTGCACGCGGTGACCGGCATCGTCGTCGCGCACCGGGCGTCGACCGTGCTGCTCGCCGACAAGGTGGCGCTGCTGCAGGACGGCACCATCACCCACGTCGGCACCCACGCCGAGCTGCTGGCCACCGTGCCGCAGTACCGCTACCTGCTGGCCGCCGACGACGAGCTCGACGACGGTGCCGAACGCGCCTGCGCGTGGCAGGACGACGAGGACCGCAACCGGCTCGGCCAGGCCCACGAGGAGCAGGAGGCGCTCGAAGAGGGCCTGCGTCGAACGGCGGTTCGTGCCACTCGGAGGCCGAGGGCCGACCGATCGTACGACCGGTACCGAATGGCGCGGCAAGCTCGACGAGGACCAGACCGACGACCTGCCGATCGACGAGAACGTGCCGCGACGACGAGAGGCACGGGCGCTGCTGTGGCTCGCTGCTGCGGCCGTACCGCACCACGGTCGCCCTGCTCGCGATCGTCGTCGTGGTGGAAAACGTTGCCCGCCTGTCGGTTCCGCTACTCGTGCAGCGCGGCATCGACCACGGCATCCCGCCGATCATCGACGGCGGGTCGGCGCACACGCTGCTGGTGGTCGTCGGCGCGTTGTGCGCGGTGGTGCTCATCCAGGCCACCAGCCGGATGTTCTTCCTGCGGCGGTCCGGCCGCATCGGGCAGAAGGTCCTGCTGGAGTTGCGGCGGCGGGTGTTCCGGCATTTCCAGCGCCTCGACATCGCGTTCCACGAGCGCTACACGTCGGGCCGGGTGGTGAGCCGGTCCACCAACGACGTCGAGGCCATCCAGGACATGCTGGAGACCGGCTTCGACAGCCTGATCACCGCGGCGCTCACGCTGGTCGGCACCGCGATCCTGCTCGTCACGCTCGACGTGCGGCTGGGCCTGATGTGCCTGGCCGGCTTCCCGATCCTGGTCGGCGCTGGTGTGGTGGTTCCGCACCGAGTCGGCGAAGACCTACCGCAAGGTGCGGGAGAGCGCCGCGCTGGTCATCGTGCAGTTCGTCGAGACCATGACCGGAATCAAGGCGGTGCAGGCCTACCGACGCGAGCCGCGCAACCAGGAGATCTTCGACGACATCGCCGACGAGTACCGCGAGATCAACGAGAAGACCTTCCGGCTGCTCGCGATCTTCATGCCCGGCGTCAAACTGGTCGGCAACATCACCACCGGCGTGGTGCTGCTCTACGGCGGCTACCGGGTGCTGCACGGCGAGATGACGATCGGCACGCTGACGGCGTTCCTGCTCTACCTGCGGATGTTCTTCGAACCGATGCAGGAGATCTCGCAGTTCTTCAACACCTTCCAGTCCGCCTCCTCGGCGCTGGAGAAGCTGGCCGGGGTGCTGGCCGAGCGGTCGCGCATCAAGGATCCGCAGCGGCCCGGTCAAGCTCCGACAAGGTGCGCGGCGACATCGAATTCCGCGACGTGCGGTTCGAGTACGTGCCGGGCCGGCCGGTGCTGCCCGGGCTGACGCTCGACGTGCCCGCCGGTCAGACCGTCGCGCTGGTCGGAACCACCGGCGCGGGCAAGACGACGATCGCGAAACTCATTGCGCGGTTTTATGATCCGACGTCCGGATCGGTGACGCTTGACGGCGTGGATCTGCGCGACATCACGCAGACCGAGCTGCGCCGCCACGTCGTGATGGTCACCCAGGAGAACTTCATGTTCGAGGGGACCGTCGCCGACAACATCCGGTTCGGCAGGCCCGACGCCGCCGACGAGGAGGTCGTCGCGGCGGCCGCGGCAGTCGGCGCGGACCGGTTCATCGATGCGCTGCCCGACGGCTACGACACCGACGTCGCCAAGCGCGGCGGCCGGCTGTCGGCGGGGCAGCGGCAGCTGGTCGCGTTCGCGCGGGCGTTCCTGGCCGATCCCGCGGTGCTGATCCTCGACGAGGCGACGTCATCGCTGGACATTCCCAGCGAGCGGATGGTGCAGCGGGCACTGGAGACCGTGCTGGCCGACCGGACCGCGCTGGTCATCGCGCACCGGCTGTCCACCGTGCAGATCGCCGACCGCGTGCTGGTGCTCGAGCACGGCCGCATCGTCGAGGACGGCACCCCCGACGAACTCATCCACCGCACCGAGGGCCGATACGCGGCGCTGCACCGGGCGTGGGAGGAGTCGCTGGCCTAATCGGCCTGCGCCAGCAGTGTTTCCAGCTTGTCGTTGATGACGGGAAGCTGCGACGTCAGCACGGAGACGATCTTCTCTCGCGCCCGCTCGCTGACCGCGGCCGACACATGGTGCAGGACGTTGAGCCGCGCGGCGTCGACCCAGGCCATCATGTCGGGGTCGGAGAACCACTGCAGCTGGTTCTTGTTGAACGCCAGCATCATTCGCAGCCAGTCGGCCGGCTCGCGGGGATAGGGCACCGGACCGCAGAACGCATTCCTGGTGTCGTCGTCGGGATATGCTCGCCTCGACGTGGGCGATGACGGCCGCGCTGAACGCGGGTTGGCAGGTGCGCACTGTCTGCAGGGCGATGTGGTCGCCGCTGAACACCGGCGTCGGCTCCCGATGCGCCAAACCGTCTGCCGAGCAGTCGATGTAGAGCGCGGAGCCCTCGACGTCGCGGGTTCCGCCCTCGAGCGTGATGCGGCCCGGCTCGACCGAGCGGACATGTCCCATCCGCACCACGTCCTCGATGCGCCGCAGTTCGGTGAGTTCGGCCTGCGACAGGATCGCGCACCGATACATCGTCGGGTCGACGGACGGGTCGATGCGCAGCAGGCAGCCCTTGGCCTCCAGCCGGTCGAACAGATCGGGAAGCGATTCGGCCTCGATGCACCGCCGCCAGCTGGTTGGAGAAGTCGCGCAGCACCCGCTTGGCGAACTGCGAACCGGGCTGGATCGCGGCGCGGTCGAGGATCCACGAGTCGCGGGGCTTGATCCACGTCAGCCGCGCCGGCGCGATGCCGTGACGCAGCAGCCACAGGCACGCGTCCATCGCGGTCTTGCCCGCGCCGACGATCACGTAGCGGTCGCGGGTATCCCGGATGCGGGGCAGGTCGTTGGGCGGCACGCACTCGACACCCTCGGCAACGGCGTAGGACGGCCGTCGCATCGACGGCACGATGATCTCCACGTGGCTGGTGACGACGCGCCGCGCGGTCACCGCGACCTCGTCCCCGCCGAGCGTGCGGACCCGGCCGTCGCCGAGGTACTCGCTCATCGGCAGATAGGTCACCCGACCAGTCGGCAGCAGCTGCTGCTGCATCACCGCGTCGAAGTAGGCGCACACCTCGGCGCCGCTGGCCAGTTCGTAGTAGCCGGCGTTGAGGCCGCCGTGGTCGATGGTGTCGCTGCCGAGCTCCCGTGAGTTCACGCCGTAGTAGGCCGACGGTTGATGCAGCCGCACGAACGGATAGGCCGTCGTCCAGTGGCCGCCCGGCTGATCGTTGCGATCCACCACCACGACCGTGGCGTCCGACTCACTGACCAGGGTGTCGGTGAACGCGAGCCCCATCGCGCCCGCGCCGACCACGAGGTAGTCGGCTTCGATCGTCCGCCCCATCTAGCGCACGGTATCGAAGAAGGTGCTCACGTCGTCGACGAAGAGCTCGGGCTGCTCGAACGCCGCGAAGTGCCCGCCGCGCGGCATGTCCGTCCAGTGGGTGATGTTGTAGCCGGGCTCGCACCAGTTCGCGCGGCGCCTTGAGGATCTCCTTCGGGAAGGACGCGATGCCCGGTCGGCAGCTCGACGCGGTCGGACTCCGCCGAAGAAGTTGAAGCTCTCCCAGTACAGCCGGGCCGACGACGCGCCCGATGCGGTCAGCCAGTAGAGCATCACGTTGTCGAGCATCTCGTCGCGGGTCACGACGTTCTCCGGGTGGCCGTCGCAGTCCATCCACGACCAGAACTTCTCGACGATCCACGCCAGCTGGCCGACCGGAGAATCCACCAGGCCGTAGCCGAGGGTCTGCGGACGGGTCGACTGCTGCTTGGAGTAGCCGGAGTCCCAGTCCTGCGTAGTGCTTGCCCGCCTCCAGCGCCTGCTTCTCCTCCTCGGTCGGATTGTCCAGCTTGCCGGGCGGGAAGCCGAGCGGCATGTTCACGTGGATCGCGGCGCAGCGGCCGCCGTTGCGGCCGATCTGCGTGGTGACCGCCGCGCCCCAGTCGCCGCCCTGCGCGCCGAACCGCTCGTAGCCGAGGGTGCCCATCAGCGTGTCCCACGCCGTCGGCGATCCTCTCGATGCCCCACCCCGACTGGCTCGGCTTGCCGGAGAAGCCGTAGCCCGGCAGCGACGGACACACCACGTCGAAACCCGCGCTCGACGAGCGGCTCGATCACCTTGTGGAACTCGACGATCGACCCGGGCCAGCCGTGGGTGATCACCAACGGGAACGCGTCGCTGCGGTCCGACTTGCTGGTGGATGAAATGGATGTCGAGCCCATCGATCTCGGTGGTGTACTGGTCGAACCGGTTCAGCGCCGCCTCACGGGCGCGCCAGTCGTAGTCGTTGGCCCAGTAGTCGGCCAGCTCGCGGGTGTAGGCAAGGGGAATGCCCTGGCTCCAGTCGTCGACGCACTCGGCCTCCGGCCATCGCGTCTGGGCCAGCCGCGCCCTCAGGTCATCGAGGTCAGCGTCGGGAACGGCGATGCGAAACGGGTTGATCGGGGCCATCCTCCGATCCTGTCACGGGCGATTTCTGACAACTCGCTGTGTACCGCCCTGGCGGCGCGCACCATTGGAACGATGAAGTCCTACGACGCGGGACCCACCGACACTCCGATTCTGGAGGAGACGATCGGGGACAACTTCGAGCGGACCGTGCTGGCGAATCCGGACAACGACGCGCTCGTTGACATGGCAAGCAACCGGCGATGGACGTACGCCGAACTCAACGACGAAATCGACGTGGTCGCACGCGGTCTCATGGCGCTCGGCATCGAACGCGGCGAACGTGTCGGCATGTGGGCACCGAACTGCCCCGAGTGGACCATCGTCCAGTACGCGACCGCGAAGATCGGCGCGATCCTGGTCAACATCAACCCGGCCTACCGAACCCATGAGCTCGCCTACGTGCTGAAGCAGTCCGGCGTTCGCACCCTGATCTCGGCGACGGATTTCAAGGGGTCGGACTACGTCGGCATGGTCGACGAGGTCCGCTCCGAAACGCCCGACCTGCTGCGACGTGTTGTTCCTCGGCACCGAGGACTGGGAGGACACTGCGAACCGGCGCCGACGGCGATACCCGCCGACGACCTGCGGGCGAGGATGGCCACGCTCGACAACAAGCAGCCGATCAACATCCAATACACCTCGGGGACAACGGGTTTCCCGAAGGGCGCGACGCTGTCGCACCGCAACATCCTCAACAACGGCTTCTTCACCACCGAACTGATCAACCTCGGGCCCGACGACCGGCTGTGCATCCCGGTGCCGTTCTACCACTGCTTCGGCATGGTGATGGGCAACCTCGGCTGCACCAGCCACGGGACGACGATCGTGATCCCCGCGCCGGCGTTCGATCCGGGCCTGACCCTCGACGCCATCGAAAAGGAGAGGTGTACAGCCGTTTACGGCGTTCCGACGATGTTCATCGCGATGCTCGCGATGTCCCGATCTGGCCGGCCGCGACCTGTCATCGCTGCGCACCGGCATCATGGCCGGGTCGGTGTGCCCCGTCGAGGTGATGAAGCGCTGCATCAACGACATGAACATGGCCGAGGTGGCGATCGCCTACGGCATGACCGAGACGTCACCGGTGTCGTGCCAGACCCGAATCGACGACGACCTCGAGCGGCGCACCGCATCGATCGGCCGGGTCCATCCGCACGTGGAGATCAAGATCGTCGACCCGGCCACCGGCGAGATCGTCGAGCGCGGCGAGCTCCGGCGAGTACTGCACGCGCGGGCTACTCGGTGATGCTGGGCTACTGGCAGGACGAGGCCAAGACCCGTGAGGCGGTCGACGAGGACGGCTGGATGCACACCGGCGACCTGGCCGTCATGCGCGACGACGGCTACTGCAACATCGTCGGCCGCATCAAGGACATGGTGATCCGCGGTGGCGAGAACATCTACCCCCGTGAGATCGAGGAGTTCCTCTACACCCACCCCGACATCGAGGACGCCCAGGTCATCGGCGTTCCGGACGAGAAATACGGCGAGGAGATCTGCGCCTGGATCCGGATGAAGCCGGGGAAGCCGCGCTGGACACGCAGGCCATCCGCGAATTCGCGACCGGCAAGCTGGCCCACTACAAGATCCCGCGCTACGTCCACGTCGTCGGCGAGTTCCCGATGACCATCACCGGCAAGATCCGCAAGGTCGAGATGCGCGAGGAGACCGTGAAACTTCTTGGTCTGTGAGCGACACAAAATGCGCGACTTATCCGGTCAGTACTTGTATGAGGTCTTTTCGCGAGCTCGGAGTCATCGGTAGGCGCGCGTGTGCCGTGCTGGCGGTCGGCTCGGCGGGCCTGCACCTGGCGATGCTGGGTCACGCGCCCAATGTGGTCGCGGCCGGGCTGTTCGCGGTGATGATCGTGGCGTGTCTGTACTGCGCCCGCGAGCTCTGGCGGGACGGAGCGGAACGTGCCTGGGTCGTCGTGGCGCTGATGAACCTGGCCATGATCGCGCTGCATCTGCCCGCTCCCGGCCACCACCACGGCGCCGCAGCCACCTCGGCGGCCGCGCAGTCGACCGTGATGACGGTCGCGATGCTGGTGGCGTTCGTCGAGGTGGTGGCGGCAACCGCGGTGCTGTGCGCGCACAGCCGTGGCCGCATGGTGCGGATCAGCGGTACACGAGGCCGCTGAGCCGCCGGGCCAGCGCCCGCTGGACGGACGGCACCCGTCCGACGACGCTGAAGACGGCGTTGCGGATCGGTCGCGCTGCCGCGGGCAGCGTGGCCAGCCGGGTCAGCCGGTCCGTCATCGAGACCACGTCCTTGGCGATCGGTCGGCGCGCCGCGCTGTACTCGTCCAGCACCGTCTCCGGCGCGCCGCCCAGCACGTCGGCCAGCGCCTCGGCCAACGCGACGGCGTCCTGGATGCCCAGGTTCATTCCCTGCCCGCCTGCGGGGCTGTGCACATGGGCCGCGTCGCCGGCCAGCAACAGGCGTCCGGCGCGGTATGTGTCGGCCACGCGGTGGTGGATCCGGAAACGTGAGCCCCAGATGACGTCGGTGACGACCATGCGTCCTGCGCCCACCCGGGCGTCCAGGAGCTCCTGGACGAATGCCGCCGTCGGGTCCTCGGGCGCGTCTTCGACGGGCGCGACGATGCGGTAGATGTCGTCGGGCAGCGGTGCGACCACGGTCATGCCGGCCTTCGCCCAGAACAGGATGACTTCGTCATCGGGCGCGTCGCCCGTCAGCCGGACGTCGGCGAGCACGAACGACTCCCCGTAGACCCCGCCCTCGAATCCGATGCCTGCCTGTTCGCGCACGACGCTGTGGATGCCGTCGGCGCCGACGACGTACCGCGCCCGGATGACGTCTCCGTCGTCGAACGTCGCCGTCACCCCATCGGAATCCTGGGCGATCGCGGTCAGCGTCTTCGGCCGGAGGACGGACCCGCCGAGTTCGACGAGCCGCTCGAGCAGCAGGCTCTCGGTGGTCGACTGCGGAACCATCAGCGAGTACGGATACTGCGTCGGCAGTCCGCTGAAGTCGATCGGAATCAGCGTGCGGGCGCGGTCGCGAATCGTGAAGATCGGCGCCTGCACGCCCTCCTTGACCAGCCTCCTGGCCACGTCGAGGCCCTCGAGAACCTCCAGCGTGCGGGCGTTGACCACGGCCGCACGGGAGGTGTTGGCGCCCGCGGCCTGCCGGTCGACGACGGTTGTCGCGATACCACGCTTGACCAGCGATGCGGCCAGTGTCAGACCGGTCGGGCCCGCTCCAATTACCAGAACTTGCGTGTCGTAGGTGTCGTACATCTGCCTCTCCTTCACTCTTCGGCTGTCTATGCCAACGCTTGTTGGCATAACTATGCTCCCGACTGTGACGTAAGTCAACACTTGTTGGCCTACAATTGTTGGCATGCGCAGATCGTCGGAACAGACCAAGGCGGTGATCCTCGCCGCGGCGCGGGAGAGATTCGCCAAATCCGGGTTCGAGCGGGCCACCATCAGGGCCATCGCCGCGGACGCGAACATCGACCCGTCGATGGTGATGAGGTACTTCGGGAACAAGGACCAGCTGTTCGCCGCCGCGGCCGACCTCGACCTGCGGATACCGGATCTGTCCGACGTCGATCCCGACGACGTGGGTGCGCGCCTGGTCAGCCACTTCGTGAGCCGATGGGAAAGCGACGAGGTGCTCATCGTGCTGTTGCGGTCGAGTGCCACCAATGCCGATGCGGCACAACGGATGCGGGCGATGTTCGCCAGCCAGCTGCTGCCGGCCGTCACGAAGATCAACCCCGTCGCGCCGGAACGTCGGGCGGGATTGGTGGCAACGCAGATGCTCGGTCTGGCGTTGTGCCGCTTTGTGCTGCAGCTACCGCCGATCGTCACCATGTCGCACGACGAGACGGTGGCGTGGCTGGGCCCCACCGTTCAGCGCTACCTCACCGCGTCCTGACTTGCCTGGCGGATAGGAAAACGTTCCCTCGCGGCAGCGGACTCTGGCTTGCGGGCGATTACGGCGGCGCGTCTCGATCGGAAGTATTCCTCTCAACAGCCCACGCACCGCCGACGAGAGGAATCACCATGATCAACTCCACCATCAAGTCGACCCGCTTCCAGTACGCAGCGACGCTGCTCGGCGCGTTGGCCATCGCCGCGCTGGCCCCGACCGCGACCGCCTACGCCACCAACGACAACGAGGACACAGCCGGCCCCGGCGGCTGCCACTACACCGACGCCGAAGGTCACGACGTCCCGATCTTCGACGGCTCCGATGTGTTCGTGGACAGCCAGATCGTCTCCTGCCGCGGCGGCAAGATCACCATCACCACCGCGCCGAAGACGGCCCCCGCCGCCGGACAGCAGCAGACGCAGGCCGGCTCCGTGCTGGCGCCCGTGTCCGAAACCCCGAAGAAGGCGCCCGTGGTCCGCAACGTCCCGGTGGTGAGTGCCAAGAACTGAAAACCTGCCCCGACCAATCGGCCCGCCACCTCCCCCCGGGTGGCGGGCCGATTCCTGTGTTCTGTGGTCTGCTGGCTGTCGTGCCGCTCGTCCTGATCGCCGCCACCACGCTCACCGCCTGCGCCCTCCTCGGAGGCGGCTTCTACGAGACCCTCGTCGTCGACCCGACCTGGCCCAAGCGGCCCGGCATCATCCAGCCGCAGAACGGCGGCATCTCGCGGCGCCGGTTCTGGATACCGGCGCACACCGCGTTCGAGGTGCTCTTGATCGTCACGCTCATCACCGCATGGGGTGACGCCGACACCCGGATCGCGCTGCTGGTGGCGCTTGTCAGTCATGTGGTGATGCGGGTGTGGTCGCTGGTGGACTTCGTGCCAAAGGCGGTGGCGTTCGAGAAGGCCGATCCCGCAGCGGTCGACGAGGCGGCCGCAAAGTCGTGGACCCGCCGCAGCCTGCTTCGCTTACCGCTCGACGTGATTACGTGCGTGGCGATGCTCACCGCGCTGGCGGGCTACGGCTGAGGCGGTCAGGCCTCGATCTCCCCGGCGATCTTGCGCTCGATGCTTGCGCGCGTGACGGCGGGTAGCACGATGAGTCCGTCGAGCTCCCGCTGTGCGTGTGCGTAGGCGCTCTTGCGTTCTTCGTTGGTCGCGCCGACGTCGGAAGCCAGCCGCAGCAGGTGCTGCGCCCGCTCGATGCGCTCGCGTGCCTCGACCGAGAAATCGCTGCGACGCCGCCGAATCGCCTCCGTCTCGGCCACATCGAACGCGGTGACGTACTCGTGCACCGCGTCGCGGTACTCGAGCTGGGCGTCGCGGTCGCCGAGGATGTCCTCGACGTTGTCGGGGCGCAGCAGGTCCGCGTGGCTCCTGGTCTTGTGAAAGTCGATCGTCAGCGGGTCGCGCATGTCGGTCATCAGTGGGAAGTCCAGCAGCTTGGCGATGTCGATCTCGTAGTCCAGCCATCGGGCGTCGGTGTCGTCGTGGCGCTTGAGCACCTTCGTCATCTCTCGCCGGTACGCCGTTTCGTTGTTGCGGGTCCGGCCCGATGCCTCCGTTGAATTCGCCGCTGCCGCGGCGTGCGCGAGCGCGACCTTGGTCTCCTGTTTGATGCGGTACCGCTCCAGGCGTCGCTGCGCGCGACGCTCATTGGCGGCCGAGACCGCTCTGACCGCACCGCCGGCCACACCCATGAGCGGAAAGATCAGCCACCAGAAGTGGCCCGCGAACTCGAATACAGGCGCCACCACCCCAGAATGCCACCATCGTCAGAGTCCGATCCGCCGGTAGCGCGCCAACCGTCGCGTCAAGGCGCTCGGCGTCGGGCATCGCGCGCAGCGCGCTCAGCTCGTTGGCGATGGTGGCCGACAGCCGGACGGTGAACGCCAGCGGTTCGTCGGCCGCGTCGGGAAGCTCGGGCACGATCGCGTCGACGATGCCGTCTCGAAGCAGGTCGGTCGACCGAATACCTTGTGCTGCAGCAAGTTCCGGAGCATGGTCGAGGTCGCGGAACACGATGGCGCTGGCTCCTTCTGGCGGCAGCGGGGCCAGCCAGCCATGAAGCGCGGCCAGCACCCGGTCGGCGGGCACCATCGCCAGCGCCGGTCCGCCGCTGCCCTGGCCGAGCAATACCGACACCGTCGGGGTGTCCAGCGTGACGAGTTCTGCCAAACAGTTGGCGATCTCGCCGGCCAGGCCGCCCTGCTCGGCCTCGACAGTGAGCGCGGGCCCGGCCGTGTCGATGACGAGCACCAGGGGCAGCTTCAGTCCCGCGGCCAGCGCCATGCCGCGGCGGGCCTCGCGCAGCGCCGCGGGCCCGACCATGCCGCCGAGGACACGCTGTTGGCCGAGCAGCACGGCGGGCTGGCCGCCGAACCTGGCCAGCGCCAGCACCGTGGTGGCGGCCTCGCCCAGTCCCGTGCCCGACAGCAGCACCCGCTCGGTCGTGCCGTGGCGCAACAGATATCCCACGCCGGGGCGGTCGGGTCGTCGGGACGCCTCGACCGACTCCCACGCGGGCACATCCGGTAGCGGTTCGGGGTCGGGGGGCGGCGGCGGAACGCCCGCCGGGTCGGCGACCACCTTCAGCGTGCGGTGCAGCGTCGAGCGCAACGCGTCGAGCGGAACCACGCCGTCGATGACGCCGTGGCGCTGCAGGTTCTCCGCGGTCTGGATGCCAGGAGGGAACGGCTCGCCGTAGAGATGCTCGTACACGCGCGGGCCGAGGAATCCGATGAGGGCGCCGGGTTCGGCCGCGGTGACGTGCCCCAGCGAGCCCCACGATGCGAACACCCCGCCCGTGGTGGGGTGGCGCAGGTACACCAGGTACGGCAGGTGTGCCCGCTTGTGCAGTTCGACGGCCGCGGCGATCTTGACCATCTGCAGGAACGCGACCGTGCCCTCCTGCATGCGGGTGCCGCCCGAGCTCGGCGAGGCCAGCAGCGGCAGCCGCTCTGCCGTTGCCCGCTGCACCGCATCGGTGATCCGCTCGGCCGCGGCCACGCCGATCGAGCCGGCCAGGAAGTCGAACTCGCAGGCCACGATCGCGACGCGCCGACCGAACACCGTCCCCTCGCCGGTCAGCACCGATTCGTCCAAACCGGTTCTTGGCCGATGCGGCGGCCAGCTCACGCCGGTACCCCTCGCTGGCGGCGACGGCCAGCGGCGTCGTGTCCCAGCTGCGGAAAGATCCGTCGTCCAGGACGGCGTCGCGCAGCGCAAGGGCGCCGATCCGGCTCACACCCAGAAGGCTATATAGGGTGGCGCCATGATTGGTGTGACCCGCGACGGCCACGTGATGACCCTGGAGATGCAGCGCGCCGAGCGCCGCAACGCGCTGAACAGCGCGCTGGTCGACAGCCTGCGTGAGGCGATCGAGAAGGCCGCCACCGAAGACATCCGCGTGATCGTGCTGACCGGCCAGGGCCACGTGTTCAGCTCGGGCGCCGACCTGACCGATCCCTCGGCGGTCGCCGATGAGCTGCCCGACAAGGCCAAGGCATTGAACCTCGCCATCGATGCGGCGCCGGTCCCTGTCATCGGCGCGATCAACGGACCCGCGATCGGAGCGGGCGTCATCCTGTCGCTGATCTGCGATCTGCGCGTCGTCGCGCCCGAGGCGTACTTTCAGTTCCCGGTCGCGAAATACGGTCTGGCGCTGGATAACTGGAGCATCCGGCGGCTGACGTCGTTGGTCGGGGCAGGCCGCGCGAGGGGCATGCTTTTCGGCGCGGAACGCCTGCACCGCCGACGTCGCGCTGCAGACCGGGATGGCCAACCGCATCGGCACGCTGGCCGACGCGCAGGCATGGGCCGCAGAGATCGCCGGATTCGCGCCGCTGGCCCTGCAGCACGCGAAACGGGTGCTCAACGACGACGGCGCCTACGAGGAGCCGCGGCCCGAACACCAGGAGATGTTCGACAGGGCGTGGTCCAGTCAGGACGTCATCGAGGCACAGGTGGCGCGCATCGAGAAGCGGCCACCGAGGTTCCAGGGGGCTTGACGTGATGCGGGCGGCGCTGCGATTCGGCTTCGGGACGGCATCGCTGCTGGCCGGAGGTTGGGTGCTGCGCGCCCTGCACGGAGCGCCCGCGGCACTGGGCGCCTCGCCCGCCGAGATCGAAGCGGTCGCGCGCCGGTCGCCGAACTTCTCCGACGGCGCGTTCGTCAACATCGACCCCGCGTCCGGCATCAGCGTGGACAGCGAGGAACAGCGCAAGATCGTCTGGGATCTGATCGGCTCCCGCGACGCAGCCAGGCCGCGCGGGCCGATTCCGGTGACCGTCCCCGAGCCCGCCGACCCCACCGCGACGGGCCTGTCGGTGTGCTGGTTCGGCCACTCGTCGGCCCTGATCGAAATCGACGGCTACCGCGTGCTCGCCGACCCGATGTGGAGCAGGCGCTGTTCTCCGTCGCAGACGGTGGGGCCGGAGCGGATGCACGAGGTCCCGCTGCCGCTGGAGGAGCTGGCGGCCGTCGACGCAGTGATCATCAGCCACGACCACTACGACCACCTCGACATCGACACGATCATCGGCCTCGCCCGCACCCAGCGCGCACCGTTCGTCGTGCCACTCGGTGTGGGCGCGCATCTGCGTAAGTGGGGGATACCCGGAGAGTCGCATCGTCGAACTCGACTGGCACGAGAGCCACCGGATCGGCGAGCTGACGCTGGTGTGCACGCCCGGCCCGGCACTTCTCCGGGCGGCTGTTCACCCGCAACACCACGTTGTGGGCGTCGTGGGTGATCAGCGGGCCGAAGCACCGCGCGTTCTTCGGCGGTGACACCGGCTATACCAAGAGCTTTGCCGAAATCGGCGCGGACCACGGGCCTTTCGATCTCACGCTGCTGCCGATCGGCGCCTACCACCCGGCGTGGCCCGACATCCACATGAACCCCGAGGAGGCGGTCCGCGCCCATCTCGACGTCGCCGAGGCCGACTCGGGGTTGTTGGTGCCGATTCACTGGGCGACGTTCCGGCTGGCGCCGCATCCGTGGGCCGAACCGGTGGAACGGCTGCTCAAGGCGGCCGAGTCGGCGGGTGTCCAGGTGGCGGTGCCCAGGCCGGGGCAGCTGGTGCGACCCGACATTGCGTCCACGTTCGACCCGTGGTGGCGGCTGTAGATTCTCGCCGGGAATGCAGCCGTTTCGTATGCGGCAACCGTGCACTCGACGGGATACGGTTCACGTCATGAAGTTGCTGGCCAGATCCGCCGTCGCCGCAGTGCTGCTGACGCTCGTGGCGGGCTGCGACGCCAGGCCGGCCGAACCGACACCGCCGCCGACCGATTCGGCGCAGTCCGACGTGCCGCCGCCGTTGGTGCCCGCGATGGCGTTGCCCGAGAACGCCGTCGACAACGCCGTCGCGAAACTCGACGGCCTCGCCGAGGATCTGATGACGAAGTCCGGCATCCCCGGCATGGCCGTCGCCGTGGTGCACGGCGGAAAGACGGTGTACGCCAAGGGTTTCGGCGTCAAGAGACGTCCGGACCGGACGATGCGAAGAACGGGTCGACCCCGACACGGTATTCCAGCTGGCGTCGGTGTCCAAGCCGCTGACGCGCGACGGTGGTCGCCCATCAGGTCGGCGTGAACGCGATCGGCTGGGACACGCCGATCGTGTCCAAGCTTCCGTGGTTCGCGCTGTCGGACCCCGCGGTCACGCAGATGGTCACCGTCGGCGACATGCTCTCGCACCGCTCCGGGCTGCCCGACCATGCCGGTGACAGCTCGAAGACCTTGGCTACGACCGCGGGCACGTGCTCGAACGACTCCGCCAGCTTCCGCTGGACCCGTTCCGAATCTCCTACGCCTACACCAACTTCGGGTTCACCGCGGGTGCTGAGGCGGTCGCGGCCAGCGCGGGCAAGCCGTGGGAGGATCTGGCCGACGAGGTCGTGTTCAGGCCGCTCGGGCATGGCGTCGACGAGCTACCGCTTCGCCGACTACGAGGCCCGGCCGAACCGCGCCGTCGGCCACATCCACGTCGACGGACACTACGAGCCGCTCCTACGTCCGCGATGCGGATGCCGAAGGGCCTGCGGGCGGGGCGAGTTCGTCGGTCAACGACATGACCCGCTGGCTGGCGATGGTGCTGGCCAACGGCAGCCACGACGGCAAGCAGATCGTCGACGCCAAGGCGCTGCTGCCCGCCGTCACGCCGCAGATCGTGTCGAGCCCGGCCAGCGAACCTGCGATGCGGTCGGGTTTCTACGGCTACGGATTCAATGTCGGCACGACCTCGGCGGCGCGCATGGAGCTCAGCCATTCCGGCGCGTTCGAACTCGGCGCGGGCACCAACATTCGTGATCCTGCCGTCGGCCGACGTGGCGATCGTCGCGCTGACCAACGCCACCCCGGCGGGTGTGCCCGAGACGCTGACCGCCGAGTTCGCCGATCTCGTGCAGTTCGGCGAGGTTCGCGAGGACTGGTACAAGCTGTACAGCAAGATCTTCGCGGCGATGGAGAAGCCCGATGGGATCTCTGGTCGGGCGAGCAGCCGCCTGCCAACCCCGCACCCGCCGCACCGCCGGCGTCGTACGTCGGCACCTACAACAACGACTACTGGGGTCCGGCAACGGTCACCGAGGAGGACGGCAAGCTGACGCTGGCGCTCGGGCCGAAGCTGAAGGTGCCGCTCACGCACTGGGACGGCAACGCATTCACATTCGCGTTCGTCACCGAAAACGCCCCTCCCGGAACGATTTCCAAGGCCACCTTCGACGGGCGACAAACTGACCTTGGAGTACTACGACGAACTCGGCAAGGGGACATTCACTCGAGAATCGACGACCGCCCGTCACCGCCGGGCTCTCCGATGCCGAGGTCGCCCAGCGGGTCGCGGACGGCAAGACCAACGACGTGCCGACCCGCGCCGCGCGCAGTGTGTCGGACATCGTCCGGGCCAACGTGTTCACCCGGATCAACGCGATCCTGGGCGTGCTGTTGATCATCGTGCTGTCCACCGGTTCGGTGATCAACGGTGCGTTCGGGCTGCTGATCATCGCCAACAGCGCGATCGGCATCATCCAGGAACTGCGGGCCAAGCAGACGCTGGACAAGCTGGCCATCGTCGGTCAGGCAAAACCGGTGGTGCGCAGGCAATCCGGCTCGAAGCCGGTGATGCCCAGCGAAGTCGTGCTCGACGACATCATCGAACTCGGACCCGGCGACCAGATCGTCGTCGACGGCGAGGTCGTGGAGGAGGCCCACCTCGAGGTCGACGAGTCGCTGCTCACCGGCGAGGCCGACCCGATCGCAAAGGATGCCGGGGACGCGGTGATGTCGGGCAGCTTCGTCGTCGCCGGCGGCGGCGCGTACCGGGCCACCAAGGTCGGCCGGGAAGCGTACGCGGCCAAGCTCGCCGAAGAGGCCAGCAAGTTCACGTTGGTGAATTCCGAACTGCGCAGCGGCATCAACAAGATCCTGCAGTTCATCACCTACCTGCTGATCCCCGCGGGTCTCCTGATCATCTACACGCAGCTGTTCACCACCGATGCGGGATGGCGCGAGTCGGTGCTGCGGATGGTCGGCGCGCTGGTGCCGATGGTGCCCGAGGGCTTGGTGCTGATGACATCGATCGCGTTCGCGGTCGGGGTGGTCCGGCTCGGCCGCAGGCAATGTCTGGTCAACGAACTGCCCGCCATCGAGGGTCTGGCCCGGGTCGATGTGGTGTGCGCCGACAAGACGGGCACGCTCACCGAAAACGGCATGCGGGTATCGGATCTCAAGAGACTCGACGAGCGCGCGGTCGGCGACATCCTGGCGCAACTCGCCGCCGACGACCCCCGTCCGAACGCGAGCATGCAGGCGATCGCGGAGGCCTACAAGATGCCGCCCGGCTGGGCCGCCACCGCCGTCGCCCCGTTCAAGTCGGCCACCAAATGGAGCGGCGCGTCCTACGGAGAGCACGGCAACTGGCTGATCGGTGCTCCCGACGTGCTGCTCGAAACCCGGGTCGCCGATCGCCGAACAGGCCGAAGAGATCGGCGCCCAGGGCCTGCGGGTGCTGCTTCTCGGCTCCGGCGACGTGTCCGTCGACGATCCCGACGCGCCAGGCAACGTCACTCCCGCCGCCCTGGTGGTGCTCGAACAGCGGGTCCGTCCCGATGCCCGCGACACTCTGGATTACTTTGCCTCGCAGAAGGTTTCGATCAAGGTGATCTCGGGGGACAACGCCGTTTCGGTCGGGGCGGTGGCAGGATCGCTTGGGTCTGCTTGGCCAGACTCTCGATGCGCGCGAGCTGCCGCAGGAGGCGGACCAGCTGGCCGACACGCTCGAGGAGTACACCACGTTCGGTCGGGTGCGGCCCGACCAGAAGCGGGCGATGGTGCATGCGCTGCAGTCGCGCGGTCACACCGTGGCGATGACGGGGGACGGCGTCAACGACGTGCTGGCGCTCAAGGACGCCGACATCGGCGTGGCGATGGGTTCGGGCAGCTCGGCGTCGCGGGCGGTGGCGCAGATCGTGTTGCTGGACAACAAGTTCGCGACGCTGCCCTATCGTCGTCGGTGAGGGTCGCCGGGTGATCGGCAACATCGAGCGGGTGTCGAACCTGTTCCTCACCAAGACCGTGTACTCGGTGCTGCTGGCGATCCTCGTCGGGTTGGCGGGGCTGTCGTCGAAGCTGTTCGGCTCCGACCCGCTGCTGTTTCCGTTCCAGCCGATCCACGTCACGATCGCGGCCTGGTTCACGATCGGTATCCCGGCGTTCGTCCTGTCGCTGGCACCGAACAGCGAGCGGGCACACCCGGGTTTCGTGCGTCGGGTGATGACGGCCGCGCTGCCGTCGGGGCTTGTGGTGGGTATCGCGACGTTCAGCTCTTACCTGATGGCCTACGAGGGCCGTGCGGCCACGCAGACCGAACAGACGCAGGCCTCCACCGCGGCGCTGATCACCTTGCTGGTGTCGGCGGTGTGGGTGCTCGCGGTAGTGGCCCGGCCGTATCAGTGGTGGCGCGTCGCGCTGGTTTCGGTGTCGGGTGTGGCCTATGTGGTGATCTTCTCGATTCCGCTTGCCCGTAAGGCGTTCATGCTGGACCCGTCCAACGTCAAAATCACGACGATGGCGCTGATCATCGGCCTGGTCGGGGCTGCGGCGATCGAGGTGATCTGGTGGGTTCAGGGAGCGATTCTCGGAGAACGCCGCCGGTTGTGGCGGTCAGAGTAGGGTCAATCGCATGGCATTCCTCGACAAACTAAAGACTCTGCTGTCGAAGAACGCCGATAAGGTGGACTCCGCGATCGACAAGGCCGGTGACATCGTCGACAAGAAGACGCAGGGCAAGTACGCCCAGCACGTCGACAAAGCGCAGAGCGCAGCCAAGAAGGCCGTTCAAGACAACGCCAACCAAACCGGGCAGGTGCCGCCGACGCAGCAGTCGGGCCAGGTTCCGCCACCACAGGCGCCGCCGGGGAGCCCGCCGCAGCCGCAACCCCCAACGGCGCCACCAACTTCGTAGGCGATGGCCAAACTCTCCGTCTCCGTCGACGTTCCACTGCCGCCGGAGAAGGCCTGGGACTGCGCTTCTGACCTGTCCCGCTACAAGGAATGGCTGACCATTCATCGGGTCTGGCGGTCGAAACTGCCCGAGACCCTGGAGAAGGGCACCGTCGTCGAATCCATCGTCGAGGTCAAGGGCATGATGAATCGGATCAAGTGGACCATCGTCCACTTCAAGCCGCCCGAGGCCATGACGCTCGACGGTGTCGGCGTGGGCGGCGTCAAGGTCAAGCTCATCGGCAAGGTCAAGCCGGCCCAATCCGACCCCGAGGCGTCCTCGGTGACGTTCGACGTACATCTCGGCGGCCCAGCGCTTTTCGGCCCGATCGGCGTGCTCGTGTCTGCCGCGCTGAAGGGCGACATCCGAACATCACTGGACCGCTTCAAATCCGTGTTCGCTCCGGCGGCCTAGCCGTGAGATTCGAACGCGCCATCCCGGTGCTGCGGGTGTTCGACCAAGCCAAGGCCGAGGAGTTCTACCTCGAGTACCTCGGCTTCACCACCGATTGGGAGCATCGCTTCGAGCCGGACTTTCCGCGCTATGCACAGATCAGCCGGTCCGACTTGATCATTCACCTCTCCGAGCACCACGGCGACGGCACACCAGGCAGCGTCGTGTTCCTGCCGATGCAGGGGATCCGCGAGTTCCACGCCGAGATCACGGAGCGCCAGTATGCGTTCGCGCGGCCCGGACTCGAAGACGAGCCTTGGGGACTCACGATCGATGTCACCGATCCGTTCGGCAATCAGCTTCGCTTCTGCGAACGGCCGCAACCCTAAAACGGTGGTGGTTGGTAGTTGGCGGCGAGCCAGGCTTGGCGTTGTCGTTGTTCTTGGCCGATGAGTTCGGTGCGTTGTCGTCTCTCGGCGTTGATGCGGTCGCGGCGGTTCTGTTCGCGGGTTTGTTTGCGGCGCGGCATCTTCGCCCACCGCGCGGCCTCCGAGGGCTCCGGATAGGGCGGGATGTCCAGTGCGCCGGTCGGTGTGCCCAACGCCGGGAACAGGGCCGCACCGTGGGCCTGGCTGGTGTAGACGTGTCCGGTCGGGGCGGTCAGCACCAGGGTGCCGTCGGGCAGCTGCCGATCACTCCAGCCCCGCCCGGTATGGAACGTCTTGATCAGATGGTGCATGCGGCAGTAATGCTTGGTGTTGGACGGATGGGTCGGCCCGAACGGATACGGCACCGTGTGGTCGACATCGGTTTTCTCCACCGGTTTGTCGCAGCCCGGCCAGCGGCACGTCATATCCCGCCACCGCAGAAACTCCTTGGTCGCCGCCGCTGGGCCGGTATCCGGGATCGGATACCGCGCGGCGTGACTGTCGCGGCGGGCACGGTCAACGGTTTCAGCGTCGCGGTGGCGGCCAGGTCGCGCACCGATGCGGCGGGCATGATCCCGAACCCGCCCAGATAGCCCGGGTGGTCGTTGGTGCCGTCCAGGGTGGTCTGCTCGGCCAGCACATGGATCACCACGCCGGCCGCCGCCGCCGCGTTGTCGCGGGCCGCGCCGGCCGGGCAGTCTGCCCGCCCACATTGGCAGGCCAGGGTGGCTTCCAGGCGGCCCATCGGCCCGCACGCATCAGCGCGGCGTTGGGCGTGGGTGCGGGGATCGTTGGCGCACACGGTGGCCGCCAACGCCTCCAGCCGGGCGTCCATGGTTGCGGCGTCGGCGGCTCGAATGCGCCGGACAGGTTCGCCATCCCGGGACTGGCCGCCTCGACATCGACATAGCGGTTGTCGTCCACCTCGGGCGGTACCCGCACCCCGGCCGCATCGTATTTGGCGACCCACTGATCGATGCGGTCGCGCAGCTTGTTCGTGGACAGTTTCATCCACTTCTCGACGCGGGCGGCGATGGCCTCATCCAGACCCGCCATCACCTCGTCATCGACGTTCTCGGTGCGCGAGATGATCATCGAGACCACCCGGTAGTCGATCGTGCCGCGCAGGAACACCTTGGCCACCGCCGGCAGCCGATACTTCAACGCGCACGCGAACTGGACCTGCCCCACCGCGCGGGCATGGCTGATGTTCTGGGCCGCCGACACCTCGGCGGCCACCGCATCACAGCCATCAGCACAACACCACGCCAACTCGGCCAACGCCCCCGACCGCCGCTCGAAGAGCTCGGCCACACACAACAACCGCTGCGCGGTGGCCGTGGACTCATACCGAGTCGACTCACCCATCACATCGATGAGATCCCAATCCGACAACCCCTCGAACATGCGTTCGATACTGCCACGACGGGTCCGACAAGTCGGGAAGCGCTGCTCAGCGGCGGAAACGCCTGCGGACGAGCTTGGTGAACTCGACCGTCGAACGGCGCACCGACTCGAACTCCAGCGACACCAGCAGTGTGTCCACCATCGCGAACGGCAGTGTCGTGGCGACCGCGCCGCGGCCGTACTCGATGTGCCACGAGCCCGGATGAATGGTCAGGCCCCTCGCGTGCCCCTTCTCCAGGCACGTGTGTTCTCCGGGCAGCAGCGTCATGGATTCGGTGTCGTCTGACTCCAAGTCGTAGGAGTCGATCTGGCCGGCGATCAGGAACTTATGGATCTGCACATGCTTGTAGCGGCCCGAAAATCCTTGTGTGCCAGTGGGGGAGCCGAAGATCACGATGTACTCACGCGGGCTGAAGTAGAGGAAGCGGACCTTGCCGAGGATGCCGCCCGCCTTGCTGCCCACCCAGCGTCCCGGCGTCGGGTCGATCAGGTCGGGGTATTCGTCGGCGAGCAATTCGATGGCTCGCGTGATGCGCTCGCCGCCCTCCAGTGGAAGGTCGACGACCTGCTTGGCGACCTTATGTAGCACGTCCGGCTCGATCCGGTACGGCTTCATCAGGCGCGGTCCCCGGTGCTGTAGCTGCCTTGCTCCTTGTACGTTCGGTTGCTCGCGTAGGCCATCAGGCGCACAGCGGTTCGGCGTCCCATCAGATGGCGGAATGCGAAGTGCGTGAACCGCAGCACGCGCGCGGGGAACAACGTCGGCTTCTTCCCAGGGCGTTCAGCGTCTCGGTGGCGACCTGCCCGGGCTCTTGGACCGGCACGTTGGCGTCATCCGGCTCGGACGCCACGTAGTTCGGCGTCCGCGTCGCTCCCGCGCAGCTGACGAGGACGTCGACCCCGTCGTCGCGGAGTTCGGCCCAGAGGCCTTCGGCCAGCACCAGGTTGTACGCCTTGGTGGCGGAGTAGTTCGCGACCCTCACCATTCCCTGCAGCGCCCCCATCGACGACATCAGGATGATCCCGCCTCGACCTCGCGCCCGGAACCGCTCGCCGAAGCCATGGGCGAGCACGAGCGGCCCGCGCACGTTGACGTCGATTTCCTTTAGGTGCGTGTCGATGTCGAAGTTCCAGAACGGTCCGACGACGGAGAACGCGGCGTTGTAGATCAGGAGGCCGACGTCGACGTCGGTGAGGTCGGTGAGGATGCGGTCGAGGTCGTCGCGGTCCGCGAGGTCTGCGCGCAACGCGCGCGTCTGCACGCCGGTCGTCGCGGCGATGTCATCGGCCAGCTGCTGTGCGAGCTCGGCGCGCCGCGCGATGAGCACGACGTTGAGCCCCCGGCTCGCGCACCCTCGTGCGAGTGCCTCGCCGAGCCCCTCGGAAGCCCCTGCGACGACGGCCCATTGGCCGTAACGCTCTGCGAATGTTGCCATGGCTAGCCCTCGCCTTTGGTCGTGACCGGTCGGGTGAACGGGTGTTCCCGCCACATCCGGATCAGCACCCATACCGGGACGATCAGCCACCCGGCGTTCGTTGCGAATACGAGCGGCAGGTGATCGCTCGCGAACGGCCCCGCGATCTCCTCACCGAGAATGACGGTGACCGTGGCGAGCATCACGGACGCCCAGATGATCGACCAGTTGCGGATCCACTCCTTGCCCTTCCAGAACGCGTAGAGCGCGGCGATGTAGAAGGGGCCGTAGACGACTTGGTCGATCACGACGATCGTCGTGTACCAGACGGGCCGCTCATAGAGCAGCGGGTCATATCTCTCGAAATACCAATGCAGGAAGTCGATCATGTAGGCCGGCGGCCAGATCGGGTAGGTGAAGTTGTCCGGGTCGCGGATGACGAGCTGCTCGATGTCCGCCTGGTAGGTCACGAAGATGACGTTGACCAGAAAGAAGCTCCACAGGACGATGTCGCCCTTGCGCTCGCGGAACGGGATGACCTCGCGTGCGACGGCAACGGGCGGCGCTTCAGAAGTAGAACTCATCAGTCGAACTCCATCGGCAGGCTGGTCGGCCCACTCAGGCCGAGCAGTGGCTTCCACGGCACCGGTCCGACGCGGCGCGGATTGCGGAAACGCTGCGGAAAGGATCTTCAGCGCTTCGGCGAGCTCCAGCCGCGCCAGGTTGGCGCCGAGGCAGTAGTGCACTCCGCCGCCGAAGGTCAGGATCGGCGGCGGCTCGTCGCGGGTGATGTCGAAGCGCGTCGGGATCGTCGTAGATGGCGCGGGTCGCGGTTGGCCGCGTACGTGTTGACGAGGATGAACGTGCCTGCGGGAAAGGTGTATTCGCCGATCGTGACGTCGTCGGTGACGCTGCGCACGGTGCTGCACATCGACGGCGAATGACGCATGGTCTCCTCGACGGCGCGCATCGCCAGGTCGGGCTGGTCCCGAAGCAATGCCCACTGCTCCGGGTGATCGCACAGCACCTGCATGGACGCGGCCAGCTGGCTGCGGGTGGTGTCGGTGCCGGCCACCAGAATGCTGAACGCCAGCATGCGCAGCTCGCCGGCATCGAGTCGGTCGCCGCCGTCCTCGATGCGGATGAGTTCGGAGAGCAGATCGTCGGTCGAGACGCTTTCGCCGGTCGGCGATCATGTCGTCGATGTAGTCGTCGAACTCGCCCCACGCCTTGAGGACGACGGGTTCCTCCTCGGCGAGGTCGATGTCGAAGCTGACGATCTTGAAGATGTCCTCGGCCCATCGGGAGAACTGCTGCCAGTCCTCACGAGGCGCGCCGAGCAGCGCGCAGATGACCGGGATCGGGTAGGGCCGGGCGATGTCGGCGACGAATTCGCAACGGCCCGGCTTCGACGACGCGTCGATGAGCTCGTTGACGACGGCGTGGATGGTGTCGTGCATGCGTGCCGTCGCCCGCGGCGTGAAGGCTCTCGACACCAGGCTGCGCAGCCGGCGGTGTTCCTCGCCTTCCATGTTCAGGATGCTGCGGGTCACCCTGTCCCACAACGGACCCGACGTGATGCCGTGCGCGGATAGATGGATGCCCGGCGGGATGACGAACCGCGGGTCGCGGAGCACCGTCCGGGCGAGTTCGTACGAGAGCACCTCGGGGCCAATGGGTCCCAGCGCGATCGGCGCATGCCTGTTGTGCTGCCCGGAACTGCGGGTAGATCTCCTGCGGGGTGTCGGTGACGTCGTAGCTCAGCGTCGGGAGTCCGGCGTCGAACACGCTGGGCTTGGCCGCATCGACGGTCATGGCGCCTCCTTGGCTGCCATGGGCGAGGATCCGCAACGGCAGCTGCGGTCAGCGTGCAGGTGGCGGCCGGCCACGTGATCTCCGGGATGTAATCGGGTGGGAGCTCGAATTCGGGTATCCGGGAGAGCCATTCGGTGACGACGAGCTTCAACTCCATCCGGGCCAGATGCGATCCCAGGCAGCGGTGGGGGCCCCCGCCGAAGCCCCAGTGCTTGTGCAGCTTGCCGTCCAGCACGAAGTCGTCGCCGGAGGCGGCGTCGCTGCCGTCGCGGTTGATCGCACCGAGGCAGAGTCGCACCTCTGCGCCTGCGGGCAGGGTGACGCCCGCGACGGTCACCGGCTGGGTCGTCACCCGCCCGACGATCGGGCGCCGGCGGTTCCAGCCGGATCATCTCCTCGACGAATACCGCTACGCCATCTGGGTTTTCCCGAAGCGCGCTGCGCAGGTCGGGACGCCGGGCCAACTCGAGCATGGTGGCGCCGATGGCCGAGGTGACGGTGTCCAGCCCGGCGAGGACGAACACGAAGCGACAGCCCGATCGCTTCGGGATCGGTCAGTGGCTCGTCGCCGCGCAGGAGCTGCGACAGGATGCCGTCGCCGGGGATGCTCCCGTTGGGTCTGGACGGCCTCGGTGAGGTAGGTGTACAGCTCCGCCGCGGGGGTCAGGTCGACACTCTCGGGATCGGTCGTCAGGCTGAACGCGATGATCGCGTCCTTCCATGCGATCAGACGCTTCGGTCCTCGAGCGGCAGACCGAACAGAGTGAGGAACACCTGCGACGGATACGGGGTGGCGAGGTCGGCCATGACCTCGCACTCGTCCCGGTCGGCGATCCGTTCGATGATGTCGATCGCCTGGGCCTGCAGCGACGGCAGCATCGAGCCGAGCGTCTGCGGGCTGAAGAAGGGATGCAGCATCCGGCGATACCGGGTGTGGTCGGGGGGATCGAAGCCGAGGGGCACCAGCGGAACGGGACTGATCATGTCGTCGAAGGCGATCCTCGACGAGAAGACGTCCGGATCACGCAGTGCCGCAAGCACATCCTCACGGCGGGTGAGGTAGTACCACCCCTCCCCGTGCAGCACCGGTCCGAGGTCGCGCAGCTTGGCCCAGCCCGCACCGCGGTCACGCGCCATCGGCAAGTCTCCGTAGAGGATCTGCGGTAGTCCGAGCGGGTTCATGACACGTTGGTCGCGAGAAAGGTCAGCGGCAGGCCGAACACGGACAGGTCGATCTCGTCGAGATAGGAACCCTCGCCCGAAAAACCCTGGCGGAAGCGGGTGGTCGAGCCATAGCGCTCGGTGACGGCCTCGGCCGCCGAGGCGTCCGGCACCCGGAGCACCACGGTGTAGACGCCGTCGCCGTGGCGGTCGAGGAACTCGTTGACCGAAGCCGGCCACCGAACTCGTCGATCCGGGGACCGCAGTGATCAGCTCGAGGCCCCGGTTCCAGTCGAGGTGGACGTGCACACCGAGTTCGGTGAGCTCGGCGCTGTCGAAACTGAAGCCCACGCTCGGTGAACATCTGCGCCACGGTCGCAATGCCGTTCCGGCGCAACGGCGAACACCACGTGGTGAAGCGCCGACGCGTCGGGCTTGCCGGTCATTTGCGCACCAGCCCGCGGGGGCGGATCAGGCCGAGGTCGAGATGGGTGAGCCAGCCCGGTGCGGCATCACAGACATCGGGGATCGCGTTGATGGCGCCCATGGCGGTCCAGTCGTAGCCCGGATGCGCCATCGAGCCGTCGGGCTGCTCGACGCCCGCCATGGTGAGTTCGGTCGGCGGGTCTCCCTCGATCACTATCCGGTACTGCGTCCTGCCGAAGTCCCACGCCGGTTCGAGCTTGTCGGCAGTCGTGGTCGTGTACTGCGCGCGGAAGACGATGAGCGGCCTGCCGTCGACCCAGGCGGTCCACTCGTGTTGTTGTGCGGCAACCGTGCCGCGCGGGATCACACCCAACTCGTGCGCGATGTCCTCGGTTGCGGTGGCGCCCTTGACGTCAGCGGCGGTCACCTCGTCGATCGTCACACCCAGGCCATCGGCGATCATGTACATCGACTGTGCGAAGAAGGTCAGGCCCAGGCCCAGAATCGTTGGCTCGGAGAGGAATTTGTCCAGTTCCTTGCCGAAGCCCAGCCAGTCGATGTGGTCCAGCGGTGCATCCTGCAGGACGTTGACCACTTCCTCGACCACGATCCTGTCGATCCGGTTCATCACGCGGGCGAGCGTGAGCGGCAGTATGTCGCCCGCGTAGCCCGGGTGGATGCCACCGGCGTGGAATGAAGTGCCGCCGTCCTCGCAGGCCGATCGGATCTTCTTGCCGTCGTCGGCGAAGTCCTTGGACGGATGGAAGAATCCGCTCGTGGTGACGACGTTCTTGCCGGAACGCAACAGTCGGCAGACGGTTTCGGTGTCCATGATGATCGGCGTGTAGAACACGCAGTCGGCGTCCATCGCGACGATCGACTCGATGTCGTCGGTCGCGGCCACGCCGATCGGTGCGATGCCGGCGATTTCGCCTGCGTCCTTGCCGACCTTGTCCGCGCTGTGTACCAGTACGCCGACGAGATCGAACACGGGGTTGTCTGCGAAGTGCCGGACGCCGACCTGGCCGACGTCGCCCGTCATCCACTGGATGACCCGATAGTTCTTGTCAGACATGTTCGGTCACCGGGCGTGAATACGACGGGAATCTTGCGGAATCCGCGCGTCACCGAGTTGCCGTGGAACGCGGCTACGGCATCGGGAGCGAGTGCGTAGTCGGGCATCCTCGACAAGACCTGTTCCAGACCGACGTGGAATTCGAGGCGTGCGAGGTTCGAGCCCAGACAGCGATGAACTCCCGCGCCGAACCCGAGGTGCCGGTTCTCCCGGCGATCGAGGATGCAGCGATCGGGTTCGGGGAACTCGTGCGGATCGCGGTTGGCGGATGCGTAGTTCACCAGGACCGACTCGCCGGGGCAGAACGCGTGTCCGGCGAGCTCGACGTCCTTGGCGACGGTGCGGGGAATGCCGTGAATCGATCCGGCGAAGCGGATGAACTCTTCGACGGCCCTCGGCATGATCTCTGGTTCACGGATGAGCCGGTCGCGCTCCGCAGGATGCGTTGCGAGATAGTGGAACGCGAACGACATTGCGCTCGCGGTGGTTTCGAGACCGGCCTGCACCAACAGCATCGCGTTGGAGACGATGTCGCCGAACGCCAACTTCTCGCCGTCGATCTCGGCCGTCAGCAGCACGTCGATCATGTCGTCGCGCGGCGGTTGGGTGGTGCGCGCCGTCACCGCATCGTTGAGGTGCTGATACAGGCCGCCCCAGGCCGCCATGCGCGATTCCTCGGTGTCGCCGTTGAGCGCGGTGTCGGTCAGCTCGATGCACAGCGGCACATCGTCGATGGGCATGCCGAGCAGGTACTTGAAGAAGACGATGCCGGGCTGCCGCCACGCCACCTGGGCAAGATCGCCCCTGCCGTCTTCGATGAAGGCGTCGATGAGCCGGTCGGTCTCGTCCCGGATCTGGGGCTTCAGTGCCTTCATGCGTGCCGGTGAGAAGTACGGGTTGAGGACCTTGCGGAATTTCTGTTGTCGCGGCGGATCAAGGGTGATCACCAGATCGCCGGCAAGTTGTTCGGACGCTTCCGGCGTCGGGTTGCTCGAGAAGTGCTCCCAGTCCTGCAGGATCCGGTAGCAGTCTTCGTATCGGGTCGCCACCCACGCGCCACCGGGTGTCGCGCTGAGAAACGGCGTGTCCGTGTGGGCGAACGGCGCAGTATCGCGCATCACCGAGTAGACGTCGTAGAGGAAGTCGTTGTCCTGGAAATCCTCGTGGCGAAGATCCCAGTTCTCCGCATGCTCCTCAAGCGATTTGGTCACGGAGTCGGCGCACCTTGCTGCTCGGCGGCCTGGCGCGCCTCGCGCTCCTCGTGGATGCGCACCAGTTCGCGGAACCCGAGCCGGTGGTACTTGGGAACCGGCTGGATGCCCCACTCGTCCTGCGCGGTGTCCTTGCCCTCGGCGCCCTCGGGCGGACCCAACGCCGGGTAGGGAACCTTGCACTCCAAGGTGTCGTCGGAGTAGCGGACCTTGAGCAGCTCGCTGCAGATCTCGGTCAGGCTCAGCGTCGGGTAGCCGTAGTACACCGCCATGAACGGCAGCGTGAACGCGCCCTCGATGACGAGGGCGACCAGGCAGACCAGCACCGCCCGCTTGATCCACTTGTGCATGCGCGCGTAGTACGGCGTGGTGCCCGGCGGAAGGTCTTCGGCCGTTCTGTCTCCTCGGTGGCCTCAGGTGTTGTCGTCAAGCAATGTGCTCCTTGAACCTGTTCAGTCGGTGAAGATTTCGCGGTTGACCGTGTGCAGATACGGGATCGCGAGGAACGGGGTGATGTAGAAGATGTCGTAGAGCCACCAGCCGATGACCGGGAAGACCACGCCGGCGATAGCGCACGTCGGCGTACATGGTCATGTTGAACACGTACAGGCACCAGATCAGCACGCCCATCCAGCAGGTGATGATCATCCACTGTTGGCCCCAGCGCTTCATCTGCAGGAACCCGATCGCCGCGGCGCACCGCATCGCGAAGACCGTGAGGATCATCCCGAACACCATGGACTTCTCGCCCGGCCCTGCCGCGCCCCCGACCCACGCCTCGTTGTAGTGCCAGAAGTAACCGGCGTCGAACATGTCGCCCCAGCCGATCATCAGCACCCGGTTGATCAGGGTGTGGTTGGCGACCAGATCCAACGCCCAGCCGAGGCTGTTGAGCATTCCGTCGATCAGGACGAGGTATCCGATCAGCGTGACGATCATCGGCCGCACCGACAGACCGGCGCGTGCGGCCTGGCGCTGCAGCCAGACTCCGCGCATGAAGATGGGGAACCCGATGAGGCCCGGGGCCCACATACCCATCAGCGCGGCGCCGACGATCATCCACTTGTCGGCGCGTCGCTGTGCCAGCCGGGACTGTTCGTGGTGCTCGTCGAGGCCGACCGAGCCGTCGCAGGCGGCGGTGCCTTCGCGCCCGAAAGGCGGTTCAGCAGCGGCAGATTCACAACTCCCACCAGCCGCGGGCGAAGGACATGTAGAGCTGGATGCCGAACATCGTCAGCAGGTAGCCGTAGATGACGATCTGCAGGACGATGAGCGCCCGCTTGCGCTTCCTCTCCTTCTGGTCCATATCTGACTCCTTCCCTTAGCGTGCTGTGCTCGTGCTGTCGGCGTCGGCCAGGCTGGCCGCCGCGACTTCGCGTAGGCCTTCGGAGATCGCGCCGTCGCTGGACAGCGGCGCCAGGATGCAGGCCTCGGCGGCCTCCAGTTCGGTTGCGCCCGCGGCGACCATCTGCGCGGCGGTGACCAGGACCCGGGTGGACGGCGGCTCGAAGTGGAACGCCTCGTCGGCGGTGCGGATCGCGGTGGCGCACTGCACGAGTCGCTGGGCCGACGGCAGTGCGATACCGGCCTCGGCGACGATCACCTCGGCCTCGCGGTCGGGGGGCAGGTACCGCATCGCAAGCGTGACGAAGCGCTGCCGGAAGGACGGCTTCAGCTCCTTGAGCGAACTGCGGTAGGCGGGGTTGTAGGAACAGACCAGCATGAAGGTGTCCGGCGCCTCGACGACCTCGCCTGCCCGGTCGAGATATAGAGCGCGACGGTGGTCGGTCAGCGAATGCAGGATGGCCAACGAATCGTGGCGTGCCTCGACGACCTCGTCGAGATAGCAGATGGCGCCTGCCTTTACGGCACGGGTGAGCGGGCCGTCGGTCCACACCACGTCGCCGCCGGTCACCATGAATCGCCCGACGAGATCCGAACTGGTCAGATCGTCATGGCAGCTGATCGTCACGACCGGCCGTCCCAGCAGGACGCCCATGTGCTCGACGAGCCGGGTCTTGCCGCACCCCGTCGGGCCGGTGAGCATCACGGGGAGGCGCTGGCGATACGCCTGCTCGAACAGCTGGACTTCGTTGCCGTTGGCGAAGTAGGACTGGGTCATGCGCGATCCGCCTTCGCTACTCGCTTGAGTCATGCGGCGACCAACTCTCTGTGGACGTGGGCCAGCACGCGGGGAAGCTCCTCCACTCGCCGGATGCGTTGGGAGCGGCGGGGTCCGAAGACCTCCGGAAGGGGATCGACCCGGGTCGGTCCGACACCGACGTAGTAGATGCTGACGCCCGCTTCGTTGGCCTCCTCGACCGCGTGCGCGGCATCGGCCCAGGCGTAACGGCCCTCATAGCCCTCGTCGGAGATCAGGCCGTCGCCGATGACGATCAGCAGGCGCCGCTCCGATGGCTGAGCCAGAAGCCGGCTGGTCAGATGGCGGAGGGGGGCGCCGAGCCTGGTGTATCCGCCGGTGGCCAGGCCGAGCCCGCTCGGCGGCACGAACCGGCGATCTTCGAAGTCCTTGAGACAGTTGACTTCGACGCGGTGCCGGGTGTTGCCGGTGAACACGAAGATGCCGTGGCGTTCGCGGGCAAGCGTCATCGCCTGCGAAAGTGCGTCGGCACAGGCCAATTCCAGCTTGAAGATCCTGCCGCCGTGCACGCCCAGTGAGGAGCTCCCGTCGAGGAGGAGCGCGGTGGTGACATCGCGGCTGCTCGGCAGCAGATCGCGGAAGATGCGCGGCTCGATCGCCTCGCCGGTCGATCAGGTCGATGTAGTGGCTGACGTACTGTTCGACGTCCAGGTCGGAGCCGTCCTCCAGTCGGTTCTTCATCGACCGATGCGTGTGCTCCTCGAACCATTTCCGCAGATCGGCGGACCCCGTCACCGGATGCCGGTCCCGGCTGGTGCGTGCGCGCTCGAGGACGGCGACGTGGTCGGGCATGAAGGTCTTCGTCCACGAATTCCATTCGGGATACGGAATACCGGGGCGGTGCTCGGGTGTGACGTCGAAGTCGTTGTCCTGCGGCCGGTTCGGTGGCGGCAGGTTGGAATTGCGCACGCCACCGTCTCCGCCGACGGGAATCGAGTGCGGCCGCGGAAGTCGTTTCTGCGTTGTGGTCCAAGGCATCCTGCCGAAGGTCCGGCGCAACTTGTCCGACAGACCCTGCGGATCGGTGTACGCCCTCGGCAGCGCTCCGAGCAGTATGATGCGACGACCAGCGGTTGCGCCGTGCGGGCCAGGGCGACCGCGCGGTTGAGCATCTCCTTGGCGTCCATATCGGCGGCCGCTGCTTCGACGTCGGGCAGCAGCCGGTGAAGCTCGGCCAGCAGCCCGGGCCAGTTCTGCGCGATCCAGCCGAGTGCGACGCCACCCTCGACGAGGGTGAGCGCAGTGAGCTCCCGTGCTGACAGCTCGTTCAGCCGGTAGCTCGACGAGCCGATCCTTCGACGGTGAACATTGCAGTGCGACGCCGCATGTCAATGTCCTGCGAGTCCACTCACGCGCCGGCGGCGGATAGGGCACATGGACGAAGTCCAGGGTGGCGCTCAGGCCGAAGTCGCGCCTCGCGCCGCTGACCAGGCGCACGCCCTCGCGACGCTGTCCGCTCAGGGCGACCGCCGTGAGGGAACAACTGCGCTCGACTGCGAGCGCGTGCGCATCGGAGAGCTCGGACATCTGTCGCCAGTCCGCTCAGAAGGTGCCGATGTTGGAGAACATCCAGTACCAGAACCAGATGATCAGACCTGTTCCGCCCCACGCGGCGACGTACCGCAGAATCTCCCATACCCAGTCCACGTCAGGCCTCCTTGCCGGTCATCGGATCTCCAGGCCGCGCACGGCGGTGGCAACCAACTTGGCCAGCATCGTGTCGCGGGTGTCGAAGTTGCTCATCGTGGTCAGCACGCCGTAGATGCCGAGGAGGAAGAACGCGGCGCTGTAGAACGCGTCCACTTCGGGATGCACTTCACCGTCGCCTCGCGCCCGCTCGATCTCGCGGACCAGCAGCACGATGATCGGATGGTCGCTCCACTCGTCCTTGTTCGGGCCGCGTCGGCGAGAAGTGCAGCGCGAGTAGTTCTTTGAAGAGCAAGCGGGCCCAGCCTCACCTCGAGGCCCGCGACCAGGTGCACGGCCTCGGTCAGCGCGCCGACCAGGTCGTGATGCTCCCTCGAGGAAGCGGGCGAAGTCGCCGGCCATCCGGGCTTCTTCGCGGCCTTCCAGCTCGAGCAGCACGTGCTCCTTGCTGGGGAAGTGGAAGAAGAAGGTCCCGTGTGCCACGCCCGCCGCGGCGACGATCGCGTTCACGTCGGCGCCGGCCATCCCGGAGCGCTTGAACTCGGCGATCGCGGCGCCGAGTATGCGTTCCCGCGTCTGCAGCCGGCGGGTCTCGCGCGCCGACTGCTTGACCTGAGGCGTCATGGTGCCGCTCTTTGTAGCCGAGTTACTGACTAAAGTCAATGAGTGAAGTCATTGACGTCAGTCGGAGAAGATCTCGCGGTTGACCGTGTGCAGGTACGGGATCGCGAGGAACGGGTGTGATGTAGAAGATGTCGTAGAGCCACCAGCCGACGACCGGGAAGATGACACCCGCGAAGCGCACGTCGGCGTACATGGTCATGTTGAACACGTACAGGCACCAGATGAGCACGCCCATCCAGCAGGTGATGATCATCCACTGTTGGCCCCACCGCTTCATCTGCAGGAATCCGATCGCCGCGGCGATCCGCATGGTGAAGACGGTGAGGATCATCCCGACTTCCATCGCCTTCTCGCCGGGGCCCGCCGCACCACCGAGCCACAGTTCGTTGTAGTGCCAGAAGTAGCCGGCGTCGAACATTGCGCCCCAGCCGTTCAACAGGATTCGGGCCAATATCGTGTGGTTGGCCACCAGGTCGAGCGCCCATCCCACCGTGTTGATGGCGGCGTCGATGATGACGAGGTAGCCGAGCAGCGTGACGAGCATCGGCCGGACCGACAGTCCGTCGCGCGCAGCCTGCGCTGCAGCCACACGCCCCGCAGGAAGAGCGGGAGGCCGAAGATTCCCAGCGCGGCCGTGCCGATCAGAATGCTGCCGGAGATCAGCCATTTGTCTGCCTGCCGCTGCGCGGCCTGCGACGCCGCCATGTGCTCGTCGAGGCCGCTACCGGTGAGTGTGGTTCGCGGCGGCGTATCGCGATTGCGGCCCAGGTTCAGCGTGGGCAGATTCATGTGGACTGACTATAGTCAATCAGCAAGAGTAGTCAATCGGCTACTTCGCCCCGATGCTCCGCAGGGTCCTGGCGACGTAGTCCTCGAGCATCTCGCCCTGACCCGGCCAGTCGTGTGTCGTCGTCAGCAGCGCATACAGACCGAGCAGGAAGAACACAGCGCTGTTCATCGGGTTCACGTCGGCGTCGACCTGGCCGCGATCCCTGGCCGTCTCGATCTCCCGGGCGACCGTGACGATGACCGGGTGTTCCTTGCTTTCGTCGGTGGGCCGGGTCTGGGAGAAGTGCAGTGCCAGAAAGTCTTTGAACAGCGCAGCGCCCAACCGACGCTCCAGTCCCACGACAAGGCGGACCGCCTCTTCGAGCGTCGAGGACAGGTCGCGGTTGGAGCCCACGTAGCGACCGAGCTGTTTGGCGATCCGCTCCTCTTCGCGTCTTTCCAGTTCCAGCAGGACATGTTCCTTGGTGGGGAAATGGAAGAAGAAGGTTCCGTGTGCGACGCCGGCGGCCGTCACGATGGCACCGACGTCAGCCGCGGCAAGACCGGCTCGCTTGAACTCGGCGATGGCGGCACCCATCAATCGCTCTCGCGTCTGAAGACGCTTGGTCTCACGCGCAGAGGGCTTGTCTACCACGGCCATCCGACCCACAGTATCGTCAAACAGCCGAATGCAGGCGGCGCGCTCCATTGACTACAGTCAGTTCAATCCGTTAGATGAGCACCATTCCACCGACTGAGCGAGGCCACACCATGCGACGCGTAGTCCAATTCTCCACCGGCAACGTCGGACAGCATTCGTTGCGGGCGATCATCGGCAGACCCGACCTGGAGTTGGTCGGTGTACACGCCGCCAGCCCGACCAAGATCGGGCGCGATGCGGCCGAACTGTGCGGATTGACCGAGCCGACGGGGGTCATCGCCACCGATGACATCGACGCGCTGGTCGCGCTGAAGCCGGATTGCGTGGTGTACACCGCGCAGGGCGAGACGCGGCCGATGGAAGCGCTCGAGCAGATGTCGACGTTCCTCGCGGCGGGCATCAACGTCGCGGCCACGTCGATGGTGTGGCTGGTGACCCCGCGCCAGGCCGACGACTGGCTGCGGGCACCGCTGGAGCAGGCCTGCGAAGCGGGCAACGCCTCGCTGTACGTGAACGGGATCGATCCCGGCTACTCCGGCGACACCGAGGTCCACACCGCGCTCAGTCTGGTCGACGCGTGCGACGTCGGTCACCGTGCAGGAGATCTTCGACTACGCCAACTACGACGACTACGAGTTCACCGGTAAGTCAATGGGTTTCGGCATGACGGCGCAGGATGAGCAACCGATGCTCTTCCTGCCGGGCGTTCTCACCACGATGTGGGGCGGCCCGGTGCGCAACCTCGCCGACCAGCTGGGTGTCGAGCTCGACGAGGTGCGTCAGCGGATCGAGCCGTGGTACACGCAGGAGCGGATCGAGTGCAAGATGGCGACCGTCGAGCCCGGAGGGATGGCGGCGGTCAGATTCGCCGTCGAAGGCGTGCGCGACGGCGTCCCCGTGATCACCATGGAACACATCACGCGGCTCACCGCGGCATCGGCACCGGACTGGGAGTATCCGCCGGACGGCAAGCCCGGTGTTCACCGAGTCGTGGTCGAGGGGGAACCTCGGGTAGAGCTCAACACGCACGTGTCCGATCCGCGCCTCGACGTCACCGAGGCGGGCTGCGTATCCACCGCGGCCCGGGTGGTCAACGTGATCGACTGGGTGTGCCGCGCCCCCAAGGGATTGATTGCCGTGGAGGACATCCCTCAAGCAGAGGTCATCCGCGGGCTGATGTGGTGACAGCCTCGGCGATCGGGGTGTCGCCGGAGATCAGGTCGAACGTCTGACCCGCGGTGGCGGGCGCATCGAGGACCGCGACCAGCACCGCCGCGACATCGGCGCGCGGGATGCTGCCGCGTCCGGTCTGCTCGGCGATCTTCACAAGGCCCGTGCCGGGATCATCGGTCAGGTGACCCGGCCGCACGATGGTCGAGTCGAGGGCCTTGCGCGCCCGGACGTCGTCGTCGGCGGCACCCTTCGCGCGCAGGTACGCAACGAACACCGGATCCCCGGTGCCGTCAGCGGCCTCGACGTCGGCGCCCATGGCCGAGACCATCACGTAGCGAGTGACTCCCGCGGCTTCGGCGGCATCGGCGAGCAGGATCGCCGCGTCGCGGTCGACCGTCTCCTTGCGTGCCGCGCCGCTGCCCGGGCCCGCTCCTGCGGCGAACACCACCGCGTCCGCGCCCCGCAGATGCGCGCTGACGTCGTCGACCGACGCGCTCTCCAGGTCCACGACCAGCGGCTCGGCGCCTGCCGCTTCGAGGTCCGCGGCGTGCGCCGGGTTTCGGATCAGGCCCGCGACCGAGTCGCCGCGTTGGGAGAGGAGCCGTTCGAGGATGAGGGCGATCTTGCCGTGCCCGCCGGCGATGACTACGCGCATCCCCCGATGCTACGGATTGACCGCTTCTGTCAGCCGGGCCCGCAGGTCGCGCTTGAGCACCTTGCCGTAGCTGTTCTTCGGCAGTTCGTCGATGAACTCGTACCGCTTGGGCCGTTTGAAGCGTGCGATGCGCTCCAGCAGGTGCGCATCCAGTTCGGCGGGCGACGCGGAGCCGACGATGAACGCCACCACGACCTCGCCCCACTCCGCGTCCGGTGCGCCGACGACGCCTGCCTCGTCGACGCCGGGGTGCTCGAGCAGGACCTCCTCGACCTCGCGCGGATAGATGTTGCTTCCGCCGCTGATCACGACGTCCTTGGAGCGGTCCCGCAGCGTGAGGTATCCGCGCTCGTCGAACGAGCCCATGTCGCCGGTGCGCAGCCAGCCGTTCTCCAGTGTCTTGCCGGTGGCGTCGGGATTGTTCCAGTAGCCCACCATGACAACGTCTCCGCGGCAGACGATCTCACCGATCTCGCCGGCCTGTGCCGGTGTCCCGTCGTCACGCAGCACCGCGACATCCACGCCCGACCGCGCGTAGCCGACCGATCCCAGAATGGCGTCGTCGGCATCGAGATGATCGGCTCGGCGCAGGCCCGTGATGGTCATCGGGGCCTCGCCCTGCCCGTACAGCTGGACGAAGATCGGTCCGAACGCCGCCATCGCCTTCTTCAGGCTGTCCACGTACATCGGGCCACCGCCGTAGACGACGGTCTGCAGGTTGCGCGGCCGGGGGCGGCCGGTCTGGACGAGCCGCTGCACCATGGTGGGCGCGAGGAAGGCGCTGCAGCCGGGGTGGTGGTCGCAGAGATCGAGGAACTCGTCGGGCTCGAACGCCCCCGATTCGGGGATGACCTGCCGGGCGCCGCGCAGCACGTACGGCGGGATGTACAGGCCGGAGCCGTGTGACATCGGTGCGCCGTGAATCAGGCTGCAGTTCTGGTCCGGCGCATCGAAATCGGCGAGATGGGCGATGGTCATCGCCATCAGGTTGCGGTGGGTGAGCATCGCGCCCTTGGAGCGGCCGGTGGTCCCGCTCGTGTAGAACAGCCAAGCCAGCGTCGACGGATCGGTGACCTGAGACGGCTCCAACGGCGGGCTCACCAGTCGGCTCGAATACGCCTCTGAGTCAACGGTTTCGATGGGCACGTCGCTCACCGACGCCAGCTCTGTGCCGATCTTCGGTGACGCGAAGACCTGCGAGACGCCGGCGTCATCGACGATCTGGACCATCTCGCGCGGATGGAGCTTGTAGTTGATCGGGACCACCACGCACTCCGCGGCCCAGGTGGCGAACATCAGCTCGACGATCTCCGGCCGGTTCTCGCTGGCGACCGCGATGCGGGTGCCCGGCGCACCGAGCGTGGATGCCAACCGCAGGGCACGCTCGCGAAGCTCGTCCCACGTATGCAGTTGGCGCTCGCCGTGAAACACCGCGCCGCGGTCGCCGAACCGGCTGGCCGCCTGATCGAGCAGCGCGAAAAGGTTCACCATTGTCTGTTCTTCGCGCAAGCGCTCATCACCGCTCAACCCATTCCGAATTCAGCGCGAAGTCCGACAGGTACTTCGTCGACGTCCAGCCGCCGTCGACGACGATCTCCTGTCCGTTGATGAAACTCGCGCCGTCCGAACACAGGAACGCCACCGTGCTCGCGATGTCATTGACCTCGCCCAACCGCGGATACGGCGTCATCTCGGTGTTGATCTTGCGGAATCGCGAGTCCTCGAGGCGCGTTGCCACCATCGGGGTCAGGGTCACGCCGGGGGCGACGGCATTACAGCGAATGCCCTGCGGGCCGTACTGGCAGGCGATGTGTTTGGTCAGCGAGGTCAGGCCACCCTTGGCCGCCGAATACGCGCCGCCGCGCAAACCGCCGACGACGGCGAACGTCGACGTGATGTTGATGATCGCCGAGCCGGACTGCATGTGCACGACGGCTTCACGGGCCAACCGGAATGGCGCCCGAAGCATCAAACCCAGGAAATAGTCCAGCGATTCGTCGTCGGTCTCGTGCAGCGGCTTGGGCTTGCCCACGCCCGCGTTGTTGATCAGGAAGTCGATGCGACCCCATCGCTTCATCGCCGCATCCACGATCTGTCGCGGTCCATCGTCCGCCGTCAGGTCGACGGCGACGGTGGCGACCCGGTCCGGATCGCCGATCGCCTTCTCCAGCTCGGCGAGCCTGTCCGCGTCGCGCCCCGTGCCGAGCACGGCCATGCCCGACTCGGCGAGCTTCGTCGCGCATCCGAAGCCGATGCCGCTGCTCGCGCCCGTCACGATCGCTACCTGCATGTCAGTCCACCTTTGTTCTTCCGTCACTTGCTCGCTCGGCCACCAGCGCCGCCCGGATCTGATGCTTCAGGATCTTGCCCGCGTCGTTCTTCGGCAATGCATCCCAGATGATGATCTGTTCGGGGATTTTGAATTTGGCCAGCCCCTGGCCCGTCAGCAGCTCGGCCAGGTCGTCGAGGTCGGGAGCGCGTTGATCGGATGCCACGATGACGGCGCAGGCCCGTTCGCCCGTGCGCTCGTCGGGGACGCCGACGACGGCGATCTCCGCGATACCCGGATGTCCGATCAGAACGTCTTCCACTTCCTTGGGGGAGATGTTCTCGCCGTTGCGGATGATGATGTCCTTGGCGCGTCCGGTGACCACCAGGTAGTCCGTCGTCGACGCAGCGGCCGAGATCACCTGTGCGGAAGTACCCTTCGTCGTCGAAGGATGCGGTCTCATCCTCGGGATGCAGATAGCCGACGAGCATCTGCGGTCCGCGCGCGCAGATCTCACCTTCGGCGAGTTTGATGTCGGCGATGCCTGCGCGGCCGTCGGTGTCCGCCGCATGCTCGATGTCCTGTAGCGAGCCCACGGTCGTGACCGGCACCTCGGTCGACCCGTATACCCGCGACACGGCCGCCCGCTCGAAATAGTCTGCGGCCCTGCGTATCAGCGACGGCGGCACCGATGCGCCGCCACAGATGAACACCTTGAGGTCGGGCAGCCGGGTGTCCGACCTCTCGGCGGCGGCCAGCAAGCCCTCGAGAAACGGCGTGGCGCCCGCCATGTGGGTGCTGCGCTCGGCGAGCCATCAGCGACACCGCCTTGTCGGGGTCCCAACGCTCCATCAGCACCGCCGTGGTGCCGAGCAACAGCGGGCATTCGAAGGCATAGATCGATCCGCCGATGTGGGCGATCGGAGATGGGACGAGGAACCGGTCGCCATCGGCGACCAGCCAGTGCTCGCCGATCTGCCGGATAAGGGCATGGATCGAATTATGAGTGTGAAGAACGCCTTTCGGACGGCCCGTGGTGCCCGACGTGTAGAGGATCATCCGCACGCTGTCCGGATCGAGCACCGGCAGTACCGCCGACGTCGGTTGGTCGAACAGCGACGCATACGGGGTGTGGCGGCCGGCGTCACCCCGCAGCACGACGACCTCCGGCGGCGAGGCCATCTCGGCAGTCACCCGGTCCAGCATGGCGGCATAGTCGTGATTGCCGAAGGCGGACGGGCACGAAGATGGCCCTGCTGTCGGCGTCGGACAGGATGAACTGCAGCTCGCGATCCCGCAACGACGGCAGGATCGGGTTGACCACCATGCCCGCCAACGTCGCCCCGAGATAGATGACGGCGGCCTCGTGCCAATTGGGCAGCGTGAAGGACACCACGCTGCCTGCGGGCATCCGCGCCATCAGGGCGTGCGCCAACGCCGTCGCCCGCTCATGCAGGCCCTTGCAGTCGAGCCGAATGTCGCCGTCCACCAACACCGTTCGATCGGGCGTGGCCCGGGCAGCGTCACGAAGGGAGTCGGCGAGCGTCTCGCGCACCCACAGCCCGCGCCGGTAGGCGTCGGCCGCGCGCTGCTGGTCGACCCTCACTGCCCGGCCTGGCCCTTGATCCGTCGCATGGTCATCGAATGCCGGTACCTCGACGAGGGGTGGGTGTTGATCGTGACCTGGGCGACCTCACCGTCGGACGTCTTGTACGTGCGCTGCATTTCCAGCGCGGCGGTGCCCATCTCGACCTTGAGCGCGTCCGCGAGTTCGGGTGTGACCGGCACCGCGGAGATCTCCTGATGCACTTCGACGATGCTGACGCCGAAGAGATCCTCGATCAGCGGGAATATCGGTCCCGAATGCCGTTGCAGCAGCCGGCCGACCGCGGCGAACGCGCGGTTGATGTAGTACTCGGTTGTGCAGACCGGGGCTGCGGTGCCCTCAGCACGCCGGTAGCCGCGGACGGCCAGCCACTCGCGTGCCCGACCTTAATGCCGGTCCGCGCAGCGAGGTCGTCGTCGACGGTGATCATCGCGTTGGACTCGATCGAGAGCTGCGCGCCCGAGGCGAAGGCGAGCAGGTCGTTGATCGACATCACGTCTTGCGCATAGCTGTTCGTCGCGGGCGCGGCACAACCAGCGTTCCAGCGCGCGGACGCGAGGAGACGAGGTTGTCGTCACGCAGCCGGCGCAGCGCCTCGCGAACGGTGTAGCGGCTGACCTCGAACCGCTCGCACAGCTGCTGTTCGGTCGGCAGCTGGGAGCCAACCGGATACACCCCGTCGACGATCTCTTTGCGCAGGGTGCGCGCCACCTGCAGGTAGCGGTGGTCGGCCGGGCTGACTGTCATGCGCGATCCGCCTGCGCTTTCCGTCGTAGAGCGCCAGTACGCTGCCGTCGCCATCGGCCGAGACATAGAGCGTGCCGTCGCGGCCCAACGGTGATGCCGGCGAACGGTCCCTGCGGCCCGGAGAACGGCGGCATTCCCTTGAGTGGCTTGGGTTCCACGCCCGGCGGGGGACCGACGGGCAGGCCGGCGGCGATGGTGTGACGGTCACCGCTGGCCAGGTCGAACGCGACGACCTCCTTCGCGCCGGCATCGACGATGTAAAGCGTTCCGTCCGCGACCGCGATGCCCTGCGGTCGCTGCAAACCGTCGACCACGGTCTCCGAGGACCCTGAGGCCCCGGCGAGCCGCACCACCCGGCCGGCGCCGGATTCGGCCACCAGCGGCCTGCCACCCGAGTCGAACGCGACACCGACGGGATCCTGCAGTCCCGATGCGAGCACATCCGCGTTACCCGATCGCAGCGAGTGCACGCGGCCGGTGCCGAGTTCGGCGAAGACGATGGTGTCACCGGGCCCGATCGCGACGCCGTAGAGTTGGTCGAATCCATCTGCGAGATAGTCGGTTTCGCCGTCACCGGGGCGGTAGCGCGCGATCTGGCCCCCGGAGGTGGCGACCACGAAGGCGCCGGCTCCCGCGGGCGCCAACCCCCGGATGAAGCCGGGATAGCCAGGCGTGAAAAGCATTCCGACGGTCTGCAGCGACCCGTCGCCGCCGACAGCATAGAAGTAGGTGCCGTCGGCGACGTAGAGATTGCCGTCATCACCGACCGCCAGGTCCAGTGGCCAGTTCAATCCGCCCGCCAGCACGGTGCGGGTTTCGCCGCCGCCAGGATCTCGGTGATCTCTCCGGTGAAGTTCGAGGCGAACAACCGGTCGTCGACGAACGTCAGATTGTCCAGTCCCGGATTCAGCTGCGCCAGCAGGGTTTTCTCGCCGCTGCGGGGATCGATGCGCAGCACCTGGCCGCTGGCCACCTGGGTCGAGACGATGTTGCCCTGCGAGTCGAACTTGACGCGCGTCAGGTACGCCGAGGTCACCCGCGACCCGTTGCGGCTCACTGTGCTGTTCGGGTCGGGGTCGATGCGCCAGATCTCGTTGGCCGTCATCACGCGGGTAGTAGAGCAGGCCGTCGGGCCCGACCTCCATCGCGTTGGGCGAGGGCAGGTCCTCGAGCAGGATTCGTGCCGCACCGGTGGCGCGGTCGAGCTCCATCAGCCGGCCGCCGTCGCGGCATTCGTCGACGAACAGCCGGTCCTGATGCACGGTGATGCCGTTCGCGCAGGGGAGATCGTCGCGCAGCACGCGGGTCCGGCCGTCGGCGTCGCGCACGCTCACCCGGCCGTCCATCACCTCGGTGGCGTACAGGTTGCCGCTCGAGTCGAAGGCCACGTCGTCGGGCGCGACGATGTCGCCACCCTTCGGGCTGACGGCGTCCACCTGGCCGGAGCCGAGGTCGAGCGCACTGATCTGGCTGCCGGTCACCTGCGCGACGTAGATGCGTCCGTCGGGACCGGTGCGCAGACCGTTCGCGCCGAACAGCCGGCTCGGCGCGGTGAGCCGCTCGAGCCGCCAGCCGTCGGCGGCGGTGGGGTTGGGTGCGATGTACCGGGCGTCTTCGACGGACGTCATGACTCCGGACGCTATCAAGCCCTCTAGTCCAGACAATAGGCTGAACCGGCAGTTCGGCTGGCCTTGACGAGCAGATAACCGCTGCGGAATAGTGTTCTTCAATATGCAGAGCACCATATGTTGTCCGGACAAATAGGATGGACGATCTGTTGAGGCTGGATGGCCGCATCGTCGTCGTGTCGGGGGCGGGTGGCGGCGGCATCGGCACCACGGTGACCGGATGGCGGCCGAGGCCGGCGCCACGGTGGTCGCGGTGAGCCGGTCGAAGGAGAACCTCGACGAGCACGTCGCGCCGCTGGCGAAACAGGGCTTGGCCGTCGTGCCGGTCTCCGCGGATGCGTCGACCGATGACGGCATCGCCACCGTGATGGACCAGGTGCGGGAGCTCGACGGCGACCTCTACGGGTTGGTCAACATCGCGGGCGGCGCAGCGCCGTCAACCTGGATGCCGTCGACACGGGTGACGCGCGACGACTGGCGCGCATTGTTCACCGCGAATCTCGAGACCGCGTTCTTCATGAGCCAGGCGGTGGCCGCGGAGATACGCGACGCAGGGCAACCCGGGCTCGATCGTGTCGATCTCGTCGATCAGCGGGATGAACACCGCGCCGTTCCACATCGCGTACGGCACCGCCAAGGCGGCGGTGGCGGCGATGACCCGGACGATGGCGGTCGAACTCGCACTCGACAACATCCGGGTCAACGCCGTGGCGCCCGGCGTGACCGAGACTGCGGCGTCGCGCACCTACGTCGACGAGGACCCGGAGCGCGACCGCAGCGCGATCGCGATGGGCCGCCGTGGCACGACCCGAGGAACAGGCAGGCGCGATCCTGTTCCTACTGTCGGACCTGTCGAGCTACATCACCGGCCAGACCCTGCTCGTCGACGGTGGACTCAACCTCAAATGGACCCATCTCGGCGCCGACAACACCTCGCTGTTCCTCAAGGACGAATCCTTCCGAGCAGCCATCAGTCGGTTCGAGGAGGAGGAGATGACCGAGTCGATAACAAGCCGGAAATCGAAGGCGCCTGGAGGAACTCTCGGAGCCGATGACCATCAGCGTCGAGGCCTACATCTCCGAGGAGTATGCCCGCGCCGAGCGCGACAAGCTGTGGCGCAAGGTCTGGCAGCAGGTCGGCCGGGTCGAAGAGATCCCCGAAGTCGGCAGCTACCTCACCTACGACATCCTCGACGACTCGATCATCGTGGTGCGCACCGGCCCGAACGAGTTCGCGGCCCACCACAACGTGTGCATGCACCGCGGCCGCCGGCTGGTCGATACCCCGGAGGGCGCCAAGAACGCGTGCGGCCGGGCGCGGAAGTCATTCGTCTGCGGATTCCACGGCTGGACATACGGCTTGGACGGCGCCTGCACCCACATCCGCGAGCAGGAAGACTGGAAAGGCGCGCTCACGCCGGAGAACACCCATCTGGCTCCGGTCCAGGTCGACACCTGGGGCGGCTGGCTGTTCATCAACATGGATCCCGACTGCGAACCGCTGGGCGACTACCTCTTGCCGGCGGCCAAGATCCTCGATCCGTTCGGTCTGCAGAACATGCGCTACAAGTGGCGCAAATGGCTGTACTTCGACTGCAACTGGAAGGTCGCGATGGAGGCCTTCAACGAGACCTACCACGTGTTCACCACGCACCCGGAGTTCAACAAGTTCGGCGAGTTCCAAGGCTGGGCCAAGGCGCAGGGCAGGCACAGCAACATCGGCTACGACGCGCCGAAGGGCATGGACGAACGAAGTCGAAGATCCGCCTCGGCACCGGCGATCCGCGCATCTCCACCGCCGAGATGCAGATCTACACAATGGAAGAGACCAACACCACCACGACGCAGACGCTGGTGAATGCCGCGAAGCGACTGGTGGACGAACTGCCCGAGGGAACGCCGGCCGACCAGGTGCTCAGCACTGGCTGGCCTCGGCCCGGCGCGACGACGAGGAGCGCGGCGTGGTCTGGCCGACGATCCCGCCGACATCGTCGGCCAGAGCGGCACGGCCTGGCAGATCTTCCCGAACTTCCAGATCGGCCACGCCCTCAACAACATGCTGTGCTACAGCGCCCGGCCCGATCCGAGCTACGACCCGAACAAGTGCATCTTCGAGGCGGCGGTCTATGAGCTGTTCCCGAAGGGCCAAGAGCCGCAGACGCAATGGCAGTACACGCCAAAGGAGAGCCCGAACTGGTGTCGGTGCTGCCGCAGGACTTCTCGAACATGGCCGCGGTGCAGCAGGGCATGAAGTCGCTCGGCTTCCGCGGCACCAAGCCCAATCCGTACCGCGAACGCAGCACCGTCAACCTTCACTACCAGTTGTCGAAGTACATGGGTACCGGCGAACCAGAGGAGCTCTCAGAATGACGATGTTCGACACC
>CAVYCT010000025.1:0-141095 GCA_963766945.1 uncultured Actinomycetota bacterium
TCGTTCATGATCAACTGGCTGCACAACAACTACGGCGGCTACAAGGCCGAGTCGATCCTGATCAACTGCCACTATCCGGTCAGCCAGGACTCGTTCGTGCTGTAGTGGGGTGTCATCGTCGAGAAGCCCAAGGGCCTTGACGAGAAGACCACCGAGCGGCTGGCCACCGTCTTCACCGAAGGGGTCAGCAAGGGCTTCCTGCAGGACGTGGAGATCTGGAAGCACAAGACCCGCATCGACAACCCTCTGCTGGTCGAGGAGGACGGCGCGGTCTATCAGATGCGCCGGTGGTATCAGCAGTTCTACGTCGACGCAGCCGATGTCACGCCGGACATGACCGACCGTTTCGAGATCGAGGTCGACACCACCGCCGCCAACGAGAAGTGGCATGTCGAGGTCGAGGAGAACCTCAAGACGCAGGCCGAAAAGAAGGCGAGAGGAAAGGCCGAGCAGCCCACGTCATGAGTCCGCGCAAGGAGCACCCGACGTCGACCGGCTGGCCAGGTCGATGTTGATGCTGCACGGCGCGCATGAGATGATGACGACCACGCGCACCCTGACGATGGCAATGGTGGCGGATCCTGGTCCAAGGCACCGGCTTTCGGCGCCGAACGCGCCGAGGCGCTGCGCGAAGCCACCCAGCGGGACCGCGAGCGCTACCTGACGTCGGGACTGGCGACGGTGGATTGCCGGTTCTGCCACGTGTCGGTGGACGTGAAGAAGCTGGGGCCTGCTCACACGTCGGTGCAGTGGAACTCCGCGGCCACGCGGCGCTGCGCGTTCTTCGCCGAGATCCGGGAGTCCGGCGGCGAACCAGCCAGGGCCCGGTCCTGCCCGAGCTTGCCGACAGCATCAAACACGCTGTCGCCGAGGGCTGTCTGGAGGAGATGTCGTCGGCACCGTCCCCCGGCGACGGCTGAGCTGATCCCGATATCCGGTACGGGCACCGGAATTCAGGGATACTAGGGTACGTGGGCGACAGCACTTCCGGCGCCAAGACGCTCGAGCGGGGCCTTGGGCTGCTCGACCACGTAGCAGGCGGCGTCACCCGGCTCGATGACATCGCCCGCGCCGCCGGGTTGAGTCGGTCGTCGACGCATCGCATGTTGACCACGCTGGTCAACGGCGGCTTTCTCGGCCTCGGCGCCAACAGTGAGTATCGCCTCGGAATCCAGCTTCTCCAGCTGGGCCACCATGCCCAGGCATCGATCGAGTATCCCGGGAGATACAGGCGCAATTGGAGGCCGTTTCGGCGCGCACGCAGGACGCCACCCACCTCGGTGTGCTCGTGGATACGGACGTCCTCTATCTGGCAAAGGCCCGCGGCCGCCGTGGCATCGAGATGATGTCGCGTCCCGGAATCCGACTCCGCGCGCAGAACACCGCGATGGGCAAGGTGCTGTTGTCGAGCCTGTCCGACAGCGAGGCAGCGCTCCGCTTCGACCCCGCGTCGACACCTACGCCGCACTCGGTGCGTTCACTCAAGGCGATCCTGGCGGGGCTGGACCGCACACGTCAGCGGGGATACGCGGTCGAGGATCAGGAGAACGAGCTCGGAATCACCTGTGTGGCAATTGGTATCCCCGACGGGCAGGGCCACACGACTGCGGCGATATCGGTGTCATCGCCAAGCGTGCACATGCCTGCCGAGCGGTGCACCGAGGTGGTCGAGTATCTGCGCGACGCGCAAGCCACGCTGTCGCCGCTACTGCCGCTCGGCCTGGAAACCTACTGATTCGCGACGACTACCGCGTGACCGGTTCGGCAGAATCGAGCAGTCCCAACTCCGCGCGTCGCGGCATGCCCTCCCAGTCACCCGGAACGAGACAGGCGAAGGCCCCCACCCGCACCGCGGTATCGAGCCGTGCGTGCGGATCGGCGCCCGACAGCAGTTCCGAAACGTAGCCCGCGACGAATCCGTCGCCCGCCCCTACCGTGTCGAGGGCATCGACCCTCACCGCCTCGGTGCGGTGAATGACGCCGTCTATGAGCGCTGCGCATCCGCGGTCACCGAGCTTGATGATCACCTGCGCAGGCCCGAGTTCGGCGATCCGGCGGGCGAGTTCGGCGGCGTCGTCGGCGGCGCCGACGAGCAGCGCAGCCTCGTCATCGCTGGCGAAAACGATGTCGGCGCGGGCGGCCAGTCCGCGGAAGGCCTCTCCAGCCGCCTCGGGTGCCCACAGGTTCGCTCGGTAGTTCGCGTCGAAAGACACCAGCGTTCCTGCGTTCCGCGCTGTCTGGATCGCGCGATCGACGGCCTCATATGCCGAGCCCGAGAGCGCAGGCGTGATTCCTGTGACATGCAATAGGCGAGCGCCGCGGATCTTTTCGAGCGGAAGGTCCGCCTGCGTGAGGCGCGAACCCGCACTTCCCGCCCGGTAGTACCACACCTTCTGCGTCGACGCGGTGCGCCGCTCCTTGATCATCAAGCCGGTCGGCGCGGTGGAATCGGCGACGATGCACGCATCGATCTGCTCCGCCAACAGCTCGCGACGGATGTACTCACCGAAGCTATCCAAACCCACCCGACCGACCCAGGCGACCGTTGTGCCCAATCGACGGAGCGCGATCGCGAAATTCGATTCCGAGCCGCCCATCCCGAGCGTCATCTCCGATGCATGCTGCAACGGGCCGGGGTGGGTGGCGCGAATCAGTGCCATCGTCTCGCCCAGCGTGATGACGTCGGGGGCCGAATGCTCGTTCATCGCACGTGTCTTTCGCGCAGCGAGCGCGTTCGCGACCGCGGATCGCAGCTGCCGTGCTCGCTGTGTGAGCGCCTCGAGGTCACCGCCCTTGAAGGCATCGCCCAGCAGAGGGCCGCCAACACTGACGGCGGGTGCGCCCGCGGCGATCCATGCGTCGGCATCATCGAGTCCGACTCCGCCGCTGGGAATGATCTGCATATCTGGAAAGGGGCCGCGCATGTCAGCGATGTAGCGTGGGCCGACCGCGGCGGCGGGAAACAGTTTGACCGCCGAGGCGCCCGCCGCCCAGCAGCGGTACAACTCGGTCGGGGTCAGGCCGCCGGGGAACACGGGCACCCCGGCATCGCACGCAACTCGGATCACGTCTAGTTCAGTTGTCGGGCTTACGATGAACCTCGCTCCATTCTCGAGCGCAGCTTCGGCCTGCGAACCGGTGGTGACGGTGCCCAGTCCGATCACAGCATCACCGAATTCTCCTACGAGACTCTTCATTTCGGCGAACACTCCCGCCGTGCTCAGTGTCAGCTCGATCGCACGGACACCTCCGGCGACAAGCGCGTCGATGACGGGCGGGTAGTCGCGCGCATGCTCGGCGCGCAGCACCGCGATCACCGGATTGTCGGCGAGAAGTGGCGAGGGATCGATTCTGTTCATCGTGCCAGCCATCCGCCGTCCACCGCTAACACCACACCGTTGACGTAGTCCGCGGCGCTGGAGGCGAGGAATACGACGGGCCCGACCACGTCATCGGGAGTGCCCCAACGCGCCGCCGGGATGCGCGTCAAGATCTCCCGGCTGCGTGTGGCGTCGGCTCTGAGCGCCTCGGTCATGTCGGTGGCCAGATACCCCGGCGCGACTGCGTTGACGTTGACGCCGTGTGCCGCCCATTCGTTGCACAGCGCCTTGGTCAGTTGGACGACCGCGCCCTTGGACGCTGCGTACGCAGGCGTCCGGTAGCCGCCTTGAAAGCTCAGCACGGACGCGAGGTTGATGATCTTGCCGCGACCGCGTTCGATCATCGGTGCGCCGAAGGCCTGACAGAGCTGAAACACCGCCCGAAGGTTGATGTCCATCGTCGCATCGAGATCGGACAGCGCGAAATCGATTGCATCGTTGCGCATCTGGGCCCCGGCGTTGTTGACGAGAATATCGACCGGCCCCTCGGCCAGTATCTCCTCGACCGCTTCCCGAATCGACGCCTCCGACGCCAGGTCCGCGCTGCGGTGAGTCAATCGGCGGCCGTTGGCGCTCGCGACAGCCTCCAGCGCAGCTCCCGGGGTCGCGCGCTGCAGAGTCACGACATCTGCGCCTGCGCGTAACAATCCTTCCGCGAGCGCACTGCCGATACCACGAGATGCACCGGTGACGACCGCAGTCTGCCCGGTCAGCTCAGGCACGCGCGACCTCGTCGCGTCGCCGTCGGCCCGCGTCCTCCTCGGTGAGAAGATCGCGGTCGCGGGTTTCCGGCGCGAGGATGGTGGCAACGACGGTGATCGCCATGATCGCCATCATGTATATCGCTACCGGCCACCATGATCCGGATGCCCACGTCACCAACGCCGAACAGATCAGCGGTGCGATTCCGCCGCCGAAGACCGATGAGAATTCACGGCCGATCGCGACACCGGCGTAGCGGTACCGCGATCCGAAGAGCTCGGGGAAGTACGCGGCCTGCACCCCGACGGTGCCGTACCCGGCGAAGACGAACCCGAGCACGATGACGAGTCCGATCAGCCATAGATTGCGCGTCTCGAGCAGCAGAAAGGCCGGGACCGGGAAGAGCAGCAGGAATCCGGTCGCAATCAGATACATCGGGCGCCTGCCGTAGCGGTCCGACAGCGTGCCGAAGACGTAGGCCGACAGACACGCGAAGAGCGCGCCGATCAGAAGCACCTTCGGGATGAACTCCTTGTCGATCTCGAGCTGGCTGATGAGGTAGCTCCCCATGAAGACCTGGAAGACATAGGAATGCGCGTTGGAACCGAGGTTCATGAAGAAGACCCGCGCGACGCCGAGCCTTCCGTGCTTGAGGACATCGCTGATCGGCGCCTTCTGCCGCTCGACGACGCCCTCGGTCTTGAGTGCCTTGAAGACCGGTGACTCAGACATCTTGCGCCGGATGACGAACGCCGCGATGGTCACGACGACCGACGAGAAGAACACCAGCCGCCAGCCCCAGTTCATGACATCGTCTTCGGGCCACAGCTGAACGAGGATCCAGATCACCGCCCCGAGAGCCGTTCCGGCCGCGGCGCCGACGAACACAAGTGATGAGTAGCGCCCGCGTCTGCCTTTCGCCGCCGTTTCGGCGAGAAGCACGATGCCGCCTGCCTGTTCGGCGCCGGCTCCCAAACCCTGGAAGATTCGTAGAACCACGAGCAGGATCGGTGCCATCAGCCCCACCTGGTCGTAAGTCGGCAACAGTCCGATGAAGAAGGTGGATATGCCCATCAGCAGCAACGTCGCAACCAGGACCCACTTGCGTCCCAGCCGATCGCCGAAGTGGGAGAAGATAAGGCCACCCAGCGGTCGCGCGGCGAAACCCACCGCATAGGTACTGAAGGACGCGATGAATCCGACGGCCGGCGAGACGTTGGGAAAGAAGATGTCGTTGAACACCAGCGCCGCGGCGGTTCCGTAGATGACGAAGTCGTACTGCTCGAGTGCGGTTCCGATCAGTCCCGCCCAGGCTGCTCTCCGCACGTTCTGCTGGTCTACCGGTGGCTGCTGCGGGTCCGCGGCACCTAGTGCTTCATCACCCTCGGTCTGCTTGTCAGTCATGCGGGCCCCGTTCCTGTGTCCCTATTTTAGGGATAGCGTCCCGATATTTATTCCAAGGTAGCGCAATTGAGATCCGGACAACAGCCCGTGCGGCGAAGTGATCGGGCCCGCATCACAATGGGGATTGACCGGCCCACTGTCTCTAAACTGGCCAGCATGCGAAAACGAGGTCCGGCACTCCTGCTCGCTCTCGCACTTTCAAGCTGCACTCAGGTGATCGACGCACCGGAGCCCAAGTCGGTGCCGCCGGTGGCGCCCATTACCGCGGGGCAGGTGGTCGACCTTTTGAGCCCGCACGTCAAGGACGAGGAGGGCAACCTGTTCGTCACCGTGGAGCCCGAGGAGTGCGCCGGCCTGGCCCGCGAGGTGGATCCGCCCTTCATCGGCGACCCGGTCCCGGCGGCTACCGATGGCGGGCATTGGACCGCCGACGACGGCGGCCGCGACGTGTTGGTCGAGGAGATGATCGGTGTGTACCGCGCCGACTACAACGCGAAGGATGCGCTGCAGAAGGTGCAGCGCACCATCGAATCCTGCCAAGACACTCCGTTCACGGTCACCAGCATGCAAGAACGCGAATATCAGTTCGAGCTGCTACCGCAGAAGGAATCCCGGTCGCCGAACATCGTGCTCTGGTCCTTCAAGAGCGACGACTGGGCTTGCGACAGCGCGTTCGTCGCCGCCCACAATGCGGCCATCGAGATGTCGACGTGCTCTCCCCATAACGGCTACAACGTGCTGGCGCTCGCGCAGGATGCGCTGAAACGGATTGAGAAGCTGGCCAATACGACGGCCTGAAGCCGCCGAGCACTCACAGCCCTTTGAACCGCTCCTTGACCTGGTCGTCGGTCAGCCCGTAGTCGGCAAGCGAGTAGGTGTGTTTGGGTGCGCGCGGGCCCTCTTGGCTCTCAGCGTGGGACTGCTCGATCGCGGCGCGCGCCTCGTCGGTGAAGTCGATGCCGAAATGCCGGTAGATGCCCTCGACGCTGGCAACGGGATCCTTGACGAAGTCGAAGTAGTCGACATCACAGAATTGCGCGGGATCATGTTCTGCGCGAACATCATTGAACCGCTTCAACCCCCGCGACCACGTCTCCAGCGCGTCCTCACCGATCTGGGCGCCCGCGAACGAGTTCGACCAGCCCGCCGTGGTGTGGTGAGCGAGCGAGCACATCGACGCCATGATGGTCTCCGCTGGCCGATGACACTGCACCACCAGCGCATCGGGATAGGCCGCGAACAGGGCGTCGAGCGCGAACAGGTGGCTCGGGTTCTTGAGCACCCACCGCTTCTGCGCTTCGTTGAGGCCGATCAGCTGCAGATTCCTGCGGTGCCGCTGATAGGGCTTGGTCCAGTCCTGCTTAGCCAGCCACTGCGAGTAGGTGGGCAGGTGCGCCAGCGTCTCATAGGACACCGAGTGCAGTGATTGGCGCAGCAGCTGCCAGCACTCCTCGACCTCGTCGGGCGTCATGAAGTGCAGGCCGGTGTAGTCCGGATCCTCCGCGTGCGCCTTCTTGAAGCGCGCATCCATCTCGGCGAAAACCGGGTTCTGCGACCATGTCTCGCGCGGCGGACGCGGCTGCGGGAACTCGGCCAACCACAGCTCCAGGCCCTGGTGTCGCGGGTCCGCGGTGAGCAGCCGGTGAATGACCGTGGTGCCCGTGCGCGGAAGTCCGGTGACGAAGATCGGCCGCTCGATGGCGACGTCGGCGTGCTGTGGGTACTGCTTGAATGCCGCCTCGGACACCAACCGTGCGACCAGCGCGTTGCGCACGAAGAACCGGTTCATCTTGCTACCGAACTCGGTCAGATCGGCGTCACGCGCAAAGGACTCGAGCAGCACTGCGAGCGCTTCGCGATAGTTGTCGTCGTCGACACCGAAGTCGTCAAGCCCGCACGCCTTCGTCGCCGAGGCATGCAGCTCATCGACGGTGCCGACGTTGGTCCTGGCGCCGCTCATGGCTCGACTCCCGCTCGTTCCGGTCCTCGCTCGTTCCTCGCTGCGATCCTCACTCGCGCTCGTCTTCGCATCAGGCCTTGTACTCCCCGCAGTTGACGTCGAGCGCCTGCCCGGTGATACCGCTGGAGAGATCGCTCGCCATGAACAGGATGGCCGACGCCACCTCGTCCTCGGTCGGCAGGCGTTTCAGGTCGCTGTTGACGGCGGCCGCGTTGTAGATCTCGTCGACCGTGGTGCCGTACTTGCCGGCCTGGTGCTCGAAGTAGCCCTGGAGCGTGCCGCCCCAGATATAGCCGGGCAGAACAGAGTTCACCCGGATACCTTGCGGACCCAGTTCGCTGGCCAACGACTGCGACATGGCCAGCAATGCCGATTTCGCCATCTTGTACGCGCCCTGTTTGGGGTCGGAGTGGCGGACCACCATCGAGTTCACGTTGACCACCGCACCCTTCGCCTCGGTGAGCGCCGGGGTGAAGCCCTGGATCAACCGCAAGGCGCCGAGAACGGTGAGCTCGATCGTCTCGCGGATGTGCTCGAATGTGGTGTTGGCGAAGGGTTTCATCGACGGCACCCGGAACGCGTTGTTGATCAGCACGTCGACCCTGCCGTATGCCTTCAGCGTCTCCTCGATCAGGTTGTTCACCTGAGCCTCGTCGGTGATGTCGGTGCCCACTGTCACCGCGCGGCGGCCGATGTCGGTGATCTGCTTGGCGACGTCCTCGAGCCGTTCGACGGTCCTGGCGGCCAACACCAGATCGGCGCCGGCCTCGGCGCATCGCTTGGCGAGCGTGGTGCCCAGCGCCGGGCCGACACCACTGATGACGACAACTCGGTCTTTTAGCATTACCCCACCATTCTTTCGCCAATTTGCTTCTGGCGTAGCGCGATCCGTGCCCGCCAGTCGACCTCGGAGATCTTGTTGGTTTCGTAGTGCGGCAGCGCCTCGGCCACTTTGTCGACGTCGACGATCTCGAGCGTCGGGCCGTCGGCCTCGGTCAGCTCGCGCGACACCCGCTGCCAGCGGAACTGCAGGTAGCCCTTGGCGTGGCCAAGCGCCTCGCACCAGTTGGTCACACCGGGGTTGGTCTCGGACACCACGATCCGAATCTTGCCATCCGGATCCGCTTGCGCCTGAGTTCCGTTCAGCGACGTCTGATGGTTGATGTAGTCCAGCGAGATGTACCAGAGGCTGCCGAGCTGAAAGCCGAGATAGGGCGCATCCGTCACCGGCAGCGTGATCACGATGGCCTGATCGGGCGACAGTTCGTAGTGGCCGACCGACGAGTACTGGGTGGCAAGCCCGCCCGGCGTCAGGCGCGGCGCCGTCAGTCGTGTTGACCGGTAGGTCGTCATAGAACCATTTGGGGAACTGCAGCCACGTCTTGACCCGCTGGACCAGTTGCTTACCCGCTACGGCGTAACGCTTCTCGATGAGTTCCTTGGTCAGCGGTGGTGGCGCCGTGCCCTCGGTGTCGGTGCGCGCGATCGCGAAGGTTCCGCGTTGCGCGGACCAGTCGTTGTACACCTCGCGGATCACCAACTGAGACGGAGTGGCAGGCGTGAACCGCCACTCGAAGGTGCCGTCGTCGGCGATGTCGAGCTTGCGGTCGTCGAACGCCGTCTCGCTGTCCGGCACGTTGTCGTCGGTGTACTCACCGCCGAGCAGTTGGAAGCTCACGTCGGTGGTCGTGCCACGCGTGCCGCTGACCACGTACTCATTGCCCGGCTGCACGCGCGTACCGAAGTACATCGTGTCGGGATTGTCGAGCCCCATCTTGGTGAACGGCCCGGTGCCGCTGTGCAGGAATGGGTGGTCGCGGTCGTAGTCGAACGCGACGTGTGTGCACGCCGCGATGCAACCCGCGAGGTACTGGAGGCCCTCGAGCAGATCGGCCTCGGATTCGATGAATGGGGCGGCGGCGACGAGGTGCTCGGCCTCGGCGATCGCGTCGGCCAGCGGCTGCGAATACACACTTTGAAACTAGAACGTGTTCTAAGGAGAGTCAATATATCGACCGGCTCGGTCCATATATGGAACGCGGAGGTAGTCTGCGGGTGTGTCCGCACCCGAGGCCTCCGGCCGCGCGTCGCCGCCGACCGAGCGCGTGACCCGCATCCTGGACTTCCTCGCCGCCCGTCCCGAGGAGCGCTTCGGGGTATCCGAGCTGGCCCGCCGCCTCGGCCTGAGCAAGCCGACCTGCCTGGGCATCGTCACGTCGCTGTCCGAGGCGGGCTACCTGGTGCGCGACACCGGCGACAAGAGCTACCGGCTCGGCCCGTCGCTGATCACGCTCGGGCACAAGGCTCAGGAGTCGATGCGCGTGAGTCCGGCGGCACGCGACGAGCTGCGTCGGCTGTCCGCGCGATTCGGTGTCACCGCGGCACTCTCCGGCGTGATCGATGACCGGATCACGCTGCTGGACCTCGTGGCGCCCGCGGGAGCCCGGGCGGGCGTCGAGGTCGGCCAGAGTTATCCTTTCGCCCCGCCGGTGGGGTTGATGTTCGTGTTGTGGGACGACGAGGCGGAGCGAAACTGGCTCGCCAAGGAGCCAACGATCCCGCTGCGCACCAAGACCGGGCGGCTGAACCGCGTGATCGCCGAATGCCGCGCCGACGGCTATCTCGTCGAACGGCTGACCCCCGGCGGTCGCCGGCTGTACTCGTTGATGGCAGGCATGTCGAGCAACCTGCCCGACGAATTGCGCGCGCTGCTGGGCGAATTGGTGTCCGACATCGGCGAACGGGTGTACCTCCGCCACGAAAACGCAGCGGCCGGAAAGCGCCGCAGTGCCCGCTCGGATATCAGCGTGATCTCCGCGCCGGTGTATGACCACTACCAGCGGCAGGCCATGGTTGCGTCGATGCACATCGGAAAGGCGTTGACAGACAACGAAATCACCGAACGCGCGCGCGCTCTCGTGGCGACGGCCGACGCGGTGACGGCTCAACTGGGTGGAGTGAAACCCAAACATGTCTGAGCGACGGGTGCGCTACCGAGAGGTTTCGGCTCTCCGCCACAAACGCACTCATCGCGCCGACGCTGGGCGCCGGCGCGATGAGCGCTGTTGTTCGATTAGAGGTCGGACAGCGCCGCCGAGATCGGCGTCGGTGTCACCTCGATGCCACACTGGCTCGAAAGGTCAACAACCGGCTGGTTGATCGTCCTGGAGCTCATCGTCGACCTTCGGGTTCTTCGCGAAGTACGCGCGGAACGCCTCGGTCGTCGCGTCAGGCGACCCTCCGACTGCGTGGCGATATCGGTCAGAGCATCGTTAGCCGCGGGGTTCGACGCCAGGTACGTGCTGGTCGACGCCGACACCGTGCTCGAGGTGGTCGCGATCGCGCTGACGCTGCAGCTGTCCGAATTCATGCCGGGGTGGCCGGTTCAGCGTTGGCGACCGGTGCGACGATCGCAGCCGAACCGAAAGCAAGCAGACCCCCTGCGAACATGCCGTAAAGGCCGCGTCGCACGGTCATTGCGGACATCTTCATCGAATCACTCCTTCGATTTGCGACACGGTGGTCGCTCTCAAAGGCGTAACCGATCAGGGGGCGGGGCTAAACACCCGCAGGCCAGTCGGCGTGTCAGACCCGCGGCTGAGCCGCGATCAGACCTCCGCGAGCGCCGCGAGAGCGTCGGTCGGCGACACCTCAGACCGCAGCGGTCCTTGAAGGCGGCCAGCGGCGCCTGAATGCCGCGAATCGCGTCGGCCTGGTCAGGGTGGTCGCCGAAATAGCCGTCCATCTGGCCGATCGCCACGAATGCCGGCTGCCTGGTGATATCGATCATCGCCTGGTTGGCATCCGGGTGGGCGGCGAAGTACTCCGACAGCGAGGCCGTCACCGAGCTGACCGTTTGCGCCAGCGTGCTGGCGTTGCAGTCGTCAATCGGCGCGGGCGCGGCTGCGGGCGCCGGTGAGGGTTCGGGTGCCGGGTCTTCCTGCGCATTTGCGACGGGCACGCTGAGCACGGCGCATGCGGCACCGGCCGCGAGCACACCGAAGGCGGCGCGCCACACGGATGACGGCTCGAGTCATGGGATTACTCCTTGGTTCGGGCCGCACGCATCTTCCCCGGCCACTGCATATGAAATTCGCGGGCCAAAGCAGCTCGTGTTACTGACGCGACGGAAGTGGCAGGTCAGTTGGTACTGGCGAGGGCAAACGGAAGCACGTCCGGCGCGCCGGCCGCGCGGACGACGCGGGCCGCCATCGTCAGGGTCCATCCGCTGTCGCGACAGGTCGTCGACGAGCAGCACCGGCCCGCCCGCCGCTGTCACCGCCGCCGGATCGGGCGCCAGCCACGAACCGTGCAGCGCGGCGACCCGGTAGGCGGAGTTCGCGGCGGTCACCGGGCGGCGTTCGGGTGCGTACTGCAGAGTGCCGAGGTCGGTCAGCCTGCCGAGTCGGGCGAGCGAGCTGGCCAGCGACGAGATCAGCAGCGGGTGACTGTCCGAATCCAGCGCCATCACCGCCGTCGGCCGCTACGCCCAGTCCCACGACGCCAACACCTTCACCGCGGCCGCCACGACATCGTCGGACACCTCGCCGTCGGGCTCGTCGAGCAAGCGCCGCAACCGCGCGCCCCAGCCCAGGTCGGTCAGCCTGCCGATGACGCGACCCGGTGCACGGGCCGTCGCCGATCTTTCCGCTCAGGTCCACGCCGAGCTTGGCCAATCCGGTCGGCCACTGCTTACGCGGCGTGAGCTCCACGCCGGGCCGCATCAGCCGTTGCCTGGTGTCCTCCGCGGTGGTCGGCGTCGACGTCGGCGTCGAGATGCGCGCCCGTGCAGTTGTCGCAGCGGCCGCAGCGCTCGCCGTCGCCGAGTTCGGGATCGTCGAGCTGGCCGCGCAGGAACGCCATCCGGCAGCCGTCGGTGGCCTGGTAGTCGAGCATGGCCTGCTGTTCGCGTCTGCGCGCCTCGTCGAGCTTGCGGTAGCGCGGCTCGTCGTAGTCCCACGGCTGCCCGGTGCCGACCCAGCCACCCTTCACGCGTCGCACCGCGCCGTCGACGTCGAGCACCTTCAGCACCATCTCCAGCCGGGTCCGGCCGAGGTCGACCAGCGGCTCCAGCGCGGGCGTCGACTGCGGCCGGTCGGGTTCCAGGACGCGAATCACGTTGCGCACCATCAGTTCCGACGGGAACGCGACGGACGCGAAATACCGCCAGACATCCTGATCCTCGCGTGCCGGGCAGCAGGATGACCTCGGCGCTCGCCGTGGACCGCCCCGCACGGCCGACCTGCTGGTAGTAGGCGATCGGCGAGGACGGCGCACCGAGGTGCACGACGAAGCCGAGGTCGGGTTTGTCGAAACCCATGCCGAGCGCCGACGTCGCGATCAGCGCCTTGACCCGGTTGGCCAGCAGGTCGGCCTCGAGCTGTTCGCGTTCGGCCGCCTCGGTGGAACCGGTGTAGGCGGCCACCTCGTGGCCGTGCTCGCGCAGCAGCGACGCGACGTCGTGCGCCTGCGCGACGGTGAGGGTGTAGACGATGCCGGAGCCGGGCAGCGAATCGATATGCGCCGCAAGCCAAGCCGCGCGCTGCGCCGGATTGCCCGCCTTGACCACCGACAGCCGCAGCGACTCGCGGTCCAGGCCGCCGCGCAGCACCAGGGTGTTCCGGCGCCCCCGACGCCGAGCTGCGTGGCGACGTCGTCGACCACCCGGTCGTTGGCGGTGGCCGTGGTGGCCAGCACGGGAACGTCGGCGCCCAGTTCGGCGATCAGCGTGCGGATCCGCCGGTAGTCGGGCCGGAAGTCGTGGCCCCAGTCCGACACGCAATGCGCCTCGTCGACCACCACGAGGCCGGCGTCGCGGCCAGCGCGGGCAGCACCTGGTCGCGAAAGTCGGGGTTGTTCAACCGTTCCGGGCTGACCAGCAGCACGTCGAGCTCGCCGCCGCGCACGCGTTCGTGGATCTCGTCCCACTCGGCGACGTTGCTCGAGTTGATGGTGGCGGCGTGCACGCCCGCCCGCTCGGCGGCGGCCACCTGGTTGCGCATCAACGCCAGCAGCGGCGACACGATGACCGTCGCGCCGTGCCCGTCTGCGCGCAGCAGCTTGGCGGCGATGAAGTACACCGCCGACTTGCCCCAGCCGGTGCGCTGCACGACAAGCGCCCGACGGCGATGAACCACCAGCGCCTCGATCGCCGTCCATTGGTCGTCACGCAGTCTGTGCCGTCGGGCCGGCCAACTGTTCGAGGATCGCCTGCGCGTCATCGCGGGTCGCCATGGCCTCCATCGTGCCTTTACTGCACGACAAGCCAGATGGCGACGAAGTGGCAGATCGCCGCCGCCGTGGTGAATGCGTGGAAGAACTCGTGATGGCCGAACGTCGCAGGCCACGGATTGGGCCACTGCGTGCTGTAGAGGATCGCGCCGATGTTGTACAGCACCCCGCCGGCGACGAGCAGCGCGACGACGATGACCCCCGCACCGACGAGCAGGGGCTCGGCGAAACCGACGGCCACGTAGCCGAGCATCAGGAAGAGGCTCACCCCGAGCCACCGGGGCGCCGACGGCCACAGCATCTTGAATGCCACGCCCGCGGCCGCCCCGCTCCACACGATGGTCAGCACCTCGACGCCGACGTCCGGCGGCATGGCCAGAAGTGCCAGCGGCGTGTAGCTCGCCGCGATGAACAAGAAGATGGCCGAGTGGTCCAGCCGCATCATCCACTTCTCGGCAGACGGAGACCACCGCACCCGGTGATAGGCGGCGCTGATGCTGAACATCCCGACAATGGCCAGGACGTACACGAGGGCGGCCATTGCGGCGCGTGGGGACGTCGCGATCCAGCCGACCAGAACCAACGCCAACCCGGCGACGAAGGCGGCGACAGCAGCGCAGAGGTGAATCCATCCCCGCGCCCGCGGAGTCCCGATGAGATCGGCGACAACCGTCAGCGTGCCGTCCGTCAGGGCGCCTCCGATGTCGTGAGCGAGCGAGCCACCAGAGCGTACAGGCCTCTGATTACTAGTAAGTGTATGTGTTGGCCGGCTTATCGATGCGGGTCACGCTGCTGATGGTCAGCGTCGGAACGAAATTGTTGGCAGGCAGCGACGATCCCGGCTCGATCTGGCCGATCACTGTGACCCAGGTCTCCTCAGGGAGTTCGGCGGCACTCGGCGTCGCGGGGCCGTCGAGGCGCATGCGGGCCAGTTGGGCGTCTGCGGCACAGCACACGATGACGACACGGGCGAGGTAGACCCCGTCGGGATAGTGCATCGTGAACCCCGACAGTGTGATCGAGCGCCCGTCGAGCGTGTGCGCGGAATCGGCGGCGGCGCGCATCACCACGTCGGGCAACGACATCGCCGGTGCCTGCCCGGGCGGCAGCGGCGGAAACGCCCGCAGCGCAGGCGCGCTCGCCGCGACCGGGCCTGCGGTGGCGCCGCGTCCGTCGAGAGGCGGCGGGACGATGAACGCGACCATCGCAACGGGGATCAGCAATAGCCAACACAGCCAGTTGCGGTGCCGGTGCGACGTCTCGCCGGGATCGTGCTGCGCACCTGCGTTCCGTAGGTCGCGGATCACCGCGGTGAGACCGAGCACGACGAGAACCGAGGCGGCGGCGATCAGCCACGGCAGCAGCGAGGGCTTCACATAGTGCAGGTACGTGCCTTTGACGAGCATCACCGCCGTCGCGAGGCCGATCAGGAGCAGAAGCGTGTTCTGCGTCGTACGGGTCATGCCGCAGGCCCCAGGATCAGCAACCCGACGACCGTCGCGGTCACCGTCGCCACCACGAACGTGGCCGGACCGAACGGACGGCGAACCGACGGCCGAACATTCCGGCCTGCATCGCGGACAGTTTCACGTCGACCGCGGGCCCGACCACCAGGAACACCAGGCGCGGAACCAGCGGCAGCGACGTCAGGCTGGCCGCGACGAACGCATCGGCTTCCGAGCACAGCGCGAGCACGACGGCGAGTGCCGCCATCGCGAACACCCCGAGCACGAGGTGGTCCGCGATGTGCTCGAACACCCACGCGGGCAGCAGGATTCGCAAAGCCGCCGCCGCGGCGGCGCCCACGACCAGATAGGAGGCCGCCTGCAGGAAGTCGTGGCGGGCAGCCTCGGTGAAGACCGCCCAGCGCGACGCGTCCGTCGCGGCGATCGACGACCGGCAGTGCGCGCGTCACCCACTCGTCGCGTCCCCACCGCGACCACAGCAGACCCATCACCATTGCCGTGATCAGCGAGGCCACGCAGCGGCCCAGCACCATGCGCGGCTGACCGGGGAACGCGACGGCCGTGGCGACGAGGACCACGGGATTGATCGCAGGCGCCGACAGCATGAACGTCAGCGCCGCTGCCCCCGAACTGCCGGAACCGAACAACCGGCGGGCCACCGGAACGGAGCCGCACTCACAGCCCGGCAGCGCCGCACCTCCGACACCGGCGACCGCCACCGCGACCGCGGGCCGCTTCGGAAGCCAACGCGCCAATCGGTCGGCGTCGACGAAGGTCGCGATCAGGCCGCTGACGACAACGCCGAGCACCAGGAACGGCAGCGCCTGAACGAATACGCCGCAGAACACCGTCGCGGCCACACTCAGCGAGGCGTTGCCCGCCACGAACGCACCGACCGTGCCCGCGGAGATCGCCAACCCGATGAGGCACAGCAGCAGGATCTCGAGCGAGCCGACACGCCTGCTGTGTGCGGTCGGCGCGGCGGTCACGGGCCCATCCTGCCCGCCGCGCCTGTCAGCGTTACTTGGCCGCTGCGGCGTCCATTTCGCGTTTGATCTCCAGTGCGATGTCGATGAGCTGGTCTTCCTGGCCGCCGATGAGCTTGCGCTGGCCGGCGCGGTGCAGCAGCTTGTGCGCGGGCACGCCGTAGCGCTCGGACTGGCGGATGGCGTGCTTGAGGAAGCTGGAGTACACCCCGGAGTAGCCCATGATCAGCGCGTTGCGGTCGAGCAGGCACTCGGCGGGCATCGCCGGGCGCGACGACTTCTTCGGCGGCGTCGGCGATCTCGAAGAAGTCGATGCCGGTCTTGACGCCGATCTTGTCGAACACCCCGATCAGCGCCTCGACCGGCGCGTTGCCCGCACCGGCGCCGAAGCGGCGGCACGATCCGTCGATCTGCTTGGCCCCGGCACGCACCGCCTCGATCGAGTTGGCCACGCCGAGGCCGAGGTTCTCGTGGCCGTGAAAACCGACCTGCGCGTCGTCACCGAGCTCGGCGACCAGCGCGGCCACCCGGTCGGCGACACCCTCGAGCACCAGCGCACCCGCCGAGTCGACGACGTAGACGCACTGGCAGCCGGCATCGGCCATGATCCGGGCCTGGGCGGCCAGCTTCTCCGGCGGAATGGTGTGGCTCATCATCAGGAACCCGACGGTCTCCAGACCGAGCTCGCGGGCCAGCCCGAAGTGCTGGATGGAGACGTCGGCCTCGGTGCAGTGGGTGGCGATCCGGCAGATCGAGCCGCCGTTGTTCTGCGCCTCCTTGATGTCCTCCTTGGTGCCCACACCGGGCAGCATCAGGAACGCGATCTTGGCTTCCTTGGCCGTCTCGGCGGCCAGCTTGATCAGTTCCTGCTCGGGGGTCTTGGAGAACCCGTAGTTGAAGCTCGACCCGCCAAGCCCGTCACCGTGGGTGACCTCGATGACCGGCACCCCCGCGGCGTCCAGCGCCGCGACGATGGCGCCGCACCTCGTCCTTGGTGAACTGGTGGCGCTTGTGGTGGCTGACCCGTCGCGCAGCGACGTGTCGGTCATCCGGATGTCCCACATCGGGTCGAAGTAGATCTCGTCGGTGCTCATGCGCTGGCCTCCTCGCTGATGCCTGGCAGCGACGCCAGTGCCGATTCCTTGGCGATCTCCTCGCCGACCTTGGTCGCCGCGGCGGTCATGATGTCCAGGTTTCCCGCGTACGGCGGCAGGTAGTCGCCGGCACCCTCCACTTCGACGAACGTGGTCACCAGTGCCTGCCCGCCGTTGTACACCGACGGCTCGTCGAACTGCGGCTCGTTGAGCAGCCGGTAACCCGGGCACGTAGGTCTGCACCTCGGCGACCACGTCCTTGATGGACTGCGTGATCGCGTCGTGGTCGGCGTCCTCGGGGATCGCGCAGAAGATGGTGTCGCGCATGATCATCGGCGGATCGGCGGGGTTGAGGATGATGATCGCCTTGCCGCGCTTGGCGCCGCCGATGTCCTCGCACCCCGGCGCTGGTGGTCTTGGTGAACTCGTCGATGTTGGCCCGCGTGCCCGGCCCGGCCGACGCCGACGACACCGACGCGACGATCTCGGCGTAGGGCACGTCGACGACGCGACGACACCGCGTAGACCATCGGGATGGTGGCCTGCCCGCCGCAGGTCACCATGTTGACGTTCGGCGCATCCAGGTGCTCGCGCAGGTTCGCCGGCGGAATCACGCCGGGGCCGACCGCGGCCGGGGTCAGGTCGATGGCGCGGATACCCGCCTCGGCGTAGCGCGGCGCGGCGTCGCGGTGCACGTAGGCGCTGGTGGCCTCGAACACCATGTCGGGCTTCTCGTCGAGGCCCAGCAGCCAGTCCACCCCCTCGTGGGTGGTCTCCAGCCCCAGCTTGCGGGCCCGCGCCAGACCCTCACTCTCCGGGTCGATGCCGACCATCCAGCGCGGCTCGAGCCACTCCGAGCGCAACAGCTTGTACAGCAGGTCGGTGCTGATGTTGCCCGACCCGACGATCGCGACAGAAGCCTTCTCGGCATACGTCGTCTCCCTTACCTATTCGAAACTCAAGTGGACTGCGCCTAGCCCCTCGAAGTCGGCGACGAACTCGTCACCGGGGTTGGCGTCGAACGCTTTGGTGCACGAACCGGGCAACACGATGTCGCCGGCCTTCAGCCGGACGCCGAACCCCTCCACCTTGCGGGCCAGCCAGGCCACCGCCGTGACCGGGTTGCCCAGCACCGCATCGCTGCGGCCCTTGGCGACGACCTCGCCGTTGCGGGTCAGCACCGCGTCGATGTTGCGGATGTCGATGTCCTTGGGCGACACCCGCGCCTCGCCCGAGCACCCAGCCCGCCGAGGAGGCGTTGTCGGCGATGGTGTCGCACAGCTTGATCTTCCAGTCCTTGATGCGGGTGTCGATCAACTCGATCGCCGGGGCGAACGCCGCCGTCGCCGCCAGCACGTCGTCCTCGGTGCAGCCCGCGCCGGGCAGATCGTCGGCCAGGATGAAGCCGACCTCGACCTCGACCCGCGGATAGAGATAATTCGCCGTCACCACCGGCCGGTCCTCGTATACCTGCATCTCGTCGAGCAGGTGCCCGTAGTCGGGCTCGTCGACGTTCATCATCTTCTGCATCGCCTCAGACGACAGGCCGACCTTGTGCCCGATCACCCGGGCACCCTCGGCCACCCGCTGACGGATGTTGATCAGCTGGATCTCGTAGGCGTCGACCACGTCGATATCGGGGTTGGCGTCGGTCAACGGGGCGATCGGGACCCGGCTGCGCTCGGCCTGCGCGAGGTCGGCGGCCAGCTCGTCACGCGCCTGATCACTGAGCATTGATGCTAGGCCCCCTTGTTTCCTCGACCGGCACAGTTGTCCTGCGCCGGGGCAATTCTATAACGTGTTCTACATGACTGGTCAGGAGTACGACGTCGTCGTGGTGGGAAGCGGCGCCGCCGGCATGGTCGCCGCACTCACCGCGGCCCACCAGGGACTATCAACAGTAGTCGTCGAGAAGGCTCCGCACTATGGCGGTTCGACCGCCCGATCGGGCGGCGGCGTGTGGATCCCGAACAACGAAATCCTGGCGCGTGACGGCGTCACCGACACCAGAGAGGAAGCCCGCAAGTACCTGCACGGCGATCATCGGCGACGTCGTGGAACCCGAGCGCATCGACACCTACCTCGACCGCGGTCCCGAGATGCTGTCGTTCGTGTTGAAGAACTCGCCGCTGAAGCTGTGCTGGGTGCCTGGCTACTCCGACTACTACCCCGAGAGCCCTGGCGGGAAGCCGACTGGGCGTTCGGTGGAACCCAAGCCGTTCAACGCCAAGAAGCTGGGCGTCGACGTGGACGGCCTCGAGCCGCCGTACGGCAAGGTGCCGCTGAACATGGTGGTGATGCAGCAGGACTACGTGCGGCTCAACCAACTCAAGCGACACCCACGCGGCCTGCTGCGCAGCCTCAAGGTCGGCGTCCGCTCGGTGTGGGCCAATGCCACCGGCAAGAACCTCGTCGGCATGGGCCGGGCGCTGATCGCGCCGCTGCGCATCGGGCTGCAGAAGGCCGGCGTTCCGGTCCGACTGAACACCGCGCTGACCGACCTGTACGTCGAGGACGGCGCCGTCCGCGGCATCTACGTCCGCGACATGAACGCACCCGAATCGGCTGAGCCCCAACTGATCCGGGCCCGGCGCGGGGTCATCCTCGGCAGTGGCGGTTTCGAGCACAACGAACAGATGCGGGTGAAGTACCAGCGCGCGCCGATCACGACGGAGTGGACGGTCGGGGCGGCGGCCAACACCGGCGACGGCATCCTCGCGGCCGAGAAGCTGGGCGCCGCACTGGAGATCATGGAGGACGCCTGGTGGATCCCGACGGTGCCGCTGGAGGGCGCGCCGTGGATCGCGCTGTCCGAGCGCAACTCCCCCGGAGCGATCATCGTCAACATGGCCGGCAAGCGGTTCATGAACGAGTCGATGCCCTACGTCGAGGCCGGTCACCACATGTACGGCGGCCAGTACGGCCAGGGCGCTGGGCCCGGCGAGAACATCCCGGCCTGGCTGGTCTTCGACCAGCAGTACCGCGACCGCTATCATCTTCGCGGGACTGCAACCAGGACAACGGATTCCGAAGAAGTGGCTGGAGTCCGGCGTCATCGTCAAGGCGGACACGCTCGAGGAGTTGGCCGCCAAGGTGGGCCTGCCCGGCCGATGCCTTCAGGCAGACGGTCGAGCGGTTCAACGGCTTCGCGCGCGCGGGCGTCGACGAGGACTTCCACCGCGGCGAGAGTGCGTACGACCGCTACTACGGCGACCCGACGAACAAGCCGAACCCGAACCTCGGCGAGATCAGCCACGGCCCGTACTACGCCGCCAAGATGGTGCCCGGCGACCTCGGCACGAAGGGCGGCGTCCGCACCGATGTCCACGGCCGCGCGCTGCGCGACGACGGCTCGGTCATCGACGGGCTGTACGCCGCGGGCAACGTCAGCGCCCCGGTGATGGGACACACCTACCCGGGCCCGGGCGGGACCATCGGTCCGGCGATGACGTTCGGATACCTGGCGGCGCTGCACGTTGCCGGAGCCGCGAAGCCGGCGACATTGCGCACGGGGAAGAACTGATGCCGATCAACGTCGACGAGGCGCTGGCCGCGCAGCTTCCTGCCGCCGAATTCTCTTGGACCAGTAGCGATATCCAGCTCTACCACCTCGGCCTCGGTGCGGGCGGCGACCCGATGGACAAGCGCGAACTGCGTTACCTGACCGACGGCACTCCACAGGTGCTGCCGACGTTCGGCAACGTGGCGCAGAGCTTTCACATGACCGAGCCGCCGACCGTGCAGTTTCCCGGCATCGACATCGAGCTGTCGAGAGTGCTTCACGCCAGCGAGGCGGTCTCGGCGCCGGCACCGATTCCACCGTCGGGCACCGGCGTCGCGGTCACCCGCTTCACCGACATCTGGGACAAGGGCAAGGCCGCGGTGATCTGGTCGGAGACGACGGTTTCCGCGCCGGACGGCACCGTGCTGTGGACGCAGAAGCGGTCGATATTCGCCCGCGGAGAAGGCGGCTTCGGCGGCGAGCGCGGTCCGTCGACGTCGTCGGAACCACCGTCTCGCGCCCCGGATTTCGAACTGTCGATTCCGGTGTCGCCGCAGCAGGCCCTGCTTTATCGGATGTGCGGAGATCGCAATCCACTGCACTCGGATCCGGATTTCGCTGCCGCAGCAGGCTTTCCGCGGCCGATCCTGCATGGGCTGTGCACCTACGGCATGACCTGCAAGGCGATGGTGGACCATCTGCTCGACGGCGATACCGCGCGCGTCGGCAGCTACGGCGCACGGTTCGCGGGCGTCGTGTTTCCCGGCGAGACGCTGAAGGCGAGCATCTGGAAAGAGGGCGACGGGTTCCAGGCGGTGGTGACGGCGCCCGAGCGTGACGACGCCGTCGCGCTGGCGGGCGTGGAGCTGACCCCGGCCTGAGGCTATCGGTCCGCACTACTATGCTGTTTGCCACTCGCGCGCAAGCGGGCATGAAACGCAGGGCGAAGCGCAGGTCCCGGTGTTGCCGGCAAACCATCTCGCGAAGCTAAAGAACAACTGCCGCAACCCATCCGAAGTTTCATCGCTGCACAGCAATTTGATAGCTTCGCTGAGTGACCATCCCCGAAGACGGACGAGTCAGGAGCAAATTAATGAAGACCACCCAGATCGCAACGGTTCGTGGCTGCTGCAGCGACGGCAGGAATCGTTTGCGCACCATTCGCTTCCGCCGATGCCGCCGAGCCTGCGGCCCCCAGCACCCAATCACTGGGCGGCCAGGCGAAACTGGTCAACGGCGACGTCATTCAAGGCTGGACGATCAGCAACCTGCAGCCGAGTTCTGACACCATCCCGCATCAGGTGAACGGCACGCTTTGGGAAGCCACCGCTACCGATCATGCGCTGCAGGGTTCGGTGACCCCGATCGTGTCGAACATCAACGCGCGTGCCGCAGACGGTCAGACCTACCGCGCGCTGTTCGGCGCCGCCACGCCGCAGGGCGTCAACCCGGCGACCATCCCGCAGGGCGAGCAGACCTCGGGCAAGGTGTACTTCGACGTCACCGGTTCCACCCCCAGCAGCGTCGTATACAACTCGGGCGGCGAAGACCTGGCCGTCTGGACGCAGGCACCGCACGTCGTCCTCGCGCGGCGCAACCCCGTACAGGTCGTACCCGTCCACAAGCTATCCGGCCGCGAGCCCCACGACCGCGACACCGGCAGCCATGCCCGGCACCACCGCCCCCGAGGGCACGGCGGCCGCGCCGACGGCGATCGGCGCCGAGGTTCCGGCGGCGGGCAGCCAGGGCACACCGCTGCCTGCAGGCACCCGGTCCCGCAGGCACCGTCCCCGCGGGCACCCCAGTTCCCGCAGGCACCCCGGCACGGCGCTTCCTGCAGGCACCCAGGGCACGCCCGTTCCGGCAGGCAGCCAGGGGACTCCGCTGGCCCCCGGTCAAGTAGCGCCTGCGCGCACCCCAGCGGTTCCGCCCGCGCAAGGCGCACCGCTTCCGGCAAGCAACCAGGTGGCGCCGCAGCCGGCAGGCAGCCAGGGCACCCCGCTGCCCCAGGGCGGCGAGCAGGTCCCGACGCCGACGATCTACAGCCGACTCCCTAGTCGGCGCGAGGCGAGCGCGCTGTCACGAGTGAGATGACCACCACGCGTACAGCGCAGGGAAGGTCGGCCCGTCGGGAGCCGACTGGACGGCACTGACCACGAGTTTTGCGTCGTCGGTCCACACCACCGTCGGCCGACCTTCCCGCAGGCCGCAGAACAGCGTGCCACTGACCGTCTGCGGCGTGGCGTTGCGACGCCACGGCCCCGGTGACTGGATGTTGCCCGGGCAGTTCACCCGCTGAGCGGTCTTGACGCTGTCATTGAAGTACTGCGTCGAGCGCCGCTTTGTCGGACGCCAGCGTGTACGTCGCCGACACAGGACCGCCGGCATCGGTGTTCTTGGTGCAATTGACCTGGGCCAGTGCGTTTTTCGGCGGAGTACCACCGTCGCACGCATCCGACGGGTATCCGCGCGGGAACCGACCGCATCAGTCGGCCCTCGTCTTCGCCATCCGACGTAGGTGAAGCCGACGTCGACGGCGCGGCGGTGGGCGATTGCCGCGCTGTCGGACGTCGGGCGCGTCAGCCAGAAGATCAGGCCGCCGACGAGCGCCACGGCAACGACAGCGCGCGACGGTGCCCAACAGAATTTTCGGGTTGGGACCCACCCGCACCGGCACCGGCCGCGGACTCACAGTCAGCGGTGCGTCGAACCTTGGAGCCCAGGTGGAGTCGGACGGCGTCGCGGTGACGTGCAGTGGTCCGGTGTCCTCGTCGTCCGGCTCATCCGGCGGCGGTGGAAAACTCACGGGTACCGAGGGTAATAGGCGGCATCGGGCCGCCGACGGCGACCTAACCCAGTATCAGGCCCGACGTCGGCACGCCGGTGCCCGCCGTGACGAGTACGTGCTCCACATCCGGGACCGGGTTCACCGACGTTCCGCGCAGCTGACGGACACCCTCTGCGATGCCGTTCATGCCGTGGATGTACGCCTCGCCCAGCTGGCCGCCGTGGGTGTTGATCGGCAGCCGCCCGCCGATCTCGATCGCGCCGTCGGCGATGTAGTCCTTGGCCTCACCCTGACCGCAGAACCCCAACTCCTCCAACTGAATCAGCGTGAACGGGGTGAAGTGGTCGTAGAGAATCGCGGTCTGGATGTCGGTCGGCGTCAGGCCGGACTGCTGCCACAGCTGCTTGCCGACCAGGCCCATTTCGGGCAGGCCCAGCTCTGGCCTGTAGTAGCTGACCATCGAGTACTGGTCGGGGCTGGACCCCTGCGACGCCGCCTCGATGACCGCAGGCCGGTTCTTGAGGTCCTTGGCCCGCTCGGCCGACGTGATCACCAGCGCGACACCGCCGTCGGTCTCCTGGCAGCAGTCCAGCAGCCGCAACGGTTCAGCGATCCACCGCGAGTTCTGATGCTCCTCGATGGTGATCGGCTTCTCGTAGAAGTACGCCTTCGGGTTGTTGGCGGCGTGCTTTCGGTCGGCCACCGAGATCGCGCCGAAGTCCTTGCTCGTCGCCCCGGAGAGGTGCATGTAGCGCTTGGCGATCATCGCGACCTGCGCGGCCGGTGTGGACAGGCCGTGCGGGTAGGAGAACGAGTTGTCCACGCCCGTCGAATCCGCGTTCTCCACCAGCCGCATCTGCACCTGGCCGAACCGCACGCCCGATCGCTCGTTGAAGGCCCGGTACGCGACAACACAATCCGCGACACCGGTGGCCACCGCGATCGCGGCCTGCTGGACGGTGGCGCACGCCGCGCCGCCGCCGTGGTGGATCTTCGAGAAGAACTTCAGCTCCCCGATACCCGTGGCGCGGGCGATGGCGACCTCGGTGTTGGAGTCCATCGTGAACGTGACCATGCCGTCGACGTCGGCAGGCGTCAGGCCCGCATCGTCGAGTGCGTCCAGCACGGCCTCGGATGCGAGCCGCAGCTCGCTACGGCCGGAGTTCTTGGAGAAGTCGGTGGCGCCGATCCCGACGATGGCGCCGCCTTCGCCGGACAGCGTTCCCCGGGCATCAGAGCGCTCGCCGAGCCGACAGTCAACGTCGCGTTCGCGATCACGTGGTCACCGAGGCTATTGCTACCAACGACTTTCAGCGTGATCAGGCCGTCATCGACCGCTGTGACCTCGCCCCTGAAACGTCACGGTGTCGTAGGCGTACCACGGCACGCCCAGCCGCAGCCCGATCGACTTGATGATCGCCGACGGTCCCGCCCAATCGGTGATGTAGCGCTGCACCAGGCCGGTGTCGGTGAGGATGTTGACGAAGATGTCCTTCGACCCCTTGGCCTGCGCCTTGTCCCGGTCGTGGTGAACGTCCTGATAGTCCCGGGTGGAAATCGCCGTCGACACGATGAACGTCGGGTCGCCGTACAGCGCCAGCTCGGGCAGCTTCGTGCCGACTGAGATAGAAGGAGCGCTCATACTGCGGCCCTTTCCACGGGCTCCCATGCGTAGAGCGTCCAGGCTGGACCCGAGTCGCCGTCGGGGAAGTCGATATACGTTGCGCGGACGGGCATTCCGATCTCCACGGTCGCGGGGTCGGTGTCGCGGAGCTCGCCGAGCATTCGCACTCCCTCTTCGAGTTCGACGAGTGCGATCACGAACGGCAGTGTGCGGCCGGGCACCTTCGGGGCGTGGTGCACGACGAAGCTGAACACCGTGCCCTTGCCGGACGCGACGACATAGTCGGTCGGTGCTGCTCCTTGTCCTGCCACAGCGCAGGCACCGGCGGGTGCTGCAGGCTTCCGTCCGCCCGCTTCTGGATCCGCAGCTCGTGTGCGTTGACTCCGTCCCAGAAGAACTTCGTGTCACGTGACGACGCGGGACGCATCATCGTGGCGGCGTCCAGGTCATCGGGGACGGAGGCCCCGCCGGCCTGTTCGGCTGCGTTTTCCTGGGCGGGCCTGAATTTCATTATCCGCCACATCATCTCGGCGACGTCCTCATCGCCGACCTGCCAGCTGATCTTCTGGGTGATGAAGAAACCCTCGCCAAGCGCGGTCTTCTTGGGCCCGACGACATCGGTGAGTTCGGCGGAGACGCTGACCTCCTCGCCCGGCCGCAGGTAGCGGTGATAGGTCTGCTCGCAGTTGGTGGCGACCACGCCGATATAGCCCGCATCGTCGAACAATCCGAGGATCTTGGCCAGCGGATCGTCGTCCGCACGCGCACCGCCCAGCCCCGCCATCGTCCAGACCTGGATCATCGCGGGCGGTGCGACGACCCCCGGATGGCCCGCGGCCTTGGCCGCGGACTCGTCAACGTAGACGGGATTCTTGTCTCCCATCGCGTCGAGCCAGTGGTCGACCATCGGCTGGTTCACCGGATGGCGACCGACGCGAGGCTTGCTCTTGCCCTCGGCCTTGACCCGCTCGGCCGCTGCCTGGATGTCGTCGACTTGGCGCGAGCGCTCATCAGTGCCCTCTGTTCTTCGCGCGAGCGTCCCCCGCAAGCGGGCGGTGCCCCCACATCACCGGGGCACCCTCGGCACCTTCAGGCCCGCTGCCGCGATCATCTCCCGCATCACCTCGTTGACACCTCCGCCGAACGTGATCACCAGGTTCCGTTTGGTCTGGCTGTCGAGCCACTCCATCAGCTCCGCCGTGTCTTCGTCTGCCGGATTGCCGTACTTGCCAACGATCTCTTCGGCAAGCCGTCCGGCGTACTGAATGCGTTCCGTACCAAACACTTTGGTGGCAGCGGCATCGGCGACGTCGATGGTCTCACCCGACGCGGCCACCTGCCAGTTGAGTAGTTCGTTGATCCGCCACATCGCCTTGAGCTCGCCGAGCGAACGCTTCACGTCGTCGTGGTCGAGCGGAGTGTCGCCGTTGCTACCCGGCTTCGACGCCCAGGTGTGGATGCGGTCATAGAGTGCCGCGAACCGGCCGGCCGGACCCAGCATCACGCGCTCGTTGTTGAGCTGCGTGGTGATCAGCCGCCAACCACCGTTCTCTTCACCGACGAGCATCTCGGCGGGCACCCGGACGTCGTTGTAATACGTCGCGTTGGTGTGGTGGGCGCCGTCGGACAGAATCATCGGCGTCCACGAATAACCCGGGTCGGTGGTGTCGACGATCAGCATCGAGATGCCCTTGTGTTTGGCGGCCTCGGGATCGGTACGGCAGGCCAGCCAGACGAAGTCGGCGTCATGCCCACCGGTGGTGAACACCTTCTGCCCGTTGACGATGTACTCGTCGCCCTGCTTGACCGCGCTGGTCCGCAGGGACGCCGAGGTCGGTGCCCGCTTCCGGCTCGGTGTAGCCGATCGCGAAGTGGACCTCTCCGGCGAGGATGCCAGGCAGGAACTTCTTCTTCTGCAGTTCGGTTCCGTACGCCTGCAGCGTCGGTCCGACGGTCTGCAGCGTGACGGCGGGCAGGGGCACGTCGGCGCGGTGCGCCTCGTTGACGAAGATCGACTGCTCGATCGGGCCGAAGCCGTGCCCGCCGAACTCCTTGGGCCAGCCGACGCCGAGCTTGCCGTCCGAACCCATGCGCTTGATCACCGCGCGGTAGGCCTTGCCGTGCCGGTCGGACTCCATCTCCTTGTACTCGTCGGCGGAGATGAGGTTCGAAAAGTACTGCCGCAGTTCGGCTTGCAGCTGCCGCTGCTCAGGGGTCAGTTCGATGAACATTACGCTCCCACCAGGTCGAGACGGTGCGACGGCCCACCCACCAGACGGGTGAGGTCCTTGATCGTCGAGTAGTAGCGGTCCATCGGGTAGGCGATGTCCATCCCCATACCGCCGTGCAGGTGATGGCAGAGCTGCATCACCGGAGGTGCCTGCGAGGCCAGCCAGTAGCCGAGGACATCGAGGTCGCCATCGGCATCGAGCCCTTCGGACAGCCGCCAGACAACCGACGTCGCCACCAATGTCAGTGTGCGGGAGGCGATGTAGACCTCCGCGAGCTGTGCGGCGACCGTCTGGAACGTCGACAGCGGCTTGCCGAACTGCTCGCGGTTGGCGACGTAGTCCGCGGTCAGCCGCAGCGCGCCCGCGACCAGGCCGGACGCGTAGGCACCGATCGCCGCCAGCGCCAGTTGATTGACGCGGTGCGGCATCTGCGCCGTCGAGCACGCCGTCGACCTCGGCATCGGTGAAGGTCACCGTGTACTCATCGCCGTGGTTCGACGTCGGGGTCTTGGTGACCGTCACGCCGTCGGCCTTCGGCGAGACCACGACGACGGCGCCGTCGGCCGTGACGATGAGCCAATCCGCTTGTTCCGCATAGGGAACCGCGACCTTGGTGCCGTTGAGCTTGCCGCCCGCAAAGGTCGTCGCCGGCCGGTCCGGCAAGCGGTGCGCCGGGCTCGTTGAGCGCGGCCGTCAGGACCGAACCCTTGCGCCACCCCGGCCAGGTATCGGTCCTGTTGCTCGTCGGTGGCCAGGTCGAGCAGCGGCACCAACCCGAGGCCGAGCGTGGCCAGCGCGGGACTGACGGTGCCGTGCCTGCCGATCTCGGTCAGCGCGGTCGCCACCTCGGAGCAGGCCGAGGCCGTCACCGCCGAGGCGCTCGGGCACGCCCAGCGCGGTCACGCCACCGTGCGACCAGGGCGTCCCAGCTGTTGTCCCGGTCCAGCACCGACGTCACCACATCGGCGACAGCCTGCTGCCCTTCGTCTGGACTGAAGTCCACCCGAATCCTCCTCGATTCGATGCGCGGGAAGTTATTGCGCGCCGACTGCGCTCTTCCGGAGTAGTCGACCTGCCAGTGCTTGATGCCGTTGAGCCATCCCGACCGTAGCCGCTCGGGCTCGCTGATGGGCTTGAGGTCGGGCATGTGGTCGGCGACCGCGTTGAAGATGAGGTTGATCGTCATCCTGGCCAGGTTCGCGCCGATGCAGTAGTGCGCGCCGGTGCCGCCGAACCCGACGTGCGGGTTCGGGTCGCGCAGGATATTGAATGTGTGCGGATCCTCGAAAACCTCTTCGTCGAAGTTGGCCGACCGGTAGGACATCACCGCGCGCTGATCCTTCTTGATCGTCACGCCGCCCAACTCGACATCCTCGTTGGCAGTGCGCTGGAACGCCGAAACCGGTGTGGCCCAACGGATGATCTCGTCGGCGGTGGTCGAGGGCCGTTCCTTCTTGTAAGAGCTCCCACTGGTCCGGATTCTGCGAGAACGCGATCATGCCGTGGGTGATCGAGTTACGGGTGGTCTCGTTGCCCGCCACCGCCAGCATGATCACGAAGAAGCCGAATTCATCGTCGGAGAGCTTCTCGCCGTCGATGTCGGCCTGGATCAGCGCCGTCACGATGTCCTCGGTGGGGTTCTTGCCGCGCTCGTCGGCCATCTGCATCGCATACATGATCAGTTCCATCGAGGACTGCGCGGGATCGACGTCGGCGAACTCGGGATCCTCACCGCCGGTCATCTCGTTGGACCAGCGGAACAGCTTGTCGCGGTCGTCCTGGGGCACCCCGAGCAGTCCGGCGATGGCCTGCAACGGCAGCTCGCAGCTCACCTGTTCGACGAAGTCGCCGCTGCCCTCTGCGGCCGCGGTCTTGGCGATGTTCTCGGCGCGCTGCGCGAGTTCGTCCTCCAGCCGCCCGATCGCGCGGGGCGTGAACCCTCGCGAGATGATCTTGCGCAACCGGGTGTGGTGCGGCGCGTCCATGTTGAGCATCACGCTGCGCTGCAACTCCACGTTCTCGCGTGTCATCTCCTTCGGCCAGATCGGGATCGCCCCGTTCTGCCAGCTGGAGAAGACGTCGCTGCGCCGCGACACCTCCTTGACGTCCTCGTGCTTGGTCACGAGCCAGTAGCCCTTGTCCTCGAAGCCGCCGGTGCCGCCGGGCACGTCGACCCAGTGGATGGGTTCCGCCTTGCGCAGCTCGGCGAGCTCGTCAACGGGCAGCCCCGCGAGGTTGACGTCGGGGTCAAGGAAGTCGAAGTCGGCGGGAAATGTTGGGGGGTGCCATACGGTGTGCGCTCCTCAATTGCAACGTGTTCTAGTTCCAGTAAAACATGCCTTCTGCGCAGATAAAAGGCAGGTCACCATCCTCGCTTGTCAGAGTAATGGAACGTGTTCTAGCCTGGCGGAATGGGTAACCCTGTCATCGTCGAAGCCACCCGCAGCCCCATCGGCAAGCGAAATGGATGGCTATCTGGTCTGCATGCGACCGAGTTGTTGGGCGCCGTTCAGAAGGCCGTCGTAGATAAGGCCGGCATCGACGCCGGCGATGTCGAGCAGCTGATCGGCGGCTGCGTCACGCAGTTCGCCGAGCAGTCCAACAACATCACCAGGACCGCGTGGCTGACCGCCGGTCTGCCGGAGCAGGCCGGCGCGACGACCGTCGACTGCCAGTGCGGCAGCGGGCAGCAGGCCAACCATCTGATCGCCGGGCTGATCGCGGCCGGGGCCATCGACATCGGCATCGCGTGCGGCATCGAGTCGATGAGCCGCGTCGGTCTGGGCGCCAACGCGGGCCCGGATCGCAACTGGCGCGCCGAGTCATGGGACATCGACCTGCCCGATCAGTTCACCGCCGCAGAGCGAATTGCCCAGCGCCGCGGCATCACTCGCGAAGAACTCGATCACTGGGGCTTCGAATCTCAGCGCAAGGCCAAGCAGGCCTGGGCCGAGAACCGGTTCGACCGCGAGATCAGCGGCATCGAGGCACCGGTACTCGACGAGCAGAAGCAGCCGACCAGCGAGCGCCACGTCGTCACCCGCGACCAGGGGCTGCGCGACACCACACTCGAGGGCCTTGCCGGGTTGAAGCCGGTGCTCGACGGCGGCACGCACACCGCGGGCACGTCGTCGCAGATCTCCGACGGCGCCGCCGCCGTGCTGTGGATGGACGAGGACAAGGCGCGTGCGCTCGGACTTCGGCCGCGTGCGCGGATCGTCAGCCAGGCACTCGTCGGCGCGGAGCCCTACTACCACCTCGACGGTCCGGTGCAGTCCACGGCAAAGGTGCTGGACAAGGCGGGGATGAAGATGGGTGACATCGACATCACCGAGATCAACGAGGCCTTCGCGTCCGTGGTGCTGTCATGGGCGCGGGTACACAACCCCGACATGGACAAGGTGAACGTCAACGGCGGCGCGATCGCGCTCGGCCACCCGGTGGGTAGCACCGGCAGCCGGCTGATCACCACCGCCCTGCACGAGCTGGAGCGCACGGATCAGAGCACCGCGCTGATCACGATGTGTGCCGGCGGGGCGCTGTCCACCGGCACGATCATCGAACGGATCTAAGCGCGAGTAGACGCAAATGTCCCCGACACGCCGAGGTGTCGGGGACTTTGCGTTCCCCTACCTTCGGTGTGGGCCCAACTGGCGCTAGGTCTCGCGCCTGATCGTCGGGCTTATCCGCGCCCGGATGTGGTGAATCTTGCCGTCCGACGCCGGAATCAGGAACGTCTCCTTGATCGTGGCCACGACGCGCCGCCCGGCAAGCTTGGCCTTGGTGACGACGGTGAACGTGGCGTGCACGTGGTCACCGTCGACAGTGAACTGGCGATCCGTGGTGGCTTCGATGATGCGGTACTGGGTTCCGCGGTTGAGGCTGCGGGTCAGGTGAGCCCCGGAGAAGCCGGTCTTGACGCCCATTTCAATGCGCACGCAGTTCGGCGCAAACGGCACACCATCGGCTCGGTGGCTGGCGAGCGAATCAATATAGGCGTCGGCCGCGGCTATCCGTTCGGTGTCGGAGACTGTGTCCACCGATCGAGCATATGGTCTCGCCTTTTGATGCGGGCCCGGACGCCGTCCGAGTTAACAACCATTCCTCCGCGTATGGATGCGGGGCGGGATTCGCCGTGTGAGTGTTGCCAGATCTTTGCTCGGGTGTCCCAAATATGGGACACCTGCGCCTTGCGTGGGCTTTGGCATGTTTGCTGACAAGGTTGTCGGATTGCACGACACCAATCTGTTGACGCGTGATTCACCACTTGTCGGCAACGTCGCACTGACACCAAATCGCCGTAAACATCCGGGGACTCGGCGCGCCTCATGGCAGAGCTAAATTCAAATCTCCGCTAATTCGTCGATATCGACCCCGCGGCGCGATGGACAATGATTGACTTGCGGGTCAATAATGGAGGCGGCGGCGCAGGGGGTGTGCAGATTTGGGCTGCCGTCGTCCGGTGACTGTGACCGGCATGGGAGGGGGCGTTCGGCCCGTGGCCGACGACGCTAGGGCCGGCTGTGCAGATAGCAACACCTGAAATCAGACCCTGAGCTGCTCAGGTAAATCTAAGGTGAGCGCGAACTGGCTTTCAGGAGACGGCGGCGCCGTGGGCTCCTGGACCGTCGCAAACGTGCAAGCAAGTATCCAGTGCCCAGTTGAGCGTGTTGCTCACCCGATTCCGGCCGACCGCCTGCTATCTCATCTACAGCCGCCCCACCGGTGGCTTAGCCCGTTGCCGACGAGGTCACGTCGGGGTCACGCGCAAAGGCGCGTTTGACCCTGGTTGTTTACGTATGCAAGGACTTTGGTCTGGACTTCGTCGATCTGAAATCAGCTGTTCAGCGCGATAACGATCTTGTTACGCCGGTGGCCACGGCTGTGCTGGCCGAGCTGGCCGCGAGTTGAGACGGGGCCGCCCAGACGCCGGAAAAGCCCACCCTAAAAATTCGCTTGAGCAGAGATGGCGAAATGCTTGACGCGCGCCTCAGCAAAGTCTTACAGTAAGTCCGCCACTGCTCAGCACGCACTCAGCATTGCGAGAGGCGGTGGGGGGAGGCGATGGGGATCGTGTCAAGCCAGCGAACGGTGTTTCGTGCTCGCGGCGCTTTTGCGTCGCAGGCGCAGAGCCACGTTCGTGTCTCGACGCGTCCGATTCGTCTCCACGAGATTTCTCGAGCCCCGCCACTTATCCGGTCTGGCATCGGTGCAGCCGTGCGGAGGTTTGGTCTTGTGCCAAAAGAACCGACAGGCTCCCCCAGCAAGGAGGTACCGCCTCTAGGTCGTTGACATGCCAGACGTCCGCTCCAAAGCACAGAGCACTTCCATCAGTAAACCCACGGGTGAATACGCTCACCCACCAGAAAAGTAAGGAAGACACGCAATGACATCTTCACCAAGCACCAAGAAGGCCGCAGCGGCCGCGTTTGCGGGCGCTCTCGCCCTGTCGTTCGGTGGTCTCACGCTGGGCCAGACGGTCACGCCTGAGCTGGTGGCCGCGCCGGCCAGCGTCGGCTCATGGGGCCAGCTGCCCCTGCAAGACACCAACACCGGCAACGACAACGACAACAGCGGCAGCGACAACAGCAGCAACGACAAGCAACGACAACAGACAGCGACAACAGCGACAACAGCGACAACGACGCCGATGGCGGCGACGGTGGCGATGCCGAGGCTGACGGTGGCAACGGGAACGGTGACGGCGACGGTGGCGATGCCGATACCGGCAACGGCGGCGACGCCGACGGCGGCGACGCCGACAGTGGCGATGTCGAGACCGGTGACGCCGACAGCGGCGACATCGAGACCGGTGACATCGACAACGACAGCGACCAGGAAAACACCAGCGGCGATAACGACAACGAGGGTGACGCCGGCGACGGCGGCGACGGCGGCGAAGGCGGCGAAGGCGGCGACAGGCGGCGACGGCGGCTCCGGCGACGAGCTCCCCCGGTGGTGCCGGCGGCGGCCGGCGGTACCGGCGGCGCCGGCGGCGGCGGCGGCAGCATCACCCAGACCAGCGGTGCTGTGACCGGTGGCGCTGTCAACCAGAACGGCAACACCGGCGGCAACACCACCGGCTCGGCCACTTCCGGCGACGGCACCTCGGGCGGTGCCACCGGTGGCGGCGCCACCGGCGGCGCCAGCGGCGACGCGACGGGCGGTGACGGCACCGGCGGTGACGGCAACGGTAACGCCGGCGCCAGCGCGCGGTGACGGCGGCGCGGGTGGCGGTGCCGGCAGCGGCACCAACACCGGAGCGTCTTCGTCGGCTGATAATTCAGCCTCGTCCGCGGATTGGTTCTCGCCGTCTGTCGTGGGTGACTGGTTCGCCGGCTTCCTGAGCATGTTCGGTATCCACAGCACCGGCAACACCGCGCCGTCGGCGGACCCGTTCGCCTGGCTCACCTCGTGGTGGACCAGCTTGTTCGGTGCCTAGGGGTCAGTTGATTTCCCGGAGGCCGGGTCGTTGGCATAACGTCGGCGGCTCGGCACCGGTTTCAACTCTCAAGGAGAGGCGCCTCTCGAATCTCGAGAGGCGCCTCTTTTTGTCTCATAGGATGTGCGACGTGGCGACCGAATACGACCTGCACTTCTATTTCGACCCGGTGTGCCCGTTCGCCTGGATGACGAGCAAGTGGGTGCGCACGGTGGCCCAGCAGCGCGACTATCGAGTGGACTGGCGGTTCATCTCACTGCGAATCATCAACTCGCACATCGATTACGCCGACCACTTCCCGCAAGACTACGAACAAGGCCACACGGCCGGCCTGCGGCTTCTTCGGGTCGCCGCGCGGGCACGCGCGCAACACGGTCGCGAAATTGTCGGGCCGCTGTACGAGGCCATGGGTACCCGGATCTTCGACACACCGCGGACCGATGACCCGCTGAGCGCGTCGGATCAAGGGGCGCGGCGCGTGCTCGAACCACTGCTCGACGGGGTGGGACTCCCCCTCGGTCTGGCCGATGCACTTGATGACAAGGCGTTGGACGACGAAATCCGCGCCGAGACCGACGAGGCACTGGCCCTGACCGGTCGCGACGTCGGTACCCCGATCCTGCATTTCCAGCCGCCCGGCGGCACGGCGTTCTTCGGCCCGGTGATCAGCCGACTTCCGTCACGTGACGAAGCGGTCGCATTGTGGGACCACGTCATCGCGCTGGCGGATTTTCCCGGGTTCGCCGAACTCAAGCGCAGCCTGCGCGAGCGGCCTCAGCTGGCCAGCTTCGGCGTCGACCCCGACGCGGTCGGGCATCCAGGAGGACTGGCACGGCGGCAGCCGTCGCACCAAGCGGTAGCGTTTGCCGACTCGCGTGTCTCGGCTAGACACCGTGCATGGCAGGCAGGATCCGTAATTCGCGACCGCTTGTGCTGGCGATGAAGTACTTCGCGCGCGCCCACATCTGGGTCTACCGGCGCACCAATGGTCGCGTCGGCGCCAAACTGCTCTGGTTTCCCGCGGCGTTGGTGACAACGACGGGACGCAAGTCCGGCGAGCTCCGCACCACGCCGACACTGTATCTGCGTGACGGCGATCGCGTGATCCTGCCGGCTTCCTTCGGCGGGCGCGACGCCAATCCGGCGTGGTACCGCAACCTGAAGGCCGATCCCAAGGTGCACGTGCAGATCCGTGCCGAGCAGCTGGATCTGGTCGCCCGCGACGCGACCGATGACGAACGAAAGCGCTACTGGCCCTTGCTGATCAAGTTGTATCCGCCGTATCGCGGTTATCGGGAGGCCGCGGATCGACCAATTCCGTTGGTCGTCTGCGAGCCATGAGAATTTCGGCGCAGTAAAGGCGCTTTGGGCCATGGGAGAATGGCTCAATGAGTGTGCTCGCGGCGTTCATGTCGACATGGTCGAACGCGCGCTCGACGTTCGGCCAGAACGCCCCGCAAACGGGTGCGCAGTACGACAACAGCGGCACCCTGCGGCAATTGCAGTCCGATCTGGGATCCGCGGCGTCCGGAACACGATGGACGGGCACCGCGGCGTCGGCCTACGACACCGCCAACACGGAGCATCGGCGGGTGATCGGGGAAATCGCCGGGCTTGATCAGCGGTTGAAGGGTCACATCGACCAGTCGGCGCAGGTGGTCACCACCGGCCGCGGCAATCTCGACGCCGTGCGCAACTGGGTCACCGCCGCCGCGGCCAGCGTGCCGCCGAATGCCGCGGGCGAGAAGATGATGCTGCCGATCGTGCAGAAGGGCATCGGCGAGGTGATGAACATCGTGCAGACGAGCAACGGTGACCTCAATGCGATCGGCGAGAAGATCCGCGGCCTCGAACCGGAGTACCAGAAGCTGGGCGAGCAGAAGTTCGGAAAAGAGGGTGGACCGGAGTTCGCAGCGGCGGGGACGACAAGGACAAACAAAAGGGTTGGGAACCGGACAACAAGTACGAGCAGGCGTTGCACGACGCGGGCCTGCTCAACGAGGAACCGACGGGCTACTACAAGAAGTGGCTCGACAACGCCGAGAAGCGTGGCGTGCCGCCCGAGGAGATCGTCAAGATCGCCCAGCAGCAGAAGCTCGACCCACACAGCTTCGACGTGCTCAACAACATGGAGCGGGTCGAGGACAGGGACCACAAGGACTTCTTCCTCATGCCCCCCGGTACCTCGGGTGAGGATGCGCGCAAGGCCGCGCTGATGACGTACATCCTCAATTGCGGCACCGACTACGGCAAGAACCCGCAGACGGACTTCAAGGAGACGCCGTACTCGGCCGCCGAGGTCCAGCGGATCGTCGACCGCCAGAAGGCCAACGCCTGGAGTTACAACGACGACGTCGCCTTCGTCCAGGACCACGGGGCCCGGCTCATGACGACGCCGAACGGCATGTTGATGGGTTTGGGCGGCGACCAGCTGGTGGACACGCTTCAGCGAGGGCGGCGGCAGCACGTGGGGCGACATCTTCATGGTCAACATCGACGATCCCTCCGACCCCGCGCAGACGCTGCGCGACATGGTCCACTCCGGTGTGATGTGGTATCCCACCGAAGGCGGAGAAGGCGGGATGGGACGCAATCAGCTCGACCTCGACCGGATCCTGCACCACGAGGAAAGGCACTCGCAGCAGTGGCAGCGACTGGGCTACCTCGGCTTCATCGACGCCTACGCATCGGGCAAGATCATCGAGATCTTCACTGACCACCCGATGGAGAAGGACGCCGGCTTGAGCGACGGGGGCTACTGATGATCGCTCGCCTACTCGCCATGGTGTGCGGGGTGGCGGCTGCGGCCGTGTTGGTCTCGGCGTGCGACCCGCTCGGTCGACCGTCTCTGGAGCCCGCGTTCGGCGCGCGGATCGTTGACGGGCAACTCGCCATCTGGACGGGTTCGGTGTGTCATGACGTCATCCAATTGGGGCTGACCTTCGATCCCAACAAGCAGGACAGCCGCGCTGAGCTGATGATGACCGCCCCCGGCAATGTCGGCGTCGACGTCGATCACTTCATCCTCGGCCAACCGGTGCCCGGTCTGCAGGTGACCGGACCGCTGCCACCCGACTTCGACTGGCGCAGTGCGGAATCCGTACGAATCGCGGTGGTCGGCGCCGGCGAGAAGGGCGGTTGGGGATCGACCACCCAACTCGCCGAGGTCCGCGACCATTCCGGCGAGCACCCCGACGACACCTATTGGTTCCAGAGCGTCGGCTGGCTCAACCCCGGCGAGGTTGCCGAACAGGACGGCAAGAAGTTCCTGGCGACTTGCACCGACAGCCCGGAGTGATCAGGCGCCGTACACCGGAACCGGTTGCCGCGCCTTGGTCAGCAGATCGGTGACCACCGGACCGAGCTCCGCGGGATCCCACTGTGCGCCCTTGTCGACCTGGGGGCCGTGCGCCCAGCCTTCCGCGATGCGGATGATGCCGCCCTCGACTTCGAACATCGTGCCGGTGACATCCTTGGACTCGGCGCTGCCGAGCCAAACCACCAGCGGCGAAATGTTTTCCGGCGCCATCGCGTCGAAGTCGTTGTCCTGAGTCGCCATCATGTCGGCGAACACCGTCTCGGTCATCCGGGTGCGCGCCGACGGGGCGATCGCGTTGACGGTCACGCCGTAGCGGCCCATCTCCGCGGACGCCACCAGCGTCATGGCGGCGATGCCCGCCTTGGCGGCGCTGTAATTCGCCTGTCCCACACTGCCTTGCAGCCCGGCGCCCGAACTCGTGTTGATGATGCGGGCGTTCACGGTGTTGCCCGCCTTGTGACTGGGCGCGCCAGTACGCCGCCGCGTGCCGCATGGTGGCGAAGTGCCCCTTGAGATGCACGGCGATGACGGCGTCGAACTCTTCCTCGCTGGTGTTGGCGAACATGCGGTCGCGGACGATGCCCGCGTTGTTGACCAGAACGTCGAGACCACCGAAGGTGTCGACCGCGGTCTGGATCAGACCGGCGGCCTGCTCCCAGTCGGAGACGTTGGCACCGCTGGTGACGGCTTCACCTCCGGCGGCGGTGATCTCGTCGACAACGGTCTGCGCGGCGCTGCCGCCACCCGCGGGTGAGCCGTCCAGCCCGACGCCGATGTCGTTGACCACCACTCGCGCACCCTCGGCGGCGAACGCCAGCGCATGCGCGCGTCCGATGCCGCCGCCCGAACCCGTCACGATGACCACGCGGCCGTCGAGCAGTCCCATATGTCTTTCTCCTAAGTCGTTGAAGCAGTGTCTTTTGAAGCAGTGTCTATTTGATGTCTGCAGTGGTGGTGGCCAGGTAGTGCGGGGGCTCACCGCCGCCGTGCACCTCCAGTGATGCACCGCTGATGTAGGACGCGACGTCGGAGGCCAGGAACGCCGTCGCCCAGCCCACGTCGTCCGGTTTGGCGAGGCGGCCGAGCGGGACGTTGCGCGAAATCGCCGCAATGGAATCCGCGTCGCCGTAGAACAATTCGGACTGCTCGGTCTCGACCATGCCGACGACGACCGAGTTGACCCGGACCTTCGGTGCCCACTCGACCGCCAGCGTGCTGGTGATGCTCTCCATGCCCGCCTTGGCAGCTCCGTAGGGCGCGGTGCCCGGCGTCGGCCGTCGACCGCTGACGCTGGCGACGTTGATGATCGAGCCGCCCTGCGGCTGTGCCTGCATCACCGCGTTGGCGTGAATGGAGACCGAGAGCGGACCCAGCAGATTGAGCTCGACGATCTTGGTGTTGAACTTCGCCGACGACTCGGCCGCCAGCACGTAAGGCGATCCGCCCGCATTGTTCACGACGACGTCCAGCCTGCCGTGCCTGTCGGCGATCGTCTCGATGAGCGCGGCCACCGACTCGTCGTCGCGGACATCGCAGCTGTGGAACTCGTACGGCGATCCGTCCACCGGCCTGCGCGCACACGTCACGACCGTCGCGCCCTGGGCGGCGAAGACGGAGCTGATACCCGCGCCGACGCCGCGGACGCCGCCGGTCACCAGGACGACCCTGTCGGAGAGTCCGAGGTTTATCTCTGGCCGGTCGGTCACTGTGCTAGCGTACCAAGCAAGTGCTTGCTTTCCTACCTTACCCAGGAAGTGCCATGACCATCACCTCCACCACCACCGAGCCGGGCATCGTCTCGGTCACCGTCGACTATCCGAAGGTCAACGCCATCCCGTCGCGGGGCTGGTTCGAACTCGGCGACGCCATCACCGCGGCGGGCCGCGACCGCAGCACCCACGTCGTGATCCTGCGCGCGGAAGGCCGCGGCTTCAACGCGGGCGTCGACATCAAGGAGATGCAGAACACCGAGGGCTTCACGGCGCTCATCGACGCCAACCGCGGATGCTTCCACGCGTTCCGCGCCGTCTACGAATGCGAGGTGCCTGTCGTCGCGGCCGTCAACGGGTTCTGTGTCGGCGGCGGCATCGGCCTGGTCGGCAACGCCGACGTGATCGTCGCCTCCGACGACGCGACGTTCGGCCTGCCCGAGGTGGAGCGCGGCGCACTGGGTGCGGCGACCCACCTCTCGCGACTGGTGCCGCAGCACATGATGCGGCGGCTGTTCTTCACCGCCGCCACCGTCGATGCGGCCACGCTGCATCACTTCGGGTCGGTGCACGAGGTGGTGCCGCGCGCCGAGCTCGACGAGGCTGCGCTGCGCGTGGCCCGCGACATCGCCGCCAAGGACACCCGGGTGATCCGCGCGGCCAAGGAGGCGCTGAACCTCATCGACGTGCAACGGGTGAACTCGAGTTACCGGATGGAGCAGGGCTTTACGTTCGAGCTCAACCTGGCAGGCGTGTCCGACGAGCACCGCGACGCGTTCGCCGGAACGTCGAAGAGGGACAAGGCATGACCGACAAGCGAACAACTCTCGACGACGGCGGTCTCGTCGATCGAGAGCGGTATGACCATCGGCATCGGCGGCTGGGGGTCGCGGCGCAAGCCGATGGCGTTCGTCCGCGCACTGCTGCGCACCGACGTCACCGACCTCACCGTCGTCAGCTACGGCGGACCGGACGTCGGGCTGCTGTGCTCGGCGGGCAAGGTGAAGCGCGTCTACTACGGCTTCGTGTCGCTGGATTCCCCGCCGTTCTACGACCCCTGGTTCGCCAAGGCGCGCACCACGGGCTCGATCGAGGCCCGCGAGATGGACGAGGGCATGCTGCGCTGCGGCCTGCAGGCCGCCGCGCAACGGTTGCCGTTCCTGCCGATCCGCGCCGGCCTGGGAAGTGACGTGCGGGCGTTCTGGGGCGACGAACTGAAGACGGTCAAGTCGCCGTATCCCACCCACGATCCCGGGCTTGCCGCCGGAAGACGGCTTCGAGGAGCTCGTCGCGATGCCCGCGCTCACACTCGATGCCGCCTTCGTCCACCTGAATCTCGGTGACGCCCAAGGCAATGCGGCATACACCGGAATCGACCCGTACTTCGACGACCTGTTCCTGATGGCCGCCCAGCGGCGCTACCTGTCGGTCGAGCGCGTCGTGCCGACGGAGGAACTGGTGAAGGCGGTGCCGCCGCAGGCCCTGCTGATCAATCGGATGATGGTCGACACCGTCGTGGAGGCGCCCAACGGGGCCCACTTCACCACGGCCGAACCGGACTACCGCCGTGACGAGAAATTCCAGCGGCATTACGCCGAGGCGGCGGGTTCCGAGGAGACGTGGCAGCAGTTCGTGCAGACCTACCTGGCCGGCAGCGAGGCCGACTACCAGGCGGCTGTCCGGAAATTCAAAGAGGAGGCCGCCCAATGAAGTCGGTGACGCGTGCCGAGGTGTGCGCGGTTGCGTGCGCCGAACTCTTCCGCGACGCGGGCGAGATCATGGTCAGCCCGATGGCGACCATGGTGTCGATCGGTGCCCGGTTGGCCAGGCTGACCTTCTCCCCCGACATCCTGCTGACCGACGGCGAGGCGAGGCTGCTGGCCGACACGCCTGCGATCGGTGCCGTCGGCGCGATCGAGGGCTGGATGCCGTTCGGCCGTGTCTTCGAGACGCTGTCCTGGGGCAGGCGCCATGTCGTCATGGGCGCCAACCAGATCGACCGCTATGGCAACCAGAATCTGTCGGCGTTCGGGCCGCTGCAGCATCCGACCCGCCAGATGTTCGGCGTCCGCGGGGCGCCGGGTAACACCATCAACCACGCCACCAGCTACTGGGTCGGCAACCACACCACGCGGGTGTTCGGCGATTCGGTCGACGTCGTCTCGGGAATCGGTTGGGACAAGGTCGATCCCGACAATCCGGCATATCGGTTCATGAATGTCTACCGAGTGGTGACCAATCTCGGCGTGTTCGACTTCAACGGGCCCGACCACCAGATGCGCGCGGTGTCGCTGCATCCCGGCGTCGAGGCCGAGCAGGTGGCCGAGAACACCTCCTTCGAGGTGCACGGCCTCGGTGCGGCCGGAGTGTCCCGTCTCCCGACCGGCGACGAGCAGAAGCTGATCCAAGAGGTCATCGACCCGAAGTCACTCCGGGACAAGGAAATACGGATGACCAGACTGCGGACGCCGCTGACCGAGCTGATCGGTATCGAACATCCGGTGGTTCAGACCGGAATGGGCTGGGTGGCTGGTGCGCGGCTGGTGGCGGCGACCTCGAACGCCGGTGGCCTCGGCATCCTGGCGTCGGCGACGATGACGCTCGACGAACTCGCGACCGCCGTCACGAAGGTGAAGGACGCCACCGACAAGCCGTTCGGCATCAACATCCGCGCCGATGCCGGCGACGCGAACGACAGAGTGGACCTGCTGATCCGCGAGGGCGTGAAGGTCGCGTCGTTCGCGTTGGCGCCGAAGCCGGATTTGATCGCGAAGCTCAAAGAGGCCGGCGTGGTGGTCATCCCGTCGGTCGGACTGGCCAAGCACGCCAAGAAGGTCGCGGGCTGGGGCGCCGACGCCGTGATCGTGCAGGGCGGCGAGGGCGGCGGGCACACCGGGCCGATCGCCACCACCCTGCTGTTGCCGTCGGTGCTCGACGCTTTGAAGGGGGAAGACATCCCGGTCGTGGCCGCGGGCGGCTTCTTCGACGGTCGCGGGCTGGCGGCCGCCCTGTCTTACGGCGCCGCGGGTGTCGCGATGGGCACCCGGTTCCTGCTCACGTCGGACTCCACCGTCCCCGATGCGGTCAAGCGCCGATATCTCGAATCCGGCCTGGACGGCACCGTGGTGTCCACCCGTGTCGACGGCATGCCTCACCGCGTGCTGCGGACGGGGCTGGTCGAGAAGCTCGAGGGGGGCTCGCGGCTGCGCGGCTTCTCCGCGGCGGTCCGCAACGCCCAGAAGTTCAAGAAGATGTCGGGCATGTCGTGGCGCTCGATGATCAGCGACGGTCTCGAGATGCGGCACGGCAAGGAGCTGACGTGGTCGCAGGTCGTGATGGCGGCCAACACACCGATGCTGCTCAAGGCCGGCCTGGTGGAGGGCAACACCGATGCCGGGGTGCTGGCCTCGGGCCAGGTCGCGGGGATCCTCGACGATCTGCCGTCCTGCGCCGAGCTGATCGAGTCGATCGTCAGTGACGCCGTCAAGCATCTGCAGGCCGCCGCCGCGCTCGTCGAATAATCTTCATTCGGAGGCCGGTGTAGAAGCGCTGGCAAGTTGCTGTGATTTTTTTTAATTCACACCGCGGGACGCAATGGATATGACATAGGCGTGCGTTAACCCGGGCATGGCGATCTATCCCGGGCGGGCGCCACTGGATCCGTTCGGCAACATCAGCTTCAACGGCGCGCTGCCCGCGCCCGGCGCAGACCTCCCCCACGGACCGGGCCCGTCGGGCGGCGACGCAAAGACGTTGGCCACCTTGTCGATTGTGTTCGCGTTCGTGTTCGCACCGGTGGGCGCGGTGCTGGGTCACCTGGCGCTGTCGCGGATAAAGCATCGGCAAACAGCAGGGCCGTGACCGAGCCCTCATCGGCCTGACGTTGTCCTATGTGTTCATCCTGTTCGCGATCGTCGCGTTGCTGCTGTGGGCGATCAGCGCCCAATCCGGTTCGTCATCGACGGTGGTCCAAACTGCCTCCGCGCCAACGCCGGTGCGCGCGGCACCGCTCCCTGACATCCAGACGACAGTGGTCACACCGGCGCCTCCCAACCGGCGGACGGTCAACGTCGATGACCTGCGGGCCGGCGACTGTGTCGAGATTCAGCAGACGCAGCCGGATCCGAACAACGCCGATAGCCAGTTGATCAAGATCTATCCCGTCAATTGCGAGCCGCGAGACGGCGTGTTCCGCGTCGATGTGGTGTCCTCGTCGACAAATCCGTGCACGGACGAGTACCTCGCCAACAGGCTCAACACCGTCTTCGCCTGCATCACGAAGTTCAAGGGCTGATGTCCGATGACCATCTCGGGTGATCCCTTCCGGCAGGCGCAGGTCCCCTACTTGAATGCCGACGTGTATGCCGAAACTCGCTATCCGCCAGCCAAACAGGCCTACAACACACTCGCAGTGCTGTCGCCCGTCTTCGCCGTCGTGTTTCCGCCCGTCGGTGCGGTTCTGGGTCACCTTGCCCTGGTGCAGATGCGCCGATCGGGTGAACCGGGCCGCACCGCGGCGATCTGGGGCTTGATCCTCGGTTACCTGCTGACCGCGGCGCTCGTCCTCGGTTTGATCCTGTGGGCCGTCTCCAAGCCCGCCGATACAGTCGCGATCTGCACCGACGGCCGACGGCACGGCCGCAGTCGCACCGTGGCAGGAGGGCCTGCCGCCGGTGGTGGTGACTTCGGTTGCGCCGCCGCCGATCAAGCCGAGGAACAAGCTCGACTTGGCGACGGTCACCGTGGGCACCTGCGCTGAAATCCAGAAGCGCGACGTCGGCGACGACGCGCTCGACCTGTTCGGGGTCCCATGTGAACACCGCCAAGGCGTGTACACCGTCGTCGCGCGGGTGAACGACGACTCCAACTGCCAATCCACCTACATCGCAGCGCCGCCGGACCATTCGTTCGCCCTGTGCCTCAACGAGTTCTGACATGTTCGATCCATTCGATTTCAGTGACTTCGGCTCGCCCCGACGTAACGGGCAGAACGGGCAGACGGGCACAGTCACGCTGCAGCCATCCCGGCCGGAGTCGAAGCTGACCACCGGGTTTGACCCGTTCGGTCAGAGCGGCCCGCGGCCGGCGCCGCCCGTCGACGCGTTCGGGGTGACCACGCCCGGCGCCTTGATCAGCAGAGCCTTGCGGTGGCTCGGCCCCCGCTGGGGCTGTTCGGCCTTGCCATCGCACTGGCCGCCGCGGGAGCGCTTGTCGCCGGCGTGTGGGGCGGGGCGCTCGTGGCCGCGGCCGTCGGCTGGTCTCTCGCCGGGCCGGTGGCGATCGGCGTGCTGGCCTGTCTACACCCTCGTCGACACCCGTCGCCGCACCGATGCGGTGTACTCGGCACCGAGCTGGACCGGTGCGGCGTACTGGGTGGTCGTTGCGGTGTGCCTGAGCGGAATCGCCATCGGTGCATGGCATCTCGCGCTGTGGGCCGGAAGGCAGTAGGCGCCATGGGTGTACTTCGACGAGGGCTGCTGTGCCGCGGTGCTGCTGGAGCGCTCCTGATGATGCTGGGCTTTCCGTTCCCGCAGCGCGCACGCCGACAACGGCGACGGGGCCAAGCGCTACGGCGGCTGCCTGGCCGCGCAGAAGAGCGGCGACCTGCTGCTGCTCTTCGACGAGTCCAGCAGCCTGCAGTCGACCGACGCCAAGGCGGCGCGGGTGTCGGCCGCGAAGTATCTCGTCCAGACACTGGGCAAACTACGCCGACCGCGTTGGCGCCGATCTGGATGTCGCGATCGCCGGCTTCGCGGACACCTATGCGCTGCACCAGAATTGGACCAAGTTGACGGCCGGACAGCGTCGACGCCGTGGATGACCAGCTGGCCCGGAGGCGTCGCGCAACACCGGCATCGACACCGACTACTGGATGGCCCTCGACGGTGCGCGCCAGACATTGGCGACGAGGGACGGCGGCCAGAACGGCGGCGACCGCTGCCAGGCCATCGCGTGGTTCTCCGACGGCAAGATCGACTTCACCGCGCGGCCTGCGAGCAAGCCGTATGCCGACGGGACGGACCTCGAACAGCGCCGGACGGCATCGGCGAGACGGTGCGCAAGGCGACCGAGTCGATCTGCCGGCCCGGTGGGGTGGCCGATCAGATCCGTTCGCGCGGCATCGTGATGTTGGCGGTGGGCCTGTCCGGCAACACCGAACCCGGCGACTTCGACACCATGTCGGCGATCGCGACCGGCAACGGGCGTGGGCGGAAAGTCGTGCGGCAGCATCATCCGATCCGGTGCCCGGGTGACTTCTATCCGGTGTCCGAACCTCGACGGCATGCTGTTCGCGTTCGATGCGCTCAACCCCGATCCCGGAGTGACCCAGCAGGGGCCCGTCTGCCATTTGCAGGTGTGCCAGGAAGCGCGCCACGACTTCGTGCTCGACCGCTCGATCAAGTCGGTGAGCATCCTCGGCTCCGGCGGCATGCCCGGCATCATGCCGTACCTGATATCCCCGTCGGGGCAGACAGTGGAGCTGCCCAACAAGCCGGGCAAGGTCGACACCCAGATCGCCGGAACACCAGTGCAATACGAGTGGAAGTCGGACTCCGCGCAGACCATCTCGATCCGCAACGGCGGCGGCCCTGAGTGGGCGGGCAAGTGGGCCGTCGTGTACGTCGACACCACCGGCGCGCATCCGGATGCGGTGTCGAAGGTCAACATCCACATCACCACCGACATCTATCCCGCGCTCGCCGACGCGACCAAGGTCTCCTGGCACAGCGGGCAGGTGGTCAAGGGCCTGACCTTCGGGCTGGCCGACGGGCAGGGCCACCCGCTGTCGCCGACCGATCTGGCGGGCACGGCGACACTGTCGGCGGCGCTGGTTCCCGACGGCGCCGCGCCCATCCCGCTGGTCGAGTCGGCGCAGAAGACCGACATCGCCAAACCCGTCGACGCGGATCTGTCCGACGTCAAGCCCGGGCACGCCGTGCTGCGGATGTCACTGGTGATCACCACCGCGCCTGCCATGGGCCGCAACGGGCAACAGATCGCGCCGGGAACGACGCTGTCGCCGCAGGACGTCGACGTCCCGATCCAGATCCTGCCGAAGGTGGGGCTGCCGACCCCCGGCACCCGGATCGATTTCGGCACGCTCGAGGGCGTCAAGGGGACGACGGCGTCGCTGCCGATCACCGGACCCGGCTGCGCGTGGATCTCACCGACGGATGCGCCCAAGGTCGTCGCATCACCCGACGGTGTCGGCGCGCCGCACATCACCTCATCCGCCAGTGGTCCCGATAGCTGCCTGAAGGTGCAGGCCGGCCAGACGGCGAACCTGCCGATCACACTGCGCACCGACCACGACGGCCACGGCGGGCTCGACGGCAGCATCGTCGATACACGTTGCCGCGCTGGATAATCCCAATGGCCCACAAGAGGTCGACGGTGCCGTTCATCGCGTCCTTGACCCATCCGCTGAGCACGACGAACTTCGTGCTGGTGCTCATCGCCGCGCTGCTGCTCGGGCCGGGCATCCCGCTGGCGCTGCTCTACGCCGCCAAGTGGCGGGTGAGCAGGATTCCGCCGACACCGCTACTCGCCGAACGCATTCCGGTCGAGGTGAACGGAGACACGGTGCTGCGCGACGGCGAGCCGTTCGCGATGGCCGACAGCGACCTGGTGCATCCGGTGCCGGGGCTGGCGCGCGCAACCCGCAAGCTGACGGTGCTCGGCGCGACGCTGACCGCGACGACCGGCCGAAGCCCGTTCGGCAGTGGGCATGTGCTCGTCGACGCCGACGGCTGCATCAGCACCGGGTCCGCACTTCCCGGGACCGACCGCAGCGGCCTGCGCGCGGTGCTGCCGCTGGCGGTGCACAACACCTGGGTGGTGCTGCACGACCCCGACGGTCCGGCCGGCGCAGCCGAGGTGCTGCTGCTTGTCGGTGGGCGTACCGACAACGCTGCCCGGCAGCGCATCTACGACGACGTGGCCCGCAGGCTGCCCGAATCTGCTGTCTGCCCTGCGGCTGCGCGCTGTCGAAGCCGGTGTGGCCAATGTGCACGATGCCACGGCACCGTCCGTCGCCGTTCGGCGAAACAGTGCTGGCCACAACACAACCCGACCCTTTCGATCCGTTTAGTGGAGGAACCTGATGCGACGTTTCCTGATAGTCGGCTGCGGCGGTTCCGGCGGCGCGACGCTGTCCTACATGATGGACCAGCTGCGCTCCGAACTGCACAGCGCCGGAGTGGACAAGCTGATCGGCGGCTGGCAATTCGTGCACATCGACGTGCCCAGCGCGGCCGAACCCGGCCCGGACGGGCTGGCGAACGTGCCCGCGCAGGGCGGCACCTACATCGGTTGCGGTCCGCAGGGCAGCAGCTATGCCATCCTCGACGGCTCGCTTTCGCAGCGACTGGCCGCCGATGGCGCGCTGGACACGATCGCGACATGGGCACCGCGGCAACCGGATCAGGTGACGAATCCGATCTCGTCCGGTGCCGGACAGTATCGGGCGATCGGCCGGATGATCACGCTGAGCAAGGCCGGTGAGATCCGGGCCAAGCTGCAGGCGGCCTGGGACGAGCTGTTCCGGGTCGAGACCATCTCGGAGATGGCCTCGCTCGACGTGCCCGGCATGGGGCGCTTCGACCCGAACCAGCCGCCGCTGGTGTTGGTGGTGTCGTCGATGGCCGGTGGCGCGGGCGCGTCGATGGCGCTGGACGTCTGCCGGCTGCTGACCATGGTGTCGGGACTCGACGTGAAGCTGATGGGCGTCTTCATGGTCACCCCCGACATCTTCGAATCGCTGCCGCAGAGCGCACGAATCGGGGTGCGGGCCAACGCCCTTGCCATGCTCGGCGAGATCGTCGCCTCCCAGTCGGGCGCGGCGCGCGACCACGACGTGCGGATTCTGCGCGCGCTCGGCCAGCAGCACGGTGAAGGTGAGCCGATCCCGTTCGCCCGGGTGTTCCCGGTGGGCCGCTACGTCGGCGCCGACCGGACCCAGTTCGGCGACGGCTCACAGTTCGCGGTCTATCGCGGGCTCGGCCGCGGCCTGGCCGGGCTGATGATGAGCGGCACCGCCAGCGACCAGTTCGTCTCCTACGACCTCGGCAACACCGCCTCCCCCGCCGGCGACAAGGACCTGCTGGGCTGGGGCATCTCGGTGTGGGATCCGCTGCCGTGGGGCACCTACGGCTTCTCCTCCCTGTCGATGGGACGCGACCGCTACGCCGAGTACGCGGCGCAGCGGCTGGCCCGCAGCGCCACGGACAAGCTGCTGCACGGCCATCTGCAGCCCGGCAACCCCGCGTCGGGCAACGAACAACTCGAGTCGCTGCTGTCCAGCCAGTGGGACGCGATCTGCAGCAGCCTCGGCCTGCCCTGCGCGGTGGGCGACGAGGAGAGCCGGATCAACATCCTCGGCACCTGGGTCGCGAACACCGCGTTCTCGCCCGAGGTGGTCAACTCCGCGGTGAGCGGGCTCGTCGACCGCCAGCTGCGCGGCTATCTGCCCCATCCCGAAGGGATGAGCGCCGAGCAGTGGGTGCCGATGTTCCGGCAGGCGATCGCCAACCGTCGCGATGCGCTGGCGAACGCGAGCACCGAGGCGGCCTACGACATGGCGTTCGGCTGGCACCGCGAGTTCGCCGAGACGGCTCGAACAGGCGGTGATCCAAGCCGTTTCCACGCTGGGGCTGCCGTACGCGCGGGCGCTGGTCGATCAGGTGCGCCGGCACATCGACGACCTGTTGGCCGGTTCGCTCACGCAGCTCGGGACGATGGGTCCGACCGACATCGTCGCCCTGCCCGCACATGTCGACGCCGCACTGAGCGGACTGCGTGGCGTGTTGTCCAACGCCGATCAGGTGCTGGCCACCGCGCTCGACGGCTTCCACGCCGGTGTGCGCAGGCACCTGTTCGCCTCGGCGTCGGCGCGCATCGCCGACGTGATGCGGGTGATGGGCGCGGAACTGCTCGCCCCCCTGCGCGATGCGCTCGGCGAAGCGTTGGTGATTCTGGAGCAGGCCAGCGTCGAGCCGCCGTCGGATGTCGGATTGGCGAGGCTGGCCACCGACCAGTACGCGGCGTGGCCCGCGGACGCCGACGAACTGGTGCCGAGCCGATTCGCCGAGGCGAACAACGAAGTCCTGCTGATCAATTCGTCCGCGTTCAAGGCGCGTTACGAGTCCGATCTGGTCAAGGCGGTGGTCGGATCGCAGGGGCTGATTCCGTTCGCCGCCGCCATGGACCAGGCCACCACCGCCGTCATCGCCGGCCAATGGGAGACCACCGGCGGCGTGTCCGCGCCCGAGGGTCTGGTGGAACGCACCGCCACGTGGACCACCCGCGCGCTGGGCACCGATCCCGAAACCGGCCGTACCCGGGTTCCGTCGATGGCGCAGTTCGATGTGCACACCCGGCCAGGCGAACTCCTCGCGCGGGCACGGCTGTACGTCGGTCGGCCGGCCGAGTCGTTCTACGAGTTCTGCAAGGTGTCACTGCGCGACTTCGTGCAGGGCGTCGGCGCATCGGAGTCCGAGCTGGCCGCCCGCCGCCAAGACATCGCGAGCAAGTTCGCCGAGGCGTTGTCGCTCGCGCGTCCGCTGGCCAGCGTCAACGACCAGGCGATGCAGCGGGTGCATCCGGGCCAGCAGGTGGAGTACCGCTACAAGTTCTCCGACATCCCGTTCGCCGGGCAGTCGGTGGCCGCGGCGCTCGAGGACGCGCTGAGCGCCAACCCGCGGATCGACAGGGCCACCAAGGAGAACTTCGGCCGCTCGCTGTCGGACGAGGACGGCGTGACCCGCGTCGACATCTTCGGCTCGTACCCGAACTATTCGCCATTGGCCTTCGACTCGGTGCTGGTTCCCGCCGCGCAGGAGTGGGCGTCGATGGCGAGCCCGGGCCGCGCCGGGTTCTGGCGCTACCGGCGGTCGCGGCCGCTGCCGGCGTCGCTGCCGATGACCGATGCCGAACGCCGCACCATGACCGCGGGCTGGTTCGTCGGACAGATCATCGGCCGCATCCAGATCCCCGCGCCCCCGTACACCGAGCCGGTGCGCATCTACGACGGCGACGCGGGCCAGTGGCTGCACTTCCCCAACCCGTTGTTGACCCCGCCGTCGGAGTACAAGGCCAGCTACGACTGGCTGCCCGCCGTGCTGGAGTCGATCCTGCTGGCCATCGCCCAGTCGCACGAGCCGCCGTTGATGTCGTCGCTGCGGCCCGTACCAGGTGCTGCGGGAGCTGTTCGACGCCAACTCGCAGGATCCCGGCCAGCGGCATCCTCCAGTTGTCGGCGGTGCATCTGCTGCGTGAGTTCGTCGCCTCCGGCTCGTCCGGGACCGGGCGTGGTGTCACGGCTGTCGTCAGTCGCGGGCGGCGTCGACACCGGCCGAGCGGATCGCCGCTGCCACCGAATGGCTGGGCCGGGTTCGCGACACCGCCGCCGAGTACCTGCCCGCCGATACTCCCGGGGCCCGAGCGCGGCGGTACGTTCTCGACGATCCCCGCCCGCGGGACGGCGGCCAAGACACCGATCTTCCGCGATATGGCGCCCGATGTGTTCTGGGCCACCGAGACGATCTGATCAGGACGCTGGAACAGATCTCGACGCTCGGCGACGACGACGAGGCGCCCGGCGCAGACGATCAGGTCGTGCTGTCTCGCGGGGTGATGTTCTAGCGATGACCGCATCGGCCTCCACTCCGGCGTCGTACCGGCGCTGACCGTGCTGCTGGCACCTCGGGCCTGCACCGAGGAGATACTCGCCGTGCTCGGCGATTACAGTGCGGCGGGCATGCTTTCGACGTTCGCGTGGATCGATGCCGCCGAGGTGGGGCAGCGCTCGGTGCCCGCAACGCTGGTGCGCGACGGCGCATCCGAGTCGGTCTCGCTGCAGCGGCTGCTGACCGGGCAACGGTACGGGCGGGTGCGGCTGGCGGTGCTGGTTCCGGTGCACGCGCGACCCGGCAACCGCGTGCCGCTGGCCGCCGAGCAGACGGTGGAGCGGCTGATGCGAAGCGCAGCGGTCGGCGCCGAGGTCACCCTGTTGCGGCTGTTGCTGACGGGCCAGGCCGACGCCGCGCCTGGCCGACCAGGATCAGACGCTGGTACTGGAGGGGTGGCACAACCTGCTGATCGCGCCGGAGGACTCCCCCGCCCCCGGGCTGGGGTCACTGATCATCGACGCCGCTGACAGATCCGTTCGAACTGGCGCGCCATGTCGCACCGGTGATCTGTGGAGTGTGCGGGATGTGGGCGGACATCGAGTCCACCCCGTTCGACACGGTGGAGATCGTGCCCGGCCAGACGGTCCGCGCCGTGCGTGGCTTCTACCGTGCGCTGGACACCGCCGAGGTGGAGGACCAGTTGCGGGCCCAGCTGTTCGGCACGACCGGTCAGCTTGCCGTTGCCGAACGGCGGAACGGTGCCCGTGGTGTACGTCGATGACGCGGCACTGGCCGCGCAGAAGATGGCGCGCGCGTTGTGGACCAAGCGCCGCGACATCCTTCGGGGCCCGCGCGCTGTCCATTGGAAAGTCCAGCTGGCACAGGCTATCTCGATCTGGTCAGCGGTGAAGATGTTCCTGCAGTTTCTCGGCGTTGCACTGCGCCGTGCGCCATCGGCGTGGATGTCGTCGATGCTCGGCTCGGTGTCCTCGGCGCTCGCCTCGACCGTGCAGAGCACGATGTTCGGCCGGCAACGGCTCGGCGTTCGCGGTGGTGTCCGACCCGCAGGTCGCGGGCTGGCAAGAGCTCGGCCGCAGCGCCGACGCGATGAGCACCGCCCTGCTCGGCCGGGTGGACGGCGAGCACCGGCCCCGACCCGACCTGGGCCCGCTGTGGGCCGATTTCATCACCGGCGCAATGACATTGGCCGACGGTGGCCGACGCGGCGCGGCTCGAACCGGTGAGCATCGGAGCCGGAGTCGGGGTGGCCCGCAGCTGCGCCGAGGTGGTGCCCGGCGCTGCGGAGAGGTTCTCGGCGATTCCCGCGTCACTGGCGGCGGTGATCGGAACCGACTCGGTCGAGCCCGTCGACGTGCTGGCCGCGACGGACCTGCGGGAGCGGCTGGAGCGCGCCTACGCCGACCAGGCCGCCGGAGTGGAGGCCCGCCACGCCGCCGCGGAGCTGGAGAGTTGGCAGCAGAGCGTGTCCAAGAGCTACGCCTGGCAGGTTGCGGCGATCCTCGCCGACTTCATGGGGCGGGCCCGCGCTCGAAGTGACCAGCTTGGTGGACCAGATCCGCGCCGCGTCGATCGCCGAATCCGTCGACGAGCGGCTTCGCAGGCGACAGCAGGCAATCGCATTGATTCTCAAGACATTCGGCTGGTCACTGTTCGTCGCGTTGGCGCTTCTCGCGGGCGCGGCGGCGACTCGGATGGGTCAGCTGGTCGTTCGCGCTGCTCTGCGGCGGCGTGCTGATCGCGGTGTACATGGTGGTGGCCTGGCGCTGTTCCTGGTGGCCCAGCGCGACATGTTCGCCGAGATGAACTCGCGCAAGTCTGCGCTGAGCCAGCTCGAGGCGATGCAGACCAACCTGCGGTCGGCACTGGAGGACCTGAGCCGTCTCTCGATGGCCTATGGGCAGCTGCTGTCGTGGTGCCGGGCGGTCGGCGCGTTCCTGCGCGCACCGTTCGGCGTGGTCGCCGCCCGCGACGGGCGCCCGCGCTCAGCTGATCCAGGGGCTGCCCCGCTCGACGCTGGTGGCGGTGGCGGCAGCCGGGATCCGACGACGGCGATACCGCGGTGCACCGCATCCAGCAGCGGCTGTACCGGCTCGGGTGGCTCACCCGCCCATGGGAGCAGCTGTTGGCGGCGACGGCGGCCGACGTGCGGGCCGACCCGGCCGACGTGCTGGCGATGCCAGGCGCGGGCAGCGGGTCGGCGCTGGACCGATGGTCGGCCGAGCTCGCGGCGGGCGAGCGTGACGCGCCAGCGGTGCCGACGTGCTGTGGCGCCGGGTGCAGCAGATGTTCGACGACCCGGCCGTCGGCCTCGGTGAGGGGCTGATCGACACGCTCGTGCTTGCCGACGGCAGGCGCGTGCCTGACCGGCCGAGTTCGGCGACGGCATGACCGACCCGCGACGTCGGCAGGGCCGCGCCGTTCGATGCGTCGTTGTTCACTCATGCCGCACAAACCGCGAGTAGCTCGTTGGTGGCGATCGACGAGGGAATGCTGGCGCGGTGCGGACTGGGCTACCGCGCGGCGGTGATTCAGGCAGGCGAAGGCCTGCCGGCCTACGACTTCGCCGTGTTCGACCCCGGCACGACCGGTCGCGCCGGTCGACAACGAATTGCCCCCGAGCTCTGGAGATTTGGTGTTCTGAACGATGTCCGAACCCAACATCATCGATTGCGATGACACACGATCCGCGCCTCGCCGAACTGCTGGCGTGGCGCCAGCGGCTGATCGCCTCGGGCGCGGTGTCGCCACACACTTTCAAAGAGGCCCACGTGCGGATGGTGCTGCGGTCCGGACGCACCGACGCCGAGCAGATCCGGATGATGCTGCCCGACCCGGTGGGCGAGCACGCCGAAGAGATGGCCCGGGTGCTGTCCGCGATGGCGGCGAAACACGGTTCGGCCAAGACGAATTCGCACCGTTCGCTCCTCACGGAGCAGCACGGCAGTCCAGATCCGCTGGCGCTGCGCCGCGGCGATGGCGGCGCGCTGGAACTCTCGTGGCCGAGCCACGAGGCGCCGTATGTCGTCTACCGGGTGGTCAGCGGCGAGGACGAGCCGCCCTACTCGCCGGACCGCGCGCACCTGGTGACCGCGACCACCGACCCATCGGCCGTGGACCGCCGCGAGGCGGAAGGCGCGGTGCGCCATTACCAGGTATGGGTCAATGCGGGTCCGACACGCACGGAAGCCCTTGCCTCCCAGCCCCGGTTACACGCGGCCGGCCTCGTTGTGGCCCGCGTTCGCGGAATGGCGGTGCGGGAGGATTCCGGCCGCGTGATCGGGCAGTGGACCGTCTTCCCCGGCGTGCGGGCGGTGCACGTCGAACGCGTGCCGATCGAGGAATCGCGCCATGGGCGGGCCGCATTTCCGCATTCTGGCCGGTGACGAGAACCTCCATGGATTCGTCGACTCCGATGCCGAGGGCGGGCGGCGGTATGTGTACCGGGCGCGCTGCGAGGTCGATCGTCGACGGCGTCGGCCGCCTGTCGCAGGCCGTCGAGACGGAGGTGGCGGTCACCGCGGTACTGGCCCCGGTGGCCGACCTGTCACTGATCCGTGCACGACACGGATCCGGTGACGATCGACCTGACGTGGACGCCGCCGCCGGCCGGACGCGTGGCGCTCTACCGCACGCCGGACGGCCCACGGGCGGGTGCCGACGCGGCCGATCTGCCCGACGCTGCGGTGGAGCAGGCCGGCCTGCAATCCGAACTGCGCCTCACCCATCCGATCTCCGAACGGACCGACGAGCATGGCCGCAGACAGGCCGTGATGGCGGGTGTCCCGTGGCCGCGCGGTTGGAGCCGCGCCTATTTCACCCCGGTGACGTTGGTGGGCGGGCTGGCCCGACTGGGGAACACGACGTCGACCGTGCGCACCGGCAAGATCCGCGACGTCGAGCTCACCGAGTACTGCAACAAACAGGTGCTGACGTTTGGATGGCCCGAGGGCGCGGCGGCTGTCACCGTGCACCTCGCAGGCAAGGGCCACGATCCCCGCAACGGGCTCACCGGCCGCTCCTACGAGATCACGCTGGAGGACTACGAGCGCTACGGCGGCATGCAGTTCACCGGCCAGCTGCCTGCGGGCGGTTGCTCGTTGCACCTTGCTCCGGTGGCCTTCTCTGCCGGCCGCCGCGTGCTCGGCGAGATCACCAGCATCACCTATGACGGGCTGCTGCGACTGTGGTACTCGGTGCAGATCGGGCGGGACCCGGCGGGCCGGCCGGCGACCGCGGCGCTGTCGGTTCAGGCCGAAGTGGACGTGGCGGGCTCACCACCGTTCGTCCTCGTACACAATCCCGACCGGATTCCGTTGAGCGTCAACGACGGTCAGCCGGTAGATGTCGCCCCGATCAACAGCCGGGGCGAGTTCACCGCGCCGCCGTCCAAGGAGATCCGATACTCGTCGATCAGCTCCGACGGCGGCGGCGAAGTGTGGGTCGGCGATGTCCGCTTCCTCACCGGATGGATCCGCATGTTCGCCAACCTCGGTGACCCGAGGCGGCTGCGCCGACTGGCGCTGCTCGACCCGCCGGTGTCGGCGTTGCGATTGACGGGAGCGCAGTCCTGATGCCGATCTACGTGCTTGGCCCACGCAACCCGTCCGTGGCGATTCCGAATCAGGCGCTGACCGTGTCGATCAGCGGATCCCTTCACGCCGCGTCGCTGGTGGTACACGCGGCCGACGAACCGGCGACGGTGCAACCCAATTCGCATCTGGCGGTGTTGTCGAAGGTGAGCGGACCGGTGTCGGTCATGGTGGTGCCCGCGGCGGCGCCGACCGATTCGCGGCAGGTACCCAGGTAAGCCTTGCGATCGGACACGACTCGGCCAGCGACCTCGATCCGGTGCAGGTGCTGTTCGATCCCGTTGACGTCAGCGGAGATTCGGGTGTAGAGCTTGCCCGGCTCACCGCGCACGGCACCAGCGTCGAGGTCGCTGCCACCGCGGCGGCCGACATCCCGCTGAGCCCGTTGGCATCGGCGGCGCGCGCCTCGGCCCGCAAAGTCGTTGAACGCCAGAACCAGACGGTGCTCGGGCCGGTACTGGTCGCGCTGGACACGTCGGCGTCGATGTTGCCGGTGTTCGCCGGCGGCGGCGCCGCAGCGGCCATCGATGTCGTGGTCGGCGTCGCCGCGGCCGTCGGGATCAGCGATGTGTCCGCGGTGCTGGTCGGCGAGGAACCCATACCGGTGAGCTGCGGCGTGAGCGGCCAGTTGGCGGCGGTGGTCGAACGAGCGACGCCGCGCTGGAGTGCGGGCGCCCGGTGGTCGCGCCTGCCGAGCAACGGCGGCTACATCGTCGTCTGCACGGATTTCCCGACTCGAATTGCGCTGCAGCGGTCGATGGTTCTGGCGTTCTCCGATGCCAGGGGGCTCGACACGCACTGCGTGCGCATGCCGACCCCGCGACCCGGTTCACGAAGCGCCGACGAGCTGCTCGGGGACTCTGTCCGCGCTTGGACCGGATCACGTCGTCGCTCGTGCGGGCCTTTCGATGAACAAATGCCCGTGGTGCTTCTCCGTTCTGCACGACGACCAGTACGCGTGGACGGTGTCGCCGCTCGCGGGCGGCGAACGGTACTTCGATCCGGTGGCGTCCGCGTTCGTCGGCACCGACAAGGAGTCCGGACCGATCTACAGCGTGACGCGCCCGCCGGGCTTTCGCGGCCCGCTGCTGTCGTCCGCCGATGCGGCCGCCGCGTTGAACGCACCGGTCGTGGAGATCTGTCCGGTCTGTCACGCCGCACTGCCGGACGGATGGCGCAACGGGCAGTCCGTCTGCATTGCGATGGCGGGCACCCCGGCCACCGGAAAGAGCACCTACCTCGCCGTGCTGATCAAGCAGCTGGAGCTGCTGTGCGAAGGCCTCGGAGTGTCGATGGAACCCGCCACCCGCGCCAGCGCCGACGCATACATCCAGAACTATGAGCAGCCGCTGTACGAACAGCGCGGCCTGATCCCGCCGACCCCGACCCTGCAGGCGCAGGCGCCGCACCAGCGCGAACCGTTGATCTTCACCATCGGCGTGCGCGATGGCATCCGACGGTTTCTGATCGTCCGAGACGTCGCCGGTGAGGATCTGGAATCCGGCGACATGGATGCCCCGCGGTTCCGCTATTTCAGCAATGCCGATGCGGTGTTCTTCATGTTCGACCCGCTGCGGGTCAAGGGAATTCGCGATCAGCTGCACGATCTGTTGCCCGCCCAGTCCTACAGCGCCGGTGATCCCAGGGCGCTGCTGGCCAATGTCCTGCTCGCGATCGGCGCGGGCCGGCCGAAGCTGGCGGTCATCCTGTCGAAGTTCGACGCGCTGCGCGCGCTGGGCGACGTGGAGGGATCGGAGTGGAGCCAGATCATGTCCAACGCAGGCGCCGCCTATCTGCGCGACGACTCGAGCGGCAGGCACTACAACGACAGCGACGGTGAGCTTCTGCATGAGGAGGTGCGCAGCCTGCTCCTGCGGCTGCATGCGGGATCGATCGTCGCAGCGGTCGAAAGCCGTTCCCGCGACATGCAATTGATGCATCGCTACTTCGTCGTCTCGGCGCTCGGGCAGCCGCACGCCGGCGAGCGGCTGAGCTCCCGGGGTATCACGCCGTTTCGCTGCACCGACCCCGTGCGGTGGGTTACGTCACCGGTCGGAGTGTTGTAGCCGTCGGGTAACCGTCACGGCCAGATGTCGGGACGCAGCGGGCGCCCTGCGTCCGGCCGGACTTCTTCAGCGTCGCCGGGTAGCTCCGGCGCGGGACGAACATGCGGCCAGATGTCGGGAAGAAGCAGGTGTCGGTTGTAGCGGAGTTCCTCGTTGGCCAGCGGACTGCCCGCGCCGCTTTCGGGCTCTTCGCGGCCCCGTTCGCTCAGCTCGTTGACGATCAGCAGCACGAGGCCGACCGCACTGGCGCCGACCGTGCACCACCCCAGGCCGACGCTTCCCGTGAAGAGTGCGACCAGCAGGGCGAACAGCGCGATGACCGCGACTCCCGCCACGATGTTCAACAACACTGGGTGTCTCCTCCGCTGCGCAACCGGCTTCCACTGTGTTCAACGCGTCGCTCACCGAAAAGGAGTCGAATAGTTGCGCGCCTCACCTGGTGCGGCGCCGCGGACCAGTATCGCCCGCGACGGCGACGAATTCCTGTTCAGGACGGCCCGTGGTGCCGTAGCGCAGTCGCGTCTTGACCTCACCCGCAGCCGCCAGCGTGGCCAGATATCTCTGCGCCGTAGCCCTCGACACTCCGATCGCAGAGGAGACCTCCGCCGAGGACATCGCCCCGTCGGCGGCACGCAGCGCCTGCAGGACAAGCTGTTTGGTGGGTGAAGCGGCGGTGACCGAGTTCTGCTGTGCGGCAACCTTCGGGCGAAGCGCATCGAGTGCGGCGTCCACGTCCTGCGCACTCAGATTCGATCCGGACAGAATCTTGCGGTAGCGCGCGTAACCGGCCAGCCTGGCGGCCAGATCGGCGGGAACGAAGGGCTTGACCAGGTAGCTCAGTGCGCCTGCGGCCACGGCGGCGCGGATCGTCTCCGCTTCGGTTGCAGCGCTCAGAACGAAACTGTCGCCACGTAGTTCACGGACGAAGTCGACACCGGACCCGTCCGGCAGATAGACGTCAACCAGCGCGAGGTCCACGGAATCGGCTTCGCGTGCCGCGGCAAGAGTGTTCACCGTGGCGGCGACGGTGAAGCCCGGGAGTGCGTTCACGATACCGGCGTGCATGTTGGCGACACGAAAATCGTCGTCGACAACCAACACCGTCAGTCCTGGTTCAGCCATTGGGATTCCTCCTCGATCATCACGCCCGGCAGCCGGGCGATGAATTCTGCACCATGCAACTCCATATCGGCATTCCCCGTGCTCGACAGTCGCACGTCCCCTCCGAGGGCGCGGCTGATCTGGCGGGACAACGCCATGCCGATCCCGCGACCGCCGGGTATCCCCGACTGGGGTTTCGTCGACTTGCCCTCGGTGAACACGTGCTCGACGAAGTCTCGCGCGACACCGTCGCCGCTGTCTGCGACGGTGATGTGCAGCGTCGAACCATCCTGCAGCAGTTCGACTTCCACCATCTTCGCCTCATCGGCACCCGTGCGCGCCGCATCGATCGCGTTGTCGATCAGATTGCCCAGCACCGTGGTGACGTCGACGGGCAGCGCGAGCCGGCCCGACACCCAGGTGTTCTCACCGATCCGCAGTGTCACCCCAGCCTCGCGTGCGGTCGCGGCCTTCGCAGCCAGGAACGCCTGGAGGAACGCGTCGCGGATGGCATCGATGCCGGGTAACGCCGATCCCAGCGGTCCCGATCCGAGCAATTCCCCCAGGTACTGCTCGGCCTCCTCGGCATGGCCACTCTGCAACAGTCCGTTGAGCAGATGCAGCCTGTTGGCGAACTCGTGGCGCTGCGCACGCAGCGCTGTGCTCATCAACTGCACCGCGTCGAGTTGGCGGGTCAGGGATTCGACGTCGGTGCGATCGCGCACCACCAGCACGGTGCCGAGGTCGTGCCCGCCATGCGACACGGACCGTGCGGACACCACGACGATGCGGTCGCCGACGGTGGCGATGGTCGGTGTCGGATCGGCCGACTTGAACACGCCCAGCACCCGCGGCGTCAACCCGATCTCCTCCACCGGACGGCCACGCTCGTCATCGAGCTCGAGCAGGCGGCACGCCTCGTCGTTGACGAAGGTCGTCTTCCATGAGGTGTCGACGGCCAGGACACCCTCGCCGATACCGTGCAACACCGCCGCCTGACCACGCACCATTTCGGCCAACTCGGAGGGCTGGAGCCCCAATGTCAGTGCGCGCCAACGCTTGGCCAACAGGAACGAGCCGACAATCCCGATCAGCAGGGCTCCTCCGACCAGCACCGCAGCCACCCGTACATCGGTCCACAGCTGCTGACGCACGGCCGACGTCGAGATGCCGACGCTGACCTCACCGATCACTTCTTGCGAATTCGGCCGCAGGATAGGCACTTTGGCGCGTACCGACGGTCCCAGGGTGCCGGACTGCCGCATCACCGTGTCGTGTCCCGCGAGCGCCTCGTCTGGATCAGTGCTCACCGGCTTACCGAGTTCGTCCCTGTCCGGGTGCGCGAGCCTGATGCCCTGGTCGTTGGTGATGACCACGAACAACACGTCTGTCCGCTTCTGTACCTCCGACGCGACGAGCTGCAGCTGACCGTTGGCCAGTTCGTCGGTGAAAGCCGGGCCCAGTGGCAACCCGGTGTCGTCGTAGCGGGCGACGTCCGCCCGAACCGCCGGTGCGAACGCCACGCACCCGTCGCCACATCGAGCGCGCGGGTGCCGACTTCAGCCTGGATCCGCTCGTGGCTGAAGAACGCCAGCAGGCCGCCCGCGATACCGAGCGTGAGTACCACCACGGCGACTTGCAGCAACAGCACCTGGGTGGCGAGCCGCACGTCGAAGCGGGGCTTGAATGCCATCCGCCAAGCCTAGGGCCGCGCGGTGAGCAGAATGCGCAAAAGCGGTAAATCGCTCACTTCGCGACTAGTGCGCACAAGCGAGCCATTGGGCTTTGGGCTCCGTAACTTCAAATGCAACGGGATGACAGAAAAACGTCATCAAACACAAAAGGAGTTTTCGAAATGGTCGCGCTGGGACCCATCAATTCGTGGCAGCCGGCACAGGGCCCAGTTACCACCTGGACCGCCTCGGACGCGTCGCGCGAGATCATGGCGAAGGCGGATCGCGATGCGCTGGCCCCCAGCTTCCAGCAGGCTTCCCATCTGCGCGCCGCCTTCTACGGTCGGGCGCTCGGACGCCAACTACCTCGCCTGATAGTGGTGTCCTGGGATATCCCGGGGACGTGCGACATCGTCGCGATGACCACCGCGATCAACATGCACGTTCGCCGCCACGACACGTACCACAGCTCCTTCGAGTTCGAGAACGGCAACATCTTCCGCCGCACGATCGCCGATCCGGAACAAATAGAATTCGTGCCCTTTTCGTACGGTGAGATGGGCGCCGAGGACATTCGCGAGCACGCGTTGACGTCGACGCCGGAAACCCTCGACTGGGACTGCTTCACGTTCGGCGTCATTCAGCAGGCCGACCATTTCACGATCTATGCCAGCGTCGACCATCTGCACATCGATGGCATGTCGCAGGGCATCATCTTTCTCGACATCCATCTGGCGTATCAGGATCTGATCGCCGGCCGACCGGTTACACAGACGGAGGTCGGCGGGTACCGCGACTACACCGCTCGGCAGAGCGAGCATGTCGCCGGCATGGACCTGTCCTCCCCGGAGATCCGGGACTGGATCGAGTTCGCCCAGGACACCGATGGCGACTGGCCGAGCTTCCCGCTGGAGCTGGGCGACACCTGGTCGAACAACAAAGGTGACTTCATCACCGTCGAGCTGCTCAACGGCGAGGAGACGGAGGCCTTCGACGCGGCTTGCCGCAAGGTCGGCGCACGTTTCTCCGGCGGCATCATGGCGTGCGCGGCGCTGGCCGAGCACCAGCTCACCGGCAACACCACTTATCACGGCTTCACCCCCTCCGACACCCGCACGCCGGGCGCCGAGACCCTCAGCGTCGGCTGGTTCGCCAGCTTGTTCCCTGTCACCGTGCCGATCGGCGACGGCTGCTTCGGAGATGCGGCCCGCGCAGCGCAGAAGTCGTTCGACTCCAACAGGCGCCTGGCAAGTGTTCCCTTGGAACGGGTGCTGGAGGTGGCGCCGGTGGACCAGCTGGGGATCAAACTCCCGAGCAAGCCGACGATGATGGTGTCCTTCTTGGACTTCCGCAAGATCCCCGTCGCGTCGCTGTGGGAAGAGACCAACTTCGGCCTCTACGGCGACAACCTGTCGCACGGCGGGATCAACATGTGGGTCAACCGGCACGCCGGGCGCACCACGGTCACCGTCTCCTTCCCCGACAACTCCGTCGCGCGGGATTCGGTTCACCGCTACATCGCGGCGTTGACCGAGACGTTCACCGACGTCGCGAGGACCACCACCGAGGACTGGATCGAAGAAGTTGCCCGCCATGCCAATTCAACCGCTATTCACAGCGAAAGCCTGTGACTGAAATGAAGGATCAAGAGGAAATGACCACCATGCTCGATCTGACCGACCAGCTCATGTTTCTCGGTGAACGCGCGACAGGGGCCACCAGCCTGCTCCAGTGTGTGTGGACGTACGACCGTGCCATCGACATGGACGGGCTGCGGCGCTTCCACGACCACCTGCTGCGGGGTCGGTTGTCCCGCCACGTCGAACGGTCACCGTTGCCGTTCGGCCGCCATCGGTGGGTGTCGCCCAACGACGCACCCGCCATCGAGATCGCGCACGGCCCGGCCCCGCGAGGACTTCGGTGTGTGGCTGCGCGAGCAGGCCGATACACCGCTGGACTACGAGCACGGACCCGCATGGCATCTCGCGGTGCTTCCGTTCACCGACGGCGGCACCGGGCTGAGCCTGGTCATCTCCCACGCCCTCGCCGACGGAGTCGGGCTCACCACCGCGCTGGCCGACGCCGCCTCCGGCCGTGACGATTCGATCAGCTGGCCACCCGCCGGATCACGACGCCGGTGGCGCGCGCTGCGCCAGGACGCCCGCCAGACTGCTCGCGACACCTCCTCCGTCGGCCGGGCGATCGTCGCCGCCGCGCGGATGGCCCGGCGTGCCCGCCGGGAGGCCGCCGCCTCGCGCGCCGGAGTCGCGCCGATCTCGGCCCCGGACGAGCAGATCGACATCCCGGCCGCGACCGTCTTCGTCGACATGGACGAGTGGGACGCCCGCGCCCAGTCACTCGGCGGAACCAGCAACTCACTTCTCGCAGGGTTCGCCGCGAAGTTCGCGCAGCGGGTCGGCCGCGTCACGGCCGGCGAAGGTCTGGCCACCTTGTCGATGCCGCTCAACCAACGCATCGACGGCGACACCAGGGCCAACGCGGTGGGCAACATCGATGTGACGGTCGACCCGACGAAGGTGGCCACCGACCTGCGAGAGGTCCGCGCCGCCGTCAAACAGGCCCTCATCCGGGCAGAGGAGGTCCCCGACGAAAAGTTCGCCCTGCTACCGCTGGTGCCCTTCCTCTCGAAACGGCTCGTCAAGAAGATGGTCGGCGTCGCAGGCGGCGGCACGACGAATACCTGCTCGTCCAACCTCGGTGACGTCGCCATCGCCGCCATTCGGCCCGATGGCACAGATGCCGACCACTTCTCGATGCGTTGCGCTGTATCCCCGCGTGACCCGCGCGACGATGCACCGCGCACCGGTGTGCTGGCGATGTTGTCCGGGCGCGTCAACGGGCGGGTCTTCATCTCGGTGCTCGCCTACGATCCGGCTCGCCCCGGCTCGAATCGGCAGTTGCAAGAAACGATTTTCAGCACTCTCGCGGATTTCGCGCTCACCGCGACGATGCAGTGGGATTCTCAGCTCGACGAGCACAATGCGCAGAATTGAGTAATCGCGCACTTCGCGACTAGCGCGCACAAGCGAGCCTTTTCCGGGTGCGCGCTCTAACTTCGAATCAGAACATCACCGAAATCATTGCGAATCAGGCTAATCCGAGGTTCGCGACATACCAAGGAGTGAGCGACATGGTCGCACAAGGTCTCGTCAAAATGAACGGAGCAACTACGCCCTACGACGTCCTCGGCATGGTCGACCAGGCCGTCTTCCTTGGCGAGGAGGCCACCGGAGCCACCAGCGTCATCCAGAGCGTCTGGACCTACGATCGCGGGGTCGACATGGCAGGCCTGCGCCGGTTTCATCACCACCTGCTACGTGGGAGGCTGTCCCGCCGCATCGAACAGTCACCGCTGCCGTTCGGACGGCATCGGTGGGTGGCCCCCGGCGCCGGGCCCGAACTCGAAGTCGCCGAAACACCGCGGCCCCGAGCCGAATTCAACCAGTGGCTGCGTGAGCAGGCCGCCATGCCACTCGACGTCCAGCATGGCCCGGGGTGGCGGCTTGCGGCGCTGCCCTTCACCGACGGCGGCACCGGCCTCAGCCTGGTCATCTCACACACGCTCACCGATGGTGGCGGGCTGTGCCTCGCTCTTGCGGACGCAACGGCAGGCCGGGATGACGAGATCGTCTGGCCTGCAGCGCGATCGCGCCGGTGGTGGCGCGCGATACTGGCCGACGTCCGCCAATTCCTGCGCGACGTGCCCAGCATCGGGCGCGCCGTCTGCACAGCAGCCCGGGTGATCCGTGCCGGCCAAACGGCAACCGACACCCGCGCCGCTCGAACAGCCATCCGCTGACGACGAACCCGATCACCGTCCCGATGGCGACCGTTGCCGTCGACATCGGCCAGTGGGACGCCCGTGCCGCTGCCGTCGGAGCGACCAGCAACTCACTGCTAGTGGGGGTTGCCACCAGATTGGCGCAACGGTATGGGCAGGGTCAGCGCCGGACCACACGGTCGACCTGTCGATGCCCGTCAACGATCGCGTCCAAGGCGATACCCGCGCCAACGCGATCTCGGACGTCGATTTCACGATCCAACCCCCAACCATCACGACCGATCTGCGAGGGGTGCGATCCGGCATCAAAGAAGCGCTGATCCGCCGTCAGGAGCAGCCCAACGCCCGCTGGGCGCTGCTACCGCTGGTCCCGTTGCTGCCGAAGCGGCTGTTCCGGCGGATGGTTGAACATGAGCGTCGGCAGCGCGACCAGTGTCGTGTCGTCCAACCTCGGCGACGTCGACGCGGCAGTCAACCGCCCCGACGGCACTGACGCGGACACGCTTCTTCATCAGGACCCTCGCCCCGGGTCTGACCAAGGCCACAGCGCACCGCCTCGGCGGCATGCTGGTGGTGCTCTCGGGCCGGGTCGGCCGACGCATCTTCATTTCGGTGCTCGCCTGCGATCCCGCTCGCCCCGGCTCGAATCAGCAGTTGCAGGAAGCAATTTTGCGCACTCTCGCAGATTTCTCGCTCACAGCGACCATGCAGTGGGATTCTCAGCTCGACGAGATCGTCGCGAAGTAGGGATCCACGTGTTGAAGAAGATCTCCGCCTGGAAGGGGTTCGACGGCTTCTCGCCGTTGGGTCGAGTCGTGGTGCGCGCCCCCTGGCTCGTCATCTCCGCCTGGGTGGCCCTGGTCGTGGTGTTGTCGATCGCATTCCCCGCCCTGACCAAGATCGTCGAGAGCCAGACGATGCAGCCGCTGCCGCCGCAGGCGATGGCGGCCAGCCAACAGATGGCAGCGGACTTCGGAGACACCGCGCAGAACATCCTGGTCGTCGTCATGACCGACGACCACGGTCTGCAGCCCGCCGACGACGACACCTACCGCACGCTGGCCGACAAGCTGCGCGGCGACAGTCAGGATGTCGCCACGCGTCCAGGACTTCGTCAGCACTCCGGCGTTGCGCCAGCTGATGGTCAGCAAGGACAACAAGGCCTTCTACATGGCGGTGACGCTCAAGGCGCCCGCGGGCTCACCGGAATCGTCGGAGGCCTACAACCGGGTCAGCCAGGTGATCGAACAAGCCACCACAGGCTCCGAACTCGCGACCCACGTCACGGGGCAGGCAGCCGTGGTGGGCGATATGTCGCTCGTCAGCGCCCGCGATATGCACCTGATCGAGATCGCCACCGCGCTCATGGTCATGACCATCCTGCTGGTGATCTACCGGCGACCGATCACCGCGTTGATGCCGCTGATCGCCATCGGCGTCTCCGTGGTATCGGCACAAGGAGTGGTGTCTGCCCTGACTCGGGTGGGGCTCAACGTCAACGCGACGACAGTCGTGTTGATGACGGCGATGATCGTCGGCGCGGGCACCGACTACGCCGTCTTCCTCATCAGCCGCTACCACGAATACCTCCGGTCCGGCGTCGACTCCGACGAGGCGGTGCAGAAGGCGCTCGGATCCATCGGCAAGGTGATCGCAGCGTCCGCGGCCACCGTGGCCGTCACGTTCCTCGGCATGATCTTCACCCGGCTGCCTGCGTTCACCAGTGTCGGCCCGGCGCTGGCGGTTTCGATCGCGGTGGCGTTCTTCGCGGCGGTCACGCTGCTGCCCGCCATCCTGGTGCTGGCCGGCCGTCGCGGGTGGGTCACGCCCCGGGCGCCCCTGACCAGTCGACTGTGGCAGCGCTCGGCGATCAACATCGTCCGGCGGCCGAAGTCCCATCTCTTCGTGAGCCTTGCCGTTCTCATCGCGCTGGGCGGGTGCGCGTTGATGATGAACCCGACCTTCAACGATCGCATGCAGCTGCCTGCCTCGGCGGAGAGCAACCAGGGTTATACCGCGATGGCCGACCATTTCTCGACGAGTGCGCTGCTGCCGGAGTACATCTACATCCAGTCCCCGCACGATCTGCGCAATTCCCAGTCCTTGGCCGATATGGAGCAGATGGCGCAGCGGGTAGCTCAGCTGGAAAACGTCACCGCGGTGCGCGGCATCACCCGGCCCACGGGACAGCCGGTGGATCAGACCAAGATCAGCTACCAGGCCGGTCAGGTCGGCTCGACGCTGGAGGGTGCATCCTCGCAAATCAGCGGCAAGACAAGCGATCTCGATGCGCTCAGTGCTGGCGCCCAGAAGCTGGCCGACAGCCTCGCCAGCGTTCGCGACCAGATTCATTCGGCCGCCGGGTCGATGACCTCGATGACGGGCGCGCTCAATCAGGTGCAGCAGCAGCTCGGCGGCGCGCAAACCACCCAACTGCTCAACACCATCCGGTCGTACGCGAACAACGTAGGAAGCAATCAGGCCGCGGTTGACGACGTGGTCAACAACGCGACGGCGATGCTCAACGCGCTCAACAGCAGCCCGCAGTGCGACGCCGATCCCGCCTGCAGCGACGGTCGCGCGAAGCTGCAACAACTCGCCGCCTCGGGACCCGGCCCTCCGCGCAGGATGTGCTGGCCAAGGTCGAGAATCTGGGCAATCTGCTGCAGTCGGCAGGCGCGGATCTACGGTCTGCGGGCGTCGGCAATCCCGCTGCCGCGCAACAGAAGGTTGCGCAGATGGAGCAGGGCGCGAATGCGCTGGCCGAGGGCAGCAAGCAACTCGCCGCCGGCGTGCAGACACTGGTCGATCAGACCAAGAAGATGGGCGTCGGCATGAACCAGGCCGCCGAACTGCTCAACTCGATCAAACAGGGCGCCTCGCAGCCGTCGATGGCGGGCATGTACATACCGCCGAATGTCCTGACGACGGAGGACTTCAAGAATGCCGCGAAGCTCTACATCTCACCCGACGGGCGGTCCGCCCGCTATCTCGTCGAGACGAAGTTCGATCCATTCAGCACTGAGGCGATGGATCTCGTTCAGCCGATCCTCGACACGGCCAGGGCGGCACAGCCGAACACCACGCTAGCGGGCGCGACGATCTCGATGGTCGGCACGACTCCGATGTACAGCACCATTCGCAGCTATTACGACCACGATCTCCGACTGATCGTCGTCATGACCCTGCTCGTGGTGTTCCTCATCCTGGTCGCGTTGCTGAGGGCCATCGTGGCACCGCTGTATCTCATTGCCTCGGTGGTCATCTCGTATCTGTCGGCGTTGGGTTTGGGTGTCGTCTTCTTCCAGTTCATCCTTCACCAGCACATCTACTGGAACGTGCCGGCGACTGCCTTCATCGTGCTCGTCGCCGTCGGCGCGGATTACAACCTGTTGCTGATCACCCGCATCCGCGAGGAGTCCCACAACGGCATCCGCTCGGGCATCATTCGCGCAGTCCGCTCGACGGGCGGTGTCATCACCTCGGCCGGGATCATCTTCGCGGGCTCGATGTTCGGCATGTTGTTCGGCAGTCTGTCCACGATGGTGCAGACCGGTTTCATCATCGGGGTGGGACTCCTGATCGACACCTTCGTCGTGCGCACCATCACCGTGCCTGCCCTGGCCTCGCTCATCGGACGAGCGAACTGGTGGCCATCCAAGGCGGCGTCGAAAGCGGCCATGCGCGCGCCCGCACCGCACTGAGCAGAATGCGCAAAAGCCTCAAATCGTCGCTTGCGTGAGTAGTGAGCACAAGCGAGAAGTGCTGGCCTACTTCGACTTAACCTGGTTGTAGTGATCAAGAGATCATCAACTACCAGCTCCCCCAACGGGAGCCATCACACCGGAGCATCGAGATGAAAGCCCTGAAGGCCCTCCTGGTCGGCGCAGCGACGTGCGCCGCCGTCCTGACCGCGCCCGCATTGACGGCGGCGCCGGAGAGCGGCGCCGAGATGGACGACACCAAGGGCGTCAAGGTGATGACCCTGCACGGCGACCGGGTCGCCTACCGCGACGAGGGTCGAGGCGAGGTCGTTCTGCTCATCCACGGTATGGGCGGCAGCTCGAACACCTGGGACAGTGTGATACCGCTCCTCGCCAAGAAGTATCGCGTGATCGCCCCAGATCTGCTGGGCCACGGGCAATCCGACAAGCCGCGCGGTGACTATTCGGTCGGTGCCTTCGCCGTGTTGCTGCGCGATCTGCTGGACGAACTCGGCATCACCCGGGTCACGGTGGTCGGCCATTCGCTCGGCGGGGGCATCGCCATGCAGTTCGCCCATCAGCATCGTCAGTACTGCGATCGGATCGTCCTCATCAGCAGCGGAGGATTCGGCGGCGATGTCGGCCGCGTGTTGCGGCTGCTGTCGATACCCGGCTCGGAGTTCGTGCTGCCGATGATCGCGTCGAGGCCGGCCGTCGCCGCAGGCAATGCGCTGCGGGCGTTGGCGGGATCCGCGGACCGCTTCAAGGCACGGCCGGCGCTGTCCAACCGCGACAACAGGAGGGCGTTCCTGCGCACGCTGCGCTCCGTCGTCGACTTCCGCGGGCAGGCGGTGTCGGCCCTCGACCACCTTTGCTTCACCGATGGTCTGCCCGCGCTGATCATCAGCGGCGATCAGGATCGGGTCATCCCCGTGGAGCACGCGCGTGCCGCGCACGCCACGATGCCGAACAGCCGTCTTCACGTGCTGGCCGGCGTCCGTCATAACCCGCCCACCGAGGCGCCCGAGGAAGTGGCCGGCCTCATCGGCCAGTTCCTGACCGCCACGGACGAGACCACGAGTACTCAGGCGGCGTAGACCGCCTATGAAGTTTAGAGCTTCATTTCCACATAATGAAGCTATACTCTTCATATGACTCAGATGAAGCCTGAATCTTCATCCGGCCTGCGGGCGACGCTGATCGGCGATGTGGTCGGTTCGCGCCGCGTCGCCGACCGTTCGGCAACACACCGAGCACTGAACCAGGCGTTGCGCGACATCGCCGCGGATGCGATCGATCCGCCGGCGTTCACGGTCGGTGACGAGTTTCAGGGCAGTTATCCGACCGTCGGCGACGCGATCGATGCCGCGCTGACGGTGCGGCTGGCAGTCGCGCCGGCCATCGACGTCCGGTTCGGGATCGGCTGGGGGTCGGTCGCGGTGCTCGATGCGGAATCGGGCATCCAGGACGGGCCCGGATGGTGGGCGGCACGCGAGGCCATCGAATGGACTTCGGCGGCGCAGCGGCAACCGGGCCTGGCCCTGGTGCGCACGTCGTTTCGGGTCGGCGGCGAAGCCCGGGAGGATGCCGATGCCGTCAACGCGGCGCTGCTGTGTCGGGACCATCTGCTTGGATCGTTGGACGAAAGATCGATACGGATTGTGAAGGGCCTGTTGACCAATCGGACGAAGAAGGACATCGCGGCGGACGAGGCGATCAGCGCGTCGGCGGTGTCACAGCGCGCCGGACGCGACGGTTTGGATCTGATCGTCGTAGCGTCGCGCTACCTGCGGAGCGTTCCGTGAGCGCACTGGCGGTGATGCTGATCGCGATGGGCATCGCCGACATCGGCAGGCGACTGGTCGACCGGGCCTGGGTGTCCGTGGTGGCTGCGCCGCTCGTGGTCGCCGGTTGCGGCGCACTCGCGGCGCTGTGGCATCTCGGTGACATCGTGCTGCTGGCGATCGCCGCGGTGGCCGCCGTTGGCTGGGCGCTGTCATGCGCACGCGCCGAGCGGACGGGTGAGCGCGAGCTGACGCCGCTGGTGGTGTTCGGCGTGGCGGCCGGACTGCTGATCCTGTTGTCGGGCTTGGGTTCTGACGCTGCGGGCCTGGTGCAGCGCTGGTCGGTCGTGGGCCCAGTTGCCCGGGTTGGGCCAACTCGACCCGAACCAGCTGCTGATGGTCGTCGGGGTCGTGCTGCTGCAGCTGGTGACCGGCAACCAGTTGGTGCGGTTGGTGCTCGGCACCGTCGGCGCGGTGAAGCCGGCCGGACAGCCGCAGGCGTCGGATCGGCTCAAGGGCGGCCGGCTGCTCGGCCCGATGGAGCGGCTGCTGATCCTCGGCCTCAGCCTGGCCGGTCAGCTCACCGCGGCCACGGCCGTCGTCGCCGCGAAGAGCATCATCCGGTTCCCGGAGATCAACGCGCAAAAGGCGCGGGAGAACGGGCAAGACGACAGCGCCATCGACATCAACACGGTGACCGAGTACTTCCTCGTCGGCAGCTTCGCCAGCTGGATCGTGGCGCTCGGCGGCCTCGCGCTAGCGCAGTAGCGTCACGGAATGGAGCCCGTCCCGCACGCGTTCCGACGACGAACTGCAGTTCACCGAGAGTCCCGCTGCGTCGCCAACCGGTCGGTCGCGGGCCGCTCATCCTTACCGAGCTGATGCCCCTCCTGACGATTTCGCTTTCGGCGCGATCCTTAATTCGACGGTTGCGGTCAATAGCTGGCGATTCAGGTCCGCACCGCGGCAAACGGTCCTAGGGTTGCGGCCATGAAGACGAACGCCGCCGTTCTGTGGGGACTCAACGAGCCGTGGAAGATCGAGGAGATCGACCTCGACGGGCCGAAGGAGGGCGAGGTCCTGATCTCGTTCGAGGCCACCGGGCTGTGTCATTCCGACCATCACGTCGTCACCGGCGACCTCGCCGGCGTGATCCTGCCGATGATCGGCGGGCACGAGGGTGCGGGCATCGTGCAGGAGGTCGGCCCCGGCGTGCGCGATCTGGCGGTGGGCGACCACGTCGTCACGTCGTTTCTGCCCGCCTGCGGGCGGTGCCGCTGGTGTGCGACAGGGCAACAGAACCTGTGCGACCTCGGCGCGCTGATCCTCATCGGAGTGCAGGCCGACGGCACCTACCGGCGCAAGGTGAAGGGCCAGGACGTCGGCGTCATGGCGGGCGTCGGCAGCTTCTCGCAGTACGGCACCCTTTCCGAGGCCTCGGTCATCAAGATCGACGACGACCTGCCGCTCGTCGCGGGCATGCCTGCTGGGCTGCGGCGTGACGACGGGATGGGGCTCGGCCGTCAACACCGCCGACGTCAAACCCGGGCGACACCGTCGTGGTGATCGGCTTCGGCGGTATCGGCAGCGGCGCGGTCCAGGGCGCACGGCTGGCGGGCGCGGAGAAGATCGTCGTCGTCGAACTCGTCGAGGCCAAGCGCGACAAGGCCTTCGAGTTCGGCGCCACCCATTTCACGACGTCGATGCCGGAAGCGACCGAACTGGTCGCCGAGCTCACCCGCGGCGTGATGGCGGATTCGGCGCTGCTGACCATGGGCGTGCTGGAGGGCCCGATGATCAACGACGCGCTCAACATCATCCGCAAGGGCGGCGCGGTGGTGATGACTTCGATCGCCTCGATGGCCGACGTGACACCGACGCTGCCGATGGCGTTCATGACGCTGTTCCAGAAGCGACTGCTCGGCAGCCTCTACGGCGAGGCCAACCCGCGGGCTGACATCCCGCGACTGCTCAGCCTCTACCGCCAGGGCAAGCTACTGCTCGACGAGACGGTCACCAGCGAGTACAAGCTCAACGACATCAACGAGGCCTACGACGACATGCTCGCGGGCCGCAACATCCGCGGCGTGGTCATCCACGACCACTGACTCTTCGCCGAGCGGCCGAAAGACTAGAGGCGCTCGATGATGGTGACGTTGGCGGTGCCGCCGCCCTCGCACATCGTCTGCAGTCCGTAGCGACCGCCGGTGCGCTCCAACGTGTTCAGCATGGTGGTGAACAGCTTGGCGCCCGTCGCACCCAGCGGGTGACCGAGCGCGATCGCGCCGCCGCTGGGGTTGACCTTGGCGTGGTCTGCCTTGGTCTCCTTCATCCAGGCCATCACCACCGGCGCAAACGCCTCGTTGATCTCCACGGTGTCGATGTCATCGATCGACAGCCCGGTCTTCTCGAGCGCGTACTGGGTAGCGGGAATCGGGCCGGTGAGCATGAACACCGGATCCGCGCCGCGGGCGCTGATGTGGTGGATTCGGGCGCGGGGCTTCAGGCCGTGGTCCTTGACGGCCTGCTCCGACGCGAGCAGCACGGCGCTGGCACCATCGGATATCTGGCTCGCCATCGCGGCGGTCAACCGGCCGCCGTCGGTGAGGGTCTTGAGGCCGGCCATCTTCTCCAGCGAGGTGTCGCGGGGACCCTCATCGGTGACGAAGCCGTCGACCGCGATGATCTCGTTCTCGAAGTATCCGGCGCGGATCGCCTCCTGCGCGCGCTGGTGGCTGGCCAGCGAGAACTCCTCCATCTCCTCACGCGAGATACCCCACTTCTCCGCGATCAACTCCGCACCGCGGAACTGCGAGATTTCCTGGTCGCCGTAGCGGTGCAGCCAGCTCTTGGATTCGTTGGTCGGTGAGGTGAATCCGAACTGCTCGCCGACGATCATCGCCGACGAGATGGGGATCTGGCTCATGTTCTGCATGCCGCCGGCCACGATCAGATCGGCGGTACCGGACATGATCGCCTGTGCGCCAAAGGAAATCGCCTGCTGGCTCGAACCGCACTGGCGATCGACGGTGACGCCCGGCACCTCCTCGGGATATCCGGCGGCCAGCCACGACAACCGGGCGATGTTGCCCGCCTGGCCGCCGATGGCATCGACGCAGCCGGCGATCACGTCATCGACGGCGCCGGGATCGACATCGACACGATCGAACAAACCGCGCCAACCCGCGGCGCCGAGGTCGACGGGATGCACGCCCGCAAGCGATCCGTTGCGCTTGCCGACCGCGGTGCGCACAGCTTCGATGACATATGCCTCAGGCATGTCACGTCTCCTTCTTTGGTGATGCCGCCGAGAACGATAGACAGGTATTGCTTTCCGACCTCTTCGGCCGTCAGCGGTCCGCCCGGTTGATACCAGCGGACCGAAACCCAGGTGGTGTCGCGGATGAACCGGTAGATCACGTCGACATCGATGTCGGGCCGGAAGTAGCCCTCCTCGATGCCCTGGTTGAGGATGTCCACCCACATCTTGCGCTGCTCTTTGTTGCGATCGTCCACATAGGAGAACCGCGGCTGGTCAGCCAGGCGCTTGGCCTCGTCCTGGTAGATGACGACCTGCGCGTGGCGGTCCTCGATCGCCTCGAACGACGCCATGAACAGGCCCTTGAGCTGCTCCAGTGGGTTCGGCTCGGTCGCGACGATCTGCTGGTAGCGCTCGAACAGCCAGTCGAGGAATCCGCGCAGCAGCTCGTCGACCATCTCCTCTTTGGACGAGAAGTGGTGGTAGAGACTGCCGGACAGGATTCCCGCGGAGTCCGCGATGTCACGGACGGTGGTGGCCCGCAGTCCACGGTCGGCGAACATCCGCGCGGCGAGCTCGAGAAGTTCGTCGCGCCTGCTCACCGCGGGGCTCGGAGATTCCGCCACCATCCGCCCAGCGTACCAACCAAGCACTTGCTAGGTCATGTTTGGGGCCGGAACGCCTCGCAGAAGTCGGGGTCGAGCGTGCAGCCACCGGCACGATCGGCGCGGGACCGCGACAGGTTGAACAGATACCAGGGGTCGCGGCCGGAAGCCGACGGTCGTCACGCAGGCCCGGACTCGTTCGGGCAGCCGATGCAGCGCGGGATCGATGTCCGCCGACAGCGTCGACAGATACTCGGCATCGAGTGCACCGATCTGCTCGAAGCGGTCGATGTTGCGGTCGGCGATGAGTCGCTCCGGATTCAGCGCCGCCAGGCCGAGAAGTGCCAGCACGCCCGCCACCAGGACTGCGCGTGGCAGCCACCGGGCCGACATTCGGATCCCCGCCGCCGCAACGAGCAGGAACACCGCGCCGAGCCACACCTCGATGGTGATGACCATCAATCGCTCGGTGCTGAACCCGTACGCCTGCTGATACACCCACATCCGGTGAATCGCCGAGATCACCACCACAACCGATGTGGCACAAAGGGTTCCGACGAGCACACGCAACAGGCGACGGTCGGCCGCAGTGGTCCTACCTGCCACCCTGATGACGCCGCTGAGCACCAGCATCGTCAGACCGGAGACCCACAGCAGTTGCCAGAACCCCTGCCGGGCGTACTCGGCGTACGTCAGGCCCTCGGTCTCGAGCACATGCGTGTGGCCGCCGAACAGCACGGTCGCCTGCACCACCACGAAGAGGATGAACAGCGCGTCGAGTACGCCGAGCGGCAATGCCCATTCCCACCGCGGAACCGGCTTCATCGGCGCAGGCGCCATCGCGTCCAACCGCGGCCGGAACCGGATCAGGTAGCCACCCTCCACGACGAAGGCGACCACGATCCCGAGCACCACCGCCCGGGCGATGATGTCGACGCCGTCGAAGACTGGGCACGAGGTTGTCGACGACGTGAGCGAACGCCGGGTCCGCCGCGGCGAACAACCCGCCGAACACCAGCGTGAGGACCACGGTCACGCCGACGACGAGGGCGATGCGGCCAAGTGCGGGCACGGCGATGCGACGCGGCGACGGCCGGCGCAGCGCACGGCCCACCCATCCCGTCACCCGCCCTGCCAACAGCCACGGCAGGAACGGACCGGTGAAGACCGCGGTCCAGGTCTGACCGCCGGCGAGTGTGCACCAGCCGACAACCCAGGCCGCCATGAGGCACAGACCCCCGACCCACTCTGCGGCCAACACCCCGGGGACCGCGAGCAGCGCCAGGGTCAGCACGATGCCGACCCCTTCGACCCGTGTCGGGCGGCGGTCGGCCGTGCCGAACACGACGCCGAAGACCATCAACCCGACCAGGAGATAGCCGAGGCTCAGCACGGAGGGCCGCCACAGCGCGGTTCCGATCAGGCCGGCGACGGCTGCAGGCACGAGCAGCCGACGCGGTGCCGACGCCAGCGGGTCGATCGGCCAGATCCGCTCGCGGCCACATCGTCCAGCCCGGTTCGCCGTGCCGCGGCAGCATCGGACCGAGCGCGCGCGGCGGAGGCGGCGGGGGTGGCGGCGCGTACACGCCGGGCAGCCCCGGATACATCATCGCCATGTCCGGTCCTCCACTGTCGGCGGTTGCGGGATGTCGACCGCGATTCGGCAGCCGGCTTGCGCATCCATCACTTCGATTGTGCCGCTGTGCAATTCGACCGCCCACCGGGCGATCGCCAAGTCCCAGGCCGGTGCCACCCTCCGAGGTGGCGCCGCGGGTGAACCGCTGGAACATCCGTTCACGCTCGGCGGCAGCGATACCCGGGCCCTGGTCGCACACCTCCAGTCGCAGACCTGTCGGCTCGCCGGCGCGCGCCAGCACCGACACGTGGGCACCCGACGGGCTGTGCCGAATGGCGTTGTCCACCAGGTTGACGACCACCTGACGCAGGCGTGCCGGATCGGCGACCGCGACGAGCCCACGCGGCACCACTTCGACGTCGACATGGACGGAATCCGGCCTGACTCCGACATGCTCGATCGCATCGCGAAGGAACTCGTCGACGCCGAACCTGCTGATCTGCAGCGGAATGGCACCGCCCTCGACGCGAGAGAGGTCGAGCAGGTTGGCCACCAGCTCGCCAAGGCGCTCGGCCTGCGACAGCGCCAACTTCATGGTCTTGGCGTCGGGCTCGGCGACACCGTCGACGACATTCTCCAACACCGCCTGCAATGCCGTGATCGGGGTGCGCAGCTCGTGGGAGACGTTGGCGATGAGCCCGCGCCGGTACGCGTCCGCAGCGCCCAGATCGGCCGACATCTGGTTGAAAGCCGTTGCCAACTGGCCGATTTCGTCGCGCGAGGTGGCCCGCACCCGGATGCTGTAGTCGCCGCGGGCCATGGCGCGCGCGGCAGCCGTCATCTGGCGCAGCGGCGACGTCATCCCGTGTGCCATGAACTGGGTGAAGATCAGCGAGGTCGCCAAGGCGGCCAACAACGCGTAGCGGAACTGCCAGCTGGCGCCGATCCAGAACGTGAACGCCGCAAGCGTGATCGCGCCACCCACCAGGAGTGCGGTCTTCATCTTGAAGGAGGCGAACCGGTCCAGCGGTCGCGGCAGCCGGTCCGACAGCGTGCCCGTCACTGCGGCATCTCCAGTGCATAGCCGACGCCGTGGACCGTGCGGATCAGCTCCGCTCCCAGCTTGCGCCGTAGGGCTTTGACGTGGCTGTCGACGGTTCGGCTCTCCACGTCGGACGGGCGGTCCCCAGATGTGCTCGAGCAGTGTTTCGCGGGGCACCGCGGCGCCCGGCCGGGCGGCCAGGAAGGTCAACAGGTCGAATTCGGTTCGGGTCAGGTGGACTTCGTCATCGCCCTGATGAACCTTGCGTGCCTGCATGTCGATTCGGCACCGGCCGATCGACATCGCCACCGGCTCGCCGGCACCGGTCCATGCGGCGCAGCAGCACCCGAACTCGCGCGACGAGTTCGCGCATGCTGAACGGTTTGGTGAGGTAGTCGTCGGCGCCGATACCGAGGCCGATCAACATGTCCGTCTCGTCGCTTCGCGCGGTCAGCATCAGCACCGGCGTGGCCCGCACCGCGTGGATCCGTCGGCACACCTCGAGCCCGTCGAACCCCGGCAGCATCACATCGAGCACCACCAGGTCCGGTGCGGTCGCCGCCGCGGCCGCAACCGCCGACGGCCCGTCGATCGCGGTCTCCACCAGAAATGCCTCGGCGCGCAGCCTGGTGGCGACGGCATCGAGGATGGTCGGCTCGTCGTCGACCACCAGGATTCGCTTCACACTTGAAGACTGTAGGTGCCGCATGTGGGGCTTTTGAGCAGCGCTTGTGAAGATTCTGTGGAGAACTTCCTCGTCAGGCGAGGTCGCTGATCTTGGTCTCCTGTTTGTCGGCGGGCGTACAGAGTCCGACGAGTATCAACCGCGTGTCGTCCACGTCGCCTGTCGAGGCGTTCTTGTGTTCACGTTCCTTGAGCATTTCAGCCACGGTCACCTCTTTATCGTCGGCGCTCATGGCGAGGTAGTCCTTACAGGTGGTGTCGCCGCTGCGCGAGCACCCTGCGATCAGGGTGATCACGCTCACGGCGGCCGCAACGGCTGCGGCTACCCGCTTGACGGCCGACTGTGTCACGCGCGCTGGCTCGACACCGAAATCACTTCTCCGGTGAGGTAACTGGAGTAGTCACTGGCCAGGAACGCGATGGTGGCGGCCACTTCCCACGGCTCGGCCGCCCGGCCGAACGCCTCGACCTCCGACAGCCGGTCCAGCAGGTCCGAGCTGCTGGTCTTCTCCAGGAACTTGTGCCTGGCGATGCTCGGCGACACCGCGTTGATCCGCACTCCGTAGCTCGACGGCTTCGATTGCGCTGCAACGGGTCAGCGCCATCACGCCGGCCTTGGCCGCCGCGTAGTGCGACTGCGAGTGCTGCGCCCGCCAGCCCAAGACGCTGGCGTTGTTGACGATCACGCCGCCGTGGTCCGCGTCGCGGAAGTACCGCAGCGCCGCGCGCGTGGCACGCATCGTCGAGGTCAGCGTCACGTTGAGCACCCGGTCCCACTCGTCGTCGGTCATGTCGACCACCGGGGTCGTGCCACCCAGGCCCGCGTTGTTGACCAGCACATCGAGATCGACCCATCCGTGCGGTCGTCGACGCGAATCAGCGCGTCGACCTGCGCGGTGGACGTCACGTCGCAGACCACGCTCTCGACCCGGCCGAGCCCGAGTTCGATCAACTGGTCGCGGGTTTCGCCGAGCCGCCGCTCGTGGTGGTCGGAGATGACGACGTCGGCGCCCTCGGCCAACGCCCGCCGTGCGACGGACGAACCGATGCCGGTGCCTGCGGCGGCCGTCACGACGACGACCTTGCCGACCAGAAGTCCGTGTCCGTCAATCTCTTTCGGCGCCTCTGCCAGGCTCATGCGACTCCCTCAGTGGTCTTCGCGCAAGCGCTCATCCTTTGACCTCCCGAGGCAGGCCGAGCACTCGCTCGGCGATGATGTTGCGCTGGATCTCGTTGGAACCGCCGTAGATGGTGTCGGCCCGGGTGAACAGGTACAGCTTCTGCCACGCGTCGAAATCGCCGTCGGTCAGCGTGAGTCCTGCCTTGCCCTGGATCTCCATCGCGATCTCGCCGAGATCGCGATGCCAGTTGGCCCACAACAGCTTCGAGACGTTGTCTTTTCCGATGGCCTGACCGCCTCCCTCGACGTCCATCGTCTCCAGCGCGTACGAACGCATGGCCCACAGCCCGGTCCACGACCGCATCAGGGCCTCCCGGATCAGCGGATCGTCGGCGGCACCGGTGCGCTTGGCCAGGTCGACCAGGTCGGAATGCTCACGGGCATAACGGATCTGTTGCCCCAGCGTGGACACACCGCGCTCGAAGGTCAACGTGCCCATCGCAACCCGCCAACCGTCTCCCGGCTGCCCGACAACCAAATCGGCATCGGTGCGGGCGTCGTCGAAGAACACCTCGTTGAAGTCCGACTCACCGGTCAGCTGGATGATCGGGCGCACCTCGACACCCGGCTGATCCAGCGGCACCAGAAGATACGACAGCCCGGCATGACGCTTGGAGCCCTTCTCCGTTCGCGCCACCACGAAGCACCACTGCGCCACCTGCGCGAGCGATGTCCACACCTTCTGCCCGTTGATCACCCACTGGTCACCGTCGAGCTCGGCGGCCGTCGAGACGTTGGCGAGGTCACTGCCCGCACCCGGCTCGGAGTAGCCCTGGCACCACATCTCGGTGACGTCGACGATCTTCGGCAGGAACCGCTTCTTCTGCTCCTCGGTGCCGAACGCGATCAGCGTCGGCCCGAGCAGCTCCTCACCGAAGTGGTTGACCTTGTTGGGGGCGTCGGCACGGGCGTATTCCTCGTAGAACGCGACGCGGTGTGCGACCGAAAGCCCGCGGCCGCCGTGCTCCTCCGGCCAGCCCAGACACGTCAGACCCGCGGCCGCCAGATGCCGGTTCCACGCCAGCCGCTCCTCGAACGCCTCGCTCTCCCGGCCCGGTGCACCGAGGCCCTTGAGCGCGGCGAAGTCGCCGACGAGATTGTCGGCGAGCCAGTCGCGGACCTCGGCCCGGAACTCCTGGACCTCTATCACCCCTGTAGGCTAACCTACCAAGCACTTGCTTTGTTAGAGGAGCATCAATGGTGATCCCGAGCCGAGGACCATTCCGCAGGTCCTGGACCGGATTGCCGACCGATTATGCCGACCACGAGCGTCACGCCGGGGGCTGGCGATCACCGAGGATCGGCGGTTCACCTACGCCGACCTCCGCGCCGAGGTTCGCCGGGCCGCGGCGGCGATGATCGACCTGGGCCTTGACGCCGGGGATCGGGTCGCGATCTGGTCGCCCAACACGTGGCACTGGGTCGTCGCATGCCTGGCCACACACTGCGCGGGCGGCGTGGTCGTCCCGCTCAACACCCGCTACACCGCGAGCGAGGCCACCGACATCCTGGCCCGCACCGGGGCACCGCTGCTGGTTGCGGCGGGTGAATTCCTCGGCGCCGACCGGACGGCGGATCTCGACCGGGCCGCCCTGCCCGACCTTCGGCACATCGTGCGGGTTCCGATCGACAAGGACGACGGCACCTGGGACGAGTTCGTGAACCGCGGCGAAAAGCCTGGCGCCTTGGACGCCGTGACCGCACGGTCGGCCGCGGTCACGCCCGATGACGTCTCGGACATCCTGTTCACCTCCGGCACCACGGGCCGCAGCAAGGGCGTGCTGTGTCTACACCGGCAGTCGCTGGACGCGCCCGCGGCATGGGCGGCCTGCGGCCAGGTCACCAGCGCCGACCGCTACCTGTGCATCAATCCGTTCTTCCACAACTTCGGCTTCAAGGCCGGCATCCTGGCCTGCCTGCAGACCGGCGCCACGCTGATCCCGCAATTGACCTTCGACCCCGAACGCGCCATGGCTGCGGTGCAGGAGCACCGCATCACCGTGCTGCCCGGTCCGCCGACGATCTACCAGGTGCTGCTGGACCACCCCAAGCGGGGCGACTACGACCTGACGTCGCTGCGGTTCGCCGTCACCGGTGCCGCGACGATCCCGGTGGTGCTGATCGAGCGCATGCAGTCCGAACTCGACATCGACATCGTGCTGACCGCGTACGGGCTCACGGAGGCAAGCGGATTCGGCACCATGTGCCGCGCCGACGACGACGCAGTGACGGTCGCCACCACGTGCGGCCGTCCGATCGCGGACTTCGAGCTGCGCATAGCGGGGGCGCACGCCGCCGGAGAAACAGGGGAGGTGTTGCTGCGCGGGCCGAACGTGATGGTGGGCTACCTCGACGATTCGGAGGCCACCGCCGCGGCGATCGATGCCGACGGCTGGCTGCACACCGGCGATGTCGGCCGCGTGGACGAGGCCGGCAATCTGAGCATCACCGATCGACTCAAGGACATGTACATCAGCGGCGGGTTCAACGTCTACCCGGCAGAGGTCGAGCAGGTCCTCGCCCGGCTGGACGGCGTGGCCGAGTCCGCCGTCATCGGAGTGCCCGACGACCGGCTCGGCGAGGTCGGCAAGGCATTCGTGGTGGCCAAGCCGGGCGCAAAGCTCGACGAGACGACCGTAATCGCTTACACGCGTGAGCATTTGGCGAAGTTCAAGACGCCGCAGTCGGTGGAGTTCCTCGACGTGCTGCCGCGCAACCCGGGCGGCAAGGTCGTCAAGCCGCTTCTGCGTGAGAGGACGCACATTTCCTGATGGACCTGAATTTCGATGACGACACCCTGGCGTTCCAGACCGAGGTGCGCGAATTCCTTGCGGCGAACAAGGACTCGTTTCCGACGAAGTCCTATGACACCGCCGAGGGTTTCGAACAGCATCGGCGCTGGGACAAGGTGCTCTACGACGCCGGCCTGTCGGTCATCACCTGGCCGGAGCGCTACGGCGGTCGTGACGCCACCCTGCTGCAGTGGGTGGTGTACGAGGAGGAGTACTTCCGCGCCGGGGCTCCCGGCCGCGCGAGCGCCAACGGCACGTCGATGCTGGCGCCGACACTGTTCGCGCACGGCACCGAAGAACAGCTCGACCGCGTGCTACCGAAAATGGCCAGTGGCGAGGAGATCTGGGCGCAGGCGTGGTCGGAGCCGGAGTCCGGCAGCGACCTCGCATCGCTGCGCTCCACAGCGACGCGGGCCGACGGCGGCTGGTTGCTCAACGGCCAGAAGATCTGGAGCTCACGGGCGCCGTTCGGAGAGCGCGCCTTCGGGCTGTTCCGCTCCGATCCGGATGCCGAGCGCCACCGCGGACTGACGTACTTCATGTTCGACCTGAAGGCCGACGGCGTCACCGTGCGACCGATCGCGCAGCTCGGCGGCGACACCGGCTTCGGCGAAGTCTTCCTCGATGACGTGTTCGTCCCGGACAACGACGTCATCGGCGAGGTCCACGACGGCTGGCGGGCCGCGATGAGCACGTCGAGCAATGAGCGCGGCATGTCGCTTCGCAGCCCGGCGCGGTTCCTGGCGCCTGCCGAGCGGCTTGGTCGCACATTGGAAAGCACTGGAGGCCAACTCCGCCGACACCTACGCCGATCGGGTGGCCGACGCCTGGATCAAGGCGCAGGCCTACCGGTTGCACACGTTCGGGACGGTGACCCGGGTGGCGGCAGGCGGCGAGCTGGGCGCGGAGTCCTCGGTCACGAAGGTGTTCTGGTCCGACCTCGACGTCGCGATCCACCAGACAGCGCTCGACCTGCGCGGCGCCGACGGCGAGCTGGCGGATTCGTGGACCGACGGCCTGCTGTTCGCGCTGGGCGGCCCGATCTACGCAGGCACCAACGAGATTCAGCGCAACATCATCGCCGAGCGGTCTGCTGGGGCTGCCGCGGGAAAGCTCAGGGAAGTCGAAATGAAATTCGACCTGGACGAACAGCAGCGTGACTTCGCCGCAAGTATCGACGCGGCGCTGGCTTCGGCCGACCTGCCCGCCGCGGTGCGCGCCTGGGCACAGGGCGATACCGCGCCCGGCCGCAAGGTGTGGGCGCAGCTGGCCGACCTCGGCGTCACCGCGCTCGCGGTGCCGGAGAAGTTCGACGGCATCGAGGCGCACCCCGTCGACCTGGTGGTCGCCGCGGAACGGCTGGGCCGGTGGTGCGTTCCCGGCCCGGTGACCGAATCCATCGCCGTAGCACCGGTTCTCCTCGCCGACGATGACCGCAGTGCCGCATTGGCGACCGGCGAGCTGATCGCGACAGTCGCCATGCCCCCACAGGTTCCGCGCGCGGTCGACGCCGATACTGCGGGCCTGATCCTGGTGGCCAGCCGGAGAGAAGCGACGGCGAGGTCCGTGACGGTACCGCGGGTGAGCAACACGAGTCCGTCGATCCGAGCCGAAAGCTGTTCGACGTCACCGCGTCCGGCGAGGGCCGAGCCGCCGACGTCGCACGCGCATACGAGTTCGGTGCGCTGGCCACGGCCGCGCAGTTGGTCGGAGCCGGACAGGCGATGCTGGACATGTCGGTCGAGTACGCCAAGCAGCGCAGCCAGTTCGGCCGAGCGATCGGGACATACCAGGCGATCAAGCACAAACTCGCTGATGTGCACATCGCCGTCGAGCTCGCGCGCCCGTTGGTGTACGGCGCCGCACTATCGCTGGCCGACGGTTCCTCCGACACCAGCGCGCGACGTCAGTGCCGCCAAGGTCGCCGCCGCCGACGCCGCGCTGCTGGCGGCCCGCTCGGCACTGCAAACCCATGGCGCCATCGGGTTCACCCAGGAGCACGACCTGTCGCTGTGGCTGCTGCGGGTGCAGGCGCTGCGCTCGGCGTGGGGTGACCCGACCGCGCATCGGCGACGGCTATTGGAGGCGCTCTAGTGAGTCAGGAACGGGAACTGCTGCGCGACACGGTCGCAGCACTGATCGAGAAGCACGCGTCGCCTGCGGCGGTGCGCGCAGCGATGGAGTCCGAGCGCGGGTTTGACGAGTCGCTGTGGCGGCTGCTGTGCGAACAGGTCGGCGCCGCAGCGTTGGTGGTGCCCGAAGAGCTGGGCGGCGCGGGCGGTGAACTCGCCGACGCCGCCGTCGTGCTCGAGGAGCTCGGCAAGGCACTGGTACCCACGCCACTGCTCGGGACCACGCTGGCGGAGCTGGCTCTCCTGGCTGCCGACGAGCCGGACGCCGACGCGCTGGCCGGGCTCGCGGAGGGCACGACCATCGGGACCGTGGTGTTCGACGCCGGTTACGTGATCAACGGTGACGTCGCCGAAATCGTGATCGCCGCCGACGGCCGGCGCCTGACGCGATGGACCGGCATCACCGCACACCCAGCTGTCACCATGGATCTGACCCGTCGACTGGCGCGCGTCGAGGCGGCGGAGACCGCCGACATCGGCACCGACCCGGGCCTGGCCGACACCGCGGCGATCCTCCTTGCGGCCGAGCAGATCGGCGCCGCCGCGCGCTGCCTGGACCTGACCGTCGCATACACGAAGGATCGCCAGCAGTTCGGCAGGCCGATCGGAAGCTTCCAGGCTCTCAAGCACCGGATGGCGGATCTGTATGTCGCGGTGCAGTCCGCGCGGGCCGTCGTCAATGCGTCGATCGCCGAGCCTTCGCCGACGTCGGCGGCATTGGCGCGGATCGCCGCCAGCGAGGCGTTCTCAAAGGTGGCGGCGGAGGCCGTGCAGATGCACGGCGGCATCGCGATCACCTGGGAGCACGACATCCAGCTGTACTTCAAGCGCGCCCACGGCAGCGCGCAGCTGCTCGGGCCGCCGCGGGAGCATCTGCGCCGGCTCGAATCAGAGGTGTTCTAGCGCACCAAGTCTCGGCTGGCCGCCGAGCACGACATCCCGGACGAGCGGGACGCCCGGGCGGTACGCGAGATGAACGTAGGACGGCGCGTCCAGGCATACGAAGTCTGCCCGCCTGCCCCGGGCGAGGACCCCGACGTCGTCGCGTCGGAGCGCGGCGGCGCCGCCTGCCGTCGCCGACCACAATGCCTGCGCCGGAGTGAAGTTCATGTCCCTGACCGCCACGGCGATGCAGAACGGCATGCTCGTCGTGAACGAGCTGCCCGGATTGCAATCGGTCGCGAGCGCGACGGTGACGCCGGCGTCGATCATCCGGCGGGCGTCGGGCCATCGCGCGCGCGTCGAGAACTCCGCCCCCGGCAGCAGGGTGGCGACGGTGGAGCTACCGGCCAGTGCCTCGATGTCTTCGTCGGAGGCATACGTGCAGTGATCCACCGATGCCGCACCGAGTTCCACCGCCAGCTGAATGCCGCCGCCGGGCCCCAGTTGTCCCGCGTGCACCCGCGCCTGTAGGCCGGCGGCGATGCCCGCGGTGAGGATCGCACGTGTCTCGTCTTCGTCGAACGCCCCGCGGTCACAGAAGACATCGATCCACCGCGCCAGCGGAACGCAGGCGGCCAGCATCGGGCCCTTGACCAGATCTACGTAGCCTTCACGGTTGTCCCGAAACTCGGCCGGGACCACGTGGGCGCCGAGAAACGTTGTCTCGCTGGTGAACCGGCTGGCCACCGCCGAGCGAGCGCGCCTCGTCCTCGACGGTCAGGCCATACCCGCTCTTCGTTTCGAAGGTGGTGACTCCCGCTCGGAGAAGTTCGTCGGCCAGACTCCCGACGCGTGCGGACAACGTCTCGTCGTCGGCGGCGCGGGTTGCCGCGACGGTCGTCGCGATTCCGCCTGCCGCGTACGGTTGCCGCTCATCCGTGCGGCGAACTCGGCCGAACGTTCGCCCGCGAACACCAGGTGTGCGTGACTGTCGACGAAACCCGGGGATGACGGCAGCGCCGCCGCAGTCGACCCGCCGATCGGCGGCGGGCGCGTCGTGACGCGGGCCCACCCACGCAATCTTGTCGCCGTCGACGAGCAGGGCGCCGTCCGCGACGATGCCCAGCGCGCTTCCGTCGCCCTGGGTGGGGTCGTTGGTGACCAGCTCGCCGATTCCGGCGTACAGAGTGCTCATGCGGTCGGCCATCAGGTCGGAGATCGCCGCGCGCAGTTCGGCGCCGACGTCGATGCGGAGATGCCTGCGGTCGGCCACCACGGCCCGGCCATCGACGACCACGTCGGTGACGTCTGGAGCCGATGCCGCGAACACGACCGTTTCCACCGTCGCGCTCACCGCCCGCGGTGCGGACCGAGTTCAGATCGACGGCGACGAAGTCCGCGCGCGCGCCTACGCGGAAGTGTCCCGCATCGGTCCAACCGAGGGCGTGCTGTCCGCCGACGGTCGCCGCGTCGCAACAGCGTCGACGCCGCGATCGATGCCCCGCTTCTCGCTGGCGAGCCGCTCGTCGAGTTCGACGGCCCTGCGCCTCTTCGAACAGGTCGATCACGGCGTGACTGTCCGAGCCCAGGCTGAACAGCCCCGCCGCTTCGAGCAGCGCCGGGGCCGGGCCGATTCCGTCGCCGAGGTCTCGTTCCGTCGTCGGGCAGAAGCACACCCCGGTCGCTGTGTCGTCCAGGTCGGCGATGTCTTGCGGCGTCAAATGCGTGGCGTGCACGGCGGTGGTCCGCGGTCCGAGCACCCCCGCGTCGTTGAGGACGGCCGTGGGCGTACGCCCGTATGCGGCGATGCACTGCTCGATTTCGGCCCGCTGCTCCGACGAGTGCACATGCAGCGGGGCCGAGTGGGCCGTCGGCCCATTCCACCACGGCGGGCATGTGCTCGACCGGCACCCCGCGCACCGAATGCAATGCGGCACCGACGATCACGCCCGCGTTGGTGCGTGCCTGATGATGCAGTGCCTCGACACGCTCGGCCCAGTCCGCTCCGCTGCCGTCGCCGAAGCGCTGTTGTGGCCCGTCCTTCAGCGGTGTCCCGTCGGGCGCCGAGCTCAGATAGCACGTGTCGAGCAGGGTCAGGCGAAGACCGGCGTCGGCGGCGGCCTCGATCAGCGCGTGCCCCATCGCATTCGGGTCGGAGTACCGCCGGCCGTCCGGCGTCGTGATGCAGGTAGTGGAACTCACCGACCGAGGTGATGCCCGCGAGCGCCATCTCGGCGTAGACGCCCCTGGCCAGCTGTCGGTACCTGTCGGGATCGAGCCGGTCCGCCGCCCGATACATCAGATCGCGCCATGTCCAGAACGATCCCCGGTCGCGTTGCGTGCGCGCCCGCAGCGCCCGGTGGAACGCGTGCGAATGCGCGTTGCCCATTCCCGGTATCACCAGGCCGTAGAGGCGATTTGACGCGGCGCCGGAGCGACGCCGGCCCGTATCGAGGTGATGCGGCCGTCCGCGACGGAGATGAGAACGCCCGCATCGACGGTGTCGCCGCCGAGCCAGGCGTGCTCGCACCACCAGTCGGTCGCCGTCGTCACGAGTGGTCCAGTCGGCCATCACGTCGGCGAGCGCCACCGCGCCCTGATTGCAGTCGGCCATCTCCGCGTGCTCCTCGGGCGAGTGCGAGACGCCGGTCGGGTTGCGGACGAACAGCATCGCCGTCGGGACACGTGCAGACAGGATGCCGGCGTCGTGTCCCGCCGCGGTCGGAAGCACCGGAATGTCGCCGAGATGGCGCAGCGCCTTCGTCAGTCGTGCGCGCGGAGCCTCGGGGAATTCGACTATCGGGGCTGATCGATTCGGCGATCACCTCGAGGGTGACGGAGTCCAGTGCGGCGTGGCGCGCGCCTCCGCAGTGATTCTCTCGACCAACGCACGCAGCGTCTCCTCGTCGGGCGCCCTGGCGTCGAGCCAGGCGCGGATCCGCGACGGTATGGCGTTGGCCCCGTTGGGCGAAACGATGACCTTGCCGAATGTCGCCACGGCGTTGTGCAGCGTCGCCTCCGACCGGGCCGAATGGACCGACGACGCAAAGGCGAGCATCGGGATCGCGGCGGTCGACGAGCCGCGTTGATCCGGCGTGGTTGGCTTCGCCGTCGAAGGTGAACTCCCACCGTCCATGTGGCCAGATCGACGATGCCACGGCGACCGGCGCGTCCACCAGATCCAGCGCCCGGCCCTGCTCCACGTGCAGTTCGACGAACACCCCGACACGGTCGGCCAGCCGCGGGTCTTCACCGAGGTGCTCGGGATCGCGGCCGACTCGAACAAGCGCTTCTGCCAACGTGATTCCGTCGTTGTCGCGCAGTCCGCGCGCCCTGTCGGCATCCAGGGCGCCGGTCGACAGCTGGGATCCGACGCACGCAACTCCGAAGCGCGCCCCCTCCTCGTCGGAGAATGCCGCGACCGCCACCGGGATGTCGGGCACCACCCCGCGCTCGCGCAACAGGTCGATGGCCGCGAACGCCGAGACCACGCCGAGTGGACCGTCGAAGGCGCCGCCGTCGGGAACGGAGTCCAGGTGTGAGCCCGTCACGAACGCACCGTGTGGGTCGCCGGACCATCCGGGTGGCATCCACCACGCCCACATGTTGCCGTTGCGATCGACCTCGACATCCATTCCGCGCTGCGCGGCGCACCCGGTGAACCAGTCCCGCAGCGTCAGATCGGCATCCGACCATGCGAACCGGCGATATCCACCGGTGCCCGCGTTGCGCCCGACGTCGAGGATGGTGGCCCACAGCGTGTCGAACGCCGTCACACGCTCTCCTGCATCGGAATTCGGACTCCGCGCTCGTGCGCCACCTTCGCGGCGTACTCGTAGCCGGCGTCCACGTGCCGGATGACGCCCATGCCCGGGTCGTTGAGGAGGACGCGCGCCAGCTTCTGTGCGGCCAGCTCCGTGCCGTCGGCGACGCACACCTGGCCCGCATGGATGGAACGGCCCATGCCGACGCCACCGCCGTGATGGATGGATACCCAGGACGCGCCGGATGCGGTGTTGAGCAGCGCGTTGAGCAACGGCCAGTCCGCGATCGCGTCGGAACCGTCCAGCATGGACTCGGTCTCGCGATATGGCGACGCAACCGACCCGGAGTCGAGGTGATCCCGGCCGATCACGATCGGCGCCGACAGTTCACCGGAGGCGACCATCTCGTTGAACCTGAGCCCGGCACGGTGTCGTTCGCCGTATCCGAACCAGCAGATGCGGGCGGGCAGACCTTCGAACGCCACCTTCTCGCCCGCCATGGTGATCCAGCGACGCAGGTGCGCGTTGTCTGGAAACAACTCCAGAATCGCTCGGTCCGTCGCGGCGATGTCCTCGGGATCGCCGGACAGCGCGGCCCAGCGGAACGGTCCCAGCCCCTCCTCGAACTGGGGGCGGATGTAGGCGGGGACGAAGCCGGGAAACGCGAACGCGCGGTCGTAGCCCGCCTTGCGGGCTTCGTCACGGATCGAGTTGCCGTAGTCGAAGACCTCGGAGCCGCGATCCATGAAACCGACCATGGCCTCGACCTGTCTTGGCCATCGACTGCTGCGCCTGCTCGGTGAAGTAGGCGGCATCCTTGTCGGCCATCTTCTTCATGTCTTCGAATTCGATGCCGAGCGGCAGGTAGGACAGCGGATCGTGCGCCGAGGTCTGATCGGTGACGATGTCGATCGGGGCGTTCGCGCTCAAGCAGTTCGGGAAAGACTTCGGCGGCGTTGCCGACCAGTCCGATCGACAACGGCCGCTTGGCATCACGAGCCTCGATCGCCATCTTCAGCGCGTCGTCGATGTCCGTCGGCCTTGGTGTCGAGGTAGCGATGCGCGATGCGCCGGTCGATCCGGCTCTCGTCGCAGTCGACGCAGATCGCCACACCCTCGTTCATGGTGACGGCGAGCGGCTGGGCGCCGCCCATGCCGCCGACCCCCGCGGTCAGGGTGATCGTTCCTGCCAGCGTGCCGCCGAACTTCTTGCGCGCGACGGCGCCGAAGGTCTCGAACGTGCCCTGCAGGATGCCCTGCGTGCCGATGTAGATCCACGACCCCGCGGTCATCTGGCCGTACATCATCAGGCCTTCGGCTTCCAGCTTGCGGAACTGTTCCCAGTTGGCCCAGTCGCCCAACCAGGTTGGAGTTCGCGAGCAGCACGCGCGGCGCCCAGACGTTGGTCCGGAACACCCCGACGGGCTTTCCGGACTGCACCAGCATGGTCTCGTCGTCCTCGAGCGACCGCAGCGTGCGAACGATCGCGTCGAACGCCTCCCAGCTGCGCGCGGCGCGCCCCGTGCCGCCGTACACCACGAGATCGTCGGGGTGTTCGGCAACCTCGGGATCGAGATTGTTCATCAGCATGCGCAGGGCGGCCTCCTGTTGCCAACCCTTGCAGGAGATTTCGGTTCCGCGCGCAGCACGGACGGGACGGGGACCGGCGATGGCTTGCCATGTAAGATGTGAATCCTTAACGGGGTCTGCTTGTCACTTGTTGCTGATGCCTGCGCCTGCAAGCCACTTCTTGGCGATATCGGCCAGGTTCGTACCGGTGGCGGCCTCGGCATTCATCGAGATGAGGTCGTCGGTGGTGAGCTTCGCCGACACCGCATCGAGGGTCTTCTTGACCGTGTCGTTCGACTTGGCGGACTTGATCAGCGGAACGACGTTCTCCGCGGCGAACAGGTTCTTGTCATCCTCAAGGGCGACAAGATTGTTGGCGTGCAGACCGGGATCCGTGCTGAACAGGTCGCCGGCCTGGATCTGACCGTTGGTCAGCGCCGTCATCGTCAGGGTGCCGCCCGCGTCGAGGCTGACGAAGTCCTTGAAGTTGAGCCCGTAGATGTCGCGCAGACCGACCACGCCCTGGGTGCGCGTCTTCCATTCCGGCGGGCCGCCGAGCACCAGTTCACCGGCGACCGGCTTGAGGTCCGAGATCGTCTTCAGCTTGTACTTGTCGGCGGTGGCCTGCGTCACGGCGACGACATCCTTGTCCTCGGCAGGAGACGGTGTCAGCATCGCCGATGCCTTCGGGCAGCTTCTTCGCGAGTTCGGTCTTCACCGCATCCGGCGTCGCGGCGGTCGACTTCGGGTCGAGGTAGCTCAGCAGTGCGCCGGTGTACTCGGGAACCAGATCGATCGAGCCGTCCTTGAGCGCCTGCGATGTAGACCTCGCGGCTGCCGATGTTGAACTGCTCCTTCGTCTTCACACCCGCCGCCTGCAGCGCCTGCGAATAGATGCTGGCGATCAGCTGGCTTTCGGTGAAGTCCGCGGAGCCGACGATGATCTCCGAGCCCTCCGATCCGCCTGCGTTTCCCCCGCCGGACAGCGGGTCATCACCGCCACCGCCGCACGGCGGACAGCGCGAGAACCGAGGCGGCCGCCAGGGCCGTGAGGATGCTGCGCTTCTTCATGTGTCTTTCTCCTGTTGGGTGAACGGCGCCGGTCGGCGCCTAGGGTGGCGGGCTCGAGTACTGCGGTGGCCAGCGGTGAGCTGTATTTGGCGGCCGCGCGCCGGAGGCCGGGCGAGACGATGATTCGCCCGATCCACGCGAAGGTGAACTCGAGGAGGATGGCGAGGACCGCGACAAGGATTGCCCCGCCTGCCATTTCGACGAAGCTCGCCTTCGCCCTGCCGTCGAGGATGAATCGGCCGAGGCCCTGCAGCCCGAGATAGGCGGCGATGGTCGCGGTGGAGACGATCTGCAGAGTCGACGACCGCACGCCGGACACCATGAGCGGCAGCGCGCACGGAAGCTGGACGCGCAGCAGGATCTGGCGCTTGGTGAAGCCCATCCCGCGGGCGGCGCCCACGGCATCCGGGTCGGCGTTCTGGATGCCCGCGTACGTCCCGGTGAGGATCGGCGGCACGGCCAGCAGAACAAGCACGATGATGGTGGGCAGCACGTACACGAGCTTTCCCGCGGCGACCGGCGAGATGATCAGGAAGAGCAGGACCAGCAGTCCGAGCGACGGGAGCGCGCGCAACGCATTCGCGAATCCTGCGACCAGGGCCTCCCCGCGACCGGTGTAGCCGATCACGATTCCGAGCGGCACCGCGATCGCCAGGGCGATGAGCAGCGCGACGGCGGAATACAGCAGGTGATAGCCGATCTGTGCGGGGATACCGGCGGAGCCCGTCCAGTTGGCGGGGTCGGTGAACCAGCCGACGATGTTCATGCGGTGACCGTCCTTTGCCGCCATGGCGTGAGGAGCTTGTTGCCCACCAGATGATCAGGCCGTCGAACACGACGGCCAGCACGACACACAGCACGACGCCGGTGACGAGCGGGGCGAAGAGCCGGAGTTGGAAGCCCTGGGTGAACAGCGAGCCGAGCTGCGGGATGCCCAGCAGCGCGGCCATGGTGACGATGCTGACGTTGGACACGACCGCCACCCGCAGCCCGGCCGCGATGACGGGCACGGCGACCGGGAGTTCGACCAGCACCAGCCGTTGCCAGCCGCGGTAACCCATGGCCTCGGCGGCCGCGACGGTGTCGTGCGGCACCGAGGCCAGCCCGTCGGCAACGACGCGGACGAGCAGCGCCACGGTGTAAAGCGTCAGTGCGACAACGATATTGATCGGATCGAGGATCTTCGTGCCGAGCACCACCGGCAGGATGATGAACAGCGCGAGCGACGGAATGGTGTAGAGCAGGCCCGCGGTTCCGACGATGGCGGCGTACCCGCGTGCCGACCGATGCGCCCACCAGCCGATGGGCAGCGCGACGATCAGACCGAGGATCGTCGGGACGAGCGTGAGCCAGGCGTGGCTGATGGTGAGCGAGATGATGCGGTCGATGTTCGACGAGATCCAGTTCATGCTGTTCTAACTCCCCGGTCGCTTCGCTCTCCCCCTGCCCGCCGGCCGACCCGCGCTTCCTTGGCCCGCCTGATGGCATCGATGATGTCGTGGTCGGTCGCGGTGCCGATCAGCGCGCCGGATTCGTCGGTGACCACGCAGCGTCCACTCGGGCTGGACAGCGCCGAGTTCAACAGGTCGCGCAGTGGATCGCCCCTGGATGGCCGAGGTGCCGCTGAGGTTGACGTCGCTGTCCGTCACGGAATCGCCTCGCAGGCTCTCGCTGTCGACCCAGCCGACCGGAACCTTGTCGGCGTCGACCGCCAGAACCCAGCGCCCGTTTCCTGACGGCACCTCCGAAACGCGTTGCCCGACTGTGATCGTCGGCTCGTCGGACAGCTTCAGCAGGTCGTCGCAGTTCTGGAAGCCCAGCGCCCGGTAGCCGCGCGCCGATCCGACGAAGTCGGCGACGAACGTGTCGCTCGGTGCGGCCAGCAGTTCGGCGGGCGTCGCGGCTTGGGCCAGGGTGCCGCCCTGGCGAAGCACGACAACCTGGTCGCCCAGCTTGAGTGCCTCGTCGATGTCGTGGGTGACCATCACGATCGTCTTGGAGATGTCGGCCTGCAGACGGAGGAACTCGTCCTGCAGCTGACTTCGCACGATCGGGTCGACGGCGCTGAACGGTTCGTCCATCAGCAGGAAGGGCGGGTCGGTCGCGAGCGCGCGCGCCACCCCGACCCGCTGCTGCTGTCCGCCCGAGAGCTGCCAGGGATACCGCTTGGCGAATTTGGCGTCGAGGCCGACACGCTCGAGGAGTTCCATTGCCGCCGAACGGGTTTCCTTCTTACCGCCGCCGAGCAACCGCGGCAGCGCGGCCACGTTGTCCACGACGGTGCGGTGGGGGAACAGGCCGGCGTTCTGGATGACGTAGCCGATTCGCCTGCGCAGCGCCACGCGGTCGAGTGACTGGGTGTCGACTCCCTCGAGCTGGATCGTGCCCGAGGTCGGCTCGATCAGCCGGTTGATCATCCGCATCGAGGTCGTCTTGCCGCAGCCCGACGGGCCGACGAGGGTGGTGATCTTTCCGGCTGGCGCGGTGATCGTGAGCTCGTCGACCGCGACGGTGCCGTCCGGATACACCTTGGAGACCTTGTCGAAAGTGATCATGACTCTCCTTCTGAGAGGGTTGATTTCGATGATCGACTCAACTGTGCAGAGACTTCGCCGGTCGCCACCGTCAGCAGCCGGCCGCATTCGGCGATCTGGCTCTTGGTGAGCCGGTAGCTCGGGATCACCAGGCTCATCGCCGCGACGATGCGCGCTTGCGAGTACACCGGGGACGCGATCGCGGTGACGTCGGCCTCGACGCCGCGCTCCACCACGACGTAGCCGTCATCGGGAACGCGACCGCGCAGTGCGCGGCCCGCCGCGGACTTGTTCGAGGGGAACCGTCCGGCCGACCCAGCTGGTGTGCCGGACGGAGTGGGTGCCCTCGACGATGCCGATGTACAGCGCGGTGGCGCGCGTGGCCTTCGACGACTGAGGTAGGCGGACTCACCCGTCTCGGCGACCAGCTTCTCCATCGTCGGCTTGGCGAGATCGACAAGCGACTCGTTGGACAGTGCCTGGGCGCCGAGTTGGATGAGCCGAGCCCCGGGCCGGTACGTGCCGACCCTCTCCTCGCGGCTGACGAACCCGGTGGTCTCCAGCGTGCGCAGCAGCCGAAGTGCGGTGCTCGGGGCGAGACCGCATTCCCTGTGCACTGTCGGCGAGATTCGCGCCGCCCCTCTCGCAGATCGTCGCGAGCAGCGCGAGCGCGCGTTCCACGGTTCGCGTGGACGGTTCGGCCACCGTCGACCTCCTCTCGCCGGAATTGGAATTCCGACCAGATAAAATTCAAATTCCATCTAGCGGCAATGTGGGGTTTGGGTGATGATAGAACCTGATCGCGCGTCGGCGATAGGGAAGAAGGGAAATTCCATGCTTGTGCTTAATGGATCCGCGACCATCGCCGACGTGGTGGCGCTCGCGGATCGTCGTGAGCAGGTCTCTGTCGCGCCGACGACTGTCGCGGCCGTCGAGCGCGCCCACCAACTCGCCGCGGAGCTCAGCACTCGATTCGACATCTACGGGCGGACGACCGGCGTCGGCGCGAATCGTGCCACCGCGGTATCCCCCACCGACTCCGATTACGGGATGCGGCTGCTTCGCAGCCACGCCGTCGACGCGGGAGACCCGCTCGACGACAGAACCGTTCGGGCGATGCTCGCCGTGCGGCTCATTCAGCTGTGCGTGCCTGGCGCCGGGCTCGATCCGGCGATCCTCGGCGGCCTCGCGGCCATGCTCAACGACGATGCACTTCCCGAGCTACGCCAGTACGCGTCCATCGGGACCGGCGACCTCGCACCGCTCGCGGGCACTGCACTGACGCTGATCGGCGAGCGGCCCGCGTCGAAGCCGTTGACCCCGATGCCGAAGTGGGGTGCCGACAGCGCGCTGCCCTTCATGAGCAGCAGCGCCCTGACCGTCGCGCGTGGCTGCCTTGCGCTGGAAGAGCTTTCCCGTCTGGAGCGTGCGTCCAGCGCGATCTATGTGTTGAGCTTTCTCGCGCTCGCAGGCAATCCTCAGGCGCTGTCGTCGATCGCGGCGTACGCATCGGCCGCGCCCTATGCCGGCGCCGTCGCCCATCGGCTGCGATCCGTTCTGGCGACGACGGACTTGCCGGACTACCGCCCCGCCCGCATCCAGGACCCCTACGGGCTCCGGGTCTACCCGGTCGCCCAGGCGAGCGTGGTGGCGTCATTGCACACGTTGGAGGCGCAGCTCCAGCGGACGCTGAACAGCGCCCAGGAGAATCCGCTGTTCGACATCGAGAACGAAACCGTGATCCACCACGGCGCGTTCTATCAGGCGTCGTTGTCACTCGAACTGGACGGCGCCACTCTCGCACTCGCGCTCACCGCGCCGATCACACATTCCCGGATCAGGATGCTCAACGATCCGGATACCAACGGCGGCAATCGCATTCCTCGCTTCCGACGTCGACGGTTCCTCGGGCTTGATGATGGTCGAATACGTGGCCGCAGGCGCGATCGCCGAGATCCGCAACGCCGCCCAGCCGGCGTCGGCGGGCACCCTGGTGCTCTCGCGGGGCGCCGAGGAGGATGCCACGTTCGCGTCACAGGGCGTACAGCAACTCGAGCGGTCCATCGCCGCCTACCGGGTGCTGCTGTGCTGCGAGCTGGTCGGCGCGGTGAGGTTGATGCGTCAGCGCGGGCTCGACGACCGGTTCAGCGGGGTCGTCGGCGACATCCTGGCGCTGGCCGCAGTGCTGCCGACACAACATCGAAGACCGCGACCTGCGCGGCGACATCGCCGCGGCGGAGTTGCTTCTGGATGACCTCGGGCGGCTGATCCCGGCCTCGGACTAGTCAGGCGAGCGGGCCGGTCACTGATTCCGCGGCGGCAAGCAGCGAGCCGGCGCGGGCAAGATCGATGACCGCCTCCATCTCGGGGGCGAGATGACGGTCGGCGCCGGGTCCGGCGACCCGCGTCCGCACGGCGCCGATGACAGCACCGGTTGCCGATGCGGGGGTCAGCGGTGCGCGCATGTCGATTCCCCTTGCCGCGGTCATGATTTCGATGGCCAGCACGTGGGTGAGTCCCTCGATGGCCTTCCGCAGCTTTCGGGCGGCGGACCAGCCCATGGACACATGGTCTTCCTGCATCGCCGAAGACGGGATCGAGTCGACGCTCGCGGGGCTGGCCAGGCGCTTGAGCTCGGAGACGATCGCGGCCTGGGTGTACTGGGCGATCATCAGGCCGCTGTCGACGCCGGGGTCGTCGGCGAGGAACGGATTGAGTCCGTGGCTACGCGACGCGTCGAGGAATCTGTCGGTGCGCCGTTCGCTGATGCTCGCGAGATCTGCGACCGCGATCGCCAGGAAGTCGAGCACGTAGGCAACGGGTGCGCCGTGGAAGTTCCCGTTCGATTCGACGGTGCCCTCGTCGGTGACGACGGGATTGTCGACGGTACTGGCCAATTCCCAGCTCGCGACGTTCCTGGCGTGGGTCATCGTGTCGCGGACCGCGCCGGCCACCTGGGGTGCGCAGCGCAGCGAGTACGCATCCTGGACCAGCGTGCAGTCCGGCCCGCTGTGGCTTTCGACGATCGGTGAACCGGCGAGGACCCGCGTCATGTTCGCCGCGGCGACGGCCTGACCCGGCTGGGGCCGCAGCGCCTGCAGGTGTGGCGCGAAGACCTTGACCGTGCCGAGCAGGCCTTCGACGCTCATCGCGGCCGCGACATCCGCCAGCGGCAACAGCCGGTCGAGGTCCGCCAGCGCGAGGATCAGTTGCCCGAGCATCCCGTCGGTGCCGTTGATGAGGGCAAGGCCCTCCTTCTCGGCGAGAACGATCGGTTCAAGGCCGTGCGCGGCCAGGGCTTCCGCCGCGGGCACCAACCGGCCGTCGGCGGTGTTGACGTGCCCTTCCCCGATGATCGTCAGCGCGACATGCGCCAGCGGCGCAAGGTCTCCGGAGCAGCCGAGGCTGCCGTACTCGTGGACAACCGGGGTCAGCCCGGCGGACAGCAGCCCCGCGTATGCCTGTGCGACCTCGGGTCGTACCCCGGTGCGACCGGTAGCCAGGGTCGACAGCCTCAGCAGCATCATCGCGCGGACGACTTCCCGCTCGACCTCGGGTCCCGAACCCGCCGCGTGGGAGCGAATCAGGCTGCGTTGCAGCTTGGTTCGGAGCTCGTGCGGAATGTGGCGGTTTGCCAGCGCACCGAAACCGGTCGAGATGCCGTACGCAGGAGTCGGGTCGTCGGCAAGGGCTTCGATACGGCTGCGGCTGGCGGTGATCGCGGCGATGGCGTCGTCGGAGATCACCACCTTCGCGTTGTCCCGTGCCACTCGGACGACGTCGGCGGCGGTCGACCGGGCCGATGCCCACCACAACCGGTGCACCTGGATCGGATGCGGTCATCCGCTGATTGTGCACGGTCGTCAACGGCCGCCCGGGCAGACCGGCGTCAGCGCTTGACCGCTTGCAGCGTGTAGGTCAGCGGGAGCCACTCCGGGTGCTCGATGAGCCGCCATTCGCCGCCGTCCGGACGCATGCGACCGGGAAGCGCTTCCCACGGCACGGAGTCGTGCTCGACGAACATGGTGAGTTCCATCCCGGCATCGAGGACCGCGGTGATGACGTCGCCGATCCCGTGACTCCAGTCGCTGGCCTGGTTGTGGCCGAACTCGGCTTCGGTGTCGACGTATGTTCCTGGCGCGTCGAAGCTCTCCGGTTCTGGCTGTTCGAAATACGAGTAGCGGAGAACCCATTCGTCCGTTCGCTGTTCATCGAAGGCCAGCAACATCGGATGGCCCTCGCGCAAGAAAAGCCTGCCACCCGGGCGCAGTAGTTCCGCGACGGTCCTTGCCCATCGCCTGACATCGGGTAGCCAGCACAGTGCACCGATTCCCGTGAAGACGAAGTCGAATCCACAGGCGACGGCGGATGGGGCGCTGTACACGTCCGCCTCGACGTAGGTGACGTCGGCGCCCGCGTCTGCGGCGATGCGACGGGCGATCGCAATCGATTCCGGCGAGAAGTCGAGTCCTGTCATCGCGGCGCCGAGGCGGTGCAGCGAGATCGTGTCCGTGCCGATATGGCATTGCAGATGGATTCCGCGCTGTCCGGCAATGTCGCCGAGCCGCGGTAGGTCGAACCGGACGACGTCGGACAGCCGCGTCGGATCGGCGATGAGTTCTGGCACGGCGTAGTCCGGCGAACTCGCGTGCGCTGGGGCACGTTCGTCCCACCACGCTCTGTTGATCGCGTAGTGCTCGTCGTTCATGTTCATACCTCGCTAATATCCAGCAAGCCCGAAGACGCCGCTTGTTAGCCTGGCCCAAATGAGCGTCGCCCTACGTGCAGGCATCCCGCCGTTCTATGTGATGGACGTGTGGCTGGCGGCCGCCGAACGCCAGCGCAGCCACGGCGACCTGGTCAATCTGTCGGCGGGGCAACCCAGTGCAGGCGCGCCGAAGGCCGTGCGGGTCGGCCGCGAAGGCACGCGCTGGACAGCACCGTCCTGGGGTACACCGTCGCGCTCGGAATCCCCGAACTGCGTATCCGCGATCGCGGGCTCGTATGCGAGCAGGCACGGCCTGACCGTCGACCCGGCCGACGTGGTGATCACGACCGGGCTCCAGCGGAGGGTTCCTGTTGGCGTTTCTGGCGTGCTTCGACGTGGGCGACCGGGTGGCGATCGCCAGTCCCGGTTACCCGTGCTACCGCAACATCCTGTCGGCGCTGGGATGCGAGGTGGTCGAGATCCCGTGCGGACGCGCAGACACGATTCCAGCCGACCGCACAGATGCTCGCCGACCTCGATCCCCCCGTGAAGGGTGTGATCGTCGCGAGCCCGGCCAACCCGACGGGCACGGTGATCCCGCCCGAAGAACTGTCCGCGATCGCATCGTGGTGCGAATCATCGGGCGTCCGGCTGATCAGCGACGAGGTGTACCACGGCCTGGTCTACGAGGGTGCGCCGGCGACCAGTTGCGCGTGGGAGACGTCGCGGGATGCCATTGTGGTGAACAGCTTTTCGAAGTACTTCGCGATGACCGGGCTGGCGTCTGGGCTGGCTGTTGGTGCCGCAGGAGCTGCAGCGCGCGATCGACCGTCTGACCGGAAACTTCACCATCTGCCCGCCGGTGCTGTCTCAGATGGCCGCCGTCGCCGCCTTCACGCCGGAATCGGTCGCGGAGGCGGATGGATTGCTGCACCACTACGCCGCCAACCGCGCGACTGCTGCTCGACGGCTTGCGTTCCATCGGCATCGACCGGCTTGCGCCGACCGACGGCGCGTTCTACGTGTACGCCGATGTCTCACACTTGACCACCGACTCGCTGTCGTTCTGCTCGAAGCTGTTGGTGGACACCGGCGTAGCCATCGCTCCCGGCGTCGACTTCGACACGGTACGCGGCGGTTCGTTCGTGCGGCTTTCGTTCGCGGGGCCGACGGCCGACATCGACGAGGCGATCAAGCGCATCGGCGCCTGGCTGGATTGACGCCCTCTAGAAGGGTGGGGGTTGGTAGTTGGCGGCGAGCCAGGCTTGGCGTTGTCGTTGTTCTTCGGCGATGAGTTCGGTGCGTTGCCGGCGTTCGGCGTTGATGCGGTCGCGGCGGTTCTGCTCGCGGGTCTGTTTGCGGCGCGGCATCTTCGCCCACCGCGCGGCCTCCGAGGGCTCTGGATAGGGCGGAATGTCGAGTGCACCGGTCGGTGTGCCCAACGCCGGGAACAGCGCGGCGCCGTGGGCCTGGCTGGTGTAGACGTGTCCGGTCGGGGCGGTCAACACGATGGTGCCATCGGGCAACTGCCGATCACTCCACCCCGCCCGCAATGGAACGTCTTGATCAGATGATGCATAGCGGCAGTAATGCTTGGTGTTGGACGGATGAGTGGGCCCGAACGGATAAGGCACCGTGTGGTCGATATCGGACTTCTCCACAGGCTTGTCGCATCCCGGCCAGCGGCACGTCATATCCCGCCACCGCAGAAACTCCGCGGTCTTGGCCTTCGGCCGGTATCCGGGATCGGGTGCCGCCGCGGCCGGGACGGTCAGGGGGTTGATGGTGGTTGTAGCGGTGGCGGCCAGGTCGCGCACCGATTCGGCGGGCATGATCCCGAACCCGGCCAGATAGCCGGGGTTGTCGCTGGTGCCGTCCAGGGTGGCCTGCTCGGCCAACACATGAATGACTGTCGTTGCCGCGGCGGACGCGTCGGCGCGTAGCGCTGCGGCGGGGCAGTCCTCTCGCCCGCACTCACACGCCAGGGTGGCTTCGTAGCGGCCCATCGGCTCCACTGGCATCGGCGCGGCGTTGGGCGTGGGAGCGGGGATCGTTGGCGCACACCGTGTCAGCCAACGCATCCAACCGCTGGTTGATCGTGGCGGCGTCGGCGGCACGAATATGTCCGGACAGGTGCGCCATGCCCGGGCTGGCCGCATCGACATCGACATAGCGGTTGTCCTCGACCTCGGGCGGCACCCGCACCCCGGCCGCATCAAATTTGGCGACCCACTGATCGACACGGTCGCGCAGCTTCTTTTTCGACAGCTTCATCCACTTCTCGACGCGGGCGGCGATGGCCTCATCCACCGCCGCCATCACCTCGTCCTCGACGTTCTCGGTGCGCGCGATGATCATCGAGACCATCCGGTAGTCGATCGTGCCGCGCACAAACACCTTGGCCACCGCCGGCAGCCGGTACTTCAACGCGCACGCGAACTGCACCTGTCCCACCGCGCGGGCGTGGCTGATGTTCTGGGCACACGACACCTCAGCGGCCACCGCAGCACAGCTATCAGCGCAGCACCACGCCAACTCGGCCAACGCCCCCGAACGCCGCTCGAAGAACTCCGCCACACACAACAACCGCTGCGCGACCGCCGAGGACTCATACCGAGTCGCCTCACCCATCACATCGACGAGATCCCAATCCGACAACCCTTCGAACATACGTTCTATACTGCCACAAGCTACCGACACCAGTCACCCGCGTTGACTCGTCGGAAGTGCGCGCGAAATGGTGATTCGTTGCCTCACTGAAAATGCGCGCGTACCCCCAGAAGATGGGGTTGACGTTGACCGAGCGCAGGGCAATCACCGAGACGACGCGACTCGCTACCAGCTGGCGGGTAAACGCGGCAAGGGCGTGATCCTCGACGAGTTGTGCGCCAACACGGGCTGGCATCGCAACCATGCCCGCAAGGCGCTCACGACGGCGTTGCGGCCCAAATCGGTGTCACCGAGACAACCCGCGGCCACCGAAGTACGGGCCCGATGTCGTTGCCGCACTGACGGTGTGCTGGACGGTGCTGGGAATGCCGGCCGGCAAGCGGCTGGCGCCGATGTTGGACGAACTGGTGGTGGTGTTGCGCCATTTCGGGGAACTGGGCATCGATGAGGCCACCGCTGCGCTGTTGGTGTCGATGTCGGCGGCCACCATCGATCGCCGGCTGGCTCCCGAGCGGCGCAAACATCAGCTCAAGGGGCGCGTGCACCACCAAGCCGGGATCGCTGCTCAAGAGTCAGATCCCGGTGCGCACCTGGGCGGACTGGGACGACGCGCGACCCGGGTTCGTCGAGATCGACCTGGTCTCCCACGAGGGCGGCATCCCCGCCGGCCGGTACGCGTTCACGCTGACGGTCACCGACATCGCCACCGGGTGGACCGAGAACCGCTCCGTGCCCAGCAAGGCCGGCAAATGGGTGCTTCGCCGCACTCAAGGACATCGCCGACAAGATGCCGTTCCCGATCCTGGGGGTGGACTCCGACAACGGATCGGAATTCATCAACGACTCACCTGCTGCAATGGTGCGAAGAGCGCCAGATCACCTTCACCCGCGCGCGGCCGGGCAACAAGAACGACGGCTGCCACGTAGAGCAGAAGAACTGGGCGGTAGTCCGCACCGTGGTCGGCTACCACCGCTACGACACCGCCGCAGAATTGTTGTTACTCAACGAGATCTGGCAGCTGCAGTCCAAGCTGACGAACTACTTCTACCCGCAGCAGAAACTGATGTCCAAGGTCCGTCGACGGCGCCAAGGTGTCCAAGAAATACGACACCGCCGCCACCCCGTTTCACCGCGCGATCGATCACCCGACCATGACCGAGGACCGCATAGTCGGCCCTGACCCGGAGCCTACTCGCCGGATAAACCCCGCCGCCACCCAGCGCCAGATCCAGGCCCTGACGACTCAGCTCCTCACAATGACCACCAGCAAAACTGGACCCGCCACCAAAGCCCGAGTTAACAAGCGCGCACGTTCACATGAGGCAACGAATCCGCCTTCGCGCGCATCTTGACATGAGGCAACAGGTCACCATGGTCAGAAAGCCTGTGGATAAAGCCCGGTCAGTGCTTGAGGTTGGCGTACCAGTCGAGCAGCTCGGGGTCGTCGACGGCGCTGCGCTCCACCACCTTCGCGGGGTCGGCGCCGGCGAACAGTCTTCTTGATCGGCACCTCGAGCTTCTTGCCGGTGCGGGTGTGCGGGACACCGGGAGCGACGATGATCTCATCGGGAACATGCCGCGGGGACACATCCTCGCGGATGGTCTTGTTGATGCGATCGCGCACTTCGTCCGTCAGCTCTGCACCGTCGGCCAGCACCACGAACAGCGGCATCCAATATCCGCCGTCGGGTTGCTCGCAACCGATGACCAGCGCCTCGGCGATCTCGGGGAGGCGTTCCACCGCCTGGTAGATGTCGGCACTGCCCATCCGGATGCCGTGCCGGTTCAGCGTGGAATCCGACCGGCCGTGCACGATGATGCTGTCGTGGTCGGTGATCGTGATCCAGTCGCCGTGGCGCCACACGCCGGGGAACATCTCGAAATATGCGCTGCGATAACGTGATCCGTCGGGATCATTCCAGAACCCGACCGGCATCGAGGGCATCGGCTTGGTGATGACCAACTCGCCGACCTCGCCGCGCACCGGCTTGCCCGGACTCGTCCCAGGAATCCAGCGCAACGCCCAGATACGGCGCCGACAGCTCGCCCGGCCACACCGGCACGGTGGGGACACCGCCGATGAACGCCGAACCACGTCGGTACCACCGCTGATCGACGCGACCTGAACGTGCTCACCGGCGTTGTCGTTCAACCACAGCGACGACGATGGCGGCAGCGACGATCCGGTGATCCCCACGGTGCGCAGCGCCGACAGGTCGTGATCCTTGCGGGGCACCGCCTCCGCCTTGATGCACCCGAGCACATACCCGGGGCTGGTGCCGAACACGGTGGCCCGAACGCCTGCGGCGATGCTCCACAATGCATCGGGCCGCGGCGCGTTGGGGCTGCCGTCGTAGCAGACGATCGTCGCCCCCACCAGCAGACCGGCGACTTGGAAGTTCCACATCATCCAGCTCGGGCTGGTGAACCAGAAGAAGGTGTCGTCGGGTCCGATATCCGACTGCAGCGCAACGGCTTTCAGATGTTCGAGCACGACGCCGCCATGGCCGTGCATGATGCCTTTCGGCAGCCCGGTCGTTCCGGACGAGAAGAGAATCCACAGCGGATGGTCGAACGTCGACCGGTGTTGTCGCGAGCTCCGCACCGTCGGCCGTCGCGGCGAGCTCGGATGCCATGACGGTGGCGCGCAGCGTCGGCAGACCGGCCTGCAGCGCGGCGATCTCGTCGCGCTTGTCGTGTGTCTTGCCGCCGAACTTGTAGCTCTCGGCCGTCACCAGTACGACCGGTTCGAGCTGACCGAGCCGGTCCAGCGCCGCCTTGGCCGAGTAGTCCTGCCCGCAGGCGCTCCAGATCGCACCGATGCTCGCAGTGGCCAGGAACGCGATCACCGTCTCGGGGATGTTCGGCAGATAACCGACCACCCGGTCGCCCGTCGTGACGCCAAGGGACTGCAGTCGCTGCGCGAATGCGGCGGTGCGGCCCAGCAATTCGGTCCACGACACCTCCGTCGTCGCGCCGCCTTCGGCGACGTAGAGGATCGCGGGACGGTCGGTACGTGCGTTGCGCACCACCTGGTCGACATAGTTCAGCCGGGTACCGGTGAACCACGTCGCGCCGGGCATCCGTTCGTCATCGAGCACGATTTCCGGCCGGTCGCCGAGGTCGAAGTAGTCCCACATCGCCGCCCAGAACGCGGCCGGATCGTCGGCCGACCATTGCCACAGCGCCCGATAGTCCGGATACCGGGGCGCCGGTGCGCTCCTGCACAAAACGCGCGAAATCGGTGACCCGCGCTTCGTCGATTTCGGTGTCAGTCGGCACCCACTGCGGCCCGGCCTCGGTCATCGTGCGCTCCAGCCGCCGTCCATGGTGTAGGAGGCTCCGGTCACCATCCCGGCGGCCGGTGAGGCGAGCCAGCCAACCAGCGAGGCGACGTCTTCGGGCTCCAATAGGCGCTTGAGCGCGCACTCCTTCAGAAGAATCTCAGTCACCACCTGATCCTCGGATATGCCGTGCACCTTAGCCTGGTCGGCGATCTGCTTGGTCACCAAGGGCGTTCGCACGTATCCGGGATTGACGCAGTTGCTCGTCACGTCGTGCGACCCACCCTCGAGCGCAGTCACCTTCGACAGCCCCTCGAGCCCGTGCTTGGCGGTGACGTAGGCCACCTTGAACTCGGAGGCGCGAAGGCCGTGCACCGACGAGATGTTGATGATGCGCCCGAAGTTCTGCTCGTACATGTGTGGCAGCGCGGCGCGGATCAGCAGAAACGGTGCCTCCACCATCAACGCCTGGATGAATCGGAAGCGCTCGGGCGGGAATTCGGTGATGGCGCTCACGTGCTGCACGCCGGCGTTGTTCACCAGGATGTCGGTTTCGAGCCGCAGGTCTTCGAGCGCCGTGACATCGGAAAGGTCGACGGCCCAGACCTTTCCGCCGATCTCATCCGCCAGCTGCTTGGCGCCGTCCTCTTCGAGATCGGCGACGGTGACCACCGCGCCACGGCCGGCGAGTTCCCGTGCGCAGGCAGCGCCGATTCCACTCGCACCGCCGGTGACGAGCGCAGTGCGGCCATGGAGATCGGGAACGGTCATCAGATTCTCCTCCACGGTGAGGCCCATCACAGACGCCTGCGACTATGCATGCAGGTGCCCCGCCTCTGCAATGGCCAAACGCGCTCCGGACAAACGAAAGAAGGGCACCCGATTCGGGTGCCCTTCTCGTTGCTTTGAGGTCAGCGGCTCTGCTGCACCGTCGTATCGACATGCGGCACGTTCACCTGCGGCTGGAGGATGTTGACCCAGTCGTGGTGGCCCACGTCCGTCGAGAACCCTGCGGCCGCTTGTGATGGGGCGGCGAAGCCGAGGACGGCTGCGGTCAGTCCACTGGCGATCATTGCGGCGAATCCGAACTTCTTCATCTTGGTGCCTCTTCTTCTTTCCTACCGGTGTTTCTTTCGCCGGTTCTAATTGTCTAAACACGACTGCTCAGGGGTTTAATTCCGCTGGCAGGTATTGATCGATGGTTGGCAGTGTCAGTGGCTCTGTTGCACTGTCGTGTCCACGTGGGGCACGACAACCACGGGGTGAATGCGATCGAGCCACTGGTGATGTTCGACGTCCGCCTGCGCCGGGCCTGCCAGGCCGATGATGGCTGCGCTCAACCCGCTTGCAACGATGGCGGCGAATCCGATCTTCTTCATCTTGGTGCCTTCTTCTGTTGCTCTGCCGGTGGTTCTTTTCGCCGGTCTGATGGTCTAAACCGACAGGTCAGGGCATTAATTCCGCTGGCAGAAATTGATCGGCGGTTGGCAGAATCGAGCCGCCTGCGACACGCTTGGGCATGCCATTCATCGATCACCCGAAGGGCCGGGCCTATTACCGGCACTGGGCCGCCGCCCGATCCCCGCGCCGCCGTCATCTTTCTGCACGGGTTCGGTGAGCACACCGGCGTCTATCACCGCTATGGCTTCGCGCTCAACGCCGCAGGCATCGATCTGTGGGCCGTCGACCAGTTCGGGCACGGCCTGAGCCCCGGCGACCGCGGTGACTTCCGCTCGATCGCCGACAGCTCCGACCTTGCCGACACCTTGACCGAACTCGCCGAGGGCGAACGGCCCGGGCTGCCCGCTGATAGCCCAGGGCCATTCGTTCGGCTCGGTCGTGACGTTGACCCGGTTACTGGAGCAGCCCAACCGATACCGGGCCGGCGTCATCTCGGGAGCTCCGCTGGTGCCGATCCCGGAAATGCTTGATGCCGACAGCGCTTTCGACCTCGACCCCGGCTGGCTTTCCGCCGATCCGTTCTATCTGGACTCGCTGGAGAACGACCCGCTGGCCTTCGTCGACGCAGACGGTGCGCCGTTGGCGCGGGCACTCGACGAGGCATGGGACCGGTTCGGCGCAGAACTGCCGAAGTTCGCGGTGCCGACGTTGGCGGTACACGGCGTCAGCGATCCGATCGCACAGATCGGGGCGGTGCGCGCCTACGCCGAGCAGATAGAACCGTTGCAGCTCAAGGAGTTTCCCGGCGCGCGCCACGACATCCTCAACGAGACGGTGCACCGCGAGGTGGCCGCGACGATCATCGATTTCATCGAAGAGCGCATCTAGAGCCAGGTGTCGTCGGTGGTGGTGGTGAGGAACGCCTCGAGGTCGTCGCGCCAGTGGGCCGGGGTGTTCTTGTCGGGCTCGATGCCGGTGTACTGCCCGCGGTAGAACAGCAGCGGGCGCGGCTTCTTGTGCGGCACGTCCGACAGCGAGTGGACCGCACCGAACACCACGAGGTGGTCGCCGCCGTCGTGCACCGACTGCACCGTGCAGTCGATGTGCGCCAGCGTGCCCTTCGATGACCGGCGAGCCCAGTTTCGATGGGAGCCAGTCGATTCCGGCGAACTTGTCGGGTTCTTTGGAGCCGAAGCGCGCCGAGACGTCCTTCTGCTTCTCGTGCAGCACGTTCACGCAGAAATGGCCGCTGGCCTCGATGGCCTGCCAGGACCGCGACACCTTCGTCGGGCAGAACAGCACCAGCGGCGGATCCAGCGACAGCGCCGCGAACGACTGGCAGGCGAACCCGACGGGCGCACCGTCATGCACGGTGGTGATGATCGTGATGCCGGTACAGAACTGCCCCAGCACATTGCGGAATGTGCGGGGATCCAGCGGTTCGCGGCTCACTAGTCTGTGTTCTTCGCGCAAGCGCTCATCACTGAACTTGAAGCCGATGCTGAAGTCGTGGCCCCACAGGCTGACGGCGGTGCTCTCCCTGGCGACCCAGTCGTGATCGTCGACCGTCAGTCCCTCGCAGCCGAATTCGACGTCGAACCCACCGGGGGTCTTCATATAGAACGACAGCATCTTGTCGTTGACGTGCCTGCCCAGCGTTGCCGACATCGGCACCTTGCGGCGCAGCGCCCGATCGAGGCAGAGTCCGACGTCATCGCTGCTGCCGACCTCCATCATGAGATGGACGATGCCGCTTGGCGTCTCGCCCGGCATGAAGGCCAGGCTGTGATGCCGCGGGTTGACGCCGAAGAACCGCAACCACGCCGGGGGCCCGTCGGCCGGCCTGCCGACGAGCTGCGGCGGCAACCGCATCGAGTCGCGCAGATAGAACCCGAGCACGTCGCGGTAGAAGTGCAGCGACTCCGCGTCGTCCTTGGTGGTCAGCACCACGTGGCCCAGGCCCTGCTCCTCGGTGATGAACTTGTGGCCGTACGGGCTGACGACGCGGCGGTGCTCGAGGGCGACGCCGTGGAACACCTCGAGTGTGTTGCCGGACGGGTCGTCGAACGTGATCATCTCGTCGACCCGGCGTTCGGCGAGTTCGGCCGCCGAGGCCTCCTTGTACGGTGTGCCCTCGACGTCGAGCCGCTTGCGAATGTCGGCCAGCGCCGCGGCATTGGCGGTCTCCCAGCCGGATTGCAGCAGACGGTCGTGCTCGCCGGGGATGATCACCAGGCGGGCCGGGAACTCGTCCATCCTGAGATAGAGCGCGCCCTCGGTGGCACCGGAGCCCTCCACCATGCCGAGCACTTTGAGGCCGTACTCGCGCCACGCTCCGACGTCGGTGGCCTCGATCCGCAGGTAGCCCAGAGATTTGATGCTCATCCCCCGCCTCCAAGAAAATCAACAGTGAGCTTGTTGAACTCGTCGAATTTCTCCAACTGCGCCCAGTGTCCGCACTGGCCGAAGACGTGCAGCTGCACCTTCGGAATCTGCTTCAGCGCCATCAGCGCCCCGTCGAGCGGGTTGACGCGGTCCTCACGACCCCAGATCAGAAGGACCCGCTGCCGCAGCTTGTACACCTCGCGCCACATCATGCCGAGCTCGAAGTCGGGGCCCGCGAACGACTTTCCCATCGCGCGGGCGGCCGCGAGCGACTCCGGCTGGCTGGCGATCGCGAATCGCTCGTCGATCAGCTCCGGTGTCACCAGGTTCTGGTCGAAGACCATGATGCGCAGGAACTTCTCCATGTTCTCGCGCGTGGGGTCGGCGGTGAACTTGCCGAGCAGCTTGACGCCCTCGGTGGGGTCCGGCGCGAACAGGTTGACCGAAAGGCCGCCGGGGCCCATCAGCACCAGCCGGCCCGCCCGCCTGCCGTTGTCGAGCGCGAACCGCACCGCGGTACCCCCGCCGAGCGAATTGCCCACCAGGTCAGCGCTTTCGATACCGAGGTGGTCGAACAAGTTCAGCAGCGCGGTGGAGCTGTATCGGTTGTACTGCTCGTGTTCGGTGTGCTTGTCGGAATGTCCGTAGCCGGGCTGATCGACGGCCAGCACGTGAAAGTGCTGCGCCAGCACGGCGATGTTGCGGCCGAAATTCGACCAGCTCGACGCACCCGGGCCACCGCCGTGAAGCAGGACGACGGTCTTCTCGTTGCCGACTCCGGCCTCGTGGTAGTGCAGCCGCATGTCGTCGCGCACCTGCGCGTAACGAGATGTCGACTCGAACGTGATCTCTTGCTGTTGTGCAGCTTCGGCGGCGAAGGAGGTCATCGGGCCTTCCAGTTAAACCATCGTGTCCTGCGGCGGCAGGCCGAACTCGTTGTTGCCGAAGATCAGGTAGGCGCGCTCTGGCTCGTTGGCGGCGTGCACGCGACCGGCGTGTGCATCGCGCCAGAAGCGTTGCACCGGCTGGTCGAGGTTCAGTGCGGTGGCTCCGGACGCCTCGAAAAGGAGGTCGATCGACGCGATGGCGCGGGCGGTGGCGCGAACCTGGTCGCGGCGTGCCCGTGCCCGAAGCTCGAACGGAATCTCCTTGTCCGCCTTCAGCAGTTCGTACTCGTCGCGGACGTTGCCGATCAGCTGTCGCCAGCCGGCGTCGATATCGCTGGCCGCCTCGGCGATGCGGACCTTCGCGAACGGGTCGTCCTTGGACTTCTCGCCGGCGAACGCCGCGCGCACACGCTTGCCCTGGTGTTCGACGTGAGCATCGTATGCACCGTAGGCCATCCCCATGATCGGGGCCGTGATCGTGGTGGGATGCATGGTGCCCCATGGCATCTTGTAGACCGGCGCGGTGTTGTTCTCCAGCCCACCGGCGGTGCGGTCGTTCATCGACTTGTACGACAGGAACCGGTGCCGCGGCACGAACACGTCCTTGACCACGACGGTGTTCGAGCCGGTGCCCTTGAGCCCGACGACATTCCACACGTCGTCGATGCGGTACTCGCTGCGCGGGATCAGGAAGCTGCCGAAGTCGACAGGCTTGCCGTCCTTGATGACGGGCCCGCCGAGGAACGCCCATGTCGCATGGTGGGATCCGGATGACCAGTTCCACGATCCGTTGACCAGGTAGCCGCCTTCGGTCACCACACCCGCACCCATCGGGGCGTACGACGACGACACCCGTACCGCCGGGTCGTCACCCCACACCTCGTCCTGCGCCTGTTGATCGAACAGGGCGAGGTGCCAGTTGTGCACGCCGATGATCGAGCTGACCCAACCGGTCGAACCGCAGGCCGAGCCGAGCCGGCGCACCGCCTCATAGAAGACGGTCGGATCAGCCTCGAGGCCACCCCACTGGGACGGCTGCAGCAGCTTGAAAAAGCCGACCTCGTCGAGTTCGTTGATGGTGTCGTCGGGAACCTGACGCAGGTCCTCGGCCTGCTGAGCCCGCTTGCTGATCCGAGGCAGCAGGTCGTCGATGCCGGCTAGGACCGACTGCACGTCACGCTGTTCAATGGACGTCACTGGTTTGCCTCCCGGAAGTACGGACCTAGACAGAGATTAGAACACGTTACGATTTGTGTCGAGCAGGGCATTCGTACGGGGGCTGGACCTGGGCACATGCATTTCTGTAACCTGTTCTAGTTATCGCGATGAGGAAGGGTGAACGGCCGTGACCGACGAGCCGCTCGGTAGCCACGTGCTCGAGCTGCAGCTGGCCGACGTCGTCGAGGAGACCTCCGACGCGCGCTCGCTGGTGTTCTCGGTGCCCGACGGCGCCGATATCCCCGCCGAGCGGTTGCGCTACGCCCCCGGTCAGTTCCTCACTTTGCGCGTACCAAGCGACCGCACCGGCTCGGTCGCCCGCTGCTACTCGCTGTGCAGCTCCCCGTTCATCGGCGACCCGATGACCGTGACCGTCAAGCGCACCGATGGCGGGTACGCATCGAACTGGTTGTGCGACCACGCGCACGCCGGCATGAAGATCCACGTGCTGGCACCGTCGGGCACCTTCGTCCCCAAGACGCTCGACACCGACTTCTTGCTGCTCGGCGCGGGCAGCGGCATCACGCCGATGATGTCGATCTGCAAGTCCGCGCTCGCCGAGGGCAGCGGCAAGGTCGTGCTTGATCTACGCGAATCAGGACGAGAACTCGGTGATTTTCGGCGGCTCCCTGCGCGATTTGGCGGCCAAGTACCCCGACCGGCTCACCGTCATCCACTGGCTCGTTTCCGTGCAGGGGCTGCCGAGTGGGGCGGCGCTGGCCGCGCTGGCCGCGCCCTACGCCGGCCACGACGCCTACATCTGCGGTCCGGGACCGTTCATGGCGGCGGCCGAGGAGGCACTGAAAACCATCGGGGCCGAGCGCATCCACATCGAGGTGTTCAAGTCGCTGGAATCGGACCCCTTCGCCGCTGTCGTCATCGAGGAGGACGACAGCGACGAGGGTCCCGCCACGGCGATCGTCACGCTCGACGGCGAGACCCACGAGATTCAATGGCCGCGCAACGCCAAGTTGCTCGACGTGCTGCTCGACAAGGGCCTCGACGCGCCGTTCTCCTGCCGTGAGGGCCACTGCGGCGCCTGCGCGGTGCTCAAGAAGGGCGGAGACGTCGAGATGGAGGTCAACGACGTGCTCGAGCAGTCCGACCTCGACGAGGGCCTGATCCTCGGTTGCCAGGCCAGGCCGCGATCCGATTCGGTCGAAGTCACCTACGACGAATAACGCGCGGGCTACCATTCGCCGCACGGAATGGGATGTCGCCGCGAGCGGCTCCAGAGGGGAGCAGAGTGACGAAGCGGTTGGCCGGCATTCTCGCGGTGCTCGCGGCGACGTGGCTGACGTTCGCATTCGCCGCACCGACGCCGATGTCCTCGGCGGCGGTCGACACGGCTGACGCATCGATTCCGGTGGACCCGGTGACGGCGCTCGAAATGCATGTGACTGCCAATTGCATTGCAGCGCAGGTTAATTGCCTGTTCACGACGGCGGCCAACCTGCGCACGCCGGAAGGACCGATCGGATTTCCCGGCGACCTGTGGGCTCGCCAGACCACCACGCTGCGCACGATGGACCGCAGCGTGTATCTGGAATCGGACTTCGACGCACCGAATACCCGCCTGTTCAAATCGCTCACCGATGTCGAATTGACGACGATCTACTTCGGCGGCGGTCCGCCCGAGAAGTTTCAGTTCCACGGCAACAGCTGGCCCGTCGACTGGCGTACCGGGCGACCCCGGACCGACACCGGTTACATCGTGTGCGCACACATCCAGGTCGTATATGCGGGCGTGAACCTCACCTCACCGGACGCCTGCGCGCAGACCACGTTCAGCTGAAGTCACTGGTGTAGCGGCACCAGCCGGCGGACTGCCACACGAGCGCGCTCGAACACCGCGGCATCGCCTTGCAGGATGAAGGTCGAACTGGCGGACACCAAGACCGCGTTGAGCTCGAAGGCGAGCTGGGCCGGGTCCACGCCGGCCTCGAGTTCGCCGACCTCCATCGCCTTGCGGGCGAGCCGCTCGAGGAGTTCGGTCCAATCACGTTGCTGCGCGGCGACAGCGTCGCGCACCGCACCCGGCCGCGTGCCGACGTCAGCGGCCGCTACTGCGAAAAAGCACCCGCCGGGAAACACCCGCCGCTCGATGTGAGACAGAAACGCATCGCATGCGGCGTAGAGGCGCTGGACGCCCTGCGGCGCGTCGAGGGCAGGGACGAAAACCTCGGCGATGAAGGTTTCGCGCGCTGACGCGATGGTCGCCAACTGCAGGTCCTCTTTCGACCCGAAGTGGGCGTAAAGACCGCTCTTGCTCATCCCGATCGCTGCGGCGAGCCCGCCGATGGTGAGGCCGTCGAGTCCGTCGACCGTCGCCAGGCGTGCGGCCTGCGCGAGGATCGTCGCCCTGGTGCGCTCGCCCTTCGGCCGCTGTTTCACGCCCTTCAGCATAAAAGAACGATCGTGCTATTCAGTCCACAGCGGAGACCATTGAAATGCGTCGAGCTAACGCGGCAGGCCGAGCAGTCTCTCGCCGGCGAGGGTGAGCAGGATCTGCTCGGTGCCGCCCGCGATCGTCAGGCAGCGGGTGTTGAGGAAGTCGAACACCTGCTTGTTCTCGACGACGCCCGCGCCTTCGGACAGCTCCATCCGCAGCTCGGACAGCGCCTGCCGGTACCGCACGCCGATGAGCTTGCGGGCGCTGGCCTGCGGACCCGGATCCTGACCTCCCACAGCCAGTTCCGCGATCTTCTGGTCAAGCAGCGAGCCGACCTGAGCCGACACGATCATCGCACCGAGTTGGTCCTGCCCGGCTGCATCGAGCTCGAGATCGGTGACTGTTTGGAGCAGCTCTTCCATCGGGTTGCCCAGCGCAGTTCCGTGAGACATCGCGACCCGCTCGTTGGCCAGCGTGGTGCGGGCCAACTTCCAGCCGTCGTTCACCGCGCCGACGACCATCTCGTCGGGCACGAACACGTCGTCGAAGAACACCTCGTTGAACAGGTTGTCGCCGGTGATCTCGCGCAGCGGCCGGATGTCGATGCCCGGCGACTTCATGTCGATCGAGGAAGTAGGTGATGCCCTTGTGCTTCGGTGCGTCGGCGTCGGTGCGCGCCAGACACACACCCCAGGCCGCCTTGTGCGCGGCCGACGTCCACACCTTCTGCCCCGTGAGCTTCCAACCGGGTTTTCCGACCGCGGAGTCGGCGCGAACCGCTTTCGTGCGCAGCGACGCCAAATCGGAGCCCGCGCCGGGTTCGCTGAACAGCTGGCACCAGATGAACTCTCCGCGCAGCGTCGCCGGGACGAACTTCTCGATCTGCTCCTGGCTGCCGTGCTCCAGAATCGTCGGCGCGGCCCACCACCCGATCACCAGGTCCGGACGCACCACGCCCGCCGACTCCAGCTCCTGATCGATGAGCAATTGCTCCGCCGGGCCGGCCTCGCGGCCGTACGGACGTGGCCAGTGCGGCGCCAGCAGCCCCGCGTCAGCCAGTGCGAGCTGCCGCTTCTCCGCGGGTTGTGCGGCGACTTCGGCTACCGCCGAGGCGATTTCGGGCCGGAGAGGCTCGACCGCGCTCGAGATCGATGCGCAGGTCGCGGCGAACACCCTGCTGCGTCAGCGTCGCGACGCGGCGCAGCCAGTGGTGTGCCCCGCCAAGGAAGTGCCCGATCCCGTGGGCGCGGCGCAGATACAGGTGTGCGTCGTGCTCCCAGGTGATGCCGATGCCGCCGAGCACCTGGATGCAGTCCTTGGCATTGGCCTTCGCGGCGTCGATCCCGACCGCCGCGGCGACCGCAGCCGCGATGGACAGCTGCCGCTCATCGGAGTCTGCGACGGCCTTCGCCGCGTCGGCCGCGGCGACCGAAGCCTGCTCGGAGCGCAGCAGCATCTCGGCGCACATGTGCTTGATGGCCTGGAAACTGCCGATCGGCTTGCCGAACTGCTCGCGCACCTTCGCGTATTCGGTGGCGGTCTGAAGCGTCCAGCGGGCCAGCCCGGCGGCCTCCGCCGCCAGCACCGTCGCCGCGAGGTCGGCGACACGTTGCGTCGATGCCGTCACGGCCTCGGCGGGCGCGTCGTCGAGTACGACGCGGGCCAGCGGACGCGAGAAGTCGGTGGCCTTCAGCAGTTCGATCGTCACGCCCGCAGCGGCCGCGTCCACCAGAACGAAGGAATCACCGGCAGGCAGCAGGAGTATCCCGGCGGCGTCGGCGCCAAGGACATACTCGGCCGTCCCGGACACCCGGCCATCGCCGAATCGCACGTCGGCCGACAGCGCAACGCCCGCGACCCGCTCACCGGATGCCAGCGCCTCGAGAAGGTCGGGCCGCTCGACCACCAACGTCGCCAGCGCGGTGGTTGCCACCGGCCCCGGAACCATGGCCGCGGCCGCCTCGTCGACCATCGCGCACAGGTCCTCGACGGTGCCGTCGGCGCCGCCGTGCTCCTCGGACAGCGCAACGCCGAACAGCCCCAGTTGGGCTAATCCGTCGTAGGCGACCCGCCAACCGTCGGGCTTGCCCTGCTCCACGTCACGCGCGGCCGCGATGGCACCGGACGCGGCGGCCCAGCTACGGACCAGTTCGCGCGCGGCAAACTGCTCCGACGAGCTGGTCTCCAGCGAGGAAATGGCCACGGTGACTCCTACCGTTTGGGTGAGAAGGCGGTGCATCTCACTAGAACGTGTTCTAATAGTGCCAGCGTTCGACCGTCAAGTCGACCGCCATTGCAGCAGGACACGTCGGTGCCGCAGCGGCGCTGAGGTGAGAAATTGGAGTCCGGCATGCGTATCGTTTTCGGCGAGTACGCACGATGAAGGAGCCGCCGACCAAATGTCCGGGATGTCGCAGCCGGCACAGCCCGCCCCGGGTTCGGGGTCGGAAACTCGCGGCCACGTCAGGTCATGAACGTGGCGGTACTGGCCGAGTCCGAGCTGGGGTCCGAGGCGCAGCGGGAGCGCCGCAAGCGCATCCTCGACGCCACGCTGGCGATCGCCTCCAAGGGCGGCTACGAGGCCGTTCAGATGCGCGCGGTCGCCGAACGCGCCGATGTCGCGGTCGGCACGCTCTACCGGTACTTCCCGTCGAAGGTGCACCTGCTGGTCTCCGCCCTTGGCCGCGAGTTCGAGCGAATCGACGCCAAGACCGACCGTGCGGCGCTGGCCGGCGGTACCCCGTATCAGCGGCTGAACCTGATGGTCGGCAAGCTCAACCGGGCGATGCAGCGCAATCCCGCTGCTGACCGAGGCGATGACGCGGGCATTCGTGTTCGCCGACGCATCGGCCGCCGGTGAGGTTGATCACGTCGGCAAGTTGATGGATTCGATGTTCGCCCGCGCGATGAGCGACGGCGAACCGACCGAGGACCAGTACCACATCGCGCGCGTCATCTCCGACGTCTGGCTGTCGAACCTGCTGGCCTGGCTGACCCGACGGGCGTCGGCGACCGACGTCAGCAAACGGCTGGACCTCGCCGTGCGTCTGCTCATCGGAGATGGGGAGCACCCTAAGATCTGACGGGTGAGCGCTCTTCGGCCTGACCTGTTGCGCGCGCTCACCTCGATCGCAGGCGTTCCGCGGTTGCTCGTCACGTCCGACTTCGACGGCACGCTGGCCCCGATCGTCAACAATCCGGCCGATGCCCGCGCCCTACCGGCTGCCGCTGAGGCGCTCATCGAGCTGGCCGATCTCCCATCGACGACGGCCGCGCTGATCTCCGGACGCGCGTTGGATGTGCTGCGAGCGCTGTCTCGGTTTTCGGGGGTGCCGTCGACCGTCCATCTCGTCGGCAGCCACGGCGCCGAGTTCGACACCGGCTTCGTCCACGACATCGATCGCGCACTGCTGGACCGGATCACCGCCGAGCTGAACACGATCGCCGAGGGGCGGCCCGGTGTCGCGGTCGAGACGAAACCCGCCAGTGTCGCGCTGCACGTGCGCAACGCGTCGGCCGACGACGGAGAGGCCGCGCTGCGAGAGGCGCGTTCGGCTGCCGGGTCGTGGGATGCGCAGGCCACCGAGGGCAAGGCGGTGCTCGAGTTCGCGGTTATTCAGACCGACAAGGGCGAGGCGATCGACATCCTGCGCGAGCAGCACGACGCGTCGGCGGTGGTCTACTTCGGCGACGACGTCACCGACGAGAAGGCATTCCGGCGGCTGCGGGAGTCCGACGTCGGGGTCAAGGTCGGACCGGGCGACACGGCTGCGCGATATCGGATTGAAACGCCGGAAGACGTTGCGGCAGCGCTGAAGTACCTGCTCGACGAGCGCCGGCGGTGCTGAGCCGGAACAGATCGCCGCGCGAACGGCTCGGGCGGTGGACGCCGCAGTGGCAACGGGTACCGAACTTGGCCTGCGGGTCGACGAACCGCGAGTGCTCTACGACGTGTTCTCCGTCATCGTTCACCTGGCGCCGACATCTGTCGTCGTGCGGGTGCCCACCGTGCTGCCTGCTTCGTACGCGACGGCCCCAGAAACCCAGACGGCGCAGCAACGCGCAGAACTGGCAGTGGCCGGCTGGCTTGCCGACCATGGCCATCCGGTCGTGCCGCCGAGTCCACTCGTACCCCGTGAACCCGCGCTCACGTCTCGCGCAGGCTTCGAGTCGGCCTTTCCCGGCGTCGACATCCAACCGATTCACGGGGATGCGCCGTACCACAACATGATCGCGACGGCCGACGGTGAACTGTGGTCCGACTTCGAGCTCGTCACGTTGGGCGCCGTCGAGTCCGATCTGGCCATGGTGGGTCCGGAAGGCATTTCGGCGTATGACGCTGCCGCCGACGCCCTTGGGCTGCGTCGGATTGACGACAGGGTGCGCAGAGTGACGGAGGCGGCGAGTCGGCTCGCCATGGTCGCAGCCTTGGCGATGGCAGACGAGTTGCCGATGCTCGTCGAGGGCGTGAAGCCGATGATCGATCTCTGGCGCGATACTGCGCCGCTGACCGAACTCTAGGCGGGCGGGCCCGAAGTACGCCCGCGCACGACTTCGGTGTCCAGCACGTCGATGACCGGCAGACCCGATCGCGGCGGGTTGTGCAGCAGCTGGCCGGCGCGCCTGCCCTTCTCCAGGCTCGGCTGGACAACGGTGGTGAGTCCGCGCTGCAATGCCTCGGGAACGCCGTCGAAGCCGGTGACGGTCATCTGGCCAGGCACGTAAATCCCGTGTCCGCGTAGGTAATCCATCGCCGACAATGCCAGCACGTCGGCTGTACACATGAGTGCCGTGATGCGGGGATTCGCCTCGAGTGCCACCTCCGCGGCGGCACCGCCCGACGACGGCAGGTGTTCGTAACTCTCGACCACGGTCAGCGAGTCTCGATCCAGACCCGCCGCGGTCAGTGCGTCGAAGACCCCCTGGATACGCTCGCGCTGTACGTGAAAGTGCGGCGTCTGCACCCGCTCGGGGTCGGCGACCGCGGGCCGCGGTCCCCCATGCGGCCAGTCCCGGCCCAGCCGCATCGTCAGCAGGCCGATCTCTCGATGTCCCAGCCCCACAACGTGTTCGGCGAGCTTGCGCATGGCGTCGCGATCATCGATGCAGACGCGCGAGGTGCCGGGTATGTCCTTGGGCTGGTCCACCACGACGATCGGCAGATGCCGCTGCTGCACGATCGAGAGATACGGGTCGTCGTCGGACGCCGAGTACACCACGAACCCGTCGACCCCGGCCGCGAGCACCGCGGCGGACCCGTCGCTGAGAGTGCGGTTCGGTCCGATCGCGACCAACAACAGGCCCTGGCCCGCTTCCTCACACGACTCGGCGAGTCCCGCGACGAAATCCAATGCGGCGGGATCGCTGAACGAGTAGTTGAGTGGCTCGGTGATCATCAGGCCCACCGCGCCGGCCCTGCGGGTGCGCAGCGAGCGCGCGACGGGGTCAGGCCCCAGGTATCCCAGCCGCTTCGCGGTGGCAAGCACCCGCTCGCGCAGGTCCGGCGACAACTGGTCCGGCCGGTTGTAGGCGTTGGAGATCGTGGTGCGCGAGACCTTGAGCTCGGCGGCCAATGAGGCCAGAGTCGCCCGCCGTCTGGGCGTCGGACTCCTGGACATGCTCCCCGACGTTAGTGGATGGACTTGCTTTTCCTCGGTAGCCATACAGTAGAGTTATTGGAAACGGTTGTCATTTGTATTAGGAGTATGTGCATGCGTGCGATCGTGGCCGCGTTGGCGGCAGCAGCCTTGGCCATGGGCATCGCCGGCTGCGGCCAGAACCAAACCGCATCAACACCGAACAAGCCGGCCGTCGTCGCCTCCACGGACGTGTGGGGCAGCGTGGCTGCGGCCGTCGCAGGCGATCACGCGACCGTGAAGTCGATCCTCACCAGCTCGACCGACGATCCGCACTCCTACGAGGCCTCGCCTTCCGACGCCGCCGAGATCGCCGACGCGTCGCTCGTGGTCTACAACGGCGGCGACTACGACCACTGGGTCGACGACGTACTGAAGAACAGCCCGAACGTGCCCAGAGTCGATGGCTACTCACAGCTGCCCGACGCACAGCAGCACGCCAACGAGCACGTCTTCTACGACGTGGCCACCGTCAAAGCCACCGCCGGGCAGATCGCCGACCAACTCGGCAAGCTCGATGCGCCCAACGCCGATGCATACCGCGCCAACGCCGACCAATTCGGCGACGCGGCATCCGAGGTGCTGACGTCCGAGCGCGCGATCGGACAGTCACACCGCGGCGCGTCGGTGGTGGCGACGGAACCCGTCGCGCACTACCTGTTGGTCAATGCCGGAATCGCCGACAAGACCCCGCAAGGCTTCGCAGAGGCGGTCGAACAGGACACCGACCCGTCACCTGCCGATCTCGCCGCCATGCTCGATCTGATCAGCTCCCATCAGGTGTCGGCACTGGTGTACAACCAGCAGACCGAAACCGCGGTCACCAAGCAGCTTCGCGACGCCGCCACCACCGCATCGATTCCGATCGTGAACGTCACCGAGACGTTGCCCGAAGGCACCGACTACCTGTCTTGGCAGCGCCAGACCGTCGAGCAGCTGGGCAGCCAGTTGGATAAAGCACCACCGACAAGCAGATAATCAGCGCTTGTGGCTGCTGACGTCGTTGCCGACCTGACCGGGGCCCGGCTGGCATTCGGAAGCCGCGTCCTTTGGGAGCAGCTGGACCTCACCGTGCGCGCCGGCGAGTTCATCGCGGTGCTCGGGCCCAACGGCACCGGCAAGACCTCTCTGCTCAAGGTGCTGCTCGGCCAACTCCCACTCAGCGGCGGCACGATCACCGTCTGTGGGGAACCGGTCGAAAAGGGCAGCAGGCGAATCGGTTACGTGCCTCAGCACCGCGCGGTGGATCAGGGACTGTCGCTGCGCGGTTGCGACCTCGTCGGCCTGGGCTACGACGGTCACCGATGGGGACTGACGACGCTGCGCGACCGCTCGGCGAAACGCGCGGCGGTAAAGATGGCGCTCACTCAGGTCAACGGGGTGAGCCTGTCCGGGGTGCCGGTCGGTGTGATGTCCGGCGGAGAGATGCAGCGAATGCGGATCGCGCAGGCGCTGGCCACCGACCCGGCGTTGCTGCTGTGCGACGAGCCCCTCCTCAACCTCGACCCGGCCAACGCCCGGCTGGTGTCCGCCCTGATCGACACACGTCGCCGCGAGGCGGACACCGCGGTGTTGTTCGTGACCCACGAGGTCAATCCTGTTCTGCCGTATGTAGATCGGGTGCTGTACCTGGTAGACGGCCGGTTCCGGATCGGCGCCGTCGAAGAAGTGATGACCTCGTCGACCCTGTCCGAGCTGTATCGCGCCGACATCCAGGTGGCGAAGGTCGGCGGACAGTACGTCGTGGTCGGCGAGCACCTCGACCACTCGGGTCACGCGAGCGGGCACACCCATGAATGAACGACTCGCCAACGTGCTGGCTCACCTGTTCTCATTCGACATCACCGCCGACCTGCTGCGCCGCGACTTCGTCCAGCAGGCGCTGCTCGCCGCCGCGCTGCTGGCGTTGGTGTCGGGTTTGATCGGGCCTTTCATCGTCATGCGGCAGATGTCCTTCGCGGTACACGGCTCCAGCGAGTTGTCGCTTACCGGAGCGGCTTTCGCGCTGCTCGCCGGGTTCAGTGTCGGCGCCGGTGCGCTGATCGGTTGCGCCTTGGCGGCGATTCTGTTCGGGATCCTGGGTCAGCGTGCGCGCGAACGAGATTCGGCGATCGGCGTCGTCCTCGCGTTCGGCCTCGGCCTCGCGGTACTGTTCATTCACCTCTACCCGGGCCGAACCGGCACCAGCTTCGCGCTGTTGACCGGTCAGATCGTCGGCGTGGGGTACTCCGGGCTGACCCTGTTGGCCGTGGTGTCCCTGCTGGTCGTCGTGGTGCTCGTAGTGTCCTACCGGCCGCTGCTGTTCGCCACCGTCGACCCTGAGGTGGCCGCCGGACGCGGAGTTCCGGTGCGCGCGTTAGGGCATCGTGTTCGCCGCGCTCGTCGGAGTCACGGCCGCGCAGGGCGTGCAGATCGTCGGCGCGCTGCTGGTGATGTCGCTGCTCATCACACCCGCAGCCGCCGCAGTGCGGGTGTTCGCCTCGCCGGCCACCACCATCGCCGCGTCGGTGGTGTTCGCCGAGATCGCCGCCGTCGGCGGCATCGTGTTGTCGCTGGCGCCCGGCGTGCCGGTGTCGGTGTTCGTCACGACGATCTCGTTCGCGATCTTCCTGCTGTGCTGGCTGGTGGGCCGCCGCGGCCGCGCTCGAGCCCGAGCTAGCCCCGCTCGACCGGACGCGCCGGTTCCGAGGACCACTGCGACCACGATCCCGGGAACAGGCGCCGCGTCCACCCCGATCGCGGCCAGTCCCGCAATCACAACCGACGCGGTCACACCCGATCCGCAGTAGGCGCCCTCTGCACCGTCCAGGGCGCCGTGAAGCTCCACATCCGACCTGAACACGCCGTCCGGTGTCGAGCAGCCCCGTGCTCGGAACGTTCCGCGCCCCCGGGATGTGACCCGCCACCGGATCGACGGGTTCGACGTCGCCCCGGAATCGCTCGGCTGCGCGCGCGTCCACCAGTCGTCCGCCCAGCGCCGCAGCGTCGTCGGCGTCCAGCGTCGGGCGCGCCCCGGCATACAGATCCTCGATAGGTCACCGTGACGTCGCCGGGTTCCGTTGTCACCGAACCGCTTTCGAGCGGGCCGGCCCAGGCGGAAAGTCCGCCGTCGAGGATACGGACGTCGGCGATGCCCGCCGCGGTCAGCACCCACCATGCCCGCGCCGACCCCGCACGGTTCCAGTCGTCGTACACCACCACCGGCACGCCTCGGCGCACGCCCCAGCGACGCGCCGCCGCCTCGAGCGCCGCACCCGAGGGCAGCGGATGGCGACCGCGCCCGGTTACCGCGTGGTCGGAAAGCTCGTCCTCGAGCGACACGTACACCGCGCCGGGGAGGTGGCCTCGCTCGTAGGCCGCCGTGCCATCGGGTTCGCTCAACTGCCAGCGCACGTCGAGAATCGTGGTCGGCTCTCCTGCGCCGAGCCGCTGGGCCAGTTCGGCCGCACTGATCAGTACCTGGTCACGAGTCACATCCCGATCGTAGGCTGGTCACGTGACCGTCGATCTCAACGCGGATCTTGGCGAAAGCTTCGGGGTATGGCAACTCGGTGATGACGAGGCCATGCTCGACGTTGTCACCAGCGCCAACGTGGCCTGCGGCTTCCATGCCGGGGATCCCGCGCTGTTGCTGCGGACCTGCCGAGCGGCCGCCGAGCGCGGTGTACGGATCGGCGCGCAGGTCAGCTATCGCGACCTTGCGGGTTTCGGGCGGCGCTTCATCGACGTCACGCCGGACGACCTCACCGCCGACGTCATCTACCAGATCGGAGCCCTGCAGGCGCTGGCGCACGCCGCGGGCACGACGGTCAGCTACGTCAAACCCCATGGTGCGCTGTACAACACGATCGTCACCAACCACGATCAGGCTGGCGCGGTCGCCGCGGCGGTGCACGCGGTCGACCCCGGCCTCCCGGTGCTCGGACTGGCGGGTTCGGTGTTCTTCGACGAAGCCGAGGAACTCGGCCTTCGCACCGTGCCCGAAGCGTTCGCCGATCGCGCGTATCGTTCTGATGGGCAGCTGGTTTCACGTCGGCAGCCCAACGCCGTCCTCAACGACATCGGCGAGATCACCGACCGGGTGGCCTCCATGGTCACGGCGGGTCGCGTCGCCGCAATCGACGGTTCGACGATCCAGATCACCGTCGAATCCGTTTGCGTGCACGGTGATTCCCCCGGTGCGGTGCAGATCGCCAATGCCGTCCGCGAGCGGCTGGTCGCCGACGGCGTCGAGCTCAAGCCGTTCACCTGAGACCATTGACCTCAACGGACGTTGAGGTTGCACACTGCGGGAATGAGCATCACGACCACACTCGCCCAGGTTCGGGTGGCCCGGCCCACCGATCGACTGGCCGAAGTCGAACGGTTCTACGCCCAACACCTCGGCCTTCCAGTGATTTACCGTTTCGAGGACCACGCCGGATACGACGGCGTCATGCTCGGTATGCCGGGCACCGACCACCACCTCGAATTCACCTCGCACGTCGACGGCAGTCCCTGCCCCGCACCGTCGCGGGAGAACCTGCTGGTCTTCTACTTCCACAATGACGCGCAGATGTACGACGTGGTGGAGCGTCTCGCCGCGGCGGGCCACGAACCGGTGGACGCCGAGAACCCGTACTGGGCCGGCGTCGGTGCGTTGACCTTCGAGGACCCCGACCGCTGGCGAGTCGTGCTCGTGCCCAAGCCGGTGTTCTGAGCCCTAAGGTGGCGCTATGCGCCTCAAGCTCGGCCGGCCGGATCTCGCCGACTACGCCGGGTACTTCGACGCGCCGCAGGCGGCCCCGGACGCGTCGCTCACCGTCACATGGGCCGGTGTCACCACGCTGCTGATCGACGACGGCGCCTCGGCGGTGATGTCCGACGGGTTCTTCTCCCGGCCCAGCCTCGCCGAGGTCGGACTGCGGCCGCTGTCACCCTCCGCGGCACGCATCGACGGCTGTCTCACGCGCATGAGCGTCGATCGGCTGGATGCCGTGCATGCCGGTACACACCCACTACGACCACGCCATGGACTCGGCCGCGGTCGCCGAGCGCACCGGCGCGCGGATGGTCGGCGGAACCTCGGCGATGCAGGTCGGCCGGGGCCACGGGCTGCCCGACGACCGCCTCGTCGCTGTCACGCCGGGACAGCCGGTCACCCTCGGTGCATTCGACGTCACCTTGATCGAGGCCAGCCACTGCCCACCCGACCGATTTCCCGGGGTGATCGACGAACCCGTCGTTCCGCCCGTCAAGGTTTCGGCGTTCAAATGCGGGGAAGCATGGTCGACGCTGGTGCGTCATCGCCCATCCGACCGACGCCTGTTGATCGTCGGCAGCGCCGGCTACGTCCGCGGGGCGCTGGCCGGACAGCGTGCCGACGTGGTGTACCTCGGCGTCGGTCAGCTCGGCCTTCAGCCGGAGTCCTACCTGGTCGAGTACTGGGCAGAGACCGTCCGCACCGTCGGCGCCCGCCGTGTCGTGCTCATCCACTGGGACGACTTCTTCCGCCCGTTGCACAAGCCGCTTCGTGCACTGCCGTACGCCGCCGATGACCTCGATGTGTCGATGCGGGTGCTGTCCGGGCTGGCCGAACAGGACGGTGTCCCACTGCATCTGCCCACGCTCTGGCAGCGCGCTGATCCGTGGAGCTGACGCTCGCGCTCATCGCGCTTGCCGTCGTTCTCCTGTTCGCAATGGTCCGCCCGCACGGCTGGCCGGAGGTGGTCGTCGCTCTGCCCGCGGCCGGGGTGCTCATCGCGTCGGGCTCAATCTCGCTGCGGGATGCGGCAACTGAGATCGGTCAACTACTGCCGGTCGTCGGATTCCTGGCCGCCGTGTTGGTGCTCGCGCGACTGTGCGACGACGAGGGCCTGTTCCACGCCGCCGGGGTGGATGATGGCGCGGGTCAGCGCGGGCAACCCTCGACGCCTGCTCGCGATGGTGTTCGTCATCGCCTCGGCGACCACCGCGATCCTGAGCCTCGATGCGACGGTCGTGCTGCTGACGCCGGTCGTGCTCGCGACGGCGGGCGCGCTGGCCGTCCCGGCCAAGCCGCACGCATACGCCACCGCGCACCTGGCCAACACCGCGTCGCTGTTGCTGCCGGTCTCCAACCTGACCAACCTGCTGGCGTTCACGGCTGCGGGCATCTCGTTCCTGCATTTCGCCGCGGTCATGACGCTGCCCTGGCTCGGCGGCCATCGCCGTCGAATTCGTCGTCCTGCGTTGGATCTTCGCGCGCGACCTGTCCGTCGAAGCCAAGCCGGATGATGTACCCGCGCCTGAAATGCCCGTGTTCGTTCTGGCCGTGCTGGCGCTCACCCTCGTCGGGTTCGCGGTCACGTCACTGCTCGGCCTGTCGCCTGCGTGGGCCGCGCTGGCGGGCGCGACGGTGCTGGCCGTGCGTGCGCTTGCGCGGCGGGACACCACGATCACCCGAATCGTGGTCGCGGTCGACATCCCGTTCCTGGCGTTCGTGTTGTGCCTCGGTGTGGTCGTCGACGCGGTGATGTTGCACGGCCTGGACAGCGCGATGCGCGAGGTGCTGCCGACCGGTAATACGCTGCTGGCGCTGCTCGGCATCGCCGCCGTCGCGGCCGTGCTGTCCAACATCGTCAACAACCTGCCCGCCGTGCTCGTCCTGCTGCCGCTCGTCGCGGCGTCGGGTCCGGCCGCGGTGCTCGCGGTACTCATCGGAGTGAACATCGGGCCGAATCTGACCTACGTGGGCTCGCTCGCGAACCTGCTGTGGCGCGGTGTCGTGCGGCGGGATCTGCGGACGGGCTTCGGCGAGTTCACCCGCATCGGGTTGTGCACCGTGCCGCTAACCCTCGTGGTGTCGGTCGTCGGATTATGGCTGGGAATCAAGGTGTTCGGCGTCTGATCGCGCGTGATTTAGCCGAGGGTTACGACGACGCGAACAGCGGTGGGACGGCTGACGTCGATTCGGCCACCTACGGCGCTGCCGTCGAGCGAAACGTCCGACGGTAGGCAAGATTGGTGCTATGGCTGTGTTCAGCAGATATGTCGCGCTCGGAGACTCTTTCACCGAGGGCTGCGGCGACCCCGACCCAGCCCGTCCAAACGGGTTGCGCGGCTGGGCCGATCGCGTCGCAGAGGTTCTCGCTGCGGACAATCCCGAGATGCAGTACGCCAACCTGGCGGTGCGCGGGCGCACCATGGACGAAATCCTCGCCGAACAGATCCAAACCGCAGTGATGCTCGAACCCGACATCGTCACCATCTACGCGGGCATGAACGACCTGTTGGTGGTCCGCAACGACATCGACGCAATGATGGCCCGCTACGCCGACGCGTTGAAGACCCTGCAGCAGAGCGGCGCCGTGGTGCTCACCTTCACCGCGGCCGACCTCGGCACGGTGCCGCTGTTCCGGCGACTGCGCGGCCGGGCCGCGATCTACAACGAACTCCTGCGCACCGTCGTCGACGACCTCGGAGTGCAGCTGGTCGACTTCTGGCGGTTCTCGGAGTTCCGCGATCCGCGCCTGTGGGACGGCGACCGCATCCATCTCTCACCGCTCGGACATGAGCGCATGGCGGCGAAAGTGCTTGATACTCTGACGGTTCCGCACAACCTCACCACGCGCTCGGCGGCGCTGCTGGCCTCCACACCGCCTGCCAGAAGTTTCTGGGGCAACCTGCGATGGACCATGGCGTTCGCGGCGCCGTGGGTGGCGCGACGGCTGCGGCGGGTGACACCGGGGGCCGGTGTCGAGCCGAAGTCGACGACGTTGTCGAAGGTGCTCTAGCTTCGTCGCTGCCTGGCGATCTCGGCGAGCACCACGCCCGCGGCCACCGAGGCGTTCAGCGATTCGGTCGGCCCGGCCATCGGGATGGACACCACGGCGTCGCAGTTTTCCCGCACCAGGCGTGACAATCCCTTTCCCTCGGAGCCGACGACCACGACGACAGGACCCGTCCCGTCGAGCTCGTCGATCGCGGTGTCTCCGTCGGCATCGAGCCCGACGATCTGCAGCCCGGCGTCGGCCCAATTCTTGAGCGCACGAGTGAGATTCGGTGCCCGCGCCACCGGGACCCTGGCCGCCGCGCCTGCGCTGGTGCGCCACGCAACCGCCGTCACCGATGCGGACCGGCGCTGCGGGATCAGCACGCCATGACCCCCGAACGCCGCCACCGACCGCACGATTGCGCCGAGGTTGCGCGGGTCCGAGATGTTGTCCAGCGCGACCATCAACGCCGGAGTGCTGTCCCGCTTGGCCTCGGCCAGCACGTCATCGGGATGCGCGTAGGCGTACGGCGGCACCTGAAGTGCCAGACCCTGGTGCAGGCCGTTGGCGGCGATGCGATCGAGGTCGTGGCGCGGCACCTCGAGTATCGAGATGCCGGAATCGGCAGCGATCCGGACGGATTCGGTTAGCCGCTCGTCCGCGTCGGCGCCGAGCGCGACGTACAAGGCTGTCGCGGGCACCCCCGCCCGAAGGCACTCCAGCACGGGATTGCGGCCCAACACCACCTCGGTGTCGTCGGTTTTCTTGCGGCCGCGGCTGCGCTGCTGCTTGGCCACCTTGGCCGCCTTGGCTGCCCGTTTGGCCGCTGGATGGTGCGGGCGCTCGTGGGCCGGGGGCGTCGCGCCCTTGCCCTCGAGACCACGCCTGCGCACGCCGCCGGACCCAACCGTCGGCCCCTTCTTGGTGCCGGGCTTGCGGATCGCGCCCCGACGCTGTGAGTTCCCGGCCATTTACTTCGTGTATCCGTCCAGCAGCGTCCACTGCGGCCCGTCGCCGGTGTCGGTGACTTCGATGCCCGCCTCCTTGAGGCGGTCGCGGATCGCGTCGGCCTCCGCCCAGTCGCGCCGGGTCCGTGCATCCGCGCGGCGCTGCACCTCGGCCTGCACGAGTACGTCGACGGCGGCCAGCGCCGCCGAAGTCTCGTCCTTGGACTCCCAGCGCTCGTCGAGCGGATCGGCGCCGAGGATGCCCATCATCGCGCGGATCGACATCGCCTGCGCCAACGCCGTGTCGTGGTCGCCGGCATCCAGCGCACGGTTGCCTTCGGCGCGCGCGGCGTGCACCTCGGCCAGCGCGATCGGCACCGACAGGTCGTCGTCGAGTGCCGCAGCGAATTTCTTTGTCCACTCGCCCGGCACCACCGCCCCGACCCGGTTGCGCACCCGGTGCAGGAAGTCCTCGATGCCGGCGTAGGCCTTTGCCGCGTCCTGCAGCGCGGTTTCGGAGAACTCCAACATCGACCGGTAGTGCGCGCTGCCCAGGTAGTAACGCAACTCTGCGGGCCGAACCCGTTGCAGCACAGCAGGTATCGCGAGCACATTGCCCAGCGACTTGCTCATCTTTTCGCCGCCCATGGTCACCCAGCCGTTGTGCAGCCAGAACCGGGCGAACGGATCGCCCGCGGCCTCGGCCTGAGCGATCTCGTTCTCGTGGTGGGGGAACACCAGATCCATGCCGCCGGCGTGAATGTCGAACTCGGGGCCGAGGTACTGCTCGCACATCGCGACACATTCGGTGTGCCACCCCGGGCGCCCGCGGCCCCATGGCGTCGGCCAGGACGGTTCACCGGGCTTCGCGCCCTTCCACAGCGTGAAGTCGCGCTCGTCGCGCTTGCCGGTCGCGACGCCCTCGCCCTGGTGCACATCGTCGATCTTGTGGCCGGACAGCTTTCCGTAGTCGGAGCAGGCTGCAGCACGTTGAAGTAGACGTCGCCCCCGCCGGTGTATCCGTAGCCCGCGCTCGATCAGCCGCTCGATCAGCTCGATGATCTGGGTGATGTGGCCGGTGGCGCGGGGCTCGGCCGACGGTGGAAGCACCCCCAGCGCGTCGTACGCGGCCGAAAAGGCCCGCTCGTAGGTCGCGGCCCACTCCCACCACGGCCTGCCCGCATCGGCGGCCTTGTTGAGGATCTTGTCGTCGATGTCGGTGACGTTGCGGATGAACGCGACGTCGTAGGCCCTTGGCCATCAGCCAACGCCGCAACACGTCGAACGCCACCCCGCTGCGGACGTGCCCGATATGGGGCAGGCCCTGCACCGTGGCTCCGCAGAGATAGATCGATACGTGACCGGGCTTCACCGGCACGAAGTCGCGCACGCCACCTGTCATGGTGTCGTACAGCCGCATGCCGTCGGTCACGACGGGCCAGCTTACCGGCCTATTTGGCCGGATCCGTCATCGGCGACCAGAAGTGCCGTCGCGATGGCGGCCAAGCCCTCGCCGCGCCCGGTCAGCCCGAGGCCGTCGGTGGTGGTTGCCGACACCGAAACCGGCGCGTCGAGAAGCTCGGAGAGCACCTTCTGCGCCTCGGCCCGCCGCGGGCCCACCTTCGGTCGATTGCCGATCACCTGCACGGCCGCATTGCCGACTCGGTAGCCCTCGGCCAGCAACAGGCCGTGCACATGGCGGAGCATGTCCGCACCGCTGACGCCGCGCCATTCCGGGCGGTCGGTGCCGAACACCTCACCGATGTCGCCGAGTCCGATCGCCGACAGCAAGGCGTCACACAACGCGTGTGCCGCGACGTCGCCGTCGGAATGGCCGGCGCAACCGTCGACGTCATCGAACAACAGACACAGCAACCAGCACGGCCGACCGGCCTGGATTGGATGTACGTCGGTACCGAGCCCGACTCTGGGGAGATTCACTGCTCTTCGCGCAAGCGGTCCCCCGTCACGGGCCTTCAGGAAGCGGCGGCGAGTGCCTCGTCGAGAATGGTCGCTGCCTTCTCGTCATCGGTGTTCTCGGCGAGCGCCAGCTCACCGACCAGGATCTGCCGGGCCTTGGCGAGCATCCGCTTCTCGCCGGCGGACAGGCCGCGCTCCTGATCACGACGCCACAGGTCGCGAACCACCTCGGCCACCTTGTTGACGTCGCCGGAAGCCAGCTTCTCGAGATTGGCCTTGTACCGGCGCGACCAGTTGGTCGGCTCTTCGGTATGCGGGGCACGAAGCACCTGGAAAACCTTGTCCAGGCCTTCCTGACCGACTACGTCACGAACCCCGACGTACTCTGCGTTCTCGGCGGGCACTCGAACTGTGAGATCCCCCTGGGCGACCTTCAAGACGAGGTATTCCTTCTGTTCGCCTTTGATGGTCCGGGTTTCGATCGCCTCGATCAACGCAGCACCGTGGTGGGGATACACAACGGTGTCTCCGACCTTGAAAATCATCAGTTTCGAGCCCCTTTCACATACCAATGCTAACACGGGACTCAGACCGGTGCCGAACAACGGTGCAGGTCAGGGGCACCGCAGGTGAAGACTAGGGGTTGACACGGTGACCAATCCGTGCATGACACAGGGGGTTTGGAAGTAGCTGCGAAGACCCCTCTACGGCCGGTCGAGGCGTTTTCTCGGCGTAGCTACCGACGGGCCGCCAGCCCTACGCTACCGCTGCGTACGCGCACCTACTACAGTCCATAGTCGAGTGATAGTCTATCCCGCGATCGGCGTTTCGGTCGCCTCGACGGTCGAGCAGGAGGCACGTGTGGACCGCTTCAAAATTGGCCGCCTGCGGGCTGGCCGCCGCCGTCGCACTCGCCGGCTGTTCGGCCGGGCAGGTCTCCCAGACGGCCACCCAGCAAGCGGCGGTGAACGGCACCAGCGCGAACGTCGGCGACATCGCGCTGCGAAACGTCCACCTGCGGGCGGACCAGTCGTCGGATTACATCCAGCCGGGACGCAAGGCCGAGTTGCTGTTCCAGGCGGCCAACGAGTCCCCCGACACCGGCGACAAGCTGGTATCGATCACCTCCGACATCGGCACGGTGTCGTTGACCGGCGACACCACCCTGCCCGCGGGCGGTGTGCTGACCGTCGGCGCGCCCGACGGGCAGATCACGCCGCTGGACGAGCGTCGAGGCCGCCGACGGCGGCGGAGGCGACGATGACGCTGTCGGCGCCGATCTCCAACGGCCTGACGTACAACTTCACTTTCAAATTCGAGAAGGCCGGCGAAGCCACCGTCGCGGTGCCGATCTCGGCAGGCGAGTCCCCGCGTCGCGAGGAGGCCGTGAAGGCCGGCGATTCCGGCGGCCACGACGGCGGTCACTGACCTACCCAGAAGGGTTGGGCTCCTGTCGTCCGCGCAAATCGGCGACACGGCAGCTCGCCGATGAGGTTCTGTCGGTCGCGGCGGCTACCGTCACTGCGTGGTCAAAGCCGGCGCCAAGGCGCATTCGCAGTACCGCTGCTCTGAATGCCACCACGTCACCGCCAAATGGGTGGGCCGCTGCGCGGACTGCGGCACCTGGGGCACGGTCGACGAAGTCGCGGTGCTGGCCGCTGTCAACGGTTCTGCCATCCGCCGGGCGGTGGCTCCGACCTCCCCGGCGGTGCCGATCAGCTCGATCGACCCCGGCAACACGCGTCACTTCGGCACTGGTGTCTCCGAGCTGGACCGGGTGCTGGGCGGTGGTTTGGTGCCCGGGTCGGTGACGCTGCTCGCGGGCGATCCTGGGGTCGGCAAGTCCACGCTGCTGCTGGAGGTGGCGCACCGGTGGGCGCAGGCGGGCAAGCGCGCGCTCTACCTGTCCGGTGAAGAGTCGGCGGGCCAGATCCGGATGCGGGCCGAACGCACCGGCTGCGCACACGACGAGGTCTACCTCGCCGCCGAGTCGGACCTGCAGATGGCGCTGGGCCACATCGACGAGGTCCGGCCGAGCCTCGTGGTGGTCGACTCGGTGCAGACGATGTCCACCACCGAGGCCGACGGTGTGACCGGTGGCGTCACCCAGGTGCGCGCGGTCACCACCACACTGACGATGGCCGCCAAGTCCTCCGGCGTCGCGCTGATTCTCGTCGGGCATGTCACCAAGGACGGCGCCATCGCAGGACCGCGCTCCCTGGAGCATCTCGTCGACGTCGTCCTGCATTTCGAAGGCGACCGGACGACGTCGCTTCGCATGGTCCGCGGCGTCAAGAATCGCTTCGGCGCCGCCGACGAGGTGGGTTGTTTCCTGTTGCACGACAACGGAATCGAGTGCGTCGCCGACCCGTCGGGCCTGTTCCGCGACCAGCGCCCGAAGCCGGTGCCCGGCACCGCCGTGACCGTCGCGCTCGACGGCAAACGCCCCCTCATCGGCGAGGTGCAGGCGTTGATCGGCTCGCCGGCCAACGGGTCGCCGCGGCGGGCGGTCAGCGGCATCGACTCGTCGCGCGCGGCCATGATCACCGCGGTCCTGGAGAAGCACGTCGGCCTTCCCGTCGGCGCCCGCGACATCTACCTGTCCACCGTCGGCGGCATGCGCCTGACCGACCCGTCGGCCGACCTGGCGGTCGCGCTCGCGATCGCGTCGTCGCACATGGACCTGCCGATGCCCGCCGCCGCCGTCGCGATCGGGGAAGTGGGGCTGGCAGGCGATCTGCGGCGCGTCACCGGCATGGACCGTCGCCTCGCCGAGGCCGCGCGTCTCGGCTTCACCTCGGCCGTTGTGCCTGCGGGCGTGACCAAGGTGCCCGCCGGGCTGCGTGCGATTGGCGCCGACAACATCGGCGAAGCCTTGCGGGTGCTGCGGGAGATCAGCAAGGTTTGAGCACAATACGGCCGATCCTAGGAGGGGGCCATGGCCGTCAAGGGGAGCGGTAGGACGAGTCGCACCGTGGTGCAGTTGGCCCGGCCCACCATGCGCGAGACCATCGCACGGCTGGCGCCCGGGACGGCGCTGCGTGACGGGCTGGAGCGGATCCTGCGCGGCCGCACCGGTGCGCTGATCGTCATCGGATACGACGACAACGTCGAAACGATCTGCGATGGCGGCTTCTCCCTCGACGTCCCCTATGCGCCCACCAAGCTGCGCGAGCTGTCCAAGATGGACGGCGCGGTGGTGCTCTCCAGTGACGGCAGCCGCATCCTGCGCGCCAACGTCCAGCTGGTGCCCGACCCGTCGATCGGCACGGAGGAGTCCGGCACCCGGCACCGCTCCGCCGAGCGCACCGCGATCCAGACGGGCTATCCGGTGATCTCGGTGAGCCATTCGATGAGCATCGTGACCATCTACGTCGCCGGGGAGCGGCACGTCATCCCCGACTCGGCGGCCATCCTGTCGCGCGCGAACCAGACCATCGACACGTTGGAGCGCTACAAGACTCGCCTCGACGAGGTCAGCAGGCAGCTGTCGACCGCCGAGATCGAGGACTTCGTCACGCTTCGCGATGTGATGACGGTGGTGCAGCGGCTGGAGATGGTGCGCCGCATCAGCCTCGAAATCGACTCCGACGTCGTCGAACTCGGTACCGACGGGCGCCAGCTCAAGCTCCAGTTGGAGGAGTTGGTCGGCGACAACGAAACCGCACGTGAGCTCATCGTGCGTGACTATCACGCCAATCCGGACCCTCCGGCCGCCGCGCAGGTGAGCGCCACGCTGGAGGAGCTCGACGGGCTGTCCGACAACGAGCTACTCGATTTCACCACGCTGGCAAGGGTTTTCGGATACCCGTCCACATCGGAGGCGCAAGACTCGGCGATGAGTTCGCGTGGCTATCGTGCGATGGCGGGCATCCCGCGGCTGCAGTTCGCGCACGTCGACCTTCTCGTGCGGTCGTTCGGGTCGCTGCAGGGGCTGCTGGCGGCCAGCGCGAACGACTTACAGTCGGTGGAGGGCATCGGGTCGATGTGGGCCCGCCATATCCGGGAAGGCCTGTCGCAGTTGGCCGAATCGACGATCGCCGACCAACTGGCCTGACTCGACCTGTAAGCCGAGCGCTTACAGGCCTTTTCGCTCCAGCGCCAGATCGAATTCCTCTGCGGCCAATCGCTCGCCCATCCCTTCTGCCAGGGCCTTCTGGTAGCCGGCGAAGAGCTGTGGGCCGACCTCCGCATATCGCCTGTCCCAATCCGCCGAGTTTGGCCGCCAATAGCCCATCACATCGAATTGTTCGACACTCCAGCACAATTCACGGCGCAGGTATTTCCGGATCGCACGCGCGGCGCCCGCTTCGCCACCGAACCAGCAATAGTCTCGGTCACCGCGTGAGCCCCGCGTTGTGGCGAGGCGCACCAGCGCGCCGTCGTTGACGCCGTTTCCGGTTCCCACCGAGGCGACGAACTCGATATCCGGCCGCCGCGGCAGATAATCGAGATCACTGTCGTCGAGCACCTCGGCGATGGCCACCGCATTGGCATTGGGCGGCAGACCCTCCATGACACGCGCCAAGGCGGGCAGGCCCGCCAGATCGGCGATCAGGAGCTGTGAATCGCATTGCGGCGGCGGTTGGTACCACGAGCCCGCGTGCCCGAGCTTCACCTTGTCGGCCCGGCGCCACTCGGCGTACCCAATCGGTTCCAAGCCCGTTGCCGTGCAGGATGAAATCGACGGTGATCCGGCAGCGTTCCCGGTCGCAGTCGCGGACCGTGTAGGTACGGCCCGCGCCGGGGTCCGAATCGGTGAAGTAGATCCCGATGGCGGTATCTGCGGCCGTCGGCAGATTCAAGTCGATCAGGTCGGGAACGTGCAGAACGATTCGATGAAAGCGCTCGGTCAACCGAAACGCCTCGACGACAACCGCAGCCACGAACTCCATCGCCGTTGAGGCTAACCGTGTGCGGCAGCGCTACTGCCGCGTGCGGTCAGCCGGCGGCGGCGGCGGCGCGCCCTCGACCGGTGGCGTCTGCGGGTCGGCCGGCTGGGCGAGGATGAACGGAACCGTCGCCGACCGCAGGTTGCCCAGCTGGACGACCAGGTTGTAGGTGCCGGGCCCGATGGGTTGACGCGGAAGCGGACAGTTCGGCGCGGACCCCATCCCGGTCCAGGTCACCTCCGTCGTCACCTGCTCGCCGGGCTGGAACGTCTTGACCAGCGTCTCGTTCGACGGCGCACAGTCCAGGTTCGACCACAGCCGGTTGTTGTCCAGCCCGTAGACATAGGCGGCCAGCACCGCGGCGCCGACGTCACGCTTGCAGGCGACGAGGCCGATGTTGGTGACCACCATCGTGAACTTGGGCTGATCGCCGACGACGTACTGCGGCTGGTTGGTGATGCCCTTGACCGCCAGCGTGGAGTCGGGGCAGTCGTCACCCTCGTTGAGCACCGGCGGCGGCGTGACGGCCGCGGTTGGTGTCGGCGTCGCCGCCGGAGCGGCCTGCGCAGGCGGCATCACCGGCGTCTTGACCTCGGGGTTCTCGCCAGGCAGCGGCGTCGGTGAAGCTTCGGCCGTGGAGGCCGGCTTCTCGGCGTTCTTGGTGTCGGTGCCCGTCGTGTTCGCCATGACCACGACCACGATGGCCGCGATCACGGCGATCACGAGTACCGCTATGCCCAGCGCGAGTGCCCTGCGACGCCAGTAAATCTGCCTCGGTAGCGGGCCATGCGGTTCCAGATCCAGCACAAACCCACGGTAAGCCCAGGTCACGCCTGATCGTTCGAGGTCGCTCGGCGTGTCGCGAGTCAGGCTTCGCCGATGTCACCCAGATGCTCGCGCAACACCACCCGCCCGTCGGCAAGGTGATAGGTGAGTACCGACGATCGCCACCGTCCCCGAGGCGATGCCCGCTGCCACCGGCGCCGAGCGAACACGCAGCTGTACAGCGGTTTCCTTCACGTGCCGAGCTTCGAACTCGTCGAGACGAGTCAGCCCGGCGTGACGGCCCTGGAGCACCGACGGCGTGATTCGTTCCACGATGTCGCGCACATACCCGCCGGGCATCACGCCATCGTCGAGCGCATCCAGCGTCGCCCTCACCGCACCACAGCTGTCGTGACCCAGCACGGCGATCAGCGGCACGTCGAGCACCGTCACCGCGTACTCGACGGAACCGAGCACCGCGGAATCGATGACGTGTCCGGCGGTGCGCACCACGAACATGTCGCCAAGACCCTGGTCGAAGATGATCTCGGCGGCGACCCGGCTGTCGGCGCAGCCGAACAACACGGCGATGGGCTTCTGCCCCGCCGCCAACCTGGCCCGGTCCGCGATGCTCTGGCTCGGATGCGCGGGCGTGCCTGCGACGAATCGCTCGTTACCCTCCTTGAGTGCTTTCCACGCCGTCACGGGGCTTGTTCTGGGCATGACTGGGATTGTGCCGCACATGGTGCCTGCGTTGCTCGATTGGTATGACCGTGAGCAACGCGATCTGCCTTGGCGGCGGCCGGGTGTGACGCCGTGGCAGATTCTGGTGAGCGAGTTCATGCTCCAGCAGACGCCCGTCGCGCGCGTGGAACCGATCTGGGTCGCGTGGGTCCAGCGCTGGCCCACCCCCTCGTCGACGGCGGCCGCCAGTGCCGCCGAGGTGCTGCGGGCGTGGGGCAAGCTCGGCTATCCGCGCCGGGCCAAGCGGCTTCACGAGTGCGCGACCGTGATCGCCACCGAGCACGACGACGTGGTGCCGTCCGACGTCGAGATCCTGCTGACGCTGCCCGGGATCGGCGCGTACACCGCGCGGGCCGTCGCGTGCTTCGCCTACCGCAACCGGGTGCCGGTCGTCGACACCAATGTCCGTCGGGTGGTGGCCAGGGTCGTGCACGGCCGCGCCGATTCGCCTGCGTCGGTCCGCGACCTGGACGACGTCGAAGCACTGTTACCCGATGATGCTGACGCACCGCGGTTTTCGGTGGCGCTGATGGAATTCGGCGCCACAGTCTGTACGGCGCGCGCACCGCGATGTGGCTTGTGCCCGTTGAGCGCGTGCGCATGGCGGGCCGCGGGTTATCCGGCCCCGACGACCCCCGCCCGAAGGGTTCAGCGGTATGCCGGAACGGACCGTCAGGTCCGGGGTCGGCTGCTGGATGTGTTGCGCGACAACAGTTCTCCGGTAACCAGGGCGCAGCTCGACATCGCATGGCTGACAGACACCGCGCAACGTGACCGAGCGCTGGGCTCGCTGCTGGTCGACGGTCTTGTCGAGCAGACCGCCGACGGCCGTTTTGCCCTTGCGGGCGAAGGCGACGCGCGGAGTTAGTCCGAGACCACGGCTTGCTGGGTCGCCGCTCGCTGATGATCGATGACCTCGCGGAAATCGGCGAGAAAACTCCGAAACCGCGTGGCGCCAAGGTGGCGCGAATGCCGTTTCATGATGTCGGCCATGATCGAGTCGGCGGCATCCATCTGCTTACGTCCGCGGGCAGTCGGTACGACCAGCTTGGCTCTGCGATCGGCCGGATCCGGTTTGCGTTTCACGTAACCGAGGGCTTCGAGGTCGTCAATGATCACGCCGACGACCTGCTTGAGCTGACCGGACAGCCGGGCAAGGTCGGTCGCGCGCACGCCTTCGGGGCGAAGATAAGCCAACACCGTTCCGTGACGGGGAACGATGTCGTCGAACCCGTCGGCATGCAGGCGATAAAACAGTTCGTCTTGCACAGCGAAGAGAAGCCGACCCGCCAGCACACCTAGATCGTTGCCACGGCCACCCACTTCGACCATTACCCGCGCCTCCGCTGTCACACAATGTGATCAGCACCCTATCGCGGCGCGTCGTGCCTACATGTCGGTGTGCGGCGGGATGTTGTGATTCGTGCGGAACCTGTTGTCGGGATCGTACTTTGCCTTCGCTGCTTGCAGAGCCTCGTACGTCTGCGGCTCGTAGGCCCGGCGGGTTGCACTCTCGGTGACATCTGCCGGGCCAAGGAATGTCGGATGGGCTCGCCCGTAAGCCACGGCGCCAGGGCGTCGATCAGCTCGCGGCCGGAGTCCAGGTAGTCGGCGACGCGGTGCCCAGGTGGAACCACGGTCAGGCCGAAGAAGGCGAACGCCGCGTCGCGCGAGCCGACAGCGTTCGGGAAGGCCGCTGGCCGACTGAAGGCTCCCTCGAGATGGCGGATGTCGACGATATTGAGACGGCTTCCGCTATCGGGTCCGACCACCGCGACGATCGCGTCCACCGTCTCTTCGGTCAGCTCGCGCAGCAGTCCGAAATGCTCGACCGCGGGCGCCGGATCGGCCGGATCGTTGGTGATGGTGCCGAACTGCGAGTACGGGATATCCGCCACGGTGTCCAGTAGAACCGGCGCTGCCCGGCGCAGCGGTTCGATCAAGCGCTCGCCCTTGTCGGCATCACCCACATAGGAGATCCGCAACGACACGGCCAGCTTTCCCTGCATGAACGGTGGAAGGTGCGGCAGCGGAGGAAGATTCAGAAGCGCAACACCCGTGCTGATCTCATCCGGGGCGGATTTCGTGAATTCGCGGTAGGCAAGCAACACGTCCCGGGCGTCCTCACCCGAGTAGAACAGTGAGCCTGCATAGAGCCGCGTCACAGGGAAGAGCGCACACTCCATCGCTGTGACGATGCCGAAATTGCTCTTGCCTCCGAGCAGTGCGCCGAACAGGTCCGCGTCCGATTGCGGGCGACACTCGTCGCAGTCGCCCGTCTGCGGTGACCACATCAAGCGCGCGGACGTGATCGGACGCCCAGCCGTATTTGCGTCCCATGGTTGAACTGGCTCCCCCGCTCAACGTGTAACCCACCACGCCGACGCCGGGCGAGGACCCCGGCAGGGGCGCCAACCCGTGGGATGCCGCGACCGCCACGAGTTGTCCGAATCGGACTCCCGCCTCGACACGCGCCGTCCTGTTGGAGGGATCGATGTCGACCTTTGACATTCGTCTCGTCGTGATCATCAGCGTGTCCGGCCTGCCGGCAGAGATGGTCCGTGGCCGGTGTTGAGGACAGCTACATCAAGTCCGTGACGCGCGGCGAAACTCACCGCCACGGAAACGTCCGCCGCGTTGGCCGCACCGACCACGACTGCGGGCTGATGCACGACGGCCTGGTTGAACACCGCCAACTCGTCGTCATAGCCCGGCGCGCCGGCGGCGAAGGTCGGCCCGGTGAGGCCTTTCTGTAGTTCCGGAATACTGTCGCTCCACGACTTCATCGATGGTCCTTTCCTCTTTATCGGTATAACGGCACGGTATGGTGATACCGATTCACGTTTGGACGTTGTAGCCTGGTCACACCACTGGGCGCCATCAGCTACCGGTTATCAGTCGGTATCGCGATACGCTGTGAATATGCCGGTTGATCGTCGAACCCGTCGCGCCGGCGGTGCGCGCCGTGCGGCGGTCCTGGAGGCCGCGGCGGCGGTGCTGGCGGAGCGGGGCTACGAGAACACCAGGTACGCCGACGTCTCGGTGACCAGCGGGGTGGCCGTCAGCACGCTGCAGAGCTACTTCGGTTCGCGCGAAGACATGCTCATCGAGGCGATGCGGCAAGCGACCGAACGCGAAGTAGTCGTACTGGAGACTGCGGCCGGCGCTGCGGTCGACCCGTGGAATCGCCTCGTCGCATTGATCGATCGCAACCTCGATTCGCCCGTACAGAATCACCGATTGCTCATCGAGTTCTGGCGTGCAGGCATTCGCGACGGGGAACTGCGCGACTACGGCCTTGAAGGCTGGGCACGCTATCGAGCGCCGTTCGTCAAAACAGTCGTCGAAGGCTGCGATGCGGGCGTGTTCTCACCTTCGATCGATCCCGACGACATCGTCGATCTGCTGCTGGCCACGCTTGCCGGGGCCATGGTCCCCCGTCTGTTGCACTTTCCCTCACCGGCGGCCGACCGGTTTCGAACCGTCTTACTGCAACAGGTCGCTCAGATGCTGGGCCGCACCGGCTATCGGTGAACTTGGCGTCGCTTGACAGCCGTCCAATCCGATAGTAACAAGGAATTACTGTCAATAATACTTACTACTGGCCGTAGCACTTGTGGAGGAATGCGCAATGGGATCACTTGACGGCAAGGTGGCTTTCATCACCGGGGCCGCGCGGGGACAGGGGCGCAGCCACGCCGTCCGGTTGGCCGAGGAAGGCGCGGACATCATCGCCGTCGACATCTGTGGCCAGATCGAATCGGCTCCATACCCGCTGGGCACCGCCGCCGAACTCGAGCAGACCGCGAAAGATGTTGAAGCGCTGGGCCGTAATGTCATCGCGAGGGCGGCCGATGTCCGTGATTCCGCCGGACTCGGCCATGTTGTCGCCGAGGCGACGCGCGAACTCGGCCCCATCGACATCGTCGTGGCCAACGCCGGCATCGCAGCGGCCGGCGGTAAGGCCGATGACCCTGACAAGGTGTTCCGCGATATCGTCGACGTGAACCTGATCGGTGTGTGGAACACCGTCGCCGCCACCGCACCGGGCATGCGGGAGGCGGGCACGGGGCGGGGCGATCGTCATCATCAGCTCCACACAGGGCCTGAAGGGCGTCGGCGGTGACGGCTCTGCGGCCTCGAGCGCCTACACGGCGTCCAAACACGGCATCGTGGGTCTGATGCGCTCATTTGCGCACTGGCTGGCCGAGGATGGCATCCGAGTGAATACCGTGCACCCGACCGGCGTTGAAACGAAGATGATCGTCAACGACGCAATCGATGCGTGGGTTGCCGAGAACCCGCAGGCCCTGGCGGCGACGACCAATCTGATGCCGGTCGCGATGCTTCAGCCGGAGGACGTGAGCGACGCGGTGCTGTGGCTGGTGAGCGACCACGCGAAATACGTGACCGGCGTGACGCTGCCGGTTGACGCGGGCTTCAGCATCCGGTAGCACGGTGACCATCGACTGCCACGACAGGCTCAGCGAACTAGCCGAGACCGAGGCCTCGTTACGACGCCTCGCGATGCTCGTGGCCGATGGCGCAAACCCCACAACGGTATTCGACGCCGTGACCAGAGAAGCCCTGCGCCACTTCGGACCGGGCACCGCGAGGCTGATTCGCTTCGAGCTGGACGGTAGCGCCACCCTTCTTGCGAATTCGGGGACACCCGGGCCGCAGATGAATGTGGGTGGAAACTGGAAGGGCTACCCATCGACCGGCCTTCCCGCGACCATTCGACGCACCGGCGCGCCTGCCCGGGTCGACGACTATCGCGAAATACCCGGCGCGGAGCCATTCGTTCGGGAAGGACTGCGCGCCGGCGTCGGGATGCCGATCCATGTCGACGGTCGACTCTGGGGGATGATCGCCGTGGGCTCCACGGAAGGCCCGCTGCCCGACGACACCGAACTCCGCATGACCGAGTTGTGCGCCCTTCTGTCGACTGCCATCGCCACCGCGCACAATCGCGCCGAGGTGATCGCCTCTCGGGCTCGGCTAGTCGCGGCCGCAGACGAGGCACGCCGCCGCATCACGCGCGATCTGCACGACGGCGCACAGCAACGCCTCGTCACACTGGCGCTGCGGCTACGAACAGCTGCAGACGGCTGCGCGGACCTCGACGCCGCCCTCGACAGCCTGCGCGCCGCGGCTGCCGACGCCTCGGAGATCACCGAAGAGCTCCGCGAAATCGCCCACGGGATACACCCTTCGATCCTCTCGGTAGCCGGGTTGAAATCAGCGTTACAGGCACTCGGCAGGCGGTCGGCGATCCCGGCGGACGTACACGTGTCCGTCGCGGACCGATTGCCTCCACCGATTGAGGTCTGCGCCTACTACGTGGTTTCCGAAATGCTCACCAATGCGGCGAAGCACGCTCGGGCGACGACGGTCCGCGTCGACGCCCATCTCGAGGGCGCGCGGCTTCATGTATCGGTTTGCGACGACGGAACCGGCGGCGTCGACCAGGCAGGCTCTGGTATCTCCGGCCTGCGCGACCGGGTGGAGGCGCTCGGCGGGACCTTCACGATCGAAAGCGACCCCGGCCGAGGAACAATCGGCTTCTGTGCGCTACCGACAGCGGTGCCGGACCAGCCGTCCTGGTGATGAGAAAGGAGCGACGGTGCCCCTCATCCCCATCGACGACGACGACATCCCGGCCGGGCGCGCGCTGAGGACGGAGTTCGCCCGGTTCTGGTCGACTGAGAAGGGCGAGCCGCGCGCCATATACGACCGATTCACCGCGGCTACTCCCGTCGCCGAAGGCGTCGCGGTGGAGCACGTCACGACCGACCCGGTCCCGGTGTCTGGGTGCGGCCCGCCGACACAGCGCCGGACAGAGCCCTGCTGTTCGTGCACGGCGGCGGCTACGGCCTCGGCTCCCCATCGGCATATACAGGTTTCGTGAGCCAGATCGCCGTACGGACCGGCGTCGCGACCTTCGCGCTCGACTATCCGTTGGCTCCCGAGTCAGCGCTGCCCGAAGCGCTCGACCTCGCCTCGGCGACGCTGATCCGGCTGTCCGCCACCCACGCTGCGGTCGCGATCGCCGGTGACTCCGCCGGCGGCGGTCTCACGCTTGCCACCGCCGCCCGGGCTGTCGCGGAGGGAACCGATGTGGCTGCCGTCGCGGTGTTCTCGCCTTGGACGGACCTCAGCCTCAGCGGTGCCAGCGTGCGCGAGAACGCGATCGGCGACCCGCTGCTGGACCCCGCGTACCTGCGCGCATCGGCATCGGCCTACCTGGGATCGGCCACGGCCGACGACCCGCGGGCCTCACCGCTGTTCGGGGTCGTGAACGGCTTGCCGCCGTTGCTGATTCAGGTCGGCTCCGACGAGATCCTCCTCGACGATTCCCGTCGCTTCGCCGAGGCGGTCGAGAACGTCGGCGGGACAGTCCGCCTCGAAGTGTGGGAGGGAATGCATCACGTCTTCCAGCTCAATGTCGAGCAACTCCGCAGCGCCCGACTGGCTCTCGACGGCGCCCCCGAGTTTCTAGCCCGTCATCTCGGCGTATGAGCTAGATGGACTGGGAGAGAGACCAGGCCGTGCACGAGAGTGCTGTGGCGATACTCGAGCCGTTGGTGCCCGTCGATGGTGATGTGATCGAACCGCGCAAGTAGCCGATCCAACGCGATCTGTCCCTCCGAGACAAGCCAGCCCCAGGCGCCCAAGCAGAAATGAATTCCGTGACCAAAGGCGATATGGGAATTGCCTTTTCGTGCGATGTCGAGCCGATCAGGCTCGTGGAACTGGCTGGGGTCCCGGTTCGCGGCCAGCAACGAGATCATGACGTACTCGTTGGGAGGGATCGTGGTGTCGCCGACCTCTATTGCAGCGGTGCTGAGTCGGGTGGTCGCGAGATTGACCGGGCTATCGAACCGCAAGAATTCTTCGACCGCACTCGGTGTCAGCGAGGGGTCGCTACGTAGCGCGTTGAGCTGGTCGGGGTTACGCAGCAGGGCCGAGAACAGCATTGCCGATCAGGTGTGCAGTCGTCTCATAGCCCGCGGCTATCAACAGGAAAACCATCGCGACGAGCTCTTTGTCGTAGAGACGATCGCCGTGGTCTCCGGGTGCGGTGAGCCCGGAGAGCAGATCTTCGCCGGGGTTGCGCTTCTTCTGCTCGATCAGATCCGCGAGCAGGGCCAACGCTCGCTTTGTCGCGTCGGCCTTGTCCTCTCGGCCTGCTGAGTCGAATATCAGGGGGA
>CAVYCT010000026.1:0-122700 GCA_963766945.1 uncultured Actinomycetota bacterium
CGACATCCTGCTCCTGGGCCAGTCGCGGAAGGTTCAGCCCCGCTTCGTGATACGCCCACTGGGTGAGCCCACTGCAATCCAGGCCGACGCCCGGCGTGGTGCCGCCCCAGTCGTACGGCACCCCGAGCTGCGTCATCGCATGTCGAACAGCGCTGGCCGCCAATGCATTCGGTGCCATCACCGTGCTGCCATCGGGCAGGCGTACGGCGATGCCGTCCCCGAACGCGCCCGGATCGGCGATAGCTCCTGGCGCGCCATTCGGCGAGAGCTCGACGAGATCGCCCAAGAGACCGCCTAGGCCAGAGCCGGCTGAGCTCGACATCCCGGTCGAGAGTGGACTCGCGGGCGCGCCGCCAAGGCCCGACCCCATCGACGGGATTCCGGCGGATGTCACACCTGCCGGCGATGTCGACGCGGGCGCCGGTGCCGGAGCCGTCAGAGCCGCCGCGTGCCCGTCCAGCTCGGCCTCGAGATCCTCGACGACGGCGACGGCCTCGGCGAGCGATCGTTGCGCCTCGGCCGTCAGCGCCTTCGTGACGGCGGGGTCATCCAGGTAGGGCTCCAGCGCCGCGGCGCGCGCGTCGAAACGCTCGACGATTGCGCGCAGTCGCTCGTTGGCGCGCGCGACCGCGTCAGACGCGGTGCTTGCCGCGGTGCTCAATTGGTCGGCATGGGCAGCGAGTCCGTCTGTGGTCGCGATCGTCGTCGCCATGAAGTCGGCCGCCCCATCGGCGCCCGCGCCGGACCATTGCGCGCCTGCGTGATCCCAGGTTCGCCTGATCGCCGCCGATACGTCGAAGAGGGCATCGCGGGCCCGGTCCAGCAGGATGGACGGATCGGCGAACGGATCGCCCGCCCATCCCGGACCCACCAGGGACTGCACCTCAAGGATCGGCGCCGTCAGCGCCGCGACCAGCGCACTCGGCACGGCTACACCTCCGCGACGCGCGAGCCGGCGCCGTAGTCGGCGTCTTCGTAGGCGGCGGCAGCGGCATAGGCGGTCAGGCCCGACGCGGAAAGCCTCGAGCCCAACGCGGTGACCGCCCTGGGCCCTCGCCGGCCGCCTCGACCAGTGCGGAAATGAACCGGGCACCGATCGGTCCGAGCGGGGACGTGGCCGGGACGGGCAGCGATGACAACGTCGCGGCGACCTCGGCGAGGTCGGCGGCATGCGTGGAGTTGGCGGATCCCAGCGCGCGGATCGCATCCGTATCGGCGAGCATGTGGTTAGGACGCCGGTCGACGGGCCCAGGTTCCATTAGTGTGCGGCCCATGGATGTCCGCGTCATCGACCACCCACTGGCCGCTGCACGGTTGACCACGTTGCGCAACGAGGCCACCGACAACGCGACTTTCCGGGCCGCCCTGCGGGATCTGACCCTGATGCTGGTGTACGAGGCCACCCGCGATGCCGCCACCGAAACCATCCCGGTGCGCACCCCGCTGGCGGAAACCACCGGCTACCGCCTGGCCAACCCGCCACTGCTGGTGCCGGTGCTGCGCGCAGGCCTCGGCATGGTGGACCAGGCTCACGCGTTGATCCCGGAAGCCCGCGTCGGGTTCGTCGGCGTCGCGCGTGATGAGGAAACACACCAGCCGACACCGTATTTGGAGTCGCTACCCGACGATCTGAGCACACAACCGGTGATGGTGCTCGACCCGATGCTGGCGACGGGCGGGTCGATGGCCCACACTCTCGAGCTGATGTATTCCCGCGGTGCCGTTGACGTGACGGCGATCTGCGTGGTCGCCGCACCCGAGGGAATCGCGGCGTTGGAGAAGGTGGCGCCGCAGCTGAGGTTGTTCACCGCGGCGATCGACGAGCGGCTCAACGACATCGCCTACATCGTGCCGGGTCTCGGCGATGCAGGGGATCGGCAGTTCGGGCCGCGCTAGAAGCGTGCGACGGCGCCGGCCAGCTCGTCCTGCAGGCGTCGCGCGCGTTCTCGCGCCTCGCCCAGATCGCTGACGTCTTTGCAGCGAACCTCTATGTAGGACTTGATCTTCGGCTCCGTGCCCGACGGTCGAACGACGACTCGCCAGGTGGTCTCGCCGTCTCCGCCGGAAAGGATCAGCGCGTCGGTGCGACGCCCGTCGTGTTCCTGCAGCAGGTCGGTGACCGTCGCGTCGTAGTCCGCCACCCGGTCGGGCGGGGCGTGGCGTAACCGGGTCATCACGGCGGTGGCCTGCGCCGCGTCGGCGACGGGCCGAGAGACCGCGGTGGTGGTGTGCACACCGTGACGGCGGGCGAGGTCGTCGAGCGCGTCGAGGACCGTGTGGCCACGGTGGCGCAGCGATGTGATCAGATCGCAGATGAGAACCGCGGTGCTGATGCCGTCCTTGTCGCGAACCGCCGCGGGGTCGACGCAGTGGCCGATCGCCTCTTCGTAGGCGTAGACGAGCGTGCAGCCCGGCAGATCCGCGTCGGCGCGCGACAGCCATTTGAACCCGGTCAGCGTTTCGACGTGCCGTGCGCCGTGTTCCTTCGCGATGGCCGCGAGCATGCGCGACGACACCACCGAACTTGCGACCACTGTGCATTCCTTGACGGGGCCCGGCTCGATCTGCGACAGCAGATAATCGCCCAGTAGCCAACCGGTTTCGTCCCCAGACAGCATCCGCCACCCGTCGGGAGTCGGCACCGCGACGGCGCACCGGTCGGCGTCGGGATCCAGCGCCACCGCGACATCGGCGTCGATGCCGGCAGCGAGGGCCAGCAGTGCATCGACGGCGCCGGGTTCCTCCGGGTTGGGCAGAGCCACGGTGGGAAAGTCCGGATCGGGGGCGAACTGCTCGTCGACGACGTGCACATCGGAGAATCCCGCCCGTACCAGCGCGTCGAGCACGAACTCGCCTCCGACGCCATGCAGTGGCGTGACTGCGACCCGCACCGACCCGTGGGTGCGCCGGACTTGCGCCGCGCGTTCGATGTAGCGCTGAACCTCGTCGACGCCGGACGGCACGACCGCCGTTCTGGGGATCTCGTCCGCGGGCGGGGCGTCGGCCATGGCGCGCTCGATATCGCGCGTCGGTCGGCGGCACGATCGGGAAGACCGCCCTCGAAGTACACCTTGAATCCGTTGTCGGAGGGTGGGTTATGCGAGGCGGTGATCTGGATCCCCGCGACCGCCGGGCGCATGACGCACCGCGAAGGCGACGATCGGTGTGGGCACTGCGGTGAACATCAGTCGTCACGGGAAAGCCCTGGGCGGCAAGGACTTCAGCGGCGGCGAGGGCAAACTCGTCTGACCCGTGACGGGCATCGCGACCGACCACGACATCCTGCCCGTCCAGGCCACGGTCTTTGAGCACCTTGGCGACGGCCCACGTGGCCCGCAACACGACGGCCAGATTCATCCCGCTCGGTCCGCCGCGCAGTGGGCCGCGCAATCCCGCCGTCCCGAACGTCAGTGAATGAGCGAACCGCTCGTCGAGCTCTTCGTCGGTGCACTCCAGCAGCTCAGCGGCGGTCCTGGGATCGGGGTCGTGAGAGATCCATTCCTGCGCGCTCGTCGAGGTCCCCGACTGGGTCATACGGCTAGTGTGCCCACTTTCGCATCGGCGTATGCCAGCTTGCGGAGCACCGGCGCGACGAGCATCAACAGCTCGAACTCGAGCTGGGACAGGTTGTCGCGCATCGTCGCGTGCAGCCACGCGTCGCGCTCCTGGCGGTCGGCTTCCAGCAGCGCGGCGCCCGCGGCGGTGAGCTCGATGAGCTGACGGCGGCGGTCGGCGTCGTCGGGCCTGCGCGCGATCAGTTCGCGGCCCACCAGCTCGTTGATGCTGTCGGTCAGCGACTGCACCCGCACATGCAACCGCGAGCCGAGTTCGGCAGGCGTCGTCACGCCGGTGCGGCTGATCTCGCCGAGCAGCTCCATCTGGCTACGGGTCAACCCGTTGTCGGGACGGTGCCTGCGCATCTGACGTGTCACCGCCATCATCGATTCCCGCAGCTCGGTGGCCGCCGACCGAGGAGTGTCGTCAGTATGGTCCATAACCAAGTTATACCTTGGCAAAGATGGCCTGTCATGTCGATCACAGTGGTGTTGCCGCCGCAATTTAGTAAGAGCATACTTGTATTAATGGCAGTGCGACAGGTTCTCAAGTGGGTGTTACTGGCAGCGGTGACGGCTGCCGTCACCTATCCGCTGACCCTGGTCGGCGTCCCGTCGGCGGCGCTGTTCGCCGCACTCGTCGTCGGTATCGCTCTCGCCCTGTCGTCACTGGCGCCCAGCCGGTTGCCCCGCCACGCGGGGATCGCCGCGCAGGGCGTGCTCGGCGTCTACATCGGCACGATGGTCCATCAGGACGCCGTCGGCGCCCTCGGCGGCGACTGGGTGGTGGTCGTGGCCGTCGCGATCGGCACCCTCTTGTTGAGCATCGTGAGCGGCGCCCTACTGGCCATGCACCGCGGCGTCACCCCGCTGACCGGATCGCTGGCGCTGGTCGCGGGAGGAGCGTCCGGCCTGGTCGCGATCGCCCGCGAACTCGGTGGCGACGACCGCGTCGTCTCGGTGGTGCAGTACCTGCGCGTCGGGTTGGTGACCGCCTCCATGCCCGTGGTGGTGACGCTGATCTATCACGCCGACAAGTCGCGCGGGGCGACGACCGCTGCCCAAACCGACGCTGCCCCTTGGTATCTCAGCATCGGAATGCTGATCGCACTCATCGTCATCGGGGCCGCGGGCGGCAAGCTGGTTCGGATGCCCGGCGCGGGCCTGCTGGGCCCACTGGCCCTGACGGTGGTACTGGAGCTCACCGGCATGTCGTTCGGTCTGACGGTGCCGATGATCCTCGTGCAGGTCGGCTATGCGCTGATCGGCTGGCAGGCCGGGCTTGCGTTCACCCGCGAGTCTCTGCGTGCGGTCGGGCGCATGCTGCCCACCGCGATCGGTCTGATCATCGCGCTCACCATCGCGACCGCCGGCCTGGGCATGGTGCTCGCGCACTTTGCGGGGCTCACCCCGCTGGAGGGCTACCTCGCCACCAGCCCCGGCGGCGTCTACGCCGTCCTCGCGACGGCCGTGGAGACCGGATCCAATGTCACGTTCATCATCGCCACCCAGGTGGTGCGGATCCTGCTGATGTTGTTCACGGCGCCGCTGCTGGCCCGCGCGGTGGTCCGGGTCGGCCGACGGTTCGACCGTCAGAGTCGTGCGATGACCCCCGCGAGCAAGGAACCCATCCTCGTTGCGGACTGCCGGCCCGCCTCCAGCACCTCGTCATGACTCAGCGGCTCGCCGGTCATGCCCGCCGCGAGATTGGTCACCAGCGACACGGCCAGGACCTGCGCACCGGCGGCGCGTGCCGCGATGGCTTCGTGCACGGTCGACATGCCGACCAGATCCGCGCCGAGGACGCGCAGCATCCGGATCTCTGCGGGCGTCTCGTACTGCGGCCCGGCCAGCCCGGCGTAGACACCTTCGGCCAGCGACGGGTCGAGCTCGTGGGCGACGGTGCGCAGCCGCGGCGAGTACGCGTCGACCATGTCGACGAAGCGCGCGCCGATCAGCGGCGATCGTGCGGTCAGATTGAGGTGGTCGCTGATCAGCACCGGCTGGCCCACCGCGAAGTCCTCACGCAGGCTGCCCGCGGCGTTGGTCAGCACCATCGTCGTGACCCCGGCCGCGCACGCGGTGCGTACCGGGTGCACGACCTGGCGCGGTTCATATCCCTCGTAGCCATGAATCCTGCCGAGGAACACCAGCACGCGGCGGTCGCCGATGCGCAGCGATAGCAGCTGTCCGCCATGTCCCCCCGCCGCAGGCGAGATGAAGCCGGGCAACTCTGCCATCGGCACGACAGCCACCGGATCCCCGAGTTCGTCGACGGCGGGCGCCCAGCCCGATCCGAGGATCACCGCGACGTCGTGCTCGTCGACGCCGGTCCGGTCGACGATGACGGCCGCGGCCTCGGCCGCCACCCTGTCCGGATCCGTCACAGTGCGCGAGCTTAACTGGCCGAATGCGCTTCGGGATGCAGTGAGATACTTCGAGGATGCCCACCGCCGCGTCGAGTTGCGTCGAAGACGCCGTCAACAAGCGGCGTGCTGATTTGGTGGAGCTCTCGCACGCAATCCACGCCGAGCCCGAACTCGCGTTCGCCGAACATCGCAGCTGCGCCAAGACGCAGGCGCTGGTGGCAGAGCGTGGGTTCGAGATGACCACGGCGGTCGGCGGGCTGGACACCGCGTTCCGGGCCGTCTACGGCGACGGGCCGCTGGTCATCGGCGTCTGCGCCGAATACGACGCACTGCCGGCGATCGGGCACGCCTGCGGGCACAACATCATCGCGGCGTCCGCAGTCGGCACCGCGCTGGCGCTGGCCGAGGTGGCCGACGACCTCGGGCTGACGGTGGTGCTGATCGGGACGCCCGCCGAGGAAAAGGGCGGCGGAAAAGTGTTGCTGCTCGAGGCCGGAGCGTTCGACGACATCGCCGCCACGGTCATGCTGCACCCCGGCCCACTCGACATCGCCGCCGCCCGGTCGCTGGCGCTCTCACAGGTCGCGGTGACATACCGCGGCAAGGAGGCCCACGCGGCCGTCGCGCCGTATCTCGGGATCAACGCCGTCGACGCCATCACCGTCGCCCAGGTGGCGATCGGGCTGTTGCGCCAGCAGATGGCACCCGGTCAGATGGTGCACGGCATCATCACCGACGGCGGCCAGGCCACCAACGTCATCCCGGCCCGCGCCGAGATGCACTACACCATGCGGGCCACCGAGGCCGGCTCGCTGCGCGAACTGGAACAGCGCATGGCGGACTGCTTCCTCGCCGGGGCGGTGGCCACCGGCTGCGGTCACGAGGTGTCGCCGACCGAGCCCGCGTATCACGAGCTGACACCCGACGGTGGCTCGCCGAGACATTCCGCGCCGAGATGGTGCGCGTCGGCAGGACTCCGGCGCCTGCCGATGTCGAGGCGGCGTTGCCGCTGGGCAGCACCGACATGGGCAACGTCACCCAGGTGATGCCGGGTATCCACCCGATCGTGGGCATCGACGCCGGCGGCGCCTCGGTTCATCAGCCGGAGTTCGCCGCCGCGGCCGCCGGACCCAGCGCCGACAAGGCAGTCGTCGAAGGCGCGATCATGCTGGCGCGCACCGTCGTGCGGCTGGCCGAGACGCAGGGCGAGCGCGACCGAGTGCTCGACCTCCAGGCAAGGCGGGCGTCATGAGCCTGCATGAGGCCACCGAACTGTGGCTGGACGCCCACTACAGCGATCTGGTGGCGTGGCGCCGCCACATCCATACGCACCCGGAACTGGGCCGGCAGGAGTTCGCGACCACGCAGTTCGTCGCGTCGCATCTGGCCGACGCGGGCCTGAACCCGAAGGTGCTGCCCGGTGGCACCGGTCTGACGTGTGACTTCGGCCCGGAGCACGGGCCGAGGATCGCCTTGCGGGCCGACATGGACGCGCTGCCGATGGCCGAGCGCACCGGCGCGCCGTACGCCTCGGTGGTCCCGAACGTGACGCATGCATGCGGCCACGACGCGCACACCGCGATCCTGCTCGGCGCGGCGCTCGCGCTGGCGTCGGTGCCGGAGCTGCCGGTCGGCGTGCGGTTGATCTTCCAGCCCGCCGAGGAGCTGATGCCCGGCGGCGCGATCGACGCGATCGCCGCGGGCGCGCTGACCGGGGTGTCGCGGATCTTCGCGCTGCACTGCGATCCCCGGCTGGCGGTCGGCAAGGTCGCGGTGCGGCCGGGGCCGATCACCTCGGCGGCCGACCAGTCGAGGTCACGCTGCATTCGCCCGGCGGGCATACGTCGCGACCGCACCTGACCGGCGATCTGGTCTACGCGATCGGCACGGTGATCACCGGCCTGCCCGGGGTGCTGTCCCGCCGCATCGATCCGCGCAACAGCACGGTGATGGTGTGGGGTGCGGTCAACGCGGGCGTGGCGGCCAACGCGATCCCGCAGACCGGCACGCTGGCCGGCACCATCCGCACCGCCAGCCGCGAAACCTGGGAATCGCTGGAAGCGATGGTGCGCGAGATCGTTTCGTCGCTGCTGGCGCCGCTGAGCGTCGAGTACAGCCTGCACTACCGGCGCGGCGTGCCGCCGGTGGTCAACGAGGAGATCTCGACGCGCATCTTCGACCCACGCGATCGAGGCGATCGGCCCGGACGTGCTGTGCGACACCCGCCAGTCCGGCGGCGGCGAGGACTTCTCCTGGTATCTCGAGGAAGTGCCCGGCGCGATGGCGCGGCTCGGCGTCTGGTCCGGCCGCGGACCGCAGCTGGATCTGCACCAGCCGACGTTCGACCTCGACGAGCGGGCGCTGGCGGTGGGTGTGCGGGTGCTGGTCAACATCATCGAGCACGCCGCGCTGAACGCTCTGAGCCGTACGCTGCGTCACGTCCGCCGTGACCCGGGCCGATGTTGCGGGCCGGGGCGCGTCGCAGATCGTGGACGTATTCCGCGGGCGCGCCGGCGATTTCGGCGGCGTCGGCCATGACGCCGAGGTAGCGGGCCGACGGAGGCCGCCCTCCCACGCGTCGACGACGTAGAGCCAGGCCAGCACCGGGTCCGTGCTCGTGTCGGACGACTGCGATGCACCCGGCATCGGATCTTCTTGTGGATGCCGAGCTCTGAGCCTTCCCAGCGGTCGAGGTTCTTCTCGTCTTCCTTGGTCATGTCGTAGAGCACGACGAAGACTCGAGACGCCGGGTCCTCCACGACGGTTGCCAGGGCGCCTTCCCAGCCGATGTCGTCGCCGCCGAACGTCAGCCGCCAGCCGTGCAGCCAGCCCGTCCCCGCCATCGGTGAATGGGGAGCCCGCTGCAACATCTGCTCCGGATGCATGTTCGATCCGTAAGCGGCGTAGAGCGGCACCAGGAAAGACTAAGGCTTCACCCAGTGATTGAAGCAGGGCAGGAGCCAATGAGTTGGGCGGTCAACGACGCGCTTGGCTAGCGTTAGCCCCGTGGCAACCCGGATCGTGATCATCGGCGGCGGCCCCGCAGGCTACGAGGCGGCGCTCGTCGCGGCCGCTCGCGGACGCGAGGTCGCCGAGGTCACCGTCGTCGACGCGACGGCATCGGCGGCGCCTGCGTGCTGTGGGACTGCGTGCCGTCCAAGACGTTCATCGCGTCGACCGGGGTGCGCACCGAGCTGCGCCGCGCGACCGGCCTCGGGCTTCGACATCGCGATCGAGGACGCCAAGATCTCGTTGGAGCAGATCCACAATCGCGTCAAGACGCTGGCGAAGTCCCAGTCGACCGACATCGGCCATCAACTACTGCGGGCGGGCGTCAACGTGGTGCAGGGTCGCGGCGAACTCGTCGACGACCAATCCGGCATGGCTCACCACCGCGTCAAGGTCACCAACGGCGACGGCAGGGTGGTAGGGACGCTTAAGGCCGACGTGGTGTTGATCGCCACCGGCGCCAGCCCGCGGGTGCTGCCCAGCGCCAAGCCCGACGGCGAGAGAATCCTGAACTGGCGCCAGCTCTATGACCTGACCGAGTTGCCCGAACACCTGGTCATCGTCGGCTCCGGCGTCACCGGTGCCGAGTTCTGCAACGCCTACACCGAACTGGGCGTCGCCGTCACCGTCGTGGCGAGCCGGGACCAGATTCTGCCGCACGAGGACTCCGATGCGGCCGCGGTGCTGGAGGAGGCATTCGCCGAACGCGGCGTGAAGCTGGTGAAGAACGCCCGCGCCGACTCGGTGACACGAACCGACGACGGCGTGCTGGTGAAGATGGCCGACGGGCGAACCGTCGAAGGGAGCCACGCGCTGATGACGGTCGGCTCGGTGCCCAACACGTCGGGACTGGGTCTGGAGAAGGTCGGCATCGAGCTGGGGCCCGGGAACTATCTGCCTGTCGACCGGGTGTCGCGGACCACCGCATCGGGGATTTACGCCGCAGGCGACTGCACCGGACTGCTGCCGCTGGCCTCGGTGGCCGCCATGCAGGGCCGCATCGCGATGTACCACGCGCTGGGTGAGGCGGTCAGCCCGATCCGGCTGCGGACCGTGGCCGCCGCGGTGTTCACCCGCCCGGAGATCGCCGCCGTGGGGGTTCCGCAGACTGCGATCGATGACGGAACCGTGGCTGCGCAGGACCCTGATGCTGCCGCTCAACACCAACGCGCGCGCCAAGATGTCGCTGCTCCGCCTCGGTTTCGTGAAGATCTTCTGTCGCCCCGCGACGGGTGTGGTGATCGGCGGTGTCGTGGTGGCGCCGATCGCATCGGAGCTGATCCTGCCGATCGCGCTGGCGGTGCAGAACAACCTCTCGGTGACCGACCTGGCTCAGACGCTGTCGGTGTATCCGTCGCTGTCGGGTTCGATCATCGAAGCGGCCCGACGGCTGATGGCGCACGACGATCTGGACTGAGGGCACGTAACGTGGGAACGGGCAAAGATACCGACGAGTAACTAGGAGTCCTTTCCAGTGAGCGACCCGATCCCGGCGAACGGGCAGACGTTTCTGGGTCCCGAGCAGCGCGCGGAGGCCTGGGACAGGCTCGGCGCCGAGCAATTCGACGTCGTCGTCGTCGGTGGCGGTGTCGTGGGGGCGGGCGCGGCACTGGACGCGGCGACGCGCGGGCTCAAAGTGGCACTCGTCGAGGCCCGCGACTTCGCCTCGGGCACATCCAGTCGCTCGTCGAAGATGTTCCACGGCGGGCTGCGCTACCTCGAGCAACTGGAGTTCGGGTTGGTGCGCGAGGCGCTGCATGAGCGCGAACTGTCGTTGACGACGTTGGCGCCGCATCTGGTCAAGCCGTTGCCGTTTCTGTTCCCGCTGACGAACCGGTGGTGGGAACGGCCGTACGTGGCGGCGGGGATCTTTCTGTATGACCAGCTGGGTGGTTCGAAATCCGTTCCGCCGCAGAAACATCTGACGCGTGCCGGGGCACTGCGGTTGTCGCCGGGGTTGAAGCGCTCGTCATTGGTCGGCGGAATCCGCTACTACGACACCGTCGTCGACGACGCCAGGCACACGATGACGGTGGCGCGCACGGCGGCCCACTACGGCGCGGTGGTGCGGTCCTCGACGCAGGTGGTGTCGCTGCTGCGGGAGGGCGACAGGGTGGTGGGCGTCGAGGCGCGCGACTCGGAGAACGGCGCGCTCACCGAGGTGCGGGGCCACGTCGTGGTCAATGCGACCGGGGTGTGGACAGACGAGATTCAGGCACTGTCCAAGCAGCGCGGGCGATTTCGGGTGCGGGCATCCAAGGGTGTGCACGTGGTGGTACCGCGCGACCGGATCGTGAGCGAAGTGGCGATCATCCTGCGCACCGAGAAGTCGGTGCTGTTCGTCATCCCGTGGGGCACGCACTGGATCATCGGCACGACCGACACCGACTGGAATCTCGACCTGGCCCATCCGGCGGCGACCAAGGCCGACATCGATTACATCCTCGGGCATGTCAACACGGTGTTGGCGACGCCGCTGACGCACGACGACATCGACGGCGTGTACGCCGGGCTGCGTCCGCTGCTGGCGGGGGAGAGCGAGGAAACGTCGAAGCTGTCGCGCGAGCATGCCGTCGCCGTCCCCGCGCCTGGTCTGGTGGCGATCGCCGGCGGGAAGTACACGACCTACCGAGTGATGGGTGCGGACGCGATCGATGCCGCGGCCGAGTACGTTCCGGCCAGAGTGGCGCTGTCGATCACCGAGAAGGTGCCGTTGATGGGTGCCGACGGGTACTTCGCGCTGATCAACCAGACGGAAAGCGTTGGGGCGCATTACCGTCTGCATCCGTATCGGGTTCGGCATCTGTTGGACCGGTACGGCTCGCTGATCGGCGAGGTGCTGCAGATGGCCGAGGACCGGCCGGAGTTGCTGACGCCGATCACCGAGGCGCCGGTGTATTTGAAGGTGGAGGCGTGGTACGCCGCGGCGGCCGAGGGCGCGTTACATCTGGAGGACATCCTGGCGCGGCGGATGCGGATCTCGATCGAATACCCGCACCGCGGCGTGGACTGCGCGCGCGAGGTCGCCGAAGTGGTTGCGCCCGTGCTGGGTTGGAGCAAAGACGACATCGACCGAGAGGTCGCGACCTATCTCGCACGGGTGGATGCGGAGATCCGGTCGCAACAGGAACCCGATGACGAATCCGCTGACGCGCTGCGGGCGGCGGCGCCTGAGGCTCGGGCCGAGATCCTCGAACCCGTTCCCCTTAATTGAGGCGTGTCGCGCCGTTGCCGGTGCGCGACGGGCTGGGGCCGGCGCGGGTGCGGTTGCGCGGCGGGGCGGTGCTTGTCGAGTTGGCGAACAGATTCGGTGAGGCCGCGGCGGCCAAAGTGCTTGCGGGAGAAGTAGTAATGCGCCGACGGCACAGTCGTCACTGCGGCCACGGTGATGCGGCCGGGTTCTCACGTGTACTTGTACCGCGAACTGCGCGACGAGGTTCCGGTGCCGTTCGACATCCCGATCCTGTATCGCGACGACGACATCGTGGTGGTGGACAAGCCGCACTTCCTGGCGACGATGCCGAGGGGACGGCATGTGGCGCAGACGGCGACGGTGCGGCTGCGGCGAGAGCTGGATCTGCCGGAGCTGTCGCCGGCGCACCGGCTGGACCGGTTGACGGCGGGGGTGCTGCTGTTCACGGCTCGGCGCGAGGTGCGGGGCGCGTATCAGAAGCTGTTCGCGCGGGGTCAGGTGCGGAAGACGTACTTGGCGCGGGCGGGCGTAGATCCGAATCTGCACTTTCCGAGGGTGGTGTGGAGCCGAATCGAGAAGCGGCGTGGGCAGTTACAGGCGGTCGAGGTGCCGGGGGAGCCGAACGCCGAGACGTTGGTGGAGCATCTGGGGGATGGGCTGTACCGGTTGACGCCACGGACGGGCGGACGCATCAGCTGCGGGTGCACATGGCCTCGCTGGGATTGCCGATCCTCGGGGACCCGTTGTATCCCAACGTGATCGATGTCGCGCCGGACGACTTCTCGCAGCCGCTGCAACTGCTGGCGTGCGCGCCTCGAGTTCGAGGATCCGGTGAGCGGGCGTCAGCGCGAGTTTGTCAGTAGCCGCACGCTGTAACCGTCAGGCGGGGCTTTGCAGGGTTGCAACGATCTTGTTGATCGCGTCGGGTTTGGGCGTGGCGGTTGCGCCTTGCTTCAACGAGATGAGGAAGACGACGGATCCTTCGACATTCGGCACCGTGGTCACCACGATGCTGTGCAGCGCCGATGAGCCTGTGCAGGAGTCCGTCGGAATGTTGTCGACGGTCGCCACAGTCTGCACGGCCGGATGAGTGCCGATATTGAATTCGCGCACCGGGGTGTACTGGACCGTGGGCTCTTGCCCGTTCTGCGAGTAGATGAGCGGCACTGTCTTCATCTCCTCGTCCAGCGCGGCTTTGATATCCGGATTCTTCGATCCCGTGACACCTGCCATCGCGAGATTTTGCTTCGGGCACGCCGGGTTCGCGACTGTCGAGGCGGCGCCGAACTCCCGTATGACGCACTGACCTTCCGGGCAAGGCTTGGCCCAGCCCATGCGAACGCCACAGGCCGCCACAGTCCAGTCCGGCGGAACGGCGTAAGCCAACCCGTAGTGGTTGATCGTCGCGTGCCAACCGGGTTGGGAGCTGCGTCGACATTTGCGGTGAATCCCTCACATGTCATCGACGGACTCGCGTTGGCGCTCGGCTGGGGCTGAGCGCTGCTGGGTTGTGGTGCAGCTTGTGCCGTGGGGATTGCGACGGCGACGCGGGGGTGGACGCGTCGGATTTGTCGTCTCTCAGCTGCGAGATGACCACGGCGGATAACACCACGATGATGACCGCGGCAATGACGAGCGAAATCCACAACCAGTTGTTACCGCGCGGCTGGCCTGGCCGGAAGCCCTGATTCTCCTGGCGCGGGTCCACCGGGCCCGGCATTGGATAGTTCAACAGGGACTCCCAGGTGTCGACCGACTAGCTAAGCAGTATCCGACCACACGCTATCCACAACATTGCGCGACACAGCGCGGATCCCTCAACCTGTGTGCTATTGCGATCCTGCGGCGATCACCGCGCGATTTCGGTCGGCGACAATCGCCAGCTCCGGCTTGATCATCTGCCGGTCGTAGGTCATGAACCCGTTGACCTCGTTCTCGACATCGGTCGTCTGCGTGTAGACCGCCGCCGATAGCCCATTGCTGCGCACAACGTTCTCCAGATCCAGGCTGATCTCGACGTAGCGCTGCGTCAGCCGCGCCTTGCTGTCCGTCATCTCATATGCCATCGGCGGTCCCGGCCAGCGGTTCCCCTCGAGCACCAGCCCGAGGCCGCCGTACTCGCCGTCGACGATCGCTCGCTTGTCACTCACGAAGGGGCGCCCGGGTCCGACATAGGTGTGGTCGTCGAAGATGTCGCCGGCGCGTGAATCGCCGCGCGATTTGCAGCAGTTGGCTCCGCTGTTCGGAATCACCAACCGCGTCGGGTCTTCGGCTTTCACCGCGTTCGCGATTCTGGCGGTGTCGTATTCACCCCAGCCCTCGTTGAACGGCGCCCAGCCCACGATCGAGGTGACGCTGCGCAGTTGGTCGATCATCGCCGACAGCTCGTTCTCGAAATGCGCCTGCGCCCGGCGGCTCGGAGTCGGCGCGGGACCGGTCGGGATGTCGAGCGACACGTCGAGCGAGGGCATGTCCTGCCACACCATCAGGCCCAGCTTGTCGGCCCAGTAGTACCACCGGGCCGGTTCCACCTTGGCGTGCTTGCGGACGAAGTTGAACCCCAGTGCCTTGGTCTGGTCGAGGTCGAACCTCAGCGCGGCATCCGTGGGCGCCGTGTAGATCCCGTCGGGCCAGTAGCCCTGGTCAAGGGGGCCGTGCAGGAAGGTGATCCTGCCGTTCAACGCGATTCGCGGTCTGCCCTGCGCGTCGTTGACGACGCCGATCGTGCGCAGCCCGGCATAGCTGGAAGCCTCGTCGACCACATCCCCGGACGGGCTCACCAGTCGGACCTTGAGATCGTAGAGATACGGGTCGTCGGGCGTCCAGAGGCGCGGACGCGGCACCGGGATACGCAGTGTCTGCCCCGGCCTCCCGGACGAACGGGCGACTTCTTCGCCGCTCGGCTTGGAGACGACGACCTCGGCACGCACTCGTCCCGCGCCCGAAATCTTCGGTGTGACACTGAAGCTCGTGAGATCCGGCGTGATGTCGAGCTTGTCGAGGTGCGTGACCGGCACGGGCTCCATCCACACCGTTTGCCAGATGCCGGATGCGCCGGTGTAGAACAGCCCGGCGGGACCATTGCGCTGCTTGCCGACCGGGAACGCGTTGCTTTCGTTGCGGTCTTCGACCCGCACCGTCAGTTCCTGTGTGCCCGATGTCCGCAGCGCGCTCGTGATATCCGCGCTGAACTCGGTGTACCCGCCCTCGTGGTAGGCCACCTGCCGGTTGTTCACCCAGACGGTGGCGATCTGGTCGACCGCTCCGAAGTGCAGCAGCACGTGCTGCCCACTCCAATCACTCGGCAGCGCAAAGTCCTTGCGGTACCACATCTGATCGTCGTGGCGCTGGATACCCGACAACGCCGATTCTGTCGGGTAGGGGACCAGGATCTGCTCGTGGTACTCCGTCGCCGCAGGAGGCACGGAGGCAGCACCCTTCGCGGGCCTGCCTGTGTAGCCCCAGAGGCCGTTGAGGTTCTGCCACCGCGTGCGCGACAGCTGTGGGCGGGGGTAATCGGGGAGCGCGTTGTTCGGCCCTACCAGGTGGGTCCACGGAGTGGACAAGGGCGGCAGTCTTGGGTTGCCATACATCAGCTGCATGAGCCGTCGTGTTCACCATCGCGATCGCAGCCGACAGTACCAACGTCACGACAGCGAACCGAAACAGAAAGTGCGTCACTGCGCGCTGTTCCGGGCGTGACGATGGGTGGCGCCAGCAGGCATGAGTACTCCCCACACGGGTCGAGATCAGTCGGACCGACTTGGCGGCGCCAATCCCGCAGGACCCCCGGCACACCGTTACGCCGCAGCAAACATACACCGAAGTCGTAGAGGAAGGAAGTAGGCGAAACGGGCGATTTGCGCCGCCCGCGTCAGGGACTGCCAAGCATAGATCGTCAGCAAACAAACGGCGTGGGACGGTGGAATCCCCATGCTGGGCATAAGCTCTACTCCGACAGTTGTAGCCATGAAAGAGAAGCTTGACGACGCTATCGCACCGCAATGCCGAAGACCATTCGAGACGAAGGGTTGCGAGGCAGCCGTTGCCACGTGGCCGATGGAGCTCCTGGTCGGGAGCTGCGGGGGAGTCCTGCCGATAGCAAATGAATCGCCACGAGGTCACGCATCCGCGGATGTTGTCGCGATCCTAGTTCCATCGTGATGGTCAACGGGCGGTTGGGGCCCATTCATCCGCGGTGCGAGCGTGGCGACGGGCACAATCGGCATGGATGCCGCCCGCCCGCGGCATGGTCCTCAGGAGGAGTTGTGCGCAAGGCAATGGTGTCGTGAGCCCGTCATTGGAGCCGACGCCCGAACAGATCCAGACCCTCGCGTCGAGGCCGGCGGACGAACCTGTCGTGATGGTGAACCTGCTGCAGTTCCGCGACGGCGGACGCGAGAGCTACCTGCGCTACGCCGCAGAAGTCGGCCCTCATCTCCAGCGTGTCGGCGCGACGGTGCGGTACACGGGTACGCGCACCATCACAGGTCATCGGTGACGGCGAAAAGCCTTGGTGGGATGCGATTCTCATCGTCGAGTATCCGTCACCGGCGGCGTTCCTGGACATGGTCACCAACGAGGACTACCTCAAGATCCACGAGTATCGGGCACAGGCGCTCGACCGCGGTGACCTGATCGCCACGTCGACGTGGACGATGGCGGGCTGACGCATGTACCTGATCACCGGCGCCGGCGGCGGGAGTCGGCAGCGTCAGTCGTCGGTCGTGAAATTGCTCGTTGACGACGACCAGCCGGTGCGGGCGATGGTGCGCCGCGACGACGACCGGGCCGAACGACTGCGCGACCTTGGCGCCGAAGTCGTCGTCGGCGATCTGACTCGCGCCGGAGACATCGTCGGCGCAATGGACGGCGTCTCGCGCATGTTCTTCAACATGAGTGTGTCGTCGGACTATCTGCTGGCGACCGCCGAGGTGTGTGCCGTGGCGCGCGAGCGTGGTCACCTCGATGTGCTCGTCAACATGTCGCAGATGACGGTGTCGCAGATGACATTGACGAGCACCGACGAGTCCAAGCATCAGCGCCTGCATTGGCTGTCCGAGCATGTCCTGAACTGGTCCGGCCTTCCCGTAATCCATGTCCGCCCAACGGTTTTCCTCGACAACCCGCTGTTCACCGCGTTGGCGTCCCAAACGCATCCGGGACCGCGGCGTACTCGCCTTGCCGTTCGGCGCCGGACTCACCTCGCCGATCGCGGCCGTCGACGTCGCCGCCGTCGTCGCCGCCATCCTGCGCGATCCCACGGACCGCATCGGTGCCGTATACGAGTTGACCGGCCCGGAAGTGCTCGACGTCGACGGGCTGGCCGACCAATACAGCCACGCACTCGGGCGGCCGATATCCGGCGAGGACTACCCGCTCGACGCTGGCAACGCGATGTACTCGCAGTCATCGGCCTGCCCGACCATGTCCAGCAGCACATCGCGACGATGGCGCGGCTGCATCGTGAGGATCGCTACAACCGAGCAACCGACGACGTCGAGCGCATCATCGGCAGGCCCGCGCAAACCGTCGCGCAGTACGTGGCGTCGCACCGCGATCTGTTTGACTGACTGCGTGGATCGCGCCTCATTTGACCGTCTGTTCGACATGACCGACCGCACCGTCATCGTGACGGGCGGGACCAGGGGAATCGGGCTGGCACTTGCGGAGGGGTTCGTCCTCGCGGGTGCCCGCGTCGTCGTCGCCAGCCGCAAACCCGACGCCTGCGAGCAGGCCGCGCAGCACCTGCGCGAACTCGGCGGCCAGGCCATCGGGGTGCCCACTCACCTCGGCAACGTCGACGATCTCGAAGCTCTGGTGCAGCGCACGGTCGACGAGTTCGGCGGCATCGACGTCGTGGTGAACAACGCCGCCAACGCCCTGGCCGAGCCGTTGGGCCAGATGACGCGCCGAGGCGTTGGCGAAGTCGCACGAGGTGAACCTGCGCGGCCCGGTGTTCCTGGTGCAGGCGGCGCTGCCGCATCTGAAGGCCAGTCCACATGCCGCCGTGGTGAACATGATTTCGGTCGGCGCGTTCAACTTCGCGCCGGCGACGGCCATCTATTCGTCGAACAAGGCGGCGTTGATGTCGTTCACCCGGTCGATGGCCGCCGAGTACGCATCCGACGGCATCCGGGTCAACGCGATCGCGCCCGGACCCGTCGACACCGACATGATGCGCAACAACCCGCAGGAGGCCATCGACCACATGGCCGGCGCAACACTGATGAAGCGGCTGGCCACACCGGACGAAATGGTCGGTGCCGCACTGCTTTTGGCGTCCGATGCCGGTAGTTACATGACGGGGACGGTCATCATCGCTGACGGTGGCGGAACGCCTCGGTAGCCTCGCCCATCACTCCGCCCGTCGACGCCAGGATCTGGCTGCGGTTCTCCAGATGCAGCGCCGCCTCCAGGCTTGACGCGTCCAGGTTCGCCCACAACACCTGCTTGGTCGACTCCACGCCGAACTTTCCATAGCTGCACAGGGTTTCGGCGATCGCCGATCGCGTCGTCGACCACGGAGTCGCCGGCAGACCCGCGAGACCATGCCGAGCCGCAGCGCCTCGTCGGCGTCGACGACGCGCGCGGTCAGGATGAGGTCGAAGGCGGGGCCTGCGCCGACGATGCGTGGCAGCGTGTAGCTGACACCGATGTCGCAGCCGCCGAGGCCGAGCTTGATGAACTGCGTGCAGAATCGCGCTGATTCGGAGGCGACGCGGATATCGCAGGCCAGCGCGATGCCCATTCCGCCGCCGTAGGCGGGGCCGTTGACCGCCGCGATCACCGGTTGGCGCAGTCGATGAATCTTCGCGGTGAGCTCGGCGATGCGTTCCTGCCACCGCATGCCCGACCGCGGGAACTCGGTGCCTCCGCCCGCCTTCTGCGGGTTCGGATCGGTCAGGTCCAGGCCCGAGCAGAATCCGCGGCCCGCGCCGGTGAGCACCACCACCCGGCAGTCGTTGTTCGCGCGGATTCCGTCGAGCGCGCGTGCAGGTCCTCGCACCAGCTCGTAGGACAGCGCGTTGAGCTTCTCGGGCCGGTTGAGGGTCAGCACGGCGATGTCGGGACGGGGGTAGGTCAGTTCCAGATTGGCCATGCGCCACACGCTAGCCCGCGTAGCCTGACCGCATGAACCCGCTGGTGATCACCGTATTGGTGGTGTCGGTGGTCCAGATCGCCGGATTCGTGGTGCAACGGCTGAGCTGCGGCGCGAGGTGCGCATCGCCGAGCGTGAACGGGCGTTGCGCTCGTGGAGGCGGGGGAGGCGGCTGCGGCGGAGGGATCTGACACCGCAACTGGCATGTAATCAGGTGGTGCTGCGCCAGCCGGTGACGCCGACGACGATCATCCGCAGCTGCTTGATCGCGACGCGCCGGATCTCCTCGAGCGCGACTGGATCGTTCGCGTCCTCGATGGCTTCGGCGATCGAGATCATCGCGTTGACGAACAGGGTCGCCAGGATGTTGAGGTCCTCGCCGCTCCACGCGGTGAGCCCGGGAAACCGCGTCAGGTCGATCGCCAATTCCGAGGTGATCAACCGGATCTCGGTGCGGATGGCGTAGCGCAGCACGGTCACTCCGCTGGATCGCTCCCGCCCGATGAAGCGCCAGTGCTCGCGGCGCTCGTTGACGCCCTCGATGAGGATGTCGACCGAGGACTCGATGATCCGGTTGGGGTCGAGCTTGCCGGCGCGCGCACCGCGCAGCATGTCGCGCAGCGCGCGAAACGATTCGTCGATGAGCACCAGGCCGAGCGCCTCCATCGACTCGAAGTGCCGATAGAACGCCGCAGGCACGATGCCCGCCTCGCGGGTGACCTCACGCAGGCTCAGCGCGGAGAAGCTGCGGTCCTCGAGCAGGCGCAATGACGCCGCCGACGATCGCGCGGCGGGTGGCCTCCTTGCGCTCCTCCCGGGAGGGCGTCTCGCGACTCGAGTGCGCGACCTGCTTGAACGGCCCGTACGTGAGCTAGGCGTACGACTGTTCACTCTGTGAAACCTACCACAAGCTGGCACGAATCTATTGACCCGGCGGCGGTGTACTAGCGCACGGTATACACATGTTCACTCAAACTTTGACACGCCGCGTGCGACGGTCGCCTCTTCTGGAGCTGCTGACCGGCCCCCACGGCGTGGACCGATACACCGAGCTAGTCGACCCGACCTGGACGCGGGCGACGCCCGCGCGAAGGTGATCGCGGTCCGTCGGCAGACCCCGCGCAGCGTCACTCTGACCCTGGAACCGAATCAGGCGTTCACCGGCTTCCGCGCCGGCCAGCACATCAACCTCACGGTCGAGATCGACGGCCGTCGCCGCACCCGGCCCGTACTCTCCGGCGAGTGCCGAGGGCGCCCCGTACATCGAGCTGACCATCGGCCGCCACGACGGCGGGCTGGTCTCCACCTACCTGTACGAGCACGCCCGCCCCGGGATGGTCGTCGGGCTGGACTCCGTCGGCGGCGACTTCGTTCTGCCCGACGGTGCGGCCCCGGCGCGTCCTGTTCGTGTCCGGCGGCAGCGGCATCACCCCGGTGATGTCGATGCTGCGCACGATGCGCAACGAGGGATCCGATCGCGAGGTCGCCTTCATCCACTACGCACGCAGCGCGCAGGAAGCCTGCTACGCAGACGAGCTCGCCGCGATGTCCGGCGTGCGGGTGCTGCACGGCTACACCCGGGACGGGCAGGGCGATCTCAACGGCTATTTCGACGCCGATCACCTGGCCGCCGCGATGCCCGAGCCGGACGCGGTCTTCGTGTGCGGCCCGCCGGCGCTCGTCGATGCCGTGCGCGACGCACTGCCCGGAGGCGTTGTCGGAGAGCTTCGTCCCGCCGGTATTCGCCCCGTCCGACCGAGACGGCCGGCGGCCGAATCGCATTCACCGACAGCGGCGTCGAATTGACCGACGACGGCCGGCCGCTGCTCGAGCAGGCCGAGGCCGCAGGCCTGACGCCCGAAAGCGGATGCCGAATGGGCATCTGCCACAGCTGCACCCGCCGCAAGACCAGCGGTGTGGTGAAGAACCTGATCACCGGCGTGATGTCGAGCACCGAAGCGGAGGACGTGCAGATCTGCGTGTCCGTCCCCGTCGGTGACGTCGACATCGCGCTGTAACCGAAAGGACTCGAGAGGAAATGCCATGACTGTCACCACCTCCACGCAGCGAGAAGACCATCTCGAAGACCGTTGCCGGCAAGACCGTCACGATGACCCCCGAGCAGGCCGATGCGTTCGGCCGCGAACTCGATGCGCTGAAGGAGCGCGTGATCGCCGACCTCGGCGAGCGCGACGTCACCTACATCCGTCGGATCATCAAGGCGCAGCGCGGTTTGGAGGTCGCCGGGCGAGCACTGCTCTTCGGCGGCATCTTCCCGCCGTTCTGGCTCGCGGGCACCGCGATGCTGGGCATCTCGAAGATCCTCGACAACATGGAGATCGGCCACAACATCATGCACGGCCAGTACGACTGGACCGGCGATCCGGCGTTGTCGGGCAAGAACTTCGAGTGGGACACCGCCTGCCCGGCCGACCAGTGGCGCCACTCGCACAACTACATGCACCACACCTACACCAACATCGTCGGCATGGACCGCGACGTCGGCTACGGCATCCTGCGGATGAGCGAGGACCAGAAGTGGCGACCGTACTTCCTGGGCAACCCGGTGTACGCATTCCTGCTGATGGTGCTGTTCCAGTACGGCGTCGCCCTGCACGAGATGGAGACCGAGCGGATCACCTCCGGCGAGATCTCGCTCTCCGACAAGCGCGAGATCCTCGAGGGCATCTGGCGCAAGACCAAGAAGCAGACGCTGAAGGACTACGTGGCGTTCCCGCTGCTGGCCGGCCCGTTCGCGCCGTGGGTGCTGGCAGGCAACCTGACCGCGAACCTGATGCGCAACGTCTGGTCCTACATGATCATCTTCTGCGGCCACTTCCCCGAGGACGTGCAGGAGTTCTCCATCGAGGAGACCAAGGCCGAGACGCGCGGTCAGTGGTACTTCCGCCAGGTGCTCGGCTCGGCGAACCTGACCGGCGGCAAGCTGTTTCACATCCTGAGCGGCAACCTGTCGTTCCAGATCGAGCACCACCTGTTCCCCGACATTCCGGCGCACCGCCACGCGGAGATCGCGCCCGAGGTGCAGGAGATCTGCAAGCGCTACGGCATCCCGTACAACATGGGGCCGCTGCCGCGGCAGTTCGCGACGGTCGTGCGCAAGATCTTCAAGCTGGCGCTGCCGTCACGTCTGACAGTGCGGGCACCAGAAGCTGATCCGGTCCCCGCTGCTGTCTGACTCGATGAGCGTGCCGCACCGTCGGCACGGACGCCCGACCCGGCCGTAGACCCACAGGTCACGGCCGGTTCGGGTGTCTCCGGTGGTGGTGCGGTTGACCCGGGAACGGTTCAGCCACAGCATGTCCCGCGCTCGCTGGACCATGCGCAACGGGTCCTTGACGTTGCCCACCGGGGTGGCCGGCCGATATCCGGTCACGAAGCACAACTCGTTGGCGTACACGTTGCCGACTCCGGCCATCACCCGTTGGTCCAGCAGCGCCTCGGCCAGTGGCCGGCCGGCGTCGGCGGTGAGATTGGTCTGGCGACGGCGGGCTCCCAGTCGTCGCCAAGTAGGTCGGGACCCAGATGCGCGACGGCATCCATGTCGCGGTCGCGGTCGAGGATCTCCAACACGCCGAGGTCGACGCCTGCGGCGCGGGAATCGCCGGTTTCCAGGATGATTCGGATCTTGTGGGCGGGCACCCGCCGGATCTGACCGCCGACCAGCCAGGCGCCGTCCATCTTGAGATGCGAATGGATGCTGGCGTCGCCCACCCGGATGAACAGGTGCTTGCCGCGGCTGAGCACCTCGTCGACGACGTGCCCCGACAGATCGGCGGCGGCGAACTTCGGCACCCGTACGTCGCAGCGGGTGAGCGTCTTACCTTCGAGTGCTTCGCGAAGCTTGGTGGCGGTGCGGAATACGGTGTCGCCTTCAGGCATCGTGCACTGCGTTCGCGGTTTCGGTGATCGTGCGCGCGGCATCCTCGGCGATCCGCGCGACCAGCGCGCTGGCGGACTCCAACTCGGCGATCAGGTCGACGGCCTCGCCGGCCCAGATCGGCACGTAGTCGAGGTCGCCGCGCTCGACCGCTGTCGCGGAACTCGTGCCAAGGCCGTCGTCGATCGGATGCCGAGCTCCGATTCCCGACCCTGCCATATGTCGGTGAAACGCATTGCGCAGGGTTCTCGCGGTGTAGCGCGGCCGGCCAGTCCGCAGCCGGCGGCGATATCGATGGATCCGTCCACGGATAGTGTCGGCGGCCTGCGCCGCGGTGATCGCCTTGGACTCCTCGGCATCGAGCAGCGCTTCGTGGGTCGCCTCGAAACGTGTCCCGATCATGGCACCCGGCGGCGCCGAGCATCAACGCCGCGGCCAGTCCGCGACCGTCGGCGATGCCACCCGCGCGCCAGCACCGGGGTGGTGCCCGCGATGTCGACGACTGCCGGGCACGAACGGCAGCGTCGCGCGGCCGCCGCCGTGACCACCCGCTTCGGCACCCTGCGCGACAACGACGTTCGCACCGACGTCGAGTGCATGTCTGGCCTCGTCCAGCGTGGTCACCTGGACCATGAGCGGGAATGCCGCCGACAGGATCGCGTCGGCGAACGGACTCGGGATCGCCGAACGACAGCATGATCGCGGCCGGTGACTGCTGCGATGGCCGCGTCGACGATCGTGCGCATCGATGCGCCCAGCTGACGAGAACCCGATGCCCCACGGCTTCGACGTCTGCGCCGCGGGCGAGCTCGCATTCGCGATCGAGCCAACTCGGGGTCGCCGCGGCCGGCGCCGATCAATCCCAGCCCGCCGCCCTCGGACACAGCTGCGGCGAGCGCACCGCCTGCGACGCCGCCCATCGGGGCAAGCACGATGGGATGAGCGATTCCCAGCATTGCCGTCAAGGCTGTCCGCAGGGGCATGTCCGCACTGTAGGCGTCGACGGTCACCGCAGCCGCAGGCCGCGTCGGCGTGCGCGTGAAGCCCGCACCGATCAGCGCATCCTGTACCGCGGCGCGCTCGCCTTCGGCGCCGGGCTCCAGGACCGGCACGCCGTTGACCTTCTCGATGAGGAACGACGGCACCCGGCCGGCGCTCACCAGATCGGCCAGCGCGGTTGCGGCCGCGACGTGCGCCTCGGCGTCGTCGGTGAAACTCAACAGCGAGCGTCCGCCGCGTTCGAGGAACCACACCAGCTCACCGTCGACCAGCGCCACCAGCGCGCCCGCCTTGCGGCCCGGCCGGTGCGTGGCATCTTCGTCGGCCACCTTCCGTGTCGGCCACGGCAGCGCTGCCCCGTACGGATTGGCCGGGTCGGCCGCGGCCATGCACCACCGCGTGATATTCGCGGTGATCCGGATCGACACCGTCGAGGTAGGACCGCAGCCGGTCCACCGTCGAGGCCACCGCGAACTGGGCGCCGCCCAACGATTCGACGAAGTAGCCGCGCTGGCATCGGCCGGCGTCCTCGAACGCCGTCAGCACCTTGTAGAGCATCGCGAAGCCACCGGGCACCTGCTCGGCCGACACCGCGCCCTTGGTCAGCACGCCGTGGCGGTTGAGCAGCAGCTCGGCCTGGAAGTGCGCGCGCACAGTGGATTCCGGTTCGGCGGACAGGCAGCGCCGACCAGCGTCCGGCCACCGTCGGGTCCGAGGTGCGGGCCTGCGCGTGCGCGACGCTGTATCGGCTCAACCGCGGCGGCCGTTGACGCTGCCGGTGTGCCGGCGCACCGCGCCGCCCGGTGCCGCGACGCGGTGCCCGACAGCATCGCCCGCACCGGGGCGAACGTGTCGCCGGTGACCCAGCCGGCCCAAATCAGCTCCCACAGAGCCTGTTTCAGCTCGTCGCCCGGATTGTCGGCGAGCTGGCGGAAGAAGTACGCCCCGCCGCCGCCCAGCGTCTCCATGATCGCGCGATGGGTGTCGGTGAACTCGATCTCGGTCGGGGCGGCCAGGGTCAGCGGTGCCGAATCGGCCGGGTGGAACGCGATCCAGCCGTCACCGCCGCCGATCTGACCCGCGCCCGACCAGGTGACCTCACCGGAGGCCAGCAGCTCGTCGAGCATCGCCGGCTGGTAGTCGCGGACCCGCTGGCCGAAGACCAGCGGCTCGATCGCCGACGCCGGAATCGGCACGCCGGCAAGCTGATCGATCACCGCGGCCAGGCCGTCGACACCCGAGTTGTGCGTCGACCCGACCTGCTGCCACGCCGGCAGGAAGCGGCCGTAGGCGGCGGTGCTGACCGGCTCGACCTGCGCCCGCAGCGCGGCCAGCGAGCGGCGGCGCAGGATCTTCAGCACGTCGGCGTCGCACCACTGATCGCCCGCTCGGCGATCGGTCGGTGAACTCGCCGCGGACCAGCTTGCCGTCGATCGCCATCCGGCCCAGCACGTCGGCGGTGACCCGCAGGCCGAGGCCGAAGCGGGCCGCCGCCTCGTCGGTGGTGAACGGTCCGTGGGTGCGGGCGTAGCGGCCGAGCAGTTCGCCGAGCGGATCGGCGACCGATTCGGTGAACGCCGTCGGCACCCCGACCGGCACGGCCACCCCGACGCCGTCGCGCAGCAGGCCGATGTCCTCGACGGCGACCCACCAGGTCTGGCCGGCGAACGACACCGGTCAGCGCGCGCTTGGCGGCCTGCAGTCCGTCGAGCCAGCCGCCGACGTCGTCGGTGTCGTGCACCGCTGGGCGATCTCGGCCTCGGTCAGCGGGCCCGAGCAGCCGCAGCAGGTCGGCGACGCCTTCGGCGTCGCGGGCGCGCGCGGTCGTCGCTGAGATGCTGCAGCTGGCGGATGGTCGACGGCGATGACCTGCGGGTCGAGCAGCTCGCGCAGCTCGACCCGGCCGAGCAGTTCGGCCAGCAGCACGCTGTCCAGCGACAGTGCGGCGGCGCGGCGCTCGGCCAGCGGGCTGTCGCCCTCGTACATGAACGCGCCGACGTAGCCGAACAGCAGCGACGCCGCGAACGGCGACGGTGTGGCGGTCTCGACCTCGACCAGCCGCAGCCGGCGCTGGGCGACCCGGTGCATCAGCTCGGTCAGCGCGGGGACGTCGTACACGTCCTGCAGGCATTCGCGCACCGCCTCCAGCACGATCGGGAAGTCGGGGTACTTGCGGGCGACGTCGAGCAGTTGCGCGGCGCGCTGGCGCTGATGCCACAGCGGCGACCGCTTGCCGGGATGGCGGCGCGGCAGCAGCAGTGCGCGGGCGGCGCATTCGCGGAACCGCGACGCGAACAGCGCCGAGCCGCCGACCTCGGCGGTGACGATCGGCTCGATCTCGTCGGCGTCGAAGACGAACAGGTCGGCGCCGGGCGGGGTGTCCTCGGTGTCGGGCAGCCGCACGATGATGCCGTCGTCGGAGGCGGTCGGCTTCTCGTCGATGCCGTAGCGCTCGCGCAGCCGGCGCGACGACCGCCAGCGCCAGCGGGCCGTGCACCCGCAGCCCGTACGGGGAGTGCAGGATCACCCGCCAGTCGCCGAGCTCGTCGCGGAACCGCTCCACCACGAACGTCGTGTCGGTGGGCACCACGCCGGTGGCCTGCCGCTGGTCGTCGAGCAGCTGCCAGCAGGTTGTCGGTCGCGATAGTCGTCGAAACCCATTGCATGGCAACGCTGCACGAAGTCGTCGCGGCTCCAGCCGCGGCGAGCTCGCCGGTGAACGCGCCGACCGCGGCGCCCAGTTCGGCGGGCCGGCCGACGCCGTCGCCGCGCCAGAACGGCAGCCGCGCCGGCTGCCCGGGCGCGGGCACGACCAGCACCCGGTCGTGGGTGATCTCGGTGATCCGCCAGCTCGTCGCGCCCAGCGAGATCACGTCGCCGGGCCGCGATTCGTAGACCATCTCCTCGTCGAGTTCGCCTACCCGCGAAGGCTTTTCGGAGTCGGTCGCCAGGTAGACGGTGAACAGCCCGCGGTCGGGGATGGCGCCGCCGGAGGTGACCGCCAGCCGCTGCGCGCCCGGGCCGCGCGGTCAGCGTGCCGGTGTCGCGGTCGTAGACCAGCCGCGGCCGCAGCTCGGCGAACTCGGTCGACGGGTACTTGCCGGACAGCAGGTCCAGCGTCGCCTCGAATGCGCTGCGCGGCAGCGTCGCGAACGGGGCGCTGCGCCGCACGGCGTCGAACCAGCGGTCGGCGTCCAGCGGTTCCAGCGCGGCGCGCCGCCACGGTGTGCTGGGCCAGCACGTCGAGCGGATTCGCCGGCACCCGCATGGTCTCGATCTCGCCGGCCAGCATCCGCTGCACGGTGACCGCGCAGCCGATCAGGTCGGTGCGGTGCTTGGGGAACAGCACGCCCTGGGAGATCTCGCCGACCTGGTGTCCGGCGCGGCCGATGCGCTGCAGGCCGCTGGCCACCGACGGCGGCGCCTCGACCTGGATCACCAGGTCGACCGCGCCCATGTCGATGCCCAACTCCAGGCTGGAGGTCGCGACGACGGCCTTGAGCCGCCCGCTCTTGAGGTCGTCCTCGACCATGCGCGCGCTGCTCCTTGCTGACCGAGCCGTGGTGCGCCCGGGCCAGCAGCGGTCGGCGCGCCGTAGGACTGCCCGCTGCGCCATGACCTGGGCCGGGGCGCCGCCGCCGACCTTGCGGATTGTGGCTCGACGGCGAGTTCGACGCCGGACGCGTTCGGCGTGAATCTCGTTGAGCCGTGAGGTGAGTCGCTCGGCCAGCCGCCGCGAGTTGGCGAACACGATCGAGGAGCTGGTGCGCCTCGATCAGGTCGACGATGCGCTCCTCGACATCGGGCCAGATGGTGTTGTTCTCGAGGTTGGCCATGTCGGGCACCGGCACCTGCACCGACAGGTCGAAGGTCTTGGCCGCGGGCGGCGCGACGATCGTCGTCCGGGCCTGACCGGACAGGAACCGCGCCACCTCCTCGGGCGGGCGCACGGTCGCCGACAGCCCGATCCGCTGCGCGGGCGTGTCCAGCAGCTGGTCCAGCCGTTCCAGCGACAGCGCCAGGTGCGCGCCGCGTTTGGTGGCCGCGACGGCGTGCACCTCGTCGACGATGACCGTCTGCACCTCGGCCAGCGTGTCGCGGGCCGCCGAGGTCAGCATCAGGAACAGCGACTCGGGTGTGGTGATCAGGATGTCGGGCGGCTTGGTGATCAGCTCGCGGCGCTGCGCGGGCGGCGTGTCGCCGGAGCGCACGCCGACGCTGATCGTCGGGCGCGGGCACGCCGTGCCGCTCGGCGATGCGGGCGATGCCGGTCAGCGGGGTGCGCAGGTTGCGTTCGACGTCGACGGCCAGCGCCTTGAGCGGCGACACGTAGAGCACCCGGGTGCCCGCCGTGGCGGGCCGTGGCTCGGACGAGCGAGCCGGTCGATGGCCCACAGGAACGCCGCCAGCGTCTTGCCGGAGCCGGTGGGCGCGATGACCAGGGTGTTGTCGCCGTCGGCGATGGCCGACCAGGCCTGCGCCTGCGCGGCCGTCGGCTCGGCGAAGGTGCCCGTGAACCACTCCCGGGTCAGCGCGCTGAACCGGGCAGCAGTCGGCATCGGACGCTCGGAGCTCATCCAGCCATCGTGCAGCAGCCGCACCGACATATGTCGAAGCGATGCTACCGGGTCCGAGACGGCGCGCTGAGCCAGGTCGGCGGGGATGCCCGGCACCCGGCCGACGGCGTCGAGCAGCGCGTGCGCGCACGCTGTCGGCGACGTGATCGGCGTCGATCGACGGATCGATCAGCCGCTGCCGGCACATCTCGAAGGTGAACGCCAGCCAGCCGTAGACGGTGATCCGCAGGTCGCGTTCCACCTTGGAGTCCAGACCGTCGCCCGACCGCGCTCGTTGATGCGGGTCGATGATGCGGTCGGCCTGCCGGTCGTTGTCGACTGTCCTCGATGCCGCGCAGCACCGGATCCGAGCGGCCCATGCCGACGTAGGCCGCCCAGGCGCCGTGCGGGTGCTCCTCGTCGTAGCGCAGGTAGGCCATCACACCGTCGCGCAGCTGGTCGAACAGGCTCTGCCCGGGTTCCGGCGGGGTGTTGGTCGCCTCGAAGAGCCGCTCACCCTCGGCCCGCACCACCGCCGCGAAGAATGCGCGCTTGTCCGGGAAGTAGTGGTACATCAGCGCGCGGGACACCCCGGCGCGCTCGGCGATCTCGTCGATGCGGACCTCGTCGTAGGGCCGCTGGCCGAACACCTCGGCGCCCAACGCCAACAACTCGTTGCGCCGATCGTCGGGGGACAGCCGCCGTCTGGCTTCAGCCATAGGAGCCACTGTAATTGACTTATGTACAACAGCAGTTTGGGGCCCGATCGCACGCTCCTAGGAAGCGAGCAGAAGTGCCGAAGTCATGAGCATGACGGCGGCGGTGAGGCCGTGGACTCCCCAGGCGATCGACTTGGGGCCGCCGTTGCCGAGCACGATGGTCGCGTCTGCGAGCGGGATGATTGTGGCTGCCAGTAGAACCCAGCCAAGTAGGTGTGTCGCGCCCGCGGCCATCAGAACGAAGACGATCAGCCCCGATGCGATGTCGCGGACGCCCTTGACGCTCAAGTAGGCGCCGACGGATCGCTGGCCGAGATCTGGTTGCACACCGTAGCCGGCGGCGGCGACGCGCGGCGCGATGATGAACCGTGCGCCGATGAAGATGATGCCCGCGCCGATGAGGCCGGCGAGCGCGTAGGCGATGGTCGTGGTGGTCATGTCGAACGCTCCTGGGGTTTCAGCGAATCGGTGAGAATGACGTCGGGTCGAGCAGCACCGACTGAACGTCGACGATCTCGTCTGCATTGAAGCCGGCCATGTCGGCGGTGAATTCCGGGCTGGTCATGACATGCCGCGTGAGTTGTTCGAAGTCGGCGCCCGGTGGGTAGTGGACCAGTGCGACAAGACGATTCGCGCCGCCGGGTCGCTCCGTCCACACGCCGTGTGTGGTTACCCCGAATGTCTTGAAGGTTTCCAGGTGGCGGGCCCAGTGAACCGTCGCATACCGCTGCAGAGCTTCGGGTGATCGCAGGGTGTAGGTCCGGAGCTGAAACATCAGATCGCCAAAACCACGCATAGGGCGGCCAGTGCCAGACCTTGCAGCATCGCGCGGGCGCCGATGATTCGGTCCCACTTTGCCTGCAGCACACGTCCATTCGATAGCGGCTGGCTGGCGTCGGCAGCCGCTGTCAGTTGTCGATTGATCGGTGCGCTCACCCGTGTGTAGAGCACAATCCAGACCAACAGCAGGGTCAGGGCTGCGACTGCCGCGATCGCCTGTGCCCAGTGTGCGGCCACCGTGGCCAGCACCGCGGTTATCGCGGTGGCCAGCATCCCCAGCACGCCGGGCGCGGGCATTCGGCGGTCTCCGTATCGATGCACGCTTCCCATGACCGCGACCAGGGCACGGTCGTCGACGAACGCTAACGCCGGTCGCAGCACGATCGCGCAAAACACGTCGGTGCCGTAGACCACCGCGGTGCCCATCACCGCGATCAGCGCGCCGGCACGGGTTACGAGGTCGAGGTCCATGTCGTAAGCCCCTTTCGTCTTACTGCTAGCGACGCTAACCCTTGAGCGCCGGCGCGTCAATAGCAGTGCTAGTATTTCTATCGGTGCTAGCATTCACGGCATGGCGGTACGGATCGACGCGAGCGTGAGCGGGCCGCCCGCCGACGGCTGATCATCACGACGGCCCGGAAGTTGGCCGAGGCCGAAGGCTGGGATGCCGTCACCACACGCCGGCTGTCCACCGAGATCGAATACAGCCAGCCGGTGTTGTACAAGCACTTCACCGGCATGGAACAACTCGCTGATGCCATCGCCATCGACGGATTCGGCGAGCTTGCGGATGTGACTCGGGATGCTCGGCGAGGCGCCGACACGGCCAGCGACGCCCTGGCCCGGATCGCGCACGCCTATCTCGATTTTGCCCGCGACAACCCGGCGGTTTACGACGCGATGTTCGCCCGTGCGACCACCTTGCGCTTCGCCGCCGAGGACACACCGGCTGCGCTGACGGCGGCCTTCGCCGAGTTGCGTGAAGCTGTCGGCCTCGTCGGCGACGAGCAGGACGCGGACACCCTCACCGAGGTGTTGTGGGCCGCACTGCACGGACTGGTCACGCTTGGCCGTAGCGGCCGACTACGCCCCGGCTTCGATTCGGAGCGTCTGCAACTGCTCGTCAATCAGTTCATCAGCAGACGAGAAACGACGGGCTAGGCGTCCTAGAGCTTCGTCATGAACTCTTTCGCGAGCGGCCCTGCGGACGCCGGGATTTTGGCCCGTGAACAGATTGCGGTCGACAATCGTGTACGGCTTCCACATCTCGCCGCGGGTGAAGTCGACGCCCATCTTGATCAGTTCGTCTTCTGCAGTCCACTGCGCTTTGGCGCGGAGTCCGACCCCGTCCTCCTCGTCGTTGGTGAATGCCGTTACCCGGTAGCCGGCGAACGGCGAAACGCCGCTTCTGCGGGTGGCCAATATCGCGACCGGGGCATGACAGACGATGGCGAGAGGCTTACCCGAAGCGAGGGCCGCGATCAACAGCCGACCGGAGTCGGCGTCTCGCCACAGGTCTTCCATCGGGCCGTGACCGCCGGGGTAGTAGACGGCGTCGTAGTCGTCCAGTCGGGCGTCGGCCAACTCGATCGGGTGGCGCAGTTCCTCGGCCGAGCGCAGGATCTCCTCGAGTTCCTCGGCGATCTCTACGCTGCCGGCCATCGACGGGCGCAGGCTCATCGAATCGACGTGGGGCACGACGCCGCCGGGCGTTGCCACCACGACCTCGTGACCGGCATCGGTCAGCTCTTTGTACGGGGCGGCGAACTCTTCAGCCCAGTAGCCGGTGGGATGTCGGGTGCCGTCCTTGAGCGTCCAATAGCTGGCACCGCTCACCACGAACAGGATCTTGGCCATCGGGAAGTGCCCTCTTCCGTTTCTCGGAGGATCTGATGCGCAGAGCGTTACACGCAGATCGCAACGAGCGCAGGAAATTCAGGAGGACGTGAGCGGACCAGCAGACTCAGCCGAAGTGCACGCCCTGCGCCAGCGGTAGCTCGGACGAGTAGTTCACCGTGTTGGTGGCGCGACGCATGTAGCCCTTCCACGAGTCCGACCCCGACTCGCGGCCGCCGCCGGTTTGCTTCTCGCCGCCGAACGCGCCGCCGATTTCGGCGCCCGAGGTGCCGATGTTGACGTTGGCGATGCCGCAGTCCGATCCGTCGGCGCCCATGAATCGTTCCGCCTCGCGGACGTCGGTGGTGAAGATCGCCGATGAAAGACCCTGTGGCACCGCGTTGTTCAACGCGATCGCCTCGTCGAGCTCATCGTAGGTGAGCACGTAGAGGATGGGCGCGAACGTTTCGGTGTGCACCACCTCGGTCTGGGCGGGCATCCGGACCACTGCGGGCGCGACGTAGTACGCGCCTTCGTCACCGACATCCTGGCGCTCACCGCCGATCACCTCACCGCCGTCGGCGCGGGCCTGCTCGAGTGCACGCACCATGTCGCGGTAGGCCGTTTCGTGGATCAGCGGGCCGACGAGTGTGCCGTCGGTGCCCGGGTCGCCGACCGGCAGCTGCCGGTAGGCGTTCACGATGCGGCCGACGAGTTCGTCGGCCACCGACGAGTGCACGATCAACCGGCGCAGCGACGTGCAGCGCTGGCCTGCCGTGCCCGCAGCGGAGAACACGATGCCGCGCACCGCCAGGTCGAGGTCGGCCGACGGGGTCACGATCGCCGCGTTGTTGCCGCCCAGCTCGAGCAGTGCCTTTCCGAACCGCTGTGCCACCCGCGGCCCGACCTGCTGGCCCATCCGCACCGAGCCCGTCGCGGACAGCAACGCCACCCGCGGATCGTCGACCAGCCGCTCGCCGACCTCGCGGCCACCCTGGATGAGTCGGCTCACCTCGCGCGGCGCGTCCACGTCGTCGCAGGCCCGCTCGATCAGCGCCTGGCACGCCAGTGCGGTCAGCGGTGTCAGCTCCGAGGGCTTCCAGACGACGGTGTCGCCGCACACCAGCGCGATCGCCGTGTTCCAGGCCCACACCGCCACTGGGAAGTTGAACGCCGTGATGACGCCCACCACGCCGAGCGGATGCCATGTCTCCATCAGCCGGTGTCCGGGACGTTCGGATGCGATCGTCTTGCCGTACAGCTGACGTGACAGGCCGACGGCGAATTCGCAGATGTCGATCATCTCCTGCACCTCACCGAGGGCTTCGGAGGTGATCTTGCCCGCCTCGATCGTGACGAGCGCGGCCAGATCCTCCTTGTGCTCGACGAGGAGCTGACCGAGGCGCGCCACCAGCGCGCCACGCGCCGGTGCAGGCGTGGTCCGCCACGTCGTAAATGCCTGTGCGGCTTCGGCGATCGCCGCGTCCGCCTCATCGGCTGCGGTCTCGATGATCGAGAACAGCACGTCACCGGTGATCGGAGTGCTGGCGGCCACGCCGTGGGCGCCGGGTTCGCCGAGTTCGGCGGCCGAGCCGACGGCGGTCAGCGCAGCCCGGACCCGGGCGCGCAGGTCGTCGGCGGTCGAAAGCTGAGTTTTCTGCATGGTGGTCATGATGATGCAACTTTCTCGTAGAGCTCGTACGGATCGTGGATGTGGTGGCCGATGTGCCCGGCCACCCAATGCAGGCTGTAGTCCGTGTTGTCTTCCGTCGCAGTGGCCTGCGTGTCGGAATCGAGGTTGGAGCGGAAGATGCCCGCCGCCGAGGCGGGCAGGAAATCCTCGTAAACAACGGGTTTCGCGGGATCGCCGCCGTGGTAGTAGGCCAGGCCCGAGGCCGCCATCTCCTCGTCGCTTGCGGGGAAATGCTCACTCCACATCGACGCCGGATCGGCCGCGGCCATCGCCGCGTCGAAGAGTTGCCTGCCCTTCGGGGTCAGGGCGACGCCGCGCGACTCGACTTCACCGAATCTCACGCGCAGCGTGCCGTCGGACACGGCGCCGCCGGCGTCACGGAAGCGCCGTGGTTCGGCGAGCGCGCGAAAAGATGTCTGCCGCAACAACACATCGGGGCCATGGCAGGGCGGTGGGCCCTGGATCGTATCGGTCATCGTGATGCCGCGCGCGGTCATCCTCCGGTAGAGCTCGTCGATGTCGAGCACGCGTGGCGTCAGATGGTTGATGTGCGTGGTGGCCACGCCTGCGATGTCCGCCGCGACGGCCGACACCTGGGTCAGCTCGTCATACCAACCGCGGTCGATCGGTTCGCGCGACAGCGCGAACGCGGCCACTGCCGCGGCGACGAACCCGTGTGCGCGCTCGCGGTCGGCACCGCCGTCGGCCGCGATCCTTCGGGCCTCGGCGATCAGCGCCGGGTCGAACAGCTGTCGTCCGGCAAGGAAGCGCTCGACCCTGGGTCGCAGTTCGGCGGAGAAGAACCGGGTATCGGCGGTGGCCAGCATCGAGGTGAACACCCGGAACGGGTTGCGGGCCAATTGATCCGTGTCGATCGGCCGGAATGCGGTCGACACCACCGGAACAGGCTGCTTTGCGTCGCGCAGATCGTAGAAACCGACCGGATACATGCCGAACGCGGCCATCAGGTCGGCCACGTCAGCGAGTTCGGACGCGCTGCCCACCCGGATCGCGCCGTGGCGCTCGGCGGTCACCCGGTCCAATGAGCCCAGGCGTTCGGCACCAGGCCGGCCGGCGGCGTAGTCGCGGTTCACCCCGGCACTGACCTCGACCAGGGTGCGATAGGCCGGTACCTCCCTGCCGTACATCGCAGAGAGTGCCGCAGCGAATTTCGCACGCAGCTGCCAGGTTGCCACCGTTTTCATGCGGCCATCCCCCTGCCTCGGCTGCGATAGTCTCCGGCCATGGCGGACGAGAGCGAACATCTCGACGAAGTCGATCGCATCTTGGTACGTGAGCTGGTCCTCGATGGGCGCGCGACGCTCGCGCACCTCGCGGCGACGGCGGGGCTGTCTGTGTCGGCGGTCCAGTCGCGCGTACGCCGACTGGAGTCCCGCGGGGTGGTGACCGGGTACACCGCCCGGGTCAACCCCGAAGCGATCGGGAAAATGCTGTCGGCGTTCGTGGCCATCACCCCTCTCGATCCCTCTCAACCCGATGATGCGCCCGCCCGACTCGAACACATTCCGGCCATCGTGTCGTGTCACTCGGTGGCCGGTGAGGAGAGCTACGTCCTGCTGGTTCGTGTCGAATCGCCGCCGGCGCTCGAAGACTTGCTGCAACAGATCCGGACCGCAGCGAACGTCCGGACGCGAAGCACGATCATCCTACAGACTTTTTACTCTGGACGCGAAGTCACACCGGAATAGTTCCGGCGACATCGTCAAGATTCCGTAAATAATGCGTTAGTATGGCTCCATGACCGCTGTCTTGACGCCACGTGACCTCGACGCCTCGGCCGTGTCCCGCCAGGTGCAACCCAATGACGTTCGCGAAACCCTCGCGCGCAGCATCCTGGCCGACGGCCTGGATTTCGTCCTCGACATCGATCGGTCGTCGGGTTCGTATCTGGTGGATGCGCGCACCGGCGAGCGTTACCTCGATATGTTCACGTTCTTCGCGTCCTCGGCGCTCGGCATGAACCATCCGGCGTTGGCCGACGACGAGGATTTCCGCGCCGAACTCGCGCAGGCCGCAATCAACAAGCCAAGCAACTCCGACGTCTACAGCGTGCCGATGGCCCGTTTCGTCGAGACGTTCGCGCGGGTGATGGGCGATCCGGCACTGCCGCATCTGTTCTTCGTCGACGGGGGAGCGCTGGCGGTTGAGAACGCGCTCAAGGTCGCATTCGACTGGAAGAGCCGGCACAACGAGGCGCACGGCAGAGATCCCGAACTCGGCACCAAGGTGCTGCATCTGCGTGGTGCGTTCCACGGCCGCAGCGGCTACACGCTGTCGTTGACCAACACGGATCCCAACAAGGTCGCGCGTTTCCCGAAGTTCGACTGGCCGCGCATCGATGCGCCGTACATCCGGGCCGACGCCGATATGGATGCGATCGAGGCCGAGTCGCTGCGCCAGGCCAGGGCGGCATTCGAGGCGCACCCGCACGACATCGCGTGCTTCATCGCCGAACCCATCCAGGGTGAGGGCGGCGACCGCCACTTTCGGCCACAGTTCTTCGCCGCGATGCGTGCATTGTGCGACGAGTTCGACGCTCTGCTGATCTTCGACGAGGTACAGACCGGCTGCGGAATGACCGGAACACCTTGGGCCTACCAGCAATTGGACGTTGCACCCGATGTCGTGGCATTCGGTAAGAAGACCCAGGTATGCGGAATCATGGCGGGCCGTCGAGTCGACGAGGTGCCCGACAACGTCTTCGCGGTGAGCTCTCGGATCAACTCCACGTGGGGCGGCAACCTGGTCGACATGGTGCGCTCACGCCGCATACTCGAGATCATCGAGTCCGATGAGCTGATGGTCCGCGCGGCCAAGGCGGGTCGCTATCTGCTCGACGGGCTCACCGCTCTCGCCGCAGAGTTCCCCGGGCTGGTGCGTGAAGTCCGCGGCCGCGGCCTCATGTGCGCGTTCAGCCTTCCCTCGGCGGCGCAGCGGGACGAGTTGATCAGCAGCCTGTGGGACCACGGGGTGATCATGCTGGCCAGCGGATCAGACAGCGTGCGGTTCCGGCCGGCGCTCACCGTGTCACGCGACGAGATCGACGCCGCGATCGCCGCGGTGCGCGACGCGTTGCGCTAGACCTCGGTCGACGCCGACGGTTCGGTGAGGCGCCGGATCGTCGAACGAAGACGGCTGAGCTCGGCGCCGCCGACCAGCTCGCAGCCGTGCAACTCCGCGAGTTTGCGTGCGGCCGGTGTGAATTCGTGATTGGTGACCACCATCGTTGTCGTGCAATCCTGCATCGGTGCGCCCGCCACCACCTCCTGAACGGCGCCGGCTCCCACCGGCCGCGACTGGCGCTTGCACTGAATGGCAAGGCGATTCGGGCGCCTGCCGACGATGATGTCCACCCCCCAATCGCCCGTGACGGAGGTCATGATGACGGGCGCTCCGCAGGATCGCGCGATTCGTGCGACATAGTCCTCGAACTCCACACCCGTCATCGCGGCGGTCACGTCCTCCCGAGGGCCCGGGGTCCTCGCGCCGACGACCGTCGCGATGAGAAACCGGGGCGCAGCGGCGAAGATCATCGGCGCACCGGCGCCGATCGCCAGGCTCCAGCCCGGTGTGGCCCCCAGAGCCCAGGCCGCGAAGCCCGCCGCGACGGCGGCAAGCACGTACAACTTCAGCGCCACGCGCGAATGGTAGGTCCGCCGACCGACACCGATCCGCCAAGCGCGCCGCGTGTCTGCACGAACCGATGTCCGTTGAGCGGAGGGTCCGACCAGCTCCAACACCCGTGCCCTAGCGACCGGGTTAACCTGCAGATATGACCGATGAGCTGGCCGAGCTCGGGGGAAACCTCCATCGAGCACGCCCTCGCAGGGGGAGATCCTCAGCGCGTCGGTTGGTTCAAGTTCTACTTTGCCGACGAGCGCTGGGAGTGGTCGCCCAGGTCGAGAGGATGCACGGATACGAGCCAGGGGCAGTGCAGCCGACCACTGACCTGGTCTTGTCACACAAGCATCCCGACGACTACGGCCAGGTCGCGGCCACCTTGGACGAGATTCGTCGCACCTCCGGCGCGTTCTCCACCCGGCATCGCATCATCGACACCCGCGGTGACATCCACCACGTGGTCGTGGTCGGCGACCAGATCTTCGACGACGCCGGTACGGTGGTCGGCACCCACGGCTTCTACGTCGACGTGACACCGTCGGTGAACAACCGCAACGACGAGATCGTCACGGAGGCGGTTGCGGAGATCGCCGAGGCCCGCGGCGTGATCGAGCAGGCCAAAGGCATGCTCATGGTCATCTACCGGATCAGCGCGGACTCGGCGTTCGAACTGCTCAGGTGGCGCTCCCAGGAGACGAACACGAAGCTGCGGGTGCTCGCAGAGCGAATTGCGAAGGACTTTCTCGACCTCAAGTACGAGGAGGAGCTGCCGCCGCGCAGCGTCTACGACCGGCTGCTCCTCACCGCGCACCATCGCGCCCGGTCCTGAGGTTTATCCGCAGCTTCGCCCGGGAATTCTCCCTAGTCGTCTCCACCAGCGAATACGGGAGAGTTCTTTCGTGTATCAGAGTCCTGAGCGTTTGCGCACCGACGATGCCAACGTCCGCGACGCCGTGCGCTTCGGCCTTGGTGTCGCCGTAATTGGGCTGGTCTTCCTCGTCACCGCGGCGGTGTGGGTGAGCACGTGCAACGGCGCGACGGCCGACACGGTGGCCTGCGGAGTACCGCAGCGCGCTCTACTCGCGGTCGGAGCGCCGGTGATCTTGCTGGTCGGCGGGCTGCGCGCGTTCGTTCGCACCTATCTGGCGTGGCGCAAGAACGAAACCTGGTGGGCCTGGCAGGGCGCCGGATGGTTCCTGATGACGCTGATGTTGCTTGTGCTCACGATGAGCATGCCCGGGCTGGCTGGGCCTGCCTTGTTCGGCGCATAGCAACGGACCTCGAAATCCGCGCCACCAGTGGCGTTCCTTCCCCTGTCGGTTTCCATTCACTACCCCGCCGGGTAGATCTACCGTTGGAATCAGCCCATTTAGGTCGGGCAGTTGAGCGGAGGAAGGAGTACCGATGAAAGGCCCGAAAGACCCCGTCGATCACGCCAGGACGACGCGACCGCACGCCGGCGAATCGATGAAGGACAACAAGATCATGCCCGGGCTCATCGTCATCGGATTGGCCCTGGTGTCGTTCGTCGGATCGCTGGCCGCATTCGCTACCGGCCACCATGACGTCGGTTTGACGTTCGTCTGCCTGGCGGGCGCCGGTTTCGTCGTCGGCGGCGGATGGCTTCTCGTTGAGCACCTGCGGGTGCGCAAGATCGAAGAGCGTTGGTACGCAGAGCATCCCGACACCCTGAAACAACGCCCAAGCAGTTAGGAACAGACCGAAGAAGCGAAGAAGCCCCAGCCGGTGATTCCGGCTAGGGCTCCTTCGTGGGGGTCTTACGGCCGCTGCTCGGCCTCCTGGCGCTTCTCCGCAGCCTTGGCGCCTGCGCGCGCTGAGTCTGCCTGCGCTTCCTTCTTGGCGACATCCTTTTCGGCGTCGGCCTTGTCCTGCTGGGCCTTGCCCTCGCGGACCAGGTCGTCACGGCCGGTCACAGTGCCGATCGCTTCCTTCGCCTTGCCCTTGACGTCTTCGACGACGCCCTTGATGCCTTCTTCGGGTCCGCTGTTCTTCTCGGTCATAATCACCTTTCCGCTGGTGCAATCAAATAGTTCTTGGCCTCGGGAATTTCCCCGCGCAGCCAATGGGTTCCCGGCACATTTCTGGCCTAAACGTTTCCCTGAGTAATGCGCGGAGTGGCGGATGTCGCCAACTTATAAGCGCTGCAACGCTTTTCGAGTCCGATAAAGCCTGAGCCCGACTAAGGCAGTGATGTATCCCACTGCGGAGTGCCATCGCTAAACACCCTTGGCGACCTTGCGGATCAGGCGTGCGGTACTTCGATCGAGGATCTCCTGGCGTGTGTGGAGGGCTCGCTTCCGCGCGGCACGCCGTGCACCCGCGGCGATGGTCAGACCCGCCTCGTATCCCGCGACCACTCGGGGATCGACGTAGGATCCGCGCGCTACCGCAGGGGTGTTGCCCAGCTCCTCGGCGACTTCCTTCATCACCGCGGATTCGACTCGCTTGATCACCGTCTTGTTCGCCGGTGGATCGGCGTCGACGAATGCGGTCGCCGCCAGCACGGTGCCGTGCCAGGTGCGCAGATCCTTGACGGTGTATTCGTCGCCGACGAGTTCCTTGAACCGCGCGTTCAGGTCGTCGGCGTGAATGTCGGTCCAGCCGGAACCGTTGCGGCAAACCAACAGCCGGTCCGGTCGGTCCGGCCCGCGCAGCAGCGACCGCACTGATCGGATCACCTCCGGATCATCGATCTCCAGGGTGCGGCGGACACCGCTTTTGGCCGGGTAGTCGAACTCGACCGCGCCGCGCTGCAGGGTCACGTGTTCGCACGTCAGCGTCGCGAGGCCGAACGAGTTGTTCTCCTCGGCGTACTGCTCGGAACCGGAGCGGAAGTATCCGAGGTCGAACAGGTGCAACGCCACGGCGATCACACGGTCGCGGCTGAGGCCGCGCTTACGCAGGTCCGAGTCGATGCGTCGCCGCATGTCGGGCAGCGCGGCCGACATCTCGAGCACGCGGTCGAACTTCTCCTCGCTTCGATCATCCTGCCAGCCCTGGTGGTAGAGGTACTGGCGCCTGCCCGCGGCGTCGGTTCCGATCGCCTGGATGTGGCCGTTGGACTGTGGGCAGATCCACACGTTCTTCCACGCCGGCGGAATCACGAGGTCCTTGATGCGTTGCAACGTCGCGTCATCGGCCAACGGCTCACCGTCGGGTTGGTAATAGGAGAAGCCGCGGCCACGGCGCACCCGACGAATTCCGGGGCCGCCGACGCTGCTACGCCGAAGCCTCATGTTTGGCTCCCGGCAGTACCGGGGTACTGCTCACGCACCATGGTGAAAAGGGACGATCGGTTGTATCGTCCGCGTCAACAAAGTCGAGGCGCCGTGATCAGTATGCGGCGCAAGCGGCGCGCGGCGTCGTTGAGTGTCCTTCATGACGGGGGTTTACCCGGCGTCCGCCGTTGCCACACGCCCTTACTATCGGGTGATCGGAGCGCCCGTGGTTAGCTGGGACTCGACCTGGGGTAATCTCGCTTCGACATTGCCGGGAGGTCAAATGGCCGACGTCGCGAACGCCAACAACGGACACCAACCGAGACACCCGCTCGGTGGAACTCCGGGTCGCGGCCACGCTCGAGAATCTCGCGGTGCTGCGCACCCTCGTCGCCGCGGTGGCCACCTTCGAGGATCTCGACTTCGATGCCGTCGCCGACCTGCGGCTGGCGGTCGACGAGGCCTGTACCCGGCTCATCCGGTCCGCCGTTCCCGACTCCACACTGCTGCTGGTCATCGATCGCGCGGGACGACGCGGTCGTCATCGACGCCTCGACCACCTGCAAGAGCCCCGACATCCTCGCGCCCGGCAGCTTCAGCTGGCATGTGCTCAGCTCGCTGACCGACGAAGTGCGGACCTTCCAGAACGGACAGGGCCCCGAGGAGGGCCAGGTGTTCGGGATCTCCATGACGACGAGACGAGCGAGCTCGCTGCAGTGACCCCGTCGACGTCACAGGGTTCGTCGTCCCGATCGAACTCTGAGTACGCGGATGTCGCCGACATGTTCCGCGAACTCGAGGGCGTGCCCGAGGAGTCGGCGGAGTTCCAGCGCCAGCGCGACCGCATCGTCGAGCGCTGCCTGCCGCTGGCCGACCACATCGCCCGCCGCTTCGACGGACGCGGCGAATCCCGCGACGACCTCGTCCAGGTGGCCCGGGTGGGCCTGGTGAACGCGGTCATCCGGTTCGACGTCAACGCCGGGTCGGACTTCGTGTCGTTCGCGGTGCCGACCATCATGGGCGAAGTCCGCAGGCATTTCCGGGACAACAGCTGGTCGGTCAAGGTGCCGCGCCGGCTCAAGGAATTGCATCTGCGCCTGGGTGCCGCGACCGCGGAGCTGTCGCAACGGCTCGGCCGCGCACCCACCGCGTCGGAACTGGCCGCAGAGCTGGAGATGGACCGCGACGAGGTGATCGAGGGTCTCGTCGCCGGCAGCTCGTACAACACGCTGTCAATCGACAGCGGCGGCAGCGGCACCGACGAGGCGCCGGCGATCGCCGACACGCTCGGCGACGTGGATCTGGGCCTTGACCAGATCGAGAACCGAGAATCGTTGCGGCCCTTGCTCGCGGCGCTGCCGGAGCGGGAACGGACCGTGCTGGTGCTGCGGTTCTTCGAATCGCTGACTCAGACGCAGATCGCCGAGCGGGTCGGCATCTCGCAGATGCACGTGTCCCGGCTGCTGGCGAAATCTCTAACGCGGCTTCGGGACCAACTGCAGTAGGCGACGCGGCTCGCCCTGGACCGCGGCCAGCGCCCGTCGACACCGTCGAAGAACGGCAGGGTCGAATCGGGATCGCAGACGCGCAGCAGCCGGATCACGGCGGCACTGGGCACCGACGCCCATTCGATGGACTCGCCTGCACACCGCACGTTGAGCGTGTGCATTGCCGAGAAGCCTGCCGTGCCGAAGAACTCGACGCCCGACAGGTCGAGCACCAGGCGGTTGATGTGATCGGCGTGGCGCAGTGCGTAGTCGACGAACTCTTGCGCAGTTTGCCGCGTCGATTTCACCGTGGGCGGTGACCACGGCCGTGTCCGGCTGGAGCCAACGGGTGGCGAACCGCGCGGTAAGGGTAGTCGGCTGGTTCGATGGCCGCCGGCGAAACCGGACGAGGAAAACCAAGGGTGGACATTGTGACTCCGTCAGTCGGAATACATCGATTTCGTACTGAGGCTCACGTCAAAAATTAGGCCCTGCGTCCTCAAAGCCTTCGCCGCAGGAGCGGAGACCGGCCCTGCGCGTCGATGACGCTATGCAGCAGCTGGCTGTGAACTCAACCTGCTTTGAACCCTACGCCGTGCGGGTGGCGACGCACAATCGTTGCAGTACGCCTGTCATAGATGCTGCTCAGAGCCTTGATCGGAGCCGGTGCCGGCGGCCGACACTGGTCACATGTCGACCACTGCAGCCGGTGTGCTGCTCGCCGCCGGAGCGGGCACACGCTACGGAATGCCCAAAGTGCTTGCCGCGAAAGGGCAGTGGCTTCAATCGGGGGTCGACGCGCTGCGCGACGGCGGCTGCGACGACGTGGTCGTCGTGCTGGGCGCGGCGATCGTCGACGTGCCTGCGCGGGCCCGCGCCGTTATCGCCGACGACTGGTCCGACGGGCTATCCGCGTCGCTGCGCGCGGGCCTGTCGGCCGTCGACGCCGACTACGCCGTGGTGCACACCGTCGATACCCCGGATGTCGGCGCCGAGGTGGTGCGGCGCGTGCTTGCGGCGGCGCGCTCGTCGCCGTCGGGCCTGGCCAGGGCGACGTATGCCGCGATGCCCGGGCCACCCCGTCGTGGTGGCGCGCAGGCACTGGCCCGCACTGCTGCGCCAGCTTCACGGCGACGAGGGCGCGCGGTCGTTTCTGTCTGCGCGCGACGATGTCGTTTCCGTGGAGTGCGTCGACCTGGCAACGGGCCGCGACGTCGACTTCGACGTCAGTCCCCGGCTTCCGCGTGGCCCAGATCGTGATGCCCAGCATCGCCATCGCGAACCGGCGCACCGATTGTTCGGCGATCGCCGCGGCGTCGGCGTGGCCGTCGCGGGCCCGCGTGTGCACCTTCGCGGCGAGCGGATCGATCCGCACCTCGGCCAGCATCTCGCCGGTGGTCGGTTCGCAGACCGCCCAGGAGTATCCGGTGTCCGCGGCCCACTGCGCCGTGCAGCGTGCGACGTAGCCGGGGTCGGTCTCGCCCATCGCGGCCAGTGCGGGGCGGTCGTCGATCAGTTCATCCTGCCGCGGTGCACGCAAATACCAAGCGCCTGCATTAATTTCCACGGGTTCCACAGGTCGATGGTAGGCATGGCACATGAGGATCACAGTCATCGGTGCCAGCGGTTTGATCGGCACCAAACTCGTCGAATCGCTGTCCGGCGACGGGCATGACGTCGTCGCCGCATCACGCTCGTCGGGAGTCGATGTGCTCACCGGCGACGGCCTGGCCGATGCGCTCGGCGGCGCCGACGCCCTCGTCGACGTCGTCAACTCGCCGTCGTTCGAGGACGGCCGCCGTGATGGAGTTCTTCACCAAGTCGACGACCAATCTGGTTGCCGAAGCGAAGAAGGCCGGGGTCGGTCACTACGTAGCGCTGTCGATCGTCGGGACTCGACGGATTGCCCGACAGCGGATATCTACGGGCCAAGGTCGCGCAGGAGAAGATCATCACCGAATCCGGTCTGCCGTACACGATCGTGCGTGCCACGCAGTTCGAGGAGTTCACCGACCAGATCACCGACTCACTGGTCGTCGGCGACGAGGTGCACGTGCCCGACGCGATGATCCAGCCGATCCCGGGTTGGAAAGTGGCGTCGGTCGTCGCGCGCGCGGCGGTCGCCGCTCCGCTGAACGGCTACGTGAACATCGGTGGGCCACAGAAGATCTCGTTCGAACAGATGGCCCGCGACTCGCTGGCGCGGCGCGGCGCGGACAGGGCCGTCGTCGTCGACCCGAAGGCCGAGTACTTCGGCACGGTGCTCGAAGAGCGCAGCCTGGTGACGCCGGACTAGCGGTGACTTCGGCGCGCTAACGTTCGCGCAGCGTATGCAAACGCGCCGAAATCACTTGATCTCGGCCAGCACCGTGCCCTGGGTGACGGCGGCGCCCGCCTCCACCGCGAGTCCCGTGATCGTGCCGTCCTTGTGGGCGGTGACGGGGTTCTCCATCTTCATCGCCTCGAGGACCACGACGAGATCGCCCGCGGCGACCTCCTGACCCTCTTCGACGGCCACCTTGACCACGGTGCCCTGCATCGGCGCGGTCACCGCGTCACCCGAGGCCGCCGCGCCGCCGTGCGATCCACGCTTGCGCGGTTTGGGCTTCTTGCGAACGACGCCTCCGCCGGCCGGCGCTCCTCCGCCACCGCCGAGCGCCAGGTCGCCGGGCAGCGACACCTCGAGTCGGCGACCGCCCACCTCGACGACAACCGTCTGCCGCGGGATGGTGTCTTCCTCCTCGATGGGGTCACCGCCGGTGAACGGCTCAATCTTGTTGTCCCACTCGGTCTCGATCCAGCGGGTGTGCACCGTGAAGCCGTCGCTGTCGCCGATGAACGCGGGGTCGGACACGACCGCGCGGTGGAACGGAATGACGGTTGCCAAGCCCTCGACCTTGAACTCGTCCAGCGCGCGTCGCGACCGGGCCAGCGCTTCCTCGCGCGTGCCGCCGTACACGATCAGCTTGGCCAGCATCGAGTCGAACTGGCCGCCGATCACCGAGCCGGTCTCCACACCGGAGTCCAGCCGCACGCCAGGGCCGCTCGGCGCCTCGAACTTGGTCACCGGGCCGGGAGCAGGCAGGAAGCCGCGGCCGGCGTCCTCGCCGTTGATGCGGAACTCGATGGCGTGACCGCGCGGCTCGGGATCCTCGGTGATGTCCAGCTTTTTGCCGTCGGCGATCCGGAACTGCTGCAGCACCAGGTCGATGCCCGCGGTCTCCTCGGTGACCGGGTGCTCGACCTGAAGGCGGGTGTTCACCTCGAGGAACGAGATCAACCCGTCCTGGCCGACCAGGTACTCGACGGTTCCGGCGCCGTAGTAGCCGGCTTCCTTGCAGATGCGCTTGGCCGACTCGTGGATCTCCTTGCGCTGCGCGTCGGTGAGGAACGGTGCGGGCGCCTCCTCGACCAGTTTCTGGAAGCGGCGCTGCAGCGAGCAGTCGCGCGTGCCCGCAACGATCACGTTGCCGTGCTGGTCGGCGATCACCTGGGCCTCGACGTGGCGCGGCTTGTCCAGGTAGCGCTCGACGAAGCACTCGCCGCGGCCGAATGCGGCGACCGCCTCGCGGGTGGCCGATTCGAACAGTTCGGGGATCTCCTCGATGGTGCGGGCCACCTTCATGCCGCGGCCGCCGCCGCCGAATGCGGCCTTGATCGCGATCGGCACGCCGTACTCCTTGGCGAAGGCCACCACCTCATCGGCGTCCTTGACCGGTTCGGAGGTGCCGGGGACCAGCGGCGCCTGGGCGCGCGCAGCGATGTGGCGAGCGGTGACCTTGTCGCCGAGGTCGCGGATCGACTGCGGGCTCGGGCCGATCCAGATCAATCCGGCGTCGATGACCGCCTGCGCGAACTCGGCGTTCTCGGAGAGGAATCCGTAACCCGGGTGGATCGCGTTGGCGCCGGACTTCTCGGCCGCGCCGAGCAGCTTTCCGAAGTCCAGATAGGACTCCGCCGACGTCTGGCCGCCAAGCGCGAACGCCTCGTCGGCGAGTCGTACGTGAGGCGCGTCGGCGTCGGGTTCGGCGTACACGGCCACGCTGGCCAGCCCGGCGTCCCTGGCCGCCCTGATCACGCGGACAGCGATCTCCCCGCGATTGGCGACAAGCACCTTGGAGATCTTCGAGCTGGCGTGACTGGCCACTGCGCCTCCTGACGGCAAGTTCTCTAAGAATCCTCTTTAAGAATCTATCCGGGGGAAGTTTAAGGGGCGGCGCTGGGCGGCGGGTGACGCGGTGCCTCAAAGCCCCTTGACCCCGCCGTGCCTAGTCGTTAGCTTGCGGAAAGTTGCCGATCGGCAACCTGGTTCCCGGAAGGGCGTGGCCATGGCGACTGGATTGCTTGACGGCCGGGTGGCGATCGTGACCGGCGGTGCCGGCAATCTGGGGGCACCCATCAGCAGGCTGTGCGCGGAGCAGGGCGCGCGCCGTCGTGGTCAACGACGTCAACGCCGACGCGGGCGCGCGCGTGGTGGACGAGATAGCGGCGGCCGGGGGTCGGGCGGTGGTCGATTCGACCGACGTGTCGACCGTCGCCGGCGGTCGCGCCCTCGTGCAGAGAACCGTCGACGAGTTCGGTACCGTCGATGCCCTCATCCTGCTGGCGGGCCGAATTCCGTTGAGCCCGTTGGCCGATATCTCCGAAGACGAATGGGACGGGGTGATCGACAGCCACCTGAAGGGTCATTTCACCCTCATCCAGGCGGCGGCGCCGGTCATGAAGGAGAAGCGCTACGGTCGCGTCGTCGGGTTCGCCTCGGTTCAGGGCACTATCGGCGACTCCCACCAAATGCCTTACTGCGCAGCAAAATCCGGGATCATCGGCCTGATGCGTGCCGTTACGATCGAGCTGGACCCGTTCGGCGTCTGCGCGAATACGGTGTGCCCGGCGGGGGTCGTCGGCGCACACGGGCCGATCGCCGATCGGCTGGTCGGCCCATCGCGCAAGGTGGCGCCGCTGGTTGCGTATCTCGCCAGCGAGCACGCGGGCTGGATCAACGGCCACGTCTTCGACATCTCGGGCTCGGGAAGACTCGGTCTGTACCGGCCGATGGTTCCGGAACGACTGATCGAGCAGCCGGACGGATTCACCATCGACGAGATCGGGGACGCGGTCGTCCGACTGTTCGAGCCGATGTACTCCAGCGAGCCCCGGCAGCGGCCGCGGCTCCTTCCGCCGGCAGGGGAGCAGCTCGATCGGCTGCCCGAAGGCATTTCGCCGATGCTCTACGAAATGCTCTCGATGGCAGGGCTTTTCCCCAAGCCGGACCAACCGCCGCGGACTCCGTGGCGATGACGGGCAACAGTATGAGGCCCGCACTTGCCTAGTTGCTGCGGAGGCGCCGCTTGATTCGGGCGAGCATCGCGGACATACCGCGAAGCCGCAGCGGGCTGATCAGTGCGGCAAGGCCGAGATCGCCATAGAAATCGTCGGGTACCGCAAGGATGTCCTTCGCGGGTTGTTCATCGAGGCCAGCCGCCAGGATCGCGGCAAACCCGCGGGTGGTCGGTGCCTCGGCGGGTGCGCTGAAGTACAACCGCACGCGCTCGCGGTCGGTCGCGTCGACGTGGAGAAACAGCGGCGACTGGCATTCGGGCACCGGCTCCATCGACGCCTCTTGGAGCTCGGCGGGCAGCGGAGGAAGCTCGTTGGCGAACTCGAGTAGCAACTGCAGCTTGTCCTGCCCCTGCACCTCTTGGAAATCGTTGACCACCTCGGCCAGCGCGGACCGGGAGGGTCACGGCGCGTCGCCGGGCTCTTCGCCGACCGCCACAGGGACTCGCACCGCATTGCCCCATTCGGTCCAGGAGCCGTCGTAGTTGCGCACGCCCGGCAGACCCAGCAGGTGGGTCAGCACGAACCACGTATGGCTGGAGCGCTCACCGATGCGGCAGTACACAACCGTCTTGTCCTCGGGTGTGAGGAACCCATAGAGCTCGTCGAGCTCGGCGCGGCGGCGGAAGCGTCCGCTGTCGTCTGCCGCCTTGGCCCACGGAATCGAGCGTGCGGTCGGGATGTGTCCGCCACGCAGCGCGCCCTCTTCGGGGTAGTCGGGCATATGGGTGCGCTCGCCGGTGAACTCCTGCGGCGAACGGACGTCGATCAAGCGGCTGCGAACCGAGGATGCCCAGCACGTCTTCCTTGAAGGCGCGGATGGGCGCATCGTCGCGCTCGACGACGGGGTAGCCCGTCGCATGCTTGGACGGCACGTCCAGGTTCGTATCGCGGCCGTCGGAGATCCACAGGTCGCGACCGCCGTCGAGGAGGCGAACATCGGGGTGGCCGAACAGCGTGAACACCCACAGCGCATAAGCGGCCCACCAGTTGCTCTTGTCGCCGTAGATCACGACGGTGTCGTCGCGGGAGATGCCCTTGCGGTTCATCAGCTCGGCGAACTGCTCGCCGTTGATGTAGTCGCGCACGTGCGGGTCGTTGAGGTCGGTGTGCCAGTCGATCTTCACCGCGCCGGGGACATGGCCGGTGTCGTAGAGCAGCACGTCCTCGTCGGACTCGACGATGGCCAGCCCGGGCCGGCCGAGGTTGCCCGACAACCAGTCGGCGGTGACCAGGCGTTCGGGGTGGGCGTAGGACTGCAGGGCGGGATCCGGATCAGCAGGTAGCGGCACATCTTCGAGCCTACCTAGCTCACAGGATTGGTCGCCCAGAGCTCGGGAATCGACAGCCCGGCGGCGTTGATGAGCCGTCGGATGGCCGGAAGACCGATCCCGATGACCGCAGAGGGGTCGCCCTCGACACCCTCGACAAACCATCCGCCGAGCCCATCTATTGTGAAGCCGCCCGCCACCCTCAGCGGCTCCCCGCTGGCGACGTAGGCATCGACTTCATCTTCCGTCGGTGAACCGAAATGCACTGTCGTGACGGTATTTTCGACGCCGTGATAGACCGTCGTCCCGTTGCGCAACCGAATCACGCAATGCCCGGTGTGTAGCTGGCCGGCAGTGCCCGACATCGACTGCCATTGACTGATCGCCGCCTCCGCCGACGGCGGCTTGCCCTGCAGCCGACCGTGGCTGTAGAGCATGGAATCGCAGCCTATGACTACGGCGTCCTCGGCCACCGCCGCATCGAGCGTTTCTGCCACGCGTTTCGCCTTCGCTTCGGCCAGTGCGGCAGTGACCTCAGCGGGTCCGTGGTTCGGGCCGAGGGAGGCGATGACGGCGTCTTCGTCGACGCCCGAGACCACGACCAGCGCCTCGATTCCGGCCTGCCCCAGCACGGCGCGTCGACCCGCGGAAGCCGAGCCGAGGACTACCCGGGTCATTCCGGCAACCGTACCCTCCCCACCAGGTTGCCCCGGGCCCCGTGACCACCAGGGCAGCGAGGTGCGGACGGACTTCCTGTTCGCCCGCAAAACCCCCAGTTAGAGGGAGCCGCCGCGAGCGGGCGCGCTGAACGTCACATCCAGCGGACCCGATAGCATCGTCAGCCATGACACGCGTTACCGAGCCGGCGTCCGAGCACGAAATCGATATCCACACCACCGCGGGCAAACTGGCGGATCTGCGCAGGCGCAGCGAGGAAACGCTTCACCCCGTCGGTGAGGCGGCGGTCGAGAAGACCCACGCGAAGGGCAAGCTGACCGCCCGCGAGCGCATCCTGGCGCTGCTCGACGAGGGGTCGTTCGTCGAACTCGACGCGTTGGCCCGCCACCGGAGCACCAACTTCGGATTGGAGAGCAAGCGCCCGCTCGGCGACGGGGTGGTGACCGGCTACGGCACCGTCGACGGCCGCGAGGTGTGCATCTTCAGCCAGGACGTCTCGGTCTTCGGCGGCAGCCTCGGCGAGGTGTACGGCGAGAAGATCGTCAAGGTGCAGGAGCTGGCCATGAAGACCGGTCGGCCGCTCATCGGCATCAATGACGGGGCAGGCGCACGCATCCAGGAGGGCGTGGTCTCACTTGGCCTGTACAGCAGCATCTTTCACAACAACATCCTGGCCTCCGGCGTCATCCCGCAGATCTCGCTGATCATGGGCGCCGCGGCGGGCGGTCACGTCTACTCGCCCGCGCTGACGGACTTCGTGGTGATGGTCGACCAGACCAGCCAGATGTTCATCACCGGGCCGGATGTCATCAAGACGGTCACCGGCGAAGAGGTGACGATGGAGGAACTCGGCGGCGCGCACACTCACATGGCCAAGTCCGGCACAGCCCATTACGTCGCCTCGGGCGAACAGGACGCGTTCGATTACGTGCGCGAGCTGCTGTCCTACCTGCCGAGCAACAACTACGCCGATCCGCCGCGCTATCCCGCACCGATGCCCGAGGGTGCGATCGAGGACAACCTCACCGACGAGGATCTCGAGCTGGACACGCTGATCCCGGATTCGCCGAACCAGCCCTACGACATGCACGAGGTCATCACCCGCATCCTCGACGACGACGAGTTCCTCGAGGTACAGGCCGGCTACGCGCAGAACATTGTCATCGGCTTCGGCCGCATCGAGGGCCGCCCGGTCGGCATCGTCGCCAACCAGCCGACCCAGTTCGCGGGCTGCCTGGACATCAACGCCTCGGAGAAGGCGGCGCGGTTCGTGCGAACCTGCGACTGCTTCAACGTGCCGATCGTGATGCTGGTGGACGTGCCCGGCTTCCTGCCGGGCACCGAGCAGGAATACAACGGCATCATCCGCCGCGGCGCCAAGCTGCTTTACGCCTACGGAGAGGCCACGGTCGCCAAGATCACCGTGATCACCCGCAAGGCCTACGGCGGCGCCTACTGCGTGATGGGCTCCAAGGAGATGGGCGCCGATGTCAACGTGGCGTGGCCGAGCGCGCAGATCGCGGTGATGGGCGCCGCGGGCGCGGTCGGCTTCGTGTACCGCCAGGAGCTGGGCCAGGCCGCCAAGGAAGGCAAGGACGTCGACGCACTGCGGCTAGAGCTGCAGCAGACCTACGAGGACACTCTGGTCAATCCGTACATCGCGGCCGAGCGTGGCTATGTCGACGCGGTGATCCCGCCGTCGCACACCCGCGGCTACGTGGCCACGGCGCTGCGGCTGCTGGAGCGCAAGATCACGCAGATGCCGCCGAAGAAACACGGGAACATTCCACTGTGAGCGAAGCGAACGAATCGATAACTGTGAGCGAAGCGAACGAATCAAACTGTGAGCGAAGCGAACGAATCGACAACTGTGACAGACGAACACAAGCACGAGTCGCACATCGACATCGTCAAGGGCACGCCGACCGCCCCGGAACTGGCGGCGGTGATCGCCGTGCTCGCCGCCGCGTCGGGCGCCGACCCGGAGCCGCGGGAGCAGGAGGAAAATCTGTGGGGCCATCCGGTCGACAGGCTTCGTTACACCACCTTCAGCTGGCAGCGGGTGACCCTGCTGCAACGCACCCACATGCGTCGTCGATGAGATAGACGAGCGGGTGTGGCCGGGAGAACTGACATCCGATGCGCATGAAACCGCATCGTTGCTATTCGACGCGGACGCGGCATCGATGATCACATACTCGAACCGCCGGAATTTCCTGCAGGCCAATCGAACTCAACCCGCTGGCCCATGGTGACGTTGCGGCCGCCGCTGTCCGCTCAAGCATTGCGTGACTCGGTGGTGGGTTCAAATCGTCCATGGCGCCAGCTCGACATCGTCGATGAAACCGGCTCCACCAACGCTGATCTGCTCGCTCGTTCGCGCGCCGGCGAGAACGTCGATGGTGTGGTGTTGATCGCCGAGCACCAGAGCGCAGGTCGAGGACGAATGGGTCGGCATTGGGCCGCCGCGCCGCGAGCTCAACTCCTGCTGTCGGTGGGAGTCGACGCGTCCGCGGTGCCCACCGAGCGGTGGGGCTGGTTGACGCTGGCCACCGGTATCGCGGTCGTCGACGCAGTAGCGGCCGACACCGGCGTGCGCACCAGGTTGAAATGGCCGAACGACGTGCTGGCCGGTGACGCCAAACTGGCGGGCATTCTCGCCGAGGTGGCATCACCGCAACCGGTCATCATCCTCGGCCTTGGGCTCAACGTGACGCTGAGGCCGCAGGAAGCGAGCCAGCCGAACGCCACATCGCTGCTCGAGCTCGGCGTGGCGGATCCGGATCGGGACCGTCTGGCGCGCCGACTGCTGCTCGAGTTGGGGAAACGCATCGCCGACTGGCGCGCCGAGTCCAGCGGGACGCGGACGCCGGGCTGGCCGCCGATTATCGCGACCGCAGCGCGACGATCGGCGCGCAGGTGAGGGTCATGCTGCCCGGTGAGCAGGAGCTGGTCGGAACCGCGATGTCGGTTGATGACCAGGGGCGGCTCGTCGTCGCCTCCAACGGCGAATCTCACGCGATTTCGGCAGGCGACGTCGTCCACCTGCGTCGGGCGTAGGAGCCCGCAGGAGCCTCGGAGTGGCCGAAAGGCCGTGTTCGTGTTACGGGCTGCTTCGCTGGAAGTCTCCGGTTCGCGCGCTCTGCCATGAGGCTGAAGCCCAACTACGCTTCCACGGCCGCGGGGCGGCGCCAGTGGGATAAGACTTTGCTGACAGCGACTTCACGGGATCTTGATCGACCGATCGGCACCATTGCTATCGACGGTGCAGCCGATGTCAGGGTCCCGAACGCAATCTCGGCCCGGCTTTGGGGAGAACTCGCTGAAAGTGGCCTATTGGGGGCCCGAACACTGTTACCTACGAAAGGTACGATTGCTGGCACAAAGCACCTCCGTCAAGTTTCGCTGGCGCGGCCGCGCGCCCTCCTGTCGATGGCCGCACTGAGAATTGGATCAGCTAAGCCTTCCGCGAAGTAGCTGAGATCTGCTAGCGTAGCCATTGAACGACGACTACAACATGCCGGAGTGTTAGTGGGGCCGATGGCATGGGCGGTCACAAGACGCGTTAGCCAGGAGGATCCGCCCTATGACCTCTGTCATGACGCTCCGCGAGACCGTGTCGCGGGCCGCATGGCAGAAGAAGTATGCGCGCCGGCTGGTGGTCAGCGACACCGTTGTCGTCTTCGGAGCCATCGCACTGGCGCACTACATTCGTTTCGGTCGAGTCGCCGCCATCGATCAATTCACCAATCGGTATCTCGTCCTGTTCTCGACCTCGTTCGCAATCATCTGGTTGGCGGCGTTGACGATCCTGCGGACGCGTTCGCCACGGGTGCTCGGGAGCAGCCCCGAAGAGTATCGAGGCATCCTCAGCGCGACCTTCTGGACGTTCGGCCTCATCGCGATCGTGAGCCTCATCACCCAGACAGGTGTCGCCCGTGGGTACCTGGTCATCGCCCTTCCCGCGGGCTGCATCGGCTTGTTGGTCAGCCGCTGCCTCTGGCGCAGGGAACTGTCCAGTGGTCGGGCGAAAGGCTATTTTCAAACCTCCGTGGTGGCCATCGGCTCGGCCGACGCCGCCCTCACGGTCGCGCATGAGCTGATGCGAGATGCCCGGGCCGGGTATCACGTCGTCGGTATCGGGATTCCGGGTTACGGCCCGGGACGCGGCGAGACGGTCACGATTCACGGTAACGAGGTGCCGATCCTCGGCGACGAGATCTGCGCGCTCGATCAGGTTAAGGACATCGGCGCAGACACGGTGGCTGTGACGGGCACGGACCACTTCGGTGTGCGCGGCATCCGCGAGCTGATGTGGCGCTGGAGGCGGTGGACGTCGAACTCGTGGTCGCGCCGGGTGTCATGGACGTCGCCGGTGCGAGGCTGTCCATGCGGCCGGTGGCCGGGTTCCCGCTCGTCCAGGTCGAGAAGCCGCAGTATCAGGGTGCGGAGCGCCTGCAAAAGCGGATCTTCGACTTCTGCTTTGCGCTTGCCGCGCTGATCGGCACGTCACCGTTGCTCATCACGGCCGCGATCGCGGTGAAGTTGACGAGCGCGGGTCCCGTTTTCTACTCGGCGGAGCGGATCGGGCTCAATGGGCAACCGTTCCAGATGCTGAAGTTCCGGACGATGGTTGCCGATGCCGACAAGCAAATCGACGATCTATGGCAAATGAACGATGTCGACGGCGGGGTTCTCTTCAAGATGCGCAACGACCCAAGGGTGACTGCGGTCGGGAGAATACTTCGCCGGTTCAGCATCGACGAGCTGCCTCAGTTCATCAATGTGCTGAAACGCGATATGAGTGTGGTGGGACCCCGCCCGCCGCTGGCCCAGGAAGTCGAGAAGTACGACACGGCGGTCCGGCGCAGGTTGTTGGTCAAGCCAGGGATCACCGGCCTGTGGCAGGTCAGTGGCCGATCCGACCTCTCGTGGGAAGAATCGGTGCGGCTCGACTTGTCCGTACGTCGAGAACTGGTCAATGGCAGGCGATTTGCTGATCGCTTGCAAGACGCTGAAAGCAGTCCTCGCGAGCAACGGCGCTTACTGAAGCGCATTGCAGGTAAAGTGCCAGCGTGGGATATCCGGAGAACGTGCTGGCGCAGGACGAACGAGTCGTCCTTCATCGTCATCCGCATTGGAAGCGGCTTGATCTGCGCCGGTGCTGGTGCTGATCGTCGTCAGCGCCCTCGCGGCATTCGGTGTCGGATTCGTCAGCCAGACCGATTGGAGCCAGACCGCCAAGAACGTCGTCTTCGGCGTGATTGCGGCGATCTGGGTCGTCGTGGTCGGCTGGCTGTCGCTGTGGCGGTTTCTCGGTTGGCTGACAACGCATTTCGTGATCACCGATCGCAGGGTGATGTTCCGCCACGGTCTGCTCACGCGCAGCGGCATCGATATTCCGTTGGCGCGCATCAACAGCGTGGAGTTCCGGCACGGTCTTCTTGATCGAATGGTTCGCACCGGAACGCTGATCATCGAATCAGCCTCTCAGGATCCCCTGGAGTTCAACGACATACCTCGTGTGGAGCAGGTGCATTCCCTGCTATATCACGAAGTCTTCGACACCTTGGGTTCGGAAGAATCGCCGAGCTGAGCCAGTCGGCTGGGGCGACGCAGCGGTGTGACAGTCCCGTCGCTCACGCCGTCGTGCACGCCGGGTCGAGATGGTCCTCGATGGCCTCGGCGATTCCGCCGTCGGTGAGCGCGGACTCGATGGCCTTGTCCGGGTTGCGGCCGAACTCATCGGGGAACACCCAGCGGCGGAATGCCCAGAAGCGGAACGCCATCTGCAGCAGGTTGCCGATGATGTACGCGGAGACGAAGTCGGCGATGTTCTCGACGGTCAGGGTGACTTCGGGGACGCGCAGCATCAGCACGTAGCTCGAGAACCACAGTGGCGCCATGGAGAGCAGCACGCCGACGGCGCTGAACGCGAAGAACATCAGCGCCTCGTGGTGGCGCTCGCGGCCGCCGCGGTCGCGGAAGCTCCATTCGCGGTTGAGGATGTAGGACGCGATCACCGCGACGACGCCCGCGATGATCTTCGCCGTCACAGGCTTGGGCTCCAGCACCGTGAGCTTCAGCGTGAAGAAGACCGCCGAGTCGATGACGAAAGTGGTGGCGCCGACGATCGCGAACTTGATCAGCTCGTGGTGCCGTTCGAAGTACGGCCGGATCGGGCTCGGGAGCCGCGCGATCGTGGCATCGGTGAAGGACACAACAGGGCAGTGTACGGAAATTGGGCAGCGGACGCGTACCCGTGCAGGTCGCGGCCGGTACGGCCGGCGGTCAGGGACGTGACAACATAACGCCTGTGGTGAGCACTCGAACCGGGTCGCCGGTGGTGGCGATGGTCGGCGGCGGACAGCTGGCGAGGATGACCCATCAGGCCGCCATCGCGCTGGGCCAGACCCTGCGTGTGCTGGCCGTCTCGCCCGATGACCCGGCCGCCCAGGTCACGCCGGATGTGGTGATCGGCGCCCACGACGACCTCGATGCGCTCCGCCGCGTCGCCGTCGGCGCCGACGCGCTGACCTTCGATCACGAGCACGTGCCGACCGAGATGCTCGAGAAGTTGATGGCCGAGGGGGTGAAGGTCCTGCCGCCGCCGGAGGCGCTGGTCCACGCCCAGGACAAGCTCGTGATGCGCCGCAGGCTGGAGGCGCTGGGCGCCCCCGTGCCGCGGTTCAGCGAGGTCGTCGACATCGCGGACGTCGACGCGTTCGCGACGCGCATCGGTGGACCGGTTGTGGTGAAGACCGTGCGCGGCGGATACGACGGCCGAGGTGTGACGCTGGCCCGCGACCTCGCCGAGGCACGCGACGCGGTCGCGCGCTATCTGGCCGACGGTGTCGCGGTGCTGGTCGAGGAGAAGGTCGAGATGCGCCGCGAATTGGCGGCGCTGGTGGCGCGGTCGCCGTTCGGGCAGGGCGCGGCGTGGCCGGTCGTTGCAGACCGTGCAGCGCGACGGCATCTGCGTCGAGGTTATCGCGCCCGCTCCGGGACTGGACGGCGACCTCGCCCGCGAGGCCGCGCACCTCGCGCTGCGGTTGGCCGACGACCTCGGAGTGGTCGGGGTGCTGGCGGTCGAGTTGTTCGAGACCCTCGACGGCACGCTGTTGGTGAACGAGCTGGCGATGCGGCCGCACAACTCCGGCCACTGGACGATGGACGGCGCACGCACCAGCCAGTTCGAACAGCACCTGCGTGCGGTGCTGGACTATCCGCTCGGCGACACCGCGCCGATCGCGCCGGTGACCGTGATGGCCAACGTGCTGGGCGCGCCGCGAACGCCCGGCATGGCCATGGACGAGCGTCTGCATCACCTGTTCGCCCGAATGCCCGAGGCCAGGGTGCATCTGTACGGCAAGGGCGAACGGCCGGGCCGCAAGCTCGGCCACGTCAACGTCCTGGGCGCACCCGCACGGCTCGCCTAGATGACCAGGCGTACGTCGCGAATGTGCGTGAACGGGCCGTGCGGGCGGCACACTGGTTGTCTCACGCGGAATGGACCGACGGATGGGACGGGGGGCACTGATATGCAGCGAGTCGCAGCAGCCGCAACCTCGCGTCGGCGTGATCATGGGCAGCGACAGCGACTGGTCGGTGATGGAGGACGCCGCGCACGCGCTGGCCGAGTTCGATGTGCCGTTCGAGGTCGGTGTGGTCTCGGCGCATCGCACCCCGGACCGGATGCTCGACTACGCGAAGACCGCGGCGGGCCGCGGAATCGAGGTGATCATCGCCGGTGCGGGCGGGGCCGCGCATCTGCCCGGCATGGTCGCCTCGGCGACTCCGCTGCCGGTGATCGGCGTGCCGGTGCCGCTGGCCAAGCTGGACGGGCTGGACTCGCTGCTGTCGATCGTGCAGATGCCCGCGGGCGTTCCGGTGGCGACGGTATCGATCGGTGGCGCCCGCAACGCCGGGCTGTTGGCGGTGCGCATCCTGGGCGCATCGGACCCGCAGCTGCGGAAGCGCATGGAGGCGTTTCAAGCGGATCTCGAGGCGACGGTGTTGCAGAAGGACGCGGCACTGCGAAGCCGCCTTTTGGGCGAATAGCCGCCCCCGGGTAAAGTTACTGGCGAGTAGCAAGGAGTCGTCATGGCTGGTTGGTCGGGTAATTCGGAGTTTGATCTGTTCAAACTGTCCGATGAGCACAACGAGTTGCGCGAGGTGCTGCGCGCCCTGTGTGAGAAGGAGATCGCGCCTTACGCCGCCGACGTCGATGAGCACTCGCGCTTCCCGGACGAGGCGCTCAAGGCGCTGAACGACTCGGGGTTCTCGGCGGTGCACGTGCCCGAGGAGTACGACGGCCAGGGCGCCGACTCGGTGGCGACCTGCATCGTGATCGAAGAGGTCGCCCGGGTCTGCGCGTCGTCGTCGTTGATCCCGGCCGTCAACAAGCTGGGCACCATGGGGCTGATCCTGTCGGGATCGGACGAGCTGAAGAAGCAGGTGTTGCCGACGCTGGCCTCGGGCGAGGCGATGGCGTCCTACGCGCTGTCCGAGCGCGAAGCGGGCAGTGACGCGGCGTCGATGCGCACCCGCGCCCGCGCGGACGGCGACGGCTGGGTGCTCAACGGCACCAAGTGCTGGATCACCAACGGCGGCAAGTCGACCTGGTACACGGTGATGGCGGTGACCGACGCCGACAAGGGCGCCAACGGCATCTCGGCGTTCATGGTGCACAAGGACGACGAGGGCTTCACCGTCGGGCCGAAGGAAAAGAAGCTGGGCATCAAGGGCTCGCCGACCACGGAGCTGTACTTCGAGGACTGCCGGATCCCCGGCGACCGAATCATCGGCGAGCCGGGCACGGGATTCAAGACCGCGCTGCGCACGCTCGACCACACCCGGCCCACCATCGGTGCGCAGGCCGTCGGAATCGCGCAGGGCGCCGTCGACGCAGCGATCGCATATATCAAGGAGCGCAAGCAGTTCGGCAAGGCGATCGGCGACTTCCAGGGCGTGCAGTTCATGCTCGCCGACATGGCGATGAAGGTCGAGGCCGCCCGGTTGATGGTCTACACCGCGGCCGCACGTGCCGAACGCGGCGAGCCCGCGCTCGGCTTCATCTCGTCGGCGTCGAAGTGCTTCGCCTCCGATGTGGCGATGGAGGTCACCACCGACGCAGTGCAGTTGTTCGGTGGGGCGGGCTACACGATCGACTTCCCGGTCGAGCGAATGATGCGCGACGCCAAGATCACCCAGATCTACGAGGGCACCAACCAGATTCAGCGGGTCGTGATGGCCCGCGCGCTGCTGTCCTAGCACTCCGTCCTGAGCGCGGCTAGTCGTAGTAGATGAAGAACGCCATACCCGACTCGAGGTGATAGGTGTTGTGGCAGTGGGTGATCCAGCGGCCGGGATTGTTCGTGTCGAAGTCGACCTCGACGGTCTGCATCGGTGGCACCAGCACCGTGTCCTTGCGAGCCTTCGGGACGCTGCCGTTCATCACCTGGAACGTGTGGCCGTGCAGATGCAACGGGTGAAACATCATCGACTCGTTGATGTAGCGGATCCGGACGCGTTGGTTCGGCTTCACAGCCACCCCATCGTGCGGCGGGTTGTACAGCTTCTGATTGATCGGCCAGTTGTAACCGTTGACGGGTCCGGCCAGGTGGGCGTCGATCACCTGATCGGGCTCCTTCGCAGGCAGCGTCACCTCCGGGGTCGGTGACAGCGTCGCAGTGTCCAGTGGCGCCCCGCTACGTACCGACGCGACGAACTCGTCGACGTTCACCGCGGCGGGCGCGTGGTTCACCCGAATGTTCAGCTGCGCGTGCCCCTGTTTGCCCTCCGGCACGGCGATCACCGGCACGGAATCCTTGACGGTGATGATCGCGTCCACCCGCTCGCCCATGCCGAGGATCACGGAGTTCGCCTCGACCGGCACCACCGGGTACCCGTCGGTTCGCAATGACAGTCATCGCCGTGCTGGGCACCGCCACTCGGAATGCGGTGTCGGAGCCCGCATTGATCACGCGGAGCCGAATCCGTTGCCCCGCTCGGTAATCCATCGTCAACGGGTCGGTGGGCACGCGGCCGTTGGCGATGAAGTACGGGTAAGTGACGTCGCCCCCGTCCTGGCCCAACGGGCTGGTGGTGGACACCCCCATCCCGCCGGGCGCCATCGGTTTCATCCCTGTCTTGCGCAGGTTCTCCAAAACCTGGTCGGGGTTGGTGCCGGTGCCGTCGATCCAATCGTCGACGACGATGACGAGTTCGTCGTCATAGTCGGCACGTTCGTCGGGATCCTCGATGATCAAGGGGAAGTACAGACCTCGGTCGAGTTGGGTGCCGACATGTGAATGCGCCCAGTACGTTCCGGCGTCTGGTACGACGAAGTCGTAGTTGAACGTCTGCCCCTTGGGCACCGGCGCCTGAGTGAGCACCGGTACGCCGTCCATCGGGTTGGGGATGGCAAGGCCGTGCCAGTGCACTGTGACATCCTGCGGCAGTGAGTTGGTCAGCTCGGCCTGCAGCCGTTCGCCCTTGCGAAGCCGAATTTCCTTTCCCGGCAGCTGATTTCCGTACGTCCAGGTCCGTACCGTGACGCCGCCGAGGTCGATGTCGGTTTCGCCGGCGGCCAGGGAGACCTTCGTTGCGGCCGGCCCGGCAGGCGACTGCTCCGCTTTCGCGCATCCCGCGACTAGACCCGCCGCCGCGCCGAGCATGAGAAACTGACGCCGATCGATCACGCCTACAGCGTGACACGCCTGCGCGCCCTCAGTATGTGAGTCCGTCGATCCGGTCTGCGCCGGCACCCGTCGTGCTCAACCCCGGGTGACCTTCTCGGTCTGTCTGCGACGGTCGAGCGCGGCATGGTCGGGATTCGCCACCTGGACAAGTGACGCGCCTATCGCGTAAACGGCCAGCAAGTTGTCCGTCAGCTCGTCGGCGTCGTCCCAGGACGCCACGGACATCACCCGGTCGCCTGCGGCGAAACCCTGTGCGGCGGCTGATGTTCGGGCGGCCGCGAGGACATCGGCGACCGAGCGCCCGTCCAGCGCGACGCCGGGTGACGCGTTCGGGTGAGATCTGGTCGCCGTGCACACGCACCGCGGTGGCGTAGTCCGTCACGCCGACCGGAAGGTCCGGCACCGGCTTGCCGAACGGGTCCAGCGACAGCACCGCGATCTCGCCCATGCCAACGGCGTCGTCGGCATCGGCCAGCCGGTCGACGGTGCACAGCGCGATGTCGGCCTGTCCGGTCATGACGACTTCCGCGCCGATCCACCAGATCCCGAACAGCACCGCGGCAGTCTGCCAATGCGCGGGCAGCATCACCGCGACGCGGCTCGACGGCCCGGCGCCCAGCTCGTCTCGTAACAGGTTGCCGGTCTTGGCCGCCCAATTCGCCAGCGTGGCCGTCGACAGCTCGATGCGCTCACCGGTGGCGTCGTCGTAGTAGGTGATCCGCGGGCCCGCCGGGTCGGACGCCATCAGCGGGTCGAGGATGGCCGAACTCAGGGTCGTCACGACTAGTTGACGCACTCCGGGTCGTCGGAGCCCGCGGTGATGATGGGTGACGGGGCCGGCGGGGCGTCGCTGCCGGCCGTCGAGTCGGAGACCACGGGGTCGGCGGTGGTCATCGTGGGATCGCCGCCGTCGAGGCCGGACCCCGGGCCGGTGTAGTCGTCGGCGAGCACCACCCGCACGGAGCCGGGAGCCACCGACGTGTCCTCGACGATCGGCAGCCCGCCGAGTTCCTTGGAAATCGCTTGGGCGCCAAGGTCGTCGGCCTTGGCGGCCCGCACCTGGCTGCCGGTCACCGGGCCGCCCTCGTTGTTGCCGGTGGCGCCCGGGGTGAAGCCCTTGCCGGTCAGCACCTCGGATACCGCGGCGGCCAGTCCGTTGACCTCGCTCGCGTTGACGACATCGGCGGTGGTCTTGTCCGGCGAGTATGCGAGTTGTTCCGTCTTGCCCTCGTCCTGGTCGTGCAGCAGACCGTTCACCCAGTCCTTGACCGCGGTGGGGTCGACTCGCACCACGCTCTGCATGCCGTCGTCGCTCCAGCCGTTCTCGTCGAGAACGGGGATGGTGGCGAACGCGACGTTGCCTGCCGCCAGCTTCTGCAGCTGTTCGGCGAATTCCATGACGTCCCAACCGTCGGACAGTACGACCGACCGCTGCACGGCATCCTGCAGCCGGTTCAGCGTGGCTGGGCTCGACAGCGTCTTGCCGGAGATGACTTGGTGGGCAAGGGCAGCCATCACCGCCTGCTGGCGCACCACCCGGTCGAGGTCGCCGCGAGGCAGGTCGTGGCGCTGCCGCACGAAACTCAGCGCCTGCGGACCGTCCAGCTTCTGCCAGCCGGCGGGAAAGTCGGCACCCGAAAGCGGTTCGTAAACAGCATCTTTCAGGCAGACATTGACGCCGCCGAGCGCGTCGGTGATCAGTGCGAAACCGAGAAGCCCGATCTCGGCGTAGTGGTCGACGGTGACACCGGTCAGGTTGGCGACGGTCTTGATCAGCGCCTCACGGCCGGCTTCGGTGGCTTCGGGCTCGGCCACCGCCGGGTCCTCACCCTGCTCCTCGACCAACTGCTTCATCTTCTCCAGGTGTACCGACCCGTAGACGCCGTTGATCTTCATCTTCCCGATGCCGGGTGCGTTCACGTAGGAGTCGCGGGGGATGGAGATCGCGGTCGCGGACTGCCCGTTGTTGGGGATGCGTATCAGGATGATGGTGTCGGTATTGGTCGACTCGTCGTCGCCGGCTCGCAGTGTGGCCAGTTCCTCCTGCGAAAGGGGGTTGCCGTGCGCGTCGGTGCGGCTGTCCAGGCCCACCAGCAGGATGTCGATCGCGCCGTCCTCGCCGCCGCCGCCGAGCGCGGCGGAGGAGATGTGGTTGATGCCGGATTCGAACGAGCGGATCTTGCCCCAGGCCACACCCGTTCCGATCACGACGGCCATTGCCGTGGCCACGGCAATGACACGGAGCGTACGAGCGGGCATCAGCCCAGGCTACTTGCGAGACGGGCACAGAGCGGGTAGCGCGGGTCGGCGTGCCAGACTCGAGATCATGTCAGCCCGAATCGTTATCTGCGGGGCGGGAGGTCTGGTCGGACGGGTCCTGGCCGACGTGGCCCGCCGGCAAGGCCGCGACGTGCGCGCCCTGACGTCCTCGGAGTGGGACATCACCGACGCGTCGTCGGCCGAGCGCTTCATCGACGCCGGCGACGTGGTGATCAACTGCGCGGCCTATACCAAGGTCGACGCCGCCGAGTCCGACGAGGCGCGCGCCGACGCCGTCAACGCCCAGGGCCCGGCCAACGTCGCGCACGCCTGTGCCCGGGCCGGTGCCCAGTTCATCCACATCTCTACCGATTACGTGTTCTCGGGCGTCTTCGACGGCGACCGGCGCCGCCCCTACGAGATCGACGACGAAACCGGCCCGCTGAGCGTCTACGGACGGACCAAGCTCGCGGGCGAATTCGCGGTGCTGGCCGCGATGCCCGACGCCCACATCGTCCGGTCGGCATGGATTTACGAGGGCCGCGACGGCACCGACTTCGCGGCGACGATGCGTCGGAAGGCGGAGGGCGAGCGAGACGGTGGATGTGGTCGCCGACCAGGTGGGTTCGCCGACATATGTGGGCGATCTGGTCGATGCGCTGCTCGAGGTGGCCGACGGCGACATTCGTGAACCGGTGCTGCATGCGGCCAATGAAGGCGAGGCGAGCCGCTTCGAGCAGGCCCAGGCCGTATTCGAAGCGGTCGGCGCCGATCCGGCGCGGGTTCGGCCCGTCGGCAGCGACGGCAACCGGCGGCCCGCCGCCAGGCCGCCGTATTCGGCGTTGTCGGGGCGGCAGTCCGCCGCAGCGGGACTGACGCCGTTGCGGCCATGGCGTGAGGCGCTGGCCACAGCTCTCGGCCCGTTACCCTCTACGCCGTGAGTGACGAACTGGTGGTGATCACGGTGACGTATTCGCCGGGGCCACATCTGAACCGGTTCCTGGCCTCGCTGTCGCATGCCACCGACCGGCCCGTCACAGTGATCATGGCGGACAACGGGTCGGTTGACGGCACGCCCGAAGAGGCCGTCGAGCGCTATCCGAACGTCAGACTGCTGCGCACGGGCGCCAATCTGGGCTACGGGACCGCGGTGAACCGCGCCGTCGACGAGTATCTGAAGGACTCCGGCTACTCGGAGTTTTTCGTCGTCGCCAACCCCGACGTGCAGTGGGGCCCGCGCAGCATCGACATCATGCTGGAGGCCGCGGCGCGCTGGCCGCGCGCCGGCGCGCTGGGACCGCTGATCCGTGACCCCGACGGCTCGGTGTACCCGTCGGCGCGGCACCAGCCGAGCCTGATCCGCGGCGGCATGCACGCGGTCGTCGGGCCGCTGTGGCGATCCAATCCGTGGACGGCCACCTACCGGCAGGCGCGGTTGACGCCCAGCGAACGTCCCGTCGGCTGGCTTTCGGGATCGTGCCTCTTGCTGCGCCGGGACGCCTTCGATGAGGTGTCGGGCTTCGACGAGCGCTATTTCATGTACATGGAGGACGTCGACCTAGGCGATCGCCTGGGCCGTGCGGGCTGGCAGAACGTATACGTGCCGTCGGCCGAGATTTTGCACGACAAGGGCCACGCGACGGGCAGGGACCCGGCCCGCAACTTGGCTGCCCACCACACCAGTACCTACACTTTTCTGGCGGATCGGTATTCGAGGCGGTGGCAGGCGCCACTGCGCTGGACGATCAGGGCCGCCCTCGCCGCGCGTGCGGGTGTGGTGGTTCGCAATTCTCGGCGTAGGCAGGCGAAAGGACGGCGCTAGCGTGAATCCCGCGGAAGTGGACGCCGTCATCCTGGTCGGCGGGCTCGGTACCCGGCTGCGGCCGTTGACGCTGTCGGCCCCCAAGCCGATGCTGCCGACCGCGGGCCTGCCCTTTCTGACGCACCTGTTGTCGAGAATCGCCGATGCGGGCATCGAGCACGTGGTGCTGGGCACCTCCTATAAGGCGGCGGTCTTCGAGTCGGAGTTCGGCGACGGGTCCAAGCTGGGCCTGCAGATCGAATACGTCGTCGAGGACGAGCCTCTGGGCACTGGCGGCGGCATCGCCAACGTGGCATCGAAGCTGCGCCATCCCACCGCGTTGGTGTTCAACGGCGATGTGTTGTCCGGCTGCGACCTCGGCGCGCTGCTGGGGTGCCATGAGGAAAACGGCGCCGACGTGACCCTGCACCTGGTGCGCGTCGGTGATCCGCGCGCGTTCGGCTGCGTGCCGACCGACTCCGAGGGCCTGGTCACCGCCTTTCTGGAGAAGACGCAGGATCCGCCGACCGATCAGATCAACGCCGGCTGTTATGTCTTCAAGCGGGAAGTGATCGACCGCATCCCCAAGGGCCGACCGCTGTCGGTCGAGCGGGAAGTGTTCCCCGGGCTGTTGTCAGAGGGACTGCGGGTCTGTGGCTACGTCGACGCGACCTACTGGCGCGACATGGGCACCCCGGAGGACTTCGTGCGCGGCTCGGCCGACCTGGTCCGCGGCATCGCCCCGTCGCCTGCGCTTCACGGGCACCGTGGCGAGGAGCTGGTGCACGACGGCGCCAGCGTCGCACCCGGCGCGTTGCTGATCGGCGGAACCGTCGTGGGTCGCGGTGCGGAGATTGCCGGGGGTGCGAGGCTCGACGGAGCGGTGATCTTCGACGGCGCCAAGGTGGGCGCCGGTGCGGTGATCGAGCGCTCGATCATCGGCTTCGGCGCCCGCATCGGTCCGCGCGCGCTGATCCGCGACGGCGTGATCGGCGACGGCGCCGACATCGGCGCGCGATGTGAGCTGCTGCGTGGTGCGCGGGTGTGGCCGGGGGTCACGATTCCCGACGGCGGCATCCGCTACTCGACCGACGTCTGAGCGATTTCGGCGTGGCTGGTCACTCTAAGCGTGACCCAGCACGCCGAAATCACCGGGTTTGAGCGCCGCCGCGGCAAGTTGGGTGAGGCCGAAGTCGACGTCGTTGGGCAGCGCGTCCAGCGGCCACCACTGCAGATCCAACGACTCATCGCTGCAGGCGATTTCGGCACCGGGTGGCGCGTGTGCGATGAATTGCATGTCGAGATGACGGGTCGGCACGCCGAGCGAGCAGGTGACCGGGTGCACGTGCAGTGCCGCGAGCGATGGTTCGATGTGAAGACCTTCGATACCGGACTCCTCGGTCGCTTCGCGCAGTGCGGCGGCTGACGATGTCGGCATCGGTGGCCTCGCAGTGCCCGCCGAGTTGCAGCCACCGGCCGAACCGCGGGTGAAGGGTGAGCACCGTCCTGGTGCTGCTGTGGTCGAGCACGAGCGCGGACGCGGTGACATGGCCGGGCACACATTCGCGGAGGCATCCGTCGGGGCGGGCGGCCAGAAACGCCAGCACCGCATGCCGCAGCGTGTCCTGCGTGGGATCCGGCGCGTCCCAACCGGTCAGCACGTCGACGGCCGAGGCGTGCAGACTCACTTCGCGCATCAGCAGGTCGTCCGTCGGCACCGGATCGCGCGGCCCCGGCGGCACCGACCCTTCTTCGGGGTACCCGATCGCGATGGCGCCCAACGGTTCCCAGTCGGCGGGCAGTCCCAGCCCGTCGCGCACCAGGTCGGCGGCGAAGATCGTCGACCCGATCCAGCAGCTGCCGACGCCCCGCACCGCCAGCGCCACCAGCAGCGCCTGAACCGCCGCGCCGACCGCGACGGTGAACATCGTGTGCTCCGCCGCCGTGCGTTCTGCGTCCGGATAGCTGTGCGCACCGTCGGGGACCATGAACGGGATGACGAGTTCGGGTGCGTCGTAGAGGATGGCGCCACGGCTGACGCGGCTCTCGACGGACCTCGGTGTTCGGCCGTCTCCGGCTAGGTCGGCACGCCACTTGGCCTTCATCCCGTCCAGCAGTGCCAGCCGCTTGGCCGGGTCCTGCATCCAGACGAACCGCACCGGCCGCGTGTGATGTGGGGCGGGCGCGGTGAGCGCTTCGGCGACGGCGGCCTCGATGAGCTCGGGTGCGACGGGCTTCGACACTGAACCTGCGCACTGACCGGCGCAGCAGCTGGGCCTGGCTGCGGCCGAGCGCGATTGCCTCCTCGGTGCCGAGCCAGAACAGATCCTCCTCGCCCGCCCGCACCAGCGTGCGCGCGTTGGACCCGTCGTCCGCAAGCCTCAGTCCGCGCACGATCGCGACCGGGATCTGGGTCAGCTTGCCCTTCACCAGGTCCGCGGCCGCCGCGATCTCGTCGGCGACGGCGATCTCGGTGACGATCAGCTCGTTGCCGTGGCGGTCGTGTGACCCCTCGTAGCCGTGCAACACGGTTAGCCCCGCTGCTCCGATGGCGACGTCGGTCTGCCCGTTGCGCCACGCCCGGCCCATTGTGTCGGTGACGACCACCCCGACGGTGACCCCCAGCCGTGCCCGCAGGCCGGATCGCAGGGCCGCGGCGCTGGCGTCGGGGTCCACCGGCAGCAGCGCGAGCTCCGCGGAGTCCACGTTGGAGCCGTCGACGCCGGCAGCGGCCTGGACCAGACCGATCGCGTTCTCGGTGATCAGGGTCCGGCCCTTGCGGGCAAGCACACGCACGGCCTCGGCGTCGATCAGCTTGCGCCGCAGGGCGTCTCGATCATCCGGATCGGTAGGCGCGTCGACGATGCGGCCCTCGCACTTCGACATCACCTTGCTGGTGACCACCACGATGTCGTCGTCGCGCAGCCAGGGCGCCGCGGTGGCTAGAGCCTCTGCGAGGTCATCGCCGGGCCGGAACTCGGGAAGCCCCGGAACGGGAAGGAGTTCGACGGCTCCGGAGGCGCCGTGGTCGCCGACATTCGGCTCCGCAGACCCGTGCTCTGTCACGGCTTGACCCCGGCCAGATCGAGTCCGGCGCGCACCATTTCGGCGGTCGTCGGGGGATCCGTCATCAACAGCGGCACTGACCGCACCTCGACTCCGTCGACCTCGGCGTGATCGCCCTCGTGCACGAGCCAGCCGTCGAGGATGCCTGCGCCCGACCGCGCGCCGTAGTGTCGGCCGACCGCTTCGGAGGTGCTGTCCACGCCGATGATGGACAGGCATTCGTCGGCCATGCCGCGCAACGGCTTTCCTCCGATGATGGGGGAGTAGCCGATCACCCGCGCATTCGTCGACACGCAGTGCGCCGCGGATGCCGCCGATCGCGAGGATCGACCCGATGCTCACCACCGGGTTCGACGGCGCCAACAGCACGACGTCGGCGGTCTCGATCGCTTCGACGACGCCAGGAGCGGCGGTCGCCGTCTCGGTGCCGATGAAAGCGAAGCTCTGCGTCGGCACCTGCGCGCGGTAGCGCACCCACCATTCCTGGAAGTGGATGGCGCGTGTCTCGCCGTCGGTGGGATCGGTGATGACGACGTGAGTTTCACTGCGGTCGTCGCTCGCAGGCAGCAGCAGTGCACCCGGCGACCACCGATCGCACAGCGCCTGCGTCACTTGCGACAGTGGGTAGCCCGCGCGCAGCATCTGGCTGCGGACGAGATGGGTGGCCAGGTCGCGGTCGCCGAGGCCGAACCAGTCCGGCTGCACGCCGTAGGCGGCGAGTTCCTCCTTGGCGTGCCAGGTTTCGTTGCGATGCCCCCAGCCGCGTTCGGGGTCGATGCCACCGCCCAAGGTGTACATGCAGGTGTCGAGGTCCGGGCAGATCCGCACGCCGAACATCCATGCGTCGTCACCGACGTTGACGATCGCGGCGAGTTCGTGTTCCGACGCCGGAACCAAACTGTCCCAGCCCCAACAGATGCTGCACGCCGAGCAGGAAGCGGGCGCCGCCCACACCTCCGACCAGAACCGTGACCTTCACGTGACCGACATTAGGCCGTCGGGCCTCGCGTCGTTCGGCTAGGAGTGCGAGGTCGGGGGGTGTGAGAGACACGCCGAAGTTCCGACGCGCCGAATTCGAGTCACGGAATGGTATGAATTTCTGTTCTAACGCTTGACCCCGGCAGCTAACGCGTGTGTAATCACACCAGTGTCATTTCCTGGTTGGACGGCCGGTTTCGGTGGCGCAGACCGAGATTCGATCACATGTTCGAATTTGGAATGGCAGGACACACAAAAACGGGGCTCCGTTTAGGGGATTCACGACACCAGGTGAGGAGGCGGGACATGTCTTTTGAGCAGGTCGATTTCGACCGTTCGGCGCGATTTGAGGGGCGGATGCTCGGCTCAGTAGGCAGTGCACCGCATACCCATACCGGACCGACTCCGATGGGGACGACTAACCGTCCGCAATTGAGTTTGGTCCCCGAGCAAACCGAGACGATATGAAGTTGCCCCGGCAACTATCGAAGATGACCAATGGCAAGAGCGCGGATTGTGCGCTCAAACCGATCCCGAGGCCTTTTTCCCCGAGAAGGGCGGCTCGACTCGCGAAGCCAAGCGCATCTGCCTGGGCTGCGAGGTGCGGGACAGGTGCCTGGAGTACGCGCTGGCCCATGACGAACGCTTCGGCATCTGGGGCGGCCTCTCCGAGCGCGAGCGCCGTCGCCTCAAGCGCGGCATCATTTAATCAGCTGACTCACTCGTCGTCGATCGTGGGGTCGATGACAGAAGGCTCGACGCCCAGGTACGTGGCGACCTGAGCCACCAATACTTCATGCAGCAGGTCTGCGAGTTCGATGGTGTCCTTCGCCCGTCGCTCGATTGGCTTGCGGAACAGCACAATTCGCGCCCGCGTTGCATTGCCGCGGACATCGACACCCGCCGGGATCAACCGGGCCAACGCGATAGGGCCGTCGGCGATGACTTCCGGCGGCCACTGCACGCTTTCGGGGTCCTTGGGCGAGATACGCGGAATTTCGTCGACGGCGACATCGAGGGTCGACACCCGGTCTTGCCATCGGCGTTCGATCGGTTCGTAGGCCTCGAGCACCGCCATATCGAACCTCTCGGCCCGGCTGCGCCAGCCCGGCACCGTAGGCGGAAGCAGCGGCCCGCGTAAGTCCCGGCCGCGACGTGATCGCAGGTGTCCGCGCGCTGTGCCGGTTATCGGGTGCTCCTTTCGTCCGCCACAAAACCAGATCGTAACGGTTGAAGATCGGCCGCCCGGTGGCTGCGCGTGTCCGGCGGCTTGGGGGGTTCGGCCACGATAGCCTCTCGCTGTGAACGTTCCCCGTCGCTGCTGCCGGCCCGGGTGCCCTCACTATGCGGTTGCGACGCTGACGTTCGTCTACTCAGACTCGACGGCCGTCGTGGGCCCTCTGGCCACGGTGTCCGAGCCGCATTCGTGGGACTTGTGCGTCCTGCACGCCGGCCGCATCACCGCCCCGCGCGGCTGGGAGATGGTTCGCCACGCGGGCCCGCTGCCCTCGCACCCGGACGAAGACGATCTGGTGGCGCTGGCCGATGCGGTGCGTGAGGGACGTGACGTCGCTCCGCCGATCAACGGAGTGGCCGCAGGCTTTTCCGATCCGGTCACGGGCGCTCACGGGGGTGCGCTGATGGCGGCGCCGGCCCGTCGTCCCGAGTCCAACGGGCGCCGCCGGGGCCACCTGCGGGTGTTGCCCGACCCCCCTGAGTAACGCCAAGGCCGGGCTGCGGGCTTAGCCGGCAGGCATCTGCCGTGCGACGGCTAGGCTGGCGCCAGCAGTCCACTTCGCAAGGAGTCATATGTCTCGGCCCGCCGCGGCTGTCCACCACGTCATCAAGGCGTATGACGTGCGTGGTCTGGTCGGTGAGGAACTCGACGAGCAGTTCGTCGCCGAGATCGGCGGCGCGTTTGCCCGCCTGATGCGTGACGAGAATGCCACGCAGGTGGCGATCGGCTACGACATGCGTGCCAGTTCCCCGTCGTTGGCGGCCGCGTTCGCTGACGGGGTGACTGCGCAGGGCCTCGACGTGGTCCGCATCGGGCTGGCATCGACGGATCAGCTGTACTTCGCGTCGGGCCTCCTCGACTGTCCCGGAGCGATGTTCACCGCCAGCCACAACCCGGCCGCCTACAACGGCATCAAGCTGTGTCGCGCGGGCGCCAAGCCGGTCGGCAAGGACACCGGCCTCGCCGCCATCAGCCAAGCGGTCATCGCGGGCGTGGCGGCCCACGACGGCGCGCTTGGCACGATCACGGATCGCGATGTGCTCGCCGACTACGGCGAGTTTCTGCGATCACTGGTCAGCCTCGCCGAACTGCGGCCACTGAAGGTCGCGGTCGACGCGGGCAACGGCATGGCGGGCCACACCGCTCCCGCGGTCTTCGGACCGCTTCCGGCGATCACGCTGGCGCCGATGTATTTCGAGCTGGACGGCACTTTCCCCAATCACGAGGCCAATCCGTTGGATCCGGCGAACCTGGTCGACCTGCAGGCGCACGTTGTCGAGACCGGCGCTGACATCGGGCTGGCCTTCGACGGCGACGCCGACCGGTGTTTCGTCGTGGACGAAACGGGGCATCCGGTGTCCCCGTCAGCGGTGACCGCACTGGTCGCCGCCCGGGAACTGAGCAGAGAGATCGGCGCGACGGTGATTTACAACTTGATCACCTCCCGCGCAGTGGGGGAGCTGGTGGCGGAACGCGGTGGGACGCCGGTCCGTTCGCGCGTCGGGCACTCCTACATCAAGGCGCTGATGGCCGATACCGGTGCGATCTTCGGCGGCGAGCATTCAGCGCACTACTACTTCCGTGACTTCTGGGGAGCCGACTCCGGCATGCTCGCCGCGCTGCACGTGTTGGCCGCGCTCGGTGAGCAGCAGCGGCCACTGTCGGACTTCATGGCCGACTACCACCGCTACGAATCGTCGGGCGAGGTCAACTTCACTGTCACGGACGCCGAGTCGTGCGTCGACGAGGTGCTCAAGGCATTCGGTCCCCGGATCAACTCCATCGACCACCTCGATGGTGTGACCGTCGACCTCGGCGACGGCAGCTGGTTCAACCTGCGCATGTCCAACACCGAGCCGCTGCTTCGGCTCAACGTCGAGGCGCGAAGTACAGAAGAAGTCGACGATATTGTCGGGCAGATCGGAGCCCGGATCGCCGTCTCGCGCAGAGGCATCCACGTGAACGCCACTCATGCGGTGATCGACCTCGACGACACCGAGGGTCTGCTCGCCGCCGACCGTGACGGATTGTTGCGCTCCGCGTCGATGGCCGGAGCGCAGGTGCGTGCGACCGCCGCGGCGCTTGGCGAGGGCGACCTGGAATCGCTGACGTCCGACCAACCGCCCCGCACCGTGATCTGGGTGGCCGGCCGCGGGAACGCCGAGACGGCGGGGTCGTTGCTCGCGGCGACGCTGGGCGGATCCGTAGCGGCGCCGATCGTCGTCGCATCCGAAGTGCCACCGTGGATTGGCGCATTGGATGTGCTGGTCGTCGCCGGCGACGACCCCGGTGACCCCGCGTTGGTTTCGGCCGCCGCCAGCGGTGTGCGGCGCGGCTCTCGAGTCGTCGTGGCCGCGCCGTATGAGGGGCCGCTTCGCGATGCCACCGCAGGCCGGTCGGTCGCACTGCCACCCCGCGTATGGGTGCCCGACGATTTCACCCTGGCCCGGTATCTGGCCGCCGGTCTGGCGACGCTTCACACGGTGGACCCGAGCCTGCGGGTAGACCTGAACGCGCTGGCCGATGAATTGGACGCCGAGGCGTTCCGCAACAGCGCCGCTCGCGAACTGTTCACCAATCCGGCGAAGGCACTGGCCGAACGGATGTCCGGCCGTGACGTCGTGTTGGCCGGAGACAACGCGGCGTCGCTGGCGCTGGCGCGCCACGGCGGGGCGACCCTGCTGCGGATTGCGCACCAGGCCGTCTCCGCCGTGGGATTGGCCGACGCGCTGGTGGCTCTGCGGGGTGGGTTCGCGTCGGCGACCGATCGTGAGGCGTCGATCTTCCACGACGAACAGCTCGACGGTCCGTTGCCGCAGCGGATTCGAACCTTCGTGCTGGCCACCGACGCGGAACGCGCGGTGGTCGTCGCGCGGGTGGGCGGACTCGAGGACATCGACGTGATCACCGCCGTGGACGTGCTCGAGACGGTGGACGTTTCAGATGGTGAGGGCGCACCCCCGCCCGCCACGGCAACCGCTGCTGGACGTCCGGAGCAGGAATTGGCGATGCTGGCCGTCCGGTTGGAGATGACCGCCGTGTACCTCAAACTGGTTCGAGGTTAAACAAGTGCATCTGCTACGCGGGGCGGTGCGGACCTACGCATGGGGTTCGCGGACCGCCATTGCCGAATTCACCGGGCGCCCAAGTCCCACAGCGCATCCCGAGGCTGAACTGTGGTTCGGGGCGCATCCCGGTGATCCGGCGTGGCTGGAGACCGACGATGGCGAGCTGTCCCTTCTCGAAGCGCTGCGCGACGATCCCGAGGGGCAGCTGGGTGCGGCGGTGTGCAGCCGATTCGGCGACACGTTGCCCTTTCTGCTCAAGGTGCTTGCCGCCGACGAACCACTGTCGCTGCAGGCGCATCCAAGCGCCGAGCAGGCGGACCAGGGCTTCGCCCGCGAAGAAAGGGCAGGCATCCCGGTGTCTTCGCCGGTCCGGAATTACCGTGACCGCAGCCACAAGCCCGAATTGCTGGTTGCGCTAGGACAATTCGAGGCGCTTGCCGGGTTCCGGCCGGCCGACCGCAGCGTTGAGTTGATGCGCGCGCTCGCGGTGACCGACCTGGACCCGTACGTCAACCTGCTGGCCGGCCAGGCCGACGCCGACGGTCTGCGCGCGTTGTTCACCACGTGGATCACCGCCCCGCAACCCGACCTGGACGTGCTGGTGCCCGCGGTGCTCGACGGCGCGATCCAGTATGTGCGTTCCGGTCAAAAGGAATTCGCGGCCGTAGCCAAGACCGTGCTCGAACTCGGTGAACGGTATCCCGGCGATGCGGGCGTACTGGCCTGCCTGCTGCTCAACCGGCTCAGCCTCAAGGCGGGCGAGGCCATCTACATGCCTGCGGGCAATCTGCACGCATACCTGCAGGGTGTGGGTGTCGAGGTGATGGCGAATTCGGACAACGTGCTTCGCGGCGGGCTGACGCCCAAGCACGTCGACGTGCCCGAGCTCTTACGAGTGCTCGATTTCACGCCGGCGACCGATGATGTCCTTTGCCCCCAGATCACCAGGGATGGAATGGAGTTGGTGTACAACACCCCGGCTCCGGAGTTCGCGGTATCGGTGCTGTGCATCGACGGAGAGCAGCTCGACCACGAGATCGATGCGCCCTCCCGCCACGACGGGCCACAGATCCTGTTGTGCACCGACGGCTCGACGGTGGTGCACGCCAAGGGTGGCACGGTGACGATGGAGAGGGGATCGGCGGCGTGGGTGGCCGCCGACGACGGGCCGATCCGCTTCGTCGCCACGCAGCCGACGAAGCTGTTCCGGGCGACCGTCGGTATCTAGTGGGCGCCGCGGCGCTTGAACGGCAGCACGTGGATGACCGCGACGATCACCGCCCCTACGAGTAATCCGATGACTGCGGAGGCCGCCGTGTTGACCAGCCAGGCCAGCACGCCGCCGACGCCCGCCCCGGTGGCGTGGTGAACGAGTTCCTCGAGATGGTGTACGAAGCCGTACGGCGGGTGCCAGCCGAGGGTGTCCGTGCCCAGCAGCAGGATGTGGCCGCCGACCCACAGCATCGCGACGGTGCCGATTGTCGAGAGCGTCGAGAGGACCTTGGGCATCGCGGCCACCAGGCCGCGGCCGATCCGCTGCGCCAGCCGTGACGAACGCTGCGCGAGACTCAGCCCGATGTCGTCCATCTTCACGATCAGGGCGACCACGCCGTAAACGGCGGCGGTGATCACCAGGGCGACCACGACGAGAATGATGAATCGCGGGAAGAACGCCTGGTCGGCCACCTCATTGAGCGCGATGACCATGATCTCGGCGGACAGGATGAAGTCGGTCCGGATCGCGCCCGATGTCATCTGGCGCTCGGCGTCCTCGCCCGCCGTCGCGGTGGGTCCGGCGGCGACGTCGTGTCCCTTGTTTCCGGGAAGCCAGCCCAACACCTTCTCGGCGCCCTCGTAACAGAGATACGTCGCACCGAGCATCAGGATCGGCGTCACCACCCACGGCACGAACTGGCTGAGCAGCAGGGCCGCGGGCAGGATGAACACCAGCTTGTTCCGCAGCGACCCGATCGCGATCCGCTTGATCATCGGCAGCTCGCGGTCGGCGGTGATCCCGTGGACGTATTGCGGTGTGACCGCGGTGTCGTCGATCACGACTCCGGCCGCCTTCGCGGTCGCGCGTCCGGCGGCGGCACCGATGTCGTCGACCGATGCGGCCGCGAGCCTGGCTAGCGCGGCGATGTCGTCGAGGAGCCCGAACAGACCCGCGCTCATCGCGTCCCCGTCATGGCACGAAGGCTACCCGCGGGCACTGCCGCGCGCGCAGTTCGTCTGTGCGCTACCCGGTTCGGCCTCGACGCGGTCGAGGCCACCAGCCGCATGAACCTGATCAGCAGATCCTCGGCCCGGCCGTACTGCATCGCGTCGACCCAGAGGGAATACGGAACCGGGACCTCGGGCACGGGCCCGCCTTCCGCCAGGAATCGCGGCGTAACCGCCGATCTCCGACGCCGCGAGTAGCCCGAGAACCGTTGGCACATAGCCAGAGTCGAGATCGGTGATCAACTCCCAGGTGTCCGCCCAGACGCCGTTGTCGGTGCCGCCCGGGCGGCAGCCAGTATGGGATCTCGCATGCCGCGATGTCATCGAGCGGCCTGATCAGCGAACTCAGCGAACCCATGGTGGCTCCATTCAAAGGACACACCCAAAGCTACGCGGGTCAGCGGCCGGCAACCAGATCCCGATCCCGCGCTGGCCCTGGCGCCGCGTCTCTCGGCAAGCCACATCCGCATGTTGTGCCGGATGGTGCGGCCGACCAGACGCGCCGAGGGCACCATGTAGAGGCTGTCGAGCAGGCTGAACCTTCGCAGAAACCACTCGGCGAGTACGGGATCCGTCTCCGCGGCGCCGAGGAACTGGTCGAACAACCCACCGACCGGCTTGTACCACCACTTGGCCTCGCCGGTCGCGTTGTGCAGCGTGAGGTCACCGATGGCCGTCATGGTCCAGACCGGCCACGTGGTCTTCGCCGTCGCCTTCGCCAGCGCGCCGGCGACTTCGGGGTCGCCGGAATTCAACACCGTCCGCAGATTGCCCGCCTGGATGGCCGTCATCGTCATGCCCTGGCCGAAGGTCGGGTTGAAACTCACCACCGCGTCGCCGAACGGGATGATGCCGTCCGGAAAGCGCTCGAGCTCGTCGTAGCGGCGCCACCGGCTGGTCGGGTACTTGTGAAACGCCATCTCGCCCAGCGGTGTCCCTTGCCGCAGCGCAGCCGGACACATGCGCGGGCAGGATCTGGTCGGCCAGATCGCAGATCTGCGCGAAGTTCTGCGGCGGCTCGACCTTTCCGATGCCGAACGTCGTCACGTTCCAGTTGCCGTCCTCATAGAACAGCATGCCCACGCCGAGCGGCTGTTCACGGGACGCGCCTGCCACCACGACCTTCTCCGCGAGTAGGCCGTCGGGGACACGCACCTGCTGGCTGGCGTAGGCGATGCCGACGTCGACCGTCTCCTCGCGGGCACGCCCGTAGCCCCATTTCTCGAGCCACACGGGCAGCCGGGTGCCGCGGCCCGTGGCGTCGACGACGAGGTCGGCGGGCACCACGTCATCGGAGTCGAGCCGGACACCGGTCACGCGGCCGCGCACCGCGTCGTAGGTCGGCTCGGTGACTGCCGCGTGCACGATGTCGACGTTCTCGATGGCCAGCACACGCCTACGGATCTGCCATTCCAGCTGTGGCCGGCTCGGCACGTAGGCGGTGAACTCGCTCTGCAGCCGATGCGCAGTTCCCAGAACATGGCCTGCGGCGCCGAAGTGAATGCAGTCCGGCCGGTTCTCCAGGATCGGCACGCCGTCGCCGACCATGGTCTCGAGCAGACCGGGGAAATGCGACTCGAACTCCTCGGCGCCGCGTGCCATCAACATGTGCACATGCCTGCCCTGCGGCACGGCCGTCTCGGTTTGCCGGGCCGTCGGCCAGGTCGTCGCGTTCGTAGACGGTAATGCGCTCGTAGACGTCCGACAGCACCCGCGCAGCGCAGAGGCCGCCGATGCTGGCCCCGATCACGATCGCATGGTCGGTACTCCGGCCCATGGTTCACGACAGTACTGGGTACTCCCCAGCGATCGGCCCAGAGAAGACGGCGGACCGGCTTAGCGAAAGGGACTCGGATGGCTGGGATGGGACTGATACGGCGAACCAAGTCGGTCGAGCAGTCGATCGAGGACACCGATGACCCCGAGACGAAGCTCCGAAAGGACCTGACCTGGTGGGACCTGATCGTCTTCGGTGTCTCGGTGGTCATCGGCGCGGGCATCTTCACCATCACCGCGTCGACCGCGGGCGGCATCACCGGGCCGGCCATCTCGATCTCGTTCGTCCTCGCAGCGATCGCCTGCGGGTTGGCGGCGCTGTGCTACGCCGAGTTCGCGTCGACAGTGCCGGTGGCCGGCAGTGCCTACACGTTCTCCTATGCGAGCTTCGGCGAGGTGGTTGCCTGGATCATCGGCTGGGACCTGGTGCTCGAGTTCGCCGTCGGCGCTGCGACCGTCGCCAAGAGTTGGTCGACCTATCTGGGTGAGGTGTTCGGCTTCGCCGGTGGCGAGATCGCGCTGGGCCCACTCAACGTCGACTGGGGTGCCGTGGTGATCGTCGCGATCGTCACCACGTTGCTCGCACTCGGCACCAAGCTGTCGTCGAACGTCAGCGCCGCCATCACGCTGATAAAGGTCGCCGTGGTGCTCGTGGTCATCTGCGTCGGCGCCTTCTACATCAAGGCCGCGAACTTCTCGCCGTTCATTCCGCCGGCGGAGGCCGGCGGCGGCAAGGGCTGAGCAGTCACTGTTCTCGCTGCTTACCGGTGCCGGTGGCAGCAACTACGGCTGGTACGGCCTGCTGGCCGGTGCGTCCATCGTGTTCTTCGCGTTCATCGGATTCGACGTCGTCGCGACCACCGCCGAGGAGACCAAGGATCCGCAGAAAGACGTACCCCGCGGAATCTTCGGAACGCTGGCCATCGTCACCGTGCTCTACGTCGCGGTGGCGGTCGTGCTGTCCGGAATGGTCAAGTACACCGAACTCGCAAAGGCCGGCGAGGATGCCAATCTCGCGACGGCGTTCAAGCTCAACGGCATCGACTGGGCGGCCACGCTCATCAGCATCGGCGCGCTCGCCGGGCTTACCACCGTCGTGATGGTGCTGATCCTGGGCCAGATCCGGGTGCTGTTCGCCATGTCACGCGACCGGCTTCTGCCGCACCAGCTGGCCAAAACCGGCGAGCACGGCACCCCGGTGCGGCTGACCCTCATCGTCGGCGTCGTCGTGGCGGCCGCCGCAGCGTTCTTCCCGATCACCAAGCTCGAGGAGATGGTCAACGTGGGCACCCTGTTCGCGTTCGTCCTGGTGTCAGCGGGCGTCATCATCCTCCGGCGGACACGCCCCGACCTGCACCGCGCCTTCCGCGTGCCGTGGGTGCCGTGGCTGCCGATCGCCGCGATCGTCGCCTGCCTGTGGCTGATGCTGAACCTGACGGCGCTGACCTGGATCCGCTTCCTGGTGTGGATGGCCATCGGCATCGTCGTCTACTGCTCTACGGCAGGCGGCACTCCGCCCTCGCCAACAGGGAGACCGCCAGAAGTCTTCTAACCGATCGGCGCCGAAACCCGCGCTGACCGCCGGTGGAAGGAGCGCCGCACGGGTCTGAACTTTACAAAATATCTATCTGTGTCTAGACAGCCGACAATTATGCCTCTATAGTCAAGTCAGTAGGTGATGGCACTCACTCAGGAGGCAGATAGTGACGACGCAGTTGTCAGCAGCTCGAGATCGACTCAGTGGCGCGACAGGAAGCGCTACCTGTGGCTGATGGGATTGATCGCCCCGACGGCGCTGTTCGTCATGCTGCCGCTGGTCTGGGCGTTCAACCAGTGGGGCTGGCATGCGGCGGCACAGGTGCCGCTCTGGATCGGCCCGATCCTGCTGTACATCGTGCTGCCGGCACTGGATCTGCGGTTCGGCCCGGATGGCCAGAATCCGCCCGACGAGGTGATGGAGCGACTGGAGAACGACAAGTACTACCGGTACTGCACCTACATCTACATCCCGTTCCAGTACGCCAGCGTGATCTTCGGCGCCTACCTGTTCACCGCGTCGGACCTGAGTTGGCTCGGTTTCGACGGCGGCTTGGGCTGGCCGGCCAAGATCGGGCTGGCGCTCTCGGTCGGGATGCTCGGCGGCGTCGGCATCAACACCGCGCACGAGATGGGGCACAAGAAGGACGAGCTGGAACGCTGGCTCGCCAAAGTCACGCTGGCCCAGACCTGTTACGGCCACTTCTACATCGAGCACAACCGTGGACACCATGTCCGCGTCGCGACGCCCGAGGATCCGGCGTCGGCCCGCTTCGGCGAGACGTTCTGGGAGTTTTTGCCGCGCAGCGTGTGGGGGAGCCTCAAGTCGTCGTGGGAGCTGGAAGCCGCCCGCTTGCGCAGGCAGGACAAGAGCCCGTGGCACTGGTCGAACGACGTGCTCAACGCGTGGGCGATGTCGGTGGTGTTCTACGGCGCGCTGATCGCCGTCTTCGGCCTGGCGCTCATCCCGTACATCCTCATCTCCGCGGTGTTCGGCTTCACGCTGTTGGAAACGGTCAACTATCTGGAGCACTACGGACTGCTGCGGCAGAAGCTGCGAGCAGCGGCCGCTACGAGCGGTGCGCGCCGGCGCACAGCTGGAACTCCGACCACATCGTGACCAACCTGTTCCTCTACCACCTGCAGCGGCACAGCGATCACCACGCCAACCCGACCCGGCGCTATCAGACGCTGCGCAGCATGGAGGGCGCACCGAACCTGCCGAGCGGATATGCGTCGATGATCGGGCTGACGTACTTCCCGCCGCTGTGGCGACGTGTGATGGACCATCGCGTGCTCGCGCACTACGGCGGCGACATCACCCGGGTCAACATCCATCCGCGGATGCGCGACAAGGTCTATGCGAGGTATCGAGTCGCGGAGTCCGCAGCGTGAGCGCCTATCGCTGCCCCGGCTGTGACTACGTCTACGACGAGGCCAAAGGTGCACCGCGGGAAGGGTTTCTCGCAGGCACAACCTGGAATGACATCCCCGACGACTGGACTGCCCCGACTGTGCGGTGCGCGAGAAGGTCGACTTCGAAGAAATAGGAGCAATGAAATGAGCGATGAGCGCTTGCGCGAAGAACCGACGGCCACTGACTACAAACTGTTCATCTGCGTGCAGTGCGGCTTCGAGTACGACGAGGCCAAGGGCTGGCCGGAGGACGGCATCGCGCCGGGGACACGTTGGGACGACATCCCCGACGACTGGAGCTGCCCGGACTGCGGCGCCGCGAAGTCGGACTTCGAGATGGTGGAGGTAGCACGTTCGTGACGGCTAGTCTCGCGCGTGTGAGCCAGCCCGCGGAGCGCGCAGCGCATCCCGTACGCCGAGGCGTCGAGGGTGTTGCTGCGCGATTCGATTCTCGACGGCATGCGCGAACTACTACTCGCCCGCGACTGGGCCTCGATCACCCTTTCGGACGTCGCCCGGGCCGCGGGCATCAGCCGCCAGACCATCTACAACGAGTTCGGCTCGCGCCACGGCCTGGCGCAGGCCTACGCGCTGCGGCTGGCCGACCGGCTCGTCGACGCATCGACGACGAGATCCGCCGCAATGAAGGCGACATCTACTCGGCGTTTGTGCAGGGGTTCCGGGCATTCTTCGCCGAGTCCGCCGCCGATCCGCTGGTGATCTCGTTGCTCAATGGCGAGGCCAAGCCCGACCTGCTGCAATTGATCACCGTCGACAGCGCGCCGATCATCACGCACTGCTCGCAACGGCTGACGTCGATCGTTCGAAAACAGCTGGGTGAAGGCCTCCGACGAGGACGCCGGTGTGCTCGCGCGTGCGATCGTGCGGCTGGCCATGAGCTATGTGTCGATGCCGCCGGAGGCCGATCACGACGTGGCCGCCGACTTGGCCCGACTGATGACACCGTTCGCTGAGCGATACGGCGTAATCGATACGAGTTGAGCTGAGCTAGGAAGACCGCTGACCGCCGAAGGACGCCGTGGGTTGGCGCGGCGGCCTCCGCGGTCGGCGGTAGGGTAGCCGCGTGAGTGGCGAAGCGCACAAGCTATACATTTTCCCGCATGCCGGCGGGTCTCCGAAATTCTACGTTCCCTTTTCCCAGGCATTTTCCGCTGACATCAAGCGCATTGCGGTTCAGTATCCCGGGCGAGGAGGTAATCACGACCTTGCGTCTTTCACGAGCATTCCGGATCTGGCAAATGGCGTCTACCGGATGCTGTCGCCGCTGGACCAGTCCGACGGCAAGGTCGCCTTCTTCGGCCATAGCATGGGCGCTTTGGTCGCATTCGATGTTGCCCGGCGATTCGAAGCGGCGGGCAACCCGATCGCGGCCCTCTTTGTGTCTGCCAGCGCTGCGCCCGGTCACGCGGGTTATGAATACATTCCCGACTCCGACCGTGGATTGCTTGATGCGGTGACGGAGATGACCGGTGTGAATCCGGAATTCTTGGAAAGCGAGGAATTTGCCGCGAAGATACTGCCGACGTTGCGGGGGTATAAAGCAATCGTTAACTACGAATGCCCCCCAGACGCGACGGTGTCCTGCCCTATCTTTGCCTTTTACGGGGACGACGACGAGGTCGCCACCCATCAAAAGGTGGCGCCGTGGGCGAAGCGGACGACATCCGAATTCACTTCCCGTGAGTTCCCCGGGCATCACTTCTACTTGAATGACGTTTTGAGCGACCTCGTAAAAGATATCGAGGACAAAATGTCGCGTTGTTGCGTAGTTGATTAGCTCGCAGGGTACACCCCAAAATCTATCCGGTTTCCCGGACGATCGCAACGAATGTTGTCGCCATGGAAGTTGCTGTACTAGCCCCGAGGACGGATCCAAGGGCACGGGCGATGGTGGTCACCAGGTACTTCACAGCAGTCGCTCAGCGCGCCACAAGACCATCGCGCTCGCCTCCTGAAATTGTCAGCAGCGACAATTGCTGGTAGACCGCAAAATTTCCCCGGTTGTGCGCGACTGGCTGTGGCGCGGCTTTGCGGATCTCCTTCCCGCGTATTAGCCAGAAGGTCGAAACGGCGGCACGCTGCGTGATAGCCTCCCGTGGGGCCGAGAGCTAGATCCCTGTCCTGGAGAAGCGGCGGGTGTGCCCCGGGGGCCGAAAGGCGAGTTTCGACAGTGTCGAATAGGCTGCCAGCCGGTAGTGACCGCAATGTTTGATGAGAACGATGCTGAACGGAGGGGTAGTCGTGATCCCGGTTGAGACCTCCATCCCTGATGTGCTCGCCCGCCTTGCGCAGCAACAGCCAGACGATCCCGCATTCACGTTCGTCGACTACGACGTGGACCCCGAAGGGTTTGCCGAAGGCTTGACGTGGTCGCAGCTCCACCAGCGAGCCCGAGTCGTCGCGGAGGAACTCTCGCGATGCGGATCGGTTGGCGATCGTGTGGCGATCGTCGCTCCGCAGGGCCTGGAGTACATCGTCGGGTTCATGGGCGCGTTGGAGGCCGGCCGTGTCGCGGTTCCGCTACCCGTGCCGCAGTTCGGAGCGCACGACGAACGCGCCTCAGGGGCCCTGCGGGACAGCGCGCCGGTGGCAATGCTGACGACGTCGGCGGCCGTCAACGAGGTCGTCCCCTGTGTTCGTGCCCTCCCGGGCCGCGCGCCGGCGGTGATCGAAATGGACGCCCTTGACTTCGATGCGCCGTTGAAGGCGGCGCCCGCCCGTCCGGCACGCAGCGAGACGGCGCTGTTGCAGTACACCTCAGGCTCGACGCGTAACCCGGCCGCCGTCGTGGTGACGCACAAGAACATTCTCGCGAACATCGAGCAGGTTTCGGCCGACTATTTCGAGCTCGACGGGAAGCTGCCACCGCCCGGTCTCACATTGGTGTCGTGGCTGCCCTTCTATCACGACATGGGGCTGCTACTCGGAATAACCGGTGCCGCCATGTTCGGAGTTCAGTCGGTGTTGATGAGCCCGATGGCGTTTCTGCAGAAGCCTGCCCGGTACATGCAGATGCTGGCCAACAACACCAAGGCGTTCTCGGCAGTGCCGAACTTCGCTTTCGAGCTGGCTGCGCGTCGGACCTCTGACGCCGACATGGCCGGGCTCGACTTGGGGGACGTGCACACCGTCCTCAGCGGTAGCGAACGGGTACATGCCGCGACGATACGGCGATTCACCGAGCGGTTCTCCCGCTTCAATTTTCCTGCCAGTGCATTGAAGCCGTCGTACGGACTGGCCGAGGCGATGGTGTACGCGGGATCATCGCGTCCGGGCCATCCTCCGATGACCGTCTGGCTCGATTACGAGAAGCTATCGGCCGGCCATGCGAGGCGATGCGAGAGTGGAACCGGTTGCGAGCTGGTCAGCGTCGGTCCTCCGCGCGCCTGCACCGTACGGATCGTCGATCCCGAGACCCGGATGGAGAATCCGGCTGGCAAGGTCGGGGAGATCTGGCTGCACGGCGACAACATCGCAAGCGGTTACTGGCGGAAGCCGCAGCAATCGAAGCGGACCTTCGGTGGACAGCTCGTCGACCCATCACCGGGCACGCCGCTCGACTCTTGGCTTCGGACCGGGGACTTGGGCGTCATCTTTGACGGCGAGCTGTTCGTTGTCGGCCGGATCAAGGACCTGCTGATCGTGGATGGGCGTAACCACTATCCGGATGACATCGAGGCCACGACGCAGGAGATCACCGGAGGCCGCGTCGCGGCGATATCCGTTCCCCAGGATCGCACCGAGCGACTGGTCGTGATCGTGGAGATGAAGAACCGGGGTAGCTCGGACGAAGAGGAGCTGCGGCTTCGTGCCGTGAAACAAAAAGTGACGGCGGAGATTTCGAAGTCGCACGGCCTGCGGGTGGCTGATCTCATACTGGTGCCGTCGGGCTCCATCCCGATCACTACAAGCGGCAAGATCCGCCGCTCCTCGTGCATCGAGTTTTACCAGCAGGACAAGTTCAATCGGCTCGACGTCGCCGTATGACGTCGCAGGTCGACGAGTCCTACCTGCGAAAGGAACTTTCGGAAGGGCTGGATTGAGCTTGATGGCTTCTGCACCGTCCCCGGATCGTCGGGGGATCATCACCGAGGCGTTGCGCAAGATCGATGATCTGAGCGCGCGTTTGGAGATCGCCGAGCAGGGCGACACGGAACCGATTGCCGTGGTGGGCATGGGGTGTCGGCTGCCCGGTGGGGTGAACAACCCGGCGCAGTACTGGAAGTTGTTGCAGGACGGGGCCAGCGGCGTCGTGCGGGTGCCCGCGGAGCGTTGGGACGCCGACGCCTTCTACTCGGCGGATTACACTGTGCCGGGCACGATCTGCAGTCGCGACGGAGGCTTTCTGACCTCCTGGCAGCCCGACGAATTCGATGCCGAGTTCTTCGGCATCTCGCCGCGTGAGGCGGCGGGGATGGATCCCCAGCAGCGGCTGTTGCTCGAAGTCGCCTGGGAGGCACTGGAAAACGCGGGCATCACCGCCCAAGCGATCCGCGGGACGCAAACCTCGGTCTTCGTCGGTTTGACCACCAATGACTATTCTCTGACCTTCGCCGGAAGGTTACGGCCGGAAGAAATCGACCCCCACATTCCGTTCGGGAATGCGTCGAATTTCGCCGCGGGGCGGTTGTCGTATTTCCTGGGGGTGCACGGTCCTGCGGTGGTGGTGGACACGGCGTGTTCGTCGTCGTTGGTGACGGTGCATTTGGCGTGTCAGAGTCTGCGTCGCCGGGAGAGCGATCAGGCGTTGGCTGCTGGGGTGAATTTGATTCTGAGTCCGGAGAACAGCATCGCGTGTTCGCGGTGGGGGATGTTGGCTCCGGACGGGCGTTGCAAGACTTTTGACGCCGATGCAGACGGTTATGTGCGCAGCGAGGGTGCCGGGGTGGTGGTGCTCAAGCGGCTCAGTGATGCGCTGCGCGATGGGGATTCGGTGTTGGCGGTGGTGCGGGGTTCGGCGGTCAACCAGGACGGTCCCAGTAGCGGGCAGACGGTGCCCAATGGTCCGGCGCAGCAGGCGGTGCTGCGTGCGGCGTTGGCGGCGTCGCGGTTGGGGCCTGCCGATATCGATTACATCGAGGCGCACGGTACGGGGACGGCGTTGGGTGATCCGATCGAGTTGGACGCGTTGAGTGCGGTTTTCGGTGAGCGTGATGGGGCCGCGCCGTTGGTGTTGGGTGCGGTGAAGACGAATCTGGGTCATCTGGAGTCGGCGGCCGGTATCGCGGGGTTCATCAAGACGGTGCTCACTGTGGGGCATGGGCACATTCCTCGACATCTGAATTTCAGCGAGTTGACTCCGCATGCCGGTGCGGGGGCGTCGCGGTTCACCATCGCCGCGCAGGGCATGCAGTGGCCGGCGGTGGGGCGGGCGCGTCGTGCGGGGGTGTCGTCGTTCGGGGTCAGTGGCACCAATGCGCATGTGGTGGTTGAGCAGGCTCCGGCTGTGGAAGTGTGTTGCCCGCCAACCGGAGCCGGTGGTGAGCACGTTGGTGGTGTCGGGCAAGACCCCGGCGCGGGTGGCGTCGACGGCGGGCATGTTGGCCGAGTGGATGGCCGGTGAGGGTGCCGGTGTGTCGTTGGCCGATGTGGCCCATACGGTCAATCATCACCGCACTCGGCACAAGACGGTGGCCGCGGTGTGTGCGCGTGATCACGCGCAGGCGGTGACCGGACTGCAGGCACTGGCCGCCGGTGACGCCGCCCCCGGGGTCGTGCTCCCGCGTAACGAGCTGCGCGGATCGGGCACGGTGTTCGTGTATTCGGGTCAGGGCTCGCACTGGGCCGGCATGGGTCGGCGGTTGCTGGCCGATGAGCCGGCGTTCGCCGCGGCGATCGCTGAACTGGAGTCGTTGTTCGTCGAGCACATCGGGTTCTCGCTGCAGCATGTGCTCGCGAACGGTGAGCAAGTGAGCGGCGACGCGCAGGTGCAGCCGGTGGTCATGGGATTGCAGTTGGCGTTGACGGCGTTGTGGCGGTCCTACGGTGTGGAACCCGATGCGGTGATCGGGCATTCGATGGGGGAGGTGACCGCGGCGGTGGTGGCCGGGGCGCTGAGCCCGGCCGACGGGCTGAAGGTGATCGCCACCCGGTCCAAGCTGATGTCACGGCTGGCGGGGCAGGGCGCGGTGGCGCTGCTGGAATTGGACGCCGAGGCCACTGAATCGTTTATCGCCGGGTTCCCCGGGGTGAGTGTGGCGGGCTACGTCTCGCCGCGGCAGACTGTGGTCGCCGGGCCCGTGGCGCCGGTCGACGCGGTGATCGCCGCGGTGACTGAGCAGGACCGTTTCGCCCGACGGGTCAACATGGAGGTCGCCTCGCATACCGCGTTGATGGATCCGATCCTGCCCGAATTGCGTGCGGCACTGGCAGATCTGAATCCCGAGCTTCCCGGCATGCCGTTCTTTTCCACCGTCGTTGAGACCACCACCGCGCCACAGCTGGATGCGGACTATTGGGTGGCCAACGTCCGACAGCCGGCGCTGTTGAGCCAGGCCGTCACCGCCGCTGCTCGCGATCACGCCACCTTCGTCGAGATCAGCGCTCATCCGATACTGGCGCATGCCGTCACCGAAACCCTGGAATCCGCCTACCATCACAGCATCGGCACGCTGTGGCGCGACGGTGATGACACGATCGGTTTCCACACCAACCTCAACACCGTCCAGACCGGCCCACCGGCACCGACAACGCATCCGCCGGAACCGCATCCGGTGCTGCCCAGTGCGCCCTGGCACCACACCCGCCACTGGATAGCCCCCGAAAACCGCGTGGAGGCAGCCGGATCCAAACCCAGGGCCGGCACGGTGCTGGGCCAGCATGTCGCGGTCGCCACTGCACCACCGGCGCACCTGTGGCAGGCGCGACTGGGGCCGGACACCACGCCGTATCCGGGTCGCCACCGTGTCCACGGCACAGAACTCGTGCCGACTTCGGTTCTGGTGCAGACGCTTTCGGCGGCAGCGGCCGAAATTGACGCATCAATACTGGCGAACGTCCGATTCGAGTATCCGATCGTCGTCGACCAGCCGCGAGTGATTCAGGTAGTCGTCGACAGTGACGCGGACGGGGCATTCCTCTCCTTGTCTTCATCCCCCGCGACCGACACCCCGACGGACCGTTGGACCAGGCACGTCAGCGCCCGAATCTCGCGCGAGCAGCAGGGCTTGGCGGACGCGCGCGGCAGCCGCGACCACGAAATGCGCGACGACGGCACTGTGACCACCGAATCGATTGCCTCACTGCAGCGGGAGTGCGGCATCGAGGGACAGCCGTTCAAGTGGTCGATCGACTCATGCCGCTCGGCGCCGGGGGCATTGCACGCCGATATCGGTCTGCCCGAGGCGTCCACGGTCGCACTGCTGGACGCCGCCGTTCACCTAGGCCGCCTGGTGGACAGTTCCCGCCCGCAGCTGATGTCTCCGGTCGGCGTTGAAAGTGTGCGGTTCGAAGCCGAACTCGTCGACGACCACGGTTCGAGTCGAGGCATATCGGCGCGGCGGCGACGATGGGCAAGACGGCGATGAACTCGTCGTCGACATCGCGGTGAAGGCGCCCGACGGCAGCACCTGCGTCGACATCCGCGGACTGCGATACGCACCTGTGGAGTCAGGTCCGGTACCGGCCACCGCAGGTGACGACGCGAGCACGTTGGCGCACGCGGTCGAGTGGCAACAGTGGGTTGAAGATGCCGGCGCACAACCGGCCCCCGATGGCTTGTGCACGCTCGCGGTGGTGGGGGAGGCCAACGCCGCGCGCGCTCTCGCCGATCAGCTGGCGGATGCCGGCTACGTGCCCGCCGACATCGCCGAGGCGCAGTATGTCCTCTACATAGCCGACCCCGGGCCGGTTGATACCCCTGAGACCGACCTCGACTGCGCGGTACGTCTGTCGACGGAAGTCGCCGACCTGGTCCGGGGGCTGGCCGAGCGGGAGGAACGACCACCCGGCCACGTTGTGGATCATCACTCGCGGCGTCCGCGAGGGCACCTCCGACGCGGCGGTCCGCCAGAGCTCGCTCTGGGGAATGGCGGGGGTTATCCGGGCCGAGCAGCCACAGCTGTGGGGAGGCCTGGTGGACATCCCGGCCGACCGGGATTTGGGAGACGACATCGGCGATTGCGCGCCGGCGCTGCTCGCGATGCTGCGGACACCGGCCAAGTCCATTCTGGCGCTGCGCGACGGTGAGTTCTTCGTACCCGCCTTGGCGCCGGTCTCCGGTCAACCGGTGCGAGAGCCGTTGCGGTGCCGCCCCGATGCGGCATACCTCATCACCGGTGGCATGGGTGTCCTTGGTCTACTGATGGCCGTCTGGCTCGCGGACCTCGGTGCACGCCGTCTGATACTCGCCGGCCGGACGCCGTTGCCGTCGAGGCGCGACTGGGACAGCGACGCTAACGACGCGGACGTACGCCACAGGATCGCCACCATCCGGGCGCTGGAGATGCGTGGTGTTTCTGTCGAGGCCGTCGCGCTCGACGTCGGATCGCGCGACGCAGTGCAGGCTCTCCTTGCCAGACGGGACGCCGACGGGGCGCCACCGATCCGCGGTGTCATACACGCCGCCGGAGTCACCGAAGGTCAACTCCTGACCGAGATTTCCGATAACCGCCTGCGGCGCACAATGTGGCCGAAAATCGCCGGTGCCCAGGTGCTGCATGAGGTTTTCCCACCGGGCACTCTCGATTTCCTCTTCTTGACCGCGTCTGCGGGCACCGTGTTCGGCGTGCCCGGACAGGGCGCATATGCGTCGGCGAATGCCTATCTGGACGGTCTGGCGCGAGCCCGTCACCGACAAGGCTGTCACACCGTCAGTTTGGACTGGGTGGCGTGGCGGGGGCTCGGGTTCGCGGCGGACGCGCAGGTTGTGCTGCAAGAACTCGAACGGGTGGGCTCGCGGCCGCTGCTCCCCGATGAAGCATTCATTGCCTGGGAGCACGTGGCGCGCTACGACGTCGCTCAAGCGGTGATGGCCCCCCTCGGCTCGTCCGCCGAGTCGGCATCCGACGTGGATGCCGTTTCATCGGCAAAGGTGGCCTGGTCGCAACTGCCTGCCGAGACGGTGCTCAGCGAGGTTCAGAACGGGTTGCGAACCATCCTGGCCCGCGAACTCCAAATGCCGGAAGCCGAATTCGAACTGGACCGGCCGTTCGCGGAGCTGGGCCTCAACTCGGTGATGGCGATGTCAGTTCGACGGGAGACGGAGCAACTCGTAGGCTTCGAGCTGTCTGTGACGATGCTGTTCAACTACCCGACCGTCGCGTCATTAGCGGCCTACCTCGCCGCAAAGGTCTTACCGCAGAAAGACTCGGATGACGATGCCGACGGGATGGGCGACTCGGACAGCAGCGTGCTGGATGACCTGTTCGACATCGTGGAATCGGTTCCGGCCGGTAGTGAGAGCGGTATTTGATGCGATCGACGTTCTATTTCCGGGGTAGCATTGTGCGCTTGTTCAGCCGAGTGGATGTCGCGTCATGACGTCGGCCTTCGATGAGGCCGAACTTCGGCATTGGCTGGTCGACTACCTGGTCACGACTATCGGTTGCTCTCCCGAGGAAGTCGACTTTGACGCGTCGTTGAACGACCTCGGGGTAGGTTCGCGCGATTCGGTGGTGCTTTCCGGGGAGTTGTCCGAACTGCTGGGGCAGCCTGTCTCACCCATTGAGTTCTGGCAGCACCCGACCATCAACGACCTGGCGCGGTTCTTGACTGGGTCCGAGCCGGAGTTCGCAGAAGACGCGATGGTCAGTTCCGACCGGGTGTCAATGGACGAGCCGATCGCTGTCGTCGGTGTGGGTTGCCGGTTTCCCGGTGAGATTCACGGGGTGGACTCGCTGTGGCAGTTCCTGACTGACGGCCGATCCGCCGTAACGGAGGTCCCGCCCGACCGGTGGGCACCGTTCTCTGACGGTTCACCGGAGGCGGCCGCGGTGCTGTCTCGCACCACCCGGTGGGGATCGTTCTTGGAAGACATCGACGGCTTCGACGCCGAGTTTTTCGACATCATGTCGCGAGAAGCGGCGAAAATGGATCCGCAGCAGCGCCTCCTGCTGGAAGTAGCGTGGGAGGCCTTGGAGTACGCAGGCATGCCGCCGAGTTCGTTGCGTCATTCGCAAACCGGTGTCTTCGTGGGCGCGTGCCTCGGCGAGTATGGGTTTCTGGCGTCCAACGATCTGCCATCCGTCGACGCGTGGAGCAACACCGGTGGTGCGCTGAGCATCATCGCGAATCGGCTCTCGTACTATCTGGATCTGCGTGGCCCTTCGTTGGCGCTGGACACGGCTTGTTCGTCGTCGCTGGTAGCGATCCATCTGGCCTGCCAGAGTCTGCGCGCGGGTGATTCGAACCTGGCGATCGCCGCGGGGGTGAACCTGCTGTTATTGCCTGCGGTTTTCCACGGTTTCGATCAGGCCGGCGCGTTGTCGTCGACGGGTGGATGTCACTCATTCGACGCTTCCGCGGATGGATTTGTCCGCGGCGAGGGTTGCGGTGTCGCGGTGCTCAAGCGGCTCTCGGAAGCACTGCACGACGGGGACCGGGTATTGGCGGTCATTCGGGGTTCGGCGGTCAATCAGGACGGCCGGTCCAACGGGCTGATGGCCCCCAACCCGGCAGCGCAGATGGCAGTGTTGCGTGCGGCGTACGCCAATGCCGGGGTGCCTCCGCACGAAGTTGACTATGTCGAGACCCATGGGACCGGAACTCTGTTGGGCGATCCCATCGAGGCACGTGCACTCGGCACAGTGCTGGGCCGTGGGCGTCCGGAGCAGTCGCCGCTGTTGATCGGTGCTATCAAGTCGAACATCGGCCACCTCGAGGCGGCGGCCGGTATCGCGGGTTTCATCAAGGCTGTGCTGGCCGTGCAGCGGGCGAGCATCCCGGCGAACATGGGATTCCAGACTCCCAATCCGCATATTCCATTCGACCAGCTGCGGCTGAAAGTCGTTGCCGAGAAAGAGGAGTGGCCGCACACGCAGCGGCCGCGGCGGGCGGGGGTGTCCTCGTTCGGGTTCGGTGGCACCAACGCACATGTGGTGATCGAGCAGGCTCCCGATGCCATTTCGAATGTGCGGGCGTCGGAGTCGACGGTGACCACGTTGGTGGTGTCGGGCAAGACACCGGAACGCGTTGCGTCGGTGGCCGGCGCGGTGGCCGACTGGATGGTCGGTGCAGGGGAGGATGTGGCGCTGCCCGACGTGGCTCACACGCTCAATCACCACCGGGAACACCACGCCCGGTTCGCCACCGTGTGCGCTCGCGATCGCGACCAGGCGGTGACGGGATTGCAAGCGCTGGCCGCCGGACAGTCGGCCGACGGAGTAGTGGGTCCGCATGACGGGCCGTGCGGCCCCGGCACGGTGTTCGTGTACTCGGGCCAAGGTTCGCACTGGACGGGCATGGGCAGACAGCTGCTCGTCGACGAGCCTGTGTTCGCCGCGGCGATTGCCCAGTTGGAGCCGGCGTTCGCCCAACAGGTCGGTTTCTCACTGTGGCAGGTGATCAACGACGGCGAACCGGTCAGCGGCGATGCGCGGGTCCAGCCGGTGCTGATGGGTTTGCAACTGGCGCTGACCGAACTGTGGCGTTCCTACGGGGTCCAACCCGACGCCGTGATCGGGCATTCGATGGGAGAGGTCACCGCGGCCGTGGTGGCAGGAGCGCTATCCGTGCGCGACGGATTGCGGGTGATTGCCGCCCGGTCCCGAGTGATGTCGCAGCTGGCCGGTCAGGGCGCGGTGGCCCTCCTGAAATTGGACGCCGAGGCAACCGCCGAGTTCATCGCAGACTTTCCCGGGGTGAGTGTGGCGGGGTACATCGCGCCGCAGCAGACCGTGATCGCCGGGCCTGTGGCGCCGGTCGACGCGGTGATCGCCAAGTTGAGCGGTCAGAACCGGTTCGCCCGGCGGGTGAATATGGAGGTCGCCTCGCATACCGCGTTGATGGATCCGATCCTGCCCGAATTGCGTGCGGCACTGGCCGATCTGACCCCTGAGATCGCCTTCATCCCGTTCTTTTCCACCGTCGCCGAGGACACCATCGCGCCACTCCTGGACGCCGAGTACTGGGTGGCCAATGTGCGCCAGCCGGCGCTGTTGAGCCAGGCCATCACTGCGGCCGCACAAGATCACGCCACCTTCGTCGAGATCAGCGCGCATCCGATCCTCACGCATGCCGTCAGCGAGACGCTGGAGTCGGTCGCCCATCACCACAGTGTGGGGACACTGTCGCGCGACGGCGACGACGCGGTGAGCTTCCACACCAACCTCAACTCCGTTCACACGAGTCAGGCGCCGCACACGCCGCATCCGCCGGAACCGCATCCGGTGCTGCCCACCACTCCGTGGCACCACACCCGCCACTGGATCAACACCAGACCTTCGGTACCGGCCCGACTCGCTGAGCGCAAGATCGGTCATCGGGATGTGCAGACCGACGGACCGATTCCGGCGGAGTGGTACTGCGAGCTGGCCTGGCCGGCTCGTGAATTGTCCGATTCGCAGACCGGGACGGACAGCTCCTGGTTGGTGCTTGCCGACTCCAAGGTCGGCGTGGAGATCGGCCGTATCCTTGGCGACGATTCCCGGGTGACGGTGCTGTCGCCGTCGGTGCTGGCCGAAGGTGCGGACGAAGCCGCACTCACGGAGGCCCTCGCCGGGGTGACCCATGTGCTCTATGCGCCGTCGCCCTCGCCTGGCTCGTTGAATGCTGATTTGGGTTATCGCCTGTTCAACGATGCGCGACGGCTCACCGCATCGGTGGCTGCGATGACACAGATATCCCAACCGCCGCGGCTGTATCTGCTCACGCGCAATGCTCAGCCGGTCGGCGAAGGTGATCGGGCCAATCCCGTCCATGCGGTGTTATGGGGTCTGGGCCGCACGCTGGCGTTGGAGCATCCGGAAATCTGGGGCGGCGTCGTCGATGTCGACGAGTCAGTGCCCGCTGCGTTGGCCGCTCGATATGTGGTCGACGAGGCTCACGGTGGCGATGGCGAGGATCAGGTCGTCTATCGGGCCGGGATTCGCCGTGTCCCGCGCCTGCAAAGGGGATACCCGCCGGCGGCCTTCTCGGGTGAGTTCGACAAGGACGGAAGCCATCTGGTCATCGGTGCGACCGGCAACGTCGGCCCGCATCTGATCCGGCAGCTCGCTGACATGGGCGCAGCCACGATCGTCGCGGTGTCACGCAATCCGGGTGCACGCCTCGACGAGTTGTCCACCAGCCTGTCGGCAACCGGAACGACGCTGGTGACGGTGGCCGCCGACGCGGCGGACGAAGCCGCGATGAGCGCGCTCTTCGACCGCTTCGGCGCAGACCTTCCACCGCTGACGGGCGTCTATCTGACGGCCTTCGGCGGCGGCCCGGTGACACTGCGCGACATGACCGACGACGACGTCACCGCCATGTTCCGGCCGAAGCTCGACGTGGTGTCGCTGGTGCACGAACTGTCACTGCCGCAACCGGTCCGCCAGTTCGTGCTGTTCTCGTCGATTTCCGGAGTCACCGGCTCTCGCTGGCTGGCCCACTACGCGGCGACCACCACCTTCCTTGACGCCTTCGCCTACGCGCGCCGAGCGGCCGGGCTTCCGGCCACGGCGATCAACTGGGGTCTGTGGAAGTCGTTGACAGACAACCAATCAGACGAAGAACGCCAGGTGACTCTGGACTCGGGACTCGTGCCGATGGCCGACGACGTCGCGATCCAGGCACTGGCATCGCTCACCGGTCAATATGGCCCTGTCCGCTCAACGATCGTCGCCGCCGACTGGAGCCGACTCGCCACCGCGTATCGCACCCGGGCGGCGTTGCACATCGTGGACGACCTGCTGCCGGCTGAATCGGACAGCGAGAGCCCATCGATGCTCAGAACCGAGTTCCGCGATGCATTGCGCGATTGCGAACCGGCCCGGCGTCGCGACCTTTTGGTTGATCACGTGACCGCCCAGGTCGCGGCGGCGATGGGGTTGGCATCGCCGCAGCTGCTCGATCCGGCGGCGGGTTTCTTCCAATCCGGGATGGATTCGCTGATGAGCGTGACACTTCAGCGGTCGCTGTCGGAAAGTCTCGGCGAAGTGCTGCCCTCATCGGTCGTGTTCGACTATCCGACCGTCGAAGGGCTCGCCGGCTACTTGGCCACAACTCTCCCCGAACTGGTCGAAATTGCCGACCAGGAGAGTGCCGACGACTACGACGACCTGACCGACGACGAGCTGCTGCAACAGCTGTCCGACAGGTTGGGTTGAGCTCCATGGCTTCTGCACCGTCCCCGGATCGTCGGGGGATCATCACCGAGGCGTTGCGCAAGATCGATGATCTGAGCGCGCGTTTGGAGATCGCCGAGCAGGGCGACACGGAACCGATTGCCGTGGTGGGCATGGGGTGTCGGCTGCCCGGTGGGGTGAACAATCCGGCGCAGTACTGGAAGTTGTTGCAGGACGGGGCCAGCGGCGTCATTCGCGTGCCCGACGGAACGTTGGGACGCCGATGCCTTCTACTCGGCGGACCCCACCGTGCCGGGCACGATCTGCAGCCGCGACGGAGGCTTTCTGACCTCCTGGCAGCCCGACGAATTCGATGCCGAGTTCTTCGGCATGTCCCCGCGGGAAGCGGCGGGGATGGATCCCCAGCAGCGGCTGTTGCTCGAAGTCGCCTGGGAGGCACTGGAAAACGCGGGCATCACCGCCCAAGGCGATCCGCGGGACGCAAACCTCGGTCTTCGTCGGCGCCACAACGAGTGACTATTACTATCTCGCATTCCCAGCACAATCGCGGCCGGAGGATGTCGACCCTTATGTCACCTTCGGGAATGCGGCGAATTTCGCTGCGGGGCGGTTGTCGTATTTCCTGGGGGTGCACGGTCCTGCGGTGGTGGTGGACACGGCGTGTTCGTCGTCGTTGGTGACGGTGCATTTGGCGTGTCAGAGTCTGCGTCGCCGGGAGAGCGATCAGGCGTTGGCTGCCGGGGTGAATCTGATTCTGAGTCCGGAGAACAGCATCGCGTGTTCGCGGTGGGGGATGTTGGCGCCGGACGGGCGTTGCAAGACTTTTGACGCCGATGCGAACGGGTATGTGCGCAGCGAGGGTGCCGGGGTGGTGGTGCTCAAGCGGCTCAGTGATGCGCTGCGCGATGGGGATTCGGTGTTGGCGGTGGTGCGGGGTTCGGCGGTCAACCAGGACGGTCCCAGTAGCGGGCAGACGGTGCCCAATGGTCCGGCGCAGCAGGCGGTGCTGCGGGCGGCGTTGGCGGCGTCGCGGTTGGGTCCTGCCGATATCGATTACATCGAGGCCCACGGCACGGGGACGGCGTTGGGTGATCCGATCGAGTTGGACGCGTTGAGTGCGGTTTTCGGTGAGCGTGACGGGGCCGCGCCGTTGGTGTTGGGTGCGGTGAAGACGAATCTGGGTCATCTGGAGTCGGCGGCCGGTATCGCCGGGTTCATCAAGACCGTGCTCAGTGTGGGGCATGGGTATATTCCTCAACATCTGAATTTCAGCGAGTTGACTCCGCATGCCGGTGCGGGGGCGTCGCGGTTCACCATCGCCGCGCAGGGTATGCAGTGGCCGGCGGTGGGGCGGGCGCGTCGTGCGGGGGTGTCGTCGTTCGGGGTCAGTGGCACCAATGCGCATGTGGTGGTTGAGCAGGCTCCGGCTGTGCGAAGTGGTTGCCCGTCAACCGGAGCCGGTGGTGAGCACGTTGGTGGTGTCGGGCAAGACCCCGGCGCGGGTGGCGTCGACGGCGGGCATGTTGGCCGAGTGGATGGCCGGTGAGGGTGCCGGTGTGTCGTTGGCCGATGTGGCCCATACGGTCAATCATCACCGCACTCGGCACAAGACGGTGGCCGCGGTGTGTGCGCGTGATCACGCGCAGGCGGTGGCCGGACTGCAGGCACTGGCCGCCGGTAACACGGCCGTGGGGGTGCTGGATGCCCATCAGACCACGCGTGGATCGGGCACGGTGTTCGTGTATTCGGGTCAGGGCTCGCAGTGGGCGGGCATGGGCCAGAAGTTGTTGGTCGATGAGCCGGCGTTCGCGGCGGCGGTGGCCGAGTTGGAGCCGGTGTTCGTCGAGCAGGCCGGGTTCTCGCTGCGCGACGTGCTGGAGTCCGGTGAACCGGTGGTGGGCATCGATCGGATCCAGCCGGTGCTGGTCGGGATGCAGTTGGCGTTGACGGCGTTGTGGCGGTCCTACGGTGTGGAACCCGATGCGGTGATCGGGCATTCGATGGGGGAGGTGACCGCGGCGGTGGTGGCCGGGGCGCTGAGCCCGGCCGACGGGCTCAAGGTGATCGCCACCCGGTCCAAGCTGATGTCACGGCTGGCGGGGCAGGGCGCGATGGCGCTGCTGGAGTTGGATGCGGCGGCTGCCGAGAAGTTGATCGCCGGCTACTCCGACCTCACCGTGGCGGTGTACGCCGCGCCGAATCTGACTACGATCGCCGGGCCGCCCGAGCAGGTCGATGCGGTGATCGCGGTGGTCGACGCTCAGGGCCGGTTGGCGCGGCGCGTCGAGGTGGATGTGGCGTCGCATCATCCGACCATTGATCCGATTCTGCCCGAGTTGCGCACTGCGCTGGCGGATTTGGTGCCGATGACCCCGAAGATCCCGCTGATCAGTACGGTCGGTGAAACCAACGGCGTAGCACCGGCGTTCGATGCCGACTACTGGGCGACCAACTTGCGCAACCCGGTTCGGTTCAGCCAGGCGGTGGCCGCCGCCGGTACGGACCACTCGACGTTCGTGGAAATCAGCCCGCACCCGCTGCTCAATTACGCCGTCAACGACACGGTTGAGTCGATGTCGTCGGCCGACCGCTTCATCGTCACCTCGGCGCTGAAGCGAGTCGACGACGAAACCTTGTTCTTCCATGCGCAGCTCGCCGCGGTCGGCGTGCAGCCCCCCCGCGCGGACGGCGGCCTGTTCACGGATGTTCCCACATCGCCATGGCTTCATTCGAGCTATTGGATCGCGAAACAGCCACCCGCACAGGGCTTGCCGGATGCGCATCCCTTGCTTGGGGCTCATGTCGAGATGCCGTCCGGCCGCGACCATGTGTGGCAGGCGAATATCGGCACCGACGTGATGCCGTGGCTGGCCGATCACAAGGTGCACGGGCAGGGCGTCATGTCCGCCGCGGGTTTTGCCGAGATGGCACTGGCCGCCGGCTGCGAAGCTCTTGGCCTGCCCCCTGAGGCCGTGCAGGTCAACGATCTCGAGGTCGAGCAGACACTGGCTCTGGATAGCCAGACGCGAGTCACGACACAGCTGGCCCGAAGCGAGAACGGGATCCGCGTCGAGATTCATGCCAGCTCGGCCGGCGGCAACTGGCGTAGGCACGCGGTCGCCGCCATCGACGTAACGCCCGCGGATGGCACGGATACGCTGCCCGAGCTTCCCGCCGAGGCAGGGCCCGGCTGGTCGGAGACCGAGATCGTGCTGCCCGACGAGGCCGCTGACCACCGGCGTTATTGCATTCATCCGGTGATGCTTGATTCTGCGCTGCTGAGCCTTGCTGCCGCCATCCCTGTCGATGTGGCCGAAACCAGCTATCTGCCAATGTCATTGGCGAAAATTCGAGTCTTCGGCCACGTCGGGAAGCGGGCCCGGTGTCGCACAGAGCTTACGGGTCACGAGCAGGAGGGCGCCGGCCATCTCGGTCGGGTCATCCTGCTGGACGACACGGGGACTCCGACCGCCGAACTCACCGGCGTCTGCCTGCGGCCGGTAGACCCCAGCGGGATCGCTTTACCGCTGGCGCAGAAGATCTTCGACACCGAATGGGTAGAAATCTCGACGCCGTCCAACGGCGGCCAACCGACATCGGCAACTCCTGCTGGGAGCTGGCTGCTGTTGGCCGACGACGACGCCGAAACAACAGCGCTCGTGGCGGAATTCACGGCCCGGTTCAGCTCGCCGACCCGGCGAGTGATCAGCGAACAGCTGTCGGACGAGTCGGCCGCGCTGGGGGCCGTCGCGAAAGCTGCGGCAGACCCCGACTTTCCACCCGTCGGGATGATCGTGTTCGTCGGAGAGCGATCCTTCGACGGTATCGACACGGACGGCGCGCTCGAGCGTGCGCACAAGTTGATCTGGACGATCTCGGTTGCCGCCCGCGCTGCTGTCGACGGCGGGCACGGGACGCCGCCGCGGCTGTGGTTGGTCACCCGTAACGGTCTCGCCGTTCGTGATGACGAGCCGGGCGATCCCGCGATCGGTGCCCTCAAAGGGCTCATCCGTAACTGGCGGTTCCCCGGCGAAGCGGCCCGTGTGCTGGCCGGCGAGCCTGACGTAGGCGCCACTCTCGTCGATCTGGATGGCGCGGACGGCCTGGAGACCCTCGTCGCGGCGTTGACCAGTGAACTGGAGGCGCCGGCGAAAGATGATGTGATCGCGCGGCGGGCCGGGCATCGATATGCCGAACGGCTCTCGCGCGCGGCGCTCGATGCGGACGAGCATGAGGCCCATGAAGCCATCGTCCGGGCGGATGGCTCGTACATCATCACCGGGGGCCTCGGCGGATTGGGCATCGTCGTCGCGCGGTGGCTCGCTGAACGCGGCGCGGGGCGGCTTGTCCTCAACGGTCGAACCGATCCCACCGATGAGCAACGAAGGGATCTCGCCGTCCTTGCAAACGGCGCCGAAGTCGTCTTTGTGTCAGGCGATATCGCGTCGCCGGGGACCGCGGAGCGGCTCGTGGCCGCTTCCGAGGAGACTGGGCTGCCACTGCGGGGAGTCGTGCACGCTGCTGGCGTGACCGGCGACGGCATTGTGGCCGAATTGACCAGGGAAAGCATGGAACGGGTGTGGGCGGCCAAGGTGGCCGGCGCATTGCGGCTGCATGCGGCCACGGCCGCCGGACAACTCGACTGGTGGGTCGGTTTCTCCTCGATGGCATCACTGCTCGGTCTGCCGGGTCAGCTGGCGTACACAACGGCCAACGCGTGGCTCGACGCCCTGGTGGCGTGGCGACGCGCGTCGGGCCTACCCGCAACCGCGATCGGCTGGGGCCAGTGGTCCGACGTCGGGATGAGCCGATCGCTGACCTACAGCGTGCTCGACCCGATCACCCCCGACGAAGGCGTCGAAGCACTGGATTCGCTGGTGGGCGGGCAAACTCACCCGGGTGGGTGTCGGACGGATGCGTCTTGACCGCGTCATTGCCGCGATCCCGGAGTTCCGCGAACTCGGCTATTTCGAAACGGTGACCGAAGAATTCGACATATCGAACGTCGGCATCCGGTCGACCGTCGACGATGGGGATCGACCCCTCGGGGCCGTTCCGGATTGGTCGCAGCTACCCGACGAGGACCGGCAGAGCGAACTCGAGACCCGGCTCCGGGCCATCCTGGCGCGCGAACTCAAAATGCCGGTATCAGCAGTCGACGTGGACAAGCCGTTCCCCGAATTGGGACTCGACTCGATGATGGCGATGACTGTTCTGAAAGAGACAAAGCAGCTGGTGGGTTTCGACTTGTCGGCATCGATGTTGTGGAACCACCCCGCCATCTCGTCGCTGGCCGCCTACGTAGCGGAAATGCTTGCACCACAAGAAGTGCCACAGAGAAGCGATGCCGATCTGACGCTCGACTCGGAGAGCGGCGTGCTGGACGACTTGTTCGACAGCGTGGAATCGGCTTCGGCCGGTGGAGAGAGCGGTATCTGGTGAGAACAACCTTCAGCAGAATTTCGGGGATGACCCCCGACCAGCGGACCGCGTTGACGGAGCAATTCGACAAGGCCTCCCGGATCGCGACCGCGGAACCGGTCGCGGTGGTGGGAATCGGCTGCCGTTTCCCCGGCGGCGTGGTGGGCCCGGAGGGTTATTGGACGTTTCTGGCCAACGGCGGGGATGCGATCAGCGAAATCCCCTCGGAGCGTTGGGATGCTGACGCGTTCTACGACCCGGACCCGTTCGCGCCCGGTCGGATGTCGTCGAAATGGGGCGGTTTCCTCTCGGACGTGGCCGGCTTCGACGCCGATTTCTTCGGGATTTCACCTCGCGAGGCCGAAGCGATGGATCCTCAGCAGCGGGTGATGTTGGAGGTGGCCTGGGAAGCGTTGGAGCACGCGGGGATCGCACCCGATAAAATGGCGGGAACCCGCGCCGGCGTGATGATGGGCGTGTATTACACCGAGTACCAGGGTATTTCGGCAGCCAATCCCGACAGGATCGATGCCTACTCGGCAACTGGGAATGCTCACGCCGTCGCCGTCGGGCGGATCGCGTACCTACTGGGGCTGCGTGGTCCGGCGATGGCGGTGGATTCGGCCTGCTCGTCGTCGTTGGTCGCGGTGCATCTGGCGTGCCAGAGCCTGCGTCTTCGGGAGACCGACCTGGCCCTGGCGGGCGGGGTCAGCCTCATCCTGCGCCCGGAAACCCAGATCGCCATGGCCAAGTGGGGAATGCTGTCTCCGCAGGGTCGGTGTCACTCTTTTGACGCGCGGGCGGACGGGTTCGTGCGGGGCGAGGGAGCCGGGGTGGTGGTGCTCAAACGCCTCACCGACGCAGTGCGTGACGGGGACCGGGTGCTCGCGGTGGTGCGGGGGTCAGCGGTCAACCAGGATGGCCGATCCAACGGTCTGACCGCGCCGAATACCCTCGCGCAACGCGACGTGATCACCCGGGCGTTGCGCAGCGCCGATGTCGCGGCGGGCTCCGTGAATTACGTTGAGGCACACGGCACCGGCACCGCCTTGGGTGATCCCATCGAGTTCGAAGCGCTGGCGGACGTCTACGGGCGCGGCGACGGTGCATGTGCGCTGGGGGCCGTGAAAACGAATATGGGTCACTTGGAGGCGGCGGCAGGCATTGCCGGGCTCATCAAGAGTGTGCTTGTCGGTGCAGCGGAAGCAGATTCCGCCGAATCTCCACTTCTCGCAATGGAACCCGGCAATCGATCCGTCACCAACTCGGCTGTTCGTACCCACCGACCTGGCATCGTGGCCGGCTTCTGAAGGTCCGCGCCGAGCCGCGGTGTCGTCGTTTGGCTTGGGCGGGACGAACGCGCATGTGGTGCTGGAGCAGGGGCCGGATCCCGCGCCGGACTCTGCGCACGCCTCGGGTTCGCCTGTGACGACACTCGTGATCTCGGGCAAGACAGATCAACGGGTTGCGTCGTGGGCGGCGGCGTTGGCCGACTGGATAGAGGGCGCCGGGGCCGTTGTGCCGCTGGCAGATATCGCCCACACACTCAATCACCACCGTCCGCGGTACGGGACGTCCGCCGCAGTGGTTGCAGGCGACCGCGGGCAAGCCGTCGCGGGGTTGCGCGCCCTGGCGACGGGCAGCCCGGCGCCGGGTGTGGTGCCCGCGCGCGACCTGGTCCCCGGATCGGGCACGGTGTTCGTGTATTCGGGTCAGGGCTCGCAGTGGGCGGGCATGGGCCAGAAGCTGTTGGTCGATGAGCCGGCGTTCGCGGCGGCGGTGGCCGAGTTGGAGCCGGTGTTCGTCGAGCAGGCCGGGTTCTCGCTGCGCGAGGTGCTGGAGTCCGGTGAGCCGGTGGTGGGCATCGACCGGATCCAGCCGGTGCTGGTCGGGATGCAGTTGGCGTTGACGGCGTTGTGGCGGTCCTACGGTGTGGAACCCGATGCGGTGATCGGGCATTCGATGGGGGAGGTGACCGCGGCGGTGGTGGCCGGGGCGCTGAGCCCGGCCGACGGGTTGAAGGTGATCGCCACCCGGTCCAAGCTGATGTCGCGGTTGTCCGGGCAGGGCGCGATGGCGCTGCTGGAGTTGGATGCGGCGGCTGCCGAGAAGTTGATCGCCGGCTACTCCGACCTCACCGTGGCGGTGTACGCGTCACCGGGTCAAACGGTGATCGCGGGGCCGCCCGAGCAGGTCGATGCGGTGATCGCGGTGGTCGACGCTCAGGGCCGGTTGGCGCGGCGTGTCGAGGTGGATGTGGCGTCGCATCATCCGACCATTGATCCGATTCTGCCCGAGTTGCGCGCTGCGCTGGCGGATTTGGTGCCGATGACCCCGAAGATCCCGCTGATCAGTACGGTCGGTGAAACCAACGGCGTAGCACCGGCGTTCGATGCCGACTACTGGGCGACCAACTTGCGCAACCCGGTTCGGTTCAGCCAGGCGGTGGCCGCCGCCGGCGCGAATCACAGCACGTTCGTCGAGGTCGCCCCGCACCCGTTGCTCACCCACGCCCTCACCGAGAGCCTGGAGCCGCTCGGGGCCCGCGGCGACATTCAGGTGGCGGCTACGTTGTACCGCGACAACCCCGAAACAATCGCCTTCCACACCAACCTGGTCACGGTACGGCCCCCATCGGCTGAGACAGGCGAAAACGCCGGTGGCGCGGAAAGAATCGTGGATATTCCGCCGACGTCATGGCTTCATTCGAGGTACTGGGTCGCATCCTCATCGGCTGGCAGGCAGGTGGCGGGTGCTCACCCGTTGCTCGGGATGCACGTTGAAATTCCGTCCGGCCGAGATCATGTGTGGCAGGCAGACGTCGGCACCGACGCCATTCCCTGGCTGGCCGATCACAAGGTGCACGGGCAACCGGTCATGCCCGCGACCGGGTTCGTCGAGATGGCTCTTGCCGCCGCCAGTGAAGCCCTTGGCCTACCTGTCCAGGCCGTAACCGTGAACCGGGTCGAGGTCGAACAGATGCTTCGGCTGGACGGCCACACTGAGGTGACGACCCAGCTGGTGCGGGGCGCAGCCGACTCCGTCGACGATATTCGCGTCGAGATCCATTCGCGCTCGGCCAACGGCAACTGGTCTCGGCACGCGGTTGCCAGAGTCGGGGTAGCACAACCAGATACGGCGCCGTCTGCCCGCGGCTCATCGGTGGATTCCGCTGACTCAGGCACGGTCCTGTCACCTTCAGACCTCTACGCTGCGTTGCGCCGCACGGGTTTGCATCACGGCCAGGCGTTTGCGGCGTTGACCCGCATCGTTCGCAAGCCGGGCGCCGCCTCGGAAGCCGAGATCGTCCTACCCGACGAGGCCGCTCCGGACCGCAGTTACCGGATCCATCCTGTGATGCTCGACGCAGCGTTGCAGTGCCTGGCCGCGGCTTTGCCTGCCGAATCGTTGGCCGGCTCGGTCGAGGCCACGTATTTGCCGGTGTCAGTGGAGAACATTCGGGTGTTCGGCGATGTCGGCCGGCGCGCCCGATGCCACGCCGAGCTGACAAATCCCGACGGCGACGCCGGGATAATGGGCCGCGTCATCCTGACGGATGACGCCGGGACTCCGACTGCTGAGCTGAGCGGAATCTTCCTCCAGCGCGTGCAACCACGCACGGTGCCATTGCCGCTGACACAGAAGATCTTTGACGCCACCTGGGTCGACACCTCGACCCCCGTCGACTCGGATCCTTCGGCACTGCCCGAGGGAAGCTGGTTGGTGTTGACCGATGGTGCCGAAACCGAGCAGATCGCAAGCGATTTCGTCGACCGATTCGGCTCACTGACCCGACGGGTGATCAGCGCAGACCTTTCGCGTGAGTCCGCGGTGCTGGAGGCCTTCGCGAAAGCCGCGGCCGATCCCGAGCTTCCCCCGGCCGGGGTGATCGTCTTCGCCGGACAGAACTCGTTCGACGGCGCTGACTCCGATGACTCGCCGGAGCGTGCGCGCGACTTGGTCTGGGCCATCTCGGCTACGGTGCGCGCGATCGTCGGGGGCTGGCACGGCAAGTCGCCCCGGCTGTGGCTGGTGGCCCGAAACAGTCTGGCGCTCAACGACGACGAGCCGGGCGATCCGGTGATCGGCTCGCTCAAGGGGCTCGTCCGGGTGCTCGCGTTCGAACATCCGGACCTGCGTACGACCCTGGTGGATCTCGATACGGCGGACGACACGCTTGCACCGTTGATCACCGAGCTGGGGTCGAGCGGTAACGACGATGTGATCGCGTGGCGCGGACAGCACCGGTATGCCGAACGTCTCTCGCGCGCGGTGCTCGGTGCGGGTGAACAAGACCACGTCGTCCGACGGGACGGCGCATACATCGTCACCGGCGGTCTCGGCGGTCTCGGTCTGGTCGTCGCGCGGTGGCTGGTCGACAGCGGCGCCGCGCGTGTCGTGCTCAACGGTCGATCCGAGCCCTCCGATGAGCAGCGCAAAGTTGTTGCCGAGCTCGAAGAGAGCGCGCAAATCGCCATCGTGCATGGGGATATCTCGACATCCGAAGTGGCCGGCCGACTGGTGAAGGCCGCCGAGGAGACCGGGCTGGCCCTGCGGGGAGTCGTGCACGGCGCAGCCGTGATCGACGATCAGATCGTCGCCGCACTCAGCAAGGAGAGCCTGGACCGTGTCTGGGCGCCCAAGGCAGCTGGGGCGTTGCGGCTGCACGCTGCCGACGGCCGGCCGAGACCTCGACTGGTGGGTCGGGTTCTCATCGACGTCGTCCCTCCTGGGTGCGCCCGGGCAAGGTGCATACGCCGCTGCGAGTGCGTGGCTCGACGCCCTGGTCGCGTGGCGACGGGCATCGGGTCTGCCCGCCATTGCGATCAACTGGGGCCAGTGGTCCGATATCGGCGTCGCCCGCTCACTGACTTTCAGTGCTCTCGATCCCATCTCTCCTGCCGAAGGCATCGAGGCTCTGGAGTCGGTGTTGGCCGGCGACCTCAGCCGGGTGGGTGTCGCACGGTTGCGCCTGGATCGCGCGTCGGCCGCATTCCCCGAGATCCAACAACTCGGCTATTTCGCAACCCTGGCCGAAGAATTGGACCTGGACAGCGACGACGACGATTGGGCCGGTCCCGACGCGCTTCGGGACATGGATGCCGCCGAGGCCAACCGAGTCGTCTCCGCACGTCTGGGCTCACGCGTTCTGGCCGTCATGGGCTACCCCAAAGACGCCCCCATCGACGCAAGCCAGCCGTTGACCGAACTGGGAATGGATTCCCTGATGGCCGTGCGCATCCGGAACACCGTTCGCGGGGACTTCGGTGTCGAGCCGCCGGTGGCACTGTTGTTGCAGGGGGCCTCGCTGACCGACCTCACGGCCGATCTGATCCGTCAACTCGGCCTCACCGAGCAGGACAACACTGAGAGTGCGAACGATGTTCGCAGATCGGGCCCAGCAGCGCGCCGCATCGCGGCAGCGCGCCGCGGCACGGCGAAAGGTAGGAGATCGAGCGTGACCAGTGGCAACGAATCTTTCTCGCAGTCGGCTTCGCTGCCGCCCAACGCGATTGCGGTCGTCGGCATGGCGGGCCGGTTTCCGGGCGCCGACTCGGTGTCGGCGTTCTGGGACAATCTGCGCCGCGGTGAGGAGTCGATCGTCACCCTGTCCGAGGAGGAGCCTTCTCGCGGCAGGCATCGGCGAGAAGGTCCTCGCGAATCACGCGTACGTGCGGCGCGCTGCGCTGATGGACGGAATCGACGAATTCGACGCCGATTTCTTCGGCTTCACTCCACTAGGCTGCCCGGACGACGGATCCGCAACACCGGCTGTTCCTGCAGACGGCGTGGCATGCGCTGGAAGACGCGGGCTACGACCCTGCGGACATCGACGGATCAGTCGGCGTGTACGGAACAAGCACGACCAGCGGATACCTCCTGCACAACCTGATGTCGCACCAGGACCCGAACATGATCATCGGCCAGGGCGTCACATTCGAGATGGTCAATCTGTCGTTGCAGAACGACAAGGATTATCTCGCGACGCGGGTGGCGCACCAGTTCAACCTGCGTGGCCCCGCGCTGTCGGTGCAGACGGCGTGCTCGTCGTCTCTGGTCGCGGTTCACCTGGCCTGTCAGAGCATTCTGAACGGTGAATGCGAGATGGCCCTGGCCGGCGGCGCGTCGCTTCGCATCCCGCACGATGTCGGGTACTGGCACGAACCCGGTTCGATGGTGTCGGCGACCGGCCACTGCCGCCCGTTCGACGTGCGGTCGGATGGCACCATCTTCGGCAGCGGAGTCGCTGTCGTCGTCCTCAAGTCGTTGCAGGCCGCGGTCGACGACGGGGACCGCATTCACGCCGTGATCAGGGGATCGGCGCTCAACAACGACGGCTCGACGAAGATGACCTTCGCCGCCCCCAACGCGGCGGGTCAGGCCGACGTCATCGCCGAGGCGCATGCGGTGGCCGATGTCGACGCGTCGACCGTCGAGCTACGTCGAGACGCATGGAACCGGGACGCCACTCGGCGACCCGATCGAGATCGAAGGCCTGCGACAGGCATTCGGGGTTTCCGAAACCGACCAGGCCCGGTCCATGTTTCATCGGTTCGGTCAAGTCCAACATCGGCCACCTGGAGTCAGCGTCCGGCATCGCCGGTCTGATCAAGGCGATTCTGTGCCTCAAGCACCGGGCGATCCCGGCAACGCTGCACTTCACCAGCCCCAACCCCGAACTGCACCTCGACCGAGGGCCCTTCGTCGTGCGCAGCGAATACGGCCCATGGGAATGGGACGGCACTCTGCGCGCGGGAGTCAGCTCGTTCGGCGTGGGCGGCACCAACGCGCATGTCGTCTTCGAAGAGGCGCCGGCCAGGCGTCGGTGACAGCTGCCGGCCAGGCCGGTCCGCAGGTGCTGCTGTTGTCGGCTCGAACCGCCGAGGCGCTGCAACAGTCACGCTCTGCGCTGGCCGCCGAATTGTCCGGCCCAGACGACGTCGAGCCTGCCCGACGTCGCATTCACCCTCGCGCGCCGCCGGAAAGAGAACATCCGGATGGCGGCGGTCGTCGACGACCGGCAGCACGCGGCGGCCGTGCTGGCGGCGCCCGAGCACGACAACGTATTCGTCGGCGAATCGGTGCAGACGCGACCGGATCTGATTCTGAGCGAGTCGTTTTCCTGTTTCCCGGGCCAGGGCGCTCAACACATCGGGATGGCGCGCGGCCTTTACGAGTCCGAGCCGGTGTTCGCCGAGCACTTCGATCGGTGCGCCGCAGGGTTTCGCGAGGAGTTGGACATCGACCTGCGCGCCGAGATCTTCGACGGCACCGCACGAAACCTGGAGCGCACCGACCGCGCCCAACCCGCGCTGTTCGCCGTGGAATACGCGCTGGCGAAGCTGGTCGAGACCTACGGTGTTCGCCCGGCGGCGATGGCCGGACACAGCATCGGCGAGTACGTCGCGGCCACCATCGCGGGTGTCTTCGACCTGCCGACCGCGGTCAAGGCGGTGTCGATGCGTGCCCGCCTGATGCATGCCGCGCCCCGTGGCGTGATGGTCGCGGTGGCGCTGAGCCCGGACGCCGTCGCCGAGTACCTCTCGGCGGACGTCGACCTCGCCACCGTCAACGATCCCGGCAGCTGCGTCGTCGCGGGATCCGACGAGAGCATCCGCAAGTTCTCCGAGCGCCTCGCCGAAGCGGGGATCGCGGCCCGCCGGGTCCGCACGTCGCATGCGTTCCACTCACGCCTGATGGATCCCGTGCTTCCGGAGTTCCAGGGCTTCCTGTCCCGCCTGACGCTTCGTGCGCCGCAGATCCCGTTGCTGTCGAACGTCACCGGAACGTGGATGTCGGACACCGAGGCGACCAATCCCGCGACGTGGGCGCGCCAGATCCGGGCAACGGTCCGGTTCTCCGATGAAGTCGACGCGCTGCTCGCCGATCCGCACCGGGTCCTGGTCGAGGTCGGTCCCGGCGGCACCCTGACCGCGTCGGCGATGCGGCACCCGCGGTGGTCGACCGGTCACCGCGCGGTTCGGCTGATGCGCCACCACGCGCAGAACCGAGACGACCGCGACGCCTTCCTGCTGGCGCTCGGGCAACTCTGGTCAGCGGGAGTCGACGTCGACTGGGCACCGCTGCGCGGTGGTCACCGGCCACAGCTGGTGTCGCTTCCCGGCTATCCCTTTGAGCGCCAACGGCATTGGGTCGATCACAAGCCGACCGTCGGGTGGCATCCGAGCCGCGCCGACCAACGGGATCGCGCCTGCCGGCGTCTGCGGGCCGCGGACCAAACCCATGCCGCCAACAACGGCAATTCGCCGATGGAAGCGACGCTGCAGCGCATCTGGGCGCAGTGCCTCGGCGTCGGCTCGATCGACCGCAACGCCAACTTCTTCGAACTCGGCGGCGACTCGCTGGTCGCGATCAGCGTCGCGATGACCGCCGCCAACGAAGGGCTGGACCTCACACCGCAGGACCTGTACGACAACCAAACCGTGGCCGCGCTCGCCAAGGCGCTGGTCGCCCGATACGCGGCCGGTGGGCTGGCGCGCCAGTCGCCAGGTGATGTCGTGCATCCGCCTGTCCCGCCGAACATCGCGTACTTCCTCGAGCACGGGGTGCGCGAGCGCGGCCATTGGCGTGTTCCGCTGATCCTGCAACTGCGGCCCGATGTGCAAGAGGAGGACATCCGCGCGGTGCTCACCGCCGTGACCAACCACCACGACGCGCTGCGGCTGCGGATCGTCGCAGCGCGCGGGGACATGGGAGCAGCACGTCGGCGAACCGCTGGAACATCGCCGAACTGGCCACCCGCGTCGCTGCCCGACGGTGTCGCGCCCGGAAGTCCGCAGGAACGCGAAGCGGTGTTCGACATCCTGAAAGAGCAGATCCGCGAACAGGACCTGTCGAGCCCGCCGCTGACCGCCACCTATGTCCGTGGGCTGCCGGGCGGCCCGTGCTACCTGGCGATCAGCGTGCACGCGATCGTCGGCGACAACGCGTCGCGCGACATCCTGCTCACCGACATCTTCACCGCGTTCGGGCAACGGCTGGCCGGCGAAGAGATCGCACTGCAACCGGTCACCACGTCGTGGCGGGAGTGGTCGCAGCGCTGCGCCGCGCTGGCCACGCATCCCGCGGTGGTCGAGAGCCGCGATTTCTGGCTGGACGACCGTACCGCAGCGACCCTGCGCTGGTCGGTTCGGAAGTCTCGGAACCGCCGGCGGCCGACGACCTGGCGAGGCTGTCGTCGGCGTTGACTGCGTTCGGAAACAAGCGAGATCGACGACGCGCGCCGCCGGCTTCGGGCTGCCGATCGAGGAAATCCTGCTGGCGGCGCTGGGCCGGACGATCGCGGCCACGGTCGGCGACGGTGCCGTCGCCGTCGACCTGGACGGGCCGGGCCGGTCGGTTCTCAAACCCGACGTCGACCTGCGCCGCACGGTTGGCTGGTTCACCACCGTCTACCCGGTCGCGCTGCGCTGCACGAACGGCGACGGCGCGAGCGCCAGGCAGCGTGCTCGACGAGCGTGCACGACACGCTGAAGGCCGTCCCGCACTACGGAATCGGGTACGGGCTGCTGCGGTACCTGTACGCCCCGACCGCGCGGCTGCTCGGCGCCGCGCCCCCGCCGACATCTTCTTCTCCTACGTCGGCACGATTCCCGACCTGCCGTCCTTGTCATCCGAGGACGCTCCCGTGCAGTTCGACGCCGACAACGCGATGCCGGTGCGCGAGGCGATTCCGGGCCTCGGCCACGCCGTCGAGCTTCGGGTGTACCGCTCGGCGGGTGTGCTGCACCTGGATTGGTGGTACGACACCCGCAGGGTCGAACTAGGCCGCGGCGCAGTCGCTTGCCGATGGGTTCTCGATCGCGTTGATGGATCTGATCCGGCAGGCGATCGCCGAAGATGAAATGGACTCGGCCAGTGATGAACTGGACCTTGGTGGACTTGTCGTGACGGAGCCGGCACAGCAGAAGCGAATGCGCAACTTCGATAACGCGGTCGCAAACCACCAGGGAGTCTGAAAAGTGTTTCCATCGTCGGTCATTCGGAAGCTGGCGAACAGCGAGGAAATGCTCGCCGAGACGCATAATTTCGTGGGTCTTGCCGCGCACGTGAAGGGCCCGGTCGACATCGACGCCCTGTCGGCTGCCTACGACGCGTTGCTCGAGGCGCGCCCAGTCCTTACCGCCCGCCTCGAGCGGGGGCCCGACGGGCGGCATCAGATCGTCGCCGACGACCTTCTCCCCGCGGGGATCGAGGTGGTGGAGGTCGACGGCCCGGACGCCGACGGCCCCCCACCGCATTTCGACCAGAGCGAGTCTCTCGTGCACCTTCGAGTGACGATTCGCGACGGACAGGCCCACCCGACCCTCTACGTCCATCACAGCCTCGCCGACGGTCATCACATGTACAGCCTCATCGAGGAGCTGCTTTCCTACTACACCGAGATGGTCGTCAACGGAACCATTCGCGCGGTCACCGTCGAGCCCGCGCCGGAGCCGATCGAGACTGTGCTCGCCGAACGGGGGATACAGAAGCAGAAGCGGTCGGGCATCGAGCGATTCATGCCTGCGATGTTCGCCTACGATCTTCCGCCATCCCGGCGAGCCACCACCGGCGTGAAACCTGCTTCGCCCCTGCGCGTTCCGATGGTGTCGTGCCGACTGAGCGAACACCACACAGACAGCATCGTTGCGCTCTGTCGTGCGCATGGGCTCGGCCTGACCTCCGTGCTGTCTGCCGTTGTCCTGATGGCGGAGTGGCGACTTCGCGGCTCACTGAACATTCCGGTCCCGTTGATCTACACGGTCGATCTGCGGTACTTCCTCTCACCGCCGGTGTCGGCGACCGGGTGCACCAACCCGGTCGGGTTGACGACCTACCTCGCCGAGATCGACCGCAAGACACGTGTGGTCGACCTCGCCCGCGATATCGCCGAGACCTTTAAGTCAGAACTGGCCGAAGGAGTGATTCAGCAGTCTCGGCTGCACTTCAGCCCGCAATACGTCGGCAATGCCCCGGGATTGCCCGATGTCGTCTTGATTTCGGACAACGGTCTGGTACCGCCCGTGCGTACACCTCCGGATCTGGAGGTGATCAGCACGCACGGCGAGTTGTACTTCGCCGTCAGCGCCGGTATCGAGATCTACTTCACCCAGATCTTCGCCGGTCAGTTGAACGTCGAGTACCACTCGCACGGGCCGTCGCCGGAGAAGTCGATCGAGGCAATCCGTTCGCTGCTCTGCGCCACCGCCGAGCAGCACGCCGCAAGCGGCGTCAGTTAACGGGACCGAAGGCGTAGCGATGGTATTGCAGTGCTCGGCGCAGCGCCGGGACCGCACGAACCAGGCGCCCCGCCAACCGGAATCCAGCCGAAGTCCGGCGGAAAGTCGGCGCGTCGAAGAACGTCACGGCGGTGAGCAATCGAACTCCGCGAACTCGGTCGAGAATCTCCGCCGGGCTGTTGACTGCCCAGAAGAGGGTCGACCCCGACTGCCGCTGCAGTTTATGGGTCTTCTGCGACCGGACGGTGAGCCAGTTGTAGAAGTCGATCTGCAGTTCTCCGGACGGGAACCGGTCGACGACGTGTTGCAGAAGGGCGACTCCTTCGGGCTCCGTCAAATACATGCTGATGCCCTCGGCCAAGAGCAGTACTGGGCGGTCGGCGGGAATCTCGTCGAGCCACGACGGATCGGTCGCCGAAGTGGCGACCAGGTGGTACCCGGGACGGGTCGGGAAGAGCTTCTCGCGCAATGCGATCACGGCCGGGTAGTCGACGTCGAACCATTCCACACCGGGGCCGGGATCCAGCCGGAACACCCGGCTGTCCAGACCGCACCCCAGATGGATCACGGTGGCATGCTGGTGAACGGCCAGGAATTGGGACGCCCAGATGTCGTACTGGGCGGTGCGTACCGTCACCAGCGGCGTCCACCTGTCGGCGACGCCGAGTTCGCGCCAGTCGTAATCGATTCGGCCGACAGCCGCCTTGGCGAATCCGTCGCCCAAGATGGGCTGGTCGAGGTCGGCGTCCAGCGCCTTGCAGTACAGGGTCGTCAGCATGGTCTGCGCGGGGCCGCTGAGGTCGACGGAAACTTTGTCGGTCACGTGTTGGAGGGTAATGCGCGACATCCGCGAGGGTCACGCTGGCGTGACGCTCGGTGGGCCATGGATACAGCACACGTTCATAGGGAGGCGCGATGACAGACGTGACCGGCGAAGGGCGCGCCGAGAGGGCGCCGAGGGTCTTGCTGCTGTACTACACCTACACGGGGCAGTCGCTCAAGGTACTCGAGGCCGCGGCAGAGGTGTTCCGCGAGCGCGGGTGCGACGTGCAGAAGGCCCAGATCGAGTTCACGGATCAGCGGTATGCCGAACGGTTTTCACGCTTCCCGATGCAACGCGTGTGGCCCGACATGCTCAGCGTGCTGTCGGCCCAGAAGCGCGGGGACACCGGGGAGATCCGAATCCCGGATACGGTGCGAAACGGCGACTTCGACCTGATCTGCATCGGCTCTCCGACGTGGTGGCAGACCGTGAGCATGCCGATGCGCTCCTTCCTGAAGTCCGATGAGGGTCGACAACTGCTTGCCGGCAAGCAGTTCGCCGTGTTCGTCGTCTGTCGCCAGTATTGGAAGGAGAACCTGTTGGCGGTGCGCGAACTCGCCGAGCAGCAGGGCGGTCGCTTCGTCGACGAAATCCATTTCACGTATCCCGGCGACACACTTCGTTCCATGCTGTCGTTGACCAGCTACCTGGGGTCAGGTGAGTACCGAGACCGGTATCTGGGGGTCCGCATTCCACCCACCAACGTCCAGCCGGAGCAACTGGAACAGCACGCGCACCTTCGCGGCCTCCGTCGCGGATCGGGTGTTCGGAAAGCAACGGTAGCGTGGTTGCCCATGCCCCGATCCTTCGACGTTTCCTACCAATCACCCAGCAGCGTTGAACAAATCCACGCGGCTTTCGGAGAAGAGGACTATTGGCTGGCAAGAATCGCGGCCTTCGGCGGCAGCAAGACGCTGGACTCGTTGATCGTCGACCCCGATGGCACGGTGACCGTGTCCGATCACCGAGGACCTGCGCTCGAGCGCGCTGCCTGCGATGCTCGCCAAGTTGTATCGCGGTGATCTGAACGTGCGCAGCACGGAGAAGTGGCGGCCGGCCGACGACGGCCGGGTGACCGGAGAGATCAGCGTCGCGGTGACAGGAGCGCCGGGGTCGGGCCGCGGCGAGGCCGTGCTGGCGCCATCGGGACACGCCTCGCAGCTGACATTGAATGCAGTTGTGGAGTTCAAAGTGCCGTTGGTCGGCGGCAGGATCGAAGAGGTACGTCGCGCGCGAATTCGCCGAAGGGATCCGGGAAATTCAGCGCTTCACCACGGAATGGATCAGCGAACATGCCTGACAGGTGGGACTCCGCCGTCTCCCAGCGGGGTTGTGCCAACCACAGCTGAGGCGCTGGCCCGTCTCGACATGCCCCTGCTCGGCGCGATGATGACTCAGCGAGCATTGCGACGAGTTCTTCCCGACCCCGTCGATGACGCGGTGGTGTTGAAGTGCATCGAGTTGGCGTTGCGCGCGCCCACCGGCAACAACGGGCAGAACTGGGAATTCATCGTCGTCAAAGACGGCCAGGTCAAGGAGAAGCTGGCCAAGCGTTATCGCCAGGCCTGGAAGTTCCAATACGGCGTGGTGGTCCGGCGCATCCTTGCCCATGACGAGTCGATGGCAAAGACCGTGCGTGCGATTCAGTGGCAGGTCGACCACTTCACCGAGATCCCGGTCCTGGTGGTGGCCTGTCTGCGCCTCGGCGCCCGTGAGGGACGCTTGCCGTTCGTCCGGATGCCCCATGCGGTCGAGTCGGCATACTACGGGTCGATCTATCCCAGTGTGCAGAACCTGTTACTCGCCGCGCGCGCCATGGGGCTGGGTGCAAGCCTGATCACCTTGCCGCTGTGGAGTTTGCCTTCCGCGCGCAAGATTCTCGATCTGCCGCATTCCGTGACCCCGTGCTGCATCGTGCCACTCGGCTGGCCGCGCGGCAGCTACGGGCCGACGACCCGCACACCGGTCGAGCAGGTGACACACCGCGATGCCTACGGCAACCTCGCCTGGCTCGACACTTTTGAGCGGCCCCCTCGTTGAGGATGAGCCGCTAGCGCGAAGACCAAAGGCGAGGCGTTAGCCGCGTAGGCCTCGCATCACGGCGCGATCCCACATCCGGTCGGTCAGCAGCAGTCGGGCCAGCACGGAGGCTTTCCCAGACGCCCCGACGATATAGCGGGGTCTGGGGTTTTTGGCTTCGACCGCCCGGACCACCGCGCGGGCGACGGTGTCGGCGTCGACCATCACACCGGGCATTTTGGTGAGCCCGCGCGTGGTCTCGGCGTAGCGGCGCTTGAACTCGCCGTACGGATCGTCGTCGGCGTACTCGTGTTTTGCTTCGAGTTGGGATTCGACGAACCGAGTGCGTACCCCGGTTGGGTCGATCAACACGACGCGTACACCGAACTGCGCGACTTCGGGCCGAAGGGCGAGCGAAAGCGCCTCGACGCCGTACTTGCTGATGTGGTATGCGCCTGCGCCGGGGGTGGTGAATCTCCCGCCAGTGCTGCCGATGTTGACGATGGTGCCCGATCCGCCAGCGCGCATGCCGGGTAAAACTGCCTGTGAAAGGTGAAGCGTCGCAACCACATTGGTCTCGAAGAGGCTTCGTACGTCGTTCAGCGACACCTGTTCGAGAGGGCTGGGAAGCGGGAATCCGGCGCTGTTGACGAGGACGTCCACACGCCCGTGGTCGGCGTGGATCTCCTCGACGAGTAGGGCCACAGCGCCCTCGTCGGTGACGTCGAGGGCGCGAGCATGCAGGCCCCGCGACTGTAGTGCATCGAGAGCATCTGGATTGCGGCCGACCGCGAACACGGCATAGCCGCGTGCCTGCAGCCGGTAGGCGGTGGCCTCACCGATGCCACTCGTCGCCCCGGTGACCAGAGCAATCGGCTTATCTTTCATCGGATCAGGCTCCTCGGAGGGGTAGTCATAATCCGGCGGGCGGCTAGAGGACGTTTGCGTGCGGATGCAAGGGTAGCTGAAGCCTGTCGCCTGACACGCGTGATATTTTACGGTTGCTTTAGAGAAGACCGTTCACTCGGGAGGCTTGCAAGGTGCCCAAGGCGCACGAGAAACCGCGTGCGACGTGCTTGAGGTGATCGACAGGGGAAGTGTCAGTGAATCTCACTCTGTCCCACTACTTTTCGTTCACGGCGCCTGGCATGGCGCATGGTGCTGGGATGAGAACTTTCTGAGCTTCTTCGCCGAAAAGGGTTATCGCGCTCTGGCGGTCAGCCTCCGCGGTCATGGCAACAGCCCGACGGACAAGCCGTTGCGCGCCTGCTCGGTCGCCGACTTCGTCGAGGACGTCAGCATGGTCGCTGACAGTCTTCCCACGCCGCCGGTGATGATCGGTCACTCGATGGGCGGCCTCATCGTTCAGAAGTATCTGGAGTCGCACGACTCTCCGGCCGGTGTGTTGATGACGTCCATGCCTCCGCAGGGAAACCTCGGATCCGCCCTGCGCTGGATAAGGCAGCACCCGTGGCATTTCACCAAGATGACGGTCACCGGCAAGGCGTTGCCGTATATCAGTACTCCACAGCTCGCACGCGAGAGATTCTTCTCTGCACAGACGCCGGAATCCCACGTGGTGGATTACGCAGCACGGCTTCAGGAGGACAGCTCGCGCGTCGGCATCGACTGCCTCGTGCTCAACTTGCCGCGGCCAAAACGGGTCACGACGCCGCTGCTGGTCCTAGGTGCCGACGATGACGGCGCTCATACCCGAAAGGAAGTACTTGCGACGGCGCACGCGTATGGCACCCAAGCAGAATTCTTCCCCAATATGGGCCACAACATGATGCTGGAGCCCGGGTGGGCTGCCGTCGCCGAACGAATTCACACCTGGCTAGGCACGCACCGACTGTGAGGCTTTCACGAGTTCGATGGGCAGATGCACGAGCCCGCGCATCGTCGGGTTATCGAGATAACGGTAATCCTCGTAGAGACGGAGGGCCTCGACCCGCGGCAGCAGTTGGGTAAACACCCTGCTGGCTTCGAGGCGGGTCAGGGGCGTGCCGAGGCAGTAGTGGATGCCACCGCCGAAGGCGAGGTGGTCGGCCGGGTTACGGTCCAGCCTGAAGGTGTCCGGGTCGTCGAAATGGCGCGGATCACGATTTGCGGCAGCGAACAGGAGCAGAACGCGGGCGCCTGCCGGGATCGTGTCCGCACCGATGCTGTAGTCGCGGGTGGCGGTCCGATAGAACCCTTGAACAGGTGAGACGAGGCGCAGCTGTTCCTCGATCGCGGCGGGAATCAGATCGTGGTTCTCGCGCAGCTGGGCGTAGAGCTCGGGGTGTTGAGCGAGGGTCAGGAACAACCCCGACAACAAATTCGTCGTTGTCTCGCTGCCGGCGCCGATGAGCATCGACGCGCTCCAGAAGATCTCGTCGTCGGTCAGCACATCGTCGCCGTCCGAACCCGTCATCATCGAGATCAGGTCGTCGCCGGGATGGCCGCGGCGTTCCTTGATGAGGGGGTCTAGGTTGCGGCGCATCGCCGCCGTCGCGCTGCCTGAGCGCGCGGTCAGGGCGATTCCCTGGCGGGTCAACGTCGTAAAGGAGCCCGCTACTATCGCATCGGACCAAGCGAGGAACCGTGGATAATCTTGATGCGGTATTCCCAGCATCATGGCGATCAGTCGGGTTGGGAGTGGTTTGGCCAGCTCGGCCACCACCTCGGTTCTTCCCCTGGCGATCATGTCGTCGACGAGTTCGTCTGCGACCTCATTGATGGCCGTTTGCCATGCCGTCATCGCCCGCGGGGTGAACGCGCGAGAGACGAATTTGCGGAGCCGGGTGTGGTCGGGCGGGTCGGCCGCGTTCATCGACGGCAGATGCACGCGAAACCGGGCCTGGCTTTCCGCAGAAGACAGCGCCTCATGGTCGCGCAAGGCCGTTCGCACGTCGTCGTAGCCTGCAACGATCCAGATCCCGCGCTTGCGGTTGTACCACACGTTCGGCACGCTCTCCCCGGTCAGCAGCGCACGGTAGCCCGGGTACGGGTCGCGCATTGTCTGCGCCGAGAATGGGTCGAAGTCAGTGAGCGCAGCGGTTTTCCTGCCGGTCAAGGTGGCGGTGTACGCGGCGGATTTATCGCGCGCAACCCCAGCCAAGCCGTCTGCACCAATCTTCATCAGGCTCGCGCGGAATCGGAGCCTGCGCGCAAACGTCATGTGGACAAACACCCTCGCAAAAATCCTCGGACCGATCGCGGATTACGGCAGCCACCGTAACCCAGTGGCACGCAGAGTTGCAGAGATGTCCACGACGCAGATCCGCTTGAGCTGACGTTGACCGTCGGCGCGTTCGCATCGCGTTGCCGGGAGACCAGAGTCGGCTGCGGTGCGGTGAGCACCGGGGCTTGGCTTCGACGGAATGAAACGGCGTGCGGTGCGCACCAATTTCTTGTTTCTGCAACCTGTTTGGTGTCCGATCCAGTGGGTTACGGCCGCCGCGATACGGTCGCCGGGGCGCAGGCGTCTGGCCATCGATCTTCTGCGCTGTATCCGCGTCCGTTCCATCCGCCGCTGCGGTACCGTCCACGCGTATGAGTTCGAAGCAATTCGACGTAATCGTCGTAGGCGCCGGCTTCGGTGGAATAGGTGCTTGCATCCAGCTCAAGAAGTTGGGATACGAAGACATCCTCATCGTGGATCGCGAGAACGACCTGGGCGGAACCTGGCACGTCAACCGGTATCCCGGTCTGGCCGTTGACATCCCCTCGGCCACCTACTCCTACTGGTTCGAGCCCAACCCGTACTGGTCGCGGCTGTACGCGCCGGGCGATGAAATCAAGCGCTACGCGGACCATGTGGCCGACAAGTACGACGTGCGGCGGCACATGCGGTTCAACACCACCGTGGACGGCGCCCATTGGGACGAGGATGCGCGAATCTGGCGGGTGGCACTCGCCGATGGCGATACGCTGAGCAGCCGGTTCCTGATCACCGCCACGGGTGTCCTGTCCCAGCCGAACACCCCGGACATTTCCAGGCATCGATGAGTTCGCCGGCCGGATCATCCACACCGCCGGATGGGACGACAGCTACGACTTCGAGGGTCGTCGCGTTGGGCTCATCGGCACCGGCGCGACGGCGGTACAGTTGATCCCCGAGTTGGCCAAGAGGGCCGCCGACCTGACGGTGTATCAGCGCACGCCGATCCATGTGGGGGCGAAGGGCGACTTCCCGATTCCCCGCGTCGTGCAGCGCCTGTTCGCCCGGGTGCCGCTGACCCAGCGTGCCTTCCGGTGGGTGACCGACGGCATCTACGAGCTGATGTTTGTGCTCGCCGTGCTGAACCCCGCCATTTCGGGTGGCTCAACCTCGCGGCCGAGAAGCTGTCCGCGATTCATCGGTTCGTCTCGATTCGGGACAAAGAGCTGCGGCGCAAGCTCACGCCGGATTATGACTTCGGATGCAAGCGGCCGACGTTCTCCAATTCCTATTACCGGACCTTCACCGAGCCGCACGTGCATCTGCAGGCGACCGGCATCGAGCGGATCGAGCCAGACGGGATCGTCGCGTCTGACGGGACGAAATCAGAGATCGACACACTCGTGCTTGGCCACCGGCTTCGATCTGTGGGAGGCCAACTTCCCCGCGATCGAGGTTATCGGCTGCGACGGCCTCAACCTCGGAAAGTGGTGGCGCAAGAACGGGTTCCAGGCCTACCAGGGAGTATCGATCCCGTATTTTCCCAACCTCCTGAGCTTGGCCAGCCCGTACGCGGTCAGCTTGAATTTCTTCGACATGATGGAATACCAGATGCGGCACATGAACCGGCTGTTCGGTGAGGTGCGTCGGCGCAACGCCACCACATTCGAGATCACCGAAGAGGCGAACGCCCGATTCCGGGACCGGATGAGCAAGCTGCAGCACAACACGGTGTTCTACCGCGGTGACTGCGCCGGCTCGCGGTCGTACTACTTCGGCCCGCACGGCGAGACGTATCTGCGTGCCACGTCCACCCACACCACGGTGTCGGAGCAGACCAGCTTCCCGTTGAGCGACTACGCGATCGCCTGATCGGGGATGGCTGTCGTCCTCGGTACCGAATGTCTCACGTCTGGTGGTTACGTTTGCGGCACCATGGTTTGGGTCGGTCGTCGCCAGCGGGGTTCGTTAACTGGCTGCTCCTCGTCGCTAGCCTGCGCGTTTGGGGGGCAGTCGATCCGACTGAAGCCGAAGGTTGCTGGCGCCGGCGACGACACGATTGGACGCACTTCGCAGATTTTGCTGACGAACGCGTCGAAATGCTGTAGGACTGCTCATATACCGCCAGTCCGGGGTCTCTACTGACACCTATCAGCGTTGATCGATTGAAGGGTCCACATGCGCGAGGTTGCCCGCGGAATCGTTTTAGCTCTTCCCGCGATACTTGGCGCGGTTCTGATGAGCGCGTCTGTCGCCATGACGCCAACAGCTCTCACCATGACGGCAGCATGTGCAGCTCCAGGCAACCTACGCGCTCAAGGGCACACAGTTCTGGCCGATCTATGTCACCAGCGACCAGGTGATTCAAGAGATGGCAACCCTGTTACGTCGGCGGCTTCACCGGCAGCGTCCCAACGGACGTCAACGCCGTGCCCAATGATCAGGGCGTGTCCGCAGCTGCAACAAGCCATCGGCGCCGACACCACGCCGGTGATCTTCGGATACTCCCAGGGCGCGTTCGTAGGCAGCGACTACAAGAAGGCCTTCAACGCGGACCCGACTCCCGGAACCATCCCGACGTTTGTGCTGGTCGGAAATTCGGAGCGCCCCAACGGCGGCTTTTCCACGGGACTCGACGACGTCACCACAGGCAGCCGGGCCACCCCGACCGAGACCGCCAACGCGGGGGCGGGTCAGATCACCACCTACGACATCACTGGCCAATACGACCCCATCTCGGACTTTCCGACCAATCCGCTGAACCTGTTTTCGCTGGCCAACGCCGCGGCCGGATTCTTCGAAGTTCACCTCAACTACCCCATCTTCGACCCGAGTGACGCGGTGCTGCAGGACCAATACGGCGACACGAAGTACTACCTCATCCCGACGTATCCCGTTCCGCTTCTGATGCCGGTGCAGATGAATCCCGGGCATCGGACCGGTCGTCGCCGACATGCTCGATCCGGTGGTACGCCTGCTGGTCGAGGCGGGCTACGACCGGACGATCAGTCCCGGCAGCCCACGCCGAACAACTACCTGTATTCCCCCGACCCAACTGCGATGGCCAGCAACCTTTCCATTGCGATGGCCACTGGCATGGACAACGCGTCGGAGGACATGGGCATGGGCCGCCCGCAGGGCACCACGAGGCCCGACATCGGGCCAGGTTCGACGGGGCAGGGCGCGTATGGCATCGGCGGTCCGCCCGTCACCATGGATCCGGCCGCCAATGAGGAGGTCGCTGTTTCATTGCGGCAGGAGCGCCCGCAGTTGAGACAACAGCAGCCGCAGCAGAACGTGAGTGATGGATCGCAGTTGCCCGAGCATCGCAGCCGGGAGGGCGATAGCGGTGCGATCGACGGCAGCAGTGACGCACCGTCGAAAGTGAACCCGGCACCGTTGACTCGCGAACTTCACCTCGGGCGGCCCCAGGGGCCACGGTGGGAATGCCGGGCGTTTCGGCTTCTTCGGGCCGCACAGCGCCAAGGGGTTTCGTGAAGGCGGCGGCACCCGAGAGCGTTGACAGCACGGGCGGTGCCGCCAGCGGCGTCAACGTCGGCACCGGCAGCCCCGGTCACGGCAGCAACGACGACAAAGAGTCAGCTCAGCCCAGGGGACGGGGTTTAACTGGTTGATCGCGAGCCTGTCTAAGGACGCGTCAATAAGTCGTCACGCGCCTCGCGGCGCCACTATCGTCAGCGCGTAGGCACGTGACGACTCGGTTCAAGTCACGTTATTGGGGGGTGAACATGGAAGGTTTCGCGCGAAAAGTCGCCGTGGTGACCGGCGCCGGTTCGGGCATCGGCGCGGCGCTGGCCCTGGAGCTGGCGCAGTCGGGGGCGAAGCTGGCGATCAGCGACATCGACACCGAGGGCCTCTCACGCACGGAGAAGCAGCTACGGGACATCGGTGCGCCGGTCAAGGCAGACCGGCTCGACGTCACCGAGCGCGATCGCTTTCTGGCATATGCCGACGAAGTCAGAGACCACTTTGGGGTGGTCAACCAGATCTACAACAACGCAGGCATCGCGTTCACCGGCGACGTCGAGATCAGCCGATTCGACGACATCGAACGGGTGATGGACGTCAACTACTGGGGTGTGGTCCACGGCACCAAGGCGTTCTTGCCGCACCTGATCGCGTCGGACGACGGACATGTCATCAACATCTCCAGCCTCTGGGGCATCTTCTCCGTGCCAAGTCAGTCCGCATACAATTCGGCCAAGTTCGCCGTGCGCGGGTTCACCGAGGCGCTACGGCAGGAGATGGCGCTGGCCGGTTATCCGGTGAAGGTCACCACGGTGTATCCCAGTGGCATCGCGACGGCGATTGCGCGCAACGCGACGGCAGCCGAGGGCCTCGACAAGGATGAGCTGGCGGAGTTGTTCGACACGCGGCTGGCCAGTGCCAGCCCTGAACACGCTGCGCGGATAATCCTCAACGGCGTGCGCAAGAACAAGGCCCGCGTGCTCGTCGGGCCGGGCGCCAGGGCGCTCGACCTGTTCGTGCGAGCTACCGGGTCCGGTTACCAGCGGATCCTTCCGTCGATCGTGGGCCGCGTGATGCCTCGGGCGGACCCCGATCGCGCCCGACGCTGAAAACCCGCAGGCGTCACGGTCACGTTCCAGCAAAGACGCGATAGCGCCCGGCGCATCGGTTGCCACGGCATGGTTTACTCGTCACTGTTGGTCGTGCCCTCATCGAGCGTGGGTACGCCGATCTGTGGGTGGGTGGAGGGATGCGGATCCTCAGAGTTGTGCAGAGGGTGTGGATACCGCTGGTCGTAATGGCGGTGATCGTTTGTGGAGGATTCATTGTGTCGCGGGTCCACGGTCACTTCGGCGCGCAGCAGCGCCCGTCGTACGCCGGCAGTCAAGTCGATGGCGCCTCGTCATTCGACCCTAAGCAGATGATTTACGAGGTCTTCGGCCCGGCGGGCACCGTGGCTAAAATTAGCTATTTCGACGTCAATTCTGAGCCGCAGCAAGTTGACGGCGCCGCCTTGCCGTGGTCGTTGAAGATCACGGCAAATTCCCCGTCGGTCGTGGGTAGCATTGTGGCGCAAGGTGATAGCGACAGTATTGGCTGCCGCATCGTCGTGAACGGTGAGGTCAAAGCCGAGAAAATTTCGGACGAAGTGAATGCCTACACCCACTGCCTGGTAACGGACGGATGAGAACCATCACGAGCAGCGAACATATCGAACGATCATTCTTGGCGAGAATGGTTCGTAGATTTTCGCTGCTCTTTATTCTCGGCTGGTTGGCGATCATTGCTGCGGTGAGTCTGTTTGTTCCATCGCTGGATCAGGTCGCCAAAGAGCGGGCAGTATCGCTGAGCGCCAAAGATGCGCCGTCGGTACAGGCGATGATGCGCATCGGTGAGTTATTCAAGGAATCGAGCACCGATAGTGTTGCGATGGTCGTTTTGGAGGGCGACCGGCCTCTCGGTGACGACGCTCACCATTATTACGATGATCTGATTTCTCGGCTGACCGCCGACACAACGCACGTTCAGCACATTCAGAATTACTGGGGGGACCCACTAACGGCGTCTGCAGCACAAAGTGCCGACGGTAAGGCTGCGTATGTCCAATTGAGTCTCGCGGGAAACGCAGGCGAGACACTGGCGACCCAATCCGTCGACTCTGTTCGGAATATCGTTGATCGAACGCCGGCGCCGGCTGGAGTCAAGGCCTATGTCACCGGACCAGCGGCATCCGTCGCGGATTCGAACCACAGCGGCGAGAGAACGGTACTCAAGATCACCCTGGCGGCAATCGCGGTGATCTTCATTTTGCTTCTTCTGGTTTATCGTTCGATCACTACCGCAGTTTTCCTATTGGCCATGGTCGGGCTCGAACTGGCGGCAGTCCGTGGAATCGTTGCGGTCCTCGGCCATTTGGGTGTCATCGGGCTTTCGACTTTTGCTGTCAATATCTTGATAACCCTCGCGATTGCAGCCGGCACAGATTACGGCATATTCTTCATGGGCCGATACCACGAGGCGCGTCAGGCCGGTGAAGATAGAGAACGGGCCTATTACACCGCATACCGCGGAGTGGCGCACGTGATATTGGCGTCCGGGTTGACTATCGCCGGGGCGACGTATTGCCTCAGTTTCACCCGACTGCCGGCTTTCCAAACCATGGCCGCCCCGTGCGCGATAGGCATGCTGGTTGCGGTCGCGGTCGCTCTCACGCTGGTTCCCGCGGGCGTAAGCGTCGCCAGCCGTTTCGGCCTCCTCGAACCCAAACGCACGATGTCGCAACGTGGATGGCGACGAGTGGGGACTGCGGTCGTGCGCTGGCCGGTACCCATCTTCATCACGACGTGCGCGATCGCGCTGGTGGGTCTTCTCGCGCTGCCGGGCTACCAG